>CACZBF010000007.1 GCA_902779355.1 uncultured Lachnospiraceae bacterium | reverse complement strand
CAAGGAATCACGTTATAAATGGAAAAATCCGGCCATCAAGGCCGGATTTTCTCCGATTGGAAAGTGCTGTCTAAGTTTCTATTGCGACAGCCCCTTTTTCACCTGGTAATTAGTGCTCTTTCTACACTACAGCAGCCTGCACTGCTTTCAACACCTTCTCTTCGTCATAATCAGGTGCAAACTTTTCCGCTTCTTGGCAGATCGCTTGAATGCGGATCTCGTCCGCTTCCAGTTCATCCGCAATCTGTGGAATGCTCTTTCCTTTTCGGAGTTTTTTGCAGACTAAGCTTATAAGAAGATCTGTCTTGCCTTCTTTTCTTCCTTCTTCTCTTCCTTCTTCTCGACCCTCATCATATTTTTCTCTGTACTTCTCTTGTAGTGTCATATAGTCCAGCCTCCATTTCTCCTTCGTTTTGGACTTTTCCACTTCCTCCCGAAGACGATCGGAAAGTACTCCCGATCTCGTGCCACCTGCGATGTAATCCAAACCTACTCCTCCTTTGATTATAAAATGCGTACAACATTGTTACAAGAGATTTCGTGGAAAAGTCGGACGAAATGTCCAGATGGGTTTTCCAGAAATGTGGATTTACTATAGCACGGATCACATGCCCTGTAAAGGGCAAAAAAAATATGTGGCATAATCGTACAAATGACACAAAACTGACACACATCTCTTATTTCCAGTTTAAAAAAAATTTGATAGAATGGGTGCAAGACGACAATCCGGACGGCAAGGAAGGAGGATCTTATGGCTGATTATCAACATAGAAGGATGGATCCGGGCTACCAGATCGATACAAGCTACCAAAACCAGCAGAACACGATGAATCAAGGCGTGCCGGTGTCTGCACCGCTGAATCCGGTGTATGGGTATATGCCCGGGCAGCGATTCGGGGGGCCGCTTCCGCTTAGGCCGATGCCGCCTGGTTATGCACCGCGCACGAATCTGCGCGGGAATACCGGGGTTCTGCCGAATCAGGCTATGGGCTATCAGAATGTCGAAGAGAATATCAATGTTGAAGGGAACGTCAATCAAAACGTCAACATCAATATCAACCAAAACGGCAATATGAACCCGAACCCCATGCCGATCGTGGGGCCCATCCCGATCGTCGGGCCGGTGCCGGCGGGCGAGATCAACAACATCCATACCAACGTTTTCCAGAACCGCGTCCAGAATGTCAATCAGCAGGGGCAGCAGCGGGATCTGGAGCGTGAGAAAAAAGAGTGGAAATATATCAAGGCGAAGATGGTCGAGAAAGGAGCGAACAATCCGGACGATCAGGCCGGGAATAAGGTTTCCGCACAGATGAAGCAGCTCGTGGCTCTCGCACTGGAACTGGAAGCCGATAAATCCAGCGATCCGCTGTACAACTCCCTGGTCCAGACCCTGAATGAATTTCTGAAGAAGGCCTCCAATGAAAAGGGGTGGGATGAGAACGATTCCGTCAATGTGTCTGCCAATATGCTGAAGGCTGTCTGCCGCAATTATAAGCAGGGCCACAGTTTCTTCCTTTCCAAGCTGGGCGTGAAGCGCAAGATCAAAAAGATCGAGGCGGCGCTGAATGACATCACTGCCAATCTGGGTGGTCTGACCGAGATGGAGCGGGCGGAAACCGTGGGCAGCAACCAGGTGGATCTCGCCTATACCACCGTCGACAATGCCATGAGAAACAACCAGAATTCCATGGCGACAGACTTTGCATATATGTTGCTCCCGCCGGCATCAGCGGAGCAGCAGGAGGTCATGAACCGCTTGGCCGCGGAAGATCAGGCGCTTCGCAAACTGAAAGGAAAAGCAAAGCAGAAGGCGAAGTTGGACCGTGATTTTGCGTGGGCCTGCGGGTTGAATGCAAATGTCCAGGCGGTATCGGCGAACTGGACGGATCAGGAAAAACAGCGCTTTGTGGATATGGTGAAGATCAACCAGGCAGCGCAGCGGGGACTCCAAAACTGTTTTCAGCTGATGGAAAACCTCAAGAAGGTGATGGATAGAAACGGTACCATGGAATGGTACAACACGCTCAAGACCGAGTCCCTGCAGCAGATGCTTGAAACCGGAGGTCTGCTGGGCTATCTCGATACGTTCCAGACCAGCGGACCCCAGGACAAATATTTTCTCGCGACGTTAAACCAGCTGAAAAAGCAGCTGCGTGAGGCCTATGAAGAGGTGTCCCAGAAGCGGGAGACGCTGCTGGATAAGAACATCGCCATCCAGTATAAACAGATCACCAAGTCCAGACCGGCTCTCGACCGTAAGGCAGAGGGCCTTCCCACAGCCACCATCCAGCGCAAGGCCATCAAGGAGAAATTTAACAAGATCAAGACCTGCCCGCCGCTGGAAATGTCCGATCGATTCCAGAGCGGACAGTCCCTCAGAATGGATGAGCTGGAACAGAATGCGAAGGATCAGTTTTACCAGAATAAGTTCATTCAGATCGCCGCAACTGATAAGCAGCTCAATAAGGAAGCAAAGGAGAACGGCTGGACTCAGGCGGATATCGCCCGCTATGTGACGCTGCACGAGATGCAGAAGGTGGCGCGCGTCAGCTCTGACAGGCTGAGAGACTTAAAGAACCGGATCAAGAATCATAAAGGCGCTTTTAACGACCAGGAAAAGGCGGAGATCGATGCGGCGCTGGCTGAGCAGGATCGGATGAAGAATTACATGATCGCGGTCTCACAGAGAGAGGAGTCCTTTGAACGGGATTCGGTGATCGTAGAGGCTGCCTGGAGCATCAAAAAGACCATGGAGTCCTTCAAGAAGGAGATCTCCGGACTCTGGATGTCCGCCAAGTACAAGAAGACTCAGCAAGGCGCGGAAAAGCAGAAGAGACTGGAGACCCAGGTGAAGAAGATCCGGGAGTACAAACCCACCTTCGGGAAGTCCGGCACCCGCAGGGATCAGTTCAAGGAGAATGCTTATCAGAAGATGCTGGAGTTGTCCAAGAATCTGCAGATGGATGATCCTGCTACCCATAACCAGAGCCTGTCGCAGTATACCGAAAGACTCATGAAGTACAATGAGACCTTTTTCGGCGTGCTGCAGCTGGAGGATCTGACAAAGGCGGAGTTTGAGGCGCTGAAGAAGAAAGACAAGATCTTTGCCAACATCCTGCTGAATTCCCAGCGTGTGAGAAAACAGATGCTGGACACCAGGAATCCGCCGAAGATGACTTCCAACCCGGCGGATACGCAGTCCACCTTTGACTTTAACGGCAGCACCGGCACGGTGCTTCAGGTGGATCAGAGATTCGGCGCGGAGATGCAGTTTACGGATAAGCAGACAGGCGCCATCTCCGGACCCTTCTGGGTTTATCCCAGCCCCCTGACCCACAACAGATCCATCAAGTGGCAGGGACGAAACAACGACAAGGGATTCCTCGGGACCTGTAACTACGCCAGCAGCTCTTACGCCATCAATCAGATGCTGAACGGCTTCGATATCTCAAACGAAAACAGCAACGTGGAGCTGGGTTTCCAGATGGGGTTGATGGAGACCGTCTATGCGCCTGAAAGAGACGCCTGCGGCGAGCCCATCGTGAAGGACGGCAAGATCGTGCTGTCAAAGGATTATGCCACCATGGACGGCGGCGGCACCTTCGTCAAGCATCTGGCGGCCATCATGACGGCCAACAATCTCAAGAGCCATGCGTTACAGACCGACAAAGCAGGAACCACCGCGGATCAGGCAGTGGATATCATGTCACAGGAGCTTGATAAAGGAAACACCCTGATGATCACGGTGAATGAAGGCGTGCTGCTGTACGGCGAAGGAGATTTTGCGAAACAAAAGCAAAAGCTGAATCTGGGCGAGACTATGAGGACGGATCATACCATCAACGTCTGCGCGGCCTGCTATCAATGGGTGAACGGGATAAGACAATTAACCGGATTTATGGTCAAGGATACCGGCGTGAATCAGAAGAACGGCAACCAGGATGCGGATGGCGATATGATGGGATCTTATGATTTCATTCCGGTGGAGCGGATGAAGCTGGCCATGATGGGCAACATCGCAAATAAGATCGTCGGCCACACCGGCCTTGTGGTGGAAAAATATCAGGGTTAGGGCGATAAAGGAGGAACAAAGGCATGATTGATTTACAGGCAGCGGCAGAAGCGATGGCGTATCTGCCGGAGTATCAGACCGAGGGCATGGAACCGGAGCTTTCCTGGCCGATGCTCCGGGAAGCAGAGGATACGCTTTACGTCCTTTACATGGTATACTTTTATGGAGCGTCGGAGCCGACAAGAGTGTTTCTATATGACACTGCAAACCGCAAAGCAGAGTCCCTTTCCATCCGGGAGGCGTTGGATCGTTTCGGGATCACGGAATACCCGGCCGCGCCCATGGAAGACATCCCGTGCGGTGATCCGGGGGAGTTGGATCTGTATTTTGATGATGCGGTCGAGGACGGTGTGTTCAATCGCTGGAATTACCGGAAATATATCTGTACCTTGGTAAATTATCAGGTACCTTCTCAGGGGGGTTACTATTGGGCGTTCACGGAGTAGAGATGAAAGAAAACATGCAAAAACTGACGGAAGAAGAGATGCGATCGCTCCTTCCGGAAATCCAAACAGAAAAAGAACTGATCGGTTATGAAGTGACGGAGGAAAGCGGAAAGAGAGTGCTCGCTGCGATCTTTTTCGCATCTGCGCTGCAGCCGACAGAGGGTGTGCTGGGATACCTTTACACGGATCTGCATGAGGAGCAGGAAAAACTGGTCGGACGGTTTTTCTCGACTTGTGAAAAGGACCTGAAAAAGAAAGGCATCCAAACCCTGTACTGCAAAAATATCGGAAGTTATGAGGAGCTGGATGCCTCTTATCACACGCTCGAGTTGGGCGGCTATGAGGTGAAGGTCGTGATGGGCGATTACCTGACCTGTAAGGGAAAAGAGGCGCAATCGCTTTCGGCGGTCGCCGCGCAGCAGGAAGAGGATGCGATCCCGGATCTGACATCGATGATGACGCCGCTGTCCGACCGGCAGTTTGCAGTGTGGGATCTTTTGATCGATCAGAGCGACGTGATCCGGTTTGCAAATTACACGCCGGCGTGCAGCTTCCTCTATGCGATCGACGAAGAGAATGGCGGGATGATCTGCATGAATGATGCTGTGGATAAGCTTGTGCTGACAGGACTTTCGATCCACGCAAAGGATCAGACGACGCACGATCAGATCCTGCAGTCTTTGCTTCGCGCGGTGTTAAAGACGGCAGCGGATGACCTCCCGCCGGAGCATGAGCTGCGATTCTGCTTTGAGAACAAGCATGACTACGCGCTCGCCGACAAACTGCTCGAGAGCCGTGGCTCTGCTTTGCATTTTCAAGAGTTTTATAAGGAGTTGTGAGAGGACAGGGACGATTCTGTGAGACAGAACCGTCCCTTGTCGCCTTTGGAGGAAAACATATGGACAACACGGAATATCTCATTTTTGACGAACAGAAAAAAGAAGTACAGAAAGTTTCCGAGGAGAAGTATCGCGAACATCACACGGTAGGACAGAACGCGCAGCAAAACGCGCAGATGACCGCTTCGGAGCAGAAACAGGCGACGCTCGACTATCTGTCCGGGATCAAGGCAAGGACCCGGGTCATCATTCCGGCGCAGACAGTACAGGACAAAGAGGGCGGGGAATTCTATAAGGAGCAGCTGACCGCAGAAAAGCGCAATGAGAAGGCGGCGCTTCTCGGGACAGAGCTCTACCGGAAAAAAGATAACGCGCTCAAAATAGAAGGTGCCAGAAAAAAACGCCTTGCGGACACGGAAAAGTATGCCAAAAAGCTATCGCAGACCCACCATCTCGACATCAAGGAGGTTCGGAAGAAAGCAGCCTTCTTTACGGGAAATGCAGCGCGGGATAAAGCGCTCTTTGACAAGAATGGAACAGAGACACTCAAAGCTGTGATCCAACAGTTTATGGCCATGGATCCGGGCCAGAAGAACATTTCCACGGACACCAAGCTCGCAGGGAATGCCACGTTTCTGGAAAAGCTGACGGATCAGTATGATGCGATCCGAAACCTCATCGCAGAATATAAGACGGATTATGATGCACTCCCGCAAGAGACGGTCAAGGCGTTTGAGAAGCGCCTGGGTGAAGTGACGGGGATCGTGAATTACTACAGGATCATGCGGCGCGTGATCACCAACGAATACTATCGCACCCATGAGAACAAAGAACTCGGGAAGAAATCCAGAGAGACCGACACCGAGGATCAGAAGCTTCTGGCAAAACTACTGAAGGAAGCAAAGGGAAGCCTGGCTGCGCTGCAGCAGAACACTGCGCCCGTGGCGACTGCTTCTGCGGCGTATGACCAGGAACTGAAGAAAGTCGTTGACGGCATGCAACTGAACGGCGTTTCCGAGAAACAGCTGGAATTCCAGCGGTTTCTGTCAGACCGCAAAAAGGCGATCGAAAAGGAAGGACTCGGACGTTTCCTTTATCTGCAGGACAGATTCGGCGTACAGGAGGAGGAGAAAGACCGTCTTTCTTCCGACACGCTGATCCGGGCAAGGGAGTCGATGAAAGCGCTGACGCTTCAGGAGGATGTGGAGAATGCCACTGATCTTCTCCCGCAGATCTTGAACCAGTTGGATGAGATCGACCTCATTTCCAAAGAGAAGCTGCAGAGCCCCCAGCACTATCATCTCGAGCATAATGCCAGAGAGATCGCGATCATGGAGGAACTGCAGAAGGCGGGCGATACGCTCCGCAAGATCAAAAATACACTGTTTGCGTCTTTGAATGCGAACGAAAAGGGAGAACTGACTTTTGCAGTCAAAGGACAGGCGGACCGGAGAAGGATTCGGGAGGAATATCTGCGGGCGAAAGAAGCATACGGGATCAGTATGAGAAAGGTGGAAGAACTGCGCACCGGCGGCACCCTGCTCCTTCAGAAAGAACTTTCCCCGCAGGAGGCGGGGGAAGACGCGGCAGCGAAAGCAACCGACCAGGAAAAGTCGAAAGAAGCAGTAGAGCAGCGCTACATGGATCTCATCGCAGTGATGACGGAAGCAGAGTTTTCGGATTACGCCATTTATACGCATGCGGCGGAGATCGCCACGCTATATAAACTGTCGAATAACATTCTTGGGACACAGGATCGTGACGTCCTGGAAACAATGTCAAAACTGGCAACGGTGATCTGGGAAGATAAGCGCCATCGGGATGCGGAGGCTGCGCTGGAGAGCCGGGAGCTGACGGAGGAACAGCGCGAGGAATTGAATAAGATTATAGAGAGCACCAAACGGATCGATCATCTGGATCAGCTTAACGAGAGAAATCTTAACACTCTGCGGGAGGAACAGCTGCAGCTGAAAAGCAAAGCCCAGCGAATGAAGTATGATACGGAGGATCTGAAAGCCGAAGCACGGCATTATCTTTTCCAGGAGGAGTGGAGTAAGACGGCCTATAGCGCGAGAGTGGTGGATCAAGAGTTTGTTCGGGAAAACACCAACTGGACAGTCAGACTTCCAAGATGGTTACTTGGTGAGAAACGGACGGCTTCACACGGCGCACAAAATTATGAGGCGGCCAAGCAGATGTTCCAAAAGTTCCCTCCGGAGTATCAAGATCTGGGAGAGAAAGGAACACGCCATGTCCTTCAATATGGCAGCGGCAATTATGCACCCGTGGTGGAACTGGATCAATACTTCCCGGATTCCATGAAATTGAAGCTTGCCGAAGAATACAGGCAGATCGTAGGCCAAATGATGCCAAATGCAGACTATCCGGCAGAGCTGCAGACAGCGGTGGAAGCCCTCGGCTACTATACGAGAGTGCGCGGGATCGTGAACTACGATACGACCGAGATGGAGTATGCTTTTTTGGATAAGTTCAAAAAATGTGTAGAACAGCTCATAGGAGAACCCGAGATCGTGGACCGGTACAGCGAACTGGTGCAACTTCTTCTTAAAACCTATCAAGGACTCCAGATCACTACCAACGGCAATCTTTTGAGCAAGATGACCAAGGAGGAGATGGAAGCGGTCAAGGATCTGAAAGCCGTCTACACGACGAAGACGCTGTATGGAGATTCTGCCGAAAGCAATATGAAGGATATGCCGCTGTTTACGCATGAGCCGCATATGAATGATATCAGACAGGGACTCATTGGAAACTGCTACATGATGTGCGCAACGCAGACCCTTACCATGTCCGATCCGCAGGCGATCCGGGATATGTTTTATGATCTCGGGAACGGGGACGTGTTGGTGCGCTTTTATGCCCGCTACGGGGTGATCAAGGGGCAGGATGGACAAGAGGATTATTACGGGCGGATAGACGATGCATGTATAAACGAAAACGTAAAGGATACGGAGATCCGCCCTGTCTATGTCAAAGTGCGGAAACACTATGAGACGGGAGAGTATTCCAATAGGGACTGTATGTGGGTGCAGCTTCTGGAAAAGGCCTATGCAGCTGCAGGTTTCAATTCACACGTCTCGAAGGTTGATGAAAAGGGAGAATTGGATGGGATGCTCAATGAACTTACAGCAGGACGCGGGGAAGATATTATGTTTCATTTGACCGGCAGGCAAATGAAGATATACAAGCATAAACAGCATGATTTGTACAAGAGAACGGATCGCGAACTGCTGGAGAACGAGGTGTACAAAGAACATCGGATGCGCGCAATGTTTGCGTCGGTCCCGTTGCATCTGCATGCGGCACTCTATGAAAAGATCGCCGCCCTCAGTACCAAGGAGCGGGATGAGAGCGATCCAAAATGGTTGAATAGGGAACTTTGCAGGATCCTCCAGGAGACCGCAACGGCACAGGACCAAAAGATCCAAAGCGAACTCCTTCCTGAGGTGGTGAAGGCCATACAAGCCGGTAAGATCACGCAGAAAGAAGCGGAAAACCTGCAGAAGGTGATGGTAAAGCAATATAAGATCCGTGCAGAGATACTTGCGAACAAAATTGAGACAAACATTCTGGAACCGGACAAAGCAGTTCAATTTGCGGAATTATCGGGTGTGGGATCGCTTGAAGAAACGATCAATGCGCTGAAGACTGCGCTGCAGAAGGATAACGTGAATGCGAAGGATCTTGAAAATATCATCAAGAAAAAGAAAGTATATTATCAACAACGTGCAGGCGCTGTACTCGATGAGCAAGAGGAGCGTGCGCTGCGCACCTCGCTCAAGGGCGTGACCGGTTACAATCCGGAGGGAAGATACACAGGCGCTGCGATGAGTGTGCTCCATGATATCTTGAAGGAAGTGCGAAAGGGTAAGAGGTTGATGGGATCATTTTGGGGCTCGCACGAAATGTCGATCCTGGACGCCAAGCTTCATAACGGAAGATGGTTTATTCTGATCCGGGATACCGGCAATTTTCGTCATATGCAGTACCGGAAAGATACGCAAGGGAATGTAGAGAAACGCAGAGATCAGGATAGAGACGCTGTTGTAAATTACAAAAGCCTCAGATCCCTGACCGGGGATCAAAAGGTCGCATTCCATGGCATTTCCTGGTGGGAGCTAAATGACGTGGCTGAACTTTATGGCGGTTTCGTCACATTCAAAGACGAAAAAAAGGTTGATGGGAACAAATAATGACACAGATTACATGGATCGATCAGGAAAATATTCGTTTTTTTAAAGACTTCCTTCCGGCGGAATGTGAGCAGTCCGAGATTCTCCTCGGCGCCATCATGGATGACAAGGCAGTCGGGGTTTTGGCGGCGGATCTTTTGCGGGAGGCAGAGGAACCGACGATCATGATCCGCTTCCTCTATGTCGCGGCACGCTACCGCAGAAAGGGCGCGGGCACGGCGATGGCACAGCACCTGTTTACACGGGCGGCGGAAGTAGGGGGGGCTTTTGTCATGCTGGAATGCATGGTGAAGCCAAAAGACGTCAAACTGCCGGGTTTTTTTGAGAGCCTCGGGTTTGCTGCGGGCAATGAGGAGATGCAGATCCTGTCTTACGCCGCATCGGATCTTTCGGATGCCTATCTGCAAAAAGAAAAACGCCTGCTCGATGAAAAGAGCAAGGCCGGCGCCGGCAGGGTGGAACCTTTAAGCAGAGTGAGCGAGGAAGACCTGGCCATTTTGCGGGAGCGGATGGAAGAGAAGGGAAATGCGCTGCCGCGGATGCATGAATATGACCGGCAGCTTTCGGTCGTGTTTTACGAGGGCGAGACTCCCGCAGGCTGTATGCTGTTCCTCAAACAGGAGAAGACGTATCTTTTGAAGTATCTCGGACTCGCCACCCAAAAGCCGCTGTTTGCGATCCGGTTTTTGATCTGCGCTGCCGGCCTCCGGATGAAAAAGAGCGCGCCGGACATGCGCGTCGTGACCTGTATCGACCGCCCGGGTTCGCGGGTGCTGATCGAACGGGCCGTTGCCGGAGAGATCAAAGAAGAGGGTGTTTCCCGCCTGTATATGCGGGAACTGTAAGAGCGAAAAAAGGAGACAGAGGACGGTTCTTGTCGCCTTCGGAGGAAAACATATTTCGGGAGACGCAGAACCGTCCTCTGTCTTTTTTTGGTCCCTTTACAGGGCATATGATCCGTGCTATAGTAAACCCACATTTCTGGAAAACCCATCTGGACATTTCGTCCGACTTTTCCACGAAATCACTTGTAACCATATTGTAGGCATTTTATAATCAAAGGAGGAGTAGGATGAAAGAGAAATCCTATGATGAACTTGATTTTACAGACGACTTTTTGTTCTGTAAGATCATGATGGAAAACGAAGATCTGTGCATCGAGATGGCAGAGATGATCACGGGAAGACAGATCAAAACGTTGGTCTGCAGCGAAGATCAAAAACCCATCCGATTGACAAGAAATGGCAAAGGCGTGCGTTTCGATGTGTATTTTGAGGACGATGAAAACGTCATCTACGATATCGAAATGCAGGCGGCAAAGAAAAAGGATCTCCCCAAGCGGACAAGATACTATCAAGGGATGATCGACCTTAACATTCTGACCAGAGGGGATACCTACAAGTTATTACGAGAGTCCTATATCATTTTCATATGCACATTTGATGAATTTGGGAAAGGGCGGCATAAGTATTCCTTCGAAAACATTTGTCTGGAAGATGCCGGGATCAAACTGGAAGATGGCTCTCATAAGATCTTCTTATGTGCGGCCGGGACAATGGATGATTGTTCGGAGAAGATGAAAGACTTTTTGGATTACATCGCAGGTGGTACAAGCTCAGGAGTACTGTCGGATCGTCTTCGAGAAGAAGTGGAAAAATCCAAAGCAAACGAGAAGTGGAGGTTGGATTATATGACGCTGGAAGAAAAGTACAGAGAAAAATATGATGAAGGAAAAGAAGAAGGACGAGAGGAAGGACGAGAGGAAGGCAAGACAGACCTTTTGGTAAGCCAGGTTTGCAAAAAACTCCGAAAAGGAAAGAGCATCCCTCAGATTGCAGACGAGCTGGAAGAGGACGAGATTCGTATTCAAGTGATCTGCCAAACCGCGGAAAAGTTCGCGCCTGATTATGACGAAGAGAAGGTATTGGAGGCAGTGCAGGCTGTTGTAGCATAAGGAGACGCAGAACCGTCCTCTGTCCCCCTCAAAACCGCCTCCGCGCGTCCGCAGGACAGCAGAAAAAGGCACAAAAATGACACGACACAGGAACCCTTGACATGTTATAATACTGCCAAGGGTTTTTATTTCACGAATAGGGAGGGTATTCTCATGGCAGACATTCAGACAAACAAAAAAAGCTGGGAGATAAAGTACACCATCGAAGCAGATAAAACGTTGGATACATACAAGCATGCCGATAAAGAGACGGTCGAAGATCTCCTGAAGTTCGGTCAGGAGGAAAAGAACAGAGAGGAATGGAAACAGGATGCGCTGGGCACGTTCTACAAAGATCGGTATGCCAAGGAAAAAATACCCGTTAATACCATAGAGAAAAATATCAAAAAAGCAGTCGGCTTCCTGCGCCCGAAAAAGTATTGGGGCATCATGGACGATATGCAAAAACGTTACGACCATGCTGTCAAACAGACCAAACGCCAGAGGAAACTCTATAATCAAGAAAACCACCTCGATCAAATCTTCAAAGAAAAACGGCAGTATATTGAAGCCTCTGTCACCGAGGATCAGGCAAAAATCATCGAAGAAGAATACCCATATCAATACAGAGATGCCTTACGCGACTGGGGCGTGATGGAGATTGAACTGGCAAGCGGAAAGAAAAAGACTCAGGATAACATGAAGTATCTGGCATCTGACAGGATCAATTTTCGTGAGAGTTGTATGCGGGAGATCCTGAACAACGTCAAGTCCTTTGCAAAGCCTGAAAACTTTGCGTACAAGAATGACGACGATTTTGTCAGGGACTTTGCGGAAAAGTATGACCTTCTGTGTAAGGGTGCCTCCGCAGCTGCTTTCCTGACGAAAATGGAACAGATGGTGGACAACAATGAGATCGAGCCGGTATCGCTGATTGAGGAAAGAGCCGCCATCGATTTCTGCCAGACCTTAAAGGATGAGTATGAGAGACGAAGGGAACTGATCGCTTCCCCGTACTATGCACTTCTTACCAGAGATGATATCAGGAGATTCATCAATAGAAACGGCGATGTGGACACCGATAAAGTGGATCAGGCCGTCGGTAACAAAATGACAGAGGCCGAAAAGGATGAACTGGTCAAATTTCTGAATCATTACGCCGCACTACAGGATTCCAAGGTCGGAAAAAACGCTGACCTTGCTCAGGTTTATCAGGAGAAACTTGAGGCTGCGCAGGAAGACTTCGCAGAGAAAGATGCAAAAAAAATCCGGGATTTTGAGCTGAAGAGGCTGGCTAATTATGAGTCCGATTTCAAGGACAGACCCCAGCTTGTCGTGTCGAAGGCTTATGCCCGGGAAGTGGAGAAGCAGGAGAGAAAATATGAGAATTACTCTAAATCGGAGTTCCTGAAAGAGGTCTCCCTGGCGTTCGCCGGCGGCAATATGATCGGCGGTATGGGACCGGAGCATATCGAAGGCTTTGAAAAGATACTGGCCCAGATCCTGGAGAAGGGAACGATAGGCACCGGTGAGGAAACACAGCGGATCAAAGCAGGAGATTTAGAGGAACTGAAAACACTGGCGGAAGAGGTCTCCGAGATGAAGCGCGAATACCTGCAGATGAGCGGAGCGGTGCATGCGATTGAAAACATGCTGAACTGCAGCGTTGACTTCTCGAACCCGAAATTCAAAGACCAGGCGGAGGCTAAAGTTGCAAAGAAACTGAAAGAACTGTACGACGCTCACATCTGGGACACGAAGAAAACAGAAGCCGTGAACCGGTGCGGCTACTATGTGAACCATATCCAGAGGGTCATGGAGACAATCGTAAAGAAGGGCTACAAGATCCTGCCGGACCAGGGCGCTTATAAGGACGAGAAAGCGGCAAAGAAGGCGCTGAAGAGAGAGCTTGCGGATTATCAGAA
Source organism: uncultured Lachnospiraceae bacterium (assembly GCA_902779355.1). Taxonomy (GTDB): domain Bacteria; phylum Bacillota; class Clostridia; order Lachnospirales; family Lachnospiraceae; genus RUG12461. Next base: position 109,043 of record CACZBF010000007.1, on the reverse strand, counting down.
CAGCCGGCCGCTAAAAGAGGGGCAGAAAAAGGAGGAGATCCAGTTCCCCACCGTGACCGTCAACGGAAAACAGTATTGTACCTACGGCTATAACGGCATGGCGAAGGTCCTGGAGGGACAGAAGATCCAGTTCAAAAAGAAGGACAATGCCAAAAAGGCCGGAGAGCTCTTTACCAAATATGAAAAACTCTTAAAGGAACTGGCTGTCATGAAAGGACTCTATGGCAGTGAGAACGGGTACAAGCGTTTCCTCCTGATGTGCGAGACCAACCGGATCAATGAGCAGATGAAGCCCGTCGAGGATCAGATCATGAAGCTCTGCCGGGAGGAATTCCCGGAGAAATACATGCAGACTGCCGATGACTATTTTGAGAAACGAAAGTATGAGATCTACAGCGCCTGGAACGGTGCTTGCGAGGAATCTGAACAGCATTATAAATACATGGTATATGAAAGACAGAACAGAGAGGGATTGGACTACAAATGGAATGGAGACGAAAGGCAGAGCAAGACTTTGGTGAGTTTTGTGGCCTATATGGAGCGGGATCAGAAGGAGAAGACGGATTATCTGCAGTTCTATAAGCACATCCGTTACACAGATGACCCGAAGGAACTTACCAAGAAACAAAAAGAAGAAAAGATCGTCGCCACAAAGAAGGTTCTGAACGCGATGCTGCAGTTCGACATTAAGAGCCTTTCCATGAAGCACCCGAATGAATTGCTTGGAGGAAGATTTTTTGAGCAGGAAACGTTTTTGCTGTTTTGCATTGAGACCGAACCCCTGGTCAAGTCCTTCAAGAGGCTCATGGAGGATCCTGAAGGGAGGCAATTGATGGAGAAAAAGGACGCCGCCACTTCGTTCACAGAGGAGCAGTATCAGGAAGTAGTGGCCCGGATGGATTTCTTTGAAAATGCCAGTGCGATCTTAAATACCTACAGGAAAGTCCTGAAGGCACCCGCTGCACCGAAATTTAACATTCCAAAGCTCATGGAGGTGGACAGCGAGCAGCTCGAGCTTATGAGAGTCTACATAGAAAACCGCAAATCTAAAGTTCAAGGAAAGGCGGTGTCACCGCTGCCCTATCTGAACGAGGCAGATGGGCAGGGAGAGCAGATGCTTGATAACCCGGAGATCGCATTTTTAGCCCTCATCGCCAACTGGAAAAGAACCCTGGAAAAGCATGGCGGATATCATTTTGCGGATCCCATGAAGACATTTCAACAGTATGTGAAAGACAATCAGCAGCAACAGTAAGGAAGGATTCCTATGGAGGCAAAATATGGAAATCACAACCATCGGCAACGGCAACGCATCCTATTTTGAATACTATACCGGCGGACCGGTCGGAAAGGGCCAGACGGCGCTCGGGATCATCGAAGAAGATTATGCAGTGGGAGCAGCAGTGTACTCTGCGCATGACGGCGTCATCTTTATCGAACATCTGTTGATCGACGAGGACTATCGTCGGAGGGGGCTCGGCGCGGTACTGGTCGATGCGGCTGTGGAATGCGCGGAGAATATCGGCAGCGATCGCATCATGACGTTTTACGAGGAAGACGATGGCGTGACACAGTTCCTTCGAAAGATCGGATTTGTCTGCATGCCCGGAGACCGGATGCATGGGGTCCCTGTGAAAGAGATCTTTGCATCCGAGAATTTCAAAAAGATCAAAGACCAAAAACCGGATCCGGATGTCGTGCCATTATCCAAAGTGAAGAAGGCTGATCTGCAAAAGATCCGCGAGCTCCTGATGGCGGTTGATTTCGCGGAAGAGCTGGTCGACGACGAAGCCTATGAGCCGGAGCTCTCTTATGCGGTCTTTGAAAATGAGACGGGTGCAGTGTGCGGCGCGCTTCTTGCGAGACATATGGATGACGATGTGAACGTCACGGCGCTGGTTGTTTCGGAGGAACGGCATATGTTGCTCAGGAAGCTCCTGTCTGCTTTTGCGGTCGCGCTCTTCCATCAAACGAAAAAAGAGAGCCGCCTGTGCTTCGTCGGCGCGAACGAGAAACTGACGGAGACGCTCTCGAAACTGGTCGGTGTGCCGATACCCGCGGAAAAGACGGTGTGGCGGGCGCTGCTTCAGGTGTGATATAATGCGATGAAAGAAGGAAAGAAGATCATGGCATTGGAAAAACAGGAGGCGGGCGCTCCGAGAGATAACGAAGCGCTGGAGAGAGAAAACCAAAAGTTAAGGCTCGAACTGGAAACCCTGCGCATGGAAAAGGCGCATGTCGAGGAAGAGATCGCGATGGTGGTCAATATGCGTTACCACCTGATGCCGGATCAATATCCGATGTTTCCGGATCTGCCGGAGGTGGATATCTATGCGGATCAGATCGGGCTCGCACAGGTTGGCGGCGACTTCTTCGATTACTTCAGGATCGACGCGGATCACATTGGAATCGTGATCGCGGATATCTTTGACGGCGGCAATGCTGCAGCCCTCTACATGGCGATCTTCAAGCTTTACCTCGCGGGAGAGCTGTCCATGGGATTTTCGGTATCGGAGATCATCGGCGTGGTGAATAACCGTCTAGCGCGTTCCAACGAGGATAACTTAAGCCTCTCTGCCTGGTACGGGGTGTATGAGATCTCCACCGGCAAGATCACGGCAGTGAATGCGGGACACGAGTCTCCGCTGATCCGGAACAAAGACGGGATCGCAAAGCCCGTGAACGAAGTGATGTCCTATCCGCTGGCTGTCATAGAGGGGATCCGGTATACCAGTTACGAATTTACTTTGGAGCCGGGTGATCAGATGCTCCTTTACACGGACGGTGCCGTGGAAGCAGTCAACAGCAGCGGAGAGCCTTTCTCCGAAGAGCTGATGAAACGAGTGCTCTTAGACTGCAAGGAAGAAAATGCCGACGGGATCGTGGGCGCGTTGCAGGAAGCATTTTTCTCGCATGTGGGAGAGGAGCCACTGAAAGATGATGCATCCTTCCTTTGCCTGCAGCGGAAGAAGGCGTGAAACAGTAGAACGTTTGGAAAGGACAGAGGGTAAGATGGAAACAGAATTGATAGAGCTTGACGACTCAGCGATCCTGAAATTAAAAGGGAGGCTGGACACGAAGACTTCCAAGGAAGTAACGGAAGTGTTTCAAAAAGCCGGGGAGAAGTATGACCGCGTGGTGTTGGAGCTTGGAGAGATGAACTATATCTCCAGCGCCGGGATCCGCGCGATCCGAAACCTCTATATGATCCTCTACAAAAAAGGCGGGGAACTGACGGTCGCGCATCCGGGAGAAAACGTGATGCAGGTGTTTGAGATGACCGGACTTTCCAGCCTGTTCCACCTGAATTGATTTAGGAGACACTGTTTTGGAAAACAGCGTGATCCCCGCAGAGGGACGTTGGAAGAAAATCATTGTCGGGCTGATACCGATCGTGATGAGCGTTTTCTTTTTCCTTGCGCTCTATATCTTTGGCAGCTCCGGCGTAGATGGGATCCAAAGCCAATGCCTTTTTAATGCAGGCTATGATGTGATGGCAATGCTGCTTGCGATCATTTTGTTTGCCTGCGGGATCCTGGATCGCACGCAGAGCGCATCGACGCGGCGTGCGTTTTTCACGCTGCTCATCATCGATTTCTGCGCAATGACAGCCGACAGCATCTCCTATTTTTTGGATGCGACTCCGGAATGCCGGAACGCGCAGCTTTTCTGCATGTTCGTTGCCTATGCATCGGACTATCTGCTGTACTACCTCGTGGTTCTCTACATCATGAAGCTTCTGGATCTGGACAGTGAGAAGTTTTGCATCATCCTGCGCAGGGTATTTGCAGTACCGTGTTTCCTGCTCAGCGCGCTTACGGTGCTTAACTTTTTTATGCCGGTCTACTACTGGGTCGATGAAAACGGCGTATACAGTACAGGACCGTTAGATACGCTCAATGCCTGCTTCAAAGGCGTGATCACCATCCTCTTTGTGACCATGGCCATTGTTTACCGGAAACGGCTTAGACTGTATCAGATCGTGGCCCTTCTGGGATACAGTCTGGCTGTGGCAGTCATGGTGATCGTCGATGTGTATGCAGAAGTTTTTTATCTGGATTACGGTGTGATCCTGCTGCTGGTCTTCATCATGTATATCATCCTGAATCTGGAAGCCGGCAACAAAGGCGCAGTCACACGGCTGGAATTCGATACGGCCAAAAAGATCCAGGCCAGCATCCTGCCCAATCTTTTCCCGGACTTTGTGGATGTACCGGAGTTTGAGATCTATGCGCTGATGACGCCGGCGCGCGAGGTCGGCGGTGATTTCTATGACTTTTTCATGCTGGATGAAAACAGGATCGCATTTCTGGTCGGGGATGTGACCTCCCACGATGTGGGCGGCGCGCTGTTTATGGCTGTCAGCAAATCCATGCTCAATATGGGTTCGCAGCTCAGTGAGACACCTGCGGATGTTCTGAACAGCGTGAACCAGCGGCTCAAAAGCGCCGATTATCAGTCCATGCAGGCGCGTGTCTGGCTGGGATTTCTCGATATCCGGACAGGGCATCTCATGTATGCCGGCGCGGCGGTCCCCAAGCTTGCGGTACAGGATCAGGAAGTGGACGGGACGTTCCGTTACGAACACTTTGCCGATACACCGGCGCTCGGGGAGACGGAAGAGTCGGGCTATACCAATCAGGAAGTGGATCTGGTCCCGGGGGACAGGATCTTCCTCTATACGAAGGGGCTGGCGGCTTCCTGCAATCCGGCAAAAGAACCGTTCGGAGAGGAGCGGCTGCTTGCCGTCTTAAATGAGAATCTGAAGAAGAACAACGAGGAACTCCTGAACGCCGTGCAGCAGAGCATTGAGGCGTTCATCACAACAGGACAGCAGACCAAAGATCTCACGATGCTGGCCTTTACCTTTAAGAAACCGAAAGAAGTTATGCAGGAAACCTGATCAGGGGAATGAAAAAGCAGAAACCATGCGCATGAGAAAGAAAGGGACCATATTCAGTATACTGACACTTATAGGCATACTCGCAGCTTTTGCGGGTCTGATCGTGCTGCTCGTGCGTTACAGACTGGATAGTCTGGGACGCCTTTCCGTCGTACAGGAAGGCATGGATATGCTGGCATTGTCGCTCGGGATCATTTTGTATTTGATCTGTATGATGGACAGGGATTCGTTTACGGGATTGAAACGACGCTTTCTGTTCTTGCTCGTGCTCGTCTATGTTGCGACCTTTGCGGACGCAGCGGTATGGATCACGGAAGGGCACCAGGAGCTGCGGATCCTCAGCATCGTCCTGGACACGCTGCTGTTTGCTGCGATCCCGCCGACCTCCTATGCATTCTTTGCCTACGTGATGGAGTATCTCGGGATCCGGGAGAAAAAGAGCACGAAGATCATGATCGCGCTTATGCAGGCAGGCGCGACCGTTGCGGTGGTCGTTTGCATCATCAACATTTTCCATCCGATCTATTTCAGCATCGACCAGTGGGGGATTTATCACAGGGAAGCCTATCACCAGTGGTCCGACCTGTATGCGTATCTTGCGGGAGCCGTGACCATCGTGGTGATCCTGATTAATGCAAAGCGCATCAGAGCCTATCAGAGCGCCATTCTGATCTCGTTTGTCCTGGCGCCGGTATTTGCCCTGTTTGTCGATCAGCTCTTTTACGGGTTGACGCCCGCCTGCGCGGTCATGCTGACGGTGCTGTCGATCCTTTATGTGGTCCTCAACGTGGAGAAGAGCAGAGCGCAGTCTGCGGTGGAATCGGAGTTGAAGACGGCCACGAGTCTGCAGAAAGCCATGCTGCCGAATCTTCTGCCGGAGGCGACCGACACGGCAGAGTACGACCTGTTTGCGAGCATGAATCCTGCGCGCGAGGTCGGCGGTGATTTTTATGATTATTTTATGCTGGACGACCACACGCTGGCATTTTTGATCGCGGATGTTTCGGACAAAGGGATGGGCGCCGCGCTCTTTATGGCGGTCAGCAAGGCCATGATCAAAATGCGTGCGCAGGCCGGCGGATCTCCTGCAGAGGTGATCCGGGATGTGGATGCAAAGCTTGGAAAAGACAACGACCTCGGCATGTTTGTGACGGTGTGGCTCGGGTATCTGGACCTGACGACGGGGCATGTCGTGGCATGCAATGCGGGACATGATTTCCCGGCGCTGTCTCTCCGGTCGGATGAGCGGTCCAAGGGAGGCACATATTTCGTGGAGGAGAGCGAGCACGGTCCGGCCGTCGGGCTGATCCCCGGCATGGAGTTTCCGGAGATCGAGTTTGATATGGAGCCGGGTGACAAGATTTTTCTCTATACGGACGGCGTGAATGAGGCGCAGGGAAAAGATGCGGTACAGTTTGACATCGATCGTCTCCTTGCAGTGCTGAATGAGAACAGGGAGAAGCGTAGTGAAGAGATCTGCTGTCAGGTGAAGGAAGCAGTGGATGCTTTTGTTGGAAAGGACCCCCAGTTTGACGATATGACGATGATGGCGCTTGCGTTCCGCGGCTACAGGCGGGAAGGCCTCGGGATGATCGGATCGATCCTTGTCGATGCGTCGGAAGATGCGCTTGATGAGATCAATGAATTCCTGGGAGGAAAACTGAGCGAGACCTCCTTTGATCCGAATGTCCAATTCCAGTTAGAGCTTGCGGTGGAGGAGATCTTTGTCAACATTTTTTCCTATGCCTACGAAGATCCTGATGAAGAGATGAAAGCATCTCCGCTTTTCGGCAAGGTGGAAGTGAGCTGCGAGATCCAATCAGAACCGGCAGAGATCACGCTTTCTTTCCGCGACGGCGGGCGCGCGTTTAACCCGCTTGAGGCGCAGGAGGCGGATACATCCGGAGAGATGTTTTTGGAAAAAGAAGGGGGCTTCGGGATCCACATGGTGAAAGAGACGATGGACGAAGTGACCTATGAGCGGAAAGACGGCGCGAATGTGTTGACGATCAGAAAGAAGCTGTGACGTTCGTGTTTGGAGTTGGAGGAGAATAGAGATGATATGTTGGTATTCGGGAGTAGAAGAAATTGAGACGCTCGCAAAAGAAAAAGGCTATGCGCCGCAGAGGAGTGTGCCTGTGCTTTCGGTGAACAGAAAGGAACTGCTTTCGTCTTCTGCGGTGAAGAAGTCGTTGAACGTAGGCATGCAGAACGTAAGCTGCCTCGCACTGGGCGAGCTGTGGAGCTACCAGTACGAGGAGGTCACGCGGTTTTTGAGCCGCTGCCATATCGAAAAGGACGGCGCCTGGCTGGACGGATTTGACACCACATTGAGCCAGGTCGTCTTTGATGCCAACGACAAGATCCGCGCGATCGTTTTCTGCTCCGGCACGGAGGAGGGGATCTTTGTAAATCTCCTGCTCGGGGCGGCGAACGCTTCCGAGTATCTGATGACGGCGCTCCAGGCGTTCATCCGCGCAGCGGCCGATTATGAGCAAAAAGGAGAGGACCGGATCTATATGGTGTCGGCGCAGGAGATCGTGCCGAAGCTCATCCGCCGCGTCCTGGACAAAAAATACGAGATCGCCGAGATCGGCAGCGTGCAGTGCATGGACAGCGAACCGGATGATGACGAGTTTGCGGATGCCTGTGAAAAGGCTGCGGAGACGTCTGTCATCCAGAAAAACATCATCTGGAAGATTGGCTGGGCGGACACTATGAAATCATCCAAGAGGGAGAAATGAAAAGAAGATCAATTCTTGTGAAAATCATTCTCATTACGATCCTGATGACCGCCGCAGCAATGGTCCTCAGTACGGTCGTGCTTTTTACGTTGTTCCGGCAGCGGGCAATGCAAAACATTGAGCAGAATCTCAACGCGCAGGAACCGAGCTGTGCGAATGAACTGCTGATCTATGAGAGCAGCCAGCGTCTACTGGATTACTGGAACGCGCATGGAGAAGAACTTTCCATTGGGCCTTTTCCGGATATGGAGACGATGATGCAATGGCTGGACGATCATGCGGAGTTTGACAAGGTCAGCGTTGAACGTATCAGCGAAGAAGAGTTTGATGCGATGCCTCCGGAGCAGCAAAAAAAGTTTGCGGAATATTGCTATTATCAGATCTTTCATGCCTTGACAGTCTTTCATCTTTCTCCCTTTGAACTGGACAGCATTCAGGTCATGGCGCCGTGGGAGGGAGAGTCTGCGCGGATCCTGATGAAAACGAACCGGGAGATCGTATCGGCTTCTCTCGATCAGAGGCAGCCGTTCGTCCCGGGAGAGGAGTCGTTTGATCTTTCCGCTCACCCGGAAGCGGCGCGGATGCTGCAGCCGGAGGAGATCGATGTAGCGAGCGGGATTTATCCCACGTTGAGCTCGGAGATTGAATGGTTCCGTTCACCCATCGACGGAAAGTACGACGCATACATCTATGGGCGGATCCAGAAAGCAGGTGCCCAAAAAGGGATCATTGCGATCTCTGTTTCCGTGGATGAGATGATGCGCGGCGTCTGGTCCGACACGCTGAAATATGAGGGATGGATTTTGATCGCAGTGGTGGTGGTGCTTGGTATCCTCTTTCTCCTCGTCTATCGCAACGCCGTCCACCCGACCCTGCAGCTCCAGAAAGAAATCCGTTCTTATGCGGAGGAAAAGTCGAGGGAAACACTTTCCGAGAATCTTTCCGCCCTGAAGAAGAAGCCGGATGAGTTCGGACAGCTGGCCTGCGATGTGGATGAGATGGCGGGCGAGATCCAAAAGCATTATGAGGAAGTCATTGCGCTCACCGCGAAGCAGGAACGGCTCGATGCGGAACTTGACATGGCGACGGAGATCCAGGCGGGACAGCTGCCTACGGTTTTCCCTGCATTTCCCGAGCGAAAAGAGTTTGATATCTACGCCTCGATGACGCCTGCAAAGGAAGTAGGCGGTGATTTCTATGACTTCTTCTTCCTGGATGAGGATCACCTTGCGCTTGTCATCGCGGACGTTTCCGGCAAAGGCGTACCCGCGGCGCTGTTTATGATGATTTCGAAACGCCTGATCCGAAGCGGTCTGCAAAACGGCCTCACGCCCGGGAAAACAATGGAGCAGGTCAATAATCAGCTTCTGGAAAATAATGATCTGGGGTTTTTTGTGACGGTGTGGCTCGCCGTGCTGGATCTGAAAACCGGAGAAGGGCGTGCTGTGAACGCGGGACATGAACATCCGGCATTCAAAAAAGCGGGAGAGCCCTATCATTTAAATATCTACCAGCATGACATGGCGGTCGCATTTAAACCGGATACGGCATACAAGGAACACAGCTTTATCCTGGAGCCGGGCGACAAACTTTTTGTCTATACCGACGGCGTGCCGGAATCACAGACGTTAAACGAGGAGTTCTTCGGCGAGGAGCAGATGCTACAGGCGTTAAACAAAGACCCTGATGCGACGCCGCAGCAGACGATCGAAAACGTGATGGAAAGCATCCGCACCTTTGTGGGTGAGGCAGAGCAATTTGACGACACCACGATGATGTGTTTTCATTATTTTGGGAATGCACAGGATAAGACTTGAAAATAAGGAGACAGAATGCTTATGGAAAGCACAACGCCGGATGTCTTATGGGAAAATGAGGTAAACGCGAATAAAGTGATGGTCGTGGCCTCGTTTGCGACAGCGGGGGCCTATGTGATCGCCTGGATCCTGACGATCGCAGAGGTCATCTACATGGAAAAACTCGACCACCCGCACCTTATGTGCCTGATCGTCATCCTTGCGCTTTGCATCCCGGCCCTCATTGCCATACGCTTTCGATGCGAAAAGCCATGGATCAAATACATTTTGATGGGCAGCATCATCCTGTCCTTTATCATGATCGATGCGATCTATACGGAGAACGTGCCCTTTCTGATGGTGATCCCCATCGTACTTGCCAGCCGTTATTTTTCCATCAAATATACGATCATCATTACGATCTTCACGGATGTGGCCTTTCTGATCTCTGCGATCCTGGGCGTCTACATCGGCGCCGCCTCCGTCTCCTGTCTGGAACTTCCGGCAGGCACGGTGATCGACATGGGGGAATACACCTGGATCTCGGATATTGTGGATGCGGGTGGAGTGCCCTATGACAAGGCGCTGATGGTGAAAAATGTATTGATCTACTCCTATCTGATCAGGCTCTTTATCTCCATGATCGTGACCGCCGTCTGCCTGATGATCTCGTCGCAGGGGCGTAGGATCATCTTCCGGCAGAAAGAACTGACGGAGCAATCGGCCAGGATGCAGACTGAGCTTTCGCTGGCCACAGAGATCCAGTTGGGGGCGCTGCAGAGTGATTTTCCGGTTTTTCCGGAACGGAAAGAGATTGAGATCTATGCCTCCTCGACGCCGGCCAAGGAGGTCGGGGGTGATTTCTATGATTTCTTTTTTGTCGACGAGGATCATCTGTGCCTGGTGATCGCTGATGTGTCCGGAAAGGGAGTTCCGGCGGCCCTGTATATGATGGCGGCAAAGATGACACTCAGAAACCACGCCAGGATGGGGAAATCTCCCGCCAAGATCCTGACAGATGCCAATGCGGATATTTGCGAAAACAATGATCAGGAAATGTTTGTGACGGTCTGGCTTGCAATCCTGGAGATTTCCACGGGACGGCTTGTCGCTGGTAACGCAGGGCATGAATTTCCGATTCTGCGCCGGGGAGGCAAGCGTTATGCGATATATAGGGATAACCATGACTTGGTGCTCGGCGGAATGGAAGATGTCCAGTATCAGGAATATATGATCGATCTGAAACCGGGAGACACCTTGTTTGTCTATACGGACGGCATTCCGGAAGCACCGAATGCTGAGGGACAGATGTACGGAGAAATACAGCTTGTCAAAGCGTTGAACGAGGATCCGACGGCGACCCCCGCGCAGATCTTAAAGAACGTCCGGAAGTCGGTGGAGCTGTATGTACAGGATGTGCCGCAGTTTGATGATATGACGATGCTTTGTATGGAATATAAAGGGAAGGGTACAACAGTTTAGTATTTATCAAGGCTTTGAATAAAGGCATCCACCAGCTCGCTTTTGCTGTTCACATTAAAGGATTGATACAGCCTGACATATTTTTGCGAAACGGCATTCTCGCTGATCCCTTTTTCACCGGAGATCTCCTTGTTTGTATAGTGATGAATCGCAAAGTGGATATAGTCAAAATCGTCATCGATAAAAGAAAACAGGGACTTCGGCTTTTTCAGATAGAGCATTAAGCCGATGCAGGATTTTTTGTGCTCTTTGGTCATCCTGACAAGAAGGGGATCGATCACCGTGTTGTTCTGTTTCAGGGCTCTGTCCAGAACTCTGGGTGCGATGGAATACAGATCAGACAACATGATAAACCCGTTATTCTCGAGGGCAAGGTGATAGGCATAGTTCGCATATCGATCGGAAATCTCATATTGTTTCCGGCTATGGAAAATGAATGCCAGCTCGGAACCGAGAAGGATGGCCGGATAGAGGAGACCCTTGTGTTTAAAGACTTTGAAAGCCAGTTCATACATCGTGGTATCGATGCTTCGCTTGTCGCGAAGCGAAAGCAGGATCTGCCGGTAAAGCATTATGGTGATGATGATCGAAAATGATTCGCTGTTGTAATCGTAGGTATCGTCAAAAGAAGCACCAAGGAGGGAATCGAACCCTTTATAATAGCTCTCAAGATCGATGAGCAGGGGTCTCATTTCTTCTTTGTGCGCGAAATCTGTTGCGAAGAACTTTTGCATAGTAAGCACGTGCTTCATAAACAGAGGATACTGATTCTTATACAGGCAGCATCTTGCCATCACATACAGGCAGGTGATCCGAATGGGCAGATCGTCAGTTGCCATATATGATTCGGCGGCCAGATCGCAGGCGACATCGTAATGGCAGAGGAGCGCTTCTTCAAAGGCCAGATAGAGCTTCCGTTCCGCGGGATTCTTCAGCTCATCCTTCAGTTCGTGAAAATTCCGATAGAGATAAAGGGGAAAATGAAATGTGTGGTCCGCGCCATGGCGCCGTCCCGTTTCGGAATCTGAAGACTTTCCGGTCGTACAGTTCTCTTTTTTGGCATCTGCCGGGATCATCCATGTATTTCCCACCAGATGCGCCCCCTCTATTTTCCCGTCCTCTGCATATCGCGTAACGGTCTTTCTGGAGACACCCCATTTTTGTGCAATCTTGTTTGTGGATAAATATTCCATTCTCACTCTCACTCAAAATGTCCTCATGAGGACATTTTGCTCTGTATCGTGTTCACCGGCGTTTTGTTGCATCCTTTCGAAAAGGCTGATCGTATCAGCCTTTTCTTAGTATAACATGCAAGAACGGCGGGTGCAAAGGTTCCAAAAAACTGGTTGGTAAAAAAGCCGTTATAGACACATGGCGGAAAAAAAGACCTCTTTGTAAAATGAAAAATCATAAATGAGACTCGAAGGAGAGACTTATGTTTTTTGCGACTTTAATTGATGAAGCCAACGGAAGCCTTTTTCTTCCGGCCATCAGTCTGGAGAATCTGGTGGCATCCGATGTGTTCGTGGGCGTGGTAGAAGTGGAGAGCGATACGGCATGCGGCGTTCTGGCGGCAGAATCCCTGCACGATGAGCAGGGGGGGCTTGTACTGGCGATCCGGGAGATCTTTGTGGATGAGGCATATCAGAGAAAGGGCGCCGGGAGATGTCTGATCCGGTTTCTGCAGGACGTTGCCCCGACCTGGGGTGTTGGCGCCTTGATCTGCACCTTCCTGGAAAGCAATAAGAAGGTAAGCCGCTTTCTGAAAAAAACTGGCTTCTATGAAGAAAAACAAAAGGACACGCTTTACGAATGTGCGCTTTCCGACCTTTCCCGGACGACCGGCGGTAAGGGACTGACATACAAGCCGCTTTCCAAGATTAAGGGGACGGATTGGGATGCGCTCGTAAAGGTTGCCGAGAAGCGGGATTATGCCGTGAGCGTCCGTTCTTCTTATGATCCGAAGATCAGCACGGCGGTTTTTGATAAAGAGGAGAAGCCGCAGGGCGCACTTTTGATCAGTGAAGGGGAGGACGGACTGTTTGTGGAAGCCATGCTCCCCTTTGTCGAGAACAACGGTTCCCAGCTGAGTACACTTTTGCAAGGCGCATGTGAAAGCGCGATGCAAGCAAGGCCGCCGGAAACAAAGGTCAGCGTGGCGGTGCATGATGATCTGGCGCAGGAGCTCTATATTCTGGATGTTGCGAAGATCAATGCAAAAAAGACGGACAATATCGTAACGTATACATGTGAAACAACAGTCGGATGATGCAGTCAATAGAGAGAAGGAGGATCAATCATGGACGAACATGGCACGCTTTATAAGCAGAAACAGCGGGAAGAACTGAAGATCACCCACGAAGAACTGGAATTGGATCATTCTCAGCGACGCCAGGATATACCTCCGGAGGAGTTTCAGCAGCAAAAACAGACCGTGCAGCAGCCTGTAGAGAACTATTTCCCGGTGACTGCCCGGACGGAAATGGAAAACCGTCTGCAGCAGCCTACAAAGGATCAGAAGGTGAGGCGTGCCTTCGATGCGGCCCAGGACCAGGTCTACAGTAAAAATATAACACTCTTTTATGATGGCAGCGCAAAAAGAGAGATCAACGAACAGATCCAGAAGCATAAGGATCTTCATTCGGAAAAGCTTCTGGAGACCATTACGCTTGCCAGGCGGTTAACCGGCCTGGAGCCTGTAACCATGAATTCCCTGAGCTACCTTCCTTCCGCCACTGTGCTGCATTCGGAATATAAGGCAAAGGATCTGAAGCTGACCGCAAAGAAAAGGGCGGAAAAGTTCGAGAATAAGAGGTCCCGTCTTTATCAGAAACGGGTGGTTGCCGGTCAGATCCTGCAGGCAGAGGCAAATAATATCGCCGCGGGCTTACAGATGATGGAGGCGGTGATGTCGAAAGACCAGGTTCTGGGGAGCGACCAGGAGGTCATGGATCTTGCTGCCTTTATGACGACGGACAAGGCCACGAATGAACGCATGGTCAAGGCTTTTTTCGGCACAGGCGGAGATCCGCGTACCATGAACCGGGAAGCGGTTTTGGATGGTATGACGCAGATGCTGTTTACCATCAATATCGGCAGCTTAAGGCTGGATAATGATCAGGAGATGGCAAAGAATGCACCGATGCTGGAAATGGTCGTAAGACAGGTGGATGCCTTTGACCGGCTGGCAAAGGAAAACAATTATCTGGAAGGCCTGAATGAAAGAATGCGCTCGGATGTGGAGCTGAAGCTTTCGCAGCTTCGTTCCATCGCCTTTTATTACAATGCGAGAAAAGAGATCCTTTCCGATCCGTATTACATGAGCCACTACAATGAAGAGCTGACGATGGACATCACAAAAGAACCCACCGCGGCGGAGAAAAAGGATGTGGAAGCGCTTGAACAAAGGAAAGCCATGTCCGAGAAGCTCTTGAAGGCATATGTGGCGGGCTGCGTCATGATGGAGAAAAACGGCGTGGACTCGGACCTCATCCGGAAAATGGGTGTGCCGACGTTCGCAGACAAAGCGGTCGGAGAACAGTTTGTAAACTACTACATGGAGGAATTCCAGAAAGAGGATGTCCAGAAGAATGCCCTTGCGGAAAGCTATCAGACCAAGATGAAGCAGCAGGTGGCATTTGATGAACTGAGCAAAGTAAGGGGGAAGGCGGCCGATACCTCATTCCGGGATGAGCTTTATTCCGAGGTGATCAAGAATGCAACGGAATACCAGGGCGAGTATTGTATGAAAGAGGGCTACAAGGATCCCGAATACAGCGAACAGAAGATGGCAGAATATCTTCAGGAACTGAATGAGACGCAGGCCACCCAGGTTTCCTACAGCAGTATCGCTTCGCTGGTCAGAGATTTCAACAAGAATCATGAGCTCTGTGCCAGGGTAAAGTTTTTGCATAAACAGATCTGCCGGGGCATTGCAAGCGGGTATCCCATGGAGGATAAGCAGTTGCTTTCCATCCGTGCCAAGACCAATTTCTTTGCCCTCGTAGACCTGACAGGCTGCCTCGTCAACACGGCATTGATCAGGGACAAAAATAAGGCGTTCTTTTCCAACGAGCAGTGGGAGGATTATCTGAAAAATAGTGTTCACACCGGTCGTGACGATGCTGTCAAGCTTTTCGGCGGGGATCTTTTTGGTGTTTTGGGAGATCCTATGGCGCTCTATTCGAACTGCGAAAGATATGCAAAGCAAGAGGATGCAACGAAGGATGAGACCATTGAGAGGGTGTGGCAGTCTCTGGGGGAGATAGAAGAAGGGGAGAAGGTCCCGAAGGAAGACCTTGAGAGAATGCGTGCAGAGTATAACAAGACCGCTGTGTTAGACGACTTTTTCTTTTATTTCTCTTTTACTACCACCCAAGACAGGAACGCTTCCACGCTGATCATGGCAAAACTTGAGTCAGAGGAGGCCGAACGTGCAAAGCGGGAACACCGTCCAATCGTACAGCCTCTTCGTCCGGACAGTGCATTCTGTCATTATCTGAGCGCTGACGATATAGAGAAGAGCCATGAACTCTGGTCCAGCAAAAACCCGCTGGATAAGATCAAACATTATTCACGCGTTATAACAGAGGCGAAGCAGTTTTCGTTTGACGAACTGGATGTCTCAAATCTCCCGAAACTCCTTGAAAACTTCGAACAAAAAGAAAGAACCGTGAGGCTGCAGATGGATAATGTTTTGCAGGCTGCGAAATTGGTGGACGAAGCGGCGAATAAGCTGGATAACGTTCACACCGAAGAGGATAAAATTCATCTTTCGGGGGCTCCCCTTGATTACTATGACAGAGCACAGATGCTTCGGGATTGCAACGTGCTCTTCGACTTCAGTTGTGGTTATCTTGCAGGCAGGATCAACACTCTGACGCAAATGGATGATACGAAATATCAACATGTTTTAAGCTTTAAGGACAGAATGAGCCTGAAGGATGAGGATTTTCGGAAATATCAAAAAAGACAGAAGAAGCTGGAAGACGAAGGAAACGAAACAGAAGAATCCATGGCCATCGAAAAAATACTTAATAAATACAAAGACTTTCTGTGCATGGAGCAAAAAACAGACGACGGCAAATCTACGGGACATCATTATAGACCCGGGGAAGAGAGCCTTGATTATCTGTACCGCGAGGAACGTCGGAGAGTTGATCAGAAGCTGAACTACTGGGAAAAGCAGGATGCGTACTATGACCAGTGGGACAGAGACTTTCAGGAAGCGGTTGTGCCGGGCTATCTTGAGGAAAAGAAGGAACGCATACAGGAAATGGCCGGGGATATCATGGCGGTCAAAGACTATTATGGCAAACGGGCCGTAAAAGCGCTTCGTGAAAACGGACTGAAGAATAGTACCGAAAGAAGATGGGGGCAGGCATTAGCCGGAACCCTGGTCTATCTCAGTGAGCAGGATCCAAAGCAGGAGCGATTAGATATGAACCGTACCTTAAAGGCTCTGTGTGCCACGGAAAAGGATTTTAAAGACGAGGAGCTTCACAAGGAGAAGAACAGGCTCCTGGAAAAGACCATGGATGTATTCCTGAATCTCGATATGAAGGAGCTGAAGTTTAACGATTATCATGATTTTCTGAAGTTTGACCAGACAAAATATTCCATGATCACGCACATGGCATATGAGATACATCCGGAAAACATATTGAGAACCTATATACAGGATCTGTCAGGTGACAACGCGGAGGAATTCTGCAAACTCACAATGGAGGATGTGAAGGAGGTCCTCATCAGGAAAGATTTTATACAGAACTATAACATTTTTTACAATATCATGATACCTTTCCTGACGACGGAGACCGCAAAGAAGATCGATGTGTTTGAATTGCTTGAAGAAGGGCAGGACGAGGCGCTTGAAGAAGTCGGAAAATACGCAGAAGAAGGAACCATCACAAACACCGAGATGGGAGAGCTGACGATGCTGATCGCAGGAAACCATGTGGCCAAATACGAAGACAAAGTCAGACCGGGCGCTGATATCAGTGCGGCATATCAGGCTTACCGGAAGAAGAACTGGGATAAGCCGATTTATAATCTGAAATAGGAGCCGGGAGCACGGGAGAAAAAATGGAAACAACGATCATTACAGCAGAAGTCATCAGCATCATCGTTATGAGCATCCTGATGCTGGGGTCCGTTCTGGGCTCCGGCACCGTTGATAAACCCACCTGGTATTTCAGAGCCGCTCTCGGGGCGTTCCTCGCCGGCACCGTTGTCGATATCTTCGCTCTGCTGTTTCCGTCTATTCTCATTTTGAATATGTTTACCTACCTGTTTCCGGTGGCCGCAATGTTGTTTTTTGCGTTTTATATGATCGCCGTGATCCGGAGAAAGGCAGAAGTTCCCCGCTGGGTCATGATCCCGGTTGTGGGGCTCCTTGCCGCGGATATTGTCGTGATCGTCATCGGGTTCCTCAGCAGAAAGATCGCCTACTATGAAAACGGCAAAATGCAATACGGTCCCTGGGAGGACTACGCGAGTATCTTTGCCTTCCTGTGTATCGTGTATCTGTTTTACCTCCTGTTTTGCTACAGGAGAGCGTTAAGCTCCGGAGAGAACTGGGCCATCGGCGTTTTTTTGCTGTTCCCGATCGTGGATGCATGGGTCACAACGCTGACATACGCGGATTTTACATATCCGATCGTCTCCATGGGGTTTCTTACGGTTTATGTGATCGTTCAGGAGCATCACGGACAAAAGGAGGAGACCGATCCGACCCGGCCCTCTCCGGATACTGCAGACAGGCAACAAACGGAGTAACGGAAGATGTTTACACTGACCTACTTAAATATCGTCACGATCATACTGGATGTGAGCGCGATCATCCTGGTTCTCGGGATCCTGCGGCAGACCCGCTTCATGCGGCAGAGCGGGCGCGAATCGGACCGGCTGTTTCGCAGCATGCTGATCTTTACCTGCGTAATGGCGGTGGGGGATATCGTCGGATACCTCACCATGGATCAGGAGGATGCGATCCTGATCGGTCTCCAGAACATCTCCATGACCGTGTTTTATATCGCGCTTACGATGCTTGTCATGCTTTGGTTTGACTATTGTTCGTTCCGTTTCAGGGACCGGGAGCAAGTGGTGAAGATCGGCGTGCGGCCGGCGTTTATCCCGGGGGTTCTCGTGCTCGGCATCGTATTTATCAACAACAGCACCGGTCTCTTCTTCCGGATCGATGAGATGGGACATTATCACCGCGAGATCCTGTTCCTCCCCATTTATGTGGTCTATGCGGTCTATCTCATCGCCGGCTTCGTATATATCGGGAAGTACCGGACAGCGGAGAAGAAGGTGCTGATCCCGCTGTGGCTCTATATCGCTCCGATCGTGGTGAGCGGCATCGTGACCTTCGCGGTGGGAGAGATCTCCATGGCTGCGCTTGGTACAGCGTTGACCATCGTTTTTACGCACCTGGGCACGATGAATGAGATCGCGGAGATCAGTATGAAGGAGAGTGCATTATGATCCTGTTGCCGGAAGCACATGTGACAATCTATGCGGATCTGGCTGCCATACTGCTGTCTTTTGGTGTCATCGTACTCTGCAGCAGGGGTATCATCACAGACAGCTTTGAGGGCAAACTGTTCCTCGCATTTCCGCTCAGCACGATGCTGCTGGCGGCGGTGAACCTCGCCATGGTGGTGGTGGGATCCTATGCAGTGACAGACCCTCGCTTTGAGATCCCGGACCTGCTGCTGCACAATATCCAGTTGATCCTGCAGATCGTGCTGATCGCGGTATGGTATGTCTACTTGAATTACAGGGCGTTCCGCAGCAGAGATACGCTGCTGCGCACGGTGCATAAACGCCTGATACCCTTGTATGCCACCGTCGGACTTGTGGTGGTCAACATGTTTACCGGTTTTTTCTTTTCCTATGACGCGGATGGCGTTTATCATCAGTATCCGACACTCTTCATCCATTCCGCGGTTGTGGGTGTCTACTTTTTTGCGTCCGTGATCCAGCTTGCGTTGCATCAACACAGATTCCATGAACCGAAATTTCTCGATCTCTGGTCTCTCGTGATCCCCATGCTCCTCGGCTTTGTGATCGATGTTGCTTCCGACTACTATACGGTGCCCCTTGGGGCCGCCCTTGCCGTGACAAATGTCTATGCAGGGTTTATCAACGAGAGAAGTTTTCTGGATCGTCAGACCGGATTTTACAACCGCTTTTATATGAGATATCTGCGCAAGGATCTGGAACACGGTGCCTTTACGCCCAAAAGCGGCATGGTCTTTAAATTGCGGGACGTGGGGGATATGGAAGCCTTCTCCGGCGTGCTGAGAAGCCTCCTGGAGAAGAACAGTGTGGTCATCCGTTACACCAGAGACACCATCATCCTGTTTGAAGAGGTCTCGGACAAACTGGCACTGCATATGATACAGGAAGATGTGGAGTTGGGGCTTCAGAAGCTGAACGAAACACTTCCGGATAAGCCTGTTTCAGTCACCGTGGATACCATGTTCCGGAAAAAGAAGGAAACATCCGCAGAGTTTTATGAACAGTTTTTGCAGAAGGTCGGCTAGCGTGTACAGGGACGGCGAAAAAAGACGATGAAAGCATACGAGATCACGGAAGACAATCTGGAAGAGTTTTCTTCCTATATAGGCGCGGACCTTGCCGATGACATGCAGCGGAGTTTTTATCGCGGGTACGGAGTGAAAGAGGAGGACGGTAGTGTCAGGGGTGCCATGCTCTATGAGCTGCTCGGCATGGATCATGACGATGAGGATGTGAAGAGCGTCATCCGTTTTTTGAAAGCGGAGAGTGCGGAAGCGTATGATATGATCCATCAGATTTACCGGAGCGAGGGCGTCCTGAACGATGAGATTGCCGAGACAAGCTACCGGTTCGAGGAGGAAGAGCCTGCGGAGAGCTGTGCAAAGCACGGCTTTTCCAAAGAACAGAAAGAAAGTCCTTTTCTTCGCCTGACCTTACAGGAAGCTGCAAACACGGATCTTGTCAACAAAATGAAAAAGATCCCGGATTATATTGTGAGTCTGGAAGAACTCTCGATGATCCAATTCAGAACCGCCATCAGGAACTGCCTTTTGAACGGGCAGAAGGGGCTTTTAGAGGATCTCGGGTATCTGTCCATGGGCTGGTTTGATATCTGCGTGTCTGCCTGCACGATCACGGATGATGAGGTGAAGGGACTGTTCCTTGTCAGAGTGACCCCGAACGGGATCATCACGCCGGTGATGCTGTATGCCACGGGACAGGATTTCAAAATGAATCTGGCGCGTATGATAGCTTACAGCATTCAAAAAGGGGCGGAAATGTATCGGCCGGAAACAGAGATCCTGATCGATTGCCAGAGGAAACCAACCGAGGCATTGGCCAAAAAGCTCCTTCCGGGAGCAAAAACAAAAACCGCCTTTTATGGCAGCAGAAAGGAAGCATGACGAGAAAACCTCTTCCCGGGGATCGGGAAGGGGTTTTTTTGAAAAATCATTGCCAGTGTGAAATGTGATTCGTATATATGGATAAAAGGAAGTACTCTGCGGTACAGATCAGATGTGATGAATACCGCAACCGCTTACAAATGCCCCCAGCCCGCTCCTCCGGGCAGGGGGCATTTCGGCAAAGGCGAAACACCGCGCAGGTGACACATAAGTGACACATCGGGTGTGGGTTTCTTATGGTATACTTGCCGTGAGAATAGGAAAAGTGGGATAAAAATTTAGCAATTTGTGCAAATTTAATGGAAAATTTGCGGGTTTTTTGGTATAATTGTAAGGATTTTGAGGTGTTTCGTCATAATTTTAAAAGGAGAGGAATGAAGCTATGAACAACACGCAGTTGTACCCCTTTGAACGCAACCGGTATTACCCGAAGAAGCGTATGTCCAGCGGGGACTTTCTGGCAGAGCAGGCCTACCACAACAACAAGCGCAGGTTTTCCAACTGCCTGATGTATGGTTCCGGCGTGATCTGCGGTCTCGCGGTCATCAGTCTGGACGACCTTTCGATCCTCGTGGAGAACGGTGTTGCGATTGACGGTATGGGACGGGAGATCGTCGTGGACTCGTCCGACGTCAAGAAGCTTTCCGCGATCCAGGGCTTCGACACATTGAAGACGAATCTCGTCAGTCTCTGTGTCCGCTACAAGGAGGAGAACGTCCACAAGGTCTACGCGATCGATCAGTCGGATCCGAATACGGAGTTCCAGTTCAACCGTATTCTGGAGTCTTATGAACTGTTCCTCGTAGACAAGGACGATGTTCCCGAGGTCTTCGAGATGGAGACCGAGTTCTTGTCCCGCGGCGTTTTGCTGAGCGACGATCATTACAAGATTGAGTTTGTGATGCCGTCGACTGTGACGAGAGAGCACATTGTAAAAGCACAGCTCGTCGTGACCAAGGTCTCCGACGAGGACGTGCGTTTGACGTATCACGGCGTCCTGCAGATCCCCGTTTTCCTTTCCGAGGACGGCAAGAACGAGATTGCGGTGGATATCGACGATCTGACGCTGGAAAACGGCGAGAGCATCACCTACGACTACTGGATGATGGTGCAGAACTCGCCCGTGATCGAGACGAACGTGATCCTGCGGACAGGCTCTGCAGCCGCTTATGAAAACGACAAAGCGGTTCCGGCGCCCGGCAACTTTACGGTCAAGATCCTGCTCTCCAATACGAAGCCGAGAGAGCTTGTCAACCGTGAGATCGGCAAGATGAACCTCGAGATGAAGAACCTCGGCGGACAGGGCGACTTCATCCGTCTGGCGGATCTTCGTCTTGTACGTACCGACAGCGCGTACATCATCGAGGATGTCATCGAGACCAATGTGAAGCGTTATATTGCGGCGCCTGCGCAGGAGATGCAGCGTCACGACTACATGGAATATTTCATCCACGAGAACGGCATCGGGCATGACAACGCAGCGCCGGCGCGTCCGGTGGAGGCTGTGTCCGACGCGGACGGCAGCATGCACGGTCCGGAGATCGCGACCGGCGTACTTGAGATCCCGCTTGGTGAGAATGCGCGCAAAGGCGACACCTTCTATTCCGGCGAGATCATGCACGGCCTTGGAAAAGGCAATATCTACGTGGATGTCGGATACGAATTCATCAAAGAGGATGACCAGATCGGCGTGAACGCAAAGAGCACGATCTACGGCAATCCGGACATTTTCGCAAATGACCAGCGTACCGTCGTGGATGCAGAGACCGCAGTCCGCGTGCTGAATGACAAAGGTGCTTTCGTGGTCGGCGCGAGACTGCTGAAGAACGTGGATTACCTTGTTCTCACCTACCGGTGGGTAGCGATCCGCTTCCCGGCAGGCAACGATCTCGGCCTCAGAGAGGACTATGCGGGCAAGACGATCTCCCCCGAGACGCCGACGATCAAGATGGGCGTCAAAGAGAATCACTACTTCGGCGTCCGTTTCAACAACATGGAGCCGGTCAGCATCACGTACGAGCTCACCGAGCCCAACAGCGGCGAGATCAGCTCCGACGGTGTTTACACCGCACCCGCAAAGGCCGGCGTTTACGAGATCCGGATCTACTGCACGGATATGCCGGTGGTCTGCACCTATGCGTATGCGATCGTCGAGAAGAAGGGCATCGAGGGTCTCGAAGAAGAGCGGCGCAGCAGCATCGACATCAAGAACCCGCTGTCAGGCTTGCTGAAATAAAAAGGAGTAACCAGTGGTATATCAATCGCAGAACATGCGCCTGAAGACAGTCCGCCTGATCGCGCGCAACGATATCAACGAAATACAGGTCTGCGAAAACCTCAACGATTCTGCACGCGGACGGTTTGTCGTGATCGTGGTCAAAGACCACGAGGTGATCAAACGTTTCATCGAGCTGAACGAGCATGCGGAAGAGGTACAGGAGAGTGTCCTTCTGGATTACTTCTCCTGCGAAGGGCAGTACCTGATCGTATATCCGTACAAGAATGAGCGGCCTTTTGATCTCTTCTATGTCGGGAAAGCCTTGACACTTGCGCAGGCAGAGGAGGTTTGTATCAACCTCATTATCGCCTGCATGACGAGCAACCTTCCCTGGCCGCTTCTGTACCTCGTGCTGACGCAGCACCAGGTACACATTGCACGTGATAATTCCGTGTATCTGACGTATGCCTTGGATCTGTCGGAGTTGGATACGAGCATGCAGGAAAAAGACTGCGTGGTGGAATGTGCAAAGCTTTTGCTGAAGGTGCTTGCGCCCAAGGTGAAGCGCAGACGCAAAGCAAACAGCTACATCCTGCTTACCAAGAAGATCGACAAGCGGGCGTATGACCGTTTCCGGGATCTCTATAAGGATCTGGAGCTTGCCGCAGTACAGGAAAAGAAGAGAGGCTGGCGTCTCCGTGTGCGGATCTGGTTTGAGACCAACCGAGACACCCTGTTCCGCGTGATCCTCGTGATCAGTATCGCGCTGGCTGTTTTCGTGATCCTGACGTTTTTGACCAACCTGATATTCGGAGACGTGCCATGGTTGCGACTTTTCATCCGCAGCTTCGAAAAGATCGGACTTGAGTCGCTCTTACAGTGAAGGGGTTTACATGAGGGAATTGTTCAAAAAAAAGCAAACAAAGATCACAATGGTCGTCGCCGCTGTCTGGGTCGGCGTGGTGCTTGTGTATATGCTTTATGCACTACTGCTTCGTGATTACACCAAAGACCTGACGGATTTCAACGATGTGGCGGTCGGCGACCGTGACACTTACATTACCGACAATACGGACCGGGGCGGGATCATTTATGAGATCTCCGACAAAGGAAAGGTCAGAGGCATGTTTGAGACGAGAGCGCACTCCATGTTCTCCGGCTGGGATGTCGCACAGGTCTACGCCTACGAGCGCATGGTTTACGCCGTGCTGACGCGCACCCGGATCGAAAACAAACAGGAAGTGCGTGAGTACGAGATCGTGGCCTTTGACGAGGAGCTCGGCCCCGCGTTCAGGACGCCGCCATTCAAACTTCTGAATACGTTAAAGCTCAGCGGCTTTTCCATGGGCGGAGAAGGCGCATACCTGACGTATCTGACCTCCAACGGACAGATGGCATATGTGTATCTGGTGCCGGCTTCCCAGCTCGCCGAGATCACGACGATGCATCCGTCTTATAAGGACGAGCAGGAGTTCCAGAAGCAGGATGTGGAGATCGCCGAATACCAGTCCGAGAGCAGTGTGGCAGGACGGTTTTTCGCGCAGGCGGAATATGATGATGGCATCCTCTTAAGGAGAATGGACAACGAGGCGCCGACCGGACCGTTCGCGATCAACCCGGATGCCAAGAAGCTGTTCGAGAACCGCAAGATGAGCCTCTTCCAGCGCATCGCTGCTACGGGCATCAGCTTTGTATTCTTCATCCTGATCATGGTCGCGGGCGTGGCAGTGATCATTCTCGTGTCCTGGCTTCTTCGTTTGAGACGCAGAGTCGCATACGCGATCTTCACTTATGAGGTCGTGCTGGCCGTCCTGATCGGCTTTGTCTTCTTCTTTATGATGCAGAAGACCAGAAGCATCGAGACGGAAAACTATGAGCGTTTTGAGCGCTACTTTATGGGGACGCTGTTTGAGAATCTGCCGTCAGATGCGGATCTCAATTTCAACGACGACCTCTTCTATGACACAGACACCTACGTGACCCTGCAGAACCGCATCGCCTCTCAGATCGCGGCTTCGGAGGGCGCGATCGCACTCGATGATATCTGCATCGTGGACCGTGAGACCGGACTCATCGCATTGTCCGGCAGCGGCCGCAACAAACAATACATCGGAGACCTCTACGGCGAACAGGCCGCAAAGATCCTCTCGGATGTGAGCGAGCAGAAGCGCACGGCGACCCGCCGGACGGTGATCCAGGGCGCAGAGGTTTCCCTCGTTGCAAAGACTTTGGATGACCAGGAAGTTTATGATTACGCGGCAGTCGGCATCTCGGAATACGGCGACATCATGAACGGATTCTTCTCGAACTACGGGAATATTTTCCGGTTCTCGCTGATCCTTTTTGCGGCAGCGAGCGGCGCAGGCCTCATTTTCTTCTTCCTGCAGGCGCAGGATCTACGACACCTTGCGGCGGCGCTGAAAAAAGTCGCAAACGGTCAGGAGACCGTCGACAAGCCCATCGTGGTCGGGACGGACATGAACTACATGTGGAACTCCGTTTTCGAGATCCAGAAAAAGATCCGCAACACCAACCGGATCAAGTATCTGACCTACGAAGCATACTACCGTTTCGCGCCGAAGAATATCGAGCGCATTTTGAAGAAAGACTCCATTACAGAAGTGGTCAGCGGCAACGCGATCCAGCTTTCCGGTACAATGGCATTCCTCTCCGCGCCGGGGCAGCGGACGAATAATCCGATGGATCTTGACCGGATGAACCATTTTATGGAGATCATCGAGCATTACCAGAAGCAGCAAGACGGGATCTTTATCTCGAGCAGCAGCGACCTCTCCTTTATCAAACTGCTCTTCCTGGAAGAGAGCAAGGAAGCGGCGCATTTCGGGATCAACTTCATGGAAGCACTGCGTGAATGGCAGAAACAGGAGTATCCTTCTGCCTGCATTCTGATGCATTATGCACCGTTTGTTTACGGCATCGCAGGGACCAACGACCAGGCTTCGGCGTTCCTTTCCTCTCCGGAGACCGAAGACCTCGAGGATTATATGGACTGGTTCCGCCGGATGCGGCTCGGCGTCCTCATTACTTCTGCGGTACGCGACCATGAAGATTCGCAGTACGACCTGCGTTACATCGGCTTTGTGACCCCGGATGCTGAGCACCCGGAGCATCATGTGGAGCTTTATGAAGTTCTCGACGCCTGCAGCACGAGAGTTCGTCAGATCCGTCTGCAGATGCAGAAGAAGTTTGCGGAAGCGCTCGACCTTTTCTACAAGCAGGACTTCTATTTTGCCAGAAACAGCTTTACCGAGATCCTTCGCGAAATGCCGGAGGACGAGATCACAAAGTGGTACCTTTTCGAATGCGAACGTTATCTGAACGAGGCGGACGGCAGCAACTTTGTCGGCGCATTGCATATGGAGTAAGCTAAATGAATTTATTTCAGATTCTGCTGCAAAGCTTAAAAGCAAAGTTTACACCGATCGTCACGAGGTTTCGGTATTACTTCAATCCGGCCTACTGGCTGACCCTCGGGATCGAGGCGATCAGGAACTTCTTTACGAAGGTCCTGAACGTCAGACCGCGTAACAAGGATGATTATTATCCGATGGGCCGCTGGCTCGTCAGTAAGAGACTGTGCTTTGCGATCGTCGTTGTCATCGGTGTGCTTTCTGTGATGTATATCTACGCTGTGCGTTCCACGCTGTTTCCGCAGCGCGCGGACGGTGCGGTCAAGACCTATTCCTACAATTCTGTCCTCCTCAAATTTGCAAAAGGCATGGTGCGGATCAAAGGAAAATCCGGTTACCTCGCCTATGAAGGACAGGTCAGTGACGGGTCTTGCAACGGCACCGGAACGCTGATGAACCCGGACGGTATCGTCGTCTACCAGGGTAACTTCGAGAAGAGCATGTACGAGGCGATGGGCACCCAGTATTATCAGGACGGTATGCTCTGGTATACGGGCGGCTTCCACGAGAATCTCCACAGCGGCGACGGCAAGCTTTACCGGCCGAACGGGACGCTGGAGTATGCGGGACAGTTCGCCATGGATATGAAAGAAGGAGACGGGACCCTTTACGATATGAGCAACAACCCGGTCTATACCGGACGTTTCTCCCACGACGAGATCCTTTACTCCAACCTGATCGGCAAGACCAATACCGAGGTCGCGGCAGCCTATACGGGCGAACGCAAGATGTACGTTTCCGGCATGGAGCGCGTCCGTTTCCTTCCGGATATCGAGGCAATGACAGTCGAGATCACGGATGACGAGTCCATCGATACCGATGCAAAAGTGGATTCGGTCTACGTCCTGAAAAAGGCTTTTAAATACGGCAATCACTCCTGCCAGACGATCAGCAGCTTGACGGATGTCTTCGGCGCGCCGGTTTATGTCGGTACTTCCTATGCGACGCTGCCTGAGGCGCTGGCGATCAACTTCTTATATGACAGGCGTGACCTGACACTTGACGGCCCCGTCGAAATGACCGAAAACAATGTATTCACCGAGTACACGGAAGTCGAAGACTATGACCGCGAATACGAAGTCTATCTGCACACCTACCACCGGGACGGCCTGATCTACACCTTCGTTTCCAACCGCGGATCAGACGTATTTGACTTTTACTTCATCCACACGGAGTCGTTGTCAGACGTCGCAAATTAAAAAACAAATGAGAAAAAATCGGTTAAAAGTTCACCTTTTTTTGCCTCATTTGTTTTTCGTTCGTATCAAATAACGAGGGAACAACGATGACAAAGAGCAGATGTCAAAACTTCATAGAGAAGCTTCCAAGGCGTCTGCTTGCATGCGCCCTTGCAGCAGCGATCGCTATCCCTGCGTCTCTGCTCACCAGGCCGGAGACAGTTGCGGCAGCCGGCGGCGTCATCAAGCTTTCTGCGGCAAAAAACGTGTCCGTGGCCAGAAGCGACAAGATCGAGGCGATCGAGCTGCAGATCACGACAAAGCGTGCGGCGAGAGATTCGGCAGTGCGTTCGCTCCGTGCGCGGCAGCACAATATGAGTACGTTCCGCTGGAGCCCGCTGCTGGACTTTAAGTTCCCGACCAAGCCGAGCGAGGCAGAGTCGTATGAATTCCAGTACAAGCCGACGCAGCTGGAATACCAGATCAAGGATCTCCAGCACAAGATCACCGATACGAAGCTCGGGATCTATGAGAATGTGTCGAATCTCTATATCCAGATCATCCAGGCGGAGCAGGAACTGAAGTTCCTGAATGAGCGGTATGAAAACGTGGATACCGCGCTGAAAAAGGCACAGGTAAAGCTCACGATCGGCGAGGTCAGCCAGGAAGTCGTAGATAAACTGAGCGACCGCCTTACGACCTTAAAGAGCAAACAGAGTGAGCAGGAGACAAAAGCCCAGCGGAGCAAAGAGAAGCTCGGCAAATTGATGGGGATCGATCTCACGACGGGTTATAAGTTTGAGGATTCGTTCGCGACGGCGGAGATGTCCAGAAAGGATATTGAATATCTGCAGACCTATGCGTTGGAGCGTGACCATACGGTCTACGAGGCGCAGCAGAATGCAGATCTTGCGCTGCTTTCGCTGCAGACCAACTATCAGCTTTATAAATCGCAGTACGGCCGTTTTATCGGCAAGATCAGTTCCTTCGTCCAGCAGGCAATGGACGGATCGGAAGTGAATCAGAAAGCGTTCCAGAAGAAATACGACGAATTCTTAAAGGACATCGATTCGCCCTGGGACGGCAGTTACCATATCCTCTTCATCAGCTTCCCCAAGGAATGGTTGAAGGGCGATTCCGACGGTCTCAACTGGATTGAGGACGACCCGAAGGTGCTGTTTACGGACACCCTGGAATATGTATCAGCCAATAAAGAGCTGGAGAATACCAAGCAGGACATCAAGGACGCGATTGAGGACGGCTACGATACTTACGCGGGCGCGCGGAAAGCCTATATCGAAGCGAATACGACGTTAAAGGATCTTCAGACGAAGCTCATGAACGATGAGGTCAAAAACCTCATGGGTGAGCTCGGCAACGAGGAGTTTGAAGCAGAGAAGCAGGAATACGAGGCAGCGGAAACCACCAACAACGAAGCGCTCGCTTCCTACTCGACGACGCTGTATTCCTTTGACCGCACGACCTGCGGCGGCGTGTCCCAGTTTCTGGAGACCGCAGATCAGGATCAGCTGGACAAGGATCTCAATTCCCTGGAAGGTGTAACGAAGGTCGGCGCACATTACAGCATCCGTTCCATCATTTCGGACTCCGAGTTTGTCGTGACGATCGATGTGCCGCCGTACAACGATGTTGAGGAGCTGCCGGACGGTTCTCCGAACCCCGAATATTTCCCGTGGAATGTCACGGACTGGGAGCTTCGCATCAATAAGCGCCTGATCGGAGAGCGGCAGACCAAAGACGGCTCCGTCCGCCATTTGAAACTTGACAAGGATAATGCCGATGAAGTTGTGATCCGCCTCTTTGATGTGGATGACTTTATCGATGATGTTGTGATCGACCCGACCGTTGCGTGGGGGCCGCTCGATATCACGGTGAAATACGTGGCACCGGAGGGCAGAGCCAGCGCGATCGGTACCTATGAGGTCGAGGATGACACCACGACGGATATGATCAAGATGAAGTTCACCTTTGATCAGGATGCCGTCAAGAAGGAGTTCGGACAGAATAAAGAAGCGGCGTACTACAACCTTTCCGCAGACCGCACGCTTTACCTTTTCTCGGATCATCTGGTGTCGATCGACCAGCCGTTCAGTTACCTCTCCTTTATCCGGGGGGATCTGGCGCAGCTGACGATGCGTGTCTTTGACAAAGAGGGGACGTTCCTTGGCGGCGCACGGTTTGATACTGTCAATAACCGTCTGGTCAAAGATGCAGACGTCATGGTTGCGGATATGCAGAATATCGTGGTCCAGCAGATCGCTGTGGAGAACAAGACCGCCGAGCTCAACGAAGAGCTTGCAAAAGCGCAGCAGGGTCTGAAAGAAGCGGAAGAAAACGGTGATACGACGAATGCAGACTACTATAAGAACAGGATCACCTTCCTTCAGGATCAGATCGATCATGCGGCGGACAACGTTACCGATGAGGATCTGGAGAAGGTACGTACCGAGCAGGCGGATGAAGTAGAGCAGCTCACGCAGGAAAAGGCAGCGGAAGCTGAGAAATCAGACGAGCAGAAGGCAAAAGATGCCGAAGACGAGATGAAGCGGCAGTCCATCCTCCGCGATGCGGCAGAGGAACTGGTCGGCAAGAAGAAATACGAAGAGGGCATGACGGAGCTGAAGAACCAGCGTGATGCCTGGGCATATAAAGAGGCCGAGCTGCAGGAGAAGTTCAACCAGCTCTCCAAGGAAAAGGGCGCATCCGATCCGGAAGCGAAAGAGACCCTCGCCGAGCTGCAGGCAGCAAAGCGCAAAAAACGCGAACTCGAGGATGAGATCAAAACCCATTCCGCTTTCAATCGTGATGAGTTCCCGGTCAGCGAAGAGGAGATTCAGGAGATGATGAACCTCCATCCGGAAGAGGTTTATGATCTGGCGAAAGACAGACTGCCCAACCTCGATGACTTTGCGGGTCCGGCTTATGAATCGGCGAAAGCGGAAGCAGAGATCTACGGGATCGAGACCTCCACGGAAAACATCAAATTCCTGATGGGCTACACCGAGGAGCTGAAGCGGTGTAAAGCCATCGAGAAGCAGATGGAGACCATGAAGAAGGATCAGGCAAATGTCCAGAAGCAGATGGCGGACATCAAGAATCTCCCGGACGATGATCCGCGTAAGGATACACAATCCGCGATCCTCGCACAGCTCGAAAAGGTGAATGAAGCATATGACAAGCAGCTGTCGATCCTGAAAGAGCAGGAGAGCAAGCTCAACCCGGCGAAGGCGCTGAAACGGAAACAGATCTCCGATGACATCAAGGTGGATCAGACAGAGCTGAAGCAGCTGGAGAACGTACGCGACGGCGCAAAGAAGGAGTTCGACAAAGCGACGGCGGAACTGAACGAGGTGAAAGAAAAGAAGATCACCTCCGAGCAGAACATCGAGAAGTATACGAGAGAGCAGGAGGCGCAGGAAAAATCGGCCAGGGCGATGGAAAATATGGAGCAAACGTTCCGGAATCTGGCAAAGAAATATCAGGCGGAAAAGGACGATATGAATGTCTTCGAGAAGATCGGGGATGCGATCAGAAGCCTGTGGGGCGATTCCTACGACGACCGGATCAGGAATGCGAATAACAGTGCGGATTCTTTTGCGAGACAGAAAGAAGCAGCCCTCGCCCGGATCGACGAGCTGAAGAATAAGCTTCTGCCTGAGGCCAGAAAGGATCTGGAGGAGGCGATCGCAGCGCTTCCGATCTTCCAGAAGAAGCGGGACGATGCCGAAGTACCGTACCTGGCTGCGGAAGAGGATGTCAAGGATCAGAACGAGCGGATCGACAAGAAAGTCGAACTCCTGAAGGGGATTTAGAAACAGGTAAAAAAGGTCACACAGGGGACAGGACATGAAAAGACACGAAAGGAGACAACTGCATATCGCAAAACGCTTTGTCAGTACACTCCTTGCGTGTGTCCTGGCCATGGCGGTGGCGTTTGAGGTGTCGCTCCCGGAGCCGGTCTTCGCGGCAGAGGCGTGGGAAATGGATGCATCCACGACATCGTATACGGTTCTCATTGACCTGATGAGAAAGAACCTGTCAAACTCCCTCGTGAACAACCCGGAAAAAAGCGGAGAAGGTGGCGGAGAGAAAAAGGATCCGAGCTCTGAGATCAGCGATGAGCAGATCATCGGAACGTTTAATGCCACACGGCTTGTGGTGGATCCCTGGGATATGGTCAACATTCACGATGTGGCGACCAATCTGATCGGACAGCTGAAAGAGAAACTCGGCGATGATGAGGTCGTTTTGGATAACAGCCGGATCGTGGACTATACCGGTAATTCGATGCGGCTCGACTACACCTTTGGGGACATGGCGGTAGACTGGGCAGTCGAGAACGTGCCCTATACCGCAGTGATCGGAGAGGATGATGCGCATGAGCTTTTTGCCCGGACGATGGAGCAGGCCGGCGGCATTGCGAATGTGCCGATGAGAGACTTCGGGGCGCTGATCAAGCTGGAAGCAGAGAATCATGCCACCCAAAACAATGACGGCACCGTGAAGGACAGCGTGCTGCAAAAGTACAAATACCCGACCTACCAGAAGTACATCATGCAGGGCAACACGATCCCCGAGGGGACGCTTTTCATCGGGACGTGGCTCATCGATGCACAGTCCTTAAACGGCCCGATCTACAATAAGGCGGTTCGCTCCATGTCAGAGGAAGACCAGCAGATCATGTACTACAAATCCGAGCTGGCAGGCGGCAGATGGCGCGATATCAGCAGCGCGAGCAGTCTGAACGCGATCCTCCCGAGCGGGGATGAAGTGGATGAATCCGAGCTCCAGGGGTACTATGTCACCGTTGTTGTCGGGAAGGACGGGATTCCGAAGGACCCGAACACGGGGCAGTTTATAGATATCTTTTCGATCTCGAATCCTTACGATCTGCAGCAGCTCCCGGAGTTGCGCGGGATCAAGCTCAATCTCGAGAACGGCAACTTAAAACCGATTGGCATGGGCGGGGAAGGCTCCGGTGCCTATACCTATGACCGTGTCTGGCAGTTTTTCCGTAATATCCAGCCTTTCCCGCGCAATGAGACGATGAGGGCAGTGTTGGAATGGTGGCAGCAGCCTTCCGTGCAGCGCACATATAAGGCTTGGGATTACAACTCGGATGCCGATACAAAATCAGATGGTGTCGGTTGGCGGCGTTCCTTCTTGGGACACAAATGGTGGTCTGATGATGTGTATTACAAAGTCCCGAAGAAGGTCTATGCCGGAGACTATCCTGTGCTGGATATGCTGGAGACCGAGGTGGAATACGGCCATGAGATCACCTATTACCTATGGGTTGAAAACACCAATTATCGTTATTGGAGCAGCAGCAACATCTTCAACGATTATTACCGGTGGTACTGGCCTTGGACGCGGATCACAAAGACCCTGTATCCGAACAATACCAGCAAGCGGAAAAATTATACGATCGATGATACGATCAATCAGCTGTTTCTGCGCAGCGGCTGGACTGCCTATGCAGGCACCTCTCAGTCGGAGCGTGTCACATTGATGGGCAGGGCGTATCAGATGGACGTCCTTTATAACGAAGGGAATCCGTCAACAGAGGCAGACTTCCGTACCAAGGTCGCCTATTTCAAACAGTTCTGGCTCGGGTCTTCCACGATCCAGGACGATGAGACGGACAAATATGATCAGCAGCTGCTGGCACTGGAAAACCTCTATCTGCCGCTCAAACAGTCCGGCTACGACGAGGAAGCGGATCGGGCGATGCGTTTGCAGGAACAGATCGACTCTTCGCGCCGTGCGAGAGCAATGTACAACCTCGTGATGAATGAGGAACACAATTACGGCTTCGGCGCGCCGCTTAATAACCTCTTCTCGCAGGTGGCATACGGTATGTCGCCCAGAGGACGTTCCTATTCCGTTATGGGCCAGGATTACGGTGACGAAGACGGGACAGGCTTTGTTCCGGATTCCACGATGTTGACCGTCGTTGGCGATGCGGTCACCGCGGCGACCACCGCATACAACAACTACAACGATCTGGCGCTGAGCAACGGCGATACCGTGGCGCAGCAGTACGAATATGACACCAGCATGTGGATCATCGAAAATGCCGGCCAGGGTGCACAGGCAATGGTCCCGCGGCTTCAGAGCCTGACGGATCTTGACAACATCCGGGAAGGCACGATCCAACATAAGGCCAGAGAGATCAGCGTCCTCGATACGCTGCAGGTGGCATCGGATGCACGGATCACGGAGCAGTCCCATGAGACCGCCAATGACGAATATATCAAGGCGAAGAATGATCCGGACAGCTCTCAGGAGACACTGCGTAAGATCCTGCAGAACCAGAAGGCTGGTCTTTCCGCAACGATCGGCGAGGGACAGCAGTTTATCCGCGGGCGCGTGATCCGTTATGAGCGGCAGGCGGCGCTGGATTATATCGATGAGCGTATCAACTGGGCGGACGGGCTCAAAGCAGCTGTTGCGACGGATGATTACGGCAACTATGAGCTCGAGGCGATCAACGATCATATCGAATGGCTGAAAGATCTTAAGAAAACCGTGACGAGAGGTTTGAAGGATAAAGAAGATGATCCTTCTGCAGAGAAAGATTTGCTGAACTTACAGCGTCTCGACCTGCTCGATGACGGCGATCTGGACGGGATCGATCAGATCGACAAAGAGATCAGCGATGCGGACGACAAGAAAGAAGACCAGCGCAACAAGAACCTCGCGATCCTGGAGGGGACCGGGGATGCGGCGAGCAAAGCAGACGCGGAAGCGGATCTGGACGATATGGAAGCTGCAAAGCGTGATATCGGAAAAGACATCAACAGAAAGATCGAAAACGACGATTGGGACAATATCTATGATGACCTGGATGCAGCGGGAGACATCGGCCTTCCGATGGATGACATCTTAAACAAGTTGAAGCAGGCAGGTGCGCCGGCCGTCGTTTACAACTACGCAGACGAGAATGCGGAACGCGGAAAGTCGAGTCCGTTCTATGACGATGGAACAACCGGCGATAACGGCCCCGATAGCGGCGATGACGGCAGCGGCAACGGACCGAATGACGGTGACGGCAGCGGTACCGGCGGCAACGGAGGTCCCGGCGCGGGTGACGGCAACGGCAACAACGGCGGCGGTGGTACCGGCGGCAATACCGGTCCGGGAGGTCCCGGCACGGGCGGCGGTGACGGATCCGGCGACAATGGTGACGGCACGGACGGCGGCGGCACAGGCACAGGAGGTGCAGGCGGCAGCGGCGCAGGCGGCAGCGGCAGCGGCTCAGGACTCAGAGGCGGCGGCGGTAACGGCAGAAGCGGCCTGAACGGGAAAGATTTGAACGGCGCGATCGATGATGTGTTCGGCGACCCGTTTGACAGCCTCTCCGACTACGATAAGGCCAGCGTGACGGCAGGCCTCAGCAAATTTGCAGAGAACCGCGACGATGATGAGATCAGGCAGCGCGTGAAGGATCTGTTGAACCAGCTTCTGGCAGAGGGCAACGGCTTCATCTACCGGCAGTATCTTGCGGATCCGGATAAGAAGTATGTGAGCCTCGCGGCGGTCGATAAGTGCAGACCGCTGACCAAGAACCGGTGCGTCACGATCGGTGACAAGGCGACGATGTCCCAGATTGCGGGCGGTTCCGCAAGTTATGTGTTCACGATCGGCACCACGACTGTAGAGAAGAACAACGGCAAGAGTTCGGAGATGGATACCCCGACGGTTCAGCAGTCCGACCCGAGTATCCGCGGCAGCAAGACAGCACAGTATCCTTACATCACGGAGGAATCGTCCTCCCTGTATCTGCAGGATACATGCGAATACATTCCGGACACCGAGTGGGCGATCTTGATCGCACCCTCCATGAGCAAGAAGGTCATTGAACTGCTCGAAGTACTCGATGAACTGGCTGACGAGTAACCGCCGGGGACGCTGCTCCAAAGGCGTCTGAAGGTTGAAGCACAGGCAGGATAACCATATGAAGAAGACACTTTTTCAAAAACTTCATATGAAACGCCATATCGCAGAACTGCTTGCAGTGGTGCTGCTCGCAACGGGTGTGCCCGTGCAGGCGGCGGATGCCAATGCAGCGGCAGATCAGCAGCAGCCGGCAGCAGAGACGCAGCAGCCGGCAGCGAGCGAGACCAAGGCTTCGACGGAGACGACCAAAGCGTCGACTGAGCAGGAGATGACGGCAGAGGAGCGCGAGGAAGCCTATGGCAAGACCTTAAAGCGCAGCAAATACGGCAAACTTTACTATGATTATGTAAAAGAAGGCAAGGTCATCCCGGCGACAACGATGTTTGTCGGGACCTTCCTGATCGATGCCTCCGCGCTGAACATGAGCGCCGAGGAGGAGATCGAAGCGACGAAAGCCGAAGTGGCCAATACGGCAGCCGGCCAGGAAAATGTCAAAAAGGGCATCAGCAACGTGATCTATCAGAAGGCGCTGCAGAGTCAGCTCACCTATGACCAGAAGGTGCGCTACTATCGGTCGGAGCTTGCGGATTCGCAGTGGCGCGATATTTCTCAGGCGAACGATATCAAGGACATCATGAAAGAGGCGCGCATCGTCCCGAAGAGTGAGCTCGATCCGCTCATCATCACCTGCGTGGTGGGTGCGGACGGTATCCCGAGAGATCCGGACGGCAACCCGATGAATATTTTTGACGTTCCGAATCCGTACGAGATGGAGGAGATCACGGAGCTGAAAAAGCTGCAGGAATATTTTAACTCCGGGCGCGTATCGGAAAAGAGCAGCGGGAGCGACAACTACCGGTATTGGAGACTTTATTATTTCTTCAATCATGACAACATGTTTTTCGACCGCTATGCGACGACGCAGATGATGATCGACCGCGGCTACAGCAAGCTCGAGGAGGATGCTTCCGGGCGGAAGCTGGAAGATGCGTGGGACGAGGCAGAGGTCAAAAACGACATTCCGGATGATGACTACAAGGATTTCAAACTCACGGTCCGCAACTGGCCGAACGCCAGAGACTCCATCACGGATCTTGCAGACCGGGGCTTGGATACGACTTACAAGCTCTATCTTTCCTTAAAAAACCAAAAGATGGACGAGGAAGCAGAGCAGGCTCTAAAACTTGCGGAGTCGCTGGATGCGGAGCGTAGGTCCGAGGTGTTTTACAACCTCACGAAAAACACGAACATCCTGCTCAATTCGCGGACGCGCACCATGGAATATGAGCTTGCGGATCTGGAGGCGGAGATCGAAGCGCTGAATGCAGAGATCGGAGACATCCAGACCGTGACCATTGTGGAACTGGATAAAAAACACGCTGAGATGGAAAAGGAGCTCGCACAGGCAGATGGGCTGGCTGAGACAGCAGCAGCCCAGATCAAGGCGTACGAGGATGAGCTGGCAGCAAAGTCCGCGCAGAAAGCGGCGGAGGCAGCAGCGGCAACCCAAGCAGGACAAGGCTCACAGGAATCTGCGCAGAGCACTTCTTCGGCCGCATTGGTGACCGAGGACGGCGAGGAAGTCGTTGTCAGCACCGACGAGAACGGCAAGCAGATCGTTGCGACAGTCGATGACAACGGACAGAAGATCACGATCGATGAAACCGAGGCGATAGAAGGCACTTCTGCCGAAGAAAGCAAGACCGCAGCGTCAGAAGAAGAAGCAAAAGACCTGACCAAACTGGAAACGCTCTATGAGCGTTATGTCAGATACACGAAACTGAGCAAGAAATTGGGACAGCAGTTAGCACTCCTGACAGCTTCCAATCAGATCGCGCCGCTCGCAGCGGAAGCAGCGGAGCTGATGTCGACGGTGGAGGAACTTGAACGGTACACGATCCCGAAGCTGGAAGACCAGCTGATCCCGAACGGGGAAAAACGCGTTGCGGAGTTGAAAGAAGAGCATGCGAAGCTGTTAAGTCTCCTTGCCGATGCGCAAAAGGCAGAGCGTTGGACGCTTGAGAAGACGCTGAAAAAGCGTATTTCTGAGAATGAAGAATCGACGGCAGAGTTTGAATCTGCGCTGAAGGAAGCAAAGACCCAGCTTGAAGAAGCGGAGACGGCACTGAAAGAGGCGCAGGAAAAGATCAACGATGATATTTCCAAAATGAACCTCGCGCCTGCAGGCGACCAGCAGGAGGAAGAGGTGCGCAAGGAGATCACAGAGCTTTGGGACGATCTCAATGCGATCCCGGACGGCGCGGATGAAGATACTTGGGATACCTGGACAGAGAAACTGACCACCCGAAAGGGGAAAGCATCCTGGCTCCAGTCTGAAAAGGACAGCGCTTCCACGGCCAAAGAGGAAGAGAAAAAGGCTGTAGACGCCGCGATCAAGACTGTACAGGAGGCGATCGACAGCAGAAAGAGCTCCTTGAAATCGGATCTGGAAGCCAACGAGGCAGACAAGAGCAGCGAGGAAGCACGGATCGTGCACCTCCAGGATATGATCAAATATCTGCGGGAAGGTGCAGAGGCGCGCCAGAAGCAGAAGGAAGCTTATACGACAGGCAATCAGCTCTTGTCCGACAA
Organism: uncultured Lachnospiraceae bacterium; assembly: GCA_902779355.1. Classification (GTDB taxonomy): domain Bacteria; phylum Bacillota; class Clostridia; order Lachnospirales; family Lachnospiraceae; genus RUG12461. The sequence continues at coordinate 71,345 of CACZBF010000007.1, read as the reverse complement.
ATACCAGAAGGCAGCGGAGCTTGCCGACCTGAAGGTGGACCGCGCGAAACTCGAGTCCGATCTGAAGGACGATGTGCCGCGCATGGAGAGCGAGAAAGCAAAGCTCCAGGCGGAACTGGATGTGCTGAAAGCCGAAGAGGCAGAGCTGGAAAATCAGATGGCTGCGCTGAAATCCGAGAAGGCAAAGCTGGACGAAGGAAAGGAAGCGCTCGAAAAGAGAAGTGCTGCGATCGATGAGGAGGTCAAGGCGCTGCAGGATGAGAAGGGGACTTATCCCGACAAGGCTTATCAGGACGATAAGATCTACCAGCAGCTTATGAAGGAGCGCGACAGCCTGAAAGACCAGATCAAAGTCGCGGAGAACGATACCTTAAAGGAAGCGCGTATCAGTGACTTCCGCAAATGGGAAACCGAAGAGCGGGATCTGCAGAAAGCGTATCTGGATGCAAAGGTGAAATCGCTCGCAAAGGCAGAAATGCTGGGCGGTGCGGGCCAGACATCATCGACGGAGAACGGTACGGAGCCCGGGACGGAGGGCACAGAGTCCGGGACCGAAGGCACAGAGGCCGAGACCGAGAAAGCACCGGCGACGACGGCAGAGAGCATCGAGCAGGCCAAGAAGGATGCGGATGCAGCACTTGAGGCGTTGAAAAAGCATCATGACGGACTGACTGCCAAGACAAAAGAACAGTATGACGCGCTCATTACGTACATCGATAAGGTGGCGGAGTCCGGCGCGGCTTATGCGGCAGTTGCGAACAATCCGTTCCAGTCAGGGAACGCAAAGAGCGCAATGGAAAAGGATGCGGCAGAGCTTGCGCGCCAGCAGGAAAACCGCAAGACCAGTACCGAGCGACGGGTCAACAACAAAGAAGATGCGTTCCAGGAAAAGGGCGAAGAAGAGAAGCTGATCGAGGAACAGATCGCGGAATTAAAAAAGCAGCTGGATACGAATACCGCGAATGTCACCGACGCGAGCAAGCGGATCAACGAAGAGATCCAGGAATGGAACACCGAGCAGAACAAGAAGATCAAAGCACTCCGTTCGGAAAAGGATGAGATCGGGGTGAGCCTCCTGCAAAACCAGTCTGACACGACAGGGAAGCAGACGGAAATCAGTGACAAGGAAGCCGAGATCCAGAAGAAGCAGGGCGAGGTCAGTGCGAAACAGACCGAGATCGACCAGAAGGCCCGCCAGATCAAGGGCCGCGAGCAGCAGCTTGAACGCATGCAGCAGGAGATCGACGACAAACAGGCCGAGATCACTGAAAAACAAAAAGAATACGACAAGGTCAATGCGGAACTGAATGACTATGATGCGACGACAGCTTACGCGATCGCGCCGACCCTTGAATATCTGAAGAAGCTTTCGCAGGACGGCGAATCCGACCTCGGCCGTACCTATACCAATATGGATGCATACCGCGGCGCGAACTACACGGAGGATCCGACGCTGACGGCAGCGATCGAAGAAGGGATTTTGAATTCCAATGCGTCCTACGTTTCCTATCGCGAGAAGAGCATGAACCGCGGCGAGGAAGTGTATGAGAACCTCCGCTATCAGTACAGCCGTAAGGTGATCAATGCCGGGATCGATGAGGACATCGCAGTCCCGATCCTGCAGAACATGGTGGATCTGGATAATGTCTACTATGACGAAGATGTGATCCATAAGGAGAGAGAACTCCGGATGCTGGACAACAACCTCCTGCCACAGTGCTTAGGACGGATCGAAAAAGCAAAAGAGGCCATGAACTCTCTGTCCGAATACGATCTGGAGCGCGATATCAAGGAGTACCAGGGTTATATCATGGCACGGACCAAACGTGACACGATCAATAACTCCGTCACCTTTGTACAACGTCGCCTGACCTATGCCGAGAACCTGCAGAAGCAGGCAGGCCAATGGGCGCAGAAGTTAGTGTCGGATCACATTGAATGGCTGAAACTCCTCCTCGCATCCTTGACCAGCTCGCTTGGCGACGCGGATAAGGACTTCAGAGATCTGGATGATTATATCAACAAACTGATCGCGGAACAGGAGCGTGCGCTCGAAGAGGATGATCCGAAGAAAGCGACCATGATCGGAACGATCCTGGAGGGTAAGGAAGCGGAGAAGAACGACGCGATCGACAGCGCGATCGATCCGGACCTCTCGCCGAAGGACCAGCTGGATAACATCAACAGGATCGGCGGAAAACCGGCGTTGGAGGACTATCTGACCGACAGGATCCTCTCCGAACTGGATCCGGACGGTCTCAACATTGATGACGATCTGAACAGGCTTGCCGGCATCGGCGGTGATTTCGGGCCGATCAACCAGGGACTGGACAACATCGGCGCCGGACCTGACCTCAGAAATAAGGTTGCGGAAGCGGAAGCAAAGAGCCGCAATAACCCGCTCTACGGCTATAACACGAATCCGACCGGACCGGGCGGCGGTGATGGCGGATCCGGGACCAATTCGGATACCGGCTCCTCCGGCGGCACGAATACCGGCGGTGCAGGCGGCACAGGCGGCGGTAACGGCGCAGGTGGCGGCAGCGGCCAGAAGGGCGGCGTCGGCAAAGACCGCGGCAGCCTGAACGGTAATCAGATCAGCGATGCGATCAAGGACGTCTTCGGAGACGATGTATCCAACCTTTCGGATGCGGATCTGGCAGCGATCCTCGCAGCGCTTGCAAAATACGGCAAAGAATACGGAGACGATCCGCTGCTTGCATACGCGATGAGCCTGCTGGAGCAGATCCTCGGGAAGGGCGGCGCCAACGGCTTTATCTACCGCCAGTACCAGGGAGACCCGGATACCGAATATGTCTCCTTCGGCTCGATCGATATGACACGTTCGTACAGTTTCTACCGTTACACGCACAGAGGTCAGAACGCGATCCTGCAGCAGATCCTCGGTGGATCCGCAAGCTACGCGTTCCAGGTGGGATCCGATACGATGACGAGCAACAAAGGCAAGGAAAGCACCCTGATCAAGCCGGCTGTTTCGCAGACAGACACGTATCTCCATGGTAATACGGACACGTTATATCCGTATATCACGAGAGAAGACAGCGAGTCGCTCCTCGACATCAGCTGCGTCTACATGCCGGGCAAAGACTGGGCGATCCTCGTGCCTCCGTCGCTGAAACAGAAGATGGCGGAACTCACCGAGAAGCTGAATGAAGCAGCAAAATACCTCGCTGCGAATCCGATCAGCTAAAAATAGTGGAAAAATTCACAAAAAGTGTGAAAATTTTGTGCCCTATGGGCGGATATTTCGTATAATAGTGTAGGAGAGAAAAAACGGGAAGGAGACAGCGTTGGCAGATTATACCATCATATCGGATGTAAGCAATTACATACTGTCAGTCTTAAGGAAAAAGATGTGTCCGGAGCCGATCCCGTCTCCGAACAATATTGAAGTCAGTTCCCCCTCCTCGCAGGACGTGGACTATATCTTAGGGCTTTATCTCTATGATATCCGCGAGGAAAGCGACGTGGCGAGACCCACGACGATGCCGCGGGGGAGACTGCAGCTGGCGAGGCCGCCAGTCCCATATAGTTTATACTATATGGTTTTCATAAACGCCGGTGGTCAGGCGGGACTTAAAGACCAGGACTTCCAGAAGATCTTGGGGAAATGCGCACAGATTGTTTCCGATAACAATTCCGTGCTCCCCAATCAACTGCAAACCTGGCTGGAGAACCAGGAACCTCCGATTGTACTGTCTCAGGCGAAGATAAGTCTGGAGGAAAAGGTACGGGTGTGGAGCGCGATCAACAAGCCCTATCAGATCTCGCTCTTCTACAGGGCGGCGCCCGTCTTCGTTTCCAGCGAGGTTGTCATCGACGCTCCGCGCGTCGTGGATGCGCAGTTTGGTCTTCATGTGACTGGTGAAGAAAGACCGGAAAGGAGGGATAGGCAGTAACGTGGAAGAAGGTTTGATCCGGAACCGGCTGGATTTACTCATCAGCCTCCAGGATACAACGACAGGAATGGTCGTGGAAGACCGCAGTGTAAACTTCACACTCAACGGCAAGACGATTCGGCCCGCGCAGCGGGGAAACGGTAATTTCATTCTTTTGAATACCGGCAGAGAAAATGGTCTCATGCAAATCGAAGCGTTCGGATACGAGCCGTACGAAGTGGAAGTGAACTACGAGGAACTGGATGCCGCGATGCCTGCCGTCGAAGTGTTCCTGATACCGTCAGAGAACGTGAGAAGGGGAGAGGGACTTTTAACTTTCTCCGGAACCCTCAAGGGTCTTCAATCACTGGAAGCGATCAATCTGGACAAGCCTGTTTGCAGCTATCGGGAATTTGACCCGAAGCACATGGTCATGACCGTGTTCATGCCGAACCGACGCATGAATATGATTCATACCTATTACGGCTTGGCCAACGTGAGAGACGGGACTTACGAGACCATCGAGGTCGACAAGGAGCTTCCCAGCGGGAAGGTCAAATTGAAGGAACCGATCTCACAGGAATTTCCGCAGAACGCGCCGATCTGCCGCATACTTCACGGACAGGTCAAAAAGAACGGAGACTTTTTGTTCCGTGTGCGGGACAGCGGGAAGGACGCGGTGTATCTGATGAAGTACAAAGCCGGAGACACCGAAAAATTCAAGACAGTCGACTTTCACAATCTGAGTGATGTTCGGCTGGAGTAGGGGGAAGACGACAAGATGTCACAATTTGTTACCACAGGCGCGACCCTGAAATGTTCTTTCGGGACGATGCCATCCACATTCAACGCAACAAACGCCTTAACGGTACTGATAAAAGGAAAACCGGTCGGGACCTTAACGGACGGCAAAGGCATGGTCAACATCCAGAGTTTCGGGATGTGCAGCAGCCTCGCGAATCCGGCAGTCGCATCGGCAACAGCCGCAGCACTGGGGGTTCTTACACCGCAGCCTTGTGTACCGAAAACGACAGGGACATGGCTTCCTTCCAAAAGCACAGTCATTGCGAAGGGCAAACCCTGTTTGACGAGAGAATGCAAATGCATGTGCATGTATGGTGGCACCGTGACAGTCATCAATCCCGGACAGGCACTCTGCCTGACAAACTAAACTATCGAAAGGAGTAGAAACAATATGCCAGAATATTTTAGTCCCGGAGTATATGTCGAGGAATACGACAATTCCCCGAGAAGCATAGAAGGCGTTGGTACCAGCACTGCCGGATTCATCGGCTTTGCGGAAAAAGGCCCGAGCAAGGGTGCGCCTTCTCTTGTGACCAATTTCAAGAGTTTCACCAAACAGTTCGGCGGTTTCCTTTCCGAGTACACCCATGGTGAGTATCGCTATCTTGCGAACTCCGTAGAGCAGTTCTTCGCCAACGGCGGAACTCGCTGCTATGTAGCACGTGTGGTACCGGAGGACGCTACCATCGCTTCCCGCAAGATGGGAATCCTTTCCGTCAGCGCGGCAAACGAAGGGAAATGGGGCAATCGCATCCAGATCTCTTTGCATTCCGTTTTCAAACGCAAAATGCAGCTGCTTGCAAAGACCAGCGATACGACCTACACCGCTAAGAGCGTAGACGGCTTCCGTGAGGGAGATACCGTAGAGTTCAACGGTGAGTACAACCGCATCGCAATGATCTATGATGAGCAGGTAACCTTTGAGACCAAGTTCAAAGGCAACCCGGTTGATGAAGCGATCATCCCGAAGAACACCGTACATCTGGTAACCTTTGATGCGCAGATCCGTTTCAACGATGACATCGAGAACTACTTCGATCTGACGCTCAACAACCAGTCTCCGGCATACATCGGCGCTCGTCTTGCACTGAGCCAGCTGGTGAAGGTCGAGGCAGGTAATGTCAAGGATACCGTGATCAAACCGGAAAAAGGTGACAAAGAGTCCCAGCCGATCAAAGAGATCGGTAACCCGGTTGAGCAGATCCTCGGCAAGGGCGTTTTCGAGGGCTCCTTCACTCTTGAAGGCGGTTCCGACGGCTCCATCAACAAGGTGAACGCAGGTACCTTCATCGGTAAGGATGACGGCCCCGAAGGACGTACCGGTATCCAGAGCTTCCTGGAGAACGACCGTGTCAACATCATGGCCATCCCGGGCGTCACGATCCCCGAAGTTGTGGTAGCACTTGTAGCACACTGCGAGAATACCAAGAGTCGCTTCTGCGTCATTGATATGCCGAAAGACAGCTACAAGACCGACGACCTCATCAAGTATCGCGGCATGATCGACAGCACCTACGCTGCAATGTATCATCCGTGGATCCAGGTATTTGACCGCAGCTCCAACAAGGCGGATTTCATTCCTCCTTCAGGCGCAGTCCTCGGCGTATACAGCCGTACAGACATCGCCCGCGGCGTACATAAGGCTCCCGCAAATGAGCCGGTATTCTGCACGGATCTCAAGGTCAACTACACCAAGGCTGAGCAGGATATCCTGAATCCCGAAGGCATCAATCTCATCCGGGCAATCCCGGGCGAAGGCATTCGTGTCTGGGGTGCAAGGACCGCTTCCAGCAACAGCGCATTCAAGTATGTCAACGTTCGTCGTCTTTTCATCTTCGTTATGGAGAGCATCAAGGCGAGTACGAACTGGGTGGTATTCGAGCCCAACGACAACACGCTGTGGCAGAGAGTCAGCCTCACCATCACATCCTTCCTGGACAGCCTTTGGAGAACAGGCATGCTCTCCGGTGGCAGCGCAGGCGAGGCTTATTTCGTAGAGATCGGACCGACGACAATGACGTTGGACGACATCCGCAATGGCCGCCTCATCTGCAACATCGGTATTTCTCCGAGCCGTCCGGCAGAGTTCGTCATCTTCCGTCTGACCCAGCATACGTCTGAAGCAGGCGGCGGCGCAACCGAAGAATCGGAAGGGTAAGGAACAAATAATCAGGAAAGGAAGGTAAAATAGTATGGCAGATGCAGCAGCAGGCACCAATACTACTTATGCGAACAGTAAAGGTCTTGCATATCCATTAACTAAAATGAACTTCCGGGTTCGTGTCGCGAACGTAGACGCAACCGCGGCTTTCAGCCAGGTGACCGGTATCGACGCGACGGTGGACGTCATCGAGTTCCGTCAGGGCAATGCACATTCCCTGGCACCGGTGAAGATCCCCGGACTCGTGAAGCACGGCAACGTAACGCTCCGTGTAGGTTACACCCTCGATTCCGCTTTCAAGACGTGGATCCAAGAGTGTGTATCCGAGATGAGAGGCCAGATCCCGCGTAACAACGTCGAGATCGAGCTCATCGATATCAACGGCGGCGCACCGCAGCAGTTCAGTACGGCGATCACGGGCGAGAGAGTTTGGCTGCTCACCAACGCGTGGGTTACCAAATACACCGGTCCCGAACTTGACGCCAAGACTTCGGATGTCGCAATCGAAGCAGTCGAGATTGCTTACGAAGAGCTGGTCATCCCGAACTGATCGATAGCACTTCATACACGTATACCCGAGGGGCATTTTGCCCCCCGGGATTCCGTGTTTTTACAAATACTCGTCGTCGACGTTTACATATGTGCAATTCCTTCCATTGCGATAAGAATTCCGACGAACTAATCGTCAACTTCGACTAAGCCTCTCCGGAGAGCCGTCGAGGCTAAGTCTTCGTAGACGCTGGATTTCGTCTCCATATCGCAAAAGTCAGTCATTGCACACATGCAAGCCCCGACGACTCGGAGGTTGTGAAAACGCAAATGACAGGCGCAGGGATTCAGCTGTTACGACGCAGACACTTTGCGTGATCGACGCAGATTTTGCGCGGATGCCTTACCGTCCGTAGCGTCGTTCAAGCGGAGCGCGTTTCGCTACGGACGGTAAAATAAGGCGGAGCGCGAAAATCAAGTCGATAGCAAGTCTGCGGAGCAACAGATGAATCCAGCGCCGTATGGGAGAGTAGAAAGGAGTCTAGATTATGGAAACCGAATTTGAATTTACACTGCCGAAGGGGTATCTGGATACTTCGGGGCAGGTGCACAGGAACGGGCGGATGAGGCTCGCGACGGCGGGAGATGAGATGAGAGCACAGAGAGACCCGCGCGTGATGAGCAATCCGGCGTATCTGACGATTGTACTTCTGTCGGAAGTGATCACGGAGATCGAGGGTGTGAACATCATCGCCCCGGCGACGATCGAGAAGCTGTTTACGGCAGACCTGGCGTTTTTGCAGGATATGTATCAGCGGATCAACGACATCGAGCCGCCCACGATCCACTTTGTTTGTCCTGACTGCGGAAAGGAGCATGACATTCCGCTAAATTTTACAAACGAGGGATAAAGCTCTATCCGCAGGATGAGCTGTTCAAGGAGATGAGTTTTATTTCCTACTACTTCCACTGGAGCGAGAAAGAAGTCCTTTCCATGGATCATGCAACGAGGCGAAGGTGGTGCAGCGAGATCAGCTCCATCAATGCGAGCCTGAACCCCTCGGAAAATAAACGGGAAAAGAGCATTCTGGAAATGAAACCGACCGCAAGTCTTTTCTAAAGACTGGTTGACGAGTTCGGAGGTTTTGTATGGCAGATACCAGCGCTTATAAACTGTTAAATGATTTCGGCAATACCGAGTCCACCGTGGCATCGGAGGCGATGAAGGATCACAACGTGATCCCGGCATATCGGTTCCAGCTCAAGGTCAACGGTGTTTTTGACGTGCCGCTGAAGGCTGTCCGCCCGATCGCTCGTAAGTACGAATACGAGCCGATCCAGGAGGGTGGCTTAAATGATTACGTGCACATCAAGAGAAAGCCGATCAGCCAGCCGTATGAGCTGGTCGTCGAGCGTTATGTACAGACCGAGATCGATGATAAGCTGGCAGTCGGCTCCAAGATGACGCTGCCGCTGATCCTGTATATCGGTCGTGCCAACGGCCAGGATCTGGCTATGACACAGGCCGCGAGATGGTATGTCTTTACGGGCGCGCAGGTCCTGAACGTTGAGTGGGGCGGTCTGGACAGTGAGCGCGCAGGCCTTTTGACGGAGACCGTGACGATCGGCTACAACATGATGTTCTGCCTCTCCAGCAGTTCCGATCTCAACGATGATGAGACGCCGTTCGATCTGCGCAAGGATACGGATACCACGGAAGGTTATGTAGATGAGCTCACCCAGACGAAGATGCAGCTACGTGCGATCAAGAGCACTCGTGTCGGAAAATACGCCCAGAAAAAGGGCGTCATCGAGAAACCCAAGACCGATCTGGAAAAGGGAGCCCGCCTCTGGCAGTTTGACGACAAGAAAAAAGAAGGGAAGGGCAAGTCCAGCCGTCAGAATTCGCAGATCCGAAAGGTCAAGGACGAGAACGGCAATGAGATCGATGCACAGGCCGGTCTCGGCAAAGTGGAAGCGGCGAAGGAGACTTATGAAGGCAAGCGGTCTCTCTGGCAGTTCGCACTGCAGGGTGATGCGGGTTCCGGTGCGGTACCAGAAGGCAATGGTGTCCGTCATGTACAGAACGCGATTTCTTCGAAGGATGAGAACGGAAACGATGTGACGTCAGGTCTCGGCCGCGTGCAGGCGACCAAGGCGGAAATGGAAGCCACTGCAAAGCAGCATCTGTTCGAATTCGGTGCGGATGCGAACAGCATCATGGGCAACGGCAACGTTTCTTCCCAGAACTATCGCAAGACCGGTGAGGACGAAGACGGAAATGCTGTTTATTCCGGCATCGGCAAGGAAGAAAAGTCCAAGAAAGATCTGGAAGCAAAGGTCAAACTCTGGAAGTTTGACAAGACCACGAAGAACGGTACCGGTGATGAATCCCGTATGAACGCAAAGAAGGCGAAGGGCGTGTCGGATGACTCCGCCAAGACATCAGGTGTCGGCTACGTAGAGAAGACAAAAGACAAGATGGAAGAGCTGGCAAAGGATCATTTGTTTGCCTTCGGCCAGACCAAAAACGAAGTCAAGGGCAACGGTAACATTTCTGCTCGGAAAGATGAAAAGTCAACGAACGATCTCACCAAGGCCACGATGTGGGAGTTCGATAAAAAGGCGACGGATACGACGAATCCGCCGATGGAAGGCAACGGAAAGTTCCATACCCAGAATGCGACGAAAGGCAAGGACAGCAACGGGAAAGATGTCATCAACGGGATCGGCCGTGTTGAAACCCGGAAAGCCGATATGGAAAAAGCCAAGAAGCTTTGGGCGATCACGGATCAGTATACGAAAGAAGGCAACGGGGTTCGCAGCGCTCAGAATGCAAAAGTGACCACCGGAGACGACGGCGCTGAAGTAACGACAGGTGTCGGCACCGTGGAAGACAGCAAAAAGGATATGGAAGGCCGTAAGAAACTGTGGGATTTCAACGGCACCAGCAAGGATGGCACCGGAGACAGAAGCCGTCAGAACGCGAATAAGACGACGGACAGCTCGGGGAAGGAGACCACTGCCGGACTCGGCACCATGGAGATCAGCAAAGAGCAGATGGAAAAGGGTGCAAAGCTCTGGAACTACTCCGGAGATTTCCGCACAAAGGATGCCATCGCAGAACGGATCGACGGTGAGCTTCGCAAGAGCGAGATGGAGGAGAAGGCAGATGTGCCAGAACCCATCGGAAAGCTCCCGCCAAATCAGCCGAAGGCAAGACAATGGAAATTCAGCAAGACCTCCAAGGCAGGAAAAGGGACGCCATCCCGCGTCCAGCGGCACGACCGCGAGGAGCTGTCAAAGGCCGATATGGAGGGCAAGGCAAAGAAAGGCTATTACTCGAAGCGCCCTTCCACCGGTGCAAAGCCGGAGAAGCGCTTGTGGCCTGATGAGAAGAGCGCGGTGAGCGGCGGCAACCCGAATCCGCAGACGGAACCTGTCCGGAAATGGCCGGAGCAGTCGAGCGCCGTACAGCCGAAGAAAGGACAGAAAGCAGCGTCCCGTGTTTGGCCGCAGGCATCCTCTGCGACGAAGCCAAAGGCAGGACAGAAACCCGAAGTGAGAAAGTGGCCTGATGTTTCGAGCGCAGAGCACCCGCAGCAGGGACAGGCAGCCGATCAGCGCAAGTGGCCTGATACCGCGAGCGCCGCGAAGAACCCGAATCCGGGCAAGACACCGGCGCCAAGGCTTTGGCCGCAGGTGAGATCCGCCCAGACCATTGCGGACTTCCTGATGCAGTAAGAACATGTTAAAGATCAAAGCACCGATACAGACAAAGGTAAAGGCTGATCTGTGCGGCTCGTATGAGACGTTCACAGAGCGGATCCGCGGCAACTATCAGCAGATCGGCCGGTATATGGAGACCACGGATCTCTTGCATCTCGTGACGCAGCCGCCGGAGATCTTCCTGATGGAAGGCGGGGACACGATGTTTGCAAACGAGACCAACATCGAGAACCGCCAGATGCAGAAAGTGGAGATCATCAACAACCTGATCAACCGCATCCTTGTCTCGGCGGACGGGACGCTCCACTATCAGGACAGGGTCTATATTTCCAATATCCTCAGGCAGCTCGGCATACACGATGACCGGAAGTTCATGAAGGAGGTACGGAAAGCCTTCCAGGAGACCAAGGAGCAGAACGAGCTCGTGAACCTCTATTGGAATAACATGATCGATCTCCGCAACATGGTGACGGACTATCAGGAGCAGAACGAGACGAAGATCGAAAGTGAGACCGAGGAGCTCCATCAGGAGGTACTGCACCTCCACGAGGAAGTCAATGCAAGGCTTCAGACCGGTGCGATCTACCAGATGCTGCAGAGTTTTTCGTCGGTGAGCTACAATCCGCGCAGCATCACACAGCAGCAATATCAGCTGGCGGAGAGCACGCGGTTGTCGAGAGAGATCCTCTTGCAGCGCCTGAGAGAAAATGTCCGCGGCGAGAGACAGCCCCTGATCTACCGGCATGAAAACGTCTACGAAGGGACGGATCTGACGGAGAACGAGATCACGGTGGAAAATGTCAGCGAACGCGTGACATCGGCAGTGCTCTTAAACCTGATCGACAACATTTATCAGGCCGCTTACGAGTACATCGACCATAAACTGAACAACTGGTATCAGGCGGATGCGGCATATTATCAATCCGCAGAGAATACGCTCTCGAGGATCGAGAACAACACTGCTTACATCCAGTACCTCCGCGAAGTCACAAACCGCGCGGAGCAGGAGATCGACGAAAGCCGGAGTGAGCTTTCGGTATTGAACCAGATCCTGGACTTAAGGCGCTGGTCGGATACAAGGATCCAGCCCTCGATCGGCGGCAATGTCTATGAGACATCCGCAGAACAGGTCCTCCTCGGTGGCGAGACCGTAACGCAGGAGGGCGATACGTTTGAACAGACCGACCTCACGCATGTGACGAAGGAGGGTGACACCGAGACGACGGAGGTGAACGTCGAGGAAAGTACCGAGAACCTTCGCCAGCAGTTGTACCAGACCTATCAGCAGAACGTTGCAAGAAACGAAAAATACATGCAGAACCTCCGGCAGATCGTGGAACAGTATCGGCCGGGACAGCGGGAGAATGTTTCCCGCGAGGAGATGCAGAGGAATGCTCTGGAAGCATTGGAGCACCCGGAACAGTTTTTGGAAAGCATCCGCGAGGAAGGCACCAAAGAACGGGAAGAGCAGGAGGCGCTGGTAAGAGCGCTGGAAGAGGCGCTTCCCCGCGATCAGCGGATCGTGAACCGCCTGATCCGTCAATACATCGAAGCGCCGGAGACCGAGCGCGAAAAAATGGGTGTCTCGGTGAACAACCAATCGCTGCTGTTTTACGATATTTACCAGGCGACACCGGAGCGCGAGCGCGAACGCCTGATCCATCCGGAGGCCGCACCCACACAGGAGTCCGCTGCGATGGAGCAGTTCCTGGCCGATACCGGAGAGGGAGGCGGCAGCCAGGCAGAACGCGAAGAAACCGTTCGCAATATGGTGCGCGAGATCAAAGAACGCGAGACCGAGATCAGAGAACGCGCGATGGAGACCCGGACAGATGCAGAGCTTGTACATAGGGATCTGACAGAGCGTGAAGACCGTGCGATCGTCAAAGAGATCACGGAGCGTGTGGTTGAGCGTTGGCGCGGAGAAAAGGGTGGACGACGGAGAAAACAGGAAACCGTCGAAGACCGGGAGACCATCTCCTTTATCCACCGCAGCGTAGAGAACGAGATCTCCGAAGAGGATCTGGAGGAGATCCGGGAAGAGATCCGCAGGAACCGCGAGACGGTGCAGCGGACGCAATCACAAGAAAAGACGACTGAGACCACGAATTATACGACGACGAATACGGTCACGAATAACGTGGTCGAGCAGAACGAAGAAGAGATCCAGAGGCTGATCAACCGCACCGTGCGGCGGCAGATGGATACGATCACGGAAAAGGTGTACGGAAGGATCGAGAAACAGCTGCAGAATGAGCGCAGGAGAAGAGGATTGTAATTATGGCGACATCAGACATCTTACAAGGTACCATGTTTGCCGGACAGGTTGCGATCACCGCAGCCTATGCAGGGCGGCTTCCGAAAGCGAAGCTCTTTGTCCGGAAAAAAGACAGCGGCGGCGCTTCGGTTGATCTGGACAGCGTCGGCGTCTCAACCTCTGACGATGTGGCGGCGCTTCGGTCGCTCATCATGGGTGGCAGCGGTACGACTTCTGCGCTGAAAAAGGTCGCATCTAAAGCGGGCCAGGCCAGCGGTACCGGCGCGGATCTGATCGCGGACACCGCAAAGAACAAGATGAAAGGTGCAGCGCTCGAAGCGGAATTAAAGGCAAAGAACTTCGTTTCGATGACCGTGCAGTACAACCCGAGTTCCATCCGTCTGATGGCCAGCGGCGGCGCGTTCTACAACTATGAAGGCGCCGGAGACAAGGCGGTCTCGCAGGTATCGACTTTTGATAAGCCTTCCACGGTCCACTTCTACGTCACACTGATCTTTGAAGAAATCAACGATCAGGATGCGTTCGGCTATCAGGATATCGCGCTCAACATCGGTACCGGGATCGAGCTCGGAAAGTCAATCTATCAGAATGTCACCGGCAAGGGGTATTCCGTACGGCCGCAGGTGGAAGCATTGATCTCCCTCCTCATGCACAAACGGACCCAGCAGGTCATCTTTTACTGGTCGGAAATGTTTTTCCACGGGATGCTGACGAACGTGGAAGCAAATTATACAATGTTTAACAAAAAAGGACACCCGATCCGGGCGGAAGTCCAGCTGAAGCTTCAGCAGTCGGACAGCAACTCGATGTTCCCGTCGGATGTCAAGGCATGGGACGGCGCGTTTGACACCGCGTTCCCGGATAAATAAGGGAGAGAGCTTATGTTTAATCCTATGGATCTCTTAAAACTCGGTGCAGAATCGTTTGCGACTGCCCCGGCTTATGTGAAGATCAAAGACTGCCGCAAGTTGACAGAGGAAGCATTCAGTAAGGAAAAAGCCGAAAAAGCAGCAGGCGGCAGCGCACTCGGGTCAAAAATTCCCGGCGGTGATAAGTTAAACGGCGCTGTGAACAATTTAAAAGACAAAGCAGGGGAAGCGGCGAAGAAATCTGTCAGTCAGGTGGCAGGCGGCGGACTCCTCGGCTCGATCGGCGGTGCGATCGGCAAAAAGATGGGAATCGGCCAGGCAAGCAACGATGATTACGACAAGGTGTTTAAGGTCCAGTTCAATCCGTCTTCACTGCAGATCAGCAGCCAGGGTGGCGGCGAGGTCGTACAGAAGAGTGTGTATGCGAACGCAAAAAAAGGTGAGCCCGGCAGCATTGAAATGGGCGTTACGATGCCGCACGTGGAGATGTCCGTGCAGTTGATGTTTGACGGCTTGACCTCCAATTACAAAGCATTTGCATCCGACCTTGCCAACTTCTCCACAACAAACCTGATCGATGAAGGCCTGGATCTGGTCGGCGGCTTCGTCAGCAACAAGCTTGGCAGTGGTACCGACCTCACGGTACAGGCGGCAGTGGAAGGCTTTATCGCAGCCATGCGTAACGCATATACGCGCCAGGTGTGCTTTGAATGGGGCGATCTCTATTATGAGGGCGAGTTAAAGAGCGTCAACGCCACCTATACGATGTTTGACAGCGTCGGGCGTCCGGTGCGTGCGAAGGTCAATATGTCGATCTATCTGCAGGATGAGTCGGTCAGCAACAGCGACCTGGGTTACTGGGAGACGGCATACGACACGGTATTCGAAAATGGTTCCGTGGATCTTTCCGGCGGTACCGTAAAGAACGTGGCAAAGAGTATCTTGAACTTCTGATTGGGAATCTGTTATGGCAGTTACTTATTCTGATCTGTTAAAAAAATATAATCACTTCCGGCGTCCTGCGCTGGAAGTGGAAGTCGACGGAAATGTCTTTTCCGAAGACGGCAAAAGCAGGATTGCGATCAGTGACGTGACGATCGATCTCTCGGCGGGATTCGAAGCTTCACAGGCCGTGTTTACGCTCTACAACGTATATGATCAGGCGGCGACGAGCTTCAACTTTAAGTCGGCGAAGAAGTATATCCTGCTCGGCTCCGTGGTCAAACTTTATCTGGGCTACGATAAGAGCGGCCCGATGGTCTTTGCCGGGGTCATCACGAAGGTCAACTTCATCTATGAGCAGGGAGAGATCCCCGGGATCCAAGTCACGGCCATGGATGTCAAGGCGGTGATGATGGCAAACAGCTGCTCCAAACAGCTCACAGCCAAGACCTACGGCGATGCGGTTAAGGAGATCTTTAACCAGACCGTTTATGAAAATTTAAAAAGCGACGGCGCGATCACGGAACTCACGATCGGCTCCACACCGGACGGCGGCGCGGCAGGTGCGGCAGGTGCTCTGACAGGCGGGGCCGGAGGCGGCGCGGCGGCAGGCGCAGCGGGAGACACGGCGAATGCGACAGACAAGACGATTGAGATGGTCGGAGAGAGCGATTATGAATTTGTCGTCAAGGTCGCAAAGAAGTACAACATGGACTTTTTCATCCATGCAGGCCAGGTCGTGCTGCGTACCGCAAAAAGCGACAGCTCCACGCTGATGGAGATCACGAATGAAGCGAGTATCCAATACCTCAATGTCGAGTACGATATCACGAGCCAGGTCGGCCTCGTGGAGGTGCGCGGGCTTGATGCCGGCAAGGCGAAGGTGCTGACCGGCAAGGCGAAGAACAGCAACAAGCTTTCTCAGGGAAATAAGGCAAAGTCCCTGATCAGCAATTCCACTTATGTGTATCTGGATCCTTCGGCTACGAGTACGGAGGAAGCGCAATACCGCGCAAAGTACATTCAGGAGGACCGAACCTACCGGCTCGCAACGCTGGAATTGACGATGGTGGGGATCCCGGAGCTGGTCCCCGGACGATTTATCAAGTTGAAAGGTTTCGGTACCGGCGTGGATAACAATTATTACATCCAGACCCTTCGGCATACCCTGAACAGCGAAGGCATGTTCCAGACAAAGATCGTCGGCAAGGCGGCTTCCGTTTCATCCGACATAGCAGGCGGCGGCATTCCGGGCGCAGGCAGCCTTCCGATCTGATAAAGGAGAAAAGCATTGGCAATATTTGACATTTTTGAGGAAGTCAGCGAAAAGAAAACACAGAAGACCGACACCGGTGACAACCGGATCTTCGGCGTGATGGTCGGTGAGGTGACGGACAACTGGAGCCAGAAATTTCCGGGCCGTGTCTGCGTCTCGATCCACACGCGCGATAAAGAGGCAAATGTTCTGAAGTGGGCGAGAGTCGCGATGCCGTCCGGCGGCACCGAATACGGGATGTATTTTCTCCCCGAGGTGGGCGATCAGGTGCTCGTGGCGTTTGAACAGGGGCTTATCGACAGACCCTATGTGATTGGCTGCCTTCAGAAAAATGCCAACAAGTTTTTGACGAAGAGCAAGCACGAGAAGAACCAGCACAAACGCATCGTCACAAGGCACGGCAGCTCGATTGAGTTTGAGGACGTTGCGGGCAATTCGCCCGGTGACAGCGGGGACGGCACGAAGGACAAGATCAGTATCTTCACGCCGGACAAGGCCCACGAGGTCACGCTGGACAACGACAAGAAGAAGATCACGATCACGGACAAAGAGAAGAACGCGAGACTGGAAATGGAGTCCGGCAAAGGGACGATCTTAATGACCACGGTGAAATCCATGACGTTCAAGGTCGGCGACAACCTCTCGATCGTGATGAACGGCAAGACCGGCAAGATCACGGTGCAGGCCAAGGATATCGTGGTCGACGCAACAGGCAAAATTTCCGTTTCTGCGGGCGGCATGGTGAAGCTGGAAGGCTCGAGCATCCAGGAGAGCTCGAACGGACTCCTGAAGCTGACCGCAAACGGGATGGTAAATGTATCAGGAAAACCAATCAAACTGGGGTAAATTATGGACGATCACAGTAAAGATTTTTTAGGAAAAGGAATGAAATTCCCGCCGCAGATCAACCAGGCGACAGGCAGGTTCGTGACGGTGTCAGAGGAACAGAGCGTGAAAGAATCACTGTATTTGATCCTGATGACACAGAAAACGGAACGGCCGCTGCGCCCGGATTTCGGCAGCGAGATCATGTCTTATACATTTTTGGATGCGAACGGGCCCATGATCAACATGATCATCCGTACGATCACGGATCAGATCGAGAATCAGGAGCCCAGGGTCACGGACGTGCAGGTCACGGCCGACACGACCAGCCGCACCGGTGTTGTCATCTTCCAGATCGGCTACACGATCGTTAGCACGAATACAAGAGACAACATGGTATTTCCGTTTTATCTGAACGCTGAACAGGAAGAGGAAGAAGAGGAGCCAGAGGGCTATGAGCCGGAAACAATCGAAGAAATTGAATCTTGACAGCCGGACCAAAACAGATATTGAGCAGAAGGTTGTAGAGCTTTCCAGACTCTATGATACCGGCTGGCATATGGACAATGACAGACCGGATATCGGCACGACCATCACCAAGATCTTTGCGAGTCAGGCAGCAGAAAATGTCGACAGGATCAATGACATTCTGGATCGGTATCATACGGAATTTGTCAACATGCTAGATATCTCGCTCCTGCCGGCAAAACCCGCGAGCACGATCGTTGTCATGAATCTCATGAGCGATACGGCGCCGGGTGCATCTGTGCCGAAGGGGACGAAGTTGATGACCGGCGACGACACGCCGATGATCTTTGAGACCGACCACAGTCTGTATGTGACGAGTTCCAGACTGGTCGCGTCGTTTATGGCAGATGCCGAAGACGGGACGATCATCCCGTTGTACGGCGATTTTGAACGTCCGGAGATCATTCCGCCGGAGCTGCTTTTGGACGACACGGAGGAAGGACCGGAAGAAGCGCAGGAGGAGGATGTATCGCCTCTGACGGCGCCGCTGCCGTTCGTTTCCGATGAGGACGAGGAGGACGAGGAGAGCATCCCGCAGTTCCCGCATTTCACGCTGTTCGGCGAGAAAGAGGGAATCCAGCAATGCGTCGCACTGTTTTACCATGAGACCGTCTTTGACGTGGTGGACGATGTGATCTTTGTGAGATTCACCGGCAATGAAGATCTCGTCGCGGACATCAACGCAGGGAAGTATCATTTTGAATATCTGACCAAGGACGGCCTGGTTCCGATGGAAAAGACCGAGCTGATGGATGACGGAGAGACGTTCCTTCTGCATAAGGAGAAGGAAGGCAAGGACGTCACGATCCAGGATAAGCAGTATCAGGTGCTGGTCCTGATCTCCGACATTGCGGCACTGGAAAACAGAAAGGTGAAACGCGTCGCCTTTTCTTCCAAGGGCAAACCCCTGCCGCCGGATAACGTGACGAACGGCACCAACGATCTGGAGTCGGAGGAGTTCCTGCCGTTTACCGACATCCTTTCGCTCTATCAGGAGTGCTACATCTGCCATGACCGGTATTTCAGCAAGGCGGGCGCAGTCATTTCCATGGACTTCTCACTTTCGTTTGAGGAACACCGGATCGAGCTCACGCCGGAAGAGGCAGAGGAAAACTTAAAGATCATCAAGAGAAGACCGCTGGCCGCGAGACAGGAGTTCGTGGCGCATTGTTATGCGGAAGAAGTCTTGATCGAATATTTCAACGGCACGGGCTGGAAACGGCTGCCGCTGGATGCCGATCAGACGGCGCTCTTTGGGACTGATAAAGCAGGCAAGATCCATATCACGTTTACCTGCCCGGATGACTGGGAGTCCACGGAGAGCGGCTCCTACGAAGGACGCTGTATCAGGCTGCAGCTCATCAAGACGGACAACTGTTATCTGCGTCCGGCGATCCATCATTGCCCGAAGATCAAAAACGTCCTGCTTTCCTATTCCTTCGAAGACACGTTTGTGGATGCGCAGCGGATGGAGGCGATCTACGGGACCAAGCGGTATGATCTGACCGGAAAGATCAAGAATGAAAAAGGGTATCTGTTGTTCCGCAAGTCGGACTATGAGGACGACGCACTGTACCTCGGCCTGACCGCAAGGATCGA
Source organism: uncultured Lachnospiraceae bacterium (assembly GCA_902779355.1). GTDB lineage: Bacteria > Bacillota > Clostridia > Lachnospirales > Lachnospiraceae > RUG12461. The sequence goes on along the minus strand of CACZBF010000007.1, from coordinate 51,946 downwards.
CAACGGCCCCGCCAGCATCCTGTTCCAGCTGCAGGACGGTATACGTTTTTCCGGCCTCAAATGCCGGTTTGAATACCGCAGCTACGAGGGATGGCGCGCGATGAAGCTACTTGACTACACGCAGGATTTCACGAAGTCCGGTGTCGTCATTTTCATGCCGCCGCATGATATGCAGCGCATCACCCTGGAAGGCCATAAGCTCTTCTGGATCAGGATCGTGCGTAATAAGAAGCAGAAGGATGATGAGGATATCTCCCTCCTTCCGCGGATCGAAAATATCTGCCTCAATGCCGTGCAGGTTTCCAACATCGAGACTCGCCAGGAAGAGGAACTCTATATCGAGGAAATGGTGCCGAATATGCGCTTCAACCTCGGCGCTACAAATGTACTGGATGCGGATGTCTGGGTGAATGAGATGGGGCGTTACTCACGCGAGACGATGTTGCGCATGATGGATGAGGACCCGGACAACATCCGGATCGAGCAGGACATCACGAGCCAGATCACGGCATTCTATGTACGCTGGAAAGAGACAGACCGTCTGGAGACCTCCGAGAACCCGCGCGTGTATCTTCTGGATCGTCTCCGCAACGAGCTGATCTTCGGCGACGGTATCCATACCTGGATTCCGCGTGTGCTGGACGATGTGGCGCTCAAGTTTTCCGTGCGGTGCTGCAACGGTGCAGAAGCCAACATCCCCGCTTTTTCCATCACGGATCCGCTGGGGTATCTCATGTATGTCGGACGGATCTATAACCCCGTCAAGGCGTACGGCGGCAGCAACATCGAGGATCTGGAAAACGCATTGGAGCGCGGCGCGAGCATCTTAAGCTCCCGCAACCGGATCGTTTCCATGGACGATTATACGAGAGCGATCCTCGCTTATTCCGACACGATCGATCAGGTGGCAGGCATTGTCGGCGAAACCGTCGACGGCAAGATCGACGATGCGGCGATCACCTTCGTCCTTTTGATGAAGGACTTCCACGAAGGGTCGTATGCATTCCACAGGATCGTTTCCGGCTTGAAAGAATACCTCATGAAGCGGTGCGAGCTCACTGTGACGGAGGAGAAGCTCCAGATCATCGAACCGATCTATGTGGACATCTCCGTCAACGTCTGGGCGAATATCGTACAGATCGACGACAGCTTCGAGATTCAGAATCTTCTGCAGGAGAGCCTGAAGGAATATCTCGATCCCTCCGATTATGAAAAGGGACGCGGCTGGAAGATCGGCACGATGCCGAAGAAATCCCAGCTCATGATGCGGCTCAACATCTTAAAGAGCCGTGCAGTCGTCAAGAAGGCGGTGATGATCGCAAGCTACAAGGACCACAACGGTTTCCACGAGGTAGACTTGAATGACCTGAAGGTGACACCTTTCATGATCTGCCGCAGCGGCACACATGAGATTCATATCAGTATTTAAGGAGAGCGCTCATGTTAACCTATATCAGCAGTGACGCAAAAACATTTGAAGAGCGGTACGTCGAGGCCCTGACCAGCATCCCGCTGTATACGGACGAATGGACCAACTTTAACCCATCGGACCCGGGCATCACGATCCTTGAGACCCTGACGGGTTTTGAAACGCTGCAGCAGGACAAGCTTGACAGCATTCCTTACCGTGTGCGCCAGAACCTCCTCAAGATGGTCGGCTTCACGGTGAAGAAGGGACGCAGCGCAAGGCTCCTCCTGTCCGCAACCAATGTCACGGACCCGGTGGTCCTGCCGGCGAACCACAAATTCCGGATCGGCGACATCGTGTTTGAGACGAACCGCATGACGGAGCTGAAAGATTACCGGATCCTCGGGCTCTACGGCAAAAAGGAGGGCGAGGAATCTTTCGAGGCTTTCGATATGCTCCTCGATAAGGAGACGAGGATCCCGGCGTTGATCTTCGGGGAAAAGCCCGTTGCGGGCGATATGCTCTACATCATCACAAACGCGCTTCCCGCGCCCGGCAGTGAGACGACGTTTTACTTTACACTGCAGGAGCGGTACAACCGCAATCCGATGGATCCCAGAATGGAGAACACGTTTGCGCAGATCCGCTGGGAATGCCTGACAGAGACCGGCTGGACCAAGATGGATGTGCGCGACAACACCAACGCATTCCTGATGAGCGGTGAAGTGAAGCTGTGGATGCCGAACACCCCCGCAGCTGTCTGCACGGAAACCCCGCAGGAAGGGTATTGCATCCGCGTCGTCTTAGAGACCGCGGAATACGATGTGCGCCCGAAGGTCACGGTCGTAGACGCCTTCCTCTTTGAAGTATGGCAGCGAGATACGATCTCCGAATGCCATTCGCTCAGTAAGAACACCGAAGTCGAACTGCGGAGCGAGATGGCGGAAGAGGCATACATCGATGTCTTTTGCCGTGAGGCGAAAGGTGAGCCTTACCGCAAATATGAATACAACCCGGATTCCGAAATGCAGGGGCGCTATTATAACCAGGAGCATACCGCGTTCGGGATCTTCAAGTTCCTGTTTGACAAAAAGACCCGAGGCTTCGGCCCGGAGCGTCTCCGCGACTGTGTCAAGATCGTGATCTACACGGAGCAGGTGATGCGGCAATACGTGATCGGACGCGTCCTCGGTTATGACAACCAGGAGATGGCGCTGCCGTTCCGCAATATTTCGACGCAGTCCTTCTGCCTGATCGCGCGCAGAGAGACGGAAGAGGGTTACATTTACGATTTCGTCCGTCCGGAAAAAGCAGAAGACGGATCGCTCCATTATCATCTGCTGGAAAACGACGGCCGCATCATCATTGAGGATGCAGGCGCTTTCATCGGCGCGGATCTGTTTCTGGCGTCCGTTGCGATCACAAACGGTGAGACCGGTAATATCCGCCCGGGCAATGAGCTTCGTTCTGTCCACGACGATTCGGGGATCGTATATTTCAACCCGGGATTCGGAACCGGCGGCGCGTTCCGCGAGCGGATCGAGCAGGTGCGGCAGAGGTTCCTGCAGGATATGCTGATGCCGTATACGGCAGTGACCGAAACCGACTATGAGAAAGTGGTGCTTAACACGCCGGGGCTCTGTGTCCACAAGGCTAAAGCGGAGATGGATGAATCCAGGAATCTGGTGCGCATCGCCGTGAAGCCTGGTACCGATGAGCATTTTCCGGGACTCCCGGATATCTACCGCAAGATCATCATGAAGCGCCTGGAGGACCGGCGGCTTCTGACGACGCGTGTAGAGCTTGTGTCCCCGGTTTACATGCCGATCAACGTGACCGGCACCGTGTATGTCAAGATCCATTATGAGAACAGTCTGGAAGAAGTGGAGCGGGTGATCCGTGAAAAGATCGATTACCTGCAGTCCGAAAAGAATTTCGGAGACCGCCTGAAATTTGACGAGGTATTTCATGCGATCGAGTTTCTGGAGTGCGTGGAGTATGTGTATGATCTGTCGATCCGGCCGCAGTCGCTGGTACATGCGAAGATGATCGACGCGGACATTCTCCCCGCTGCAAACTGCCTCCTTTATCCGGGGCAGATCCAGATCGAGACCGTGACATTTGAAAGTTGAGGGAAACTATGGCAGCCATTACCTATTCCATCAAAAAAAACCGGCTGGAACGTTCCTACCTGAAGGGATTCTTCCCGGATCTGCAGACCGATACGCTGCATTTTGACGCGGAGTCTTCTTTCCACAGACTCTACGCGACGAAACTCGATGCGGCGGGTGACGATGCGACCTGGGGACGGCTTTCCTTTGCATCATCGATCCAGGAGACACAGGTGCTTTACGTTTACGCCTGGGCGACCAATCTGGATACGATCTATGACGCCGACGGCACTTACGAGATCGAGTCGATGCTTTTGGACCCGGAGTATCCCGATGAGGAGAAGAAAAAGTTTTTGAATAAGAGCGGGGCAGAGCGCTTCGTCGGCAAAAACGACATCCTTCTCTACAAACTGAGCGGAAGGTTTTTGTTCCTCTGCATCGAGGTTGTCGGCACCGGAGAAGGGTATCTCGGAAGAATCCGAGTTGACCGCGTCGGGGACAATTTCATGGAGACGTTCCCTTCGGTCTACAGAGAGCGGGACAGCTTTTTCCACCGGTTCCTGTCGATCTTCTCCTCGATCTACAATGACATGGATCACGAGATCGACCGCCTGCCGGAGCTTCTTGATCCTGACACCTGTCCGGCGGCATGTCTTCCGGTGTATGCGTCCTGGCTCGGGATCGACCTTTCCGGCGATTTCCTTTCCGAAGCGTCCATGCGGACCTTTGTGAAGGAGGCGTATCAGCTGAACCGGATCAAAGGCACCAAGCGATGTCTGATGCGGGTGCTCGAGATCGTGCTGGATGAGCAGGTCGTGATCTTAGAGCAGAACACGATCAAGGCATATCTCGAAAAAGGAGAAATGGTCAGCGATACCGGACTTGCCCGCACGAGCATCTATGATGTGAACATCCTGATCCGAAAGCCGCTTTCCGAGACGGACCGGCATCAATTGCTCTACCTCCTGAATCAGTTCAAACCGCTCAGGAGCCGCCTGCATCTCGTACAGCTCAAGGATTCCGCGATGCTCGATACGGATGTCTACATGGATATGAACGCAGTACTGTCAGGCGATGTCGTCGGCGTCTTCGATGAAAATATGGAGATGGATGACCAAATCGTTTTGGATGAATAAACAGTCGTGCTATAATAGAGAGAACTGAATTTGAGCTTTATCAGAAAGGAGCCAATTTATGACAATCACAGAGATTAAGACAGATGACGGGATCCAGCTGGACGTCGAAGGACAGGTGGATACGGTATCGGCCCCGGAGCTGCAGCAGAAGTTACTGACTGCATTCCAGAAGACCAACCACGTAGTCATCAACATCGAAAAGGTGGGGTATATGTCCAGTGCCGGACTCAGAGCACTCCTTTTGGGACAGAAGACCGCTTCCAGCAAAGGCGGAACGATGAAAGTCGCAAATGTGCAGAGTTCGGTTTACCAGGTATTCAAAATGTCCGGATTTGCAAAGATCCTTGATATCGTATGATCGAATTCAAGCAGATTGACAAGTATTACGACGCCTCCCGGACACAGGTATTCAGTAATTTTAACGAGCATATTCTTCCCGGAGAATTCGTGATGATCACAGGGGAAAGCGGCAGTGGCAAGAGCACACTGATTAAGATGCTGCTGAAAGAGATCGAGCCCGACAGGGGCAAGCTCTATGTCGCAAACCGTGATCTCGCACGTGTCCAGGGGGAGAAGATCCCGTTTTACCGCAGACAGATCGGAGCCATCTTTCAGGATTTCCGGCTCATCGAAGAGCTGGACGTGTACGAAAACATCGAACTGGCGCGGATCGCGGTCGGTGGGAGGAAAAAAGACAGCCCGACCAGGATCGGCAACATTATGAAGATGCTGCGCATCTCGGATCTCAGGAAGCGGAAACCTTCGGAGCTTTCCGGTGGGGAGCAGCAAAAGGTGTGTCTCGCCAGAGCGATTGTAAACAACCCGAAGATCCTGCTTGCGGACGAACCGACTGCAAACCTTGATCCGGATTATACGGAAGACATGCTCCAGCTTTTCCGTATCATCCACGCGCAGGGGACGACCGTTGTGATCGCGACACAGGATCCGATCCTGATCGCTTGCGAGGAAGCACGGAAGATCCCGCTCAAGATGAGCCGTTCACGAATGGATACGACGGAATTGTTTTCCGGAGAGCCGATGGACATCTTCGAACGGATGGAAGACCGGGTCGAAGAGTACATGGAAGAGAAAAGAAAACGCGTACAGGCGAATGGAGAAAAGAACATGAAAGAGTTGAAGCTGGAAGCAAGTGATGCCACGATGCATCAGGTGCAGGATGAGGTAAGAGCCTTCCTGGCGGAACAGCATTGCTCCGAGGAGCTGTTGACGATGATCCTCATCGCAGTGGAAGAGATCTACATCAACATCGCACATTATGCATATGGCGGAAGACCCGGGGAAGCGGTGGTGCAGATGGAATTTGACTCCGACCCGCATAAGATCAGGATCATTTTCCGTGACCGCGGAACACCGTACAACCCGCTTGCAAACAAAGACCCCGACATTACGCTCAATGCTGACGAGCGTCCCATCGGGGGTCTTGGAATCTTCATGGTGAAGGAAAGTATGGATTCGGTGGCTTACCGGTATGAGAACGGCCAGAATGTTCTGACCATCGAGAAGCACCTGAATTAGAAATAAAGCAAACGCGTGATCAAAGCGCGATCGGCGGGGTCAAGCCCTTCAGATCCTCCGGAAAGTCTTCCGGCGCGATCTCGGTGAGATCCAGATAGCCGTTGAAACTGTAACCCAGTTCATTCTTGTCATCAGGCCGGATATAAGACCAGTCGGTACCGGGTTGGATGACATAGCCGGTGGTTCCTTTCGGAAGCCAATCGATGATCTCATAGGTCAGACCCGGGCCGGTACGAAGATGCAGTCTCTGGATCCGTGTCACGACCGTAAACCGGTAATAATGGACTTCTTCTCCGCCGGCACCAAGTTCGCCGGACAATGCGTCGGATCCTTCCGTATCGGATACCGGCGTCCCGTCTTCGCTTGCAGCGCCGGAGCCGTCATCGGCAGAGTCACCCGTGCCGTCGGCGGAAGCAGTTTCCTCTCCGTCGGAGACAAAGATCTGACCGACCACCGTATTCGTCACAGAATCGATCGTCGGATTGGAACCGGTGACAGAGGCAAAGCTGCCGGTTGCACCGTGAAAGATAGCGGCAAAGATCCCTGCTCCCAGATAGAAGAGCAGGATGCCAAATATGATCGGAGATTTTTTTAAGGAGTCAACAAATGCTCTGAATAGTTTCATAATTTATCCGCTGATGATCAGGTGGTAGGAAGCTGGATGTAGATTCCCATTCCTTTCCCGGGCGTGCTCTTGGCATAGATTGTACCGCCGTAATAAGTCACGATCGCCTTTGCCTGATAAAGCCCGAGACCGTTGCCGCTGATGCGGTTGCTGCCCTGATAGTTAAGCTCGAAGATGTGGTTCGTCTCTTCGGAAGCAAGACCCTCACCGGTATCCTTGCAGACGATGAAGATATCATCGTCGATCGAGGAGACGGTAATGATCAGAGAACCGTGACGGTTCATATATTTGATGGCATTGTCCACGATATTACGGAAGAGGATACGAAGCATATTCGGATCCGCCTTGACGAGGAGCTGTTCCTCGACTTCCGAAACAGTGATATTGACACCGGCCTTGATCGCATCATCCTTCAGCTCACGCGCAACGCTTTTCGCGATCTCGATGACGCTGACGGTCGCGCTCTCGGTACGATCGGGCAGGAAACCGGGAAGGATGCTGGTATCGATCTCTTCGGAAGAAGGCGCTGCTTTTGCTTCTTCTACAGCGATGTTGGCCTTGTCGAGCTCCTCCCGGAGCCGCTTGATATCTGCCTGCGCCGCAGTCAGCTCGCCGTCCTTCTGGAAAAGAGCAAGCTCTTTTTCCTCGATCTGCTGCTGAAGACCATCGGCCTCGTTCTTCCATTCTTCTTTGACGGAGACGAGACGATCCTCAAGCTCGATGAGATCCTCATCCGGCGTCTGGCTTGCCTGATAGCAGAGGAACGAGAACACGATGAGGCAAATACTGTGAAGGATAAAACAGATCAGCAGAAGCCACATATCCAGCCGCAGGAACGCATAGAGCGTCAGGGCATATGCGACAGCCGAAGCAAACAGCAGGATTTTTTGTAATCGCGACATTTTGAAAAACTCCTTTATTAGATTAGCAAAATATGTTATAATAGATAGTTTTGCCTTTTCAACTATATCACACAAGCGATGTGATTGCAAGAGAGCAAACACATAAAAATAAGGAAATCTTTTTTTCGGAGGAAACGGGGTATGAAACTCACAGAGCGCGTCCTGAACGAAGAAAAACGAAATAACCGTGAAAAAAAAGAAAAAACCCAGTTCTGGCAAAATGAAGAGGACAACATGGGCTACATGTACGAGGATGCACCCAAGTGGAAGCCCTTGAACGAAGAGGGGGGCGTCTTCGCAAATAAAGACGACAAGTCAATCAATACCGCACCGAGCGTGTTTGATCGGACGACACTTTTCCGGGTCACAAATGAGTGAAAGAGGAGGCAGAAAGATTGGAACCTTTTAAAAGCTACGACGAATACATGGACAACATCTTCGATTGCGTAAACCGCTGTCTGCATGTTTACCTCGAAGACCTGAAGCTCCTGTACTCCAACGGGCAGGGCGGCTATAAGAGCGTCCTCTATCCGGACCTTGAGATCGCCAGTGACGCGGCCAAAGAACAGGTACAGCGTTTCGGGCTTGCTCATGAGGAGGAAGAGAAGGAAAAGGATGCCTCTTCCGAAGAAAAAGAAGAGGCTGCCGAAGAGGAAGCTGCAGAAGCAGAGGGCGAGAGCGAAGGAGAGCAGGAAGCGGACGATTCGCTCGAAGAGGATCTGCTCAGCATGCTCGACTTCTTCGGGGCCGAGGAGGAAGAAGGCGAAGAGGAAGACGCAGGTTCCGACCTCGGCAGTCTTTTTGGCAGCCCCGAGGAGATCAGCGAGAGCAAACCGGAGATCGAGATCACGAGACTCGATGTCACGAACCGGATCATAGAAATACAGGAACGCGCGGCGGCTTCTGCGGAGGCCGGCATCGATATGCCGTTTTACGAGCTTTGCCGCAAGATGGGATTTGACCCGTTCACGGTCTTCTGTTTTGCCTGCGGTGTCCTGTCATCAACGCAGACGGATTACGCCGGCATTTTCCAGAACGTCAACGAGAACGCGAACCTGTCCTCACCGACGATCGAGTCGGCGGGCAAGCTGTATTTCGGGAAAAAATATTCGATCACGGGCGCATACGGCGATATGTCGGTCTGCTTGGAGCAGCTCCTGCCGGTGCTGGATCTCCATGTCGTGCCGTCCATGCCGTTCTCGACAGTCGTGTCGCCGGATAAGCGCATCATCGACTATCTCTTCGGGCGCGACCGGATGAAGATCGATGAGAATTACATCCGTTTCATGAGAAAACTCACAAAGGAGAACGAGGAGCTTGATGAGATCCTCTGCAACGGCAATGTCCTCGAAGCAATGAAGATCGCCTACAAAGAGGGCAGCCGCCTGTTTTCCTATCACGGTGACGAAGGCTCGGGACGGAAGTTCTTTGTCCGCACATTCTGCAAGGAGAACAACCTCTCCGCCATCACGGTCAACTGTAAGAAGCTGTTTGTCTACGACTATGCGTATGTGGAAAAAGCGATCTGGGCGGCGACGAGAGAGTGTATCCTGATGGACGGCTGCTGTGTACTGGATGAGCTGCAGTACCGTGAAGAGGAAAAGGAAAAGTTCTTCGGCTACATGGATCTGTTCTTCACGAAGCTGACGGAGAAGGGCATCACCGTGTTTGCAAACAGCAAGGAGACGATCAACTTCAAGGAGATCACGAAGGAACAGGTGACGCTGCTGGAACTGAACCCGCCGGATATCGACGGGCGTGTCGCCTGCTGGAATTATTATGCCAAGGGATTCGATTTCGGGGAGGACGTGGATTTCTTCGAGATGTCCACGAAGTTCCTGTTTACGCCGGGTAAGATCCGCGACGCGATCCACTACAGCCGGTCGCTTGCCGTGATGGATCAGGCGGAAAAGATCAACCGTGCGACGCTCTTCAAGAGCTGCAACGCGCAGATGTCCTCCGAGCTTTCCGCAAAGGCGACGCGTGTCGAGGCGAAGTTCGGGTTCGAAGACATCGTCATGAACAAAGACCAGCGCGAGCAGATCGGTCACGCGATCGAGCAGATGAACAACAAGAAGCAGGTCTACGAAGACTGGAACTACATGAAGAAATACCCCTACGGCCGCGGTTTGACGGTGCTGCTTTACGGGGCACCCGGTACCGGAAAATCCATGATGGCGCAGGTCCTTGCACACGAGCTCAACCTCGAGCTTTACCGCGTGGATATTTCCAAGGTCGTGGATAAATACGTCGGTGAAACGGAGAAATCGCTCTCCATGATCTTCCGCGAGGCCAAGAAATGTAACGTCGTCCTGTTCTTCGACGAGTGCGATACGATCTTCGCGAAACGTTCCGACGACGGCGGTTCCAATCAGGCATCGGCAAATAACAAGACGGCCCTCCTGCTCCAGGAAATGGAAGCATACGACGGCGTCTGCGTGCTGGCGACGAACTACAAACACAACATCGACCCCGCTTTCTTCCGACGGATGAAATACATCGTGGAGTTCCAGTTCCCGAACGAGGACACCAGAGAGATGCTCTGGACCACGACAGTCCCGAAGACGACCCCGCTTGCGGAGGACGTGGATTTCCGGTTCATCGCCGAGAAATTCGAGTTTGCCGGCGGTAATATCAAGAACTGCGTGCTGAACGCAGCCTTCCTTGCTGTAGAGGACGAGACGTCCGAGGGCAAGGTCTGGATGCGCCATTACCTGAAGGCGATCCAGTACGAATTTGTAAAGGTCGGCCGTGTCTTTACAAGAGCGGACTTCGAGCCTTACGCGGATATGATATTCGGAGAGGAGAGTCAACCCTTTTGAGCGCAAAAGAGACTGAACACGCACAGGATCCATACGAATTCCTGGAGGAATATGAAAAAGCGCTTCCCCTTATGCCGATCACGACGCCTGACGAGGAATTGCAGGCATGGCTTTCGTTTGTGGATATGCTCTGCCTGATCGGGATCTATCTGCGGGAGCAGCGCCCGGAGGAACTGATCGACCGGGTGGGCGCGATCCCCGGGGATGTTGCGATGATGCTTTCGTTAGAGCCTCACGGCGAGAATGATTTTCCCGCCTTTGAGCGCGTGCGCGGGATCTATGATGATCTGGTGGCGGGAGAATCCATCGTGCAGAGAAGAGAACTTCCGATCGTGAAGATCATTGCCGGCGGGTGGATCACGCAGCTTGAGTTTCTGCTCTATCTTTTGACGCTCGCGTTTGCAAAAAACCGGAAATACCAGCGGATCTTCGGCCTCCTGCAGGGAGAAAAAGAAGAGAGTGCGCATCCGACGCCGGCGCTGGCGCTGGACTTTGCGAGACTGTATTTGACCAAAGAGGAACGGAATCCGGCGGAGCTTTTGAACCCCGATTCTTTTTTGAACCGCTATTTTTTGGAATCTGCCGATCCGAGACGGGATACGGAGGAGTTGTTCCGCCCTGTGCGCCTTTGCAGGACGGCGTTGCTTTCCTCCTGCGGCGAAACCATGGCGCTTGGTGATCTGCGGCTTTGCGCGTCGTATCTGCGTCCGGCAGAGGACACGGATTATGTCTGCTTCCCGCAGATCTCGGAGGAGTTAGAGCACGTTTATGCATCGATCCTCGGAAGTGAAAAGACCGGGATCATTGAATTGTGCGGAGAAGACGGGAGCGGCAGAGAGTTTCTGATGCGCCTGCTTTCCGCGGATGCGGATACACCCGTGATCGCAGTGGATGTGAAAAAACTTCTCACGCTTGACGGAAACCGCCAGCAGAGCATGGCAAGAGAACTGATATTAAAATCCGTGTTTGAAGATGTCCTGCTATATCTTTCGAACGTGGAAGAAGTGCAGGGGGCTTTCCCGGCGACCTATATCCTTTCGGAATTGCAGAGTTCGCTGGACCTCCTCTTTATCGGGACGAAAAAGCCCCTGACGGAGCGCGCGGAAGAGAGCCTGGACGGCACGATCTATCGGATCAGCATGCCGGAAGCGGATTTCTCGGCGCAGCTTTCGCTTTGGACGACCTTTGCGCGGGAAGAGAATGCCGTTTATCCGGATGATCTGGACCTCGCGGAGCTGGTCTCCAAATACACCATGAATCCGGGCCGGATCAAGGAAGCACTCATGAATGCGATCCATGTTGCCGACACGCAAAATGATTCGTATAAACTGACAAAGGATGCTTTGGAAGAGCAGATCCGGCGGATCTGTGCCGTGCAGTTTAAGGATACGGCAAAACGCCTTTTGAGCCCGTTTACCTGGGAGGATCTCAAGGTGGATGCGCGCGCAGAGAAGCTGTTGCGCAAGGTTTGCGACCGGGTGCTTTATCGCAAGACGGTTAACGACGATTTCGGGTTCGGTAAAAAGCTTCCTTATGGGCGCGGGATCTCCGTCGTGCTGTACGGACCGCCCGGCACCGGCAAGACCATGGCGGCGCAAGTCCTCGCCAAAGAGCTGGGGCTTGATATTTACCGGATCGACCTCTCGCAGATCAGCAGCAAGTACATCGGCGAGACGGAGAAAAACCTGGGTGCGGTGTTTGACGCCGCGAAGAACTCCAACGCGATCCTGTTTTTTGATGAGGCGGATTCCCTGTTCTCCAAGAGGACCGAGGTTTCTTCCTCCCACGACAAATATGCGAATGCGGAGACGAGTTATCTCCTGCAGAAGATTGAGGAATATCCGGGGATCTCGATCCTCGCAACCAACAATATGCAAAATTTTGACGCGGCCTTCAAGCGCCGGATCACCTACATGATCCCGATCGAGGAGCCATCGGAGGAGACGCGCCTTGCGTTGTGGACCAACGCTTTCCCGCAGGGGACGCCGCTTTCCAAAGAGATCGACCTCAGACTCCTGGCGCAGGCGTTGACGCTCACCGGCAGCAATATCAAATCCATCTCCGTGGAGGTCGCTTACCGCGCCGCTGCGGAAAACAGAGAGATCGACTACCAGGATCTCGTTGAAGCCGTCGATGCGGAATGCATGAAGACGGGACGCATGGGCGTCGGCACAGAACTGCAGCAGGCGATCATCAGAGGGTACAGAGAAGAGTAAAGTTCGCTTTCAAAGTCACTTGAAATCCAAGGGGGAATCAACATGGCTGAAGCATATGAAACCCAAGCATTTGAGGAAGTCTATAAGCATCCGAACTGGAAGATCGAAGCGGAAACCTTTGAGAATGACTTCACCATGGCACTCTATGACGACGAGTCCGTCAAGAAAGAGGGTCAGGCTGCGCTTGTGCATGTCAGCAATGTACTGGTCACCTATAACCGTATTGCGGAGGTGAGCCAAGCCGCGAGAGATGCTCGCAGCGGGGATCTGGCGTCGGTCAAGAGCTCGATAGAGACGAATGCAAAGCTTCTCGCCGAGTTGAACGGGAAACAAGAGCTGACAGACGACGAGAAGAAGCAGAAAGAACAACTGGAAGAGCTGCAAAAGATAGCCAAGAAAGAGCTTGATAAGATCGAGAAGGAGATCAATGAAGAGACGGCGAAGGGGATAGAGGAAGTCCGTAACAATGATGACGATGGACAGATCCTGTCCAGTCTGATGCTGGGCGGTACCGGTATCGGCGGACAGGGCTATACGATCACGGACAATTCCATCCAGGACACCAGAAAAGGCGCAAAATATATCCGCGAGCAGATGACGGAAAAAGGCACGCTGCTGGATCAGATGGCGCTGCTCGATAATGCCATGAATACCGGCGGGATCGATCTGCAGAAGGGGACGACGATTAAGCCCGACGAGAAGACTGAGGAGGAAAAGGAAAAAGAAAAAGCAGAGCATTCAGGGATCAAGGGTGTCTTCAATTCCGTCAAGAATTTCTTTACGGGCGATAAGCCGCTGGATAAGGAGGAATACAAGTTCGACTTCAACACCGGCGAGAATCTGCAGAAAAAGACGCTGAATGATATGTTACGGGAAACCGACGAGGTGAATCTCGGCCTGCTGACCAGCCTGACCGCGCAAGACGGACATCAGATCAACATCGATGAGGTCAAAAAGTTCCAGAAAAAGGGTCAGGAGGAGCAGAACGCCCTCATCGGCGACGAGGGGCTTGGCCAAAACAGAGCGGAGATCATGGATGTCGCGTTGAGAAGAGAGGCGACTGCTGAGGCGAAACTGCGAAAAGGCGGACCGAAGTCGACGGGCATCAAAGGCGCCTTCAATTCAGTCAAGAGTTTCTTTACAGGCACCGACAACAATTGGGTCGGTCCTCTTTCCCAGGAAGAGGAAGCGGAAAAGAAGAAGCAGGAAGATGCAAAAAAGCCAAAAGAGACAGGGATCAAGGGTGTCTTCAATTCGGTCAAGAATTTCTTTACGGGTGGCGATAAACCCAAGCCCTTTGAGGTCGACTATGGCAATTTAAGCGATCGACATAAATACATGCTCTTACGCCAGGGGTTGGATCCCGACACCGTCAAAGACAAATGGAACATGGGATTGACCGATGCGCAGAAGCGCGTCCTGGCCCGTATCAAATACGAGCAGAGGAAAGCGAAGCGGGATCAGGCCGCGAGGGACATGGGGATGTTCAAGGCTTCCGGGAACCTCAATAAAGCGGATACCGCCGAAAGGGTGAAGGGCCTCATGAATGATCGCGACAAGGCGATCGCAAGAGAACTGAACGAAAAGAAGTTCCTCACGACGGCGGATGCGGAGAAGATCTCCAAGGATCCGAAAGCTGCGAATCAAGAAGCGAAACGCATTATGAACAGCTCGAAATCTGCGCGCAACATGCTTGGCATGTACAAGATGCTGTCGAAGGATGAAAAGAGCCTGTTTACGTTTCGTCTGGCGTTGCTCGCGTACCTTGTGCCGACGCGGCGCAATACGATCTATGAGGTGATGGCCCAGTCGCATGAAGCAGGCGTTACCGGAAAAGAAGATCTCTCGGATCCCGCGCGGATGTATGAAACGATCGCCCCCCTGACAAAGGATGAGATCCGCAGCAAGCTTCCCGGGAAGAAACAGTTCCCGCACGAGAAGGTCTTCATGACCTTGCTCGACGAATACAATGAGATGCGCGCCGATGCCCGCGGCACCAAGAAGGAGGACCGCAGGGATCTGGTTGTGAACCAAAAGAATATGACTATCGCAGAAGTGGCGAGGGAACTGTTGAATCCCGCGTCCGGTCTTGCGTTGTTCGCAAAGCTGCGTCTTTTGACGGATGAGTCCATCACCGACGACGATATCAAAAAACACATCGACCGTCTGGATGCGAATGAACAGAAACTGGTCAATGAGTTTATGGAGAAACTCGCGAGAGAGCAGAAGATCAGTTTCGAGGATCTGAAGCAGTGGCTTAAGGACAATGAGAAAGAGATCCAAGAGTTGGACGCGCAGATAGAGCCCAAACAAAAAGAACTCACGAAAGTGATGAAGGAGCTGATTGCCAGAGAGAAAGAGAGCTTTGGCCGCAGACCGGACAAAACGCTTGATCAGAAATCAAGAGATCTTGAGAATGAGATCAGGCCGTTGTCAGATAAGAAAGAGGCCTTAACGAAAGAGCGCAAGGAGAAAGAAAAGGATTACAACGAGCGCGTTGAATGGAAAAACGAACGTGAACCACAGGCGATCACGGCGGTCGGAAAGATCAGAAAGGATCTGTTCCATCTGTTGACGGCGACGCCCACCGCCTATGAGACCGATCTTGAGGCAACTGTCCCTGCGCTCAGGAATCGTTTGCTTGTGATCACGCGGCTCGCAAACCGTTTCCTTCTGGATGAGTTTGCAGAGAAGCCGGAAGGATTTGAAGACAAGCACAAATTCAAAGAATACAATCCCGACCGGGAAGAGGTCTTCCAGGCGCAGATCAAGGAAGAAAAGGCCGGGACGCTTGGCGTGTCGCAGGCGACAAAGGATGAACAAAGGCGGAAGGAAGAGGAAGAGAAGGCCCGCATCGCAGCGGAAAAAGAGGCACGTGCAAACATCAGCGTGCGTTGCATGACGATGATGGATTCTGTCAAGGAAGACGAAAAGCTGCTGCCGGACGGGTTGGAAAACAAGAAAAAGGTCAGCGCCACCGAGGTCGCAAAGGCGATCACGCGTGTCATCAATACCTATCTGAATTTTGATCCCTCGGTCATAAAGAATGTGTCAGATGCTGTATTTCCGGATATGATCCCGAGGATCAAGCGCTATCAACTCGCAGCCGCGCAGATCCAGCAGCTCCTTGCGGTGCGCGGTGACGTAAATGCCGCCCTCAGTGAAGAGCAGCTTCAGAAGGTGCGCCATGCGCTGGCACTCAAAGAGTCTACCGACAACTACATTGAGGCCAAATACGCCGTGTTCACCAATGCTGCATTCCAGAGTATGACCGGAGACGAGTATGAAAAAAAGACGCGCGAGGTCCGTGAGGCGAAGGGAGAAGGAGAGTTCAGCGATGATGAACTGCGCCTGGCGGAGAAGCAGATAGCCGCCGAGAAGGCCGCCGAACAGCTTGGAGAAGCTGGCGAAAAGGAAATGCCGGGCCTCGAGGACGGGCATACCTATCTGCACAGCATGGAAGATCTTTTGAATGACCTGGAGGGGGCGAAGGATGACAAAGATCCGCAGTACCAGGAGGTGGTCGGGAACTTCAAAAACCTGAAGGATAAGCTCTCGCAAACGTTCGATGCCAACACCGATATCCCTACGGGTGTCGGTGAGGTCACCGAGTATTTCAGCATGCTGGAAGCGTCGTGTGGGGAATACCTTGAGGCTGTCAAGGAAAAGGGAAAATCACCAAGGAAAGAGAAGGTCGCCGGTGTCCTTGCCAGGTTTGGGGGCATGAACCTCAGATTCGGACAGGCCGCTTATCGCACCGTGGAGATTCTGAACAACAACCATGTGCTTAGGAAAGGCAAGCATCTCTGGGCGCGTGTCATGATCATCGGCGAGCCGAAGATCTCAAAGAACGTGAACCTAAACGTGTTGAGCTCGCGGCCGCAGTTGGAAACGCTTAGCGAAGACGAAAAGAATAACCTGCTGCAGGTAGACAAAAAGGACGGTGATAAGACAGTCAAGGTTAGCCGGTACAATTATGTCGATACGGCGACCAGCCCGGATGATGATTTTGCAGGAAATAAATCGCTCGCGCGCTACCGCCGCGCGTTCCTCGGTTCCAAGGATCTGAATGAAACGAGGAAAACGCTGAACACCTATAAGGAATGGGATGCGCAGGACCGTCAGGACAAAAAGATCTTGCAGGATCAGCTGAATGAGTTGGATAAGAAAGAGGAGCCGAAGGTCGAAGAGCCGCAGAAAGAAGAGCCACAGAAAGAAGAGCCAAAGACCGCAGAAAAGCCGCTGGAAGAACAGGAGATCGACCAGATTCTGGCGGAGCAGGAGGCGGCCAATATCGAGGTGAAGGTAGGGGAAGAGAATCGCATCCTTCAATGGTGGCAGAAGTGCCTGAACGACCTTGACAAATACAAGACCGGCGTCCTCGGATTGTTTGCGGATAAACAGAGAAATGCAGACATTGCGGATATAAAGCAAGCCATCCGCGAATTGATTCCGTTCCTTTCTGAGACGGCGCCGCAGCTGAAAATTGAGGACGATAAGATCACGAATGAGGCTGAGCTCCAGCAGGCGTATCAGGAGAAGATGCACAAGGTTTATGCAAAGGCGGACAAGGTGCGCTCATATGTCTTCGCGCATACAGGTACTCGTCAAGATGAAGCGGCGGATCCATTCAGGGCGTACTGCCGTAAAATCCACTCCTGGGCGGCTCTTTACAAAAAAGTCGGACGGGCGATGGAGGCGCAGTCCGTCATGAACGTTTTACAGAGCAACAAAGGCACAGATAAAAAGAACAACCGCCAGGATCTTTCTTCCTATGCCATGAAGCAGGCCAAAGAGGGAAAACTCCGTTATCTCTACTTTGTGCTCCGCGGAATGATGGGCAAGGGAGAAGAGCCCTATGCCGCTCCCGAAAAATGGCTTACCAAAAAACAGCTGATGAAAGAGGCGGCAGAGAAGCGGGCGAAGCTGGAGCAAGAGCAGGAGAAGTTAGAACAAGAGCACAAGGATGATCAGAAGCCGATCCGGTTTTCGATCAACGACACAGACTCGGAAGACGAGGAAGAAGAGATCGATCTCGACAAGAGCTATGATGAATTGCCTCACACCCATGATGATGACGAGGAGGAAGAGCTCGACACCAAGGACGAGGAAGCGGTCAATAATGCCCTGAAAAATTTGGAGAAAGAGATCGAAGACGGAAACTATGAGGATGAAAATGGCGAGCAGCAGGTGAATGAAGAGCAGCAAAAGGCTGCCAAGGAGCTCGCAAAGAAGACAGCAATAGAAGAAATGGCGAAAGTGCGCAAGCAACGCAGAGAAGCGCGTGCACAGTCTAAGCTGCCGGAATTCAAAGCGGTCAGGGCAAAACGGAGATCGTTTGATGACTTCGGGCTGGGAACCAATTTGGACGAGGATATTCCCGATGAAGTAGAAGAGATCGATATTGCGCAGAGGGGCGCTAAGAACCGTAATTTTACGCCGGGGCTCACCAAGAAAGATAAGGCAGCCAAGATTGCAGGCTGGACGCTTTTCGGCGCGATCCATTACCTCGGAAAGCCGTTGAAATGGATCGGAGGCGGCGTGGTCAAAGGGGTGAATTTTGCCCTTCGCTGGACCAAGAAAAAGATCAACGGCCCCAACTCCACGCAGAAGACATCGAAGGTTGCAACGCAGGAGAAACAGGACCAGTTCAGCCGGGAGATCGAGGGCGTCAAAAGCGGCAAGGACAATCAGGAGATCATGGCAGACACCAGCCGTGTGCCTATGAACTGGGCGATGGAAACGGCAGAGGATCCGGACAAGGAGCCGACTGTCACGGTGGGTGCGAACGCAGAAACGGATGCCAATAACACGGATTTCGTAAATTCCGGTCATGCATGGATGCGGCTTGGCTTTACCAAATGGGATCCAGCCAGCGGAAGGAACATCAGAAACACCATCGACGTCGGCTACGGCCCACGCGGCGGGTTCGCGTTGAACGGCTTCAAGGGCGGTGCACAAAACGGTGCAGATCAGGTCGCAACCGGTGCGCTCATGCCCGGCGCTCTGTGGGATGAGAGAGGCAAATCCTTTGCAGCTGCAAAGACCTACAAGGCAACGAACCGCCAGATCAATCAGATGCTGATCGAAGCAGAGCGTTACCCTGCAGGCGGGTTTAATGTGGTCACCAGAAACTGTGCGAGTTTTTTGGCGGATGTGACCCAAAATGCCGGCATCAACACCAGTGATATCCTGCAAAAGGCGCCGATCAGGCTCGGTGCAAAATACCTCGCAGTACCGCTCGTCTCGCTCCTTGCTCCGGCGACGAAGATGATATCCGACATCAACGGCGTGTCGAAATCCGGGCAGGATGACCTTTCCTACCAACGGTTAGGAGAGAAGCAGATCACCGAAGACGAAATGGATCTGATGCAGAAGGACAACGGGGTCAAAACAGAAGGCTATACGCCGCTCAATCTCGTACAGAGCATCAAGAACCAGGGCGAGGATATGACGGCGCTGCACAATACGTCCAACCCGGCCGGACTCATCGGCGAATCAGATAAGAGGATTGAAGAATCAGGGGCAAAGCTGAAGACTGCGATCCAGAACGCCCTTGGGGAGCAGGCGGCCGACACGTTTGTGGGCATCATGTCAAAGCTGCGCAATAATTTCACCAGATTTATCAAGGTACGCTACGCGGCCTCGCCTGAGCAGATCGTGCACTTCCAAAAAAATTTCTCTGGGATGATCGATCTGACCAGCAAGTTTTTCTACCAAGTGTGTCAGGGGAAACCGGAATTTCGCATGCTGTTTCTGAATTACATCGGCGACTTGAACCGGGCGAAGATGGTATATGACGTTGCATTTCGCGAGGCACGCAGGCGCGAGGACCGTAAGCGGTTTGAGCAGAGCGATATCAGCCTGCAGTTAATGCAGCTGACCCACGGGGGCACCAGGCAATACTCGCTCAAAACGGAAAAAGGGGAGCAGGAGATCACGTCGAGTCCTTCCCTCATGATCGGCTATGCGAGGAGAGGCTCCTCTGTGGAGCAGACTGCTGAGTTAAAGAACCGGAATCAGAACAAGAAAGAGCTCCTGAATGCGCTCGACAAGAGCGTGAATGCGGATGCACAAAAGCTCTGGGCGAAAGAGAGCTACAGTGATGAAGATGTGGATCTGGCGTTTGGCACGCTGCAGAATCAGGAGGAAGGCATCGTACACAACAAGATGGACTATGAGAAAAACTTTGACTTCACCGGCGCAGAGGTGATGCAGGCCATGATCTTTGAACGGATCTACGGCGGCTTGAAAGGCCGGATCTCTTCGGGCGGCTGGTTTGTAGAGCCGAAGAATGAGCAGGGGCAGGTCGATGATAAGATTTACAACAGCCGCTCCAAAGACTTCGTTGCATGGCTGAAGCAGGATTTGGAGATTTCCGCGATTTCCCATCCGGCGGAGGTCGCGCAGATCGAAAATTCCATCAGCAAGCGGCTCGGCCTCCAGGACGCAGAACAGGATCCGAACAGCAAAGACAGCATTAAGAAGGAATATCAGAAACGCCTGTTTACGAACTATCTGGTGCCGCTGCTTGTGCAGGTGATCATCAAGAAGTTCGGCAAAGATCAGTATTTCAGCGTTTACGGGATGCTGCAAAAAGAGTTTGGTATAGAGTAAATAAGGAGTGTATCAGTCGTGATCTACTATGAAGCGGTTACCAAAAAAAATCTGCCGGACTACCGTGATGTGATCCTCCCGGATCTCTATGAGGAGCTCGATGTGATGGATGTGGAGCCGATCGGGCTCGGGTATCTTTGCATCGGTGCGCGGGATGACAAGTCCAGGCAGACGGCCGGCGCGATCGCCGGAGTGCTGATGGCGGAAGAGGACGGCAGCGCTTCCATCATGATCCGCTCCATCTTTGTCAGGAGGGACAGCCGGCGCAAAAAGATCGGCAACACCTTGATCTCAAGGCTTCTGTCCATCGCGGCAGGCACCTATCTTTTCCCGGACGGCGAGAAGGAAGCGGAGATCATGCTCAAGATCCAGTATCTGTTGAACCAATATGAGTCGGAGATGTTTACCGCCTTCCTGCAGGATTTCGGATTTACGGACTATGCAGAGGAAGAGATGCTGTTCCGCATGAGCGAGTGGGAACTGATGGAACTTGATATCCTGCGGCCCGCTTTCAAATCCAACAAGAACTGCCGCCCGTTTTCGGAAGCGGGGGATGAACTGCGGCAGGAGATCGAGGAATTCACCGGCCACATCATGGAACCGGATCTGTCCTTTGCGTATGTCAAGGGGGAGGATATCCTCGGTATGGTCGTGACAGAGGAACTCTCACCCGGCCATTACTGGATCATCGCCGCGGAACACGACGGGACACTGACGGATGCGCAGATGATGTCACTCCTGCGGACGACGGCGGCTGCGATCGAAGAGAAGACGCGGCATTTTACGGTGACGGTGGAGCCGGGAGACGAGATCGTGAAAGGGCTTCTCATGAGTACGCCCGGTGTGGTCACGATCACGCCGAAATTGGCATGGGTGTATGTCAATCTGGAAAACCCGGCAGAAAATAACGGAAGGAAATCAAGATCATGAAAAAGGTTCTCGCATGTTTGCTTGTGCTTGCTTCGATCGGCCTGATGGCCTGCGGGCAAAAGACAGAGGAGAAAAGTACCGAAGCAGCGGCAGCTGCGGAGGAAGTGCTGGAAGAGGTGGATATGACGCCGCCGGACAACCGTGCGTTTGACTGGAACGGCGAGTATCTGGATGCTACCGGCGGACAGGCGCTCCTCACGATCACACCGAATCCGAAGCGCAGCAAGGGATATGAGATCCTGATCTATATCCCGGGCGGTGAGGCGGCCTTTTCCACCTGGAGCTGTACGGCGATCTATGATGATGCCGTGGGCGGGCTTCATTATGAGGATTGTGTTCGCACCAACATGGACACGAGTGAGAGCGGCGGTGTGGAGACCGCTTATCAAAAAGGGACAGGGGTGATCATCCCGAGCGGAGACGGCAGCGACACCCTGCTCTGGATCGACGATCAGGAGCGCAGAGGTGTGGATCTTCGGTTTGAACGGATGGCAGAAGAGTAAAGGAGGCGGTTCTATGCAAATCGTATATTTTGACAGGTATATGGATCGGCTGGCGATCGAACGCGTTTTTCCGCCGGAGATACGGAGGGACTCTTCCGCATTTTTCGGCGCATTCAACGAGAATGACGAACTGTGCGGGATCGCGGCGCTTGGCTATGAGCAGGATACGCTGCTCTTAAAGTATCTCTTCGTTCCGGAGCCGTATCGCAGTAAGGGCGTCGCCACGGCATTGCTGGATGAGATCTCACTCCGCCTCGAGGGTAACACCGACAATTATTTTGAAGCCTACTTTGATGAAAAAGATGATATAGACGGCCTGCGGGCATTGTTCCATAAACGGCTGGATTTTATCGTACAGGAAAAAGCAAATTTCGCAGCTGCGTACTGGCTCGGACTGTCGAGCGCGACGCTCAGCGCTTTATGAAAGGGGAAAAGCTCTATGGATGCACCGCTTCAAAAGAAAGAGAAAGAGTTAAATAAAAACCAGATCGTCTATAACGTGGAGAAGCCCGAACTGCAAACCGCGCCTGAGAAAAACGTCGTAAATCCGCAGATCAAACTGGATGAAGAAAAGAAGGAGATGCAGGAGAAGCAGCTGGACAAGGTTTTGACCGGTGTGAGAAAGTATAAGCTCAACAAGAAATTTTCTCAGCAGAGCAAAAATCCCGAGCTGTTCAAACCGAAGGCGCAGGAAAAGGAATCGGTGGCCCCGCCTTATCAGGAGCTTAAGAAGGAGAACCTGAAACTGGATTCCATCAGCACGAACAAGATCGCAAACGACAGGATCACAACAGACCGGAAAAAGGCGAACTATCCCGACGATGAGAAGGCACGGATGCATTTTGAGAACCAGCATATTGCTCTGGCAAAGAAGGAGAAGCTGGATCGCATGCTCAAATTTGCAGAGACCGAGCTGGATCAGATGTATATCAAATGCTGCTGCGATCTGGATGAGTGCATGAAGAATTACGATGCGATCGTAAAGTACGTGGTGAAGGACGAAAAACTGCGTAAAGAAGCGCTCAAAAAGGCAAAACTGCTCATGGATCAGGCGGAAAAGGATCTGAAGCGCGTGATCAAAATGATGGAGGCAGAAAAGCCGGAATCGAAGACAGAAAAGCCGAAATCGAAGACAGAAAAGGGCGCAAAGAAGGCAGCAACAAAGAAGACAGGGGAATCGGAGACCAAGAAGGAAAAGAAAGAAAAAAAGGTCAAGACAGAAACCAAGGTCAAGACAGAAAACAAGAAGAAAGGGATCATAACAGGAGACCAGGAAGTGGTCAAAACGTCCGGAACCAGACAGCGCAACAAGAAGCCCGTGACGCGAACGATCAAAAATGAAAATCTGATCCGTAATGAGATCAACCAACAGAATATCCTAAACGGCGAGCAGAAGGAGTACGTCACATATGAGCATTATGACGGCAAAAGGCAAACAACGTATGTTTTCCTCAAGCAGGAACCGAAGAATCTGAACGAAGCCATTGAACGTCGCGCGCAGATCACGCGCAACTTTGACGTGTTGAGCCCCAACTGCCCCCTAAAGCCGTTGGAATTGTACCTTTACTATGAAGACTTTGTGGACAGGTTTTCCAAGACAGAGGAGATCCAGTATCCCCCGGAGTACCTGAAGATGATTGATGTCTCAAACTGCACGCTTGAGACGGTTGTGATGCTCAGAAACCGGATCATGAACCGCGGCCTCCTGTACAAGGATCTGAAGGGCAAGGCAAAGGAAACCTATGATTATTATGATCGCTTCGTACAGCGTATGATCAGTACCGACGGCACGATGAAGGAGCGGGTGGAGCAGCATGAGAAACGGAACGTGCCAAACTACGATGTCAAGCTGGATACCAATCTCGGCGAGGTATACGAAAGACAGGTGCCCGGCTCCATGGACTGTTGGTCCTGCGCAGGCTCCGCCGTCCTCAATCATTATCTGCGGAAGAAAAATGTCCCAATCGTGACACAGCAGGCTTTTCGTGCCTACAAGCCTACCCTGAAAAAGCAGGACGATATGGGGCTGGATGATGAGACCTATCAAAAGCAAAAGGACGATATCGAGACATTCACGATAAAGAACAGACAGAAGGCGCGTATCGGATCTCCCATGGGGAATCCCTATATGATCGCAGACTTCTATCTGGAGAAGTTAGAGCAAGCCGGAGAGAAAAACACCGCTGTCCGCAAGATGGTGTTCCAGCCCGCGCGCGCGGTCAAACAAACAAAAGGTCTGACGAACAACCAGGGACAATCGCTTGGGAAAGACACCAATGCGCTGGAGAACCTGCGTGTGAAGTTTATGGATGTCGTAAAAGAAGCCATCGACCATGACAGCGCGCTGACCCTTCTTTGTGGTTTTCATTATTATACGATCGTCGGGATCAAAGGAAACAAACTGGTCGTCCATAACTCCTCGCACGATCCGGCCACCGAGACACAGGAGCTTCTGATCTCCGATGTGCTGCGTGACAGCGAGCAGCAAAAAGCCGTGGAGCTGATGTGGCTGCAGAAGATCGAGAATCCGCAGGAAGTGACGAACCAATTCAAGAATGTTGCCTACGATCCGAACACGAAACAGTTCAGTGAGAAGGTCAAAAATTACTCGGAAAACATTGCGCAGAACAAAGGCGTCGGCGCGTGGAAGAACCTCAACGAGAAGGAAGATGACATTGCCGACCTCGTGATGGACGGGATCTACCTGCCGAAGCAGTTTTCTGAAAATGCATAAGGGACGGGGTTTGTTATGTCTGTGATTGAAACGTTTGAAAACAGTGAATTCAACCCGCATATCGAGATTGTGGAACAGGAGGATGAACGCGGCGTTGCGCGCATGCTCTTTGTGGATGATATCTGCCAGTCGGCGCTGTGGCTCGACCCGGCACTCCGCGGAGAACCGGTCCTCAAATACGCGAGGCGGATGCGCGAAGTCGTTTCCAGAGAGTTTAAGGATCGCCCGCCGAAGGAGATCCTTGTGATGGGCGGCGCTGGGCTCGAAGTGCCGCGGTTTCTACTGCGCGACCTTCCCGATGCGCATATCACGGTTGTGGAGCTGGATCCTTTGATGGAGGAGATCGCGGAGAAGTATTTCTTCCTGGAGGATCTGCGGTATGGCGGGAGGCTTACGCTGACGATCGACGATGCTTCTCTTTTCATGGAGAAGCTGGTATATCAGGGAGAGCATGACCGGTACGACCTGATCATCGGGGATGCATTCTGCGGCATCCGTGCAGAGATCGCGCTTTTGACCGATAAAGCCTGTGCGCACGTGCGGAAGCTCATGACCGATCAAGGCGCTTATCTCATCAACCTGGTGACGGCGATCTCGGGGTCGGACAGCTGGCCGCTTCTGATGGAGCGGGACATCCTGCTGCGCTTCTTCGGAGCTGTGCGTGCCTATCCGGCGACGCCGGATCAGGATCAGGAAAAGGTGCAGAACGTGATCATGGCATCCGATGGCTATGCGCACCAGGAGAATGAAAATTAAAGGAACAGACTACCCTTTATGGTATTGAAAACGAAAACAGACAAGAAAAAAGAACAGAAGCCGCAAACGATCGCAATGCGGATTTTTCGCGTGATGCTCGCTCTTACGATCATCCTGACCATGTTCTTTTCCGTGGTCAATGCGGTCTATACGTTCCGGGTACGAGCCATGCAGGCGGAGTTGATCCTGTCCATGACGCAGAATGTCCATAACGGGATCCTTGAACCGCTGCATCAGATCACAGACGAGACGACGATGACCGCTACGGAGGGAAACGCCAAAGCGATCAACCGTTTTTTTACCACCTGCCAGAGCACGGTAGAGATGCTCGGGATCGCGGCGGAGCGCGTTTACAAGGCCGACGAACCCGCGAAACAGGACATCATGCTCCCGACGATGGACTCGAAGGACACGATCTACCGGTTGAATGCAAAAGGATTTGATATCACGAACTCCGAAAGCCGCCACGTGCTGGAAGTGATGTCGCGGCTGAGAAATGTGATGGAAGCCAACTATCAGACGAATCAGGATGCAGCCTCCATCTATTTTG
This sequence comes from uncultured Lachnospiraceae bacterium, assembly GCA_902779355.1. GTDB lineage: Bacteria > Bacillota > Clostridia > Lachnospirales > Lachnospiraceae > RUG12461. The sequence continues at coordinate 26,100 of CACZBF010000007.1, read as the reverse complement.
CCTCAACAGCAGGATTTACGATCATCGCGGACAATCAGGCAGCTGCAGCGATCGATGAACACGGGAGCGCTATGACGTTTGATGCGGAGAGCAGAGACTGGTACATTGCCGCAGTGGAGGCAGGAGAACCGGTCTTTAGCTCCGTGAAAACAGATTATTTTACCGGAGAGGGTATGGTGACCTGTAGTATGCCGGTTTATGCCGGCGGAAAGCTGCTCGGTGTGGCTGCGATCGATATCAGGATGAGCACCCTCAACGATTATCTGTCGACGAACTCGGTGAAAGGCGCTGTCATTACTCTTGTTGACGGGGAAGGCAATGTGGAGCTTTCTTCCTCGGAGGCGGGATTGTTCGGCTTGAAGCCGGATGAGCAAAAGAACCTCTATGACTGCGGTCTGCCCACGCTCAATAAGATCCTTGAGAACGCAGCGAAGGGAGAAACCGGGAAAGAGACGTATACGCTCTCGGCAAATGGGGAGGAGCTGACGGAGTACAAGGTCGAAGACCTGAAAAAAATGTCGCAGGAAGAAGTGGACGCCTATGTGGAAGAAGCGCTTGACTCGACAAATTACGAGGTCTACTATGCACCGATCCCGTTGGTCGGATGGTCCACACTTTTCGTAGCCGATTATTCTGAACTGAACGCGCAGTCACAGAAGATGATCACGGATTTCCTGACGGAAACGACGGAGCAGTTGAAAAGCACCAACCAGTTCCTGGTCCGTGCGATCATTGTGATCCTGATCGTATTCGGGGTTTTGGTTCTCGTGTTGTATTTTATTGCAAAGCTGGTTTCCAAACGCCTGTCGGAGCCTATCGAGGAGTTGACCGACAAGGTGCAGTGCATCAGCGGTGACAACCTGGATTTTACCTGGGACAGAACGGGTACGGACGAGACGGCAGTGCTGGCGCAGTCCTTTTCGGATATGACAAAGAAGATCCGTCAGTATATCGAGGATCTGACCACAGTCACGGCAGAGAAGGAGCGGATCAGCGCGGAGCTCGACGTGGCAAGACGGATCCAGGCGGATATGCTGCCGCTTGATTTTCCGGATCAGAAGGAGCTGAAACTCTACGCCTCCATGACACCCGCGAAGGAGGTCGGCGGAGATTTTTATGACTTCTTTTTCATTGATGAGGACCATCTGGGCCTGGTGATGGCAGATGTGTCCGGCAAGGGTGTGCCTGCGGCGCTCTTTATGGTCATTGCAAAAACCTTGATCAAAAACCTTGCTGTTTCCGAGAACAAAGGTGCTGCGGAGATCTTATCCATGGCAAACAAACTCCTTTGCGAAGGGAACGAAGAGATGTTGTTTGTGACGGTCTGGATCGGGATCCTGACCATCTCCACCGGGGAGATGGATTGTGCCAATGCAGGACACGAATATCCGATCATCAAACGACTGGGAGAGACCTATCAAGTATATGAGGATAAACACGCGGTGCCGCTGGCGGTTGTTGAGACAGTCAAATTCAAGGAGTATCAGATGACACTGCAGCCGGGCGACGTGCTGGTGCTTTATACGGATGGATTCCCGGAGTCCACGAACGAAGAAGAGGAGCTCTTCTCCTTGGAGCGGATGCTCACCGCCATGAATGCGGCACCCAAAGATGACCCGAAGGCGCTCGACGACCATGTCCGGGAAGAGATTGCTGCTTTTATCGGAACGGCGGTTCAGTTCGATGATATGACCATGCTGACACTCTGTTATTACGGTAACAACGGAGAAGGAAACGACCATGGCGCTGAAACTGAGTGAAGAACAAAAGAAAACCGTTTTAAAACCCGGTTCGCTCACCGAAGGGGATGATCTGTCTTTTCTTGATCAGATGGAAAAGGAGCAAGATCCGGCTGGCCGCCATGGGGTGGAGACCGTGGACGAAGACCTGGAGGACAGGGCGGATGAGGAGAACGGGGAAGTAAAACGATCCGAGGGTCACGAGACCGGCGACTACAAGACGATCATTGATTTCAACCAGAACGAGTCGGAGTGGGATAAGGATCGCGATCGTGACGGCTACATGGATCATGTGACGGCAGCAGTCGACGAATACCGCGCCGCGATGACACAGGAGTCCTGGCTTCCGGAACAGGGGTTAAAACTGGATCGTGCAGAGATACGGTCTTTGGCGAAAAACCAGGGGGCGTCCGTCGTGGATGCCTGCCGCGAATATGAAGAGAACGTGAAGCCGTGGACACCGCGCGGACACCGCAAGATGGCGGCGGTACAGCTCTTGAAAAAGAGCGTGGAGGCGCAGAGCCGGCTGATGGCAGACGACCTGTCCGAATATGTCATGAGTGACGAGGCGATCCAAAGAGGCGCCGTCTCTTATGAAGACATGGTGATGGCGGTACAGGAGGGGCAGATCCGTACTGTGCCCAGAGAAGATGCAGTCCGGATCGTCGAGGAAGAGACGACGGATATGAGTGCCGACGATGACGGGAGACGGAGGCGCACCGGTCGGCAGCTCCGGCAGGAGCAGCTCTTTTCCACAGATGATGAGAATAAGGAGAATACCCAGGAGCGCAAGAATAAGAGCGAGAATGTCAAGAAGGATCAACACCGGTTTTCTTCGCTCATGAGCTGCCTCGGGAAGGACGGCGATACGATCCTGCCGTTTAATACCAGAACAGCGACGACGAGCGACGGTCTGGCTTCGCGTGAGGGCGTCCAGGAGTTTTCCGAATACAGCCGTATGATGGGCGAGAACAAGGCAGGCTTTGAACTGCGGATGTCGGAGAGGGCCTTGAACCAGATCAATACGATCCGGATGATGGGGCTTATCGCCGGCGTGGACGATTACAAGAACCTGGCGAAAAACGAGAACCTGCTTTTTAAGTATCATAAACGCGGACGACGGATCGCTGTGGAATCGGTGGTTTTAAAGGATCCGCCAAGCGCCACGGGTGCATACACCGGGTTTTTATCGAAACCGGAATTTGAATCTTTTGTGGACGATCTGCATATCGACCAGAGCAATGGGGAAGACTTAAGAGATGTGCTGCGACAGCTCGACGAACGGCTGAGCCCGGACATGAAAGCCCGCGACCCGAATGTGAGAAAAAAAGTGCACCGGCTTTTCGCGGCGCTGACGATCTGGCTGAGAAGCGGACGCAACGCCGACAAGATTCCGGATCGATTGTTTAATTAAACGATGGTGAGGTCAAAAGTGCCATGCGTGGAACACGCATGCCCACTTTGCACGAAAATCCGGATGGACGAACTCGTTCGTCCACTCGGATTCTAGTGCAAAGGTCACAATGTCGCTTCGCGACATGTGACTTTTGACCTCAACATCCTAAAAAAACCTAGGAGGAATACCTTCATGAGAGAAAAAAACAAAAACAACGCGAAGCTTGTCCTGATCATAGCGCTGGCCGCGATCGCAGTCTTTGTGATCGTGATCATCATTAAGCTCGCAGCGCCGGCCAAGATGGCAGCCGCATCCGAGTATGTCGGGCAGTGGATCGACAAACAGCACACGAATGCATCCCTCGATCTCTGGGATACCGACGGCACTAACCTGATCGGTATGAGCACCTGGCAGATTGACAGCGATAACGCAGCGTTTTTGGATTTTGAAGCGAAGGTCGGATTCGGCGGGCTCGATGTCACAAACTGCAAGCGCACGGATATGTATTACGACCCGGAAGGCAATGTGACGGAAACGATCGTCTATGAGACGGCCAACGGGAAGATCAAAAAGAATGCGGACGGGACGCTTGTCCTGCAGATAGAGGGAGATGAGATCCCGAGCACATTTACATTTACCCTGGAGGGAGCATACTGAACATGAAAAAGTTTAAGTGGAACAAATGGGCGATCGTCATCGCTTGCATGATCGGAGCGTATGCCATTTTCGGCGGTGTCGCGATCGGGGTGTACGCGCGGGACGGACGGCCCGGTGAGAAAGCGGATGCCGCTGCGGAGGCAGGACTGCAGGCAGAAGCGCCGACCGAAGAAGACTATACGATGACAGACGAGGAATACCGTGAGTTTATGGCGCTGTATGGATCGGCATCGACAGAGACCGAGACGGAGACCGAGCAAACGCAGAAAAAGGACACAGAGAAGCAGGACTTGAGCGGCTATCAGACGATCATCGAGCAAGCGGACCAGGCGTTGAAAGAAGCGGAAGCAGCCTCTGAAACAGAAAAGAGCACGGAAACAGAGAAGAGCACCGAGACGGAGAAGGAAACAGAGAAAGAAGATGCGCTCGATGCAACCGTGGTAGAGGGAGAGGAAGAAGAGACTCCGGAACAGGATGACAGGACGTATTATACCTATAAGGTGACGGGGATTGGATCTTCCCTGACGTTGCATAGAACGAAAACAGAAAAGAACGACAGCATCGCCGATATCCCGGAGGGGTATCACGGTTATGTGCTGCAGGAGGCAGCCGCCGGAGACAGACGGACCTTGATCATCTATAAGGGTCTTGTGGGATATGCCAGCAATATGTACCTTTCGATCTCGGACATCCCTGCATCGGAATATCCGGATGATCTGAAGACCATCACCGCAGAAGACGCAGGCAAGACCATGCTGGACGGCGAACCGGCAGGACCGCTGGAAGGACAATAAATTGAGAAAATAAACCATGCAATCCATGGATCATTTTGAAAGGAGGAGACTTCAGGTATGGAGTTAACCAGAATCACCAGAGAAAACATCAAGTACTTCCAGACTTTTCTTCCGGAGGAGCCGGAGGAACCGACGATGATCCGCCTCGGTATGATCGAGGATGAGACGCCCTGCGCAGCAGCAGTCGTCCGGATCAAGGAACAGAACCAGGAGAAGACGGCGGAGATCACATGGCTCTTTACCGCACCGGAATACCGGGAGCTCGGTGCCGCGCATGATATCATTGAGGAGATCAAGGAGCTTGTTGCGGGCAGCGATGTCAAGGTGATCCATGCGAGCTATTTTGAAAACAACGAGGGGATCGAGGGTTTTTTGAAGGCTGAGGGATTTGACATCGAAGACCGTGAGCAGGTCTGCGCGATCCGGATGAGTGAGCTCGAGAAGCTTCCGGGCGTACAGAAGCTGCGCCAGCTCAAATATCCGCAACGTGTTGAGAATCTCGGGAAACTGCTCGTGAAAGAGAAAAACCTGCTCAAGATGTTTTTGTACAACACTACGGGCTCGGGCGACTACCTCGATAAGGGTGAAGAGAAGCTCTCGGTCGCAGCGTTTGAAGCGGACAAGCCGGTCGGTGTCGTCATCACGAATGTCTCGGGTGCGGAAGATCTTTCCATCGACCTCATCTACAATACCTCTTCTCCGGCTTATATGGCAGGGCTCTTAAACCAGTTTGTTTCCGCGGTGGAGGCGGCGGATCGCATGGGGAACCGGATCTACTTCGTGGCCGCAAACGAAAAGATCGAAGCCTTCCTCAAGTATCTGACGGGAGACGCGGAGTCGCTGCTGCCGTCGACGCTGTTGAAGAGAGGATCCTTAAAAGTATAAAAAAAGAATTGCCAAAAGTTAAGTTGATTCGTATAAACAAAAAGAAGAAAGAATTGTTCCAAATGATCTGATAAAAGGAGGAAATGCATTATGGCAGAGATTACCCAACAGAGACAAAAACAAGTTGAACTGACCATGCAGCAGCAGCCGCTTCAGCAGCAGAAGAGAGGCCGTCAGGCAGCAATGCCGCAGCCGGATATGATCCTGCAGCAGATGCCCGCTGAGATCCTGGCAAAGCTCCAGGCGCTGCCGATCCAGATCCCGAAGAATATGTATGAGGGACAGGCAGCCGACAACTATCAGGAACTTATCGCAGATCAGTTCCGGAGCTTAAACACCGGTACTTTCCTGGTTGACAGAAAACTGCAATTCCGCGAGTTTCACGAGCAGAGATCCGCAGAGGCATAGTCTGACAAGGGAGTATCCATGGAGCTGACACGTATTACAAAAGATAATCTGGAGTTTTTTCGCCCTTTTTTCCCACAGGGGCAGGCGACTCCGGATCAGGCAGGAGTAGGGCTGATCGACGATAAAGGGATGCCCTGCGCTGCTGCTGTGCTCTCCGGGATGGATGGAGAGGCGGCGCTGGACTGGATCTACGTGCATCCGGATCACAGGCGTCGGGGCGTCGGAAGTGAGCTCCTCCAAAAGATCGAGGAGCTTCTGAAAAAGGAGACAGACGCCTTTTCGGCATCCTATCCGGCCGATCTGGCGGGCATGGATGATTTTCTGATGGCAAACGGGTTTTTCCTCACGGAGGGGAATATTGTGTGCACGGTCCCGCTTGCCGAACTGCAGGCCTTGCCCGAAGCAAAAAAACTGAAAAAGATGGCCGAAAAAGATGATATCCGAACGCTGGCTTCTCTGAATAAGACAGAGAGGACGGTGTTTCTTGGCTTTTTAGGGGCGCAATTCGAGCAGGAGGGAACGGTTTTCCGGTGCGATCCGGAGTTGTCGTTTGCAGCGTTTGACGGAGGACACGTGAGTGGAGCACTCCTCATCGAACGCCAGGATGAGGTGCAGATACTGTACGTTTCAGCGCTGGCAGGCAAAGGCAGAACCGGTGCGATCAGTGTTCTTGGGCATGCATTGACCAAGCTCGAGCAAGAACCGGAACTGAAAGACTATCTGATCCAATTCCTTTCCGAAAACAAAAAGATCGATAACCTGATCGACACGATCGGGGATCTTGTTGAAAGCATGGATGTGGGCTATCTCCGCTATGCAATAAAAGCAATCTGAAAAGGGGGCAATTCTTATGGCACAATTCCCGGGAGAAGAGCAGCTTCAAAAGAAACAGCAGGAGGTGTTGAACACCTCCTTTCATTCCTCAATGGACAGTTCGTCTGACGGCGGGAACCTGAGTTTCCTTGATAACCTGATCCAAAACGACAGGGAGCGCAAAGAGCGCATCAACGACCTGGAGAAGAAATCAGAAGAAAAGGATGACGATCCGGAAGCGCATTACAAGTTAAACCGCCTCATCCTCAGCGAGGAAGACAAGAAAAAAGACATAGAGGATGCGAGAAAACAGGAGCGCGAAGAGTTCCGGAATGAGAATCCCGAGCTTGACCATTATGTGAACAACACCATCACGCCGATCGTATACAACCCAAAAAACAAAAGAGTCAAACAAAAAAACAACCCGGCTCTCAAGGCGGTGCAGGATCTCCCTGTCCTGATGCCGCGGGAGGTGCCGGCTGAGATCACCCGTGATGAGGTGAATGAGGCGGCGTCCGAATATTTCCGGATCAGAAAATTTGCCTATGAAATGCGCCGGAAAGCGCATAAAGCGACGGGCGCTTTCAACTTCAACGAAAGATGGAGCGACCTCAGTTTCAACCAGCGGTGCAAGCGCAAGAAAAAAGGTGCAGTCAAGAAAGTACTGCGTGACCGCGCGATGACCTTTGCAACGCAACGCAAAGAGCAACAGGATGCTCTCCAGGGGCCGGATGCGCTGCCGGAGATCATCCCGCCTCTGACCGAGAACAGGATCGAGCAGTTCCTTGCCATTCAATTGGATCAGTTCCATCTGAACAACGACCAGGAATTCGTCGACAATCTCGCAGCAAACTATGCGCTTACGGATCAGGCGGTTCAGATGGAAAAGATGCTGGAACAGGTGGTGGCCGGTGAAGTGCAGCTGGAACCGGAACGCATGAATCAGGTGACAAAGCAGGTCGAACTCTTAAAGAGCATCAAGGAATGGATGGATGCGAGGCTCGCGCTCATCCAGGATCCGTATTATGTGCTGCTTTCTTCCAAAGAGCTGACGGATTCGTCGGAGGTCCTGGAAGGCCTTGAATGGGCACAAGGGAAGTATCGCATTGACGATCCGGAGCATCGCGAGCAGGAACAGAATATCAGGCAGTTTTTGCAGCGCGTTAAGGCGGTAAAGGATTGTGCATTCAACCGGAGCAGGTTCCGTGACCAAACAGATGCATACTATCGTGAAGAACTTCTGGAGGGCGCTGGGGAGAAGGCTGCAGAAAAGCGCGAGGCCATTGCGCGCAGGAAACAGCTGAGAGAAGAAAAGGAAACCAGGGAGCGCTGGCAGACAACCGCAAGGAATATCATTTCCGAAAGGAAAGAGGCGAAACCTTTTGTCCGGCAGCCGCAGGCTACGCTGGAACTCTTCCATGCGAAACGGAAAGAATTTATGAAGATCGACCTGGCGGAGTTCCATTTCAACAGCATTGAGGAACTCCTGCAGCACCATGCCGCACACGACGCTTTGTTTGCGCAGGCGAAGGAAATGCAGTGGATCCTCATGGACGTATCGCAGGATGAACGCAATAAGATCGATACAAAGGATTTGATCGCGCTTCGGGTAAGACTGGCGCTGTTTACCGATCTGCGGTGCCGCCAGGCAAAGGCATTTAGGGCGCTTACCACGAAGGATGGGGAAATGGCGCAGATGACCCTGCAGGAATGGATCAAAACGCATGATCTGGTTCTCGGGATCGATCCGAAGATCGAGGAACAGAGGCTTCTCGATGAGTATACGGCGGACCATGATCAGGCGGACAACCTGTTCCGTGCTGTGTACGACCAGCTGAAGCCGGGTCAGGAAATGCCGCCCGCGAAAGTGGAAGAGGCAAGGAATCATTACCAACGCAATATGATCTTCTGGGAGACCATGAAGCAAAGCAAAATGGAGCTGACGGCGCAGGACGAGGAGACAAAGGCGTTTCTCAACACCTATTTCAGGAATGATCCGAATGGCGTGCCTGTACTCGGTCAGAGCCTGATGTGCTATCTCAGAGGAAAGAGCAAAGAGGAAACAGAGACGATCTTAGAGAAGCGGGAAGGGACGCCGGAAGAGCAGATGCAGCTGCAAAAAGAGATCGCAGACTATGCGCTTTCGGAGGTGAAATATCTGGAAGGATTCCGCGTCAATACCGGCAATCCTGCTGCCTTCCTCAAGGATTTTGCTGTGAAGCTCCATCAGTCTGAGGTGATCTCGGCAGCCAGTGAGGCACTGGCGGCGATCGAGAAGCTTCATCAGGAGAATCCGGATGCAGCGCTTCCGGAAGGATATGATGAGGAATACAAGAAGGAACTGCAGGCGGTCACGGCATTTGCAAAGGATCATATCGACCAGCGCATGGCGACGATGACCGGTATGGCGGATCGTGTGGAAACAAAATATCTTGGCGTGATGGAAATCCGGGAGTTCACGGAATTGAAGGGTGACCGGAAAGCGATCCTGAAAGATCTGAAGAAACCTGCAGACGAACAGCACCGTGCGGATAAGCACGCAGCGGAAATGTTCTTTGCCGCGGCCGACCAGCTCATCAAGAACAAGGATGAGATCGGACAGATCAAGCGTGGACAGATGCAGAAGGTGGCTTCCGCAGATGCGAAGGTGGATGCGATCTATCAGAACTATCGCCTTGTATACGGCGTGCAGTCCAAGATGAACGAATTTGAAGAGGAGAAGCGGAAGGTCTATGACGGGATCGAGGCCATCAACGAGAGTCCGCTTTTCAGCAGCAAAAAAGACATTGAGGTGCTGCGGGAACGTTGTATCAACGCGCTTTCCGAATACGAGCCGGATGTGCCGGAATACCTCTACTATAATCTCTCGACGACAGTATTAAAGGAGCTGGCGCAGAAGAAGCTGAGGGAGAATGTGAGTGCGGATGAGATCCGCTCCGTCATCACCCTCCACGAAAAGGCGGGGCTCGAAAGAGAAAAAGAAGAGATCCAGCTCGAGTGGGGCGAAAAAGAAAGCAACGCGCTGAACCTCATGGGAGATTTTGCGGGGATCGATCTGCAGGGAGAAGAAGGTGCAGAGAATCTTCTGACGCTGCTTGACAGCCATGCGGAAGTCCTGGCGGATATGGCGTCTGTCAAAGCATCGGGGCCGAAAAAGACTGTGGAAGAACGGAAGCGTTACCTCGAACTGAAACGAAAGAAAGAGACCGGAGAAAGTCTGGACGTTATCCTGAAAGAGGAAGAGGCATCCATTCAGGAATTTCAGACACGCATCATGACGGCGACCGAAGACGAAAAAGCGGACGAGAAGTACATGGCGTATCTGGAAAGCCAGCTTAAGATGCATCAAAAACAGGCGGATGCCATCAAAGAACAGAAGAGTGACTGGGATGTGCATCAGAATGACTATGAGAAGGAGCTGAAGAATCTTTCTCATCTGGATACATGGGACCAGGAGATCGCCGCGAAAGAGAAAGAGCTCGCAAGCAATCACGAAGCCTATGCGAAGCTGATGGAAGAGACCGAATATATTCCCGACATGGTCGTGGACTTGCAGCTGCATAATCACTTCAAAAAGATGGAGAAGATCGAGAAGGCGCGTGCCGAGGCGGAGAAAGACCAGGATCAGGCGAAGGTCGATCAGTACGACGCAGAGCTGGAGGAGGTCGCGAAGCAGATCCAGGATCTGGAGAACAGCAAAAAGGAAAAGAGGAAAGAGGCGGATAAGGAGAAAGAGCAGCGCCTGGCACAGGCCGAAGAACTGAAGAAGACCATTCAAAAACAGGAGGAAGAACTCGAAAAACTGAAAGAAGATCCGGCCGTGCCGCTTCATGTGTTTGAATCCCTTGGCCGCAGAATGGACGGTTCGGATAAGGTGCTCGCAAAAGAGATCGGAGAGCATCTTTCCGGTGTTGTGGATTATCTGGTGGAACAGTCCGGAGAAAAGAACATCAAACTCAAAAATGTCCGGAAACTTCTGAAGGACAAGGATCCGAAGCTGATGGCGCTTCTTGCGGAGGCAAACGGCAAGATCCGTGCCTCTATGGATAAGGCATACCAGCAGGCTGTTGATGAGATCAAGCAGGTATCCACCCACATGTTTGAGGATCTGAACAAGACGTTCAAACCGTACTGGAATGAGATCCAACTGATCAGCAACGACGAGTTCGCAAAAACGGAAGCGTATTACCATCATGCATACGACCAGGCGGACAGGGAATCAGATCAGAAGAAAACAGCACAGATTGAGAAGGAAACCAATCAGTCGTTGGCAGAGTTGCAGAAATTGAAGAAGCCTGAGGAAATCCAGGCGCAAAACGAGGAGATCATGCGTCGGAAAAAGGAGCAGATGTCCTATGTCGGGCCGGAAGCACTTTTCATGAAGCAGGCAAGTGACCTGTTCAAATCCCGTATCAACGAGCCCAATGAGGAGGAAGAATACACGCTCGAGGCGCTGTATCATAAGAACTGGGTGCATGATTCGGACGCTAAGGAGCAGCCGGGCGAGGGCGCTTTTGTCCGGAATGTGATGCAAAACTATTTCACCAAGGTGTCCGGGCAGGATCAGAAAACCATGATGGCGACCATGCTGCGCAATCTGAAGCCGACGATCCATGACCATAAGCATGTCAAGACGAACACGCTCAAACAGACAGGCATGCATCTCGCAGGACTGCTCCGCGGGGCAGGGCCTCTCATGCAGAAAATGATGCAGGGCGTACCGGCCCGCTATCTGATGAAGGAACTGAGCGATGCGGTTGAGGATATGAAGTCCAAACTGGAGCCGATCCCGGATACCGAGATAGACAGGATGTTCGAACAGATGAAAAAAGACAGCAACGGTCAGATCACAGAGATCAAGAAACTGCAATCCCTTGGCGCCGCTTCTGTCGGGCAGGCGCTGCTCTGCCGTGTGTATGGCAAGAACTATCCGGAAGGAAAGCAGGTGGTCATTAAGCTGTTGCGGCCCAATATCGAGAAACGCATCGATAGAGAAGAAGTGATCATGAAGGACTGCGCAAAAGAGACCAGCGAAGGTATGCTGGCAACATACGAGGGGCAGTTGACCAAGGTGCGGGAAGAACTGGATCTGAGAACGGAAGCGCAGAACTGCAGAGACGGTGTGAAGGCTTATGAAAATGAGGAAAAGGAGATTCCGGGGGTCTGTAAGTCTGTGCACGTGATGGAGGAGATCCCGCCGACGAAAGACTACCTTGTGCTGGATAAGGCGGAAGGCGATACGGTTGACCGTTATCTGAACCAGATCGCAAAGAATCGGGAGGTTTCCAGAAAGCCGTTTTATCGGATCAAGACCGATCCGAAAACGAAGCAAAAATACACCACGCAGGAGTTCCTGCTGACTTCCGAAAACATCGGCAAGATTCCTGAGATCAGACATAGTCTGGTCAAGGATCTGCAGTCGATCACAAAGAGAAGGGAGCATCTCGAAAAGGTCACGGATATGTGGATCCGGGAGAGCATCTTTGGCAACGGATTCTATCATGGCGATATGCATGCCGGGAATCTTATGGTCAATGATAAACAGGCTACGATCCTGGACTACGGGAATTCGACCAAGCTGAGTGAGGAAGAGGTAAAAGGAATCCTGGCTCTTTCTGCTGCCGCGATGTATGGGGATGCCAGAGCATTTCTGGATCGGTTTCTCGAGAGATTGCCGAAGGAGCAGTTAGACAAGCTTACCGGGAAAGATCTAAAGGATCCGCAGCAGGCCTTTGAACAACTGAAGGCTTTCACGAAGCGGAAAAACCGGCTGCGGAAGAAGCTCTATGATATTTTCCAGCGCGGCGATGAATCACAGACCGGGGACAAGATGGAACTGGCACTGATGGAATTGGAGAAGGACGGATTCCAGATTCCCATCTCCATCTACAGCTATGTACAGTCACAGGTCCGTCTGAACAACACCCTGCGTGAACTGAACGACCAGGAGGCAGGACTCCGCATGGACATCAAGATGCTGGATCATATCAAGACCAATCAGACAGTCGTTTGCGTGGATTTCATGCTGCAGGCACAAATGGGGGCGAAGGGGTCGCAGGATCAGGAAACCTATTACAGCGAGATGCTGCAGGCGATGGAAGAACCGTCCGAAGAGGAGTTCGTGTCCATGCTTTTGGATACCGAGAAGGACAAGGACGGAAAGACCGCATTTGAAAAGAAACACATGGGGATGTTTGACAAGGTCAACAAGATCATGAGCGGCAAAGCCACCTATGCAGCCAATCCAGATCTTCCGATGTACGGCGAAGAGGATGATGAGGAAGATGAGGAAAACCCCATTCCGATCCCGAAATTTGATGACACAGTGATCGCTGAATGGAGAACGGACTACGAGAACTACCTGGTGCTCTGGGAACAGGATCAGAAGCTGCACGATAAGGTATACGGAGAGATACATAAAGGGATCCGTGACATCCTGGAAACGGATGACTACTTAAAATCGAAGATCCACAAGGACTGTGAGGATGCGAAATTGAAGTTGGAGGCAAAAATGTGCAGCGTCTTCAGACTCCCCAATTATGGTTCCAACGGTCTCATGGAACCTTTTGGCGATCATTATTTAATTGGCGCCACCGTGTCGGATGCCCTGCTGGGGGACAGAACGGCTTTCGAAGACTACGTCGGACTGATCGTGAATACCGTAAGGCCCTATACCGAGCTGGCAAAGGATCTGCGCAGCTTTATCGACAAGAAACGGACGGGAGACGATGCAAAGAAGGCTGCAAGGGGGCTTTTCAGGAGATATAAAGCGATCCACGCCGTCATGGCCGAGCGGAATAAAGCGCTTACGGATATCCGGGACATGATCTCCTACGATCGGCGTAATAAAGAGGAGAAGGAAAAGGTAGACACTTTCGATAAGGAAAATATCCGAGAATTTGACACCACCCAATTCCGGGAGGTATTTCCGGAGTGGCAGAAGCTGAATGAACGTGTTGAAAAGAAGGAGCAGCTGACACCGGAGGAAGAGCAGCGGTACCTGAAACTGGGAAGGGATATGGTGGAAAGCAGGCATGTCGGCGTTGTACAGAAAAGAATGAAAGAGCGCTGCCAAGATATCGATAATCAGCTCCGTTACTGGTTTATGGACAAAGAGGACGGCAAGGATCTCTACAACGCATACCAGGAGTTTGCGAAACTAAGAGAACAGGATATGGAGAACCGGGACAAAAACTGGGCGGATGACTCTGTCCTGCAGCAGCGTGTGAAGGCGGAGAAGAAATTCATCTCGATCTACCGCAAGATCGCCTACAGACGTCTGAAGGTTCATATGAAGGCCTATAAGCTGAAAGTGCCGGAGCAGAAGAACAAGACACTCCGTGACTTCAACACGATCTTCGAGGATATTGTCAAAGAAGGCGGCTTCTTTGCAATGACGAAGAAACTAAAACTCGGCAACGCCATCGGTATGGAGAAAGCCATGAAGTACAACTCCGGCAGCTATAAAGGCGGGCTGGATCTGGAGGATACGATTCCCAAGAAGCCGGGCGATGAGCCGGAGCCGATCATCCTCAAGGAGGCGCCGAATAACATCATCCAGGACGACAGCGAAGACAACATCATCAGGACATAAAAAACAGGGGGCGGTTCACGTCCCCCTGTCTCCTTCTGTCTCTTCCTTGAAAACACACCGATCAAACTGTATAATAGAAAAGTAATTGTATTCCGATTGCAGGACGGGAGGAGGACTGATGGCACAGAAGAAACAATGGGAATCGTCTCTGATGACGGCAGTGATCAATAAGGCGCTGATCAAAAGAGGGCGTAAAGCCATGCGGGAACTGGATCAGAACAGCCGCAGGGCGGTGGCGCTATCGGAAGAAGTATTACTTCGCATTCTCGCTGAAAACAAAGACACCGAGTACGGAAAACGCTTTGATTTTGCAGGAATCCACAGCATCAAGGAATACCAGGAAAAAGTCCCCTTTTCCACCTATGATGACTATGAACCCTATATCCGGCGGATGGTGGAGAAAAATGAGAAGAATCTCCTTTCCGCAAGCGAAGTGAAGCACTATGCCTTAAGCTCCGGGAGTGTCGGCGTGCCGAAGCATATCCCGGTATCCGAAGCAACGCTCGAGAATTACGGAAAGTATGGTACGGCGATGGCCTTTGGGGTCATGGACGAGTATTATCGTAACACCACAGGTCATTCTTTTAAATACGGGTACGCGGCCAATACCGTGGAGCTGCAATTTCAGGAAACGGAGTTTGGAGTGCCGAAGGGCGCGATCTCCGGGAATCTGATGAAGCAGGTGAAAGGCATTGCGGGCTATCTTTTTTCACCCCCTTGGGATGTGATCAATCCGAAAGAACCCATGGATCTGAAATATCTGAGAGCCAGGTTTACGCTGGAGCGCAGCGATGTTGCGATCATAGACGGGGCGTTTATGGCAGCGCTGGTGGATCTCATCGATTATATCTGCGAAAACCGGGATCTCCTATGCAAGGATATCGAGAAGGGAATCATTGATGAATCCATCGATATCCCGGACGAATGGCGCGCGACCTTTACCTCCTGGCTGAAACCAAATCCGAAACGTGCGGCAGAGATCCGTGCAGCTTTCGAATCCGGGACGAATGGGATCCTGCCCCGGATCTGGCCGAAGCTGCAGTTCGTGGCCAGTATCGGCACCGGCGGTTTTTTTACCTATTCCAAGAAAATGCGCCGATATACCGGTCGGAATATTCCTTTTAACAATCTGAGCTATGCGGCATCGGAGGGCTTTTTTGCCACGGCGCGGCATGCAGAGGACACGTCTTATGTCTTGATCCCGGATGGCGGGTTCTATGAGTTTATCCCGGCAAAGAATGACAATGATGATCAGATTTTGACGATCGACCGGCTTGAAGAAGGGGAGATGTATGAGATCATCGTGACCAATCTCTCGGGCTTTTACCGCTATCGGATCAAGGACGTGATCCGGGTAACAGGCTTTTATAACGAAGCGCCCATGGTACAGTTTGTTTACCGCAAGAGTCAGCTTCTTTCCATCGAAGGGGAAAAGACCAACGAGGAAGCGGTGCGTTGGTCGGTGGAATCTTTCATGAAGGATACCGGGCTGCGTATCAACGATTACAGCGTCTATGCGGATACGGATACGAAACCGGGGCATTATGTTTTTCTGATGGAGCCGGATGAAAAGGTTCCGAAGGAAAGGATTCCGGAACTGCGAGATGCGATCGAGGCACGGATGATGCAGGCGAATCCTTCTTACGGAGAAAAAATCCGCAGAGGTGTCCTGGGCGGGATGGAGCTGTTTTTTCTGCAACCGCAGACCTATCAGCTCTACCGTGATCTGATGATCAAACGAGGGACATCCGCGAACCAGCTGAAGCCGGTGCGCGTGATCGATACACCCATGAAACAGAGGTTTTTCTTTAGGCTCAGAGAAATATACGATATGGAGTAAAGTAAAATAGGAGTAAAGTAAAATATGAAAAAAGGCATCAGGACTCCGTCACCGACTTCGTCGGTGACACCTCATGCCGAAGGAGGTATAGCTTATGAAAATCTGGATCATTACTGGCGCGATCGCAAACCATGATTCCTGGGCAGAGACGCTCAAAAGCGGAAAGCCGCTGCTGCAAAAATACGGCATCGAAGTGGAGCTGTTCCGCAGATATGAAATCAGCTACACGGTGGGGGACGACAACCACAAAAAACTATACACGAACGGCGTTGAGACGACACCGCCGGATCGCATTTTCCTCTATGGGGCGTGTGATCCGATCATGGAAGGCATCGAGGAAGCGCTGACGGATATGGGCGCCGTTTCCATCAATCCCGTCCAGGCGAAAAGGATTGCGCTCAGCAAGCTGAAGACAGCGCAGATGCTGGCGCATCACAATATCAAACAGGCGAAAACACTGTTGGTATTTCGGAACACGCCGCCTGAACTCATTATCAAAGAAATGGGGCTGCCGCTTGTGATGAAACCGGACACCGGATTCGGCGGGCAGGGCGTGGAGCTGATCCACGACGAGGCGGAGCTGAAAGCATACTTGGATGCGATGCCGGAGAAGCCGGAGGATCTGATCCTTGCCCAGTCTTTTGTAGCGACCTCCAAGGGAAGAGATCTGCGGGCGCTGATGGTAAACGGAAAGGTTTACGGCGCGTTTGTGAGAAAGACCGACAACCCGGAGGAATTCCGCTCCAATGTGCATCAGGGCGGCCATTATGAAGATTATGAGATTACGCCGGAGATCGAAGAACTGTGCGGAAAGGTGGCAAAGATCAGCGGCCTCAATATCTGCGGACTGGATCTGCTGTTCGGAGAGGACGGCTTTTTGATCGGAGAGATCAACGATTCCCCGGGTCTTGCAAGAATTGTCAAGATGGTGGGGGTGGAGAACTTTATCAAGGCACTGTTACAATAACCTCGCCTACAGGACGGAGATTATGTTTGGATTACTTGGCAGATATTTAAAGGACTACTGGAAGCAGATGATCTTCGTGGTGATCTGCGCCATCGGGCAGGCGCTGACGCAGACCAGCCTGCCGAAATATTTCAACAGGATATTAAAGAACGGCGTAGCCGTCGGAGATACGGAATACATCAAACGGATGGGACTGATCATGTTGGGCATCACGGTGGCCATGGGTGTGATTATGGTCTTTTCCGGCTATTTTTCCGCCTACGTGACTGCGCGGTTTACCACCACGATCCGCGCAGATCTTTTCCGGAAAGTACAGAAGTTTTCCGACCTGGATTATCAGAAATTCAGTAAAGAGACGATTCTTACCAGAGCGACAAGCGATACGACGCAGATGCAGTTCGTAGTGATCAATTTGCTGCGGAATGCGATGATCGTACCCTTTGTCGCTGTTTTTACATTTATCCGCTGTATCTTTCTGGATGCGCCGCTGGCACTGATCCTGGGCGGCGCCTTTGTGTTCGCAATCCTGCTTGTCAGATGGAGGAACACCCGCAGCATGCCGATGTTCACGAAGCTGCAGCAGCAGACCGACCGCGTCAGCACACTGATGAATGAAAAGCTGACAGGCATGCGGACGATCCGGGCATTCGGCAGACAGGAATACGAAGTGGAAAAACTGACGGCGGCCAACGAGGAAGTTCGGGATATGGGGATCGGCGCAGGTACCTTTGTGGTGTTTCTGGTGCCGTTTATCACCTTCATCATGAACATGGTCATTGTAGCGAGTCTTTACTTCGGACCGCTCCAGATTACGAGCGGCATGGTAAAGCTTGCGGATCTGTTGACCTATATCCAGTACAGTACCATGCTGGCCGGCGGGATCTCCACGATCATGGCGATCGTGAACTCCCTTCCGAAATGTGAGGTTGCGGCAAAAAGGATTGTCGAGGTGCTGGATTATGAGCCGGAGACCTTTGTGCAGCCGGCCGAAAAGCGTGGCGCCACGGCGGAGAGCGGGGTTGTTTTCGACGGTATCAGTTTTGGATACAGTGGTGCGCATGATCTGGTGCTTGAGGATATCAACCTGACCATCCCGAAGGGCAAGACCACAGCCATCGTCGGTGCAACCGGCAGTGGCAAGACCACCTTGCTGAAGGTCATGCTGCAGTTCTTTGACACACAGTTTTTCGGTTCCATCCGGATCGACGGCGTGGATACCAGAGACATGACGGTAAAGGAATTGCGCTCCATGATCTCCTATGCGCCCCAGAAGGCCAACCTCTTCGGCGGCACGGTGGAAAGCAATCTGAAGGTGGCAAATCCCGACGCCACACCGGAGCAGATCAAACGTGCCTGTGATATGGCGCAGGTCACGGAGTTCCTGGAAAGCAAGGGTACGGGACCGGAGCTGGCATTGACACAGGGAGGATCCAATCTTTCCGGAGGGCAGAGGCAGCGCGTCTCTCTGGCTCGGGCGTTTGTGAAGGATGTGCCCATCTATCTCTTTGACGATACGTTCTCTGCACTGGATTTCAAGACAGACGCGGCGGTCAGAAAGGCCATGAAAGAAGAACTGAAAGACAAGACCATCATCATGGTGGCACAGCGGATCAACACCGTCATGGGAGCAGACCAGATCGTGGTAATGGATCACGGCAGGGTGCAGGCAGTTGGTACACACGAAGAACTCCTGCGAGACTGCAGTATTTATCAGGAGATTTACGAAACCCAGAAGAGCGCAGATGGAGAGGGGGCGACGGCATGAAGAAGAAAAAGAAATCCGGCGGAACAAAAACCCTTTTCCGGCTGCTTAGGTATCTCGCAGGAAAGAAGTATCTTGTGGCTCTCGTGATGCTGACGCTGACGCTCAGTACCGTGTTCGACGTTATCTCGCCGAAGGTGATCCAGAAGATCACAGATACCATTCAGATTGAGGAAGGCGTGCACATCGATATGCAGCAGATCGGATTGCTGCTCCTGATCCTCACCGCCTGCTATGTGATCTCCGCGTTGACGCTTTATGTCGCGCGCCGCTCGCTGGTTATTATAGCCGAGAATACTGCTTTTTCCATGCGGCAAAAGCTGCAGAAGAAGCTGGAAAAGCTCCCTCTCAGCTTTTTGGACAGCCAGAAGAGAGGTGATATTTTAGCGCGCCTCACAAGTGATATGGTGACGCTGACGAACGTGATCCAGACGAACCTTTCCACTCTTTTTACCAAGCTGCTGACGATCATCGGAATCCTGTTTATGATGTTCATCACAGACTGGAAACTGACCTTGATCTTTTTCATCATGATCCCGGTCAGCACTCTGGCGATGAAAGGGATCACCAAGGCCACACGGCGGCTTTTCAAACGGCAGCAGGAGGCTGTCGGCGAGCTGAATGCCCATGTGGAAGAAATGATCACGGGCAATGATGTCATGCGTGCCTTCAACTATGAAGAGGCGGCTTTTGAGACCACCCGCAACATCAATCAAAAGATCTTCAAGACCTACCTGTCCTCAAGGACGTGGTCCGGACTGATCCAGCCCGTCACCACGCTCCTGAACAACCTGGTGTTTATCGCGATCTGCGTGATCGGCGGTGTGATGACGGTGAACGGTGTGCTGACAGTTGGTGCGCTTCTGGCGTTCCTGCTTTATACTCAGAATATTTCCGGCCCCATCAACACGTTTTCGTCCATGCTGAATCAGGTACAGTCTGGCCTGGCGGCAGCAGATCGTATCTTCTTGCTGCTTGATGCGGAGGTCGAGACAGAGGAGAAAGAGAGTGGCGAGGAGACCACTTTCAGCGGAGATGTGGAATTTTCTCATGTGAAATTCGGCTACCTTCCCGATCAGATGCTGATGCAGGATGTAAGCTTCCATGCCAGCCCCGGACAGGTCTTTGCCATTGTAGGGCCTTCGGGCGCCGGAAAGACCACCCTGGTGAATCTGCTGATGCGATTCTATGAGATCAACGACGGAAGCATCCGGCTGGATCAGCAGAACACACGGGAAATGACAAGAGACGCGCTTAGAAAGCATATGGGTATGGTATTGCAGGATACCTGGCTCTTCTCCGGAACGATCCATGACAACATTGCCTACGGGAAACCCGGCGCGACCAGAGAGGAAGTCATCGCGGCAGCGAAGAAAGCGGAGTGTGATTCTTTTATCCAAAAGCTGCCGGATGGATATGATACCTGGATTGACAACGATACGGGGGCGCTTAGCGTGGGAGAGAAACAGCTCCTCTCCATCGCCAGAGTCGTGATCTCAGATCCGGATATTCTGATCCTGGATGAGGCGACCTCGAATATCGATACCCGTACCGAGATCCTGATCACCAGGGCGATGAATGAAATGATGAAAGGGCACACGACGTTTATGATCGCGCACCGCCTGTTTACGATCAGAAATGCGGACAGCATCATCTTCATGAAGGACGGCGATATCAAGGAGGTCGGTACGCATGAGGAACTAATGGCAAAGGGCGGACTCTATGCGGAACTGTATCTGAGTTCCTATGCGTAAAACATATAAAGAAAACAACAACAAAACCTGAGACAACAATACGATGCGTGAAAGACGCGGAAAGGTGGTTTTATGAAAGGCTGGTTTTTGACATCCGGTAAATTTGAAGGCGCGGTAGGTCGGCTTCTCCAGAATGTGAATCTGGGAGAGCACACCATTGAGGTCGTGGACTGCAACAAGGTTTCCTACGCCATTGACGACCGGCTGCCGTCGCGGCTGTGGGTGGATGGTAAGGAAACGACGCCGCCTGATTTTTTCTATATTGCAGACTCCGACGGAGAAAACGGCATGGTGTTTCCCTTCGCGCGGCTGCTCGAGAAGCTCGGCTCGTTTAATTTCAACCCCATCGAGGCAAAACAGGCGGCCATGAGCAAGATCGAGACCTACCAGATTTTGGCCCGTGCGGGCCTGCCGGTGATCAAGACGCTGGTCTTCAGAAGCTCCATGGAAAAGGAGCTGATCTTAAAGGAGATCGGTCTGCCGCTGATCATGAAACCGGATGATGGGTTCGGCGGAGAAGGCGTGGAGCTTGTCAATACGGAAGCGGAGCTGGATGAAGCCATGGAGCGCCTTCGGAATTCCGAGTCCAGAATGCTGGTGCAGAAATACATCTCCACCTCCAAAGGCCGGGATGTCCGTGTCCTGACCATCGGCTTTGAAGCGGTGTTCGCGGCACAGAGAAAGGCATCGGATCCCAATGAGTTCCGGTCAAATCTCCATGTGGGCGGCACGGCGGAAGAGTATCCGCTGACGGATGAAATGAAGGATCTGTGCCATAAGGTAGCAAAGGCCATCGGGCTTCGGATGGCGGGGATCGACCTTTTGTTTGCCGAGAACGGATTCGTGGTGGGAGAGGTGAACTCCTCCGCAGGATTTGATTCCTGGCTGGGCAAGAAGGATCTGGTGTCGATCTTTATGAAGGATCTGAAAAACGAGATGTTAAAGCGCCCGCTGGCGTACTGGAGAGTGCAGCAGCTGAAGCAGGCCGCAAAGACCAATCAGCTTGCGGCGATCCTGATGCAGCAGGATGATTACGGATTCCTGAAGGCGGCGGAAGCACTGCTCTTTGATTGCAAGGGCACGCAGGAACTGGTATTGGAGGAAATGCTGAGAGCCAATCAGGATACCGAATTCGGGAAAGCCCATGGTTTCTCCGAGATCCATTCCGTGGAAGAATACCGGAAGAAAGTGCCGCTTTCCGACTGGTCGGATTATGAGCAGTACAGTGACCGCCTGCAGAAAGGGGAGGAGAACATCCTTTTCCCGGGAAAGCCGACCTTCTTCTACAGGACCTCCGGCACCACGGCCAGCTACAAATTCATCCCGGAGAGTACACGGGAAGTGGTTTCCCGGAAAGCGATCTCCCGTGCGAGGAATACGGAGATCTTTCTGATGGCGTCTCCGAAGGCGGCAAACAGGATTTTTGCATTTTTCAACAAACCCTCCCTGGACAAGACAGAGGGCGGGATCCCCTGCGGAACGGCATCGGGTCGTTCCTCCGAGCTTGCCAATGAGGAGCTGATCAAGCGCCTGACCTATGTGCCGCAGGTTGTCAATGAGTTTGAGGGAGACGAGCTGCTTTATATCATGCTCCGTACTTCTCTGGTATTTGGCGATGTTACTGCGCTGCTTGGGAATAACGCGCGGATGCTGCGGAATCTGATCGAATATGCAAAAGAGCATGCCGCAGAGATCATCGAGGATATCAGGAACGGCGGCTGCCGCTATGAGATGTCGGACGCTCTGAAAGAGATGCTGAAAGAGCAGCTGACTGCAAACCCGGCGCGGGCGGACGAACTGGAAAAACTGCGGGCAGAAGATCATTTTACGCCGCGTTATTACTGGCCGATGCTGATGGCGGCGGGCTTCTGGCTCGGCGGCAGTGTCGGCGTCTATGTGGATGAGGTGCGGCCGCTCCTTCCGGAGACCACAAAGTACATCGATGTGGGTTACGGCTCAAGCGAAGCGAAGATCAATATCCCGACCAAACCGGAGACCCCGGCAGGAGCCCTTTCCGCCTTTACTGCTTTCTTTGAGTTCATTCCCGAGGAAGGCGGAGAGCCGCTGCTTGCGCATGAGCTGCAGGATGGCAAGAATTACGAGCTGGTGCTGACCACGAATGCGGGGCTGTACCGGTATCGTTTGAAGGATCTGGTGCATGTGGAGGGATTTACCGGAACGACACCGAATATTTATTTTGTGACGAAACTGTCCGACGTTGCAAACCTCGGCCAGGAGAAGATCCCAGGGGTCATGCTTTCGAAAGCGGTGCAAGAGATTCTGGATAAAGAAGGCTGCGGCGCCCGGATGGTACAAGTTTTCCCGGACCCGAAGGAGATGAGCTATGTGGTTTGCGTGGAACCGGTGTCTGCCGTGGACGATCCTTCAGCACTCGTCGAAAAACTGGAACAGGGCTTAAGAGAGGAACTGGTCCAGTATGATACTTATCGGAAGAAGCTGCTCGCCCCCTGCGGATTACAACTCATGAAAGAAGGATGGAGCGCGTATATGATGAAGAAATATACGAAGGGCAATGCGACTGCGGCACAGGTGAAGGTGCCGGTGGTCATCAGCGAGCTGCCGGAGGCAGAGTGGAGAGGAGGATCTGCAAAATGCTGAATTTGGATGTGAAGCAGGAAGGAACGTCAGCAACTGTGATGATGGAAGGGATGTTGGATACGTCAAGCGCCCCCTCATTTAAGGAGGCGCTGTCGAAAATACCGGACAGCATCACCAGCATTACGCTTGATATGGAAAAGCTCCGTTATACTTCTTCTGCCGGCCTCAGGGTGATCCTGGAGCTGCAGAACCGGATGGACAAGTCCGGCGGTCAGTTGACGTTTATGCATGTAGGCGAGATGATCCGGGAAGTGTTTGATGACACCGGAATGACCGAGTTTCTTACCATTGTGTAGCGACAGAGAACGGATAACAGATGAAAAAGGTACCCGGAGATGTGCATATCTATCAGTTGATCAGAAGGATTCTCGTGATTACGAGTGTCCTTCTTTTCGGTGTGATCTTTACGATCTGGTTAACGGTTGTATGGCTGTCTGAAAAGACAAGGACCTATGAAGAACTGAGCAGTATCCTCGCGGAGCTTGAGCGGGATGGAGAAGATTGGCTCTATGATTGGCTGTATGATGACGCAAGTCTTATCAAAGCGGATATGGCCCAAGATGGTGATAAATGGGTCAACAGTTTGTACTTGAAGAGGATGGCGCAGGGCGACGGCTTCACGGCTGTCGTAGTGATGAATACGGAAGGCAGAGTGCTCGCCGCTTCCGATCATTTGCTTGCAGGGCATGATTATCATGATACGCCTTTCTGGAAGGATATCATGAAAGGCATAGAAACAGGAGATCCGTATGTCAAGATCAACGCAACTGATGTGCCGTGGATCCAGGGTACGACGAACGATTATGCGGCATTCCTGGTGCCGGATCATGATCTCGTTTGCGTTTTCATGGCGAATGAGGAAGTGCACGATAAAATGCTGAAAGACTGCTATGACTATCTGGTGCGCAACCGGCGTGTGGAATTAACCGGCTATCTTCTGGTTTGTGAAGATGACGGACAGGTGCTTTTCAGTTACCACAAGGAGCATAACGGGCAGATGGTCCCTGGCAAGGTTTTCCGAACCGCGCTGGAGAACCACCTGAGAGAGCAGACATCCGAGGTGAAGCTTTTCGGAGAAAACGTCTATATCCTCGGCGTTCAGCACACGGGGCTTACGATCATCGGCTGCTATACAGCAAAGGATGTGGGGCGGGTACGAGTGCTGAGCAGTACGATGGTATTGATCCTGATTGTACCGATGCTGGTGGCGATCAGTATGATCCTGACAGCGCTTTTGAAACGGTATGTGGTAAACGGCGTGTCCGGTATTGTACTTTCCCTTCAGGAGATTACGGAAGGTAATCTGCAGGAGGAGGTGGATGAACGCGGATCCCGTGAGCTTTCGCTGCTGTCCGATGGCATTAATCAAACGGTCGATAAGTTAAAGACCATGATCAATGAGGCGGCCAAGCGGTACGATGACGAGCTTGTGATGGCAAAGACCATCCAGCATGCAACGCTGCCGTGGCTTTTCCCGCCATACCCGCATCACAAGGAGTTTGGACTGTATGCGATGATGGATACAGCCAAACAGGTGGGCGGAGACTTTTACGATTTTTTCTTCCTGCGGGACAATCGTCTTGTCATTGTGATCGCGGACGTGTCTGACAAAGGAATCCCCGCTGCGCTTTTCATGATGCGCGCGAAAACGACGATCAAGGCACTCGCAGTCAGCGGCCTTCCCGTGGATGAAATGGTGAGGCGCACCAATCAGGAACTGTATAGCCATAATGAGGCGCATATGTTTGTGACCATATGGGTCGGCTATGTAGACCTGAAAACGGGAAGGATCTCTTATGTGCATGCTGGTCATACCTGTCCTGTGCTGCTCCGTGACGGACAGACCTCTTTTGTCAAACAAAAGCGGAATACCTTCGTGGGATGGCGCTCCGCGGCAGACTACGAGGAACAGGAGTTGATCCTGCGTCCCGGAGACACCTTATATCTCTATACCGATGGCGTGACAGAAGCTTTTAATGAACAAGAAGAGGAATACGGAAATAACCGTCTGGAGAACATCATCACCGAAACATCGGCGCGCATCAACGAAGAAGAAGCGAATGATTACTGCAAGGATCTATGCACGTCCATCCGTGCGGATGTGAAGGAATTTGCAAACAACATGCCCCAATCCGATGACATCACCATGCTCTGCCTGAAATATACCGGAAGCCGGGAGGAATAGCCGCAAAAAACAGGGGGTTTGTCGGCAGGTATTCTTTGATGCCGTATTTGCCGACGAATTCGCCGCTGCTTTTGATGATCGCATTTGAGATAAGCGGTGCGATCATCGTAGGGATCAGCATGAAAAAAATTAGGCTATTTATTTTGCAACAAGCTATATTGAGACCCAGGTTAGCAGATAGGTTACACAGCATCGGATAGTCAAATGTCCGGTGCTGTATTAGAATTTGATGTATAAGAGTCATATGAAATTATAATAACTCTGCGAGAAAACCCCATCCGACATTAGTCGGTCGAGGGATGAATCGCCCTTTTGTATTTTCCTGACTTCGTATACTTGCGTTTGTGTTCACTTGTCCGCTGAGATTCGATATAAGACCGGACTGTTTCCAGGGATACAGATCCGGTCGTCGCGCAGAAGTAGCTTGCACTCCAGAAGGCATCTTTCCATAAATAGCGTTCCACATGGCTGGCGTAGGTCGCTCGTACTTCTTTGGACAGATGGGTCTTCAGGGAATTGATCAGCCTGACCGGTGCCACATCAGGCGGCATGGATACCAGGAGATGCATATGATCCTCGTCAGTCTCGGCCGATATCAGGGTGCAGTCCATCCTGCCGCATAGATAAGCTGCGTGGTTTTTCATGAAATCACCGATCTCGTCTGTGATCACTTTCTTCCTGTACTTG
>CACZBF010000006.1 GCA_902779355.1 uncultured Lachnospiraceae bacterium | reverse complement strand
AACTGAAAAAAGTGCTTACCGTGGATAGAAAAAACTCCTTACCGCGGATGGAAAAAAGTGCTTACCATACCAGAGAAAAAAGTCCTTGACATTTGCAATCATTACAGCCTTTATATCTTGGGATGATTTACAGATTAGTGTGAAACAAAGAATAGTGATATTTATTATAGCAATTATTATTTCGCTTGCGATTGCAATGTTATATGTACTGTTAATTCGCAGAAAGAATTGTATTTGGAACAATGGTACTGGAAGTCTAAGTGTTGTATATGGGGATATAATCAAGATCGCTTTTAATGGTAAGAAAACAAAGAATAAGGTTGTTGTTATCCCTGTAAATACAAGCTTTGATACCATAGTTGATTCAAACATTACATCTGTACACAAACCATTGGTGTCACCCAATAGCATCCATGGGCAATGGATTAATGCTCTTATTAATGAGGGCCTTACTGAAGGTGAAATACATCAGATAGTACAAGAGGCTATACAAAAAAGAGAGCTAAAGATTCAGAAAAAGTGCTCAGCACAAGAAAAAGTAAGAGGAAATCTCGATTGTTATGAGAGAGGTTCTTTGGTTTTTGTGTCATATAGATTAAATACAACATTTATGCTTGTGGCACTAGCAGATTTTGATGATTGCAATAAGGGGCAATGTACAGAAGAAGCATTTATCGATGTGATAATGAGTATTATAGATTCTTATAATGATTGTGCTCAAGGATATGATCTTTATATACCTTTGATGGGAACTGGATTTTCAAGAGTGAATCTTTCGAATAAAGAGTCACTTCAAAAGATAAAAGCATGTATCGAGATATGTAAAAAGAAGATACACGGTGCAGTTAATATAGTGATCTATAAAGAGGATATGGATAAAGTAACAATTTTTGATTAAATAAGAGGAGGATGATGATATGGGATATAGAACGAAAACATATATTGCGGCTGATTGGACAGGAGATAAGGATGCTGTCGATATTCTTTACAAATGGAATGAAAGTGAGAAATGGGGCTTATCCTTCAGTGACGCTCATGAGGTGACTCAAGCAAATGATAATAGCCTCAAATGTAGTATAAAAGCATCCTTAAAAACTAGAATGGATGTGTCAAAAACATTTGTTTTGATAGTAGGTAGTGGTACAAAAACATTAACCAATGGAAGCTGCAGATACTGCAATAGTTATAATAGCTATACAAAATCTTGTTCAAGAGGGCACAGTGTTGATTATCGTAGCTTTATAGAGTATGAGTGTGATATGGCTATTAAAGCTGGAATAAAAATAGTAGTATTATATAACTCAATAAAAGTCGATAAATCTAGGTGCATTGATGCAGTTAAAAACATTGGTGTTCATGCTCCTATGCAAAAATACAAAGACGGAAAGTACTATTGGGATTATCAATCTGTTAAGGATGCTATGGATTCATAGCAGATATGATATTTGGGGGTTATGGCTATCAAACATCAATATGTATAAATAGTTTATAAGAATACAAGGAGTCATAGTAGGGGTATTTATGAAAGATTATGAAACCCTCCCAAAATCTATGGAAAAGACTTTTTGATTCGTGTATAATCCATTATTACTATGTCATAGGGCAAAGCAGATTATCCTCCAAGAGGTAAACTGTCTTATCCTGAAAGAATAAAATAAAACATAAGTAACAGACCTTGAAAAGGCTTTTAAATCACCTTTCCAAGGTCTGTTCTTTTGTTTATTAATCCTTGTAGTATAAGGCGTTGATGGGATTTATGACTCTTGTTTGAGAGTCTTTTACAGATAACCAATAAGAAGTACTATGGGTACTCTTTATCTATGGGTGGAGGATAAGCTGCTTTGCCCTTTGGAGGATAAAGTATGTTACCCAATGACAAACACATTGTTACTGTGTTCTTGTGTTATAGATAAGATGAGTCAAAAAAACCAGACACCCCTAAGGGAAATAGTCCGGGGAATATGATATGATTAACAATAACTATAGTAGGTGAAGATATAGCATATTAAGGAAAAGGAGATTTCTGATCATGAGAAAGAAGAATTATTAAACCCTTTTATTCGGCGTATTATTCTGTGCGTTTGTATTAACAGCCTGCTCAATTAGTGTAAATGTAAACACTCCCGGCACTGCAGGGGATGGAGCAACTACTGCAGAGGCTTCAGAGGTTACTCAGGAAGATGTAGAGAAACTGATCATCGGAAAATGGATCATCTCAGAGATAGATGGACAGCCGGCACCGACCAACCTAAAGAGCATATATGATATAGTTTCAAATACACAGGCCATTACAAGTGTGTCGCGTACAGATCCTAACGCTCGCTGGAAAGACCATGTCGAGCGCAGGGTTGATATCGACGGAAATACCGTTACCATTTCCACGATCCATGACGATGGAGAAAGTGTTGTGCATGAATTTACTATTACGAACATTAATACCGAAGAATTCACTGCAAATAAAAAATTAACAATAACGGACAAGGACAAGGAGCCGATAGTTAAAGAGAGTGTTGTTAAGTTTGTCAAGTTATATGACGACTATAACGATGATGTCATCGGTATCTAGGAAGGTCATTGTACCAGCGAAGGCTCGGTATTCGACGACGGACAGGAACACCGCTGGGAGTACAAAGATGATGGAACCTTCGTTTACTATGTTAAGGATGGTGACGACTGGATCCCAAGCAATGATACACTAAACGAATACTTCGTGGATGGTAACCTGCTCTGCACCCGCTGGATGGAAAACGGAGCAGAGAACCGTGAATGGTGGGAAATCTCCATAGATGGTAACAAGATGAACTGGTCTGCCCTTCGTGAAGATGAAGACGGCAAAACATTTACCGCTACCTTTGAGATGACAAAAGTTCAGTAAGGTCAAAAAATGGTAAGAACATGCCTGGTCTTTTCATGTTCAAAAAAGTGAAAACAGCAATAAAAGGTTGGGAAGTATCGTGAGCGAATCTCTAAAGAATAACAGAGAACTATATGAGAAGACGAATCCTGTGTTCAACACAGCAAAAATGACCTTGTTTCAACTGGCACAACAAGGAAATACACATGCCGCCAAGATATCCGAAAAGCTGGGACTGACAGAGGATACACAGAAAAGTCAATCCTTCAGCATGGGACCGGAGGAAGAGATGACTTTCCGGATCATTCTGGAGACACGATATCATATGATGGGCATTCTGGCACAAGATTCGGGATTTTCTGTATTCGTTGACCTGCCCTGTGGATATACACCGCGGGCCATAGAAACGGCAGAACACAGTTCATCATATATCGGACTTGACCTGCCACCTGTCATTTCGGAGATCAGCGGTATTATTCTGCCGATGATAAGCAGTGAAAAACAAAGCCTTGTCCGTTTCAACCCTGTTGATGCAACAAACGGCAGATCGCTGGAAAAGGCGCTGGAAGACGTGAAGGAGAATATCTGTATCAATACTGAAGGACTGCTGATGTATTTTAGTGATGCGGAGATTCATTCCTTCCTGGAGAATATCAAAAAACTGCTGGATATCCATGGCGGATGCTGGATTACGGCGGATCCCGAGATTATGCCCGAACATATACGAATCCTGAGTGCTATCCATCCCGGAGATACCAATCATGATACGGATAGTATTCTCAATGAGAAAGCAGATGTGAGCGTCACGACGAATAGTCTTATGGTCCGCTACGGGCATGAGAAGGAGGATGTGGAAAAAGTGAAGGACATTCTGTCTGAGCATGGCTTGAAAGCAGAACGGATCCGGATTGGCAGTCACATCGTGGCTACAAAAGCATTTTCTTTGCTGACACCTGAGCAGGGAAGTGCTGTCCTGAAAGCTGTGGAAGATATTGCCTTTTGGAAGGTTGTTTCCGCAGGATTATCTGAGAACAACGCCGGGGCGGATCAACACTTTACGATTCGCAAAGAATATACGGATGGCGTGCTTTTTTTAGAGCTGACCGGCCGCCTGGATTCACTGACTGCTCCGCAACTATTGGCCAAGTACGAGAAACAGAATGCATCCGACGTCATCAGAAAAGTGCAGATTGACTGCCATGCCCTTGACTACATTTCCTCTGCCGGACTTAGGGTTCTGCTGATCATGCAGAAGGGCTGTAAAGAAGGAGTGAGTCTCAAGGGCATGAATGATCTTGTGCGCGACATTCTCGATCAAACCGGCTTTAGTGAGATTATTCAAATGACTGTATAGAACGGGATTAATAGAAGGCGGAATCGTTGGGAATGATGATTAATGAAAATGAACGAAGACCTAAGAAATATGCTGACGAACTTTTTTTAATTTCCTCTTGACAGAAAAAAACGAATGAGATAAAATCCATATCCATAAAGACAAAGGCGTCTTGGAGTAACACTCCGAGACGCCTTTTTTGCATGTTACGGAGGGGAAAAGACATGTGTTCAATACTGGGTTTCTGCGGGAAGGATGCAGCGTACGACGAGATTGAAGCCGCGCTTTCCAAAACGCATTCCAGAGGACCGGATGCCAGCAGGATCGTGGATACGGGAAACGGTTATCTGGGATTCAACAGATTGTCGATCATGGGATTGACGGAAAACGGGATGCAGCCCTTTTTGTACAATGACAAGAAAACGGTGAAGGGCGTCGAACCGGCGGACACGGAACTCATCGTGGTATGTAACGGCGAGATCTACGGTTTCCGGAAAGAGAAAGAGGAATTACTGAGTAAGGGATATGAGTTCATCAGCGATTCCGATTGCGAGATCCTGCCGGCGCTCTACCGGGAATACGGCACGGGGATGTTTGAGAGGCTGGATGCGGAATACGCACTGATCCTCTACGACGTGAAGGAAGACCGCTACATCGCGGCAAGAGATCCGATCGGGATTCGCCCCCTGTACTACGGGATCACAAAGGCAGGTACTTATGTATTCGCATCAGAGCCGAAGAACCTGATGAAGCTGGTGGATCAGGTGATGCCGTTCCCGCCGGGACATTACTTCAAAGACGGTGAGTTCGTTTGCTACCGCGATATGGCAAAGGTGGAAAGCTTCAAGCAGGACGACATCGAGACCGTCACGAAAAACATCCATGATCTTCTGATCAAAGGCGTGGAAAAGAGGCTGGACTCCGATACACCGGTAGGGTTCTTGCTCTCGGGAGGCTTAGATTCCTCCCTGGTATGCGGGATCGCGGCATCGCTTCTGGAGAAACCGCTTCACACCTGGGCGATCGGGATGGACATCGATGCGATCGATTTGAAATATGCAAGAGAGGTTGCGGATTTCATCCATTCCATCCATCACGAAGTGATCATCACCAAACAGGATGTGGTCAATGCGGTGGAGGAAGTGATCGAGGCACTCGGTACTTACGATATCACGACGATCCGCGCTTCCATCGGTATGTATCTGGTGTGTAAAGCGATTCACGAGAGTTCGGATGTGAGAGTCCTTCTGACCGGTGAGATTTCGGATGAGATCTTCGGTTACAAATACACGGACTTCGCGCCGAATCCCGAGGAGTTCCAGAAGGAAGCCGAAAAGCGGATTCATGAAATCCACATGTACGATGTGCTCCGGGCGGACAGATGCATCAGTGTCAATTCTCTGGAAGCGAGAGTTCCTTTCGGAGATTTGGATTTCGTCGAATACGCGATGGCGATCGATCCGGATAAGAAGATGAATCATTTCGGAAAAGGCAAATACCTCCTCCGGAAAGCGTTTGAAGAGGATTACCTGATCCCGGACAGCATTCTCTGGAGAGAAAAGGCAGCATTTTCCGATGCCGTAGGACATTCCTTAAAGGATGACCTGACCGAGCTGGCGGAGAGCAGATACACGGACAGCGAATATGAAAAGGGGATCCAAAAGTACGAACACGCAAAACCCTTTACGAAGGAATCGCTGATGTACCGTGACATTTTTGAAAAATATTATCCCGGGCAGTCAGAAATGGTGAAGGATTTCTGGATGCCAAACAAATCCTGGGATGGATGTAATGTGAATGACCCGTCGGCAAGAGTGCTTTCCAATTACGGAGAAAGCGGCAAATAAAACGAAAGTCATAAGGAGGAAATGACCATGGAAAAGAAAAATGTCCCCGAACTGTTTGGTTCAATGGTGTTTGATGACAGGGTGATGAGATCCCGCCTGTCGGCGAAGGTCTATCGGGCTCTGAGAAAGACGATCGACGAAAATGCAAAATTGGATGTGGAAGTGGCAGAGGCAGTCGCAATGGAAATGCGTGACTGGGCAGTAGAAAAAGGTGCCACCCACTTTACTCATTGGTTCCAGCCCCTGACAGGCGTTACCGCTGAAAAGCATGATGGTTTTATCACCCCCTCTCCCGATGGAGGTGTCATCATGGAGTTTTCCGGTAAAGAGCTGATCAAAGGTGAGCCGGATGCGTCCTCCTTCCCCTCGGGGGGCCTTCGTGCCACCTTTGAAGCCAGGGGTTATACTGCATGGGATCCGACATCCTATGCGTTTATCAAAGATCATACACTTTGCATCCCGACTGCGTTTTGTTCGTATTCCGGGGATGCGCTGGATAAAAAGACCCCGCTGCTTCGCTCCATGCAGGCGCTGAATCTGCAGGCAAAGCGGATCTTAAAATTGTTCGGAAAAGAAGTGAAATATGTCCGTACGAGTGTCGGACCGGAGCAGGAGTACTTCCTGATCGACAAGGAGATGTTTGAGAAACGTCCGGATCTGGTCTATACCGGCAGAACCCTGTTCGGTGCAATGCCGCCGAAAGGACAGGAGCTCGATGATCATTATTTTGGTGTGATCAAACCGCGTGTCACGGCATTCATGGAAGACCTGAACGATGAGCTTTGGAAACTCGGGATCCTGGCTAAAACGGAACATAACGAAGTGGCTCCGGCACAGCACGAGCTGGCTCCGATCTTTTCCACCACGAATGTGGCGACCGACAACAACCAGCTGACAATGGAGATTATGCAGAAAGTTGCGAGAAAGCACGGCATGGTATGTCTCCTTCACGAGAAACCGTTTGCAGGCGTCAACGGATCCGGCAAGCATAACAACTGGTCTCTGGCAACCGATACGGGGGTAAACCTCCTTTCCCCCGGAGAGACGCCTTATGAAAATGCACAGTTCCTGTTGTTCCTGTGCGCGGTGGTACAGGCGGTGGACGATTATCAGGATCTGCTTCGTCTTTCCGTGGCGACAGCGGGAAATGACCACAGACTCGGCGCAAACGAGGCGCCGCCGGCGATCATCTCGGTATTCCTCGGCGATGAGCTTTCCGCGATCCTGGATGCGATCAAGACGGATTCGCCGTATCAGGGTAAGGAAAAAGAAGTGCTGAAGCTGGGCGTGCATGTGCTTCCCAGATTCTCCAAGGATACGACTGACCGGAACCGTACCTCACCGTTCGCGTTTACAGGCAATAAATTCGAATTCCGTTCACTCGGTTCCTCCAACAGCATTGCCTGCTGCAACATCATGCTGAATGCAGCAGTCGCGGAGAGCCTGAAGCAGTATGCGGACAGACTGGAAGGGGCCAAGGACTTCGAGGCAGAGCTCCATGATCTGATCAAGGAAGTGATCACAAAGCATGAGCGGATCCTTTTCAACGGAAACGGTTACACCGATGAATGGGTCAAAGAAGCGACCGAAAAGAGAGGCCTTTTGAACCTGAAGACTACGGCGGACGCGATGCCGCATCTTCTCGACAAGAAAAACATGGATATGCTGATGGCACACAAGGTCTTCACGGAATCCGAGCTTCATTCCAGATGCGAGATCATGTTGGAGAATTATTGCAAGACCGTGAATATCGAGGGGCATACGATGGTGGATATGGTCCGCAAGAATTATCTCCCGGCGATGGAAGGTTATCTCTACAGTCTGGCAAAGACAACCTCTCTGATGCGGTCCGTCAGCGAGAATGTAAAGTGTAACTATGAAGTGTCGACGATGGAGAGACTCTCGGAACTGACCGATGCGATCCTCGACAGAGTTGAGAAATTAGAGAAAGCGCTGGAAGATCTGAAGGATTTCGAGGACATCATCAAGACATCCGAGGCGATCCGAGACGATGTGCTTCCGAAGATGGAAGACCTGAGAAAATACGTGGACGAAGCCGAAATGCTCACCAGTGAGAAATGCTGGCCGTTCCCGAGTTACGGAAAGCTGCTGTTCAGCGTATATTAAGTATTTGCAATGGGTGATCGACTCGACTGATCCCCAAACAAAAAAAGTAATCAGATAAGAAAAGTCATCCCACAAAGGCGTGGTTCTCCGGCGTGGGATGGCTTTTTTATATGAGCAGGGATTTTTGCTCAAGCACAAAACAGGAGGTGAATAGTTATGACACAAGAAATTATGAGTGCACTGGACGGAGAAGTGTTTGCGGTCTGGTTTCTGATCGGCGCAGCACTCGTCTTCTGGATGCAGGCAGGATTTGCAATGTGTGAATCCGGCTTCACCAGAGCAAAGAATGCAGGAAACATCATCATGAAGAACCTGATGGATTTCTGTATCGGTACCGTGATGTGGTTTATCATCGGCGCATCGTTGATGCTGGGTGATAATGTGATGAACGGTTTCGCGGGAGGCATCAGCTTCGATGTATTTACGAACTACAAGAATTTCGATTATTCCGCATTCGTCTTCAACCTGGTATTCTGTGCGACGACCGCAACGATCGTATCCGGAGCCATGGCAGAAAGAACCAAGTTCTCCAGCTACTGCATCTATTCGGCAGTGATCTCCGCGATCATTTACCCGATCGAAGCACACTGGACCTGGGGTGGCGGCTTCCTCGCACAGTGGGGCTTCCACGATTATGCAGGATCCAACTGTATCCATATGGTAGGCGGGATCTGTGCCCTGATCGGCGCATGGATGCTCGGTCCCCGTATCGGAAAATTCGAGCGTGACGGCAGCGGAAAAGTCAAGAAAGTCAACGCATTTCCGGGCCATAACCTGGTCATCGCAGCACTCGGAGTATTCATTCTCTGGCTTGGTTGGTACGGTTTCAACGGCGCTGCAGCAACGGATGTCCCGACGCTTGGTTCTGTGTTCCTGACAACGACCGTAGCGCCCGCAGTAGCAACGGTGGTATGTCTGATCTTTACCTGGGCAAAATACGGCAAACCCGATGTTTCGATGTGTCTGAACGCATCCCTCGCAGGTCTGGTGGCGATCACCGCGCCTTGCGATGTGACGGACTGCTTTGGTGCCGCGATCATCGGCGCGGTATCCGGACTTCTCGTTGTATTCGGCATCTGGTTCAACGATTACAAAGCACATGTGGACGATCCGGTCGGTGCAGTGGCCGTTCATATGTTAAACGGTATCTGGGGCACGATTGCAGTAGGTCTTTTCGCAACGGCAACCGCTCCTGGATTTGAGGTAGCAGGGATCGAGCAGGGTCTTTTCTACGGCGGTGGTGTGACGCAGCTGATCAAACAGCTCGGAGGTATCGGTGTTACGGCGCTTTGGACGGTGGTAACGATCACCATTACCTTCTTCATCATCAAGAAGACGATTGGCCTCAGGGTTTCCGAAGAAGAGGAGATCGTAGGTCTCGATTCCACAGAGCATGGCCTTCCGTCTGCATACTCCGGATTTGCGATCATGGATATCTCCAACACGATGGATGTCAATGAGAACACGAACCTCGGCGAAGCAGATTATGACAAGGCAAGCGAAGCGAAGCGCAATGCTTCCGTTCATGTGGAGAATATGTCTGAAACCTTGCAGGGAACTGTCATGCAGACCGGCATCAACAAGGTGGTCATTATCACGAAGCTTTCGATGTATGACAAGATCAAGAAAGCACTCAATGACCTTGGCGTAACGGGTATCACGGTAACACAGGTTACGGGCTGCGGTATCCAGAAGGGTTCGAGCCAGATGTATCGTGGTGTTGAGATGGATATGACCCTCCTTCCGAAGATCAAACTGGAAGTGGTTGTCAGCCAGATTCCGGTGGACCGTGTGATCGAAACGGCCAAGAAGACGCTTTACACCGGCAAGATCGGCGACGGCAAGATCTTTGTCTATCCGGTCAGCAAGGTTGTCAAGATCCGTACCGGCGAAGAAGATTTCGCGGCATTACAGGATGTGGAGTAAGCAAAAAAACGCAAAAAGTGGGTGTGCGTATCATTGACAAAACAACCGCTTTGGTGTAACATACGTTGCATCGAGGCAAAGGCGTCTCAGAGGAAACTCTGGGGCGCTTTTCTCTTTTTCGAGGAGGGGAAATTCATGAAGGAGCAGAAAAGTCGTTTTGACAAAGTGAGAGAACACGGGCTTTACGATCCGTCGTTCGAACATGACAACTGCGGGATCGGCGCAATCATCGATGTGGCGGGAAAAGCAAGCCACACGCTGGTCGACGATGCGCTGAAGATCGTAGAGAAATTAGAGCACAGGGCAGGGAAGGATGCGGAAGGAAAAACCGGTGACGGCGTCGGAATTTTGACGCAGATCCCGCATAAATTCTTTGTAAAAAAGCTGAAAAAAGAAGGTATCAAACTCTCAGGCGCCCGCTCTTACGGCGTGGGCATGTTTTTCTTCCCACAGAAGGATCTGGAACTCCGCCAGGCGAGATCCATGTTTGAGATCATCGTTAAGAAAGCAGGCTTAAAGATCCTCGGCTGGAGAAAGGTGGAGTCAGACCCGGAGGTTCTCGGATCCAAGGCCAGAGAATGCATGCCGAACATTTATCAAGTCTTTATCGAGCGGCCGGAAGATGCTGAGACGGATCTGGATTTTGACAGAAAACTTTATGTGATCCGGAGAGAGTTTGAGCAGAGCAGCACCAATACTTACGTGCCGTCGCTTTCCTGCAGGACGATCGTCTATAAGGGGATGTTCCTTGTGGGGCAGCTCCGTACTTTCTTTACCGATCTGGAGGATAAGGATTATGAGTCCGCCATCGCAATGGTACACTCCAGATTTTCCACGAACACGATGCCGAGCTGGAATCGTGCGCACCCCAACCGTTTCATCGTGCATAACGGCGAGATCAATACGATCAAGGGAAATGCGGACAAGATGCTCGCCCGCGAAGAGACGATGCACACGGATCTGTTTTCCGAAGAGGACATGACGAAGGTGCTTCCCGTTATTTCCCAGAGCGGATCGGACTCCGCGATGCTGGACAACGTGTTGGAGTTCCTTGTGATGAGCGGTCTGGATCTCCCGCTTGCCATGAGCATCATGATCCCGGAGCCCTGGGCACATAACGAGACGCTGACGCAGGAGGAGCGGGACTTCTATCAGTATTATGCGACAATGATGGAGCCCTGGGACGGTCCGGCTTCCATCCTCTTTTCCGACGGGGATGTGATGGGCGCGATCCTGGACAGGAACGGCCTTCGTCCGTCGCGCTACTACATCATGGATGACGGCAGGCTCATCCTTTCTTCGGAGGTCGGTGTTCTGCCTCTGGATGAGAAGCATATCGTGAAAAAAGAGCGTCTCCATCCGGGGAAGCTGCTCCTTGTCGATACAAAGCAAAAGAAGATCATCCTGGATGATGAGATCAAGGAGATGTACGCGCTGAAAAAGCCGTACGGCGAGTGGCTCGACAGCAAATTAACTCTGCTCTCCGAGATCAAGATCCCGAACAAAAAGGTGACCAGGATCGAAGGAGAGCATCGCAAGAAGCTGCAGAAGGCCTTTGGTTACACATGGGAAGATTATCATGACGGGCTGCTCGGGATGGCCTTAAACGGGACCGAGAGCATCGGCTCGATGGGCATTGATACGCCGATCGCAGCGCTTTCCAAAGAATATCAGCCGCTGTTTTACTATTTCAAACAGCTCTTTGCACAGGTGACGAACCCGCCGATCGATGCACAGCGGGAGGAGATCGTGACTTCTAGGACTGTTTATGTCGGGAAAAACGGCAATCTCCTGGAAGAGTGTCCCGAGAACTGCCAGGTCTTAAAGATCAACAATCCGATCCTGACCGATCTGGATCTTCTGAAGATCGAGAGCATGAAAAAGGAAGGCTTCCAGGTCTCGAAGATCTCCACGCTTTATTACAAGAGCACGCCGATGAAACGCGTGCTGGATCATCTGTTTGTGGAAGTGGACAAAGCGTACAGAGAGGGCGCGAACATCCTGATCCTTTCCGATCGGGGTGTGGATGAAAACCATGTGGCGATCCCGTCTCTCCTTGCAGTTGCGGCTGTTCATAATCATCTGGTGCGCACGAAAAAATGCACGGCGATGTCGCTGATCCTGGAATCCGGGGAACCGCGACAGGTGCATCATTTTGCGACGCTCCTCGGCTACGGTGCTTCCGCAGTCAATCCGTATCTGGCCCATGCTACGATCGAAGAGCTGATCGAGGACGAGTTGCTGGATAAAGACTATTATGCAGCAGTGGATGATTACGACAACGCGATCCTATTCGGGATCGTGAAGATTGCGTCCAAGATGGGGATTTCCACGATCCAGTCTTATCAGGGCAGCAAGATCTTTGAAGCGATCGGCATTTCGGAGGATGTGATCGAGGATTATTTCCCGGGAACCGTGAGCCGCGTGGGCGGGATTACACTGGAAGACATCGGGGCAGCAGTCGACCTGCAGCACAGCAAGGCATTCGACCCGCTCGGCCTGCCGACGGATCTGGAGCTTTCGGCACTCGGACGCCATAAGAGCAGGAGCCAGGGTGAAAATCACCGCTACAATCCGAAGACAATCCATATGCTGCAGTATGCCACCAGAGAGGGTGACTACGACAGGTTCAAGGAATACACCAAGCTCGTGGACGCAGAGGAAACGGGCTATTTACGGAGTCTTCTGGATTTTAAGATTCCGGAAAAAGGCGTGCCGCTTTCCGAGGTAGAGAGCGAGGATTCCATCGTGCAGCGCTTTAAGACCGGCGCGATGTCTTACGGCTCAATTTCCGAGGAAGCGCATGAGACGCTGGCGATCGCAATGAACCATCTGCACGGCAAATCCAACAGCGGTGAAGGTGGCGAGAGCGAGGAGCGGATTCTTTCCGCAGGGACGGATCACGACAGGAGTTCTGCGATCAAGCAGGTCGCGAGCGGACGTTTTGGTGTGACAAGTCGATACCTCGTGAGCGCGCGGGAAATTCAGATCAAAATGGCACAGGGCGCAAAACCCGGAGAAGGCGGGCATCTTCCCGGAAAGAAGGTGTATCCGTGGATCGCAAAGACCAGGCATTCCACACCGGGTGTCAGCCTGATCTCTCCGCCCCCGCATCATGACATCTATTCGATTGAGGATCTGGCACAGCTGATCTACGATCTGAAAAATGCCAACAAAAATGCGAGGATTTCCGTGAAACTTGTGTCGGAAGCAGGTGTAGGTACTGTAGCGGCCGGCGTGGCAAAAGCAGGTGCAGGCGTGGTGCTGATCTCCGGCTATGACGGGGGAACCGGCGCGGCTCCGCTTTCTTCCATTCATAACGCAGGAATGCCGTGGGAACTGGGCCTTGCCGAAACGCATCAGACCCTGCTTGCAAACGGCCTCAGAAATAAAGTCGTCATCGAGACCGACGGCAAACTGATGAGCGGGCGTGATGTGGCGATCGCAGCAATCCTCGGCGCGGAGGAGTTCGGTTTTGCGACGGCACCGCTGATTACGATGGGCTGTGTGATGATGAGAGCCTGCCAGTCCGATACCTGCCCCATGGGCGTTGCAACGCAGAATCCGGAGCTCCGCAAGCGTTTTGCAGGCAAGCCTGAATATGTCGAAAACTTCATGTGCTTTATCGCAAGAGAGCTTCGCGAGATCATGAGCGCGCTCGGCGTCAGAACTGTGTCGGAGTTGGTGGGACGCACGGACCTTCTGCGTATCAAGGAAAAACTGGACGAGAAAGAGAAAAAACTGGATCTCTCCAGGATCCTTTACGATATGTCCGAAGAAGACCGGTCAGAGATGACGTTCCAGGACAGCAAGCTCTATGATTTCCGGCTGGAAACCACAAAGGACGAAAGAGAGCTCCTATCCGCAAAAGCCATTCAAAAAGCGATCGAGAGCGGAAAGAAAGCGACTGCGGAAGTCACGCTGGAGAGTGTGGACCGTACTTTTGGTACCCTCCTTGGTGCGGAGATCACGAGAAAACATCCGGAGGGACTTGCCGATGATACGATCACGATCAGCTGCAGCGGCTCCGGCGGGCAGAGCTTCGGCGCCTTTGTTCCGAAAGGCCTGACCTTGAATCTCACAGGAGACAGCAACGACTATTTTGGAAAAGGACTGTCCGGCGGGAAACTGGCCGTGTTCGCACCGGCGGAGGCGACGTATGATCCGCATGAGAACACGATGATCGGAAACGTGGCGCTGTATGGTGCGACTTCCGGAAAAGCGTTTATTGCAGGCATGGCCGGAGAGCGGTTCTGCATCCGGAATTCCGGCGCCATCGCGGTCGCAGAAGGCGTGGGAGAGCATGGCTGTGAATACATGACGGGTGGTACGGTTGTGATCCTCGGCAGTACCGGCAAGAACTTTGCGGCCGGCATGAGCGGCGGCGTGGCCTATGTGCTCGATGAGGATAACCGCCTTTACCGGAATCTGAACAAAGAACTGGTCTCCATGGAAAACGTGGAACATAAGAATGACAAGAGAGACCTCCGCGCGATCATCGAAGAGCACGTCGCATGCACCGGATCGAAAAAAGGCCGCGAGATCCTGGATCACTTTGATGACTATGTGCCGAAGTTCAAAAAGATCATTCCGAGAGATTACAAGGTGATCTTGAGCGGCATCGCGCATTATGAAGAGCAGGGCGCAGACCCTGAGACTGCAAAGATTGAAGCCTTTAAGGCGTTTGTTGCAGGAGAGGGGAGGTAACAATAATGGGTAAAGCGACAGGTTTTTTGGAATATGAGAGAGCAGAGGGCACTGTCCGGACGGAAAAGGACAGAGTCAAAGACTTCGAGGAGTTTCATGAAAGACTTCCCCTTGCAAAGCAGCGGGAACAGGCGGCCAGATGCATGGACTGCGGCATCCCGTTCTGTCAGGCGGGGATGATGATCGCCGGGATGGCTTCCGGCTGTCCGTTACATAACCTCGTGCCGGAGGTAAATGATCTGGTGTACCGCGGGCGGATGGAGGAAGCCTATCAGCGGCTTTCCGTGACGCACAGCTTTCCGGAGTTTACGAGCAGGGTTTGTCCGGCGCTTTGTGAAGCGGCTTGTACCTGCGGACTCAAGGACGAACCGGTGTCCACCAAGGAAAACGAGAAAGCCGTGATCGAATACGCATATGAGAATGGCCTCGTGAAAGAGATCACGCCGGAATACCGTACCGGGAAAAAGGTGGCGATCGTCGGGAGCGGTCCTTCCGGCCTTGCGGCAGCGCAGCTTCTGAACCGCCGGGGACACAGCGTGACGGTTTACGAGCGGCGGGATCGGATCGGCGGCTTGCTCCGTTACGGCATTCCGAACATGAAGCTGGATAAAAGCCTGATCGATCGCCGGGTTGACCTCATGAAGGAAGCCGGCGTGGAATTTGTCGTGAATACGGATATCGGAAAAGATATTTCCGGAGAATCGCTTCTAAAAGAATATGATAGTGTGGTATTATGCTGTGGGGCGTCCAATCCGAGGGATATCAAAGCACCCGGACGGGATGCAAACGGAATCCGGTTTGCCGTGGACTTTTTGTCGGAAGTAACGAAATGCCTGCTGGATAGCAACTTTGAGGATGTGCCTTATGATCTTGCAAAGGACAAGGACGTGATCATCATCGGCGGCGGCGATACCGGAAATGACTGTGTCGGCAGCTGCATCCGTCTCGGTGCGAAGTCCGTGACACAGCTTGAAATGATGCCCTGTCCGCCCGAGAAGCGGACGGAGTCCAACCCCTGGCCGGAATGGCCGAAGATCCTGAAAGTGGATTACGGACAGGAGGAAGCAATCTGGAAATTCGGAGAGGATCCGAGAGTCTATCAGACCACCGTCAAGGAATTTAAAAAAGATAAAAAGGGAAACCTGAAAGAAGTGGTGCTGGTTTCCCTGAAGGCAGAAAAAGATGCGAAAACAGGCCGGATGAATATGGTGCCTGTCAAAGGGACGGAGAAAACGGTTCCTGCACAGCTCGTCCTGATCGCAGCCGGGTTCCTCGGGAGCGAGCAATATGTGACGGACACCTTTGGCGTGGAGACGGACAGCAGGACGAATGTCAAAACGATCCCCGGCGCATATCTGGCTTCCAAGGATCGGGTCTATACCGCCGGCGATATGCATAGAGGCCAGTCCCTTGTGGTATGGGCGATCGCGGAAGGACGGAACGCCGCAAAAGCCGTGGACGAAGCATTGATGGGATTCAGTAACTTGTAGATCAAAGGGGTGCATGATGGCAAAGTATATTTTTGTAACCGGCGGTGTGGTATCAGGTCTTGGGAAAGGGATCACGGCAGCGTCTCTGGGGCGGCTTTTAAAAGCCAGAGGGTTAAAAGTGGCCGCGCAGAAATTGGATCCGTATATCAACGTGGATCCGGGCACGATGAGCCCCTATCAGCATGGCGAGGTCTACGTGACGGAGGACGGCGCGGAGACGGATCTCGATCTCGGCCATTATGAGCGGTTCATCGACGAAGACCTTACGAAATATTCCAATCTCACTTCCGGAAAGGTATACTG
This sequence comes from uncultured Lachnospiraceae bacterium, assembly GCA_902779355.1. Classification (GTDB taxonomy): domain Bacteria; phylum Bacillota; class Clostridia; order Lachnospirales; family Lachnospiraceae; genus RUG12461. Next base: position 209,575 of record CACZBF010000006.1, on the reverse strand, counting down.
GAACGTCTTAAATAAGGAAAGACGCGGGGAGTATCTGGGCTCCACGGTACAGGTCATTCCGCATATCACAAACGAGATCAAGGAATTTGTTTACCGTGCCGGAAAAGAAAAGGACGCCGACATCGTGATCACAGAGATCGGAGGCACGATCGGTGACATCGAGTCCCAGCCGTTTCTGGAGGCGGCGAGACAGATCTCGCTCGAAACCGGAAAAGGAAACAGTCTTTTCATCCATGTGACACTGGTGCCGTTTCTCCATGGTTCCAACGAACACAAATCCAAACCCACGCAGCATTCGGTCAAGGAACTGCAGGGAATGGGGATCACGCCGGACATCATTGTGTTGCGGTGTAATGAGCCTCTGGAAGAGGATATCTTCAAAAAAATTTCCATGTTCTGTAATGTAAAAGAGGACTGCGTCATTGAAAACCGCACCTTGGACAGCCTCTATGAAGCGCCGCTTATGCTGGAAAAGAGTCATTTTTCCGGCGTGGTGTGCAGAGAACTCGGGATTGACGCGCCCGCGCCCGATCTGAGAGAATGGAATGAGCTCGTACAACGGATCGAAAGCCGTGATAAGGAAGTCACGATCGGCCTCGTCGGGAAATACGTTCAGCTTCATGATGCGTATCTTTCCGTGGCGGAGGCGTTGACGCATGCGGGATATCTTTTCAATACTTCCGTCCATATCGAATGGCTGGATTCGGAAAAGATCAATCAGGATAACTACGAGGAGATCCTGTCGAAAGTATCCGGGATCATCGTGCCCGGCGGTTTCGGAGACCGCGGAATCGAGGGTATGATTCTTTCCGCGCAGTATGCGAGGGAAAAAGAGATCCCGTATTTTGGGATCTGCCTCGGTATGCAGATTGCCGTCATCGAGTTTGCGCGAAACGTGGCCGGGATCAAAGATGCCTGCTCGGGAGAGTCCGCAAACCCGTCCGACCATAAGGTGATCGACTTCATGCCGGGTCAGTCGGAGGACCGGGACAAAGGCGGGACACTCCGTCTCGGCAGTTACCCCTGCCGGATCGTGCCGGGGACACTGATGGAAAAATGCTACGGTGCTGTCGACATCAGCGAAAGACACCGCCACCGGTATGAGTTTAATAACGACTACAGAGAGGAACTGCAGAAAGCAGGACTTGTGCTTTCCGGAAAAGCCCCGGACGACACGCTTATAGAGACCGTGGAACTCCCTGATCACCCATTTTTCCTGGGTGTACAGTATCATCCGGAGTTCAAATCCAGACCCAACAGACCCCATCCGATATTTAAAGGCTTTGTGGAAGCAGCGATCAAAGGAGGAACCAAATGAAATATTCGATCGAAGAGGTGCTGAAATTCATCGAAGAGGAAGACGTCAAATTTGTGCGTCTTGCTTTTCCCGATGCATACGGCGTTCAGAAAAATATCTCCGTTATGGCGGGAGAGGTCAAAAAAGCCTTTGAGGACGGAGCACCCATCAATGCGAGAGTGATCGCGGGTTTCAAGGATTGCCCCTATGCATCTTTGTATCTGCGTCCGAATCCGGATACGATGGCGATCCTCCCCTGGAGACCGGACAGCGGCAAAGTGCTGCGGATGTTCTGCGATGTCTATACGCCGGACGGCGAGGAATACGTGTCGGACACGAGAGCCATCCTGAAAAAGGCCGTCGCTGCCGCAGAGGAGAAAGGCATCGAGTTCAAATTCGGCAATGAGACGGAGTTTTATCTGTTCTTAAAGGACGAGGACGGGAACCCGACAAAGATTCCGTACGACAAGGCGGGATACATGGATATCGCGCCGTTGGATAAGTGTGAAAACGTCCGCCGTGAGATCTCCCTGACGATCGAGCGCATGGGTCTGACCCCGGAGAGGTCTCATCATGAAAGAGGGCCGGGACAGAACGAGATCGATTTCCATTACGGGAAACCCTTAAAAGCCGCAGATCAGATGACAACGTTCAAAATGGTGGTGAATACGATCGCAGACCGTTACGGGCTTTGTGCGGATTTTTCGCCGATGCCGCTGCCGGAGAATCCGGGAAACGGCTACCATATCAACATTTATGCCGCAGACAGCGACGGGAACGATGTAGTCAAATACGCGGCAGCAGGCATCATGGAAAAGATCACGGATATGACGATCTTTTTGAATCCGACCGAGGCATCCTTTTCCAGACTGGGAAACATCGGTGCGCCGGATAAAGTCAATTGGAGCAGCGCGGGGGAATCCGAGCTGATGTATATCGAGACCTATAAAGACAAGACCAGAGTGGAGCTTCGTTCCCCCGACGCATCCAGCAACCCTTATCTTGTCTACGCGCTTCTGATCTATGCCGGCTTGTCCGGGATCGAGCGGAAACTTTCGCTTCCCGAAGAAGTCGCGGAAGGGGAGACGTTCCTTCCGACCTCCAAGAAAGAAGCGGCAAAACTGGCGGAGACCAGTGCATTCATCAAAGAGATCGTACCGGAAGGCATCATCAGGGAATACACAAAAGCGCGTTAAGGGCAGGATCTATGCAGAAAAAAGAAAATGTCTGCAATTCCATATTGATCGTATCCGCCGTCGAGCAGTTTGACTTTCTGGTCAAAAAGAGCCTCGTAGGGTTCCTCACAATAGACGTGGTACGAAATGTCGCGATGGCAAGACGCCATATCCTGGAAAAGGATTACGATATCGTCGCGGTCAACATGCCGCTGACGGATGAACCGGGGACGGAGTTTGCCATCGACGTCTCGGAGCGGAGCACGGCCTCTGTCCTTGTCGTTGCACCGGCTGAGATCTATGGGGATGTCATGGACATGGTGACGGACCACGGTGTCATGGTGGTTTCCAGCCCCTATCCGCCGATGGTGATGGACAAAGCGATCAGGGTGCTGATCGCCATGCAGGGCAGGATCAAGGCACTGCAGAAAAAGATCCATGCTGCGGAGGAAAAGCTGGAAGAACTCCGCGTCGTGAGCAAAGCAAAGATCGTCCTCATTGAGAAAAAACACATCACGGAGGATGAGGCACATAAATACATCGGAAAACAGGCTATGAACCACGGTGTTTCCAGAAAACGGATCGCCGAGGTGATCTTGGATGATCTGACCTGAGAGGCATCCTTCTTTTCATGTGATGACAGGCGTGGTATACTGTCCATAATATGAGTAGGAGGATGTGAATTGAAAAAAGCATTCATTTCCGCAACACTTCTTGTTGCAATATTCATCTTTACCGCCTGCAACCCCGTCAGTGTATCAAATCAGGCCTATAAAGCAGAAAATGCAGTCGGAACCATTCAGGAAAAAAAGGAAAAACGGGAAGCCTTCAACGCACAGACACCGGATGACAGGGCAGATTTTTATGACACGCCTCTCGTTGGTGTTCCGAATGACTATTCCTATGCCGATAATTGGCTGATGATCCCGGAAGAGATCACGAAAGAGGTCGATACCTTCTATGTTTACCCCACAATTGTGACAAATACGCTGGATATTGCACCTGACATTGTGGACATTGATGATCCGATCATGCGCGTCGGCGCCTATGATACTTATGTCAAGAATGCGACCGCCTTTGAGGAGAGCACGAATGTCTTTGCACCCTTTTACCGGCAGACCAATATGGCGGCGGTGGCCGATCTCAGAGGACAGGAATTGGAGGACTTCCATAAGCAGGAGCAGCGCACAGATATTTATGCAGCACTGGACTACTATTTCGAACACTATAATGAGGGACGGCCGTTCATTCTGGCCGGCCACTCTCAGGGGTCGATCCTCTTAAAGATCGCGCTGGAAGAGTACTTCCGCTTGCATCCCGAGTATTATGAGAGGATGGTCGCGGCTTACCTGGTCGGGTTTTCCGTGACCGAACAGGATCTACAGAATTATCCTCATTTGAAATTTGCAAAAGGGCCCGATGACACGGGCGTGATCATCTCCTGGAACACGGAAGGTCCCGGAAATAAAGATGCGGATAATATCGTCGTTGAAGAAGGCGGCATTTCCATCAATCCGATCTCCTGGACGCTTGAGGAAACGTATGCGCCGGCGGAGGATTGCCCCGGGAGCCGCGTGGATGATATGGCGGGTGCATTGGAAGATGAAGCGGTCTCTCTTCGTTATGATCTCAAGGAGCTTCATTATACAAGGACCACAATCGAGGATCTGGTGGGAAAGGTGATCAACGAATCGTTTACGGAATCTCACCCTGGGATTGCGGATGCTGAGGTTGATAAAGAGCGCGGCGTCGTGATCTGTACGACGGAGTGCGTTCCTTATATGAAGATCTCCAATCCTGAAATGCCGGAGGTGTTCGGTCCGGAGAGCTATCACAGCAGTGATTATTCCCTGTATTATTACAGTATCATGGAAAATGTGGCGACCCGGGTCGCACACTGGATGGAACGGCAATAAGCGGATGATATTGAAATGAACGGAGTGGAATGCTACATTAGAGAGTGCAGGGATCTCGTCGATCCACTTGAGGATTCGGAAACGTTTTCTTCCTTATCGGAAGCAAGACAAGAAAAGATTAGGAAGTACAAGGCAGTAGAGGATCGGAAACGGGGGACTTGTGCCGGTCTCCTGATCGCAGAGCGACTGAAGGCTCATGGACACAGTCCGGATGAGATCGTACTTGACGCTCATGGTAGACCGCGGATCGACGGACTCGATTTCAACATCAGTCATGCCGGGGATTATGTGATCATGGCAGTATCGGACTCCTCGGTGGGCTGTGATATCGAGCGTCTTCGGGACAGAAAAAGTGCGATCGCCAAACGTTTTTATTCGGAATCCGAAAAGGAATGGATGGAAGGAGAGAAGGACCGACTGGTCGCTTTTTACAGGATCTGGACCGCCAGAGAGAGCTATGTGAAATACACCGGAGAAGGGATTTCTCTGGATTTTCAAAGATATGACGTACAGTTTTCGAAAGAATCCTCAGAAACGCCTTCTCTGAAGGGAGATCTGAAGGATGTTTTCTATCTCGGCAGCGCAAAAGTCATGCGGGATGGAGCACTTCAGGATTGCAGGATACACCAGTGGCGATATGACCATGATTATGTCATATCTGTTTGTATTTCATGGGAAACAAAGCATTAGCGGAGGAACCTTGTTTTGCATCCAAAGAAAGACGGTATTTTAGCGAAAAAGTACAGGCAGTATCTGATTCCGTCAATTTTGACGTCGTTGGCACTTGCGCTGAATGAGTTTGTGGATTGCATGCTGGTTTCAAACCTTTTGGACAGTGACGCACTTGCGATCGCAAATCTGGGATGCCCGGTGATTTTGATCATCGCATCCTGCTATGTTCTGCTCGGCAGCGGCGGTGCGACTCTGTATGCCATTTATCTCGGTAAATGGGAGAAGGAGAAGGCAGGGAAGGTGTTTACCGTTTCCATGATCTTGGCCGTGATCCTCGGTCTGGCGATCCTCTTGATCTGTACGCTTGCAAAAGGTCCGATCACGTCGGTTCTCTGCGTGGACGAAGCGCTGCGCCCCGCATTCACTTCTTATTACCAGATTTTGCTTTTGACAGCACCGGTGCTTGTCCTGATGCTGACTTTTTTATGTTATCTTCCGCCCAGCGGAGCGCCGGTCATTGCGACGACCGTCAATATTGTGGCAAACGGACTGAACCTTGTGATGGACATTGTCTATATTCGTGTGTTCGGAATGGGCGTCGAGGGTGCTGCCTGGGCGACGATTACCGGGTATCTGATCGGTGCTGTGGTGATGGCTGTCCTCATCAAAAAGAAAAACGTCGAAATCGTCCGGCATCGGGTACACGCCGCTGACTTTTATATTGTGCCCATGATCTGTACACAGGGCGCCGCTACGGCATTTCTGCAGATCTGTTATGCGATCAAATATGCGTTCAGCAACAATATAGCAGCCGTTGAAGGCGGCAGGGTTGGCGTGGTGGCCTTTTCCCTGTGTTTGCAGTCCTTTTCCATCGCATCGGTCTTTTTGCTCGGCGTTGCGGATGCTGCGCAGCCGTTCCTTGCAATGCTCTCGGGCCAGAAGGATTATAAAGGGGAACTTGCGGTGCTGATGCGATCCTTCCGATTACAGTTGATGTTTGCTGTGATATTGATCGCACTTTTCCTTATTTTCCCGCAGGGGATGACGATCCTGTACGGCCTGAAGGATCCGACCGTGGTTCAAATGGGAATGCGCGGGATCCGGCTTTTCTGCCTGACGTATCTTACCCGTGGTGTGGCAATCCAGTTCATGCGATTCTTTCAGGTGGAGCAGCGAAAGGGATATGCCTTCTTTATCAGTATGATGGACGGCCTTTTTGTAATTCCGATCGGGTATTTTCTTTCACGCTCGATTGGTCTGGACGGCGTGTTTATCTCCTATCCGATCTCGGCAGCGCTTATGCTGCTTGTGATTGTGATCATCAACAGCGGCATATACTTATCACATAAGGATCAATATGCGGATATTTCACTGGTGCGAGAGGACAGAGGAGATACGGCGGTACTGAATCTCTCCATCATGGATGATGATGTGCAGATTTCCGCTGCCAGCGAGGAAATGATTGAATTTTGCTCGGAGCACGGGATTGCCCACAAGATTGCTATGAAGGTGGGGCTGATGTGTGAGGAGATGGCGGTGTATACACATCATCATCGCAAGGAGCGCGGCGATATTGACTTTCTGCTCCGGATCAAGGAAGATATCATCACGATGAATTTCCGCAGTATTGGCGAGCCGTTTGACCCGACCAGTCAGGCAGATGATGATATGGCGGAGAATTTTATCATGTTAAACTCCTTGCCTCACAATCTGTCTTATGATTACATAATGGGGATGAATAATACACAGATTACTATGGAGCGAGGATAAAGATGAAGAAAATCGCGTTATTTTGTACCGGCGGTATGGGTCCGGAATGCCCGTATACGGCGGAGATGACCTATTTTCCGCGCAGGGCTGCAGATTGGGACAGATGCGCGACAGAAGATCTTTCGATCACGTTTTATGTGATTTTGCCCGGAACTCACGTGGTGGATGCTTTGGGTGGTAAATTGACGGACATCCCGGAGAAGGTGCGGTATGTTCCGCTTTCTCTTGACAGCAGTACGGATGAGATCGCAGACCTGATCGCATCGGACAAACCGGATGTCGCCGTAGCGGTCAGTGTGCCGGAGATCCCCTATGACTGGGATCAGGTGCGTGACGCCGTGATCGCGAAAAAACTGAATGCGCGCGGGATCAAAACGATCGCACATGAACCGGATGCCGCGATGATCACATTTGAAAAATTCAGCATGAACGAACTGCTCTCTCAAAATGGGTTTCATGTGGCCAGGCATCTTCTGGTCAAATCGAATCTCTTTTTTGCAGAGCAGGATCCGGGGATCCTGAAGAATATTTATCGGGAATATGTTGCGTATACGCTCTCGGAATTCCATTTTCCGGTGGTCATCAAGCCGGATTGCTGCGCCGGCTCAGTCGGTCTTTCCGTGGTAAAGACGCCGGAGGAGGCAATGAACATTCTGACCGCCGGAGATCCGCATGTGGACGTGCTTGTGGAGGAATGGATTCGGGGGGAGAATTTCGGCGTGGAGATTTACGGAGTTCCCGGGAATTATCTGGTGACGCCTGCGATCAAATTCTCCGCATCCGAAGAGGGGGTGACCGATCCGTTTGCAAGCGTGAAGTTTGGTCCCGTCTTGGATGAAAAATATGAGATCCCAACCTTGGACAGCGAGATGCAGCGGCTTGCAGAACTTTTGCAGCTGAAAGGAGCTGCGGAAATTGACTTGATGTTTTCCGAAGGAAAATGGTTTATTATAGAAGTGAACCCACGCTACTCTCTGCTGACACTGATGCCGGCTTCCATGCGCGAAAAGAGTGTTTTTTCACCCTATGTGGAGACGGCTTTGGACGAAATCACCCCGATGGACAGAGAGCATCTGAAACAGGTGGTGGATTTCAAAGCACAGATGCTTTCGGATGAACGCATGCAGGCGTTAAAAGACAAGTACTCGTTTATTACCTATATCATGAGATTCAGACTTGCGGTGTCGAAGACGGATGAAGTCGGTTATTGTGAGTTTGTTGTTGTAGGCGATACAAAAGAAGAACTCATGGAACATATCAACAGTATGAAAGAAGCAGAGCCGGATCTGATCGGAGATCTGACCTATCAGAACATTGTGAGTTTGGCACAGGTGGAGGCATAAACGTATGGAAACGAAAAAACGGGTTTCAATCAGAAGTAGAGTATTTCGGATGGTGATGATCATCGTCACGGCGTCGCTGCTGATCATGAGTATCGTCGGTATCGTCAGTATGCTGCGGATCAGAAATATCAGTTCGGATGCGCTGCAGACAATGACCGAAGAAAATATCCTGCAGACGGTGACGGGGAAGTCCGACCTCGCTGATACCGAGCTTGGTACCTATGAGGATTACATCAACCAGTTTGCGGTTTTCCTGCATGAGTTGTATCTGCATCCGGAAGATTATGTGGATAAAGAGGTGCCGCCGCTTGATGCTAAAAATGCGGGGATTCTTACCATGCAGCGGGTTCCAGCCAGTGAGGATGTCGATCAGGATGCCATCGATGAGGAGGCACTGCTTTTGGCAAACGTGGAGCAGATTTTGTATCCTGTGATGTCGGAAGAAAACAGCGTGATCGCTGCGGTCTACCTCGGTACCGAAAAAGGCGAGATCTTATGCTATGATACACAATCTGATATTAAGCCGGGCACACCGTATAATTATTTTGAATCGAGCTGGTACACCAAGGCAAAAGAGGAACAGAAGGCTTGCTTTACGGATGTCTATATGGATTCGTTCGGCAGAGGTCTTACGATCACCTGTATGGCGCCGTTCTATGATGACGAAGACAAGTTTGCGGGCGTGATCGGCATGGATATCGTGATCGCCGACTTGTATGAGGCGGTTGTGAAGATGAACCTCCCGGAAGGCTCTTATGCGATGCTTGTGGACAATGCGGGGAATGAAATCTCCGTGGACGGAGAGGAAAAGAAAATTGCGGACGATGAGGGCATTGATAACACGACTTTGGATAAGATCATCGCCAAAGAGACCGGCGTGTCTCTGAGCAATCAGGGGATCTATTACGGTTATGCACCGATTGAGACCACAGACTGGATGTTCTGCGTGCGTCTGCCGGAATCCGTCGTGATGAAACCGGTTCACAACATCATCCGATCTATCCAGTCGACGATCCTGATCTTTGTCATTGTGTTCGTATTGGTAGCAATCCTGGTATTCTTTGTAGTCAGAGGGTTTGCAACCAGACTGACCAAGCCCATTCTGGCACTTGGTCAGGACGCTGCTGAGATCAGCGGCGGCAATCTTGATCATCGTGCCGAGATACTGATCAATGATGAAGTGGGAGATCTTGCAAAGAGCTTCAATGACATGGCAGGATCCTTAAAGCAATATATCGCAGATCTGACATCAGTGACGGCAGAGAAAGAGCGGATCGGTGCTGAGCTGAACGTCGCGACCAAGATCCAGGCGGATATGCTGCCCAGTATTTTCCCGGCATTCCCGGAGCGGAACGATGTCGATATCTTTGCTTCCATGGATCCGGCTAAGGAAGTCGGCGGAGACTTCTACGATATGTTCATGGTGGATGACAATCATCTGGCAGTCGTGATCGCGGACGTATCCGGCAAGGGCGTGCCGGCGGCACTCTTCATGGTCATCGCAAAGACGCTGTTAAAGAACCATCTCCAGGCGATGGAATCTGTGGAGGATGTATTGAAAAACACCAACAACCAGCTTTCCGAAAACAACGACGAGATGCTGTTTGTCACTGCTTGGATTGCTGTGATCGATCTCACGACAGGTTATACGGAGTACTGTGACGCAGGACACGAGGTGGCGCTGGTGCTCCATCGGAACGGAGAAGTCGAAGAGATCAGACCGCAGAAAAAGAAGCCGCCGCTTGCGACGATCGAATGCATCGAGTATCAGAAAAATTCGTTCACGTTGGAAAAAGGCGACAAGCTGTTTATCTACACGGACGGTGTGCCGGAGGCTACCAATGCGGACGGTGAGCTCTACGGTATGACGAGACTGGAAGAACTTCTTGCGAAGAATATCGACACCAAGCCGGATGAGATTCTGGTGCGCGTGCGTGAAGACGTGGATCGCTTTGTGGGAGATGCCCCGCAGTTCGACGATCTGACAATGCTGGCATTTGTGAGGGTGTGATCGACGCGGGATGTGATCAATCCCCCGCCAACTACATAGACAAAAAGAATTTGGGCGCCATCGCTTCTACCGATGACGCCCTTAGAACATACTGTCCATTGGACTATACCTCTCTTTCTGGATTTCGGTGTTTGAAAAGCACTTCTCCTTCCGACCTTGTTTCCCTCGATCCTCTTTGAACCGGGATCATATCTCAACTTTTCGCTGCTGATCCTCTGTTCATGTTTTTCTTCATCTCCTGTCGAGGTTTCCATTCTGAATTCCTAGCGACTCCCCAAGACCGATTCAACTCTTGAGATAAAAATTTCTGTTTCCGGTGGACCGTACCTCCTTTGCTTGAATTACCATTACGGTTTTTCTTTTCTCTCTTCGCTTGGTGTAATTGTAGTATAGCCGAATGATTTTCATTTGTCAACAAGAAATTTGAAAATATTTAAAAAAATTTATTGATGCGCAATAATTGTTTACGAAAACATTTAATTGTCGGAACAATACATACAGTCGAAATAAATTGAATGTCATCAACAAAGGGACTGAGATCGCAGGGATCACGGGAAATACACACAATATCTTGCGCGAATAAGAAAAACTGATACACTAGTTAGTATGAATCAGGACTATTTTGACGGGGAACAGGGGACGGACACGTCTTCCGGTGACCTTGCGTCCAGGGTTTATGAAAAACGCATGGCCGAATATCAACGGATGTTCGAACTCAGAAAGCAGCTTGAAAAAAAGAATGACAAGCGGCTTGCTGAAGTGCGCAAAAAAAATGACGCACGCCTCAAGGGCAATCACCGCAGAAAAAAACGGCTTCAGCGTCATCGTGCAGCGCTTGATAAAAGACGCAAAAAGCGGAGCGAGCAGATCGAGGCGCTCTATCAAGAAGCGACCGAGAGGGAACGAAACCGCCTGCACTGCCGCAAAGCCGATAAAAAGAAACGCCTGATGAAAAAAAAGATCCTGATCCTGTGCGGCGGATGCGGGATCCTTGTCTTTGTCTTTTTTCTGTTTCAGTTTCTGATCCCGGGGTCATCTTTGAAAAAGAAGGAGATCATCGATGACACGCCGATTGGCGAGATGCTCGATGCGCAGATCTTCCCGGACAAACCCTACGATACGTTAGATGGCATATCCGAGCAACAGCTCCTTTACATGCTTCTGCTCGATCATTTTGAAGGCAATAAGGCCGCGGTGCTTGGCGTGATGTGCAATCTCCACGCGGAATCCAACTTTGAAGCAGCCAACCTCGAAGATTACAACAACGACCTTTGGGGGATCTCCGATGCGGATTACACGGAGGAAGTCAACCGCAAGACCATTGATAAGAAAGACTTCCTGGAATCGCGGCGCGTCGATACCACAAACGGCTACCTCAACGGAAACAATCTATGGGTCAATCTGGACGGTGGTTATGGTTACGCGCAATATACCGCCTACGATAAAAAGGAGGCTTTCTACCAGTTTGCGGAACAGTGGTTTGCGCCCGGCGGTCCCGGAGAGGCATACCGCTTCAATATCGGCGATCCCAAGATGCAGGCGCAATATATCATTCAGATCTTAAACAGCAATGCCTATCATGAAATGAACGAGCTCATTGCGCATGCCAAAGTGCCGGTGGATGCTTGCTATTATTGGCTTAAGATGTATGAAGAGCCTTATGACCCTTATTGTGACGGCTATTACACGTTGGCTTTTGAACGCGCTGCTGTAGCGGATGAGATTGAGGCGATCTGCGGAGGCGTGATCGATACGGCGGATGGCGGCAACGGTGCTGTAGACGGCAACACAGGAGTATAAGCATGATGACGCGACTGATGAAAAAACTGCTCCCGTTCTTTTGGATCATCCTGCTGTTCGGCGGTCTTTGCGGCTGCGGAGAGAAGAGTACACAGGATGAGAAGCCCTCTACATTGGAAGATTTTCAAGAAGAGGGTGTCACGATCGGCATTATCGACGGCTATATCTTTGAAGAAGTGGTGAAAAGCACGCTTCCCTATGCACAGAGAAAAGTATTTGATGATCGTGAAAGCGCTTACAGGGCGCTTCTGACCGGGCAGGTGGACGGCGTCGTGGATGACGAAGCGACGATCCGCGCTGTGATGAGGGGCACCGAGGCCATCTCTGTCGTGGACGGAGTTTTGTTCCCATCAGATTATGCGTTTGCTTTTCCGAAAAACCAGCAGGGTGAGACGATGTCGGCGCAGATGAGCGCGCTTATCCAGACGATGCGCGATAATGGCTCACTTGCCGCGCTGGATGAAAAGTGGTTCGGGGATGACGTGTCCGTGAAGGTCAGTGAGGATGCTTCTTCTCTTCCGGGACCGAACGGCACTGTCACGATCGCATATGACCCGGAGAACATTCCATTCTGCTACGTCTCTGCCGGTCAGGCGACCGGTTATGAGATCGATCTGATGATCGATTTTTGCCGTGAGTATGGATATCAACCGGTCTTTGTGGATACTTCCTTTCAGGATATGCTGAACGGTACTGCTTACGGCAGCTATGATGCAGGCTGCGGTGGGATCACAATTACGGAGAAGCGTGCCGAAAGCCATTTTTTCAGCGCACCGGATTACATCGGCGGGATCACGCTTTGCTATGCCACAGGTGAAGAGGTGATCACGGAAGACACTTCGGAAAATGACTTCGCTAGGCATTTTCGCATGGCATTTATAGAGGACAAACGCTACCTGATCTTTCTGACGGGTATTCTCTTTACCGTTGCGATCACGGCCCTTTCTGCCTTTTTCGGCACGCCGCTCGCAGTCCTCTTCTTTTACCTTTCCAACCGAACGCCGATCCTTGTCCGCCAGATCACAAAGGGTGTGATGTGGGTGCTGCAGGGGATTCCGGCGGTGATGTTACTCATGATGCTCTTCTATACCTGGTATCGGGATATGTACGGCGGCGGATTCTTGTGTTCCGTGATCGCCTTTACCCTGCTGTTTGCGGTGGAATGGCAGCGGGTCATCGGCCGTTATGCAAAAGACGTGGCGAACGGAAAATTGTTGCGGGATTACCGTACGGAAGCCCTTGACACCAAAGGGTTCTTTCGCGTCTTGCATAAAAAAAGAGGAGCCTCTTTCCGGGAAGACTTTTCGGATCGTCTGAGTCTTCTCCTGAAGGCATCCTCTCTGGTCGGTTATATTTCCGTGACGGATATGACGAAAGCGTTTGAACGGATCCGCATGGAAAGCTTTGAGACCATGCTTCCGCTCATCGTGACGACGATTGTCTACTTCATTCTGATCAAATTGATCTCGCTGATCTTCCGTCCGAAAGCCTGAAAACCCGAAGACCTGAACAATTCATCCTTCTTTCTCAAGCGCTTCCATGCAGGCGCGCGCCAGCTGGTCTCCGCAGGAAGTCCCTTTCGTCCCGCATTCTACGCCCTTTAACGTGTTGATTACCTGCTCTGCCGGGAGGCCTTCCACCAGTCTTCCGATCGACTTCAGATTTCCATTACAGCCTTTCGTAAATTTCACATCATACAGTTTGCCGTCTCTCAGCTCGAAATCGATCTGCGTGGAACAGGTGCCTTTGGTCTTGTAAGTATGTCTCATAAGAGTTCCTCCGTTTTTTAGAACGATTATAGCATATCTTTTCACTCTGTGTTATAATAACTTCCGTATGTCGATATTAACGAACAGGAGCAATATGCTATGAGCATCGCAGAGAAAATATTTGGAACACATAGTGAACGGGAGTTGAAGCGCATCACACCCATCGTGGATCAGATCGAGGCGCTGCGTCCTGAAATGCAGGCGCTTTCGGATGAAGCACTGCGCGCAAAGACGGATGAGTTCAAGAAACGCCTTGCGGAAGGAGCGACGCTGGACGACATTTTGCCGGAGGCGTATGCAACCGTGAGAGAAGCGGCGAAGCGTGCGATCGGTCTGGAGCATTACCGTGTCCAATTGATCGGCGGGATCATCCTGCATCAGGGGCGGATCGCCGAGATGAAGACCGGTGAAGGAAAGACGCTCGTGTCGACCTTGCCGGCATATCTCAACGCGCTGGAAGGAAAAGGCGTTCACATCGTGACGGTAAACGATTACCTGGCACAGCGTGACCGTGACTGGATGGGAAAGGTCCATGAATTCCTCGGCCTGACGGTTGGCGTGGTCTTAAACAGCATGGAAAAAGAGGAGCGCCAGGCGGCTTACCGTTCCGACATCACCTATATCACAAACAACGAGCTGGGATTTGATTATCTCCGTGACAACATGGTGATCTACAAAGAGCAGCTTGTGCAAAGGGGCCTGCATTACGCGATCATCGACGAGATCGACTCCATTTTGATCGATGAAGCCCGCACCCCGCTCATCATTTCCGGGCAGAGCGGCAAGTCGACCAAACTCTATGAAGCCTGCGACATCTTGGCACAACAGTTGAAGCGCGGCGAGGACATCCCCGAGTTTTCCAAAATGGATGCTATCATGGGCGTGGAAAGAGAGGAGACCGGCGACTTCATCGTCAATGAAAAGGATAAAGTGGTTAACCTGACAGCGGAAGGTGTGAAGCGGGTCGAGCAGTTTTTCCGTATCGAGAACCTTGCGGATCCGGACAATCTGGAAATCCAGCACAACATCATCCTGGCGCTTCGTGCGCATAACCTCATGTTCCGCGACCAGGATTACGTGGTCAAAGACGATCAGGTCATGATCGTCGACGAGTTCACCGGACGTATCATGCCGGGCCGCCGTTATTCCGACGGTCTGCATCAGGCGATCGAGGCCAAGGAGCATGTCAAGGTGAAGCGCGAGAGCAAGACGCTTGCGAACATCACGTTCCAGAATTTCTTTAACAAATATACGAAAAAAGCCGGCATGACCGGTACGGCGTTGACAGAGGAAAAGGAGTTCCGCGATATCTACGGGATGGACGTCGTGGAGATCCCGACAAACCGCCCCGTGATCCGCAAAGATCATCAGGATGCGGTGTACAAGTCCAAACGGGAAAAATATCAGGCAGTTGTGGACGAGGTCGTGGCTGCGCATGAAAAAGGCCAGCCGGTGCTTGTCGGTACGATCAACATCGATACCTCCGAGCTGATCTCGGGCATGTTGAAGAAGAAAGGTATCAAGCATCAGGTCCTGAATGCAAAGTTCCATGAGATCGAAGCAGAGATCGTGGCACAGGCCGGACAGCATGGTGCCGTGACGATCGCCACCAATATGGCCGGTCGTGGTACGGACATCAAGCTCGATGATGAAGCAGTCGCAGCGGGTGGTCTCAAGATCGTGGGTACCGAGCGCCATGAGTCGCGCCGGATCGATAACCAGCTGCGCGGACGTTCCGGGCGCCAGGGCGATCCCGGCGAGTCCCAGTTCTTTATCTCGCTGGAAGATGATCTGATGCGTCTCTTCGGTTCGGAGAAACTGATCGGGATCTTCAATTCCCTCGGTGTGCCGGAGGGTGAGCAGATCCAGCATAAGATGCTTTCGGATGCGATCGAGAAAGCCCAGAAGAAGATCGAGGGCAACAACTTCGGCATTCGTAAAAACCTGCTCGAATACGATCAGGTTATGAATGAACAGCGTGAGATCATATATGCAGAACGCCTGAAGGTGCTGAACGGGGAAAACATGCGAGATGCGATCTATAAGATGATCACGGATCGCGTGGAGGCTGTTGTGGACACCAGCATTTCGCAGGATCTTCCGCCGGCAGACTGGGATCTGAACGAGCTGAACGAGCTGTTGCTTCCGATCATCCCGCTTGAGCCGGTGAAGCCTGCGCTGATCGAAGATATGAAGAACAGCCGTGAGTTGAAGCATGTCTTGAAAGAGCAGGCGGTAAAGCTTTACGAGGCGAAGGAAACGGAGTTTCCGGAACCCGAGCAGTTCCGCGAGCTGGAGCGCGTCGTGCTGCTCAAAGTCATTGACCGGAAATGGATGGATCATATTGACGATATGGATCAGCTCCGTCAGGGTATCGGGCTGCAGGCATATGGCCAGCGTGATCCCCTTGTGGAATACAAGATGGCCGGCTTTGATATGTTCGACGACATGATCAACAGCATCCAGGAGGATACGGTGCGTCTCCTCTACCATGTCCGGATCGAGCAGAAAGTGGAGCGTGAGCAGGTGGCAAAGGTGACCGGCACGAATAAGGACGACACGGCGGTCCGCGCCCCGCAGAAACGCGAAGCGAAAAAGATCTATCCGAATGATCCCTGCCCGTGCGGCAGCGGCAAGAAGTATAAGCAATGTCATGGAGCCCGCGGTGCAGCGGCGCTGTAACGGAGGTAAGCATATGAAAAATATCAAAAATGTCACGAAAGAGATCATCTGGATCGGTGCAAGCGACCGGAGGCTGCATCTGTTTGAAAACATGTTTCCGATCCCGCGCGGCGTTTCCTACAACTCCTATGTGCTGCTGGATGAAAAAACAGTGCTGCTGGATACGGTGGATTCCTCTGTTGCGGGACAATTCTTTGAGAATCTGGATGCGGCGCTCAATGGAAGGCCGCTTGATTACCTGGTGATCAACCATATGGAGCCGGATCATTGCGCGACGATTGATGAGGTAGTACGCCGTTTCCCGCAGGTGACGCTGGTCGGAAATGCCAAGACCTTTCCGATGATCAGTCAGTTCTTCGATTTTACGCTGCCGGAAGAGCAGAAGCTTGTAGTAAAAGAAGGCGATACGCTTTCCACGGGAAGCCATACGTTAAACTTTGTGATGGGACCGATGGTACACTGGCCGGAGGTGATGGTCACCTACGACAGCAAGGACAAGGTGCTGTTTGCGGCAGATGCGTTCGGAACCTTCGGCGCGTTGAACGGCAATCTTTTTGCGGATGAAGTCAATTTTGAACGTGACTGGCTGCCGGATGCGAGACGGTACTATACGAACATCGTCGGAAAATACGGCGCGAATGTGCAGGCACTGCTGAAGAAAGCGGCAGGACTGGACATCGCGATGATCTGCCCGCTGCACGGACCCGTCTGGAGAGAGAACATCGCATGGTTTCTCGACAAATATCAGAAATGGAGCACCTACGAGGCAGAGGACAAAGCAGTTGCGATCTTCTACTCCTCGGTTTACGGGGATACGGCGTCTGCCGTGGATGCACTCGGCGGAAAGCTCGGAGAAAAAGGGATCAAAGACATCCGGATCTATGATGTGAGCAACACGGATATTTCCGATATGATCGCGGAGATGTTCCGCGTCAGCACGATCGTGATTGCGGCGACGACCTATAACGCCGGCGTGTTCCCGAAGATGGAAAACCTGCTTGCGGACATGAAAGCCCTGCAGGTGCAGAAAAAGGCGGTGGCCCTGATCGAAAACGGCAGCTGGGCGCCGATGTCGGGCAAGAAGATGAGAGAAGAAGTGGAGGCTATGAAGGAAATGCAGATCCTGGAGCCTTCCGTGACGATCAAGTCGGCGATGAAAGCATCACAGGAAGCGGAGCTGGATGCACTTGCGGAAGCGATCGCGCGCAGTCTGTAATAAGACACAACAAAACGGTCCGGCAGAGGGGCTTCCCTGCCGGCCGTTTTTTTATGCCGGAAAATCGTGACAGTCAGAAAAAATCTTGATAAAATAGACAGTGTGCGAGTCAGATGACTGGAGGATGCAGGTTATGTTCATCAACAAACTGAATCAGCTCTACAAACCGGAGAGGTGCTTATACTATACGGATGTAACAGAAGAAGAGATTGCCGCTTTTTTCAAGGGCGAATTGCCCGAAGCGATCCGTCCGCTTTCCGATGCTTTTGGTACTTACGATTACCCGGGGATCTTTTATCTGAAGTCACTGGACAAGGAAGTGATCGGGGTTGAGTACCGGATGGGAGATGACCGCATTACTTATCCAGAAGGGCTTTCCTCCGTTGTGCTGCCGGGCGTGTTTTTCTATTCGATCGAGATCGACGACGAGATCCGGATCAGCCGGGATTTTTTGAAAGTCCTGTTTGAAAAGATCGAGCAGGACGGAGATGCACACCGGGCTTACAGTGAGTTTTCCATTGATCCGGATCCTGAGGTGATCGGTGTCTTCAAGGATTACAAAAAAATCAGGGTTTTGAACGAATGCAAACTGGAGCAGGATCAGGCGCAATACATCATCCGGGACGAAGTGGACCATTTTGAAAAAGAGAATCTGTATACGGCGGCGTTTACGGATTTCATCACCGGGCATTACAACTGGAGCCACCTGGAGGCTTTTCTGGAGATGCCGATGGACCACGGGATCAAAGACTATGCATTTGTGCACTTCGATATCAAGGAATTTCGTGTGATCAATGAGGTCTATGGTCATATTGCGGCGAACAGGGTGCTCGGCAATGTGGTCAAAGCTATGAACGAGTCCGATTTTGTTTACGCCAGCGCGCGTTGTCACAATGACAATTTTGCGATGATGATCAAAGATATGCCGGTCGAGGAGACGGAAGAGAAACTCCTTGCCTTTTTTGAGGGGATCTCCGGACTGGAGGAAGATCCCAATTACAAGATTTATTATCGGTGCGGCGTGGTGCCGATGCAGCGGGCGATGCTCTCCGGAAACCGTGTGGCGGATGCCGGGAAGCTTGCGCAGGCGCTCGGGACGAGCCGGAACGGGACGCAGATCACGTTCTATACCGATCAGATGCATGATGACATTTCGTGGGGCAATTATATCAAAGCCTATGTGGAGACAGCGATTGCACAGGACGAGTTTCTTGTGTATCTGCAGCCGAAGTTTGATGTGAACACGGAAGAAATTGAAGGTGCGGAGGCGCTGATCCGCTGGAATTACAGAAAAAAGGATCTTTTGCCGCCGTCCCGTTTCATTCCCTATTTTGAAAAGGATGGTTCGATCGGAAAACTCGATGACATTGTATTGGAAAAAGTCTGCATCGCGCTTGCAAATTGGAAGGCCGAAGGGAAAAAGCTCTACCCCGTTTCCGTCAACCTCTCCCGCAAACGCCTCTATGAGCGGAATCTGATCGCACATCTGACAGAGATCGTGGACCGGTATGATGTGGACCACGACCTGATCGACTTTGAGTTGACGGAGAGCGCGACTTACGACAACACGGAACACATGCTCAGTGTTCTGGAAGAACTGCGTGCAGGCGGTTTCCGCATTTCCATGGACGATTTCGGGACCGGCTATTCCTCCCTGTCCCTGCTGACGAAAATGCCGATCGACACCTTAAAGATCGACAAGAGTTTTGTGGATCCGATCGCGACAGACCACGAGCGTGAAGAGGACCTCGTGGTGATCCGTCATATCATCGCGCTTGCCAGGGAGCTCGGATTTGTCTGCCTTGCGGAGGGCGCAGAGCGCCAGGAACAGGTGGAAAAACTGCATTCGCTGGGCTGTGAGATCATCCAGGGCTATTATTACAGCCGGCCGATCCCGGTCGAGGAATATGAAACCCGCTATCTGTAAACATTTCTTTGCACTTTCGGTGGTTTGGTCTTATAATAAACAATGTGTATGCGTGTATGACGTTGACATCCGAGGAAACCGGTCATGACGATTGATACCATAGAAAATGTAGTAATGCTTCTCGCGGCGCTGATCAGCCTCTTTATCAGCCTGTTCCGTTATATCGAAACACCGAAGCGCGCATGGCTTTATATGACCATCTTTGCGCTTTGTCATTTCTTAAGCGACTATTACTGGACCACTTATACCCTGATCATTCATGAAGATCCGGACGTTACCGCAATGATGGCCTATTTCGGCTGGAATGCGGGCTATTTTGTGCTGCTTTTGGCGGCGTTGGAAATGCGCCCGGAAGGGTCAAAACGCTATTTCCATCCGCTGATGCTCCTGCCGATCCCGCTCAATATCGTGCAATTACTGATTTATCTTCAGTACGGCGGGATCTTCAACAATCTCTGGCAGACCGGTCTCACGACGATCATCGCCGTGATCTGTTTGCAGTCCCTTTTGTACTGGCTCAAGAACAGAAAAGAAGGCGCGCATCTGCCGTTGACGAATCTCGTGGTGTTCGGATTTGTCGTGACCGAATACGGGATGTGGACAGCTTCCTGTTTCGCATGGCCCAGCAACTGGCTGGATCCCTATTATTACTGTGCATTTATCAACTATGCCCTGATCATCCTGTTCGGCTGGGCGGTCGGGAAGGATTATGAAGCCGAGGGTATGGAGCACCATGAGAAGAGTCAGGGCGAGAAACGCTTCCAGCTGATTGTGCAGGTCATTGCCACGTTGATCGTCATCGGCGGCGGCGCCTGTGGAGGGTTTCTGGCCGGATGGATGAAGCGGATGCTGACTTCCCAGGCCGGTGATGACAGTGCCTATGGGATCATCGCAGTGGTGCTGTTTTTGGTCTCCGTGTTCCTGGTACTGCTGATCTTAGCCCTCCTTTCCGTGATCACCTACCGTTATCGCGCGATGGAAAAGGATCTGAAGGAGTCCGCAAAGACTTCCAAACGAAGATTCGGATTCATCTTCACGATGCTGATCACGCTTGGCTTGATGATCTTTTCCGTTTCCTATACCTCCGGCCGGTTTTATCAGGTTTCCGTTGCGGAGATCTACGGTTCGGGCGAGGAATCGGCAGAATCCGTCGCAACAGAGATGGAGAGTTATCTGTCCGATGCGAGATCTGTGCTGCATGTTACGGCGGATACTGTGGAACTGATGACAGAAAAAGGTGCGACATCGGAGGAACTGGAGGAATTCCTGACGTTCCAGACCGAGAATCAGGCCAGACAGTTTGATGAAAACTTTACCGGTATCTATGCATTGGTAGAGGATGTCTTCATGGACGGCTCCGGATGGATCCCGCCGGCTGATTACGATCCGGTCAGCAGGGATTGGTATCAGACGGTCGTTGCGGGAGAAGGAGAGGTCGTCATTGTTCCGCCCTATGTAGATGCGCAGACCAATGAGATCGTCATCACACTCGGCAAAGAGATCCTTCATGATTCCCATCAAGGCGTTCACAAAGACGTGGTCGCGCTTGATATGATCGTCAACCGGATCCAGGAGATCGCGCAGGAGTCGAATATCGGCGGCAAAGGCTATTGTTATGTCGTGAATGAGGATGGCCTCATTGTGGCGCATGTGGATCCGTCCATGGTCGGACAGAGTTTCCAGGATCTGTACAGCCAGGAACTTCTGAATGAGATCATCGCGACCGGAGACGGGACGATCGACACCACGGTAAATGGGGAAGACAGTACACTCTTTGTCAGCAAGATCATTGACCAGTGGTATGTCGTATTGACTGTTACGGATGAGGAATTGTTTGCGGATGTGTTCTCGCAGTTGGCGGTGAGTGTGATCGTATCGTTGATCATCTTTGCGCTGATGACATTCTTCTATTATGTCGGTTACAAAAACGAGCAGACTTACGGCAAACAGATGGAGCAGATGCGCATCGACCAGCAGCAGCAGGAGTACGAGGCGCAGGTGCTGAAACTGGAGAAAAAGACCGCCGACGAAGCCAACAAGGCGAAGAGCAGCTTCCTTGCGGATATGTCTCATGAGATCCGGACACCTATTAATGCGATCCTCGGCATGAATGAGATGATCCTGCGGGAGTCTGAGGAGAAAGAAACCAGAGAATATGCGAAGAACATCGGGGTTTCCGGGCGTAACCTCCTGCAGCTCATCAACAGCATCCTTGATTTCTCCAAGATCGAGGATGGCAAGATGGAGATCGTGCCGGTTAATTACAGTGTTGGCGCGTTGGTCTCCTATCTGGAAAATTCTCTTGCGGAGCGGGCAAAGGGAAAAGGACTGGAATTCACGGTAGATGTGGACCAGACGATCCCATCCGAACTCTACGGAGACGATGCAAGAGTCGGCCAGGTCATCATGAACCTCCTGACCAATGCGGTGAAATATACGCAAGAGGGCTCTGTGACGCTGCGGATCATCGGGAAAGAACGGATCGCGGATCAGATCCTGCTTTCCGTAGAGGTGAGAGATACCGGCATCGGCATTAAGGAAGAAGATATGGACCGTCTCTTCGAATCCTTTGAGAGACTGGATGTGGTCAAGAACCGCAACATCGAAGGCACCGGCCTTGGCATGTCCATCACGACGAAGCTCTTGAAGCTGATGGGCAGTGAGCTGAAAGTAGAAAGCGTTTACGGAGAAGGCTCCGTCTTTTCCTTTGAACTGTGGCAGCGGATCGAATCTGAGGAACCGATCGGGGATTACAGACGCATGGTCCAGAATTCCGCCGGCGAAGAACCGGATGAAGGGCTTTTCAGCGCAACGGAGGCACAGCTCCTCGTTACGGACGATACCAAGATGAATCTGATCGTCGTCGTGAAACTGCTGAAACGTACCGGTATTCAGATCGATACGGCGCAAAGCGGGGAAGAGGCGCTCACACTTACTGCTCAGAAGCAATATGATGTGATCCTGATGGATCAGCGGATGCCCGGGATGGACGGTACGGAGACCTTAAAGAACATTCGTGTGCAGGAGAATGGCAAAAATGCAGAAACGCCGGTGATCTGTCTGACAGCGGACGCGATCAGGGGCGCAAAGGATCATTATCTGGCGGAGGGCTTTACGGATTATCTGACAAAGCCTGTCAACGGTTATGCATTGGAAAAAATGCTGCTGACCTACCTGCCGAAGGAGAAAGTGCAGAGATCGGAGCCAAAAGAAGAATCTCCGAAGCGGGAAAAGAGAAAATCGCAGACGCCGTGGAGAGCGGTGTTACAAAGAAACGGGATCGATACTGCGACCGGCATGATGCATTGTCAGGAGGATGAAGAGATTTATCACGAGATCCTGACGGAATTCTTTCAGGAATCCGCATCCCGCAAGGACTTGTTGAAGGAATATTGGGAAAAGAAGGATTGGGAGAATTACACGATCTATATCCATTCACTGAAGAGTTCCGCAAAGACCATCGGCGCAGAGGAACTGGCTGATCTGGCCGGGACACTGGAGACGGCGGCAAAAGAAGCGGATACTGCCGTTTTAGAGAATGAGCACGAAAAAGCAATGAAGTATTATGATGAGGCGATCGCTGCGATCAAAGAGGCGCTCAACCTTTCGGAATCCGATCGCCCTGAGGGATCCGATCCCGATATTCTGGAATTTTCGCCTGTGGAATGATCAATTTCTGTTGATCTTCTCCGGCGGAAGCAGTTTCATGAGCATCTGCTCGAGATCTGTTCCAAGCACGGGTTTGGAGAGATACCCTTTGAATCCGATCTTGCGATATTCTTCCGCTGCGCCGGACAGTGCATTTGCGGTTAGCATGACGGCGGGAGTATCGGTGTTCTGCCCCCCGGATTGGATCTCGCGGAAGGTTTCAACCCCGTCCTTTTCAGGCATCCTGTGATCCAGCAGGAGGACATCGTATTTTTTCTCTTTACATAATCGGATCGCTTCATCGCCGCTGGTGGCTTTGTCGATTTTGATCCCTGTGCTCTTTAAAAGACCCTCAATAACCTTGAGATTGACGGTCACATCATCCACAACGAGAATAACGGCGTTTGGTGCCCTAAAGGATTCCCGGTAGGTACTGAACGCCGTTTCCTTTTTCTCAAGGGAGAACGGACCGGCCGCTGTGGGATCTTTGATCGTTTGTGGTACTGTGATCGTAAAACAGCTGCCGTGTCCGGGCTCGCTGTCCACGGAAATGAAGCCGTTCATGAGAGAAAGCAGTTCTTTTGTAATGGAAAGACCGAGCCCCGTCCCCTGGATCGTGGCGTTCTGCTTCTCGTTGACGCGTTGGAACGGATCAAACAGGTACTTCTGGTCTTCTTCGGAGATGCCGATGCCTGTATCAAAGACCTTCAGGATCAGATCCACGGTGCCGGAGTCTGTGTCATCAGCGGACATGGCGACTGTGACGCCGCCTTCCTTGGTGTATTTGATCGCATTTGAAATGATATTGGACAGAACCTGCTTGATATGTGTGAGATCTCCGTGCAGAGCGGACGGGATCGTCGCTTCGCAGGACATTTTCAGATACAGATCCTTGTTGTGCGCGATCTGCTCAAATGTGGCATAGCAGTCTCTGAGGATCCGGTGCGGATCGTAATCCTCCGTGAGGATATCCATCTTGTTGGCCTCGATCTTGGAGAAATCGAGAATATCGTTGATCAGACCGAGCAGATTTTCTCCGGAGGTGCGGATGTTTTCTGCATAATCGATGATCTCCGGATTATCTGTTGAACGCAGGATCAGCTCGTTCATGCCGAGCACGGAGTTGAGCGGCGTCCGGATCTCATGAGACATATTGGCAAGGAAGAGGCTTTTGGCCTGATTGGCTTCATCTGCCTCGGTTTTTGCCTCCTGAATCTCCGTCAGGAAGTGCTTCGCTTCGGTCGTATCCTCGACCAGAAAATAGGTACCGATCTCCGTACGGTGTTTGTCCGTCAGCTGACGGCAGCGGAAACGATAGTATTCTGTCTCATTGCCGTCTTCTCCCGGGACGGTTCTGCTGTATTCCGTGGTTCCGAAACGTTCTCCTTGTTCATTCAAGGCTTGCAGCACGGAAGCGATGGGTTCACAGGAAAAGTCGTAGCCATCCGCCTTGACCGAAAAATGTTTTTTGAAAAAGTCATTGGCATAGATGCATTCGTCGTTGATGTCAAAGAGGATGAGGCCTTCATTCATGTCATCGACCGCGCGCTCGATGGAGATGATCCGAAGGCTTCTCGGGACAAAGATCTCGGTACAAAAATAAATCAGCGTTCCGCCGATGCCGTAAAAGACAATGGATATATCAAGCGGCAGTGCCAGGACGATGTAGACCACATTCAGAAGCACGACAAGCAGAAGTACGGAAAGAATGATGGCATATTTCGTGCGATAGAGACTATGGCTTTTTCTGATCATGCGGATGATAAACGCAAACGCCACGAGGATGACGATATAAGCGATCGCCAGATGGAAGTAAAACGGGACCAGGGGCGTGGTCTGATAATAGGTGATCCCGTAAGTATCCTGAAATGCGTAGACGCTAAAAACGTGGCCAAACAGCGGATTCAGGAAGATGGAAACGGAATCGGCCGCCAGGATCAGCGCAGTAGGGAGCGCCAGCCTTCTGAGGATAGAGGCGTGTTCTGTATACAGGAGGCAAAAACCGCATAAAAAATAGATGATCCAGTCAATGGACACAAAATAAAAGCACGAGGCAATCTCAGCGAATCCGGGACCGCTTGCAACCGCAACCAGAATATTGGCAGTGACCGCAACGACACCGATCTCCAGTGTGACACGCAGCCATCTGCTGTATTTTTTCTTGATCCGTCGTAACGCGATCACCGTGGACATCAGCATGAGGATGGTCAGACTGTCGATGATCACATAGATAATTTTGGTATACATGAGATTATTATAACAAATTTCTGACCGTTTACAAATGTGCGGAAAAAGTGTATAATTTTCACGTATTTCGGACTTTCAAATGGACCGTAATGGAAGATCAAAACAGGAGGTAGATTTCATGGTTTATTCGACAGAAGTGAAAGGTATGTGCCCTGTACACCAGGGTGTACACCACGGTGCTGCTCCGATACCGGAAGAGGCAAAATGGGTAAAAGCCAAAGAGGTAAAAGACATCTCCGGCTACACGCACGGCATTGGCTGGTGCGCACCGCAGCAGGGATGCTGCAAGCTGTCCCTTAATGTAAAGGACGGCATCATTCAGGAGGCTCTGGTGGAGACGCTCGGATGCTCCGGTATGACGCATTCGGCCGCAATGGCAGCGGAGATCCTGCCGGGATTGACGATCCTTGAGGCATTGAATACAGACCTTGTCTGTGACGCGATCAACACGGCGATGCGCGAGCTGTTCCTGCAAATCGTTTACGGCCGTTCCCAGAGTGCATTTTCCGAGGACGGACTGCAGATCGGTGCCGGTCTGGAGGACCTCGGCAAAGGTACCCGCTCGATGCTCGGTACCACCTATGGTACGCTGGAAAAGGGTCCGCGTTACCTCGAGCTGACAGACGGCTATATTACCGAGCTGGCTCTGGACGAGGACGATGAGATCATCGGTTATAAATATATCAACTTCGGCAAAATGATGGACTTCATCAAAGCCGGTGATGATCCGAAGACGGCTGTCGAGAAGGCATCCGGTCAGTATGGTCGAGTCAATGATGCGGTCAGATGTATTGATCCGCGGAAAGAATAATACAGGGAGGAAAGAAAAATGGCGACTTTTGAATCTTATGAAAGAAGAGAGAAACAGATCCTTTCCAAACTGTCTGAGTATGGGATCGGATCTATTGACGAAGCGGAGAAGATCACGAAAGATGCGGGACTGGATGTCTATCATATGGTAGAAGGGATCCAGCCGATCTGCTTCGAAAACGCGAAATGGGCTTACACCGTAGGTGCAGCGATCGCGATCAAGAAGAACTGCAGAAAGGCTTCCGATGCAGCAGCAGCGATCGGTGAAGGCCTTCAGGCATTTTGTATTCCGGGCTCCGTTGCGGATCGCCGGAAAGTAGGCCTTGGACACGGTAACCTCGGTAAGATGCTTCTGGAAGAGGATACCGAGTGCTTCGCATTCCTGGCAGGACATGAGTCCTTTGCAGCAGCAGAAGGTGCGATCGGTATCGCAGAGAAAGCAAATAAGGTACGTCAGAAACCGCTTCGCGTCATCTTAAACGGCCTTGGCAAAGATGCGGCGCAGATCATCTCCCGTATCAACGGCTTCACCTATGTGGAGACCGAGTATGATTACTTCACGGGTGAGCTGAAGGAAGTTTTCCGGAAATGCTATTCCAAAGACGAAAAGAGCCCGCGTGCATTGGTCAACTGCTACGGTGCGAATGACGTACAGGAAGGCGTAGCGATCATGTGGCATGAGAACGTTGACGTTTCCATCACCGGAAACTCGACGAATCCCACCAGATTCCAGCATCCGGTTGCAGGTACGTACAAGAAAGAGCGTACGGAAGCCGGCAAGAAGTATTTCTCGGTTGCATCCGGCGGCGGTACGGGACGTACGCTTCACCCGGACAACATGGCAGCAGGTCCGGCATCTTACGGTATGACCGATACGATGGGACGTATGCATTCGGACGCACAGTTCGCAGGTTCCTCCTCCGTACCGGCTCACGTGGAAATGATGGGTCTGATCGGTGCAGGCAACAACCCGATGGTCGGTATGACCGTTTCGGTTGCGGTTTCCATCGAAGAGGCTGCAAAAGCCGGGAAGTTCTAAATAGGATCTGCAGAAATCTGATCAAAGAATGGAAAGATCCGGCGGCACAAGTTCGTGCCGCCGGGTTTTTATACGAACGCTTTTCACCTGACATGAGAGGAGCATACATGCCGGAAAAGGGAAGTTATAAAACAAAGCAAAAGGAAGAACTGGTGGAGTGCATCGAAGATACCCGCGGAAAACATTTTACAGCGGCAGATATATGCAATAAGATGCGGAAGAATGGGAGCACAATCGGTACTGCGACAGTCTATCGCCAATTGGAACGACTGGTGGATGAGGGCGTGATCAGCAAGTATTTCATCGATGAAAGCAGCAGTGCCTGCTTTGAATACATGGATCCGGATACCCATCAGAAGCATGCGCCGTGTTATCACTGCAAGTGCGAAAAATGCGGAAAGCTGCTCCATATGGACTGTTCCGAGATCACAGAGCTGAATGAGCACTTAAAGGCGGAACATGGCTTTACGATTGACCCGCTGCGTACGGTATTCTACGGAATCTGCGCAGAGTGTGCTGACAAGTAGCGAATATTATAGCGGTTGATATAAATATTAAAAGGAGATTATATATGCTGGCATTGTCGTGTGAACACTTGGAACTGGGCTATGAGGGCACCGTTTTGATCCGGGATCTGAGCTTTTCCGTGGAGCAGGGAGACTATCTTTGCATCGTGGGAGAGAACGGATCCGGGAAATCGACCCTGATGAGAACGATCCTGCACCTCCAGCCACCGAAGAGCGGAAAAATTATACTTGGAGAAGGGATAAAACCTACGGAAATCGGCTATTTACCACAACAGACAGAAGTCCAGCGGGACTTTCCGGCCTCCGTCCGCGAGATTGTACTTTCCGGGTTTCAGGGAAAAGCCGGGCTGCGGCCGTTTTACTCGAAAGAGGAGAAAAAGAAAGCGGCAGAGCAGATGGAGCGCCTCCAGATCTTAGAGCTCGCCGACCATTCCTATCGGGACCTTTCCGGCGGACAGCAGCAGCGGGTCTTGCTGGCACGGGCATTGTGTGCAACGGAGCGGATCCTCCTCCTGGATGAGCCGGTTGCGGGGCTTGATCCAAAGGTAACCCA
Source organism: uncultured Lachnospiraceae bacterium (assembly GCA_902779355.1). GTDB lineage: Bacteria > Bacillota > Clostridia > Lachnospirales > Lachnospiraceae > RUG12461. The sequence continues at coordinate 181,173 of CACZBF010000006.1, read as the reverse complement.
GGAAATGTATGAGATTATCAAGAAATTAAATCAGGATAAAATAACGATTATTATGATCTCACACGACATCCATATGGCGGTATTGGATGCAACGCATATCCTCCATATCGGGGACGAAGTCTTTTTCGGAACCACGGAGGCATACCGCAGCAGTCCCCTCGGAAAGAGGTATTTATCTTTGCTTACAGACCCTAAATGAGGTATAATGATCGGGTATCATATTAAAGAAGGTGGAACATACAATGGCAAAAGAAAAAAAGTTAGTGGAACAGATCACCTCGATGAAGGAGGACTTCGCGCAGTGGTATACGGACGTGGTCAAAAAGGCGGAACTGATCGATTATTCTTCGGTCAAGGGCTGCATGATCATCAAACCGGCTGGCTACGCAATCTGGGAAAACATTCAGCACGAATTGGATCGCAGATTTAAAGAAACCGGCGTGGAAAATGTGTATCTGCCGATGTTTATCCCGGAGAGTCTGCTGGAAAAAGAAAAAGACCATGTGGAAGGCTTCGCGCCGGAGGTGGCATGGGTGACCATGGGAGGCTTACAGCCCCTGCAGGAGCGTTTGTGCGTCCGCCCGACCAGTGAGACACTGTTCTGCGATTTCTATAAAAACGATATTCATTCCTACCGTGATCTGCCAAAGGTCTATAACCAGTGGTGCTCAGTGGTCCGTTGGGAGAAAGAGACGAGGCCGTTCCTGCGCTCCAGGGAATTCCTGTGGCAGGAAGGGCATACGGCGCATGCGACTGCAGAAGAAGCGCGGGAGCGCACGATCCAGATGCTGAACGTATACGCCGACTTCTGCGAGGAAGTGCTCGCGATGCCAGTGATCCGCGGTCAGAAGACCGACAAAGAGAAGTTTGCGGGTGCAGAGGCGACGTTTACGATCGAAGCATTGATGCATGACGGCAAAGCGCTGCAGTCCGGGACCAGCCATGATTTCGGCGACGGCTTTGCAAGAGCATTTGAGATCCAGTACACGGATAAGGAGAACCAGCTGCAGTATGTGCACCAGACCTCCTGGGGGTTATCCACGCGTCTGATCGGCGGTGTCATCATGGTGCACGGAGATGATTCCGGTCTGGTACTCCCGCCGAGGATCGCGCCGGTGCAGGTGATGATCGTACCGATCCGGCAGGATGCGGAGGGCGTTCTTGACAAGGCGAAGGAGCTTTGTGAGACCTTAAAGAGTGTCAGCCGTGTGAAGATCGACGATTCCGAAAAGAGTCCGGGCTACAAGTTTGCCGAGCAGGAGATGCGCGGAATCCCGCTGCGTCTTGAGCTTGGACCGAAAGATATCGAGGCGGGCCGCTGCATTCTGGTCCGCAGAGACAACGGAGAAAAGATTGAGACGCCGCTTGCGGAAGTTTCGGATGTGGTGGAGCGGCTGCTCATCCAGATTCAGAAGGAGATGTTTGAGCGCGCAAAGGCGCATCGGGACAGTCACATCAGCGATGCGAAGGACCTTGAGGAGCTGAGACGGATCGCAGAGGACAAGGCAGGCTTCATCCGCGGTATGTGGTGTGGCGAGACGGCCTGTGAAGAGAAGATCAAAGAAGAATTGGCGGTGACGAGCCGCTGTATGCCGTTCACGGATCAGGAGAGGATCTCCGAGACCTGTGTTTGCTGCGGAAAACCCGCAAAGAAACTGATCTATTGGGGAAAGGCATATTGACCGGATGAGGACGATCAGGCTTCCGGAAAAAGTAAGTGACATCATAAAAACTCTGCAGGATGCCGGCTATGAAGCCTATGCAGTGGGCGGCTGCGTGCGGGATTCACTGCTTGATAAAACGCCCCATGACTGGGACATTACGACTTCTGCGCTTCCGGAGCAGATCAAAGGGCTGTTTCGACGTACGGTGGACACCGGGATCGAACATGGGACCGTGACGGTGCTGAATGGGAAAGACGCTTATGAAGTCACGACCTATCGGATCGACGGGGACTATTCGGATCGACGACATCCGGATCATGTGACCTTTACGGAAAGTCTGAAAGAAGACCTGCGCCGCCGTGATTTTACGATCAATGCGATGGCTTATAGTGACCGTGACGGGGTTGTGGATCTTTTCGGCGGTATGGACGATCTGGAAAACGGCATTGTTCGGGCCGTTGGCGACCCGAAAGAGCGGTTTGCGGAGGATGCGCTCCGGATTCTGCGGGCGATCCGTTTTTCTGCGCAACTTGATTTTCTTGTGGAAGAAAAGACCTATGCGGCTGCGGAAGAACTTGCCGGGACGCTGCAGGATATCAGCGCCGAGCGGATTCGTGAAGAACTGTTGAAAATCCTTCTCTCGGATCACCCGGAAAAACTCCTGTCATGCTATGAGACCGGGATGACGGCTGTGATCCTCCCGGAATTTGATGCGATGATGCGCACCCCACAGAATACCCCGCACCATTGCTATGATGTGGGGACGCATACGATCGAGAGTGTGAAAAAGATCAAAGCGGATCGTGTGCTGCGTCTGGCGATGCTGTTCCATGATACAGGGAAGCCCCTTTCACGGACGACGGATGCAAACGGCCGGGATCATTTTTACGGCCATCAGGTGAAAAGCGCCGAGATCACGCAAAAGGCGCTGCGCCGTTTGAAGTTTGACAATGACACGATCAAAAAGGTGATGCGGCTCGTCCGGTGGCATGACGAAAAGCCGGACTTGACGGAAGAATCCGTTCGACGTGCGATCGTGAAGATCGGGATCGAGGCATTTCCGGATCTGTTTCTGGTGAAAGAAGCGGATGTTCTGGCACAGAGCGAATACCATAGACAGGAAAAGCTGGATCTGATCCGATCTTTCACACAACTTTATGAGACGATCCTGCAGCGCGGGGACTGCTTGTCTGTGAAGGACCTGGCAGTGGATGGATCGGATCTGATGGCAGCGGGCGTGAAAGCAGGCCCGGCAGTCGGAGAAGTCCTGCAAAAGCTTTTAGACCGGGTGCTTTCGGATCCTTCACTGAATACGAAAGAGCAGCTGATGAGGATAGTGGAAAAATGAGGAAAAGGAGTCTGTGTTGCGCGTTCATCGGAATACTGCTTTTATGCACCGGATGCCAAAATCTGACCGGTGCGGCAGCGCAGCCTGCACAGGAGACAGCGCCGAAGCAGACCTCTGAAGCGCCCACAGAAGAAATGCAGACGACAGAGCCTGCCGATCCGGTGGCAGACCAAACTACTGCGGCAGATCAGGATGTCGAGGCATCGCAAGGACCACTCTACCTCCTGCTTTCCACAGACACTGTCAATGGGGTTTTGCATGTACGAAACATCGAGACCGGCGAAGAAACAGATGCCTTTTACTCAGGCGCGACGGTCTTTTCGGATAAATATGAGACGATGGTGTCCTTGGCGCAGATCCATTACGGAGACGCGGTGACGTTAGACTTTTTTGACAGTGGCATTCTGTCGAACGTGAGACTCACAGATCGGACGTGGAATGAGCAGGACGTGACAGATTACACCGTAGATACGGATCGTATGATCTTTACGCTCCATGGATCCAATTACCGCCTGAATAAGGAGATTCCCGTCTATACAGACGGCAAAAACACAGGGCTCTACAGCATTCAGGAAGGTGACAGGCTGAACGTGACGGGGCTGGATCGGGATATCCTCTCCATGACGATCGTCACGGGCACGGGTACGATCGAGCTGCGCAATATCGGGGTCTTTCTCGACGGGTGGCTCAATCTTGACAATGCGCAGTACTTAAAGATCACGGAAAATATGGAGATCGACGCCCCGGAAGGGACACACGTCCTGACGGTGGCGAACGACGGCTGGGGAGACAGCACGGTCGTTGCGGTGAAGCGCGGACAGCGCGTGGCGGTGGATCTTTCCGCGCTGAAAGGGGAAGGACCGAAATATTGTGATCTGAAAGTGACAACAGATGCGGAAGGCGCAACCGTCTATCTGGACGGGAAAAAGATGGATCCGGAGCAGCCGGAACAGGTGCGTTACGGGCTTCATGCGCTGACGATCACGGCAGACGGCTATGATGACTGGCAGAGCAGGCTTCTCGTAAACAGCCCTTCTGCGGAAATAGAGATCCCGCTTTCCAAGGAGGGTACCTCCGGGAGCAGAAAAGAGACAACAGAAGCGGCATCGGCTACGGACGCCTCATCTGCAGGAAACCCGCAGGCAAACGGAGAAGGTGCAGCAGGGTCACTGGCCGGCAGTCTGGCAAATTCCGGCGGCACAAGTACAAATGCACGGAGAGAAGCCGAGCAGGCAGTCGCAGAGTCGGCCTTGGATACGCTGACCGGGATGCTCGATACGCTGACCGGTACTTCTTCGCTTAGCTCGGAGTAAACGACCATTCATACACAAAGAACGACAGTGACGATAAAACGGATTAAAGGAGGGAACGACATGGGTTACAAAGAGACTTACGAGGCATGGCTTTCGGATCCTTATTTTGACGAGGGGACGAAAAAAGAGCTGGAAGCGCTGCGTGGCAATGAGAAGGAAATCGAGGAACGGTTTTATACAGACCTTGAATTCGGTACGGCCGGCCTCCGCGGGGTCATCGGCGCGGGAACCAACCGGATGAACCTTTACACGGTGCGGAAAGCGACCCAGGGACTGGCAAACTATATTCTGAGTGTGGGGACCGAGGCGCAGGGCGTCGCCATTTCTTACGATTCCAGACATTTCTCTCCGGAGTTTGCGGATGCTGCGGCACTGTGTCTGGCTGCAAATGGGATCAAGGCATACGTGTTTGAATCCCTTCGGCCGACCCCGGAGCTTTCCTATGCTGTCAGAAAGCTTCACTGCACGGCAGGGATCAATGTAACCGCGAGTCACAACCCTGCAGAATACAACGGATACAAGGTCTACTGGGCGGATGGCGCACAGATCACGCCGCCGCATGACACGGGCATTATGGCGGAAGTCCGAAAGGTGACGGACTGGTCCACCGTGAAGACCATGGAGCTTGCAGATGCGAAGGCAAAAGGGCTCTATCAGGTCATCGGAGAAGATGTTGACGCCCCCTATCTGGAGGAGATCAAGCGTCTCATCCTGCGTCAGGACTGCATCGATCAGATGGCGGACAATCTGACGATCGTTTACACGCCGCTGCACGGCACCGGAAATATCCCGGTCCGCCGCGTGTTGAAGGAGATCGGCTTCAAGCATGTTTACGTCGTACCGGAGCAGGAGAAGCCGGACGGCGATTTCCCGACTGTGGGTTACCCGAATCCGGAGACGGAAAAAGCCTTTGAGCTCGGCGTGAAGCTCGGAAAAGAGAAGAATGCGGATCTGATCCTGGCGACGGATCCGGATGCGGACCGCCTGGGCGTTTATGTCAAAGATGCGAAGACCGGCGAGTATCATCCGTTGACCGGCAATATGTCCGGCTGTCTCATTGGCGAATATATCCTGAGCCAGAAGAAGGAAAAGGGGCAGATCCCGCAGGACGGCGCTTATATCCGGTCCATTGTGACGACGACAATGGCAGATGCCATTGCAAAGGCATACGGGATTCGGTTGATCGAGGTGTTGACCGGTTTCAAATATATCGGCCAGCAGATCCTGCAGTTTGAAGAGAGTGGCAAGGGCACGTATCTCTTCGGTATGGAGGAGAGCTACGGGTGTCTGCCCGGCACCTACGCAAGGGATAAGGATGCGGTAGCGGCCTCCATGTTCCTCTGTGAAGCGGCGGCTTATTACAAGACAAAGGGTATGACGCTCTGGGATGCGATGCTCGAGATGTATGAGAAATACGGCTATTATCAAGAGCATGTGGAGTCCATTGAGCTGAAAGGCATGGAGGGACTTGCGAAGATCAAGGAGATCATGACCGTGCTGCGTGAGGAAGCGGTGCAAACGATCGGAGACTACAAGGTGACGGTGATGCGCGACTACCAGAAGGATTGTGTCACGGATCTTGTGACTGGCAAGACCACGCCGACCGGTCTTCCTAAGGCAAATGTACTCTATTACGAACTCACGGATGCTGCATGGGTTTGCGTCCGCCCGAGCGGTACGGAACCGAAGATCAAACTCTACATCGGCACCCGCGGAAACTCCTTTGATGACGCGCAAAACAAGACGTCGGCATTGACAAAGGACGTCCTGGCAATGATCGAGGAAGTTAAATCTCGATAAAATAGCGATATATCAACGTTTTTCGCTTGACAAACATTTCCAAAACAAGTATAAATATACAGTAATCACGAACGACTTTATTAGGAGGTTTTTGAACATGAACAAAGCAGAATTGGTATCGGCGATCGCTGATAAGACTTCCCTTTCCAAGAAGGACGCGGAAGCATCGATCAAGGCATTCACCGAGGTTGTTGCAGAAGAGCTGAAGAAGGGTGAGAAAGTACAGCTTGTTGGTTTTGGTACGTTCGAAGTATCCAAGAGAGCAGCAAGAGTCGGCCGTAACCCGCAGACCGGCAAAGAGATGAAGATTCCGGCATCGAAGGCGCCGAAGTTCAAAGCTGGCAAGGCTCTGAAGGATTCCATCAATTAACAGACAGTTTGGAAACAGAAAAAAGCCGTCGGAGATTCCGGCGGCTTTTTCTTTTTTGGAAAAAGGGGTTAAGATTCAAAAAGTAAAAACCGATATAATTTTTGGAGAATGCCAAAAGGAGTGTAGCATGAGACTAGACAAGTTTTTGAAAGTATCCCGCTTGATCAAGCGGCGGACCATTGCGAATGAGGCTTGCGACGCTGGTCGTGTGAGTGTCAACGGAAAAGTCGCGAAGGCATCACAGACAGTGAAACCGGGTGATATCATAGAGATCGTATTCGGCCAGAAAACCGTAAAAGTGCAGGTCAAGGCGATCGCCGAGACCACAAAAAAGGAAGAGGCAGGGGAACTCTTTACCTACCTTTCGGAATGATCCGAAAACAAAATATTATATATATATTAAATTTCTACAGAAAATCCCTTGAAAAAGAAACCTGGAATAAGTAGAATGAAATTGGTATGATAGGCCGAAAGATTCTGGGAAAGGAGGCGAGCGATCATGCAAATGCGCAGACAGAAAGAAAATCCCGCAGGACGCGTCATTATTTCGTTGATCGTCACGACGTTTGTCGTTGTGATGTCCATTCAGATCGTGAACCTCTACGAGAAGAACCAGGAATATGCGGCGAGGCAGGAAGTGCTGCAGCGGGAGCTGGAAGAGGCGGATGAGGAGCAGCAGCGCCTGCAGCAGTATGAGGAATACACGAAGTCGCCGCAGTACATTGAAGACATCGCAAAGAGCAAACTCGGACTCGTGCATGAGAATGAGATCGTCTTTAAGGAAGAAAAAGGGAACTAATTGGGCACGTTGTTTGAAGATCTGAAGGATTACTGTAAGAAACATGACATGATACAAAAGGGAGACCGCATCATAGCCGGTGTATCCGGCGGAGCCGATTCGGTCTGTCTTTTTTTATTGCTGCAGGAATGGAAGGAGAAAATGGATCTTGACCTCTCGGTGATACACGTAGAGCATGGCATCCGTGGCGACGAGAGCAGGGAAGATGCATCCTTTGTGCAACAGCTTTGTGAAGAAGCCGGGATTCCCTGTAAAGTGACGGCAGTATCGGCGCCGGTATTTGCTAAAGAGCATCATCTGTCTCTGGAGGAAGCGGCGAGGAGCCTTCGCTATCGCGCCTTTGAAGAATACCGCCAGGAACTGCAATCAGAAACACCGGAAAAACGCGTGCTCCTGGCGACAGCGCATACCAGAGGTGATCAGGCGGAGACTGTGCTGTTTCACCTGATCCGCGGCAGCTCGGTAAAGGGTCTTAAAGGGATACAATCCGTGCAGTCGGGACTAATTCGTCCGCTCCTCTTTGCGAAACGTGGCGATATCGTCGCATATCTGAAAGAGAAAAATGCCGCATGGCGGGAGGATCCGAGCAACACGGATACGACCTATGCGAGAAATAAACTCCGTCATGACGTGATGCCGGTGCTGGAGTCGATCTGTCCCGGCGCAGAGGGCCATATTGCGTCAGCCGCAGAAGACCTCGGCGAGCTGGAGGATTACCTGGAAACGGAGACGAAGACAGCCCTCACGAAGTGTCTGACAGCAGAAATCCCGCTTGTGATTAAAAAAGAGCCATATGAAACTTACCAGACGCTTATGAAACGACGGATCGTGTATGAAGCGATCGCTGCTGCGGCGGGCAGCAAAAAGGACATTGAAAGATCTCATGTGGAAGCCGTGATAGATCTGATGGAAAACCAGTCCGGACGTCAGTTATCCCTTCCCTACGACGTGAATGCGCAGCGGATCTATCAGGGTGTGCGGCTTGTCAGACTCCATACGGCGGCGAAGGAGCAGACGCGCGGCAAGACACCGGAAGAAATGCAAAAACTCGTGCAGATGCGCGTCTTTGACAGACCAAACGACCTTTTGATTCCGAAAAAAAAGTATACGAAATGGCTGGACTATGATAAAATAAAAAACAGTCTGCAGGTGCGGACACGGCGAAGCGGGGACTATCTGCAGATCGATGATACGGGTGGAAAGAAAAGCCTGAAAAAATATCTGATCGATGAAAAAGTGCCCGGCGAAGAACGGGGAGACCTCCCGCTCCTTTGTGACGGCGACCATGTGGTCTGGGTGATCGGAAGACGTGTCAGCGCGTATTACAAGGTCACGGACGAGACCAAACGGATCATCGAAGTACTTTATATAGGGGGATTGGAAAATGAGTGAAAAAATCAGTGTTATGATTTCGGAAGCGGATGTGGATAAGCGGATCGCGGAGGTGGCAAAGCAGATCAGCGAAGACTTTGCCGGAGAAGAACTCCATTTGATCACGATCTTAAAAGGCGGCGTTTTCTTCTCCTGTGAGCTTGCAAAGCGGATCACGCTTCCGGTTTCTTTAGACTTTATGTCGGTCAGCAGCTATGGCGATGCGACCAAATCCAGCGGTGTCGTGAAGATCGTCAAAGACCTCGACGAACCGATCAAAGGTAAAAATGTTCTGGTCGTAGAGGATATCGTGGATTCGGGTCGGACGCTTACTTATCTGCTGGAGTATTTGAAGGCACGTAACCCCAAGAGCCTGACGCTCTGTACGATGCTGGACAAACCGTCCCGCCGGGTAAAACCCGTCGATGTGAAGTACACGGCGTTTGAGATCGAAGACAAATTTGTTGTAGGCTACGGCCTCGACTATGCGCAAAAATATCGGAATCTACCCTATATCGGCTGCGTAGAGCTTGACGGATAGGGGAACACATAGGAGAAAAGATGAAAAAACAGCAATTCAGAGGGTTCAGCTTTTATATCATCCTGATCCTGATCGTCGTTCTGGTCTGGTATTTCCTCAGTTCCGGCCAAAACCGTGTACCGACGGGGACCTACGACCAGTTTAAGAATGATCTTGCGGCAAACAAGATCGTATCCGCGGAGATCTCTCAAAATGAGCAGGTGCCAACCGGAAATGTGGCCGTGGTGTTGACAGACCGCTCCGGCTACCGCGTTTATGTTTCGGATGTCCGGGAAGTCGAAGACATGCTCGAAAAGGATGGCATTTCCTACGTCATGAACGATGTGCCGAAAGAAAGCTGGCTCATGACGCTGCTGCCGCTGCTTTTGGTATTCGGCGCCATGTTCATCCTGTTCATGATCATTTCCGGGCAGTCTCAGGGAGGCGGCGCCAACAGCCGGATGATGAATTTCGGCAAAAGCCGGGCCCGAATGACATTGGATGAAAATAAGACCGTCAACTTCACGAATGTTGCGGGATTGAAAGAGGAAAAGGAAGAACTGGAAGAGATCGTGGATTTCTTGAGCGATCCGGGCAAGTATACGGCGCTTGGCGCGAGGATTCCGAAAGGTGTGCTCCTTGTCGGCCCTCCCGGTACCGGAAAAACCTTGCTGGCCCGGGCAATTGCCGGAGAGGCGGGGGTGCCGTTTTTCTCAATCTCGGGTTCCGACTTTGTGGAAATGTTCGTGGGTGTGGGTGCATCCCGTGTGCGTGATCTGTTTGAAGATGCCAAGAAAAATGCGCCCTGTATCGTATTCATCGACGAGATCGATGCGGTCGCAAGACGAAGAGGTGCAGGTCTCGGTGGCGGACATGATGAAAGAGAGCAGACCTTAAACCAACTGCTTGTAGAAATGGACGGTTTCGGGATCAACGAAGGGATCATCGTCATGGCGGCGACAAACCGCGTGGATATCCTCGATCCCGCGATCATGCGTCCGGGGCGCTTTGACCGGAAGATCGGGGTCGGCAGACCGGATATCGGTGGCAGAGAGGAGATCCTCGCCGTACACGCCAAGAACAAACCGCTTGGCGACGATGTGGATATGAAGCAGATCGCGCAGACCACAGCGGGCTTTACCGGCGCAGACTTGGAAAACCTGTTGAATGAAGCCGCGATCGTGGCGGCGAGAGAAAACCGCAAGTACATCCGTCAGGATGATATCAGGCGTTCTTTTGTCAAGGTCGGGATCGGCGCGGAGAAAAAGAGCCGTGTGATCAGCGAAAAAGAGAAGCGGATCACGGCCTATCACGAATCGGGACATGCGATCCTCTTCCACTTGCTGCCGGATGTCGGACCGGTGTATTCGGTATCCATCATTCCGACTGGGCTCGGCGCAGCCGGTTATACGATGCCGCTGCCGGAGCGGGATGAGATGTTCAACTTCCGTGGTAAGATGCTGCAGGAGATCACAGTGGATCTCGGCGGCCGCGTAGCGGAATCTTTGATCTTCGGGGATGTGACGACCGGTGCTTCGCAGGATATCAAGCAGGCGACGCATCTTGCGAAGTCCATGGTGACGAAATACGGGATGTCGGATGAGATCGGTCTCATCAATTACGACAATGAGGAAGATGAGGTCTTCATCGGCAGAGATCTGGCGCACACAAGAGGCTACGGTGAGGATGTGGCGCGTAAGATCGATGAAGAGGTGAAGCGGATCATCGATGAATGTTATCAGAAAGCGACAGAGATTTTGACCGAGAACAGGGAAATCCTGGATCGTTGTGCAGCGCTTTTGATGGAAAAAGAAAAGATTACGAGAGAAGAATTCGAAGAGCTGTTTCCCTCAAACGGGGAGGAATTAGACCCGGAAGAGGTCGCCTTGAATGGTATGCGGATCGCACCGGACGACTCTTTTGAGTAATGTTGCACAAAACTACTAACACTTTTTTGTGAAGTTTGTGCACACTTTCCGTAGAATGGGTGCTATATTAATACTCGTAAAAACCCCCCAATACTTTATCATTTTTGCTATACCCCATAGTAAAAATACCTTCTCCTAAAACGGCGGCTTCCCCAAGCCGCCGTTTTACTTTGTTCTGATGTAGTTGTTCGGGAGATGTTCCGAGAAGCTTAGTTGTCCAGGAAACGCATCCGATCACCGTCTTTTTTCTTCTTGACCGGTTCTTCCTGAACCTGCGGCTTTTTGATCGCTGATCCGAGGTTTTTGGCCATCTCGGCTTTACACTTATCGCAGAAGCGGCCGGATTTGATCGTTGCGCCGCAGTTCTCGCACTCGATCCCAATCGTGGAATCATCGCTGAAGACCAGTCGTTCTTCGCGAATCCACTGTTTGATCTGCTTGACGCTGACTTCGTTCTCTTCGGAGATCTCCTCCATCGTTGCATTCTTGTGATCCCATACGTAATCACGAACCTTCGTGAACTTGTTTTCCAACTCTTCCTTGCAGGCTGGGCAGATCTGCTCTCCGCCGAGATAATTGAAGAGTCGTTTACAGTTTTTACAGTTTTTTACATCCATTTTGACAATCCTCCTGCATGTGATGTTTTATGCTTATTATCCCTGCCCGGTACAGATACAGAGAAAATAGATCTCTCTGTCCGGCTCATGGGTAAGGGCTTTTGCGATACTGTCAATCGTGCTTCCCGTTGTGTAAATGTCATCCACGATCAAAATCCGTTTGTAGCCAAAATACTGCAGCCGATCTTCATCCACCGAAAAGGCTCCATTTACGTTTTTCTTGCGGTCTGCTGCGGAAAGCCCCTTCATGGGAGTGGTGTTTCGTATGCGTCGCACGAGATGCGTATCTACGTGCGCATGTGCCTGATGGGCAAGCGCAGCGGCAAAATCTTCTGCCTGATTATATCCTCGTTTCCGAAGCTTCTTTCGATGGAGCGGAACGGGTATGACGCAGTCCGGACGGATCTTCGAGAGCCATCGCCCTTGTGTCCTAAGAGCTTCTTTTGCAAAAAAGTCGGCGTATTCACGGCGTCCACTGTACTTGAAGCGGTACATGGACTCTTTCATGGGTCCGGTGTATACGAACACCGCACGCCCGCCGGTAAAGTGATGCTGCGTTCTTAAACAGTCCGCGCAGTATTCTTTCTGATCCAGTTTCAGCGGTTTCCCACATTTCATACAAAAAGGCTCCCGAACATAGGAGAGTCCTTTTTTACATTCCGGACAAACCGGTTGCACCACCCCTGCCGGCATCATCGGCAGGATTCTGTCACAGAGGACACAGCGCCGCGGGAAGAAAAGATCCAGCAGCCTCTGCAGGTATTTGAAAAACATGACGGCCTCTTCCTACCGTCCCTCTATGAATCTGTCCCGGAAAGTGGTTTTTATAGTATACCATCATTTTTTCGTTTTGTCTTTACTGATTTCATCTTTTTTTGTATAATCTCAAATTGGATTGAAACGATATGTGACAATAAAAACGACAAACATGAAGGAGGACAACATGAAAAAATGGATTTCTGCGATCGGAGCAGCGGTGCTTGCGCTTTCTATGACGGCTTGCGCATCGAATACACCGGCGACTTCGACGGCGACTTCGGCGGATGGGTCTTACCGCGTCGGTGTGATCCAGCTGGTACAGCATGTGGCGCTGGATGCGGCGACGGAAGGATTTCAGGATGCGCTGAAAGACAAACTGGGCGACAAGGTGTCGTTTGACGTACAGAATGCATCCGGTGATTCCGCAACCTGTGCGACAATCGCAAACAGCTTTGTATCCAACAATGTAGACCTGATCATGGCAAATGCGACCCCGGCACTTCAGGCGGCATGCGCATCCACGGATCAGATCCCGATCCTCGGCACGTCAGTGACGGATTATGCGACGGCGCTTGAGATCGACAACTGGGACGGCACAGTCGGCAAAAATGTTTCCGGTACCTCGGATCTGGCGCCGCTGGATCAGCAGGCAGCCTGCCTGCACGAGATCTTCCCGGATGCAAAGACCATCGGTGTACTCTATTGCTCAGCAGAGCCCAACAGCGCTTATCAGGCAGCGGCGATCACACAGTATCTGGAAGAGATGGGACTGACGGTGAAGGATTACAGCTTCTCCGATTCCAACGATCTCTCCGGTGTCTGCACGACGGCCTGCGGCGAAGTGGATGCGCTTTACATTCCCACGGATAACACGGCGGCAAACAATACGGAGTTGATCAACAACATCGCAACGCCGGCAGGCACGCCGATCTTCTGCGGTGAGGAAGGCATCTGTAAAGGCTGCGGTGTGGCAACGCTCTCCATTGACTACTATGCGCTTGGTTATACCACCGGTGAGATGGCATACGAAGTTTTGGCGAACGGAAAAGACATCTCGACGATGCCGGTTGAGTATGCGCCGAGCTTCGCAAAGGAGTATATGCCGGATCGTGCAGCAGCGCTCGGGATTACGGTTCCGGATGACTATGCGGCGATCGAGGCTGAGTAAGCAGCAGCTCCGCAACAGAACTTAAGACAGCCAACGGGCTGTCAAACAACAGAAAAACGACAGAATACGGCGGGTCAAAATCTTGCGACCCGCCGCTTTTTGTGTTATAATGTCTTGGTATGTGTTGCCGGTCATAAAGCCGCTATTTATGGGTGTTTGCCAAAGACGGTGATACATCGGGAAGGACAGGGTATGATCAACGAACAACGTGTCAGACTTATGACGGAAATGCAGACATTTCTGGATCACAACGGTGAGGAAATACGTCCTATGACAGAGTATTACCGGACGGATTATATCGCAAAGCAGCTGCTGCTTTCGATCCTTTCCGGGACGTTGGTATTTGCCCTCCTGTGCATCCTTGTCTTTACGGATGACGTGGAGTCGTTTCTGTTGTCCATTGATTTTGAAAATCTGGCGGCAACTGTCACGCCGATTGTGACCAGGTATCTCGTGTTCATGGCGATCTACCTTGCCATTACGCTTTTGATCTACGGGATCCGCTATGGAAGAGGACGTAAAAAAGTGAAAAAGTACTATGCGCAGCTGACTGCATTGGAAAAACAATATAAGCAGGAAGAAAAGCGGCAGCAGCCGACGGGAGGATTGGAATGACAACGATCATCGAATTGAAAGAAATTGCGAGGCGCATATATGCGCGCTTTGGCACTTATATCATTCCCGCTGTGAAGTTCGTGGTAGAGCTGATCGCGCTGCTGTTGATCCGCAAGACATTTGGCTATGAGGATCGCGTAAGTTCCGTGCCGGTTTGCCTGATCCTTGCATTGGCGGCTTCCGTTCTGCCGATCGGCATCTCCATCCTGATTCCGGCAGTAGTGATCCTGTTCAATTTTTATGCGCTTTCCACGGAGGTATTCCTTGCCGGTGGCGCGATCATGGCGATCGTTGCGCTGTTGTATCTGCGCTTTAACCCCAAAACCGGTTATATGGTGGTTTTGACGCCGGTGTTTTTTGCATTTCATATCCCGTTTATCCTGCCACTGGCAGCAGGGCTTCTGTTTGAGCCCGGTGCGGCGGTGTCTGTTGCATGCGGTGCATTCCTGTTTTACTTCTTCCAGGGGATCAGCGCGAATGCGACTGCATTTACGGGCGGAGAAGAGAGTACGGCTTTAGACAAGATCAGCGCTTTGATCAAACAGATCACGGGAAATCGAGAGATGCTGCTCGTGATCCTGGTGTTCATTCTGATGACCATCATCGTTTACGCGATCCGCCGGATGCCGATCAATCATGCTTGGACGATCGCGATCATCGCCGGTTTTATGGTGGAATTCGTGATCCTGCTCGGTGGATTCATTGCGCTCGGTCTCAGTGAAAAGATCGGTTTTCTTGTCATCGGAAATCTGATCTCCGTCGGCATGGCGCTTGTGTTGAAGTTTTTCTTCTTCAATGTCGACTACAAACGGACAGAGAAGGTCCAATTTGAGGATGATGACTATTATTATTATGTGAAGGCAGTTCCGAAGCTCCAGATGGAGCCGGAAGAGAAACAGGTACGTAAATACAGCTCGACGCGTAAAATGCGTCAGCAAGGCGGAGGAAAGGCATGATCGATTCTCTGACATCGATGCTTGTCAGTCTCAAAGAGAATTATTTTTCCTGGTTGGATTTTCCCAGCATTTCCCTGACGGATGTGATCGAGATCCTGATCATCACATTCCTGATGTATCATGTCCTTCTTTGGGTCAAGAATACCCGTGCATGGAATCTTTTCAAGGGTATCTTGATCATCCTGGTATTTGTCCTCCTCGCAGCGGTCTTCCAAATGAATACGATCCTCTGGCTGGCGGAAAAGGTGCTTTCCGTTGGTATGATCGCACTTGTCGTGATCTTTCAGCCGGAACTCAGGCGTGCGTTGGAAGAACTCGGCCGCAGGAACTTTGTGATCTCACTCTTTTCTTTCAATAACACGGAGACGGAGCGATTCTCTGACAAGACGATCACAGAGTTGGTCAGAGCCTCTTACGAAATGGGGAAAGTTAAGACCGGTGCGCTGATCGTTGTGGAAAATGAAGTGGCACTGACGGAGTACGAACGGACCGGGATCTCCGTGGACGGTGTTGTGACGAGCCAGTTGCTGCTCAACATCTTTGAAAAAAACACTCCGCTCCATGACGGGGCAGTCATTGTACGGGGAGATCGTGTACTTTCCGCGACCTGCTACCTGCCGCTCTCCGATAACATGGAGTTGTCTAAGGAACTTGGCACAAGGCATCGTGCGGCAGTGGGGATCAGTGAAGTCAGTGATTCGCTCACGATCGTGGTCAGCGAAGAGACCGGGAAGGTTTCCCTCGCTATGAACCATGTCCTG
Source organism: uncultured Lachnospiraceae bacterium (assembly GCA_902779355.1). Classification (GTDB taxonomy): domain Bacteria; phylum Bacillota; class Clostridia; order Lachnospirales; family Lachnospiraceae; genus RUG12461. The sequence continues at coordinate 165,184 of CACZBF010000006.1, read as the reverse complement.
TATCGCAATGTAGATGCAGATTTCCTGCGGGATAAGTTAGAGTTCCTGCGGAGTGGGAAGATGGAAATGAAGAAAAAGCGGTTCCGCTGGAAAAGGAGGAACGGCAATGCTTAAAAAGATCGGAAATCTGCTGTTCCACAACCTGGGACTCAAGATTGCGGCGCTGATCGCCTCCATCATCCTGTGGTTTGTGATCATCAATATCAACGATCCGGAGATCACGAGAAACTTCAGCTGCGCGGTCACGGTGGAAAACCAGGAGACGCTTGCCGAACAAGGGAAGACTTACGAGATCGTAGACGGTAACACAGCATATTTTACGGTACGTGCAAAGCGCTCCATTATGAAAAACCTGAGTGAATCGGATTTTCGTGCGATCGCGGATATGGCGAACCTGCAGGATTCCAACAAGGTACCGATCAACGTGACAGCGCTCCGTTACAACGGCCAGCTAGATATCACGAAGCTCACGAAATACATGGACATCACGACGGAGGAGCTTCAAAGCGGGCAGTATATCATTACGCCGGAATATCATGGATCGCCTGCGAGAGGCTATGTTGTGCAGACCCTGACCGTGACACCGAACGTCCTGAAGGTCAGCGGGCCGGAATCGATCGTGTCCACGATCGACCGTGTCGTGGCGACGGTCAACGTCAACAACATCACCTCGAGTATCAGCGACAGCGTGATCCCGCAGTTGTATGATAGTAACGGAGAAGCCATGGATACGACGCGGCTGAACCTGAACCTTTCTTCCGTCGTCGTGCGCGCGGAGATCAGCAGCGTGAAAGAGGTCGGTCTGACGGTGCAGAGCAGTGGTACGCCGGCAGAGGGCTACGAGGTGACGGATATCATCTATTCACCCCAGAAGATCGAGATCATGGGCGATACGGCGACTTTGAACACCATCACGACGATCGCAATCCCGCCTGAAGTGCTGGATGTGGCGGATGCCACGGAGGATGTATCCGTGATGATCGATATCACGGCTTATCTTCCTGATGGCGTTTCTCTGGTGGACGCGAAACAAAAAGACATCAACCTGGCAGCAGTCATAGATCCGCTGCCGGATGCAGATCAAAAGACAGGAGAAGAATAAAAATGGGAAGACTATTCGGAACAGACGGAGTCCGCGGGATCGCGGGATCCGAGCTTACGATCGAGCTGGCAACCAAGCTTGGGCAGGCAGGCGCTTATGTCCTGACCAAGGAACAGGCCCATCAGCCCACGATCATTGTGGGATGTGACACCAGGATCTCCGGCGGAATGCTTGCGAGTGCCCTGATGGCGGGGATCTGCTCCGTAGGCGCAAATGCGATCTATGCAGGCGTGCTGCCGACACCGGCAGTGGCCTACCTCACGAGAAAGCATCAGGTAGACGCGGGCGTCGTGATCTCGGCTTCTCATAACCCGATGGAGTTCAACGGCATCAAATTTTTCAACGGAAGCGGTTACAAGCTCTCCGATGCATTGGAGGATGAGATCGAGGCGCTGATCAAAAACGAGATGAAGGATGTGACGCTTCCGATCGGCTCCGGCGTCGGTAGGATTGACTATCGTTTTGATCTGCGTGAGGAATACGTGGAATTTATGAAAAAAGCGATGCCGATCGACCTCTCGGGGTTAAAGATCGTGATCGACTGCGCAGAGGGCGCTTCCCATTATACTTCCTACAAGACCTTAAAGGATCTTGGCGCCAACCTCGTGGCGATCCATACGAATCCGGACGGGACGAACATCAATTCCAACTGCGGTTCCACACACATGGCGGAGTTAAAGGCGCGTGTGGTCTATGAAAAAGCGGATGTCGGTCTGGCGTTCGACGGCGATGCAGACCGCCTTCTGGCCGTGGACGAAAACGGCAAACTCGTGGACGGTGACGAGCTCATGGCAATCTGCGGAAATGACATGAAGGAACGCGGAACACTGAAAAAAAACACGATCGTGGTCACGGTGATGACGAACCTCGGCTTCAGCCTGATGGGGGAGGAACATGGGATCCATATCGAAAAGACCAAGGTCGGCGACCGTTATGTTTTGGAAAATATGCTGGAAAACGGTTACAACCTCGGCGGCGAACAATCGGGACATATCATCTTCACCGATGACAACACGACCGGAGACGGCCTGCTCTCGGCGCTCCATCTCCTGCAGGTCATGGTGCATACAGGAAAGAAGCTTTCCGAGCTCGCATCTATCATGACAGTCCTGCCGCAGGCGCTCGTAAATGCGAAAGTACCGAACCATAAAAAAGACAAATTCATGGAATATCAGGAGATCGCAGATGCGATCGAGGCACTGGAAAAGAAATTCAACGGCGAAGGACGCGTCCTGATCCGTCCGTCCGGCACAGAGCCGCTCGTGCGTGTGATGATCGAAGGAAAAGATCAGGAAGTGATCAACGAGGAAGCGCAGAAACTCGCCGCACTCATTACGGAAACTATGCTGTGACAGCTCTTGGCGAACACAGTGAGCCTAGAGATGTCCATACAGGGACACTTAATGAGACCAAGTGAAACGCAGGTCGAATTTAGTGTCATCGGATGTGACAGGAAAAGAGTAAAAAATGATCAGTCAAAAAGTAACTATCCAAAACCCCACCGGTCTCTTAGTGAACTCGGCGGGTGTGCTTTGTGACGAAGCAGTCAAATACAAGAGTAAAGTGACATTCCGGTACGGTGAAGGGAACGAGGCGAATGCGAAGAGCATCTTAAGCGTCCTCGGAGCCTGCATCAAAAACGGAGACGAGATCGAGCTGTGCTGCAGTGGCGAAGATGAAGAAGAAGCGCTGCGTGGCATGGTCTGGGTCGTGACGGAAAAATTAAAAGAGTAAGCAGCTGGCTGCAAAAGTCAGAGGGGAGACAGTATGTTAAATTACAGAAAATACAAACGCGTTCCCGTGATCGACTATCCGGAGCGGGAATGGCCGGATAAAGAGATCACAAGCGCACCGATCTGGTGCAGCGTGGATCTGAGGGACGGCAATCAGGCCCTCGTAGAGCCCATGAATGTCGAAGAGAAGATGGAGATGTTCCGGCTCCTTTTGAAACTTGGCTTTAAAGAGATCGAGATCGGCTTTCCGGCGGCTTCACAGATCGAATACGACTTTTTGCGCCGTCTGGTCGAGGAGGATATGATCCCGGACGATGTGACGGTACAAGTGCTGTCGCAATGCAGGGAGCACCTTATTGACAGGACATTTGAGGCCATTCAGGGTATCCCGAATGTGATCTTCCATATCTATAATTCCACATCGACGCTGCAGCGTGAGGCTGTTTTTCATATGGACCGCGAGGCGATCAAACAGATCGCGATCGACGGCACCCGCATGGTGAAAGAACGCCTTTCCCGCTATGACGGCAACCTGACGCTGGAGTATTCCCCGGAAAGCTTTACCGGGACGGAGCTTGACTTTGCGCTCGATGTCTGCACTGCGGTGCAGGATGAGTGGGGCTATGCCGCAGGAGACAAGATCATCATGAACCTGCCCTCCACCGTAGAGATGACGACGCCGAACGTCTATGCCGACCAGATCGAGTGGATGAGCCGCCATTTCAAAGACCGCGAGAGAGTCATTCTTTCCGTGCACCCGCATAATGACAGAGGATGTGGCGTGGCGGCAACAGAGCTGGCCCTGCTTGCTGGGGCTGACCGCGTCGAAGGGACGCTGCTCGGAAACGGCGAACGCACCGGAAACGTGGATATTGTCAATATTGCGCTGAATATGTTTACGCAGGGGATCAACCCGAAGCTCAATCTTTCCGATATGGGAGAGATCATTGAGACCTTTGAGCGTTGCTGCAAGATGAAGGTGGATCCGCGTCATCCATACGCCGGCAAACTTGTGTTTACGGCCTTTTCAGGATCTCATCAGGATGCGATCAACAAAGGCATCAAGTCCATGGAGGCAAAGGATGACGGTTACTGGGAGGTGCCATATCTTCCGATCGATCCGACCGATATCGGGCGCAAGTACGAGGGGATCGTCCGCATCAACAGCCAGTCCGGCAAGGGCGGCGTGGCTTTCGTGCTGGAGTCGATGTATGGATATCGCCTGCCGAAAGAGATGCAGCGTGAATTTGCGGATGTGATCCAGAAACTTTCCGAGGAGCGCGGAGAGATCGCACCGTCGGTCATCATGGATCATTTCCGGGAGGAATATCTCGACCTGAAATCTCCGTTTGAATTTGTGAAAGCGAAGATCACGGAGAGCGAGGATCAGGAAGACCTTGTGGATGCGGTGCTGCGGTTCCGCTATCGCGACGAGGAGTATCTTGCGGAGGCGGACGGCAACGGGCCGATCGATGCCGTGAAACGCGCGGTAGTCAGCCAGATCAAGGATATTGACGTGACGATCCAGAATTACTGGGAGCATGCGCTTTCAGAAGGGTCTCATGCGAAGGCTGTGGCATATATCGAGATGAAAGACAACAGATCCGGGAAACTCACTTATGGTGTGGGCCTTTCCTCCAACATCACACGCGCAACGATCCGTGCGGTGTTTTCCGCGTTAAACCGACTGTTCGGATGAGGACGGCAGCGTGAAAGACTTGTTTCATAAGATCAGGACGAATTTCAAACGGAGAAATCTGATCCAGCTTGCGATCATGACGGTCTGTTTTGCGATCGGCTGCGGTGTCTGCTATGTGAATGAGATCGAGCCGCGTAAACATGACGCTTATACGATCGATCCGATCGAAGAGAATGAGGAGACGGACCGCTATCCGCTCACAGTGGGTGAGACGATTACGCAGGAGTTCATCTATACAAATGATCAGATGATCGCGGCCGGGCCGATGCTGTATTCCGATTCGGATGACAATGCCGGCAGGATCCATATGGCACTCTACGATGCGGATACCGGAGAACTGCTCGGCGAGTCTGATAAGGATGTGGCCGAGATTGAGAATATGGAGAAAAATCTGCCAACCGCAGAAGACATCGCCTATGCCGTGGTCGGGATGCCGACGATCTATGAAAATATGGACGGGCGGCATCTGCGTTATGTCCTGACCGTTGAAGAACTGTCAAAGGGCACACGGATCTCGGTCCTTGCAAACCCCTGGTATCCTAATGCGACGGATCCGAAAGCGGAGATCACCGGCGCTGCCGATCCGCAGATCTCGATTTTGATCCGGGGATATTGTTATCATTACAACTTCTGGGGTTTTTATTTCGCTTTCTTCGCGACACTCCTGTATCTGATGCTGCTGATCGGCTATTTCATGATCTTCGTGCTGGAAGGGCCGCTCCACCGGACCTTTATCCTGGCAGGCATCGTACCTGCAATGCTTTATCAGTTCCTGCTGCCGCCGGTTTCCGTACCCGATGAACTGGTCCATATTACGACGTCCTATTACTATTCCAACGACCTGCTCGGGATCGAGGAGCCGGAGAATCTGTCCGGACGTCCGCAGGATGCGAGGATCTACGTCCGCTCGACCGATCTGGATGCGCTTTCCAAGCTTCAGATGACGGCAGATAATAGGGAATTTGCATACCTTCACTGGAATCTATTCCGGAGACCGTCCTCTACGGATCTCGTGATGTTGGAAGGGACGAAAGAGTCCGACAACTGGACACTCTATGCAACGACGACGTTGGGTGTCACCTTGGGGCGTCTCCTGGGATTGAATGGCATCACGACCCTCTATCTCGGCCGATTTTTTGCATTCCTCCTGTATCTGCTGGTCTTTTATGCGGCGATCAGGATCATCCCGGTGGGGAAAGCAGCGGTATTCGTGCTCGCGACTTGTCCGATGGTACTGCAGCAGTGCTGTTCGTTTTCCTATGATGCCTTGCCGATCGAGATGGCTGTCCTCTTTTTCTGCGGACTGATCAGGATCTTGTTTTATCAGACGCCGGTGCGTTGGAAAGAGATGGTATTTCTGTGCGTGACAGCATTTTTGCTGGCTTCCTGCAAAGGCGGCGTCTATGTGCCGTTCTGCCTCTGCGTGTTCCTGATCCCGAAGGAACAGTTCGGAGACCAAAAGAAGATGCGCATCGCGCGTACGATCTTTGTGATCGTGATCCTGGCGGGTTTTGCAGTGAATACGCTTGGTTACCTCTTACAGGTGCTGCACGTGATCGCACCGAAGACAGCGACGCAGACTTATACGGAGAGTCTGAGCCCGTATTCGATCTCGGATATCGTGCTCCATCCGCTGCATACGCTCTACCTTGGCGTGAATACGATCCTCGTCTATGCGGATTTCCTGATCAAGGGCATGATCTCGGGAAGCCTGTCTTGGATGCTGATCGAGATCAATCCGGCGTGGATCTATTTCCAATATGTATTGCTGTTCCTCGGCGTCATGACGGTGCGCGGCGAAAAGAGTTACATCACGAGGAAACAAAGGATCGCATTCGGTGTGGCTTTCCTCCTCATGTTCATCATGACCTGCGCTTCCATGCTGATCTCGTGGACGCCGGTCGGGAATACGACGGTACGTGGCCTGCAGGGGCGTTACTTTACGCCGCTCTTGCTGCCGTTGATCTTTATATTCCGGGGAAATTTCTTTACGATCAAGGAAAATGTGGACGGAAAGATCGCGTATTTACAACTAGGCATCAGTGTGGTTGTTGTTTATAATATTCTTACAAGCCTTTCGACGTTGCATTAAACATACTCGGGTTAAAAGTGCCATGCGATGAAATCGCATGTGCACTTTGCGTGGCGAGGCGTCTCGACACGCTAGCGTGTCAGAACGCCTTACCACGCAAAGGTCACAATGTCACTTCGTGACATGTGACTTTTAACCCGATAATGAAAAACACGATAGAAAAGGAGAAAACTTATGAAAAAGATCCTGATCACGGGCTGCAACGGGCAGCTTGGCAGAGCGATCCGAAAAGAATACGAAGGCGAAGCGGATTTCATTAATACCGACGTCATCGACGCAGAGGGGATCACAAAGCTTGATATTTCAAATGTTGAGGAGACAGTCGGTTTGGCACGCGAGACCAAGCCGGATGTGATCATCAACTGTGCAGCGGCCACCAATGTGGACGGATGCGAGAAAGATTGGGATTTTGCTTATAAAGTCAATGCGATCGGCCCGCGCAACCTTTCCATCGCTGCGACTGAGACCGGTGCGAAGCTGATCCATGTTTCCACGGACTATGTTTTCCCGGGAACGAATCCGGATCCGTTGACGGAGTTTGATCAGCCTGGCCCGATCAGCGCTTATGGCAAGACGAAATATGAAGGAGAGCGATTTGTCGAGCAGTTTGCGCAGCGCTATTTCATGCTCCGCACGGCGTGGCTTTACGGAGACGGAAAGAATTTCGTGAAGACGATGCTCTCTCTTTCCGAGACGCATGAGGAACTTTCGGTGGTGGGCGACCAGTTTGGTTCGCCGACATCCGCCGTGGAGCTTGCGAAGATGATCCATTTTCTGGAGCCGACGGAAAACTACGGCCTCTTCCATGCAACCTGTGAAGGACAGACGAACTGGGCAGATTTTACGGAAGAGATCATGCGGCTGGCCGGAAAGAAAACAAAGGTCAACCATGTGACGAGCGCACAGTATAAGGAGATGAACCCGGCATCGGCAGACCGTCCGGCGTTTTCGATCCTCGAGAATTATATGCTCAAACTTACAAGTGACTATCGCATGGCGGATTGGCACGATGCGATCGAAGTCTATATGAAAGGGCTGGCATGAACGGACAACCCTTAGTCAGTGTCTGTATCCCGGCTTACAACAACGGGGCGTATATTACGGAAACCATTGATTCCGTGCGAAAACAGACCTATCAAAATCTGGAGATCGTGATCTGCGATGACAAGAGCACGGATGACACGGTCGCCGTTATTGAAAAGATTGATGATCCGAGGATCCGATTGATCCGAAACGAGCAGAATCTCGGCATGAGCGGGAACTGGAACAACTGCCTCTCGCACTGCAAAGGAGAGTTCATCAAGCTCCTCTGCGCGGACGATGTGATCGTGCCGGAAGCGTTGGAAAAAGAAGTGCAGGCACTCATCGACCATCCGACGGCGCTCTTTGCGGAGAGCGATACGAGACTCTTTGACCTGAACGGCAAGCCAAAGGGATGGTATCGGCGTTATCCGAAAGCGACCGGGCTCGTGGACGGGAAAACGGTCGTCAGAGCCGGCTTTTTTTCGCAGGATTATTTTGGCGCACCGCTTGCCAATACGGTCCGTCGCAGCGTGATAGAGCAATATGGCGGGTTTGACACGGATTTTGTCTATATTCTGGATTATGAATGGTTTGTCCGGCTGGCTTGCCAGGGAGATATTTTTATCATTCATGAGCCGCTGAATTACTTCCGTGTACGAAATGACAGCAATACCGGTGAAGTGATCGCCGGAGATAAGACAGAGACGTATGTGAAAGAGCATGAGATGCTGCTTCGAAAACATGGAGATGCCGTCTCCCTCACGGAAGTGGAATTCAAAAAGTCCGTCAGGATCCGGAAGCTTCGGAATTTTGCTGCAAATATCTATTTGAAACTGTTTGTTCATAAGTGAAGAGTTTAGTATGAAGAAACTTGCCATCATCCCTGCCTACAACGAGGAGGGGAGCATTTTAAAAACCGTCAAAGACCTGCGGGAAAATGCGCCGGACTTTGACTACATCATCATCAATGATTGTTCGACGGATGATACGCAAAGGATCTGCGAATCGCACCGTTTGCATGTGGTCAATCTTCCCGTCAATCTTGGCATCGGTGGCGGTGTCCAGACCGGCTATCAATATGCGAAGACGCATGATTATGACATCGCGGTCCAGTTTGACGGTGACGGGCAGCACAATGCCAAATTCCTGGATGCAATGGCGAAAAAGCTCGTCGATGAAGATCTGGATATGGTGATCGGCTCCCGTTACATCGAAAAGAAAGGATTTCAGTCCTCGGGTCTGAGGCGGCTTGGGATCCGCTATTTTTCCTGGCTGATCAGAAAGATGACGGGGCAGACCATTACGGACCCGACTTCCGGGATGCGTATCTGCAATCGGGACGTGATTGAGATCTATGCAAACGACTACCCACGGGATTATCCGGAGCCGGAGAGTGTGACGACGATCCTGAAAGCCGGGAAAAAGGTGCGGGAGATGCCGGTGGAGATGAATGAACGATCAGCCGGCGTATCTTCGATCTCCCCGCGGAAATCGATTTATTACATGGTCAAAGTATCCCTCGCGGTGCTGATGGCCGGGAAACGCTGAGCAGCCCGAAGAGAATGGGTTTGACAGAAAGAAACGGAGCGGAGTAGGAACGATGGATATAAGGATGAGGATCTTTATCGGGATCATAATGGTGCTGGCATTTCTCTATGTCTGCACGGCGATCAAACGGCGCGTGATCGATATTCGTCATGCCCTGGTATGGCTTGTGGTTTGCATCCTGCTTTTGATCCTGGATATTTTTCCGTCGCTGCTGGAGGGGATCTCGCGGCTCCTTGGCTTTGCTCTGCCGGTCAACATGTTGTTTTTCCTGGGGTTTTTGCTTGCGATCGTGATCATCTTCGGACTGTCCGCAAAAGTCAGCAAGCTGAATGAGCAGGTCAAGCAGATGACACAGGACCTGGCGCTTTTGAAAAATGAATTGGAGGAAAAAACGAAGTCATGAGAAAGATCAAAGCAACGATCATGACAGGATTCTTTTTGCTGATGCTCCTGCTGAGTAGCGGGAGCGCTTTTGTTATGGGAAGAGATGTTGTTTACGGAAAAGAGCCGGGACCCGGCGAAATGGAGCCTGCTGCCGCAACATCGGAAAAGACAGACGGTATGCAGGACGCTGTGGAATACGTGATCCCGGATGCACCTGCTTCCTGGAAAGGGAAGTGGATCTGGAATGAGAGCAACGACCCCAACAGCTGGATGCGTTTCCGCAAAAAGGTGACCCTGCCGGAGGAGCCTTTGACCCAGCAGGCCATCGCATATATTTCCGTGGATTCGAGATACTGGCTATATGTCAACGGTGAACCGGTCGTGAAAGAGGGCGGTGAAAAGCGTGGGATCCGCGGAGGCACGATTTACTATGACGCGGTGGATTTGAGCAGTTATCTGAAACCCGGTGAAAACACGATCTCCATGCTGGTATGGTACTGGGGACCGTCGGACAACTCCTCTTATGTGTCGACAGGGCGCGCCGGCATGTATTTCCAGATGGACGCGGGCGGAACTGCTGTCGTTTCGGATGAAAGCTGGAAGGTCAGTCCAGCAGGGAACTTCGTGACCATTTATAACGAGGCTAACGGGCGTCTGCCGGAGAAGGACGTCTGGTATAACGCGGATTTCGATCCCTGGACGGAAAGCGCATATGATGACAGGCTCTGGGGAAGCGCGATCGGCTATGCGAGGGCGGGTGAGACGCCTTACGGGGAGATGGTTCCCCGCCAGATCCCGATGATCAAGGACTTCGGGATCAAAGAATATGAGAACGGAAAGGAATATCAAGATTATACCGTAACGGCGGAAAAAGAGACGATCGAAATGAAAGCGCCGTATAATGCACAGCTCCTGCCGCGGCTGACCGTGAGTTCCGATGAAGCGGGACGGCTCATTGTGATCAAAACAGATATGTATGCGGATCCGAACGGAAATTCCGTCAGAGCCGTCTATGTGACGCGGGAAGGTGAGCAGGAGTTTGAGTGTCTGTCGTGGATGAACGGAGAGAGGGTCTATTATGAGATCCCTGCAGGCGTGACGATACGGTCGTTGAACTACCGCGAGGTGGGGTATGATACCTCGTTTGCGGGGAGTTTTTCCTCTGATGATCTTTACCTCAACAAGCTATGGGAAAAAGCGCGGCGTACGCTTTATGTCTGTATGCATGATACCTATATGGACTGCCCGACCAGAGAACGGGCACAGTGGTTTGCGGATATGGCCATGGAAATGCAGGAAGCGGCTTATTGTCTCGGGGCAAATAAGGAGCAGATATACCGTACAGGATTACGCACGGAGTTTGGCTGGCCAGGAGAGGAAGGGTCGCTCAGTGCGTTCGTTCCGGTCTGGGGAGAACGGACGGAGCTGCCGATCCAGATGCTGATGGGGTTTAACGCCTATTGGGACTATTACCTGTACAGCGGGGATCTCGCCTTGTTGGAAGAGGTCTATGAACCGACGAAAGCGTATCTGGACCAATGGGCGATCGGCCCGGACAAGCATGTGTATTTCATGCCGTCAAGAGGTTGGAAATGGGCTGATTCCACAGGAAATACAGACACGGTTCCGCTTGAAAACGCCTGGTACGGTATGGCGATGCAAAATATGTCTAAGATCGCGAAAGAGATCGGAAGGGAAGAGGACTGTCAGCTGTACGATGACCGATATGCTGTGATCAAGGAAGGCTTTCAGGCTTTCTGGAATGGAGAGTTTTATATTACGGGTGATGTGACGCATCCGGATGAGCGCGCAAACGCGATCGCCGTGCTGGCCGGGTTTGCCGACGAATCGCAGTATGGTACCATGGCGAAGGTCTTTGAAACTTCGTATGATGCGACGCCCCTCTTGGAATACTATGTGGAGAGCGCGCTCATGAAGATGGGACGGGTGGATCTTGCGGAAATGCGGATGAAAAAGCAGTACGGTGTCATGATCACAGGCAAAAACGGGAAACGGACGAGTACACTGTGGGAATACTGGAACTATGACGAGGGATCGCATAATCACGCTTGGAGCGGCGGACCGTTGGTGCTGCTCTCCCGGGACTTCGCCGGTCTTTCTCCTCTTTCGCCAGGGTGGGAACGGTTTCAGGTTCGGCCGCAGATGGGGAGCATGTCCGAGATCGCCTGTACGGTGCCGACGCCTTCGGGAGAGATCGCGGCAGAGATTAAAAAAACCAGAGAAAAGTATGATCTGACGCTCAAAAAGCCGCAGTCACTGACAGCCGAGATCAGTGTGCCGGTGTTGGGGAAAAACATGAAGGTCACAATGAATGGGCAGGATGTGACGAAGCAGGGACTGCGCAACGGGAACGTTCTCGTCCTGACGACCCCGCAGGACAGCAATGAGATCGTGCTTCACGCGGTTTGCCAATAACGGCGAATTATGGTATAATTTCGAAAGTGTGTGGGGTCTGTCAAGACCCGCTGATACAAGACAGGAGGGACAACTCATGAGAACTTATCTGGTAACCGGAGGAGCCGGATTCATCGGTTCCAATTACATCCACTACATGTTCCGGAAGTACGGAGACACGATCCGCATTATCAATGTGGACGCGCTGACTTATGCCGGTAATCTGGAAAACTTAAAAGATCTGGAAGGCAAGGATAATTACACGTTCATCCGTGCAGATATCACGGATAAAGCGGCGATCGAAAAGATCTTCGCGGAGAACGATATCGACCGCGTGGTCCATTTTGCGGCAGAGAGCCATGTGGACCGTTCCATCAAGAATCCGGAGGTGTTTGTTCATACCAACGTGATCGGAACCGCAGTGATGCTGAATTGTGCGAAAGCAGCATGGGAGCTGCCGGACGGCACCTATAAGGAGGGCAAGAAGTTCCTTCATGTTTCCACGGACGAGGTTTACGGATCGCTTCCGGATGACGGCAAGAGTTATTTCTACGAGACAACGCCGTATCAGCCGCACAGCCCGTATTCCGCAAGCAAGGCCAGCTCGGATCTGCTTGTGAAATCTTATATGGACACCTACAAATTCCCGGCGAACATCACGAATACCTCCAACAACTACGGTCCGTATCAGTTCCCGGAGAAGCTGATCCCGCTGCTGATCAACAACGCATTACAGGGGAAGGACCTTCCGGTATACGGAGATGGGATGAACATCCGCGACTGGCTCTATGTGGATGACCATGCAAAGGGTATCGACATGGTGCAGGAGCAGGGCAAGCTATTTGAGACTTACAATATCGGCGGACACAATGAGAAGCGCAACATCGAGATTGTCAACATCGTGATCGAGACGCTGCAGGAATATCTGCCCGATGACGATCCACGCAAGAAAAACATCAGCAAGGATCTGATCAAATATGTCGGCGACCGGAAAGGCCACGACAGGAGATACGCCATCGCACCGGACAAGATCAAAGCCGAGATTGGCTGGGAGCCGGAGACGATGTTCAAGGACGGGATCAAGAAGACGATCAAATGGTATCTGGAACATCAGGACTGGATGAAGAACGTCACAAGCGGCGATTATCAGAAGTATTATGATGACATGTACGCAGGAAAATAAAGGGTATCGCAAGACGCGGAAGCCGATCCTTTGGCTTCCGTATCTGCTTGTGATCGTGGTTTTTGCAGTCTATACGCTGCGTGTGGATGTCTGGTTCGGCGACAATTATTTTCGCATGATGAACTGGAAAGGGCAAAGCCTGCTGCAGTTCGTATTTTTGGACCGTTATCAGACGTTTTCCGGCCGGTGGCTTTTAGACCTTTTCCTTTGTCTGATCGGTGATTATGACTGGATCTGGAGGATTCTGAACATTTTTTTCTCCGCCGTGATCGTGCTTTCCCTGGATCATCTGCTTTCGCTGGAGACACTCTGGGAAAAAGCGACCCTTGCGGTGCTGCTCTTGCTCTATCCGTTTGAGAGTATGGCGGGTGCGGGCTGGATGTCGACGACAGCCGTGTACTGGTGGGTATTGGCGGCTCTTTTGGTCAGTTTCATCCCTTTGAAACGTTGCATGGAAGGGAAAAAGATCCCGGTCTGGCTTTGGATCATCGGACTTGTTGCCACCTGCTATGCCTGTGATCAGGAGCAGGCAGCAGTGCTGTTTCTTGTGGTGTCGATGGCGGCGATCGTGACGCAGAGGCTCCGGGAAGGGAAATGGATCATCACGCGATTTCAGATCGTGCAGCTGATCGTTGCGGTCGCAATGTTACTTTCCGTGGTCTTAGGACCCGCAAACGGCTTGCGCCAGGAACAGGAGATCGCGGCGCATTTTGCGAACTTCGGAGCTTTTGGCTTATTTGAAAAGCTGTATCTCGGCGTGACGCACACGTTTGATATGTTCTTTGCACTGCCCGGGATGCTGATGTTCCCGCTTTCGGTGATCTTTCTTTTCGCTGCGTGGCGAAAGCGCGGGAAGGCGGACGGGCCGGTATTTCTGGCAGCGGTGCCGCTCCTTTATACGATTTTGTATTCTTATCTGATCGTGCTGTTCCCGCAGCTTGTGCAGTGGTTCTATAGCCATTACAAAGCGGAATCGTTTGACTTTACGAATATGACGACCTGGTTTCCGGTGTTTTTCACGATCCTTTGGATCGTGGCGATGCTGAAAACCCTGTGGGACGCAGGAGATTCCGGGATCAAGGGTTTTTGCCTGCCGGCAGCGATCTTTCTCGGTGGCGGCATGACGACGGTCGCCATGGGTTTTTCCCCGACCGTGTATGCTTCCGGGACGCGGACAGATGTCTTTCTCTGGTTTGCATTGATCTTTCTTTCCTGCCTGCTCCTGCGTAGGAGACGGAGTGATGCCGGGGTGGAAAGCTTTGAAAAATTGTTTGTGTTTGTCGGCGGCTTTGCGGCATTTATAGAAGTGGCAATGAAGTTTTAGGAGGGTGAATGATGAAAGGACTTATTTTAGCAGGCGGGAGCGGGACGAGACTCTATCCTTTGACGAAGGCGATCAGTAAGCAGATCATGCCGGTCTATGACAAACCGATGATCTATTATCCGCTGTCGACCTTGATGCTGGCCGGGATTCGTGAGGTTTTGATCATATCGACGCCGCGGGATCTGCCGGTATTTGAGGATCTCTTGAAAGACGGCAGCCAGTTCGGGATGCGGATCGAATACGCTGTCCAGGAAGAACCGCGCGGGCTTGCGGATGCGTTCATCGTCGGTGCGGATTTCATAGAAAAAGATCCGGCTGCGCTCGTGCTGGGTGACAACATCTTCTACGGGCAGAGCTTTTCCAAGGTGCTGCGGAGTGCCGCGGAGCGGACGGAAAAGGAAGGCGGCGCGACGATCTTCGGTTACTATGTGAAAGATCCGAGGGAGTACGGCGTCGTGGAGTTTGATGAGAACGGTAAGGCACTCTCGATCGAAGAGAAACCGGCGCATCCGAAGAGCAATTACGCGGTACCGGGCCTCTATTTTTACGATAATGACGTTGTCGAGATCGCACGGAATGTGAAACCTTCCGCAAGAGGCGAGATCGAGATCACGAGTGTCAACAACCATTATCTGGAGCGGGGCGCGCTCTCTGTGGAGACACTGGGCCGTGGGTTTGCGTGGCTCGATACCGGAAACCATGATATGCTCCTCGCGGCGGCGAATTTTGTTTCGTCCATCCAGAAACGGCAGGGGCTGTATGTATCCTGCGTGGAAGAGATCGCGTTCAAACGAGGGTTCATCGACACGGAGCAGTTGAAAAAGCTGGCAGAACCGCTGATGAAGACGGACTACGGTAAATACCTGATGGATGTCGCAGAAGGATTGTAATAAAGAGAGTATGAAGGAGATCTGAAACGATGGGAAAAATCAACGTCACAAAGGATTGCAATGGGATCAAGGGACTCACGGTCATCGAGCCGGCAGTTTACGGAGATGAGCGCGGATATTTCATGGAGACCTACAACTTCAATGATTTCAAGGAAGCAGGGATTGACTGCGAGTTCGTGCAGGACAACCAATCTGCCAGCAAGAGAGGCGTGCTGCGCGGTCTTCATTTCCAGATCAACTACCCCCAGGATAAGCTGGTGCGCGTGGTGAACGGAGAGGTGTTCGACGTGGCGGTGGATCTGCGGCCAGGATCTGAGACTTTTGGAAAATGGTTTGGTGTCCGTCTTTCCGCAGAGAACAAAAAGCAGTTTTTCGTGCCGAAGAATTTTGCGCACGGCTTCCTTGTGCTCTCGGAATATGCAGAGTTTTGCTATAAAGTGACAGACTTCTATCATCCGAATGACGAGGGCGGCCTCATGTGGAATGACCCGGCGATCGGCGTGGAATGGCCGATGGACGGGATGACGGAGCAGGATCTGCTCCTGTCGGAGAAAGATAAGGTACATCCGAGTTTTCAGGAATATCTGAAGGCAAGAGGACTCGCTCAGTGACAACAGCGGTAAAAAAGAACAAAAAAGAAACCGTAAAGCTGGTTCTGCGGCTGGCAAAGAACGATTTCAAAGCCAAATTTGCAGGTTCCTATATGGGGATCGTCTGGACCTTTCTGCAGCCCGTGGTGATGATCCTCGTCTATTGGTTTGTATTTGAGAAAGGTCTTCCGGCGACCGGTGTCACGACAAAGACCGGGATCACGGTACCGTTTGTGCTGTGGCTGACCGCCGGCATGGTGCCGTGGTTTTATTTTTCGGAAGCCTTTTCCAGCGGGACGAATACGCTTCTGGAATATAGCTACCTGGTCAAAAAGGTCGTCTTCAACATCGACGTCCTTCCGTTTGTGAAGGTTATTTCCGCAGGCGTCGTGCATGTGATCCTGATCCTGATCATGCTGGTGCTGTACGGCTGCTACGGATTCCTGCCGGATCTTTACACGCTGCAGGTGATCTACTATTCGTTTTGCATGGTATTCCTCGTGCTCGGTGCCGTTTACATCACCTGCTCCATCGTGGTGTTTTTCCGCGATATGACGCAGTTAGTCAATATCTTCATGCAGGTATGGGTCTGGGTGACACCGATCATGTGGAATCTCGACGGCATGGTGGAAGCAGGGAGCATCGCGCCGATCGTCGGCCGGATCTTCAAGCTGAACCCGTTCTACTACATCGTCTCCGGCTACCGCGATGCATTGATCTACAAGACCGCCTTCTGGGAAAAATGGGATCTGACGCTGTACTTTTGGATTTTTGCGATCGCCCAGTTCTTGATCGGGCAACTCATATACAGGCGCTTAAAACCACATTTCGCCGATGTGCTTTGACTTAACGATTGCCGAAGGCACTTAACGATTGCCGAAGGCAGAGTTTAGTCAAAGCCATACAGGGACACTTGACGAAATCAAGCAGAATGCGCAGATTGAGTCTAGTGACATCGGATGTACTGTAAATGGATAATATTGTAATTAACGTAAAAGACGTCAAAAAAATGTATAAGCTATACGACAAACCGATGGACCGCATGAAGGAGGCCCTCGGTTTTTCGCGCAAAAAGCGCTACAAGGAACATTATGCCTTGAACGGCGTTTCTTTTGATGTCAAAAAGGGAGAGACCGTGGGTATTATCGGGACGAACGGCTCCGGAAAGTCCACGATGTTAAAGATCATCACGGGAGTCCTAAATCCCACCGCCGGAGAAGTGGAGATCGAAGGCCGGATCTCAGCGCTTTTGGAACTGGGTGCCGGGTTTAACAGCGAATACACCGGGATCGAGAATGTCTATCTGAACGGCACGATGACGGGGTTTACCAAAGAGGAGATCGATGCCAGACTGCAGGAGATCCTGGATTTTGCTGATATCGGGGATTTTGTGTATCAGCCTGTCAAAACGTATTCCAGCGGTATGCTGGTGCGGCTTGCCTTTGCGGTTGCCATCAATATCGATCCGGAGATCTTGATCGTGGATGAGGCGCTTTCCGTGGGTGATGTGTTTTTCCAGGCGAAGTGCTTTAAGAAATTTGAGGATTTCAAAAAAGAGGGCAAGACGATCCTTTTCGTAAGCCATGATCTTTCGAGTGTCCAGAAATACTGCGACCGTGTGGTGCTTTTGAATAAGGGCAACAAACTGGCAGAAGGCTCCGCGAAAGATATGGTGAACCTTTATAAAAAGGTGCTGGTCAACCGTCTGGCGGATACGACGCTTTCCAATGAGGACAATCCTGCCATCGAAGGAAAGGCAGTGTCCATCACAGATCACCCTGCGGACAGCCCAAAGGGCAGCCATGACGGCGATCGCTGGCGTGATCATTTTGAGGTGAACCCGAACCTGATCGAATACGGCAATAAAGAAGCGGAGCTCATCGATTTTGCGATCATGGATGCTGACGGGATGTACACGAGCAGCATCGAGAAAGGCACACGCTTTACGGTGAAGAGCAAGACCCTTTTCCATCAGGATATCCAGATGCCGATCTTCACGCTGACGTTTAAGGATATCCACGGGACCGCGATCACCGGTACCAATACGATGTATGAAAAGAAGGACATCGAAGAGGCAAAGGAAGGCGAGATCTATGTCGCGGAGTTCACGCAGGAGATGAATCTGCAGGGCGGCGAGTATCTCGTATCCATGAGCTGCACAGGCTATGCGAATGGAGAGTTTACCGTATATCACAGGCTCTATGACGTTTTGAATCTGACAGTGGTCTCGGATAAGGATACGGTCGGATTCTATGACATGAATTCGGAAGTGACCGTGACAAAGGTGGAAGCATAAATGGTATTCAGTTCGATTCAGTTTTTATGGGTATTTTTACCGGTCGTACTCCTTTTGTACTGGCTGTTCGGTGATCGGTGGAACATTCGTGTCGGGAACGTGATCTTATTGATCGCGAGCCTCTTTTTTTATGCGTGGGGTGAGCCGGTCTACATTTTCCTGATGTTGGGTTCCGTTGCAGTGAACTATGCCGGCGCGCGGCTGATCCACCGGTTCCGGCAGCAGAAAAAGCTGTTCCTTTTTCTGACGATCGCGGTAAACCTGTTTTTGCTCGGGTATTTCAAGTACTTTGATTTTCTGATCGGTCTCATCAACGGCATCGCGCAAAAAGAGGTTTTCACGGCGCCGGAGATCGCGCTGCCTCTCGGCATTTCCTTCTACACCTTTCAGGCCATGAGCTACGTGATCGATGTTTACCGGGGGGATGTGGATGCGCAGAAGAATTTCGGGAAGGTCCTGCTTTATGTTTCCCTGTTTCCGCAGCTCATTGCGGGTCCCATCGTCAAATACCGGGATATTGCAGCCCAGATCGATGAGCGCAAGGCGACCCTGGCAAAACGGACTTACGGTATCAAACGTTTCTGCTACGGCCTTGCGAAAAAAGTGATCCTGGCCAATTCCTTCGGGAATTATGCGGATATCCTGTTTGACCTGCCCGCCGGCAGCCTTTCCACGGGACTGCAGTGGCTGAAGATGCTGTTTTATACCCTTCAGATCTACTTTGATTTTTCCGGGTATTCCGATATGGCCATCGGTCTCGGCAGCATGTTCGGCTTCACCTTCAAGGAAAACTTCGATTATCCCTACACATCCCGTTCCATCCGTGAATTCTGGAAGCGCTGGCATATCTCCCTTTCCACCTGGTTCAAGGAGTATGTCTATATTCCCCTCGGCGGCAACCGCAAGGGAACGGGACGGATGTACTTAAATCTCCTGATCGTCTGGTCCCTGACCGGCCTCTGGCACGGCGCAAGCCTGAACTTTGTGGCATGGGGGCTCTTCTACTTTTGCTTTCTGTCACTGGAGCGGCTGTTCCTCGGCAAAGCACTGGATTGGCTGCAGGCCCATCATCTCGGAGTCATCGGCCTCCTTTACAGTTGGGTGGTCTTTATGTCGGCCTGGGTCTTCTTCCGTGAAGAGACCCTCCTGAATGCCGTTACGACCCTCCGGGATATGTTTGTCTATACCTCAGGCACCTATAGCCTCGACGGTGCCCTGAACATTGTGATGATCGCCCTGCTCGTGGCGGGCGTCCTGCTTTCCGGCTTTATCCAGAAATGGATCCCGAAGCTGAAAGAGCGCCTGTACGACCGCGAGAAGATCAGCATCCCGGAATTCGTACTCCAGGCCGCATTACTCGCGATCTGCACCTTCCAGTTAATAGGGAATGCATATAATGCTTTTATATACTTTAGATTTTAAAGTGAGGGCATGATTGTTGCAGGATTTCTGAGCAAGACCTTGGAAAACGTCGGTTTTTAATGCGCGTTCTTTGCGCATTTAGAACCGTTACGTTTTCCATAGAACGAGAGTGTTCTTGCGAAGAAATCCTGCAGCAGAAATGCCCGGAGTAGAAAATATGAAAGAAAAAGTAGAAAAGAAAAAAACCCGAATTGCGATCACCGTGATCTTCTTCCTGATGCTGGCCCTGCCGCTTGGGACATGGCCCATCATGCATAATTACGTGGATACGGAGAACTACGAGAACCGCGTGTGGGCGGAGTTTCCGGAGATTTCCGGGGACAATGTCTGGAATATCACGAAGGGGATCGACGACTGGTTTTCGGACCGGATCCCGTACAAGAATCCGGTGACAAATCTGCAGTCGGAGATCAAGACGGTCATGAGTGATCAGATGTCCTGGCTGGATTACTTTACGGGTTCCCCGGTGATCATGGGAAAAGAGAACTGGCTGTTCTATAACGGCAGGTCCAACGTGGGGGAAAGCTCCCTGCCGGATTACCTCGGGAGCAACCTGTACAGAGAGTCGGAACTGGCGGAACTGGCAGACGGCTACCAGCAGCTCGCGGATCAGTATGCGGCGCAGGGGATCCGCTTCATTCTTTTCATTCCGCCCAATAAGGAGCAGATCTATCCGGAACTGATGCCGGATCAGCTGGGCCCCATCACGGATTACAGCCGGACGGACCAGCTGGTGGATTATTTCAAGAAGCATACCAACATTGAAGTGATCTATGCGAAGGATGCCTTGCTGGAGGCAAAGGAGGAGGGCTATCGCGTCTATCAGAAATACGACAGCCACTGGAATTACCTTGGCTCCTTTGTGGGCGCGCAGCTGCTGCGTCAGGCGATCCTGGGAGACCATGAGACGTTGTCTGAGCATGAGGTCGGCCAGATGTACGGACCGGACGGAGCGGGAGTGCCGGAGGACCGGGATCTTGCCATCATGCTGAATCTCGGGACAGACTATGTGGAACTGGAAAATCTGGCGGTCAAAGATTACCGGGAGGACCGGCCCTTCAACCTGGGTGCATGGAAAAACGAGGAGGGAGTCGATTATATCAACTACAAGAGTTTCTATACGGGAAACGAGATCCGGATGCTGATGCTTAGAGACTCCTTTTCCTACAAGATGGAGCCTTATATGGCCAGGGATTATTCGGATATCATGTTCTTATCGGATACGAAATACGCGAGACAGTATGTGATCGATACGCCGCCGGATATCGTTGTGTTCGAGATCGTGGAACGAAAGAAAGAGTTCCTGGAAAACGCTTGGAAGGAAATGATGCTGTAACATGGTTTTTAGTTCGATGCTTTTTTTGTGGATATTTCTTCCGGCAGTCCTGATCCTTTACTGGCTGTTCGGAAACCGCTTCCAAAATCGTGTCGGAAACGGGATCCTGCTCGTTGCGAGTCTTTTTTTCTACGCATGGGGCGAGCCGGTTTATATCTTCCTGCTGCTGTTTTCAGTGGTGCTCAACTATGTGTTTGCACTGCTGATCGCAAAAAGCCATCCGAAGTTTTTTTTGTTTCTGGATATCGTCGCAAACCTGCTGCTGATCGGATATTTTAAGTATTATGCATTCTTTGCGACCTATCTGAACAAGCTCCTGCCGGGCGATCCAATCCCGATGAGAGAGATCGGGCTGCCGCTTGGAATTTCATTTTACACCTTCCAGGCAATGAGTTATGTGATCGACGTCTACCGGAAGGAAGTGGAGCCGCAGAAAAATTTTGGCAAGGTACTGCTTTACATTTCCTTGTTTCCGCAGCTGATCGCAGGGCCGATCGTCCGTTATAAGGATATCGCAAAACAGATCGACAGCCGGGAAAGCACCTGGGAGAAACGGTCCTACGGGATTCGCCGGTTTTTATACGGTCTGGCCAAAAAAGTGTTGTTTGCGAACTTTTTTGCATATTATGCGGATCGTATCTTTACCTTGGATCTGCTTCAGGTGGGGTGCAGCCTGGAATGGCTGAAGATGCTGTTTTACACACTCCAGATCTATTACGATTTTTCGGGATACTCCGATATGGCGATCGGGCTCGGCAGCATGTTTGGTTTTGACCTGAAAGAGAATTTCAACTACCCGTACATTTCCAAATCCGCCAGGGAATTCTGGCGGCGGTGGCATATCTCTCTTTCCACATGGTTCAAGGAATATGTCTATATCCCGCTCGGCGGTAGTCGGAAAGGTGCGGCACGGACGTACATGAACCTGTTGATCGTCTTTTTCCTGACGGGTCTGTGGCACGGCGCCAGTATGCATTTCGTGGTCTGGGGTCTGTTTTACGGCGTGCTGCTTGTGATGGAAAGGTTGTTTTTGGGGAAATTGCTGGATGCCTTGCCAAAGCATCACCTTGGATTTATCGGACTCATTTATTGCTGGCTTGTGACAATGGTGGGGTGGACTTTCTTCCGGGAGGAGAGCATCCATGATGCGCTATATACGATCCGTACGATGTTTTCTTTCAAGGAATCCGGCATCACAGCGGCGCAGTGCCTGACACCGGCAATTGTGGTGATGCTGATCATCGGTATTCTGTTGTCCGGATTTTTGCAGGCCGCATTTCCAAGATTCAAGGCATTTTTATACAGCAAAGAAACACCAAAGGTATGGGAAATTGTGCTGCTGTTCGGACTGCTGTTCCTTTGCATGATGCGGCTGGTCAGTGATTCCTACAATGCATTTATCTATTTCAGATTTTGAGGACTTTATGAAAGCAAAAGGGTTTTGCATTGCGTTTCTGGCCGCGCTGCTGGCGCTCCCCGTCAGCTTTGCGGTGGCGCGGAACTATATTGACACAACCAACTATGAAAACCGGGAGTATGCGCCGTTTCCGGAGCTTTCTCTCAAAACGTTCGGCGTGTTTCCGTACGGATTTGAACGGTATCTGAACGATCATCTCCCGTACAAAAACCAGCTGACACGTTTGAATGCGCAGCTTGAAGATGCCGCCGGACTGAACAACACGATGTTGCAGTACTTCAACACGGATTCGGTCATACACGGGAAGGACGGTTGGCTTTTTTACAATGCCTCCGGGTATGAAAGCACAATCAATGATTATCTGTGCAACAACCTCTATGATGAGGCAGAGCTGCAGCGTCTGGCAGCAGGCTATCAGGCACTGAACGACAAATATCGTGATCAGGGGATCACGTTTGTGCTGATGATCCCAACCAATAAGGAGCAGGTGTATCCGGAGTATATGCCGGATGCGCTACAGCCGACAGGGACAGAGAGCCGGACGGATCAGCTTGTGACATACCTGAAGGAACATACCACGGTTCCCGTGGTCTATACGAAGGAAGCACTGTTAGGCGCAAAACAGGATGCGCAGGTGTTTTACAAATATGACAGCCATTGGAATCAGCCGGGCGCGTTTGTCGGGGAACAGCTGTTGAGAGAAGTCCTGCAGGGAGAGAAAGACGCCCTCTCTGAGTATGAGATCAAAGAACTCCCGGATCGTTTCGTCGGGGATCTTGCGACGGTCAGCGGTATGCAGGATACGTTGTATGAATATCCGGCGGAAGTGATCGGTTATAAGCCGGATGTGACCGCCACGCTGACAAGCGAAGAGGATTCCGCAGAAGCGACCATGATGAGTTATGTCTCAGACGCGCCGGACCAGAGGAAGCTCTTGATGATCAAGGATTCTTATTTTTATTCAATGCTTCCGTTTCTGTCAAAGGATTTCGGAGAAACATTATTTACAACGGATTCGACTCTGGCGAAGGAGCTGATCGCAGAACGTCATCCGGACATCGTGGTGTTGGAGATCGTAGAGCGTCATTTTTATCGCGCGGAGCACCAATGGGAGGAATTGCTGCAATGAAACTGTTAGGACGATTTAAATGGCATATTTTACTTCTTTGCGGGCTGGTAGGGCCGACCTTGTTTTATGTACTGTTTTACGGGTTCATGAATCACGACAATCGAGAAAACAGAGAACTGGCGGAGAATCCCCTGAAAATGGAGGATACGACGCTTGCAAACCTGCCGGAGCGCTTGGAAGCATACTATGAAGACCACCTGCCTTTGAAAAATGAGCTGACGGAGACCAAGAGCAAAGTGGCACTGGGCTTTTTCGGGGAATCCACCAACCCGCAGGTTGTGGTTGGGAAAGACGGCTGGCTCTTTTTTAACGGTGTGGAACACGGAGATCCGCTGGGGGATTATCAGGGGCAGCTTCTTTTTACGGAGGAAGAAGGTGCCAAGATCGCTTCCTACTTCAATGCGGCCAATGAATATTTTCAGTACCGCGGGATCCAGCTTATTATTGCGATTGTCCCGGGAAAAGAAAGGGTTTATCCGGAGTATCTGCCGGATGCATATGGCGAACCGCAATACGGGCGCGGTGCACAGATGTATGACTATCTGACGTTAAACTGTCCGGGGATTCCCATCGTGTCTGAGACAGATCTTTTGAAAAATTATGCGGACACGCATGAGGAACTGATTTACTTTAAAACGGATACCCATTGGAATCATCTGGGAGCGTATCTGGCAGCGAAAGACATTCTTTCCTATGCCGGCATGGAGCTGCCGGAGGTAAGTAAGGAGTATTTGGAGGAGTTTGACCCGGGCGGCGGAGACCTTTCCGATATGCTGGGACTTGATCCAACGACGGTGGCGGATGTGGATTATAAGTTGACCGGACCGCTCGACTTCCCTTATTTGACGAAAGAAGGCGACGTTATGAGCCAGGTTTACTACACATCGGCCTCGGATTCCGGGAAAAAGGCGTTTGTGTTCGGAGATTCCATGTCCATCATTCTTTCGGAAGAACTGGCAGGGCATTTTTCGGAGCTTTGCTATTACAGGCGTTGGGGGAACAATACGGAAAACTATTGGGAGATCCTGGAACGGATGCGTCCCGATGTGCTGATTTATGAGACAAGTGACCGGTATCTGGATCAGGCGGGGATTCTCGCGAATCCATTGCGTATACCGGGGTTTTATGCGCAGCATCCGGAACTTGAATTTGGAAGTGCTGGTCCGGAGGTGCAGTAATTATCGCGGGGGGTTGTCGCTGAGCTTTACAACCATCAGGCCGTCGATCGTAGAGACAGAGTCTTTTCCGGGGAATACATCCATTTCCTGAAAACGGTCAGAGGCAAGCAGCGCTTCCCGTTGGGGAGGCGTACAGAAATTAAGGCTCATCCCGAGATAGGCAAGCAGATATCTGCGCCAGCATTCCTGACTGAAGTCCAGCGCTCCGTGTGCAAAGGGCGCCAGCACGACGCCTCCCCAGGTATAATCCGCATAGGCGTTGTCACGGAAATACAGATCTTCGCTGACAATCCCGGCAATCAACACGGGAATCCCGTTATAATAGCCGTCCGTGGTTTCTACGCGGTCAATGATGCGCTCGGATACGGCTTCCACTTGATTGAAGGTTTGGTTGATATACTGATAGGAAAACTCATCTGATGCAAACCAGGTTGATAACAGCACACCGGAGAGGATCAGCGCTGCGGTTCTTGTAGCCCCTTCTGTGCGCGCGATTGCGACGGCTTTCGTCTCACTTTCCACAGCCGATTTTTCCAGAAAAACAAACATCAACGGGAGCAGCATCGCCATTTGCATGGAGTTCAGCGAATAGAAATGGCAATCCGGCACCATCAGCACGATCACGTTCAGTCCGGGTACCAGAAGGAAAAGAAGCACCAAAGAAAGGATGAAGCGCAGCTTTTCACGATATACCTTTTTTCGGATGATAACCAGGATTGCCGTGACGACGACGGCGAGGAACAGGATGATAAACAGAATGTCTCTGTGCCAGGCACGGTTATAGACAATGCTGTCACCGAGGTAATAACGGATCATGGAGGTATAGGATTTTGCGATCGAGTAGGGAAGCGCTTTCACGGATGTGAGCAGCCCGACTTGGTCTGCGCCCTGGTAGGCGGCCGTTGTGACACCGAAATGTGCCTGCTCTGCTTTCGTGACGATGTAATAAAGAATGAGCCCTCCGACTGCGGTGCCGATGCCGTAAAAGAACCTCAGCAGCACTTTTTTCAAAGGATTTTCTGTCAGGAGCAGCTGATACAGCGTGAATGCGATGCAAAACCCGACGTATATGCCGAAATAATTCTGATAGATGCCAAGAGACAGGCAGATACAACAGGCTGCGAGGATACTGCAGAAAATCAGCGGCAGCTTTTTGCCGGCCGGACATTTTAACACGGCGAAAGCAGCCAACAGAATCAGTACAAAGGAAAGAATAAATGCATCCGCCAGGAACGCGTAAAGCATCGTGATGGAGAGCGTAGGCGAAAGCTGAATGACCGCAGCGGTCAGGATCGCCGTGATATGATATTTGAAATCAAAGATCGCCGCGATCTCCACGGCTGCAATAGCACCCAACAGGATGCAGACAAGCTCTACAAATACAGCCGGAGAACGATCCATTCGCAGACTGTCCACGAGATTGATACCCCATCTGCCGAGCGAGGCTTCCCAGGAGCCTGCGGAATAGAGGATGGAATTCAAAAGTCCGTCCGGGCTGAGGAGGCTGTTGGCCAGCAAGAGCACATGCGTAAAGATTCCGATGATCAGGGAAGAAAGAAAAGCCGTCCGTTTCGGTCCGGCGAACCATGTTTCAAATGCTTTCAGTTTCTCATAAGGCTGCATACTTTTTCCCTTTCTTCCGCAGAAATAAATTCGTCTCAATTATAGTAAATCCCCGTGGGAAAAGCAATGTTGCTGTTCCAGCCGCAAGATATGATATAATGGTGTTATGATTCAAGATCAACATTTGGACAAGGTGCTTGCCGCCGTACAATCAAATAGCGAGGAAGCGCTGCCCGGGGTGATTCTGGAAGCAAAAGACTGGTGCTTTCTGTATCATCTCTCGAGGGCGCGGAAAAACTTGATCGAGTGGATTCCGATCGCACCGGAGGAGGAAATCCTGGAGTTCGGCGCGGAATGCGGCGCGCTGACCGGGCTTCTTTGTGAACGAGCAGCGCAGGTGACGGCTGTAGAGATCGATGCCGTGAAATGTGAGATCAACCGCACCAGAAATCGGGAAAAAAAGAACCTGACCGTGATATCGGGCGGACTGTCCGCGCTGCAGAACGAAAAGCCGGAAAAGACCTATGATAAGATTTACCTCATTGGGGCTTTGCCCCTGGCGGAGCTGTATCTTGCAGAGACACAAGGGAATCCCTATCAGACGCTGCTCGCGTCACTAAAGGAGTGTCTGAAGCCGGAAGGCAGATTGATTCTTGCGCTTCCGAACCGTCTCGGTCTGAAATACTTTGCCGGATGTCTCGAGGATTACTTCGGCGCGCCGTTTACGGGGCTTGAGGATTACTACTACCATAAAGGAATGCGGACTTTCGGGAAAAAGGAACTGACAGAGCTGCTGTTTGAGTCCGGCTTTCCGGAAGTGCAATTTTATTATCCCTATCCGGACTACCGTTTCATGAAAAGTCTATACTCTGATGCGCGCCTTCCGAAAGCCGGAGAGTTGAACACGAACCTTGTCAATTTCGACCAGGATCGTTATGTACTCTTTGACGAGATGAAGGTCTTTGACGGATTGGTGAAGGAAGGGCTGTTTCCCGAACTTGCCAATTCGTTTCTCGTGATCACCGGGAAAAAGCCGGTTTCGGACATGGTTTATACCCGGTATTCCACGGAACGCGATGATGCGTTTTCGATCCGGACGGATATATTAAAAAATACCGCAGACGAGACACCGGTCGTGCAGAAAAAGGCGTTGAACGAGAAAGCTGCTGCGCATATCGAAGAGATGGCGGAAAACAAAAAGAGGATAGAAACGGCTTATGCAAAGTGTGGGATTGCCCCCTGCGACTGCAGACTGCAGGACGGCCGGCTTCTCTTTTCTTATGTTCAAGGGGATACCCTGCAGCAGGTCATTGAGCGTTATGTGATGGAACATCGCACACAGGAGATCACCGCGCTTCTGAAAACGTACTGTGAGCGGATCAGCCGTCCCTGCACGGAACCGTTTCAGGTGACACCGGCGTTTGAAACGGTTTTTGGCAAGACACGGCTTCCGGATGGCTTGCTTGCAGCGAAGGTTTCCGATATTGACCTGGTTTTTTCCAACCTGATCTGCGAATCAGAGGATCGGTGGGTGGTCATCGATTATGAGTGGACGTTTTCGTTTCCGGTGCCGCTGCATTTCCTTTTATACCGCGCTTTCTTTTTTGCGTCTCATGAGATCCAGCCCTGTGAGGAACTCGCGCTCGATCAGCTTCTGGCAAGTGTCGGGATCACGGAAAAAGAAGCAGCGCAATACCGCGTGATGGAGCAGCGTTTTCAGACATATGTGACCGGTGGAAAGCAGATGGAACGGGACCTTTTGATCCCCATCGGCAACAAGATCATCCCGATCACGGATATGGACAAGGCCTATCGCGAAAAGGAAACAGTGAAACGCCGCTTCCCATGGCAGAGGTAGTGCGATGGATCTCATTTCTCCGCAGTTTGCCGGCCTGACCGGACTTCTCCTTATTGTCTATTATCTCATCAAAAAGCAGCAGTGGGTGGTGCTTCTGATCGGGAGCCTGATTTTCTTCGGGCTTCTGGCGAAGGGCCTCCCCGTGCTGCTGATTCTCATGGCGCTTCTGGCGTACGGATATGGCGTCAATGCAAAGCGACTCGGAAAGACGGGACTTGCAGCAGTGCTGGCCGCGGAATTTCTGATTCTGATTTTCTTTCGTCATGTATTTGGCGTGCTGCTGACTGCAGAAAACGGGATTGCTGACGTAATCCTGCCGCTGCTCGGGATCTCCTTTTATACCATGACTGCATCGGCATATTGTGTTGATGTTTGGAGAGGAACAGTCGCGGCGGAAAAGAACTTCGCGAAGCTGCTGCTGTTTCTCTGTTATTATCCTGCTTTGCTGCAAGGACCGATCCATCGCTACGGGACGTTTTCAAAGGAACTGTTTGTTGAACACGGTTTTGATCTCACAAATTTGACACGAGGGTGTCAACGGATCTTGCTCGGTCTGGCGAAAAAACTGATCCTTGTGCCGCGGCTTCGGCTGCTGCCGGATCTGGTCTTCGGAACGCCGGAAACAGCCAATGGGGCTTCCATTCTCCTTGGCACCATCCTCTTTCTGGCGGAACTGTATACGGACTGGACCGGATATATGGATCTGGTGCTGGGGGTTAGCGAACTGTTCGGAATTAAGATGGAGGAGAATTTCAGACGCCCGTTTTTTGCAGGTTCGTTATCGGAGTTCTGGAAACGGTGGCATATGACACTGACCGCCTGGTTTCGGGATTACGTGTACATCCCGCTGGGTGGGAGCAGAGTGACGGCGTTGTGGACGATCCTCAATGTCGCGGCAGTATGGCTGCTGACAGGCCTCTGGCATGGCGCCTCCGGCGGATATCTTTTATGGGCGCTGTATTTCTGGCTGTTCAGCTGTATCGGGATTCTATTGAGAAAAAGTCGGAAAAATCCAGCACATACAGAAAACACTGTTAATCCGATGGAGACTGAAACAGCTGTTCCCGCGAAGTCATCACCAGGGAGGCCGCACATTTTAAAAACCCTCGGCCTCTGGATTCTCGTTGCCATCGGTTTCTTTTTCTTTTCCTGCGCAGATTTCACGACGGTTGTGACGTTGCTTTCACGGATCAGAGCAGTACCTCTCCTGCAGGCGTTTTCGGATACGAAGCTGACCCTGGCCATGCTGTATCAGAAAAAAGATGTGGTGCTTCTTGGCGTCGGGATGGCTGCTTTTTTTGTCCTGTCCCTGCTGCAGGAAAAGGGGATCGCCGTGCGGGAGAAGATCGGGAGCTGGGCGCTGCCGGTGCGATGGGTCTTCTGGCTTGCAGCCGTCTTTTTTGTGATCCTGTTCGGCGTATACGGAACGCAGTATGATGCGGCGGCGTTCCTGTATCAGGAATTCTGATGGGGGTGCGCAGATGAAGAAAAAACAAGTGCTTTCCCTCATAGTCTGGATCTTGCTCTTTGCGCTGGTGTTTTTGTTGCTCCAGCAGATCGTGAAGCCAAAATGGGATGAGGGGCTCGCCGCGACGACGGATATCGAGGGATTTTACGCGGAAGAAAAGGACTCCCTGGATGTCGTATTTTTCGGTACGAGCCATGTGATCTGCGGGATCTCGCCAATGAAACTGTACGAGGATTATGGGATCAAAAGCTACGTGCTGGCGACCGGTGATCAGCCGATGCAGTCAACTTACTATTGGATCAAAGAAGCGCATAAGCGCCAGCCGCACATGGTGGCAGTTCTGGATATCTGGAGTCTTTTGTTTACCGATCAGGTGACGGAGGAGGTCATACGGGAATCGTTGGACGACATGCCGCTTTCTCCGAATAAGGCGATGGCGATCCGGACGGTCTGTGACTGCTACAACTTGCCTTCCTTTGATTTTTTCTTTCCGCTGTTTCATTACCATGATCGTATAATGGAATTAGAAAAAAAGGATGTGACGGATCTGTTCCGTGATAAGAAAAATCTGTGGGAGGGGCATTATCCGATCGCCTGGTGGGGGCATTCCGACTATCAGGGGGTGAATCTGGATCCGAACTTCCCCACAGAACTTACGGCGTCGATCCCGATGGAGGAAAACAATATCCTCTGGCTCCAAAACATCATTCATTATTGTGCGAAAGAACAGATCCCGCTGATCTTGACCAAAGTGCCTCTGCTGACATGGGATCAGGCGCGGCATGACGCTGTGGAGCAAGTGCTTGCAGCGGAGGGCATACCTTTTTTTG
Organism: uncultured Lachnospiraceae bacterium; assembly: GCA_902779355.1. GTDB lineage: Bacteria > Bacillota > Clostridia > Lachnospirales > Lachnospiraceae > RUG12461. The sequence continues at coordinate 134,704 of CACZBF010000006.1, read as the reverse complement.
ATATGAATCTCAACCCATACTATCAGACACTCGGCATGGATCCGACTTATGATTATCAAGGCCAGGATCACTTGAATATGCTGGGCGCGCAGAAAGTGACCGATGCATTCGGGCAATATCTTCTGGAGGCCGGGTATGTGACGGAGAAAACACTTGCAGAGACTGCACATGCAAATGATGCCTGGAATCGTCAGATTCCGGCGTATGAACATTCTTATAAGGGGTATGCGCTGCCGATGGTGGAAGAGATCCCGGCCTTTCTGGAGGCAATTACGGGAGATCCGGATTACATCGTGTTTTACGGATATCAGGACAACGGGACGTCGGAATTTACGCCGGAATATGCCCATGCGATCAGTGCCTTCGGGTTTGACGAGGCAGCGCTTCTGACCCGCTCGACGAAGCAGGTTCGAATCGTTTATAATGGAGAAGAGCTTTTGAACGACGCCACGGATCAGGACATGCTGCATGTGACGGGGGAACTGAAGAAAGGATCGGCGCCCTTCGGGAAACGGCTGAAGGAGACGCTGCATTATGACTTTGCGCTGAACGCCTGGGACAAAGCCATGGTGATCAACGGAAAGGAATGCACGACGGCGCTGGCGACGGGGCTTCATGTCATTGTTTACAGCATGTCGGAAGAGGCGAACGTTTGCGAGGTTTGCTTTACGCCGATAGCAAACGGCGATGTATATTGGCAGATAAGGGATTATGTGAGATGAATCAGATCAGGCTGTACGCCATCAGTGGAAATGAGGCAACGGAACGGGAACTCAAAAGTCTGTCTCTGTCGGAATGCCGGGCGGTTGAGCTGGAGCTTCCGGAGAGAACCGAAAATGTCCGTCTTGTATTTGAAGAGGGATGTCAGATCCTGCATTTCAAGCAGGTGGAGGGGTTCTGCGATTTCTGGTATGACCTCAGTTTTCAGACAGACGCCTTTCGCCTGGGGCATAACCTCTTTTTGCTGCAGACGCCTGGGGCATCGGTTACTGGAGAAGATTTCCGGTTCCGGACTGTGAAACTTAGGATCACGCTGGAAGCAACGCCGTTGTCTGAAGAGGCGACGGAAACGCTTATGCATGACTGCAAGCGCCTGAAGGAAGACCGGGATACGCTTGAGAAAAAATGGAAATATCAGATCCAGGTGTATGATGACAAAGTGCAGGAAGTTGTGCAGCTGGAAAAAGATAAGGTTGCGTTGAACGAGACGATCGAGGAACTCCGACAGGAGGTTGATTTTTGGCGCGATCATTACCGGCAGATGGAAAGCTCCCTTTCCTGGCGCGTGACGGAGCCCATCCGTTCCATGAGCGCTGCGGCAAAACGGTTTAAAAACCGCGGTCCGCTGGCAGAGATGGAAAAGGAGTATCTGGAGAGAAAAAGCCGGCGAAGCGCGGCACAGGGAGGCCCGCAGGAGGGTGCTTTGGCGCAGGACGGCTCGCAGGAGAACGATACGACGCGGGAAAAGATGCCGAAGGTCTCACTGCTGGCCGAAGTACAGGGTCTATCCGATGCTGACATCTTCGCGTTTTTAAACGGTATCTGGGAACAGGCTTATCCAAACCTGGAGCTTGTGCTGAGCGGAGATGCCCCGATTCTTGGCTGGGTCGCAAAGCACGATCCTGAGATCCGGGTGACTTCCAGTGGCGCAGGCGAGTCGGCAACACAGGGTGCGCAGGCACAGGGCTCTCAGCATTTACAGAGCATGATTACTGTCGCGACGGGAGAGCTGATCGGTTTCTTGAATCCTGGCGACACACTTTCACAGGACGCGGTCGCGCGCTGCGTCAGCGTGATGACGGATCAGAACAAAGACCTGTTGTATACAGACAGCGCACTCCTCACGCCGGATGGCGAGGAACCGCTTTTCAAACCCGATTTTTCCCCGGATTATCTGCGCAGCTGTAACTATATCCGCGGGTTTGTGCTGGCGAAAAAACAGCTGTTTACAAATGTGGATTTCACAGCAGAGGACCTCGGCGGTACCTGTCGTTACGGGTTGACGCTCCGGTTGACGGAGCTGGCGGAGGAAGGAAACGGGATTGTGCATCTCCCGGAGAAGCTTTTCACGGAACAAAAGAAAGAATTGCCGGGCGTCTATCTGGCACAGGAAAATGAGGCATCGCTTGCGGCTTTGCGCGGACATCTGGCGCGCAAGGCGTTGAAAGGCGAACCGGAGCTTATTGATAAGAAACACGGCCTTTTCCATATCCGTTACACGCTGACGGACCGACCCTTTATTTCCATTCTGATCCCGAATAAGGACCACGCGGAGGATCTGCGGCGCTGCATCGACTCGATTCTGCGGCTGTCTACCTATCGGAATATCGAGATCGTTGTGGTGGAGAATAACAGCGCAAAAAAAGAAACGTTCGATCTCTACGAAGAGCTGAAAGACCACTATGCGGCGCGGTTTTCTGCGATCGTGACAGAAGACGGCGGACGGACGCTGGAAGAGAGTACGGAAAAGACCGAAGAAATTGAAATCCGCGTGGAACAGTGGAAAGACGCATTCAATTTCTCCGAGATCAATAATTTCGGCGTCCCGAAGACAAAGGGGGAGTATCTGCTCCTTCTGAACAATGACATCGAGGTCATCACCCCGGACTGGATCGAGGAGATGCTGATGTTTGCGCAGCGGCAGGATATCGGCGCGGTTGGCGCGAAACTTTTGTATCCGGATGAGACGATCCAGCATGCAGGCGTTATCATCGGACTCGGCGGCGTGGCGGCCCATTCCCACCTTTCGTTTTCAAAGGAGGCGGAGGGCTATATGCACCGGCTGAAGGTGGCGCAGAACCTTTCCGCTGTGACGGCGGCGTGTCTTTTGATGAGAAAAAGTGTTTATGAGGAGATCGGCGGCATGGATTCGGGCTATCAGGTGGCCTTTAATGACGCGGATTTCTGCATGCGGATCCGCGCGAAGGGGTATCTTATCGTGTTTACGCCCTTTGCGCTGCTGCGACATGATGAAAGCAAGAGCCGCGGTATCGAGGACACCCCGGAAAAAGCGGAGCGTTTCGAATCCGAGATTACGCGATTCAAAGCCGAGTGGCCGGAGATCCTCGCAAAGGGCGATCCCTATTACAACCCCAACCTGACGACGAGGGAGGAAAATTTTGCAGTCAAAGATTGAGTGGCGAAAAAAAATTCTGCCGCTCGTCCTTCTCCTTGCAGCGGCAGCCGTGATCCTGCTATACGGACGTTTTTCGGTCACGGAGGAATACGCGTTCCAGATCTACCGTGCCAGCGACAGTCTTTTTACGGATCAATTGCAGGAGGGAGAGACGATCGAGACCTCCTTTGTCGCAGACCGGGATATGACGCTTTCCGGGGTGCTGCTGACCTTCGTGAACTTCGGCGTGGCGGATCAGCCGGGGACGGTTCTTGTCGAGGTGGTGGATCGGACCACGGGGAAGCCGCTTGGCAGTGCCACGTGGGAAGCAGGCAGCATCATGGAGTGGGTCTGGCAGGAGGTGGATTTCGCGCCGGCGGCGGTTGCGGCGGGAGACGAGATCGTGGTTCGACTGACAGCGAACGGGTTTACGGACGAAAATGCGCTGTCGGCGGTCAAAGCGACGGATGACGATCATTTGGCGCTCAAAATTCGCACTGACCGAATGGATTCCGTGCAGAAGTTCCAGATTGTGGCGACGGTGTTGCTGCTGATTCTGATTACGGTCGTATATCTTCTGCTGTTTGTCTGGAATGTCCGACTGGAAGTGGTGTTCCTGATCGCCTTCAGCTGCATGGGAATGCTCTTTATGCTCCTGATCCCGGCGAAGCTTGGGGCAGATGAAGACGCGCATCTGAATACGGTTTATAAAATCGCAGAACAGATAGAAGGATGGGAGAGTTCAGATCCCTCCCGTTCCGTGATTTTGCATGAGGAGCTGGAAAACGCCCTGAGCGTGAACGATCCTTCGCATCCCTACTACGTCTCTTACTATGACTATCTCCGCGCGGGCAGGACGGACGAGTCCCTTGCGGAGACCGAATACTGGGGCAATGTGGAGAATCCGAAGCTCACTTACTTCCCGGCGGCACTTGGCATCGTGGCAGGACGTCATCTGGGGCTTTCCGCGCCCGGTATCATCCTGATGGGGAGGCTGTTCTCGTTTTTTGTCGTGCTGCTTCTCCTTTTCTATGCCGTGAGGCGGATCCCGTTCGGAAAAGAGCTGATCTTTACGATCACAATGTTGCCGACTATGCTGCAGGAATCTGCGACGATCAATGCAGACGGGATCGATATCGCGCTGTCCTTTGCATTGACGGCGGCAGTCCTTTCCCGCCTCTATGGGGAAAAAGATAAAGAGCGTTTTGTGGACTACACAATCCTGATCGTGACGGCGCTTGTGCTTTCCCGATGCAAATTTGGCGCATTGCTGCCGTTCGGGTTGCTTCCGCTTGTCTTTTTCTTCCGCTTCCTGAAAAAAAGAAAAGAAGGGCTCTCTTCTCTGTCCCAAAGAGAACGGATCGAGGAAACCATACTTGGGATCGGCGGACTCGTACTGCCGTTGATTTGCATCATCGCGGGCTTCCTGCCGCTGTTCAGCTTTACGGTGAACGCTTATGGCGGGACAATTTGGACGAATCATTATCAGATTTCCGACCTTCTGCGAGATCCTGCGGGAACGGCATTTTTGCTGGGTTCCACGGTCTATGAGAAACTCGATTTCTACTTTTTCTCGCTGGGCGGGACATCTCTGGGCTGGATGAATATTCTTCTGCCGCAGTTCTTGATCCTGCTCGGACTGTTTTTTGTACTCCTGTCCTCACTTCCGGAGAAAAGCGAGCATGGGCGGATGCAGGGAAAAGAAAAGGCATGGTTTTTTGTGATCGCACTTTTGACGGCAGCCTTTGCAGTCGGCGGCATGTTGATCGGATGGACCGAAAAGGGTGCTTCGTCGATCGAGGGCGTGCAGGGACGATACTTTCTGCCGGCATTGCCCCTGTTTTTATTGGCGCTGCAGAACACGAGAATTTCAATCGACGATGGGAGTGCGGTCAGGAAAAAAGCAGTCTATGCGGCAGTATTTTTACAAGTGCTGGTCGTGACGGCACTATTTGTACGGATGCAGTGATATGAGCAAAATCAAAGACATTTGGAAACACAACTGGATATGGATTTTGATCGCGCTTGGGCTGCTTGCGGCATTTTTGTATGGCAATGCCAGGGTGCGCCTTGTGACGCCCCAGCCGGACGCGTTTTTAAAGATGTTTTACCTTCTGTCCGCGCTGGTGGGGGCGATGGTGGTGCTGGCGTGGTTTTTGCTGGTGAAGAAAAAGGCGGCACTCTGCCGTGTGTTTCTGCTGACCACGACGGTGCTCGGCCTGACGTATACACTGATGATCCCCGTGACGGCGGTGCCGGATGAGGTGACGCACCTCCGCTATGTCTATGCGGTCGCGGATGACCTGATCGGTTGGGGGTCTTCGGGGGATACGATGGAGACGATGCGCCCGGAAGAGATTGAGCGCTGGGTGTATGAACGAAACATCACTCATGAATACTATAACCGCTATTTTTCAGCAATCCCGACGAAGGAGCTGGGCGGCGAACCTTATGAGATCTACTATTACAGCAATCATGAGGTGCCGCGGATCGTCTATCTCCCGGGAGCGTTTGGCGTGCATCTGGGACGGCTTCTGCATCTTTCCTTAGTGCCGACGCTGCTTCTCGGGCGGCTCATGAATTTGCTGGTCTTTCTGGCCGCAGGCTATTTTGCGATCAGGATCATGCCCTTCGGAAAAGAGTTTCTGCTGGCGTTTTCCCTGCTGCCGATGACGGTGCAGGAGGTGAATTCCTTTTCCTGCGACAGTATCGTCTACGGGCTTGTGCTGCTTGCGATCGCGCTGAGCTTCCGGTTCGCCTACCGGGAAGTGCAGTGGAAAAAAGAAAACGGGAAGTGGAACCTCTTAAACCTTGTGCAGTGGGGGCTGCTGTTTTTTGTCATGGCAATGCTGGCCGCCTGCAAATTCGGGGCGTGCGCGCCGCTGACACTGATGTTGCTATTGATTGTGTGGCAGAAACGGCAGACTGATCGGAAGAGCATGTTCGCCGCGTGGGGAATCTTTCTCGGATCGCTGCTGCTTGGATTTCTTCCGAGTCTGTATCGGACATTTTTCCGGTCGACCGTGTTGAACAACCTTCTGGTGCCGAACTATTCAGTCGGAGACCTGCTTACAAACCCCTATCGGACGTTTCTGCTCCTCATGAATACGGCGAATCGCTATATGGATCATTATTGGCAGTCCTTTGTCGGGACTTCCCTCGGACTCTACGAGATCAATTATCCGCTGCATCTCGGCGTAGCGTTCTTGCTGATATTGTTCTTTTTGATGCTGCGGCAGAAGGAATCCGATGAGGCTGCGATCGGGAGGGGGCGTCGACTGCTTCTGATCCTGACGATACTGGGCGTACTGATCGCGATCGGCGGTATGATCCTCGGAAATACGCCGTATTATTCCAAGGTCGTGGAAGGCGTGCAAGGCCGCTATTTTCTGCCTTTCCTGATCCCGTTCCTCTTTGCCGTTCAGCCGACAAAGATCTTCGCAGACAACCAGGAAACCATGCGCCGCGGTCTCCTTTGCGGTATGCTTGCTTTGCAGTTTGTGGTGGTGATGTGTTTCTTTATCAGGGCGTATTAGACTACCTGTTATGAAGTGTTTTAAAGGGAGTGACGCTTGATATGAGCGTGGAGCTTTAAATATGCTTTGCGAATATTTTTGGTTATGATACAATCAGGACGGTGCTACCAATAACGGTAGGCGGTTAGCCACATTCCAACGAGAGGAGGTACAAATCCAATCGAAGGAGGTGGTGCCTATGCTGACCATAGAAGGATTGATTGCAGTCTTAAGTTTTGGCTTAGGATGCTTCGGTGTCGGATATGCGCTTGGTAAAAGGAAATAGCCGCCCTGCCCAGAGAAAGCGAGCGGCTATCGCCGTAAGTTGATATCTCGGCTAACCGTCTATCGGTAGCACTGCTTGTGTATTCATACTACAACGGATATGATTGGTTGTCAAATTAGGCACAATTCGGCTCTTTTGCAGAGTGCGAAATGATAATTTGATGCGGATTCAGTCAGGTATCACTGACATTTATGAATGAGATGAGTATACCAAATGAACCAATTGACAACGGAAAATGTGTCTACTTGATTGATTCTCTGCGATACTATGTGTCGACAGACGGGAAACGCCATCAGGTCATGGCGGCCGGGTGGATGATCTTTCATGGGCAGGAGACAGAGCCGATTCGCGTGCGGGCTGAGGCACCGGCGGGCGTGAAGACGGAGGTCACCTGTCTGGATCGTCCTGACGTGGCAGATATGTACGACTGCAAAAGCCAAAAGATCGGATTTCGCGTATTAATGACGGCGGGCAAAGCGCCGCTGGAGGCAGGAAAGCCCATAAGACTCTATGCATCCTGCGAAAGCCACCAGGAGACGGAAACCGAAATCCTTTCCCTTACCACAGAAGATCTGGAAACGGTGCACGAAGAGCCTGTCCACTACATGGAAGATCAGTTTGCCCTAAACGGCACCATTGTCCGCATGGCGGGCTGGGGCTACCTTTCGGAAGGGTTTGAAGAGTATCGCCCGATCGAGGTCTGGGCAAAGGACCGTACGACAGGAGCGGTCGTTGCACGGGCAGAGAAGATGCTGCGGCCGGATCTGGATGCATTTTTCGGAGATACAACCGGTCAGTGGGGATTTTTCCTGCTGCTGGATCTCAAAGACCATCCGGATTGCGATCTATATTTCGGCGAGGAAAGCTGCAGTCAGACCAAGCGTCTGAATCTGCCTGATCTCCAGAGGGAGAAGCGGGAAAGCCGGCGTCGTTACAAAAGCAAATGGGAGATGCTTCTGAAGGCGGATCCCATGCAAAAAGAAGACGATCGCTATTATAAGGCACATCTTTCGAAAGACGCATATCGGGCGCTCATAGAACAGCGATTACAATGGAAAGATGTAGATTACGATGTCTGGATGCGTCGGCATGTGGCACTGCCGGAGGCAGAGCTGCAGCAGCAGCGGAATCAGGTCGCAAAATTTGAGAAAAAACCATTGATCTCTCTCGCAGTACCTGCTTTCCGGACGCCGGAGCAATTTCTCCGTGAGATGATCGATTCCGTGCGGGCGCAGACCTATGAAAACTGGGAGCTTTGCATTGCGGATGGCAGTATGGATGGAAGCCTGACGCCCATTCTGGCGGAATATCAGAAAAATGACCGGCGGATCCGTTATGTGACGCTTACGGAGAATTACGGGATCTCGGGGAATACGAATGAAGCGCTCAAGATCACCAAGGGCGACTATATTGCACTCGTGGACCATGACGATGTGATCACACCGGATGCACTGTATGAATTTGTGAACTGTGTCCTTAAAACAGGCGCGGACTGTGTCTATTCGGATGAGGATAAGACGGATCTGACGCTTGAAGACTATTTTGAGCCTCACTTTAAACCGGATTTCAATCCGGATATGCTTCGGAGCTGCAATTATATCTGCCATCTGTTTATGGTGCGGCGGGATGTCATGGAGCGTGCGGGACTGTTTCGCCCGGAATATGACGGATCACAGGATTTTGATTTTATCTTGCGCTGTACATCGCAGGCAAGAAATGTGCAGCATGTCCGGAAGATGCTTTACCATTGGAGAAGCCATATCGACTCCACGGCCATGAACCCGGAAAACAAGATGTACTGTTATACGGCGGGCCGGAATGCGATCTTTACAGATCTGCAGACGCATGGATATGCGGGAGCAGAAGTCAATCATTATACGAGACTCGGTTATTATGAACCGGTGTATCCGTTGCCGAAACGCATCCGCGTCACGATCCTGACGACGGAAGAGAGTGCGGAGAGGTTGGAGATTTTGCGGAAGACCGGGAAACTGTATTTTAATACACAGATCCTGGCCGTGAATGGTTCTTTGACAGAGAGTCTTCGTGATGCTGCCGGCGATATTCTGCTTTTCCTCCATGGAGACGTAAGGGAGGCAAGTCCTGACTGGATCGAGCGGCTTTCTGCGAACGCCGTGCGGCCGGAAGTTGGCGTGATCGGCGCGATGGTTTATAATGAACTGGGCCGCATCAGTGCTTCTGGTAAGATCATTCGCCCGAACGGGCAGCTGATGGATCTTTTCCGAGGTCTTTTGAAAGAGGAACCGGGCTATGCAGCACATGCGCTGATGCAGCAGGATGTATCCGTCGTATCGGACAAATGTCTATGCATCCGACGGGACGTATTTACGGAGATCGGCGGAGAAGCGATCATGACGGAGTTTGGGATAGAGCACGCTGCGAAGCTTTGTAAGCGTGTTCTGGACGCAGCGAAACTTGTGGTCTATACACCCTTTATCCGGATAAAAGAAAAAGAAACGCCGGAAGACGAAGATATTCTGATCCAGGAACTTGCGACCGGACAAAGCGATCCGCATTATCATCCGGCGTTTGATGCGGAGGGAGAACCATTCCGTCTCGCATTGTGATCAACTTCTGAAAAGCATTTCAATACACACAATTGGTGAAAACACAATGAACAAAAAGGCAATCATTCGAATCATATTGCTGATGGCGGGCATTCTCCTTGCAGCTGTTCTGATCGAGCTGATCATGGACGCCAGATCTATCATCAGTCCGAAGACAACGGCAGCCTTCGAAGCAGCTGCACTGGAAGAAGTGCCGGATCCTACCGGCGGCCGGGAGCGGTATCAGCATAATGCGGACGTTGTGACGCCGGTCAGCGGGACGGCCAGACAAAGTTATGAAGACCCGGTTTATTTGCGCGTGCCGCTGGATAACGCCTACTATAACAGATTGGTGCTGACGACGGATGGGAGTGAAAATCTGCCTTATACCGTATTGCTTGATACCTATAGTATCTATGGGCAGGAAAAATACACGGAAAAAGATGATGTAGCTGTGGCAGTCTTGAACGGCGGCGTGACAGAGTTTTCCGATAAGCTGGAAAACCTGTATCTCATGCTCGACCGATCCAATGTTGAGAAACTTCAGAATCTATCCGTGGAAAACCGGTTTGTCTTTCATTGGCAGAGATTCTTACTGTTTCTGGCGTTGACGACGGCGATCGGGATTTTAGTCTTCTGCGGGCAGCTCCTTACGAAGCGGCTGGATCTGGTGTTTTTGATCCTGGGGCTGTTGTTTGGCGTGTCCTATACTTTCTCCCATGGCATTACCCTGAACAGTTGGGATGAACAGGTGCATTACACCTGTATTTATCAGATGTCGTTTGCCGGTGAGGCGGAGCGGTCGGATGCTTATGAAGCCTATGCCGGTCTTGCCGTGCCCGGAGGTGATACGACAGAGGAATTGACGGGAATCGCCACATGGGCAGATTCTGTTGGCACCGCTACTGGCACAATGCAAAAGGACTATCCGTATACGACGGTTTTCGGACGCGTCGGCTATATTTTCCAGTCTCTTGGCATGGCGATCGCAAGGCTGATCGGGCTGTCATTTTCCGCAACCATCTATGTGAGCAATCTCTGTAACATGCTGTGCTATGTGCTGATCACAGCACTTGCGATCCGGCTTTGCAAAATTGGGAAACAGGCAATGTTTTTCCTCGGCTTGCTACCGATCCAGTTTGTACTGGCCTGCTCGTTTTCCTATGACGCGTTTGTCAACGCATTCCTGATGCTGGGCTACGCCCTTTTTACGAGAGAATATGTTTCGGAGGAACCGCTCAGTTGGAAACGTGTGATCCCGGGACTTGTCGTGCTTTCCATCGGAATCATCCCGAAAGCAGTCTATTTTCCGGTCATTTTGCTTTATCTGTTCCTGCCGAAGCGGAAATTCGCGGATAAAAAACAGCGGATCCTGCTTTTTGCGATTGTGATCGCGGCGGCGCTTGCGCTTGCGATGACGTTTGTTTTGCCGACTTTGATGGCCGGCTCCGGCGGTACAGACCTTTATTCCGATCCGAGGAGGAGCGCCGCGAATGCATCTGAACAGCTGAAGATGATCTTCTCGGAGCCGTTCAAATACGCGAGATTGTTGTTTTCCAATATCTTCAACTGGCAGGTGCCGTATTATCTCGGTCCGAAAGTCTGGACAAACTTTGCTTATGCCGGGAAATACACCGGAACCGGGCTTTACCTGATTCCCGTGTTCCTATGCTTCCTTTCGATCACGCAGGGTTCCATGGACAATGGCGAAAACGGGACTGTAGCACTTCCGGAAGATCGCAAATGGCTTGGCCTTTTGCCGATGAAGATCGGAACCGTCTTGACCGCGCTGCTGTCGGAATGCCTCATTTGGACCGCACTTTATCTTGCATTTAACCCGGTGGGCGCGGAGCGGATCGCCGGCGTGCAGGGGCGGTACCTCATTCCTTTTGCATATCTGACGATGCTCCTTTTCTATAACAAAAAGATCCGGTGTCAATTGCAGCTCAAGACCTACAACCGGATCGTGATCGCCGGGGCAACGTATATTGCCTTCCAGGCGGCCTATATGATTTATTTCGGGAATACGTGGTATCAGGTGATCTGATGATTTCGTTTCCGGGAAAGGATCAGAAAGAGAAGCATCAAGATTGTACTTCCGATAGATATAAGAATCCCTGCTCCGAGACCGACAGGGAAAAAGGAAAGCCGGATCTCATGCGTGCCGGCAGGGACCGTTGCCCCGAGAAATCCACTGTAAACCGGCATGGTCTGCATTTTCTCTCCGTCTGCATAGACGTGCCATCCGGCATCATACGTGATGGAGGTATATAAGGCGCTGTCTGCCGTTGCATCAATCGTTCCTATGATAAGATCATCCTGAAAGGATGTAATGGTCAGGCCGTTGACCACAGGATATGTTTGATCTGTAAGCATCCCTCCGTGGATCACGGCATCGATTGCCGCAGCGCTGTTTACATCTGCGGTATAGATCAACGGAAGGGCATTTTTATTTTGATAAATGAACCGTCCCGTCCCATCCGGTATTTCAGTGATCCGTTCGTATCCCTCCTCGGCAAACGTATCTGATGCGATCATATATCGGATGCCGAGAACAGATTCCAGTGCCGGGTGTCCGTAAACCACTTCTCCGACCCCTGCTTCATTCCAAAACAAACCGTTCTCTTCCAGCATCTGCTGAATCCCGGCGGATTCCATACCATACGTGGTTGTTCCGTAATAGCCCATCAGAAGAGGATCATTTCCCAATCCGACGCGATAGTCTTTTTCCATCCGATACAGCCCGTCATCTAAAGAAGAAATCTGCTCGATTGGCTGCAGTTTTTGCGGATCATAGTATTCGCTGGAATACACGGAATTTTTCCACATATAGATGCGGTCGTTGATAGTAGGATTGTTGAGTACAAATACTTCTGCTGACACCAAAAGCAGTAAAACAATCCCGGCTTCCTTAACGGAAAGAAAACCGGAAATTGAAAAACGATGCAAGAAGAAAAGGAAAAGCAGTAATCCGATATAGGCAGCCAAAAACAGCGCTAAACCAAACCATACCTGTTGGACCTGCAATAGTTCCTCTTCGGTAAGAGACGGTCCGCAGGTTTTTTTCAGGATCAGGAAAGAGGAGGATAGGATGAGGATCGAGAGGAGCCCTTCTGTAAGCAGCAATTTTCCTCGTTCTGCAAAATGCATGGATATGTCTTGCAGCGCAAATCCGAGATTCACGATCAGCGCAAAAATGATGAGAAAACTCCAGCGATAGGAACTCCCCTTTCCGACGTTCATCAAGATGCAGATCATCTTTGTACAGAGTGAAAAGAGAATGAGGAGTCCTGTGACAGCGCAGAAGAGACGCTGACGCCCTTTACGGACCACGAGATTATGGATGAGAAAACAAAGCGCCAATATGGAGGAAGCCAGCGTGATCTGCTCATAATAATTAAAGCCCAAGGCATTTTGTGTCAAGGTTATACCAAGTGAATTGTTAGAAAAGAAGCGGATGATCGCATCAAATAACTCTTGTTTGGTCGCGAGCAAGCCGGTCTGTACGGTTCCACCTGACAAACGTGCGGTTCCGATCATGCTGTATATCTCGGGGATCGTACGGAAAGCAGATAGCAGGAACGCCAGACAACCGCGCCAAAAAAACATCCAAGCATAGCAAAAGAAATGACGCAGACTTTTTTTGCTCTGCAGCAGGTAACAGAGAAGTGCGATCATGATGACGGCGATCGTAAACCAGACGGCGAAATAGATAAAGTTTACAAAGGCGAGCCATAATGCAAGAACAAACAATTTGCCGCTCTTTTGGTGAAGCAGCCGTGCCATGCCCAGCATGAGGAGTGCAAAAAGCGGCATCACGTTGGCGAAGAAATAATGCTGTCCCCAGAGTACCATAAAACCGGAAAATGCCCATAAGATCGCTGTGATCATAGAAATGATACGGGAAAGGCGCAGCTCTCTGGAGAAAAAATAGAACAATATCCCGCCTGAGATTGTTTTACATGCAATCACCCAGACGAGGCCCATAGCCATGGTGTCTTTTGGAAACAATAACAGAAGAAGAGAGAACGGATCTGCAAGGAAATGTAGAACCGAAATGACACTGTTGCCAAATCCGCTTTGAAACATCCAGAAGTGCAGATCGCCGGCTTGAATATGCCGGACAAGATACTCCATCACAGGCCAGTAGGAGTTAAAGGTATCAGAACCAGCATCGCGGAATATATAGACATATGGTCCAAAGAGATGCATCCGATATAAAGCACATGTGAGGATAGTCATAAGAAACAGAAGGAAGATGACGGAAAATGCTTCTTTTTTACGGTCGATCTCACTCATGCGTCGTTTCTCCGCTTTCCTCATCTTCTGCCGCTTTATATTTCTCAAACGCGCCCGGCGTTACCTTAGCGATGAAGCCGTCGCCGTTTTCATAGACTTTCTCAAAAGAATCAAAATAATCTTTCTGGAAATCATAGAGGCCGCTGTCGTTGAAAACACAGATATAGTCTGCCTTTCCGGCATCCAGATCGTCAAAGTACTGCTCCAGCCCACCGGTGGAATAATTGAAGAACATCCAGTCCGAAAGGCGCTGTCCGGTGACGGATTCATAGAAGTACGTCTCCTCCTCAATGGACGCGACCGGGATCTTTTTGTCGGTTTCACCGTTTTGCAGCATCTCATAGACATGATGCATGAGATCATACTTTCCTGCTTCCAGCGGTTCTTTCTGGATGTTTGTCCGATTTGCGGCCAGAAGGTCGTTGTAGCGCATGCTCTTGTTGTCGATCACATACCAATTATTGACCTGTTGGATATGATCCTCCAATCCGGTCACATACATCATCGCAACAAAGGCCCACATGCCAAGGTAGGCGGCGGCAAGTCCGCGTGTGCTGGGGGCGGCTTTGGAGAGCGCATAGACGATCAGCACGAAAACCAGCAGCCAGATCAGGAAATAGTTTTTGAAGAAATAATAAGTGGAGACCTTCTGCGCATGGTAGCCAAGATAAAACATGGCAAGTGTCATGACGGCGGAAAGCGGCGTCAGGAAGGTAAGCAGCCGGTTTTTCTTTCCGCGCACTAAATAGAAGTAACCGAGGATTGCGACCGGTAAGAAGACATAAAAGTTGGAATACAGATCGCGGTAGATTCCGCCTTCATTTGTCAGAGCTTCGCCGACGCCGACGTTGTCACGCACGAAGACATCCATGTAGGTGTAGGCAAGTCCGAGAATGACCGGCAGCGCGAACTCTGCGACGATCAAGAGTGGTGTCTCCAAGGACAGCATCTTTTTCCGCTTGATCTGCCAAGCCAGGAGCGAAAAGCCCATGGCCAGAAAGGTGATCGGCATAAAGAGCGCGTAGCATTGGAAAATCCCGTGCGCGAGTAACATCAGACAAAAGATGCCCTGCCATTTCGTCATTTCTTCTTTGACGAAGGCGTCGTTTACCACCAAAATAACCGCAATCAGGTTAATTCCCATTTGCAGATACGTGAAGCCGTATAGGGTGGAATTCGCCGGATAGCCGTACAGATAGAGGAATGTGCAGATGATAGAGGCGATATGCATGAAATGGGATGTTTTCCCGTCTTTTTTGCACCAGCGCTTTGCCACGCCGTAAAAGATCACGCCGGAAAGCAGAAGATTTGCGACATCCGCCAGCACATACAGCCGGTAATAGGAATCGTAGGAGAACCAGGGTGCAAAGAACTGCATGAACATGCCATTAGAAAGCTGCGCAAAGAACATGCGGCTCACTTCATGCAGATCCATGTATTCCATCGCTTCCCGATAGCGGGCAGCGGGATCCACCGCTTCGTAGTTCCAATTCAATTGCCAGCCGTCCCAGCGTACATGCGCGAAATACCAGACGGAAAGGATCAGCAGGGCAAAGGCGATCAGGTCATACCAGTTGAAATGGTATTTCTGGAGCGCGCCGCGTTTTTTGTTGAAAAACCAGAATACGCCACCGGCGATAGCGTCGAGAATGCCGAAGACATAGAGATTCAGTGGCACATGAATGAGGCAGAGAATCCCGGCGAAAAAGGCATGAAAAGCAATGGACAGGTAGATCGTCACCCCGATCCAAGTAATCAGGGGCGCTTTCTCCTCTGTCCTGCGGAAAAAGAAAAATCCGCTCATTAAAAAGAGCCAGGCGGCTCCGTAAAAAATCGTTGCGAAAATACTCATGGAATCATCTTATCACCAACACGGCGATGTTTCAATGAAATTGAAAAAAGGGAGGGCATTCTGTATAATGAACACATGTACATCATCAAAGGAATTGTGATCATCGTTATTATATTGACCTGCTGCATTTTCGTCGGGAAGTTGTGGAAGAGAGAAGGAAATCTCTTAGAAGCCTCTCTTCTTGGCTTTGCCACTTTGCTTGCCATCTTTCAGCTGCTCTGCATGCCGTTTGGGCTTGCGGGGCAGCCGTTTCATGTTGTCTGCAATCTGTTTCTGGCAGTCTTGATCAGTCTCGTCGCTCTGTCTATCGTTCTGTCGATCGTACAGCATCGGAAATATCCCATATTTGCTTATCCGACCAAGTTACATCTGTTCGCGCTCTTGGCTCTCGCTCTTATCATTTGGCAGATCGTGCGGCAGGTGATCCTGCAGCCACAGGTATATGGAGATGATACGGTGTACATCGGTCTGGTGAATGATATTCGGACTTCCGACGTGATTCATGGGCGGATTCCGAAATCCGGCGCGGATCTGGCACTGGGAGATGCCAACCTAAAATATGTTTTTTCCTGTTACTACCAGTTCCTGGCGTTTTGGTGTCGGCTTTTTGATTTCCATCCGCTGCTTTTGATGAAGACATTCCTGCCGATCCTGGTAGGGATTCTTTCCTACGGCGTGTTCTGGCTCATCGGAGAATTCTTTTTCCGGGAAGATATGGCGAAGAAAAGCTTCTTTCTATTCTTTGTCGCATTGCTCGTAGAATTCGGGAATCTTACGAATCACTCGTTTTCAAGGCGGATGCTGCAATGGACATGGAACAGCAAAACGATCCTATTTACGATCCTGCTGCCGCTGCTGTTTCTGCTTGCAAACCGGTTTGCGCAGGAACAATCGGGAACGATTCCTCCTGTATCTGCCGTGCCTCCGGTTCCCGGACTCATCAGCAATCAGCCTGTGAAGCCCGCCGGAGGATTTCGACTGCGGGAGGCGCTGCTCCTTGCGACCGTATCTGTGGCGTGTGGCGCAGCGACTTTGACGGGACTGGCGTTCTCCGTGATGATGCTGTTTGCGGTGGCGCTCATCAGAGCAATTCTCGCAAAACGGTTCAGCATCTTTTGGAAAACCATGCTTTCCTGCGTTCCCACGCTGGTGATACTTTTTGTTGTGATCCTGTTCTGGAAGGGGGCGCTCCATGTTTGAAACAGAATTTGACATGATCCGCCAACTGACAGACTTTTTCTGGGGACATCTCATCTGGTTCCTTGTGTATCTCGGATGCCTGGTGGTCTTATTTTTGCTCCGCAAACGCTGGCGGAACGCCTATCAGATGATCTTCTGGTATTCCATCGTGATCCTGATCGGGGTCTGCTATAATCCGGTCTTTACCAAATTCACCTTTACGCGGCTGTTTGAAGGGGAGATGTCGAGTTATGTCCGAATCTATTTGCTGCTGCCGATCTATGCGACGGTGATCTATGTCCTGACGGAGCTGCTGTTTTTGCTGCCGAAGCTCTGGCGCTACCTTCTGGCTGTGGTGGCTGCGGTGCTGATGGTGGTCATCGGTGTTTCTCCGGGAGATCACCAGTATTACCGGACGACGGACAATCCCTACAAGATCGATCCGGAAGCGCTTCAGATCTGCTATATGCTGGAGCCGCGGGAAGAGAAACGCTGTATCCTTTATCTGCCTGGAATGATCGATGAGGAGCATGGATCCAATCTGATCTGGGAAGGCATCCGGCAGTATGATGCGGACGTGGTAATCTCCCCGACGTTTCCCATGACCGTTTCGGACGAGGAAATAGACTCCGGGAGCTTTCAAGCGTATTTGAATGCTTTGGATCGCTCTTATGGCGGAATTTACGTGCTCTGCATGAAAGACCATGCCGTGCAGGAGGCCATGAAGGCATGCGGATTCACGTTGATCGGAACGACGGATAAGTTTCACCTGATGGAAAAGACGGGAGAGGCCGCGCCGCAGATCGACGGGGAGAAGGTGTACACGATCACGCAGTTTGCCCAATCCAATGGCGCGCAGGGGATGTGCTATGCGATCCGCGACAATGAGAACCATCTTGTGCTGGTGGACGGCGGCTTTGATATGAACGCGGAGCTGGTGCTCAACATGATCATCGACCATGATAGTTACGTGGATGCGTGGATCATCACCCACCCCCATCAGGACCACGTGTCGGTGTTTAATAATCTCATGAACGGGAACTTCGGATTTGAAATTGGCACGATTTACGCCATCGATCTGGACTACGACTACTACAAATCCGTTGTTGGGGAGTACGACGGCGGTTTTGAGTACTACGAGGATTTCCTGAAGGCGGTGGATGGGAAGGACAACGTGCAGTATGTCCATACGGGGGACGAATACGATCTTTTCGGTCTGAACATGAAGATCCTGAACGCCTATGAAAAGGATAACGACCTGTATGAGATTGATCCGGCCAACAACGGCTCCATGATGTTCAAACTCACCGGAAACGAGCAGTCCATGCTGTTCTGCGCCGATGTCACAGCCAATCTGGCAGAGCCGCTGCTGGAAAAATGGGGAGACGAGCTGAAGGCGGATTATCTGCAGGTTTCCCACCACGGGATCGGCGGCACCATGCCCCTCTCCTTTGATGAATTCGTGGATCCCTCCGTGGTCTTCTTTGATCTCCCGGAATGGATGAACAAGACCGAGGATATGAATTCCAAGCCGTATTATGACTATTTCACGGAGGAGGGCACAACGGTTTATAATTTCGGTACCGCCCCGAATACGGTGGAGATGAGGTGATAATAGGGTGGATTTTTTTGTTGTATATGTGTGAGATTATAGTATAATTCAAGGGAAAGTTAGTGATAATAGTAGATTATCATTAAAAAATAGGATCAGTTATGGAAAAGTCATGCTTTGTAATAATGGGATATGGAATAAAAAATGGTATCAATCTTGATACTACATACGAAGAAATCATAAAACCATGTATCAATACGAATCACCTTGTACCATTTAGACTGTATGATGAAGACAGGTTTAATGCATTCCGTTGTGATGAAATATCGGGTTCTACATCTATAGATTTCAAATTTGTAACTTGTCTTAATGGTGCTGATATTGTAATTGCCGATATAAGTACAATGAATGTTAATGCCATCTATGAACTAGGTGCACGTCATGCATTGAAACCAAGATCTACTATTTTGCTATGTTCTAAGGATAAAGAAAAAGAGTTTAAATTCTTTGATTTAACCTATGTTCCGATTATTTTTTATAATCATCAAGGATTACATATCGATGCCTGTGAAATAAAAAGAGTTCAAAATGATCTAAATAAGTTTATTGACTTTGCTGTAAATTCTGACACTGATATGCCAGACAATCCTATTTCTAGGGCACTTAACGAAAGAAACATATATAAGGAAATCATTCCTGATAAGTCATTATATGCCATTTACAAACAGGGTAAAGCATTTTTGGATAATAACGAGTATGAATCAGCACTTGATATGTTTAATAGTTTAGTGGAACTGGAAGAATCTGAAGAAAATATTCTTCTTTATGCGCTTGCAAAGTATAAAATTGCAGAACATGATAATAGTGAAAAAAGCTTAATAGACATATTGAACTATTTAAAGGAAAGGATAGATATTGATAATTCTACCTCGGAAGAAATATACGGTAGAGTTGCCGCTATCTGTCTCAGATTATTTAATATATCTGGGGACAAAATCTATTACTATGAAGCCCTTAAGTATTATATGAAGGGGGCTGGATTTTGCAAAAAAAATTTGTATTGTCCAAGAAATTATTGTGCATTACTGTTAAGAATATGTGAAGTCACAGATGATATCAATATTATAAATGAATACTATTACACTGCTAAACATCATGCAAAAATTTATGTTCATATGCCATTGGAAGTAAGTACTCTCAGTTTTGAAGAGAGAATTTATTACCGATACAATAAAACCGACTTAGATGCGATCATTAATGATGGCTACACTGATTATGATAATATAATTTCTCAAATATCAACAAATGTCGAAATATCTCTCTTACAGAAAGACACTCTTCTGCAGGGTATCAAGAGTCTGAATGGAAGTCTTATTAGAATATGCAATGTTGTAAGATGAAATAAACAGTGTTTACACCTTTTTTAAATTTAAAAAGAGATAATTTTCATTAACCTTTCCTAGCCATACACTTATTTGTTTCTCGATGACCTTTTGTTTGAAAAAGTAATCAATATTATCTAATGAAAAAGGGTCTGTCTTATAGCAAAATTTACCACCAGCAATTATTCCTTCCTCACGGACGCCGTCTTCATTTATTATTAACAATGGAAGATCGTTCAATAATCCCATTGTTCCTTCTATGTGACAAAAAGGACTTGTTAAGGCTTGACCAGAAAGGTCTATTTCATCAGGGAAGAAAAAATTAGGATTGGGAGTTCCACCTTTCTTTTTGTAGCCTTTTTCAATAAAAATCTGCTTAAAACCTATTATAACCATTCCGTAGCATTGTTTTATCATTCCTTTAAGATAATTCATGGAATCGGTAAGGTCATAATCATCTGCGACCAACGTAATGGTTTCAATATCGTGCTTCAGAAGTTCTTCTCGAAATCTATCAATAAATTCCTGCTGATTGGTCAAAAAAGGATTTGGTCTACTTAAAAATACCTTGATTTTATTATCATTCGTGATGCTATTGTTATAGTTACTTGCCATGTTTCGAACCCCTTTTTTATCGATAATCTACTATTATCTATCGAAAGGATTACTCGATGATGCCTTAATAAATCCATTTCGCTGCGATGGATGCTTTTATGGGTTTTACTATATAGTAAACCCATTCCTAGGATGCTTATCACACAGGATCATTCTTTGTTTTGCCATAGACACATGGGTATAGATTTCTGTGGTATGGATAGAACTGTGGCCAAGCATCTCTTGTATATAACGAATATCAACATCTGCCTCTAAGAGAGATGTTGCAAAGGTATGACGCCACATATGAGGGGTGATATGCTGATCGATGCCACAGAGATTCGTGTAATAATTTAGCGTACGACGTACAGATTGGTCTGAGAAGGGATGCCCGTTCTGGTTGGCAAAGAAATGATTACATTGACTAATTTCCTTTGCGTATTCTTCCTTATATTTAACGAGGGTGTCATGTACTTGACGATTCCCTATCTGCAGAATGCGTTCTTTTGCACCTTTTCCGTTGATAAAGACAGTATCTTCAGAAAGATTAATGTCTTCCGGAGAAAGTGCGCATAATTCAAAGATTCGTATACCGGTGGCGAATAGTAATTCGCATATGGCTGCATCCCGTAGCGCGTTGCGTCTTCTATAAGCTGTTTTTCCGTCATGTATCTGTCGATGAACAGAAATGAGTATTTTTTTTACATTGCTTAATGGGATGATACGGGGGAGTGTTGACGGTTCACGGAATTTGCTTTGTACATGAACCCATGGATTGATGGAGATTATTTCGCGGTATTCCAAGTAGCGAAAAAAAGCTTTTGCAGAGGCAATCTTTCTTTTTACTGTTTTTGGCTTGTACTTTTTGTGCAGTTCTTTTAGATATTTTTCTATTTCTTTTGATGACACTTCAGACAGTTCCATTTGTGATATATTATCCCCAAGTTGCTTGAGATCTGTTGTATAGGCACGTATTGTTTTGAAGTTAAGTCTTTTTTGAGTGGAACAGTAGCTGATGTACTCTTTAACGGTTTTGTCATAATTCATCGTGAGAACCTCCTTGGTATGGTTGATAATTTGAAAAAACTTATTATAACAAAACAGACAGGTGGTTTTTCAAATCCCCTCATCAAACTTATTTGCTCAACTTGAACAAACAAGTTTTTGTGGTAAAATGGACAAATAAGGGGGCAGAAAAACAAGATGAACGTTTATTGTGAATACAAGATAAATGAAGATATAGCATTCATTCTTGAAACAGAAAAAATGAATCGTGCAAAACTGTCGGAAAAGACGGGTATATCCAGAACAACACTGGATGAAATTGCTAAAAAGGGAAGAACGACAGATCGCGTATGTGAAAAGTTTTATTCTTTCGTATACGAGAATAAATACAGGATGAATACAGTGAAAGAGGAACTCATAAGGGAAAAATTCAAAAATGTCCTTTTTCATGGATCAAAAAATGGTTTATTTGAAGTAACGGCTACCGGATCGAGAGATTATTGCGACTTTGGAAAAGGTTTTTATTTGGGCGAGACTTATCATCAGGCGTTGTCATTTGTTTGTGAATATGAAAAATCTTCGGTCTACTCATTCAGCTATTCTCTAAGTGGAATACAGACGAAACGATTTGACTGTTCTATGGAATGGATGATTGCGATATGCTATTATCGTGGAATGCTGGGGGATTATGAAAAGAATGTGATGGTGAAAAAGGTCATATCAGAAGTGGAAGACTCAGATCTAATTATTGCACCGATCGCAGATAACAAAATGTTTTATATTATGGCGCAGTTTACGGAAGGTGAAATCAACGCAGATGTAGCGCTTCACTCGTTATCTGCGTCAAACTTGGGATATCAGTATATTTTTAAAAAAGAAAAAGCATTGAAAAATCTGATTCCAATTGAAAGGTATTATCTGTGTACTCCGGAAAGGGAAGATTGCAAGGTACTGTTAAGCGAGCGAAGTTATGAGATAGACACGAAGTTAAAGCTTGCGAAGAGAGAGTTTAAAACGGGAATGTATATTGAGGAAATATTGAGATGAGACAATTTGATCACAGTGGGTTATTATTAGCGGAATATCAGGGAAAGTTGTTTGAAAAATCAAATGAATTACAGTGTTCCACAGGTGTTTTTATCAGGAGATTTTTGCATTCGAATCTACTCGAACTCTTGGATAAAAATGAGCCAGCAGCTCTATCGTTGGACGTGAAGGAGGGACTCCATAGCATCTCAGAGCAGTTTGGCGACTCGGATTACGGACAAACCAAATATGCAAAAAATGTTCTGTTTTGGATGGGCTATATTTATCGATATATTTCGTATACAAGAGAAACATCCACGAAATTGATTGCGGAATGGTTTGACTATAGGCAAATGAATGACGTTTATTATACATTTCACACGCAGGATCCGGAGTGGTGCATTCAGAACCTATTGGAACTAAATCATCTGACGGAAAGCACCTTTGATAGAAATCATAGGTTAAAGCAAGTGATTCGAGTGAAACTGTACGCATAAACTTGTTTGCTCAATCTGGACAAACAAGTTTATAAAGCAGAAATAGTTGCAATTCTAATCTATTTTCCAATCTTATTCCTTATCCAAATCGAGACATACTCCGGGAAAGAGAGAAACAGCAAAAACGTCCGCTCCTTAGAACTTTTGCAGGATTCTGCTTTCCGGAAATAGCGCTGCACCCGTCGGGAAAAGGCATCCCTCGGCTCCATTTCGCAGAGAACACGGTCAGTTTCCCGCATATCTTTCTGAATGCGGGTCGACCAGGTCGAAGATGAGGAAGTGGAAACGCCGTCGCCATATTCATAGTTCATGACTTCCTTCGGATAATAACGGAAAGAATATCCGTCGTGGATCATCAGGCGAAAACAGTTGTCGTTTGCGTAAATGACACGGTCATCCAGCAGCTTCGTATAGGAAAAGAACAGATCTGTTCTGACCATCCAGCTGGCACCGCAGATATGGTCGTAACAGAGCAGATAAGCATAACGCTCCGTATTCAGATGACTGCGCGTTTTTTGATACAGGAAAAGGCAATGCGGAATTCTTGGAACGGACAGGACCTCGTCTTGCCCGTTTTTTGTACGAAAGTTGATGATATCCCCAAAAGAGATGGGAGCATCATGCGTGATGCAGTCCTGATACCAGTCGCGCAAAACCGTTTTGTGGCAGAAATAGTCGCCGGCGCCGACGGCGACGAGATAGCGCCCGTGGGCATGAGCAGAAGCCTTCAAGACATTCTTGACGGTTCCTGCGTTCTTCTCCCCGCCCAGCAGCACATAATTTGTGAAGCCGTGCTCCAGAAAAAGCGCACGCAGCTCCACGAAATGAGGATCATCCGATCCGTCATCGCAAACGATGATCTCCAGAGAAACCCCTTCTTGAATGATGCCTGACAGGACAGATCGCTTCAGTTTTTCGAAACTTGCCTGATAAGAAGCGACAAGGAAAGTCACCTCGATTTCATGTTTCTTTTCTGGCATAAAAACATCCTCTTACTGAATCACTACTTGCGAAGCAGTTTTGCGGCGAGTGGCATCTGTTGTAGTCTCGCCTCTGCCTGCAGGAATCGACAGACACCGGAGATCAGGCGGTCCGGATTTCCTTTTTTATAATAGTGGAACAAAAAGCGCAGCCGGAAAAAACGGGGAAGCGGTTCAATATGTTCTGAGTTCAAGGTAAAAAACGAAAAATGCTCCAGGTATTCTGCTACGTTCTGTTTTTTCTGTTCCTTTGACAAAGCATCTCTTGTCAGATAGGAATTTGCGATGGCATCCAGTGTTTTTTCAAATACAAACTGGTCAAGAAATATTTGAATCGTGGTATCTGCAATGTCAGCAGTTTCCATAGTGGTACGGATATATTGAATCAGCTGGGAAGTCATCTCTGTATACTGCTCAATATGCTTTCTACTGTGACTTTCGGAGGAACTGTGAATATACCAGTAATACCCGATCTCAGAGCAGGTCACCACTGTTTTCGCATAACAGAGGAGTGAAAGCACCATCAGATAGTCATCCTCAAAGCTGACAAACCGACGGAACCGGAGTTGATGGCGGCGTAAAAGGTCTGTCCGGACCACGCATTTCCATATGGATGCGGAGACAGCGAGAGAAGATTCCCGCTTCGGATTCACATAGCCCCGGAAGAGAAAGGCGCTCAGCAGTCGATCCTGCACCTCATTGCTTTGATAAGCAGCATCCGGAAGTGATTCATACGGCAGTTTTTGTCCCTGCACAAGCTGACCGGTACTCATCATCACAAGATCAGCATCTGTCGAGGCTGCTTTTTTCAGCGCAGTCGCATACATTGTCGGTTCAACGAGATCGTCCTGATCCACGAAACTGATATAATCACCGGTTGCCGCATGGATGCCGGCATTCCTGGCTTCTGCAATCCCCCGATTCGCCTGATGTATGACAACGATATTTTGATAAGTGCTTCGAAGTGTGTCGCAGACTTCGGCACTTCCATCGGTGGAACCGTCGTCGACAAGGATGATCTCTTCGGGCACATGTGTGGATTGTTCAATCCGAGAGACAGTTTCAGCAAGAAATTCCTGTGCCTGAAATATTGGGATTATAACGGATAGAGTGTTTACTATAGCCGCATTTTCGTTGCTTTTCATATAAAAAAAGAATAACATAAATGAGAATGGAGTGCAAAAAGAGAGACACTTTGGATACAGAATGAAGAATAGAAGATGTTGTTTTTATACAAATGACATTGCTAATGTCGTGTCACGCGGATGGAGAGTAAGGTATGCTTTTGGAAAAAGGGGGACGAGCAGATAAGGCCGGAAATCGATATGAGATAAAATGCATCATCTGTGAGTTATTAAAGGTTGTTGATGAAAAGACCTATAGTGTAACAATAGAGCCTATTGGAGACGATGAGAACGGTACAGACATTCTTGTCGTTGGAAAGGATAATGCAAAAGAGTATATCCAATGTAAAGCATCAAATGGTGAGAAGGGTAGCTGGAGTATTGTTGACTTAAAAAATCGAGCAATACTGCGAAATTGGGCTACTCATCTAAGACGCGATGAATTGGTAAATGTGTCACTAATGAGTCCATATGTTTCACCTATCATGGAGTCACTTATTGACAGAGCAAAGAATACAGGGTGCAGTCCGGAGGCATTCTATCATTATCAGATATGCGCGAATAAGAATTTGAGAAATGAATATAAAATCATTTGCGATGAACTGAACCTATTGATAGATGAAAAGGAAGGACGCTATCAAGAGATTGAAAAGAGCATAGACTTCTTAAGGCGCATAGCCATCAAAACGATACCGCCATTTGATCTATCCGAACAAATAAATAATAAAATAGAATTTTTGTTTATAACAGAGTGCAAAATGGTTTATGATTCGCTCATTTCGTATATTGTTGATGGGGATATACTTGGAAAAGAGATAACTATCGTTAAGTTGAAAAAATTCTTTGAAGAGCATGGGATTCGGTTGAGGTCGATAGAAGGAGATGGAAGGGAATATCAACATTTACTAGAGATTAACAAGGAATACAATGAGGAATTCAGACTGATTAATGACAAACTAATTCATAGAAAAGAATTTGATCAATGTATTGAATTGATCAAGCATGAGAAGTCTTTTGTGATTTCTGGAGGAGCAGGTACAGGAAAGAGTGGATGCACAAAAGCAATCACAAACTATTGTGAAGAACACACAATCCCATATATAGCTTTAAAACTGGATCGAAAAACACCAAATAAATGCTGTGATATCTGGAGCCATGATATGGCGTTTTCGAATTCTTTTATATATGTGCTTCATATGCTTTCAAGAAACGAAAAGGCAGTAATTATATTAGATCAATTGGATGCTTTGCGATGGACCAACTCAAATTCCGTACAAGCACTTGATGTATGTATGGACTTGATCAGAAAGGTAGAGTCAATCAATGAAGGGCGAGATCATAAAATAAGCATCGTTTTTGTGTGCAGAAAGTATGATCTTGAAAACGACAACAATATAAATAGATTGTTTGAGACAAAACAAAATGAAACTGAAAATGAATGGCGTAAGATAGTTGTAGGGGAGTTTGATGACGTTGTTGTTAAGGACGTTGTTGGAGAATATTATGGTGCGATGTCAAAAAAACTCAAGGAATTACTGCGTATACCTAGTAATTTGTATATATGGGAGAAAATAGATAATAAAAACCAACTCAATGGCTGTGCAACGAATGGACAGCTGATAGATAAGTGGTATAAACAAATCTACACAGAACATTCAGATACAGCTTCCGAAAGAGATATAGTTGATGCAATCAATGGGCTAGTTGATAAATTGGAAAAAAAATCAAAACTATATCTTCCGAGCACTGTGATTCAAAGAGAATTGCCTGTATATGAATATTTATTATCATCTGGTTTGCTTGTTGAAGATGACAAAAAAATAGGATTTGTTCATCAGTCGATTTTTGATTATTTTATTGCAAAAAAGATGAATAATCAATTATATGAAGGGGCTTCAGTAGAAGAGATTATCGGATCAAAGGAAACTCAGACACCAAAGAGACGATACCAAATACAGATGTTTTTGCAGAACATCTATGAAAGCGATATAGACGATTTTTTGCATACAGGAGAGACTATCCTTAAGTCGGAAAATATTAGATATTATATAAAGTTTTTAATCTTTGAATATATTGGACAGATAGAGAATCCTAACAATGCCGTGTGTGATTTTGTCATAAGACAGGTAACACAACCAAAGAGAGTCACATGTTGGATAAATAATGTCTTGAGTGGCAGGAAGCAATATGTGAGTATATTGGTAAAAAATGGGATAATGGCGCAATGGTTCGAAAATGAAGAAACGAAAAAGATAGTATTTCAGTTACTTCATAGCATAGGAGATACATTATCTGTAGAGGAAGTAAGGTTTATAGAAGATAGATCATTTATAAATGAAGAGGATGATAGGAAATTTGCTGGTGTGTTGTGGCATAGAATATCGGAGGATACCGATGAATTATTTGAGTATCGTATAAAACTCTATTCCCGTTACCCTGATTTGATGCAAAACGTTTATACTCAGCTAAATGAGGAGATGCCATTATATGAAAAAAGGATAATTAGGATTATTTCACTATTTTATGAGAATAAAAACAAGGCGATGAAACCCCATATGAGTGGAATTGACGATATTATTGAGGGAAATAAGTATGAGATAGATGACGGTGAATATGTCATAGATCATTTGCTGAAACATATTCCGAAGGAGTTTAAGGTTAGTGAAGAAAGAAATAGTGATTGGTGTGCTTGTTTCTTTCCTAAAAGAGGAATTGAGAGGCTAATCATGATGCTTCTGAAAAAGGCAAATCAGGCAATAATCAGGAATAATCCAGATCGGTTTTGGGAATACTACGATGAGTATCTTGGGAAAAGAAATCTTTTGTTTGATGAATTAATTTTACATGGACTAGCATGGATTTCGACGCAATATAGCGACAAAATTATGTTATATATAGCGCAAGACTTTGATAATAATATTTATGATAGAACAAGCGGAGAGGATGATGAACTCAAATATGTAAAAGAAGCAGTGCGCATTCATGCAAAATGTTGTAGTGATGAGACCTTTATAGTGTTTGAAAAGCAATTGTTGCATTACACACCGAAAAAAGCAGTGGATTTGCTAAAACGACGAATTGAATTCAATAAAACTGGAAATAGGGGACGAGCATACTGGAGTTTCTGGGGCGATCTGCAATATGAACTGTTGCAAGTGCTGCCATATGAAAGACTGTCCAAAGATGGGAAAGACTTATTAATTGTGTTATCTAGAAAATATAGAGGTCAAAGATCCTCATATTTGAAAGAAACGGGTCATGGTGGGTGGATTGCATCTCCTGTTTCCGGGAAAAAATTAGGGAAAAAAGAATGGTGGCGGATCATCAATAATAAGAAAATAATTGATCGGAAGCTACCAAAGTGGATAGAAACAAAGGGCGGTTTTATAGAGAGTTCTATAGAAACGTATACATCTGATTTTCATAGCGTTGTTTCCAATAATCCGGAGGAGATGATTAAGTATGTATTAAACCGTGGTGGGCAAATACATGAATCCTTTGTGGATGTGATGTATTCGGGAATAGCGTATTCTCCTAAAATAAACGAGGTGAGACAGGAAACCTGCGAACGGTTGTTTAAAAAGTATCCGTGTAATATGGAGAGCGAACGGGCATCATATTTCTGCGAGATCATTAGTAAAAAAAGTAAAATAGATTGGTCCAATTTTGTTTATGAAAAACTGATTGAGATAGTAGCAGATCATAAAGGAAATATTGAGGATTATAAGGAAAAGAATCCGGATAGTCAAAAACTATGGATTTCTTCGATGAACTGTGTGAAAGGACATGCTGCAAAGGCTATACAATCATTGCTGCGAGAACGTCCAGATTTATTAGAATTGTTTACAAAATCCATTAAGATGTTGAGTAGTGATTTAGATCCGACTGTGAAAATGGCTTCCTTATTGCCATTGATGACGGTATATGATACGAATCGACAATGGGCTCAAGATACACTCATGGAATTGTACGAGAAGGATGTTAGGTTTATTGTATTTCAAAATTCAAAAGCTATGCTACTAGATTTATATAATTCTTATGGCAGTCGTGTCATACATATTTTAAAAAAGGGCTTTGAATCAGATGATGAATTAGTCGCTCGGATTGCTGGGTATTGTGTCTGCGAGTTGTATATTAGGAATCAAGAATTTAATAATCTTGTCGATCATATAGAGAGCTTGGGTGAGAATCAGGTGAAGTATATTTCAGAAATGGCTGTGACGTACTTGGAATCAGAACCTTATAGGCAAGAGGCAAAAAAACTAATTCTCCGACTAACAAATTCAGGGTTTGACTTAAGCGATGAGTTTTCAAGAGTGTTTTATGATAACATGGTAGATTTAGAAAAGGATGAAGAGTTTATAAAGGAATTGATTTCTTCCAGAGTCGGGAGAAAGGTTATCCGAGCTTTTGCATCTTTTATAAAAAAGAGTATCTATCCTATAAGGAAATATGGGGAGATTATTATTTCGCTGTGTAAGGAATTAGTACTAGACGACTCGATCGTCAAAGGTAGAAGGGGCGAGGCTGAAGACATTTCAAGACTCATATTATCGCTATATGATGAATGTGCCTATGTAGAGAATCCGATAGATCATAAATATGCTGAAGAATGTCTGGATTATTGGGATGTTATGTTTGAAAAACAGATAGGATATACAAGAGAGTTAAGTCGTCAATTGATGGAACGATAGGATAAATAGAAAAACATGCTTCTGACCATTTTTTTGCTCTATGTCGGTATGGTTTGTCTGATCATCCCGGGATTAAAGATCCGGCAGGATTCAAAAGACACGCTACTGACAAAGCAGGATTCCAATTATATAAAGGGATTGGCTGCAATAGGCGTACTACTGGCGCATTTACAGGATTTTTTGGAGTATGGTGCCGGTGAGTACAGTCTTTTTTTGCGTCCTTTTTCTTTTCTGGGGGGGATGGGCGTTCTACTTTTTTTCTTTACCAGTGGATATGGAATTTTTCGTGGCTATGCGAAAAAAACACCGACGATCCGATATTGGAAAAATCGGATCATTAATGTAATGCTTCCGGCATTTGCGATCACGATGCTGACGGTAATCGCTGTTGATGTGTTGGATGGGAGAACATTTCAGGGCTTACAGTTCTTCACTGATCTGATGACGACACAATGGTATATTATTGCTGCAATTATCATGTATCTGGTGTTCTTTCTCAGTTGGTGTATTGCACGAGGTCGGATGCTTTTGCTGATGATATTGGATATGATCGGATGTTTGCTTGTGATTGCATTTTTTTATGCAATAGAACTCCCATCCCGTTGGTATACCGGGCTGCTTCTATTCCCTACGGGAATGCTTGTGGCATGGATAGAAGAGAGAATGTTATGTCTGGAGAAAAAGATAATAGTGGTTAGCCTAGTGATTTCCTTCCTGTTTTTTGCTATTACAGGATTGGCATTTGTTCATTTCAAAGGGACAAATCTTGGAAACTGTATGAAGACAGTTTCCGGAATCTGCCTTGCCTTATTAATTGTATTTTTTGTACAGCTGTTTGAGGTAGGAAACCGAGTAATCCGATGGCTGGGAGACCGCTCGCTGTATATCTACCTATGTCATGTGGGCATCTTGTCGGTTGCCAGTATTCTTGCAAATAAGATGGGGCTTCTTGGGGGACAGAGAGAGATATGGGTATACATCATCCTGGCAGGGACTTTTCTATATGCAGGAGTTTGCTATGTTCTGTTTGGAAAGTTAGGGCAGCTTTTGAACAATCAAAAGAATAAAGAGAAGTGATTTTGTAACTGTTCAGTGCAGATGCGTGATTTTTAGATACTCCTGTGGTACACTTGCGATATGAGAGAAAAACGGGGACAAAACAAGCATTTATTGAATTTTTGTGCGAACGTGGTGGCGCTTCTCTTTGAAGTGGCGGCATTTGCTTTTGTATGGTATCAGTGCTATGTGGCAAATCTCGGTCAGATGTACTGGCGGCGCGGAAATTGGGCTGTCATCGGACTCTACGGGTTGGTGATTTATCTTTTGACTCGCGGGATGAACGGCTACAAGATCAGCTATCTCCCCTTGACGGACATCTGGATCTCCAACATTCTGGCAATCCTTTTCAGTGCAGCAGTTGCTTATATCGAAGTAAATCTGGTTACGAGGACAGGTTCCTATCTGTCTGCGATCCCGATCCTTGCCATGGCGGGCGTTCAGATATTGTTTATCGTGCCATGGGTATTTCTGGTCCGAAAAACATATATCCGGCTGTATCCACCGCGGCAGATGATGGTGGTTTACGGGGCGCATCTGCCGAGAGAGCTCATTCGGAAGATCAACAGCAGAGCAGATAAATATAATGTCTGTGCGGCGATGTGCTTTTTTGATGACGAGGATGCTGTCTTTGAGGAGATTTGTAGTTATGAGGCAGTGGTACTATGTGATCTGCCCGCTGCCGATAGAAATCGTATCCTGAAATACTGTTATGAGCAGGGGGTTCGCACTTATCTCACGCCGAAGCTTTCAGATATTCTCCTGAATGCAGCGGAGGAGGTGCATCTTTTTGATACGCCTCTGATGCTTTCCCGGAATCAGGGGCTTTCCATTACCCAGCGGTTCTTCAAACGATTGTTTGACATTATCATTTCTGTTCTGCTTACCGTGATCCTGAGCCCGTTTATGCTTTTCACGGCCATCTGTATCAAGGCCTGCGACGGCGGACCGGTTTTTTATAGACAGGAAAGGCTCACCATCGGGAAAAAGGACTTTCAGATCATCAAGTTTCGCAGTATGAGGGTGGATTCGGAAAAGAATGGAGCCCAGCTTGCACGCAAGGAAGACGATCGCATCACGCCTGTGGGAAAGGTGATCCGGCGGATTCATTTCGATGAGATACCGCAGCTTTTCAATATTCTGAAGGGGGAGATGTCTTTTGTGGGCCCGCGGCCGGAACGGCGGGATATCCATGAACAATACAAAAAAGAAATTCCGGAATTTGATTTTCGACTGAAAGTCAAAGCTGGATTGACCGGCTATGCGCAGGTTTACGGGAAATATAATACGACGCCTTATGACAAGCTGAAGCTGGATCTCACCTATATTCAAAAGTACTCCCTGATCCTGGATCTGAAGCTGATCCTTCTGACCGTGAAAGTGATCTTCCAGAAGGAAAACACGGAAGGGATCAATGCAGATCAGATGACAGCGTTGCGGCAGAATGAGGAATCCGAAAAATGAAACAGGATCTCGTTTCGGTGGTGATGCCGGTTTATAATGCAGCAGATACGGTGACGGAGTCTGTTCAATCGGTGCAGGCACAGACATGGTCGGATTGGGAGCTGGTTGTCGTCGATGACGGCTCAAAAGACTCTTCTGTTGAGATCCTAACTGACTTGTCTGAGAAGGATCCGCGGATCCGCCTGTTCCGGCAGGAGCATAACAGTGGCGTTGCGGCGGCGCGAAATCGCGGTATCCAGGAAGCAAATGGGCAATACATCGCTTTTTTGGACAGCGATGACCTGTGGCGGCCGGGGAAGCTGGAAAAGCAGATCGCTTTTATGGGAGAGCATCAAGCGGCAATCAGTGCAACGGCTTACGGGGTGATTGATGAAACGGGCAGGAGGGCCGGTGTGGATCGACACTTTCCGGGAACTCAGGCAGGATATCGTACATATGACTTCCAGGAGCTGCTAAAGGGCAACGCACTAGGCTGCCTTACCGTAATGATCGACCGGGAAGCGCTGCAGGAGCAAGGATATACGGGTGAAATCACATTTCCGCAGATCAAACATGAAGACTATGCATTGTGGCTTTCCATCCTGCAAACAGGTGTGAAAGCGTATGCGTTAGAGGAAGTATTGGCGGATTATCGGATTGGCAGCAAGTCAATCAGCGGAAATAAGTGGAGGTCCGCTAAGTGGACGTATGATATCTATCGCAAGCATCTCGGGCTCGGGAGAATAGAAAGCATACGCTGCTTTCTGGGATACCTTTCTTCGGCCGTTGCGAAGCGGGTGTGAGGATGAAACAAACATAAAAAAGAAACCTCAGATGTGTGATGAGAGTGTTTCACTTAGCAGTATGAAACACATTTGCAGCAACGGAGGTTTTCATGAATCATATTAGCATGAAATAATATGAGATCGCAAGTTGGAAAGCAGAAGGGGCAGTGAAAAACTATATTTTCATGTGATGGCGAGAAGACACAAGGATTCGACACAGCGTCTCCGCTATGCTAAAATAGAAATGTTATGAAGATTTTAGTGGATGCGAGAAGTGTCGGGCTGCGCCCCAGCGGCGTAGGGATGAATTTATACAGCTTCATGATGGCGATGCGGGGGATTCCCGGGGTAGAGCTGTATGCTGCGACAGATGTGGACGGAAGCGCAGAAATGGAACGGCTTCGGGATCATGGCGTGACAGTGGTCATGCTGGCGCATCATGTGAGAAAAGACTTCTCCCTGCTCTCTTATTATCGGTTTCTTCAGAAACAGATTCATGAGATCCGGCCGGATGTATTCTGGGAAGGAAACCATCTGTTCCCGATCCGTATTGAGAACCCCTATGGCAGGATAGCGGTGACGATCTACGACATGTTTCCCCTGACAAATCCATCCTGGTATCATCCTTTATATCCTGCATATTTCCGGTATGGGATTCGTAATACACTGAAATACACAGATCGGATTCTTTATATTTCCGAACAGACCAAACAGGAAACAGAGCAGTTTTTCCCGAAAGCAAAGGAAATCCCAAGCAATGTGGCTTATGTCGTGGTGGATCCACTGCCGGAGTTACCAATCAAGGATGATCAATTTTTTTTCTACATTGGTAATCTCGAAAAGCGCAAAGGTTCAGATATTCTGATAAAAGCGTATCTGAAGTATTTGGAAGCAGGTGGAGATCGAGATTTGATCCTTGCTGGAAAGATCCGGGAAGCGGATATCGAAACACTCCTGCAGGAAGCCATGCAAAAGACAAATCGTATCCGTTATTCCGGGTATGTGGAGTATGACGAGCGGAACCGCTATTATGCGGATTGCAGTGCCTTTGTGTTTCCCTCCAGAGCGGAAGGCTTTGGGATGCCGGTGGTGGAGGCCCTATCCTACCGGAAACCGGTAATCGTCAGCGATATCCCGATTTTCCGGGAGATTTCGGGTGGACTGGCAGAATGCTTTCACATGTCGGATGACACGGAGGCAACGGTCGAAGCCCTGAAAAAGAAGCTCCTGGAAACGCAGTTTGTGCTTCATAAAGATACGGAAGTCAAAGCGGTGACGGAGCGCTACCGCCCGGAAATTCTGGCAAAACAGGTTGTTTCTTTTTTTCAGGAGGCCTAACGGTGCGAATCGGGATTGACGCAAGGCCTCTCACCATGGAGACATTTGCCGGAATATCAAATTATGAATATCAGCTGGTTTCCTCCTGGATGGAGCATCATCCGGAACATGAGTATTTCCTACTTTCCAGAAGAGATACCTGCTTTCAGGGGAAGCAGTTGCCGGAGAACTGGCATCTCGTGAACACGCCATGGATGATCGATAAGCAAAAGCTCTGGTTTTTGTTTGAACTTCCAAAACTGATCGGGGAGTTAAAACTAGATGTGTTCTGGGGACCGAATTACAGTCTCCCGCAAAAAGTATCCGGCGTCCGCTATTGCCTTTCCGTGCATGATCTTGCGATCTTTAAATTCAAACATGTCGGCCAGTGGAAAAATGCGGTCAAGATCAAGCTGTTCCTGCGAAGAGATATCAGAAACGCAGAGAAGGTCTTTGCTATTTCGGAGTCGACGAAGCGGGACCTGATCTCGATGTTCGGGGTTTCATCGGAAAAGATCCGAGTTACCTATTTGAGTGGAGGGGACGAGCGGAAGAGATCGGAAAATCATGGGCAGAACGGGATACAGGCACGACCGGAAGGAAACCAAACGGCCTACACGCCGGACAAACAGCTGGAGCATACATCGGACATTCGTCCGGAAATCCGCCAACTGGACTCATTGTTTCTTTTTGTTGGAACCATTGAACCCCGAAAAAACATCCTGACGATCATCAAAGGCTACGAGCAGTATTGCAATGAGACCGCAGCTGCATCCAAGGAACCGCTGCCATTGGTGCTCGCCGGTGCCAGAGGCTGGAACTGTGAGGCGATCTATCAGGCAGTCGCAAGCAGTCCCTATCGTGCTAAGATTCTGATGCCGGGATACATTACGGATGATGAAAAAGAAATGTTGTTTCAGAAAGCGAAAGCATTTCTCTACCCATCCCTTTATGAAGGGTTCGGGATTCCTGTGCTGGAGGCATTTTCGAGAGGCGTACCAGTGGTGACAGCAAATAATTCGTCCCTCCCTGAAGTAGGAGGTGACGCCGCGTTCTACATGGACACCATGGATGCCGGAAAGTTGGCAGCGTACCTGAAAGAATTGTCGGAGCTGCAGGAGCTAAGATTGAAAGAGCTGCAGGAGAGTATGAAGCAGCAGGTGGCGAAATTCTCCTGGGAGCGTTGTGCGGAGGAGACCCTGAAAGAGATCACGACGGTCGTTGATTCTCATGGGCGATGAGACGGGTCGACATGTCTGCATATGGATCTCGAGTGGGGCACGAAGGAGTAAAAGTTGAGAAAAATCATCGTAACCGGTTTCTCCGGTTTTGTATCCAGACATTTTCTGGATTATCTCTATGAATCACATATAGAAGCCAGGGTTCTCGGCCTGGATATCGCAGAGCCGAGGTTTGATCTGACGCCGTATCAGGACCGCTTATCTATCAGTTTTCGAAGTGTCAACCTGATGGAAGAGGAAAGCGTAACAGAGATACTGCAGGAGTTCAGTCCGGATGAGATCCTGCATCTTGCCGCTTTCTCAAGCGTGTCTTACAGTTGGCGGCATCCCGGAGATTGCTTCCACAATAACACCAGAGTATTTCTTTCGGTGGCAGAAGCCGTACGGAAGCTGCATCTCCCCACGAGGATTCTTTCTGTAGGATCTTCAGAAGTATATGGAAATGTAGAAGAAGGAGCACTTCCATTAAGAGAAGATTATCCAATTCATCCTCTATCCCCCTATGCCATCGCACGACAGGCGCAGGAGCAGCTGTCGCAGGTGTATACAGAACACTTCGGGGTGAATCTGGTTCTGACAAGGTCTTTTAATCATATCGGACCGAGACAGGACGAACGGTTTGTGATTCCGAGCTTTATCAGCCGGGCGCTTGCGGTGAAAGCCTCCGGGAAAAAAGAAGGCAGTATAGAGACTGGAGATATTTCCCTGACACGGGATTTCTTAGATGTGCGGGATGTTGTCCGGGCATATGACTGTTTGCTGCAACAGGGAAAAGCAGGGCAGGTTTATAATGTCTGCAGTGGAACAGAGAGACCGTTGTCTGCGTTGCTACTGGAGATTGGAGATATTCTGGGGATTCGATTGGAAGGCAAAGTGAACCCGGATTTGGTGCGACCGGATGACAATCGCCGCGTGGTAGGGGCGAATGAGCGGATCAGGCAGGATACCGGCTGGGAACCATGGATCCCACTTCGACAAACATTGGAAGATATGATACACTATATGGAGTCTGTAAAGAGCAATCAGTAGGAGAAAAGAGGAATGTCAAAAAAAGCATTGATCACCGGTATCACCGGCCAGGATGGCAGTTATCTGGCGGAGTTTCTGCTGGAAAAAGGATATGAGGTACACGGTATTACCAGAAGGATTTCGATTTCCAATACGGCAAGGATCGATCATTTGATCGCAGAGAGCCGTATCCGTCTGCATGACGGCGATATGGCGGACGGAAATTCTCTGTATCGGATCATTGCGGAAGTTCAACCGGATGAGATCTATAATCTGGCAGCGCAGTCCCATGTACAGAATAGCTTTGATGTGCCAATCTATACCGGAGATGTGGATGCGCTGGGTGTATTGCGTATTCTGGATGCGATACATAATCTTGGCCTGGACAAGAAAACAAAGATCTATCAGGCATCGACCTCAGAACTGTATGGTCAGGTAGAGGAAGTGCCGCAGAATGAGAATACGCCTTTCCATCCCTTCAGTCCCTATGCTGTCGCAAAGCAGTACGGCTTCTGGATGATCCGGGAATACCGGGATGCCTATGGACAGTTCGCGGCAAACGGAATTTTATTTAATCACGAGTCCGAGCGCAGAGGAGAAACCTTTGTGACCAGAAAGATCACTCTGGCGGCAGGTCGTATTGCCTGCGGGTTACAGGAGAAACTTTTCCTTGGAAACCTCGACAGCAAGCGTGACTGGGGATATGCAAAGGATTATGTGGAATGCATGTGGCTGATCCTGCAGCAGGAACAGCCGGATGATTATGTCATCGCAACCGGCGTACAGCATACCGTGCGGGAATTCACCACACTGGCGTTTGAACACGACGGGATCACCCTGGAATGGCAGGGGAAAGGCGTTGAAGAAAAGGGCATTGATAAAGCCTCCGGAAAAGTGATCGTGGAAGTCAGTCCTGATTTCTATCGTCCGACGGACGTGGTGGATCTCTGGGGGGATCCAACGAAAGCGAAGACGAAACTGGGATGGAATCCACAGAAAACCAGCTACGAAGAGTTGGTGAGAATCATGGCGGAACATGATCTGGCGCTGGCAAAGAGAGAAGCAGCACTGCAGAAGTGATGTGCCGATACGACGTAGCAATGGCGTTGTTGTGGTGTGAGAATAGAGAGTAATACGAAGTTTCATGAAACGACTGAAAGAGATCTGGGAATATCGCGAAATGATCATCAGCCTTGTGCAGAGAGAACTCCGTGGGAGATATAAGGGCTCTGCACTAGGTTTTTTATGGACATTTATCAATCCGCTGCTACAGCTTCTTGTGTATACGCTGGTATTTTCTGTGATCATGCGGAGCGGGATTGAGAAGTACTATATTTTTTTATTTGTAGCGCTGGTACCGTGGCTGTTTCTGAATTCCGCCCTCATTGGGGGCGCAAACTGTGTGACCCTGTCCAAGGATATGGTAAAGAAGATCTACTTTCCGCGGGATGTCCTGCCGATCGCCTTCACCACGGCATCTTTCGTGAATATGCTCCTGACGTTTCTCGTGGTATTTGCGGTGCTTTTGGTGACAGGGTACGGTTTGAATCCGGTGGCATTGCTCTACCTGATTCCGCTGATGGCGGTGGAGTATTTGCTAGTGCTGGGCATTACGTTTCTTACGTCCGCCCTCAGTGTCTACTTTATCGATCTGCGTTATATTTTCACGATCCTTGCCATGGCGTGGCAGTTTCTGACGCCGGTGATGTATTCCCAGGATATGGTGGAGGGTGCGTTAAAGAATCACCCGAACCTGATGACCATCTGGAATCTGAATCCGGCGACGCCGATGATCAACGCCTATCGGCAGATTCTTTATTATAAGCAGATCCCGGATCTCACGACATTGACATCTGCATTGGTACTGGGGATTATTGTATTCCTGATCGGCTGGTTTACCTTTGGGCGGATGCAGCGCGGCTTTGCGGAGGAGTTCTGATGAAACCGGAAAACGCCATCGAAGTAAAAGATCTATACAAGATGTTTAAGGTCTATCAGGACAAAGGGACGCAGCTGAAGGAGCGTCTGCTCTTTTGGAGACGGAACCGCTATGAAAAACGCCAGGTTTTGGAAGGTGTTTCTTTTGAGATCAAAAAGGGCGAAACTGTCGGATTGATCGGTTATAACGGTTGTGGAAAGAGTACGACCTTAAAGCTCCTCTCCAAGATCATTTATCCTGACTCCGGAAACATCGCATTGACGGGCAGAATCTCCTGCCTCATTGAGCTTGGCGCGGGTTTCCATCCTGATATGAGTGGGCGGGAAAATATCTATATCAATGCAGCAATCTTTGGTCTCGGCAGAAAAGAGA
Source organism: uncultured Lachnospiraceae bacterium (assembly GCA_902779355.1). GTDB lineage: Bacteria > Bacillota > Clostridia > Lachnospirales > Lachnospiraceae > RUG12461. Next base: position 95,876 of record CACZBF010000006.1, on the reverse strand, counting down.
TCGAGCGGAGAATGCCGGACATCATTGCTTTTTCCGAGCTGGAGCCTTTTATCGATAATCCGGTTCGTACCTATTCTTCCGGAATGTATATGCGGTTGGCCTTTTCTGTAGCCATCAACGTAGATGCGGATATTCTGTTGATTGATGAGATTCTGGCAGTGGGAGATGCGGCCTTTCAGGAAAAGTGCTTTGCAAGGCTGAAAGAAATCCATGAGTCCGGTGCTACAATCCTGATCGTCTCACATTCCAGGGAGCAGATCGAAGATTTCTGTGACCGCTGCATCTGGATCGATCAGGGAAAGATCCGGATGGAGGGAGAGACCGCAAAAGTGACGGAAGCCTATATGGGACAGGCCCTGGCAAAGATATCCGGAAAGAAGGAAACAAGCGCCAAGGGAGAAGCAGGTGACCTGCAGGCGATAACGGAAGATGCCTTTGAAAAGATTCCGGAGGACCGGGAGGCGTTACTGGCTCGTATCGAGAGTGGAACAGCGGCCTATTTTGCGCAGCCGCAGCTCGATGCATGCCATATAGAATTGGAGCTCGATGAAAAGCAGATCAATAGAGATAAGTTGAAAACCGATGGCTTTGCTTTTCCGGTTACCATTCATAATCTCGGTACGGAACTGCTCACCTCCCGGCGGAGGTATCCCATCTTTCTAAGTTATCGGATCGAGGATGCCTTTGGAAATATGCTGATTGACGGACGCAGGACAGATCTCAATGGTTTTATCGGAGAAGGAGAGTCCGAGACATTGGAATTCCGGATCGACCCCACCAATGTCTGTGCGGAGGGAAAAGAATACCAGCTGACGATCTCTCTGGTGGCGGAGCGTCTTTTCTGGTTTGATCAAGCCGGACAAAACATGGTAAAGGTGGCACTCTGATGGACATTTATGAATATCTCTATGAAAAAGCAGGAAAGGGCTTATTTTCGAAGCAGACCTTCCTGCAGCGTGTGGGAAAAGATCCTTTTGTGATCACGGAAGAAGAGTTTGATCCGGATTCGGAATCTTTGCTGGAAGATATGTGCCTTCGTTGTCTCAATTGTTTCCCGAATCGCCGTGCAAATAGCGGATATCAAGCAACCATAGAGCGATATCAAAAAGAAGGAAATGAGATGGTGCGCCGTGTTTTTTTCTTTCGACTTTATGGACTTTCGGAGGCCTATGCGATCCGCTGGAAGAACGGAGATCGGGGGAAGATGGAAGGGGATACAAGGAGATATTTACAGCATTTCCGATATTCCGGATTGGGAAGACTTCGCTGTGTAGCTTACTATTGGACGGTATGGCAGATCTGGAGTCGCTTGCCGATCTCTTTTACGAATACAATACGCAGGATGCTTGGCAGGGAAGCTATATGAAAAAGGTCTTTATTGATATATCTGAAATGGTGAGGCTTCCCTATATCTCCGGCATTCAACGGGTGGTCATTGAGATCCTGAAAGAATGGGTACAGACAATTCCGGATTTCGCCAGCATCATGACATTTGATTATCCGAGAAAAGAATACCGGATCCTTGATGCGAAATGGTTTCTTTCCGCCGCCGGAAACGCAAAGCAGATGAAAAAGCGGTGGCTGCATTATACGGAGAGTAAGAAGATCGAGGATTTTTCGGAAGGAGATGTCTTCTTTGATCTGGACAGTGCATGGATCAGCCCGCTGAAGAGAAGCTGGCTTCTGCCACAGTTGAAGGTGCAGGGCGTCAAGATTGTCGTACAGATCTATGACATCATCCCGGTGATGCATCCGGAATACTGCCATGCATATACGGTCTTATCTTTTCTGGAATATTTGGGCGCGCATTTGACCAATGCAGATCTGATGATTGCCAATGCGCAGGCTACCATTGATGCGATGAGAGTATTAACGGAAGAAACCGGTTCTCCTATGCCTGAGACAGCAGTGGTGCCATTGGGGTGTGATTTTTCCGAAAAAAAGGATGCGGTGCGGGACAGGAACGCTGTCCGTGAAAAAATCCGAAAGATCCCGGAAAAAGGGAAATACATTCTCATGGTAGGAACCATCGAACCGCGAAAGAACCATGCCTATGTGTTGAACGCATTTGATCAAACGCTTTTTGAACAGGGCGTGAATCTGGTCTTTGCGGGACGTATTGGATGGAATATGGCAGACTTTGCGGAACGGATCCAATCGCACCCGCAACAAGGGAAACAGTTTTATCATATCCCGGATGGCAACGATGATGAGATCGCCTGGTTATATGAAAATGCTTATGCCGTTGCATTACCAAGTTTGGATGAGGGATTCGGGCTGCCGATCATAGAGGCGTTTTTGCACGGGACACCGGTGCTTGCCAGTGACATCCCGGTGTTGCGGGAAGTGGGGAGGAATGATTGTACGTATTTTAAGGTTTCGAATACTGCTTCATTTATCGAAAAGGTATTGGAATTGTTGGCAAATGAACAACAGTATCAAAAACTAAAGAAACATCTACTTCTCTATCGTCCTTATACATGGTGTGAGAGCGCGAAACGTATGTGGGACATTGTGAATTCTTGAAATGTACAAAAACTCTATATATAACCTACTTACATGGAAAAGTAATATGCAAACGGTGACTGATAAGAAAGAGGTTTGGGGTGAAATATGATGGTGCGAGTGTATCAGTAAACAGAAAAACTGATAGATTTTCTGCTAACACAATAGTTGAGTATAAAAAAATGATTGAAAAGGAGCAATAGTCTATTTGTCAGTGATAAGTAGATTATGATAGCGAGATATGTCTGAAAACGCATTTGTTTATAGTACGGGAGCGGGACCTTATTCTGCCATAAAAGCGCATGAACTCTCTCTTAGTGGTGATCTGACGGATCCGAGGGATTTCGAATGCTGTGGATGTCACATTAGACTAACGTGTACAAATTGGGGAAGGGAAGATGCAAGGAGGGTATATTATACGCCTCAGAATAGAAAACAATTACATCGAGAGAATTGTTCAGAGATTACACCAATGGGAAATGAAAGGTCAAATAATGCATTAGAGGCCGAAAAAGACAGTGTGCTTCGTGATGTACGACGAGGGCAACTTATTTTGAAAATGACTAAAAATCCTCCAAAAGGTTATTATGACGTTGATGGTATATCGGGTAGATCAAGAAATAATGTCTCACATAGAAATAAAACCCGAAATCATAGTGGAGGGGAAAAGAGGCATATATCAAGCAAGACTCATTGCTATTCTATTGAGACGTATGTGGACCTGTTTGTTGAAAATAAATATGATCATCTATTGGTTGAAATAGATCGGGAAATAATACCTCTAGGGGAATTATTTGTTGATATAAACAATTTGAGGGATGTGCATTACAATAAAAATAGAATTTTTTATGGAAAAGCAAATATGGAAAAGCATGAGAAGGGTTATGTTGAATTTGTATTCTCAAGAGATAAAGTGATTCCGACTAATTATTATAGTTTAATAAGGAATAAGTGCTATACACGTACAAAAAGTGGTAAAATTGCAAAGCAGATGTATGAAAATACTGACATGGAGTGCACCTTGTTCTTTCGGGGGTCATATAATGGAAGCACATTCAGAAAATACAGTTCTGCATTCTACAATGATATTGCATTACGAACGATGATTAGGTGAGAAAACACAGATGACCATTATGCAGCATGTCGAGATGGTGGTGCCCTGCTACAATGAGCAAGAGTGCATAAGACCACTCTATGATGAAATAGATCGGGTTTTTAAGGAAATTGAAGGATATGATTTCTCAATTCTTTTTGTGAATGACGGAAGCTCCGATAGGACACTTTCCGAAATTAGAAAACTTGCTGAAATATATGGGGACGAGAAGCTCCGATATATCTCTTTTTCGAGGAATTTTGGAAAGGAAGCAGCTATTTACGCTGGATTCGATAATTGTCAAGGAGACATTATCATCCTTATGGATGCGGATCTTCAACATCCTCCCACCTTGATCCCCGAGATGCTGCAAGGGCTTGCAGAAGGATATGATGTTTGCGGTGCGAGACGGGTTAGCCGAAAAGGAGAACCGATGTTTCGCAGTCTCTTTTCGAAAGCTTTTTATGGGGTAATCAACCGTCTGACCGCGATGAATCTGGTGCCCGGCGGATCAGATTTTCGTGCCATGAAGAAATGTGTAGCTGATGCGGTTGTCTCTTTTCCGGAGAGGGAACGGTTTATCAAGGGGATTTTTTCATGGGCAGGATATGAAACAAAATGGATTGAATATGAAAATGTGCCACGTCATGCAGGGAAAAGCAAGTGGTCTTTTTTGGGATTGGTGCGGTATGCATGGAAAGGATATTTTTCATTTGCGACAGCTCCGCTTCGGGTAGCCGTATTTATTGGAGTTGCCACAGTAGTGGTAGCATTTATCTATGCGATTCGTGTTTTAATACAGGTACATGTACTTCATAGCAGACCATGGGAGGATACAACTACAATCATTCTACTGATTCTTTTTCTTGGAGGAGTCTTGATAGCGCTGCTTGGAGTAATTGGTGAATATCTTGCGAAGATATATGCAGAGATAAAGCATCGACCTATTTATGTTTCAAAGGAAGACAATTTGAATAATCAGAAAAGGGAATAATCATCATGGATATTGTTGAATTTTTATATGCTAATAAACGATTCAATGAGATTGTTCGCAGGGTGATGATAGGTATGAGGTTGTACTATCCGTATAACATCATGTACATGAGAAAGATAAGAAAGATATCACCTCCCCCTGAGTTTGTTACAGACGCAAGAGAGTATTACGAAAAGAACGGATATCGGGCGGAAAAAGTATGTGAATTTCTTGCGGATGAAAAGTCGAAAGACACTTATACAAAATTGATCAATTTAAGACAGTCCTATGAAAAAAAGGATATCCCAAAGTACAACTATTTTGATCAGTATTTTCCCATTGATATACCTGCTTTTTCAGAAAGATGGTCTGGTGGCGAAGTCTTTGTGGATTGCGGAGCTTTTAACGGAGACATAGATGATGCATTTGCAAAAAGGGTGAAAGATTACTCTAAGATCTTTGCCTTTGAACCAGATCGAAAGAATATTGCAGAACTTGAAAAAAGGAAACAGACGATCATAAATCTGCATATTGTAAGGGCCGCCAGTTCTGACCATGAAGGAATCCTTCGATTCAGCGAACAGAAAAAAAGCGGAAGCAGTCATGTAGTAGAGGGAGAACATACTTCAGACGAAATTGAGGTGTCATGCACTACAATAGACAAAGTGCTGAACGGCGGCAAATGTGACTTTATCAAGATGGACATTGAGGGAGCAGAGTGGGAGGCGCTTCACGGAGCAGCTGATACGATAAAAAAGTATCGCCCAAAACTTGCGATAAGTATCTATCACAGAGATGATGATATGATTAGAATTCCTGAGTATATTCATGATCTTGTGCCGGAATATAAACTATATGTGAGAGCACATACGATGGGAACAACGGAGACGATCTTGTATGCACTGGTGTAGTAGATCTCGAATTGAAAAGAAGACATTACTGAAACCAAGGTGGTTTTAGGAGCATATTAAAATGAAGACGTTCCTGTTTTTGTCATGGAGAGACATTCGTTCCCCCAAAAGCGGCGGAGCAGAAGTACATACGCATGGGTTGATGCGGTGTTTCTTACAGGAGGGATGCCGCGTGATCCACTTTGCACCGGTGTATGAGAGTTTACCCACTGAAGAAGAAATTGATGGGATTACTTATCTTCGTCAGGGGGGGATAGCGTCCGTTATCAAAAAAGCGCGAAAGTACTACCATCAACATAAAAATGAGATCGATTATGTGGTGGATCAATGCAATACACACCGTTTTTTTACAAGGTTCTGGGTTCCCCAGAAGAAGAGGATTTTTTATATACACCAGCTAACCAAAGAAATATGGGATATTAACATGAAATTTCCGCTTAGTTGGATTGGAAAGCATACAGAAAATGCCATGCTCAGACTTCAGCGGTTTGATTGGACAATTACAGTTTCTGAATCAACAAGGGATGATTTGTTGAAAGTGGGATTTCAAAAAGAACGTATTGTGATTGTGCCGAATGCTGCTAATGAGGAAATATTGGGATTACCATTGCCGCCCGTTAGTCTAAAATTGCCTCATACATTCCTTTATGCAGGCAGGTATTCGAAATACAAAGGAATTGATGCGGCAATCAAGGCGTTGGGCATGGTCAAGGCATATTGTGGCAAAGTGAAACTTCATATCCTCGGCAAAAAGGACGAAGATGTGATACGCGATATGATTGCGCCACTAGCGCAGGAATATGGTTTTTCGTATGGTGTCAGCGAAGATTGTGACGTGGTATTGCATGGTTTTGTGAGCGGCGAGGAAAAGTATCAATGGATGAGAGATTCCTATGCACTTCTGTTTCCTTCTCTGCGGGAAGGGTGGGGTATTATTGTCACCGAAGCAGCTGCATTAGGCACGCCCAGCATCGTATATGACAGCCCTGGATGCCGGGATGCTGTCAATTATGGAAAGGCCGGATATCTTTGCAAAGAAAACACATCGGAAGAGTTGGCTCGTTTGATGCTTAATTGTATGCAAAATGAAGCAGAATATAGCGAAAAACGACAGTCGGCTTATGACTTTGCGCAAAGATTTTCCTGGAAAGAGAATCAAAAAATAGTCAAGGCATTTTTGGAATCCTTAGCATAAACTAAACCGGAAGGAAAGTATTGATGAAAGAGATTTATGGAATTTTCGAGGCTATTATAAAGAACACAAGGTTAAAAACATCATTTTTAGCCGGTTGTGTGATGACGCTGTTGGCGCATGCATATGGTTTTTTTAATACGTCATTTATGAATGATCGTATAGCTTTTTTCAGAGACCCGGATTTTGATTTTGCAAGTACCGGAAAGTGGTTTGCGGAAGTTGTTTCCGGATTGCGGTATTACAGTTATTTACCATGGCTGATAGGTGTATTGGAAATGATTTTTGTTTCTGTATCGGTTTATGCAACGATAGAGGTATTAAAAATCAATAGAACACTGAGTATATGGATCGTTGCCGGATTATATGTTACGAACGTTTCATTCATTATCGGAAATTTTTATAGTGGAGACACATTTTCTTTTGCGTTAGTAATGGCTGCGCTATCGGCATGGTTTTGGAGTCTGAAAGAGAACGAAGGAAAGAATGCAGTAACTGATGCTTTCCGTAGGCATTTCAGTTTAAGACTGATATTTGGAGCTGTCACCACAGCCCTTTCGCTTGCGGTATATGGATCCTATGCTTCTGTTGCACCAACGCTCATCCTATTAGGGGCGATGGCTCTTTGGTTTCAGGGGAAAAAATCTGGCTATATTATGAAACGTGTAGGAGAATATGTGATCACATATGGAGCCGGAATGGTGATATACTATGTGATCCTCCGGATTGTTTTGAAAGTTCGCAATATAGAGATGCTTTCTTACATGGGAGAGGATCGGTTGGTACACGGAGCTTCTGCGAAAGAAATTCTAAGCTTTGCCGGTATGGCGTATGAGAATCCGATCAAACATTGGCTGGGAATGGATGGTTTGAATACCATTCCCGCCCGTGTATCTATTATCATTTTAATCGTTGCAGTCATCCTGTTTTTCATTCAATTGGTTTATCATCGCGAGTTGCTTCGGGATCCGGCTCGCGCCATTGTGCTGCTGATTTTAGCGTTGATTTTTCCTTTTTCTGCAGGATTGATTTGCGTGATGGCTTTTGGAAGTGTCCACTATTTAATGATATTTACCTATGTGCTATTATATGTAGGAGTAGTGAAATTGGCGGAAAGTAGTCTGTTCTCAACACAAAAGAAATTTCAGAGAGTGATACTTCGAACTATTGTGACGGTGGAAGTGATCTTGCTGGGTGCGACTATCTATCGAGGGGCAATCTTGTCAAATATGACATACAGCGCTTTGGAGCTGAGTTACACAGCCTCTAAAAGCATCGCAACACGCTTGATGGATCGGATCGAGGGATGTGAGGGAGCTTACGGAGAAGAAATGGTGGTCTTTATCGGAGATCTGGCCGATAATGAATATTTTCGCAGACCGCCGGAAGTGGGGCAATATTGGAGAAGTAAGATTGGCTTTTTGGGATTGCCTGTCTATTCAACTTCATTTGCCTACCTTGGAAATACAAGAAGTTTTTTGCAGGACGTGATGGGTTTTTATCGGTCTATCGCCTACTATATTCCTGGCTCGGGTTCGGGCGCTTACACGGAAGAGGATGAGGAAATGATAGCTTCTATGCCTGTCTTTCCGGCAGATGGAAGTGTAAGAAAAATAGGGGAGACAATTGTGGTAAGGCTTTCGGAATAAAAGTGTCACCGAGGAGCATAACATAATGAGATGATATAGAACAGGAGAGAAGGGTCAATGAATTGCAGAAATGATGAAAAAATCGTATGGGGGGGAATATACTGGGAAAAGGCTTTAAAGGAACGGATGAGTAGTTCTAAATGCCTTGAAAAATACGGATATAAAGTCTATTCACAGAACGATGAAGATGGAATTATAGCAGAAATATTTTGTCGAATAGGGACTACGAACAAGACGTTTTTTGAAATTGGAGTTCAGAATGGCTTGGAGAGCAATGGTCATCTATTATTGTTCTCAGGTTGGAGAGGTGTTTGGATAGAGGGAAATAAAAAGTATTGTAAGGAGATAGGAATTCGATTTCGACCGGTTATTGAAGAAGACAGGCTGAAAATCTGTAACGCATTTGTGAACCGGGATAATATAGAAGAATTGATAAAGAGCCATTGCTCCGAGCAGGAACTGGATTTTTTGAGCATTGATATAGATGGAAACGATTATTATGTCTGGCAGGCCGTAAATACGGTTAAACCAAGAGTGGTTTGCGTGGAATACAATGGAAAGATTCCACCGGATATTGAGTGGAAACAGGCTTATCACGCCGATCATAGATGGGACGGGTCAGATTGGCACGGAGCGTCTTTAAGGGCATTTGAAATACTGGGAAAAGAGAAGGGCTATTCCCTTGTGGGAACAAATATTACGGGTGTTAATGCTTTTTTTGTGAGAAATGATTTGGTTGGTGACCTTTTTTTGGAGCCGTATACTGCCTTGAACCTTTATAATCCGCTTAAGACGAGATATGTACATCGAAATGGACATAAGGCAAGGTATTGCCTTGCTGTCCAAAAAGAGGGTATGGGTGTTGAACAGTATGTAAAATCTGGAGAGAAGTTGTTTATTAAAAAATGTAATATCCGGGATAATCTGATAGACTTTTATCGAAGACACATGAAGTAAAAAAGTGTCCATGATTATTCATATAAAAAACCAGCGGAAAGAGGAAGATGGATCATGAAATTGATCATTCAAATCCCATGTTTTAATGAAGCAGAAACCCTTACAATTGCATTAAATGACTTACCGAAACAAATTGATGGGATTGATGAGATAGAGTATCTGATCATTGATGACGGGAGTAAGGATAATACATCAGAAGTTGCGCAACAGTGGGGTGTACAGCATATAGTTCGCTTTAAACAGAATCGTGGTCTGGCGAAAGGGTTTGCGGCTGGAATTGACGCCTGTCTGATGCTGGGCGCGGATATTATTGTGAATACGGATGCTGACAACCAATACGTAGGAGAGGATATAAAAAAACTGATCGATCCAATTCTTCAGGGGAAAGCAGATATCGTCATTGGCGAACGACCTATTGACCAAACAGAGCATTTTTCTTTTACAAAGAAAAAACTACAGCATTTGGGATCCTGGGTTGTGCGAAAGGCTTCTCAGTCAGACATTCCTGATGCTCCAAGTGGATTTCGTGCATATTCTAAAGAAGCGGCAATGCGGTTAAATGTTATCAATGATTATACTTATACACTGGAAACTATTGTGCAGGCAGGACGGGAGAAAATACCGATGACAAGCGTGCCGATCCGCACGAATTCGGAGCTTCGTCCTTCCCGGCTGTTTCACAGTATGTGGGGATATGTAAAACGTTCTGTTCTCACGATACTGCGTGCTTATATGATGTATAAGCCATTGACTTTCTTTCTTGCGATTAGCCTGATACCGTCTATTTGTGGTATCGTCTTTATTATACGCTTCCTTTGTTATTACGTAATAGGACAGGGACAAGGACATACGCAGTCGTTGATTTTGGCGTGTATGCTCTTGATTATTGGATTTCTGACAGTCGTCATTGCTTTACTGGCAGATATGCTCTCTGCCAATCGAAAAATCCTGCAGGATATACAGTATCATGTGAAAAGACAAGAGTACGAAAAAAAGCAGGGTGAGGAGAGAACTGAATGATAGGATTTTTCTTTTGGACAGGACTCGCGCTAGCCTACGGTAGTGTACTCTGCTTGAAAAGAAGAATAGAATTAGTGAAATGTGCTGTTCTGGGGACCATTTATTACTTTATGTTCTATGTGGTCATTTCGGGACTTCTTTTTTTGTGTGGACAGTTTTCCATAAAGCGGGTGATTTTTCTTCTTTTTCTGCTTTTTGGAGTTTTTTTTGCTTTTTTCGCTATCAGGAACAGGAAGAAAGATCCGCTTTTTATAGTGCCTATGGAAAAAAAGTCCTGGCTTTCCTATTTGATCATTGCAATTCTTCTAATTGTATTCTCAGGTTCTTTCGGTTACTTTGGGATGGGTCAGGATCAAGGTGTTTACCAGGTGGAAGCGGTCAATTTTGCAAATGGAAAGAACGAATGGCTCACTACATTTCCGGAATATGATCAGCTTACAGACGAAGAGTATAAAACTTTCTATCGGGAGGCAGTAGATGCAATACCGGGCGTGGAACTGGTGGATGTGGAATATGGATTTCGGGATACTTTTCAAATACCAAAATTTAGTGGATTGGATGTCATTTATCATGGCATTCCGACTTATCCCGCAATAATAGGATTGGGTATAAAACTATTTGGAATGGAGCATATGATGCTGTTCCAAGTGGTTTTCTATCTCGCGATGTTATTGCTGGTGGAGATTATGCTAAGAGAGCATCAGACCCATTGGCTGATGCGTGCAGTACTGATTACTGCACTTGGGGTGTCGCCTGAAATACTATGGTTGCGGAAGTCTACATTAACAGAAATGTTTTTGGCGTTGTTAATGGTTTATTACTTGTATAAAATTGCGGACGAGGATGACAGACAGAAGACTTTTTCCGTTTTTCCGATCATTGTCTTTTCTTTTTTTCATGCCTCGGCATTTTCGATTCTTCCAATATTTATCGTAAATTATTGGGTGCTGTACCTGATGAAAAAGGATATCAGGTTTCTTCGATTTGCTGCAGAGGCATTGGTGGGATTCTGCATTGGCTTTGTAATGATGTTTCGTATGCAGCCAATCTATATGTCAAAGAATTTCCTGAGGCTCATGGAGATCAATGGCTTAAACCTGCCATATAGCGCAATACCGTTTATCATAGTTGGACTTGCAATAATAACGGGTGTGGCCGGATTTGGATTATGCTTACTGCGTAAAAAAAGGACAGAGGGGATCACACTCCTTGCAAGTATTGTAATTGCCGGGGTTACGGTGGTAGCATTGGTGGATTTCCTAATGGGAAGATCCTGGTGGTGGACACCGACCTTACTGGGGGCGTCTACGCTGATGGGATACATTATGCTGACGGCATTTTTCTTAATACCGATGCTGATGGCACGGCTGATTATAGAAATCAAAAAGAATAAGGGGCCGAAGATCGTTTTGACCGCCAATACTTTTGTATGGACGGTCTTGATCTATTCCATGTTCATGCGGTTGCGTGTGGTCTCTTATTATTACAATGCACGCTATCTGGTGCCGTTTATACCGACGATTATCATCCTTTATGGACTATTGTTTGGAAAAACGAAAGAAGTGAATAGAGTGCGGGACAAAATCTTATTCTGGAGTAGCGCTGTCTTACCGGTACTTGGGATCTGCTTTATGATGCCGTTTTCAAATGTATTACGCACGAATCAGGACGATACAAACATGCAGTGGTCTACTTTGTCTGATATGATGAATCATGTGGAGGCAGGGGATGTGGTACTGATGGATCAGAACGAGATGTGGTATTTCTTCTATCCCATGCGAAGTAAAGGGGCATTGGTATATCCGGTGATGGGGGAATTTGAAACAACTTTGAAAAAAGCAGAGATTGATAAAAATAGCCAGAATCTATATTATATCAGTGAGAACCGATCGCTTGAGGATGATTGGAGATACGAAGTAGCTTATGAGAGCAGGAGTGGCTATCAGTTGGATGACCAGATGCATTATGTGGAGTATCTTAGATTACCTACGGAATTTGCACAGAAAGGGGAACGAAGCCATGTTTTGTATCATTGGGTAACGCCGGAAACACAGATTAATGCAGCAGATGACAATTTTGGCAAAGGATGGTCCGTTACGAATGCTGCAGGATTTCGATGGATGTGCGATAGGGAAGCAAGCCTCAGTGCATATCTGCAGCAAGATGATTATCATATGAAACTGCAGCAGGGAGATTCCATTCCATTTGGTTCGATTTCGGCAGATGAGATAAATGTGGTTGTGTCTATCAATGGGCATGAGCTGGATTCGTTGATTTTCTCAGGAGAGACAAATGGGAAGGAATTTGTAGTCGATATCCCGAAGGACTATGTAGTAGAAGGAGTAAACAAGATCACCTTTGCTACAGAGAATACGTGGAGTCCAAAGGAATACGGAGAGGAAGATCCGAGTCAGTATTCTTTTTCGGTTGGAAATATATTGTTTGAACAGAATTGAGAACGAGTACAGAAGAATCATGAGAGAAAGAAAAAGTGTTTAGCAAAAGAGAGACAAATGCAGATGAATAATTCAGAAATAGAAAAGATCATCCCTGGGAGATGGGACAGGGGTTTTTACCGTTATCAAAAAGAGTTTGAAGAAAAAGCATTAGAGGTGCTTAGATCAGGCCGGTACATTCTAGGGGAGGAAGTGTCCTCCTTTGAAGAAGAATTTGCTCAATTTCTCGGTGTAAAGTACTGTATAGGAGTAGGTAACGGGCTTGATGCACTTCGGATTGCATTTCATGTTTTAGGCATCGGATCCGGCGATGAAGTAGTCGTACAGGCAAATACATTCATTGCCAGTGTCATGGGCATATCGATGAATGGGGCCGTACCGGTATTTGTAGAGCCGGACGAATATTATGGACTTGATCCTCAAAAAGTTGAGAGCAAGATAAGCGCAAAAACAAAAGCTATACTGGCGGTGCACCTGTATGGACAGCCTTGCGAAATGCAGGAAATCGCCAATCTTTGCAAAAAACATCAACTATATCTGGTGGAAGATTGTGCCCAGTCCCATGGGGCGACTTTGAATGATAAAATGACAGGGACATTTGGGAATATCGCATGCTTTTCCTTTTATCCCGGAAAAAATCTGGGCGCATTTGGGGACGCTGGCGCGATCGTGACTGATGATGAGGGGCTGGATAAAGCAGCTCGTGTTTTCAGGAACTACGGGAGTGAAAAGAGGTATCATAATCAGGTTGTGGGGACTAATTCACGGTTGGATGAAATACAAGCCGGTTTGTTACGTGTAAGACTCTCTCATTTAGAAGAGTTGAATAAGGAACGTGCGAACATTTGCGAGAGGTATTTGAATGAGATAAATAATGAAAAAATCCTGCTTCCGGGAATTCGCAAGGGAGCAAAACATGTCTGGCATCAATTTGTGATTCGTACGCAGCAACGTGATGACTTAAAGGATTATTTGGAGGAGCAGGGGATAGGAACGATTATTCACTATCCGATTCCGCCGCATTTGTCGGAGGCTTATCAATATCTTGGAATTACTGCCGGTTCACTCCCAATCACAGAAGAATACGCGCAGACTGTGCTTTCTCTCCCGCTTTATAATGGCATGACAGAGGAAGAACAAAGCAGGGTAATTCAAGCAATGAACAGGTGGTAAATAGGTATGCTGTTTAACTCGTTCTCGTTTGCCGTTTTTTTGCCTGTTACGTTCACTCTTTATTGGATATTGCCCCACAAGTATCGGTGGGTTTTCTTGCTGTTCGCGAGCTATTTCTTTTATATGTGCTGGAATCCGGCATATATTTTCCTGATCATTCTGACAACGGTGATTTCCTGGCTGTCTGCGCTGTTTATTGACAACTCTTCAGACAGGAAAAGGTGTAAAGGAATACTGGCGATAACGGTTATATTGTGTCTGGGTATCCTGTTTGTATTTAAGTATTTCAACTTTTTCTTTGCATCATTAGCGTCGATATTGCACTTTTTCTCTATACCTTTTTCGCCAGTGGTGGCTGACTTGATCTTGCCGGTTGGCATTTCGTTTTATACATTTCAAACCATGAGTTACGTGATAGACGTATATCGTGGAAAGGTTCGTGCAGAGAAGCATTTTGGTTACTATGCGACTTTTATTTCTTTCTTTCCGCAGTTAGTGGCCGGACCGATCGAAAGAGCCGATCATCTCCTTCCTCAGATCAAAGAAGAACATGTATTTGATTATCAACTGGCATCATATGGATTAAAGCAGATGGCGTGGGGCTATTTTAAGAAAATGGCAATTGCCGATACGCTGGCGGTATATGTGGGCTCCGTTTTTTCGAATCCTATGGACTACCAGGGAATGCCACTGCTGATAGCAGTATTTGGCTTCCTGATTCAAATCTATTGTGACTTTTCCGGATACTCGGATATTGCGATAGGAACTGCAAAACTGTTTGGAATTCAGTTAGTGGATAACTTCCGGTCTCCGTATTTTTCGACGAGCATTAAGGAATTCTGGAAACGATGGCATATCTCTTTGTCTGAATGGATGAGAGATTATGTATATATTCCGTTAGGAGGAAACCGAGTCGGCACAATCAGGCGAAATATGAACCTTCTTATAACATTTACTGTATGCGGACTGTGGCATGGAGCCAACTGGACATATGTGATCTGGGGTGGGATCCATGGGGTCGGACAGATGATAGAAAATGCATTGCCTGATTTTAAAAATAAAGACAGAGTGCCAATACGTATCCTTAGGGTATGTGTGGTCTTTTGTTTCTGTGCTTTTGCGCAATTGTTCTTTGCATCGAATTCAGTTGGGGATGCTATTTACATATTGACGCATATGTTTGTAGGCATAGGTGATCCTGTTTCATATCTGCAAGGAGGAATGCATACAAATCTGTCATGGGAGAGTATTCGATGTCTGATAGTTTCAGTACTGTTATTGGGGATCTTTGATTATGCATCCTTGAAGTGTGATGTGATTAAGAAAATCTCACTTATGAAGAGAGGCATAAGATGGAGTATTTATTCGGCTTTCGTTGTTTGGCTTCTGATGAATGTGCAGATTACGGATAACGCACAGTTTGTATATTTTCAATTTTAGGTGTGAAATGAAAAAGTTTTTATTACGCATTGGTCTCTTGTGTATTCTTGTTTGCGGTGTTTTTGCAGTACTGACGGTTATCGATATTACATTTGTAGGTAGTCAGTATCAATACAGCTACAATGCGTCTTTAATTGATAAAATGGAACGTTTGAAGAATACCAGGTCTCCAAAGATTATTCTGGTTGGCAACTCCAATCTGGCATTCGGAATAGACTCTGAGATGTTGGAAGATGCTATGGGAATGCCGGTGGTAAATATGGGGTATCTTGGCAGCTTAGGTAACGCATTTCATGAGGAGATGATCAGAGGAAACCTTGGGACAGGGGATTTGGTAGTTCTGGCGCATACTACATATGCAGATGATGACAAAATCTCTTCTGTTCCTGGCGCATGGATTACCTTAGATTGTCATAAGGAACTACTTGGGATCATGAGACCGAAAGACTGGGGTACTATATTTGTGGGATATCCCAATTATCTAAGGAATGCTTTTTTGTTAAGCATCACTGGAAAAGGAAACAAAGATACCTATGACAGTTATTCCAGAACTGCGTTTAATTCCTATGGCGACGTGGTTAGGAGAGTAGAAAGCAGTCAAATGAATCCTGAAGAATACTTTTCAAAAGAAAAGGAGCTTATGCCGGAAATTAACGAGACCTGCATAAATAGACTTAACGAATTGAATCAATATGTTGAGGCGTGTGGAGGGAAAATGGTTATTGCGGCTTATCCGATCGCATACGGGGAATATACTTCCTTTACCGCAGAAGATATCGATCAATTTCAGAAGCAGTTGGAAACGGGAGTGGACTGTGATATAATATCAGAATACACGGATTACTTGTATCCGTATGGCTATTTTTATGATCAGATGTTTCACCTTACTGAGGACGGGGCATATTTCAGAACAGAACAGCTTATAGTGGATTTGAAGGAATATGTCGGGAGTTTTGAGAGATAAAATGGAATTATCAGTTGTAGTACCAGTGTATGGTTGCCCATCCGCCTTGCCTGAACTGTATAGACGGATAGTGAGTACAATAGAAGGAATGAAAGTTTCTTTTGAAGTTGTACTGGTAGATGATTGTGATGAGATGGGATCCTGGGAAGAGATAAAAAAGATAGTTGCGCAGGACAAACGCGTGAAAGCTCTACATTTTACACATAATTGCGGTCAGGACAGAGCAATTACTGCAGGTGTAAGGCAGGCAAAGGGTGAATGGATCATTACAATGGACTGTGATCTACAGGATGCACCTGAGCATATTGCTGAATTGTATCGAATGGTAAAAGAGAAAGAAGTAGATGTTGTTTTTGTGCGAAGAAATAATATAAAAGCGTCTCCGCTTAGCCGTTTTTTTGCACTTCTCTTTCATAGATTATTCAGTTTTTTTGCTGAGATTCCTTTTGACTATGAAATAGGAACGTATCTGATTGCCAGTAGTAGAGCGGCAGCTTATTACAAGGAATCCAAAGACCGGGGAAGAGACTTTGGAATGTTCTTGATGTGGCTTAGATTTGATCATGATTTTGTTGTGTTTGAACATGAGTGTAGATATGAGGGAAAGTCGTCCTATAATTTTAAAAAGAAAGTAGATTATGCCATAAGGATGATGACATCATTTTCCAATCGAGTGCTTTACTTGCCTATCCATTTAGGCGTGGTTGCAGTAATAGGATCGTTTGTTTATCTCGTAGCCATGCTGATTTCTTATTTTGCATTTCATGCGAATCCGGAGGGATGGACAACAATTGTGGCTGCTATTTTTCTGTTTGGAGGAATGATATTGAGTACATTGGGAATTATCGGTGTTTATTTGGGAAATATTTTTGATATGAATAAGGATAGACCTTTATATATCGTCAAGGAGAGTCTCAATTGCGATGAATCATACTGATGCCAACAATCAATATCGGTCAACGGCCTATACTGACAGCAGACAACAGAAGTATTATGAACTGGAGGATCAATCGTGGTGGTATCAGCATCGGGAGAAAATTTTTCTGTTTTTGATAAACCAGTTCTTTAACAAGAAACAGATGATATTGGATATAGGGGGGGGGAACGGGTTTAATACAAAGGCTGTACAGAATGCAGGATATGATGTGACACTCATAGAGCCCACCGAAAAAGCATGTGAAAATGCAAAGGAAAGAGGGTGCAAAAAAGTTCTCAATATTCCTTTTCAAGAATATAAAGGATTGATTTCACAATTCATGTGTACGGATGTGCTGGAACATATAGAAGAGGAAGAATCCTTTTTGAAAAACGTTTATGATAAGATGCCACAAGGAGGGGTAGGACTATTATCGGTTCCTGCATTTATGAACTTGTGGAGTAGTGAAGATGAGGCAGATGGACATTTTCGGAGATATATAATTGCAAGACTAACGGAAGTGGTTCATAAGGTCGGCTTTGAAGTTTTATATAGTAATTACTGCTTTCAATTTTTATGGATCCCGATTTTTGTAAGAAGGCATCTGCTTGAGAAGCTACCGTTTATCCATAAAGTTTCGGAAAGAAATGCAGAAGAAGAAAAACGTGTCACAGATAAGCAGTTTCTAGAACCGGAGGGGGTTGTAGGTAAGGGACTACGTTTTTTTGAAAATAGAGAGCTAAATAAGATCTATTGTGAAAAAAAGATATCATACGGCAGCAGTATTGTATGTGTAGTGAAAAAATAGATAACAGAGGATTGTGAGATATGAAAGTACTTTCGGACTCGTTTTCTGAAGATATGGTTGAAATTTATGACCGTTTTTTTCTAGGAGAAGACAAATGCCAAACGGAAGTTGATTATATAATGCAAATATTTGGACAACGGATTCCTGATAAGCATGTGCTGTTGGATGTCGGCTGCGGTACAGGTGCATACTCGGAGTTTTTTTCGCCCTCTTTTGACATAGTGATCAGTGTTGATCGAAGCGCTGATATGATATCTTTTGCAAGGGAAGAGCATAATAAGGATAATATAGAGTATTTGTGTAAGGATGCGGGCTGTGAGGAACAGTATGGTTCGCAAAAAGGGGATGCAGCGATTGCGTTGGCTCATGTAATAGGATATCAGCTGACAAATGTAGCCGTCATGTCATTCCTGAAAACAATCAATAGAAATTTATATGATAATGGGGTATTTCTATTCTCTTTTTATCATCAACCTGCTCTGTTTTTGAACAAGCTTGAACCTAGACATATCAAGAAAAAAGTGGATTCAACGGAGATTATCAGAATATCGAATGCTAAACTCTTGCCAGATGAAAATTGTCTAGCATTAGATTATTATTATGTTCTGAGTCATGATGATAGGACAAGAGCATTTGAGATTCATGAGAAGATGCGCTATTTTTCAAAATATGAGGTGGAACTGTTTTTGACACAGACTGGATTTGAAGTGCTTTCTTTTTTTGAGTATGGTGGCAAGAACGAGTTGACAACTGATCATTGGAATGGCGGGTGTTTAGCAAGAAAGGTTGAGTCATATATATAAGGTCAGAAGGCAATGGAAATGAAAATCTCAAGGAAGAGAACTATATATGGCATCAGAATAGCAATGGTTGCGAGCATGGTCCTTTTGGTGGTTGCTTGTGGAGCTATGTCATGGGCGTCGGCATATACAATTTATAATACAGATGATTTTAGTCTGGCCAAAGAGTATTTTGATTTTCAATCATCGACGTCCAATCCGATATTGAAAGCAATACAAATGACGATAGCCTCTTGGTTTCGCTGGGGTGGTCATTATTTTTCGTCACTTTTGTATTATTTGTTGAATCCGTTAGTCGGAATGGGAGCTCCGCAGTTAAGTGCGATCATGGTTCTCAATATGGCTTTACTATGTGGATCGATTCTTTTTTTTACATATACTGCTTTGCATATAAAGGGATATAGGCTGAATTCTTGGCTTCTTGTTTCTGCATGTATACTTTGGAGTTTTTTTGATTATAAATCATGGACGGAGGTTGTCTTTTGGTTTGCGGGAGCGGTGGATTATTCCGTCGAATTAAGCCTTTTATTGATTGGTTTTGCCCTTTTTCTGAAGGGAATTGATGGAAATAAGGTTGCCTACCAGATTGTTTCACTAAGTATACTTTTTTTTGCATCCGGTGGAAATCAGACAATCGCAATGGCATGCTTTGTTTTTTTTATTACGTTATTCATTTATATGGAATTTCTGAAAAAACAACGTGATTATAGAATTGTATATATCATTATAGCTATCTTGATTCCGCTTCTAAATCTGCTGGCACCGGGGAATTTTGCAAGACACGATTTGTTAGGAGAGACGCATGTATTCAGGAGTCTTTTTTGCTCACTCAGAATCTTTGTTGTAGAGACAGAAAGATTGTTTAAAGACAGTGTGTTTTTTGTATTACTTCTAGCGGTTTTTTTGTGGACATATGCGCAAAACGAGAACAAAGATCGAGTCAGACTTTTTGAGGTGATTTCATTTTGGCTCGTTTCTATGGGAGTTGCTTTTTTGGCGTGTTTGGGATATGATTCCCCATATCTCCCCAATCGGACTCTGTTTGTTGTAGATTTTTTTCTGATTATGGGATTTGTGACATTGGCTATCCTTGCGGGGGAGAGATTTCGTCTTAGTATAATTAAAATTGACAATAAGAGACTTTTCGTCGTGACCATATTGATGATTGCCGTGGTGGTGCTAGTGCTAATGCCCTATCGTATAGAGGATGGGAGCATTTATAAACTTAGCAAAGCGCTTGTAAATGGAGAGATTCAGGCATATTATGGTGAGGTGTCAGATATTTATCAACAGATAGAACAGGCTCCACAAGAAGATGTGGTAATTGATGCTTTACCAGCACCAGTTGACGGATTTGTAGAGATTTGGCTCGCTTCAGATGACACAGACTATCGGTATCTTGGTAATCTGGAAGTAGGAGCTTACTATCAAAAAAACATTATTGTACACACCCCCCCGGAAACATAGTCATAATGTTTATGTGTTTTAAGCAGATAAAAGGAAAAAGTATATGATTCCGTTTAATAATCCGGTTTCGGTTGGAAAGGAAAAAGAATACCTCTCTCAAGTTGTTGATAGTTGCTATTTGTCGGGAGACGGACCATTTACAAAAAAGTGTCATGATTGGATAGAACAGAGATTTGGTGCCCAGAAAGCCTTGCTGACGACCAGTGGGACAACTGCACTGAATATGGCCATGGCTTTGTGCGATATACATCAGGGAGATGAGGTTATTATTCCGTCGTTCACATTTTCAAGTACTGCTACGGCACCGGTGATGATGGGGGCAAAGATTGTTTTTGTTGATATTCGTCCGGACACCATGAATATAGATGAGTCTCTCATTGAAAGTGCCATTACAGATCGTACGAAAGCAATCATCGTGATGCATTATGCGGGTGTTGCATGTGAAATGGATGTCATCATGGATATCGCAAAAAGGCGTCATCTCAAGGTGGTTGAAGATGCAGCACAGGCAGTTATGAGCAAATATAAAGGGAAGGCGCTTGGCACAATCGGAGATTTTGGATGCTACAGCTTTCATGAGACCAAAAACTATTCTATGGGTGAGGGAGGAGCGCTTATTATAAACGATCCTGTATATAATGAGCGGGCAGAAATATATCGGGAAAAAGGGACAGATCGTTCCAGGTTTTATCGGGGGCAGGTAGATAAGTATACATGGGTTGATAAGGGAGATAGTTGTCTTCCAAGTGAGCTGAATGCGGCCTATCTATGGGCACAGTTGGAGAAAGCGGATGTTGTTTTAGCTAATAGAATGAATACATGGAAAAAGTATTATGATGCTTTTGAGTTATTAGAACAAAGAGGGTTGATAGAACGTCCTGCTGTGCCAGAAGGATGCAAGCATAATGCACATATGTTCTATATCAAGGTTAAAGATCTTGATGAAAGAACAAAGATGATTCGTTTTTTGAAAGATAAGGGTGTAGACGCAGTATTTCATTACACGCCGCTACATTCTTCGCCCGCTGGAAGACGCTTTGGCTATTTTTCGGGTGAAGATAGGTATACAACAAGGGAGAGCGAAAGGCTTTTAAGGTTGCCGTTGTTTTATGGATTGAATGATGAAGAATCAAAAACTGTTATAGACTCGGTATATAGATATTATGAGAGATAGTGCCATATAGTATAAGTGAGCTAGAGCGGAGAGGAAAGTTTTATTGGAAAGCGATCATGAAGAGCAAAAAAATAGTACCAGTCTTTGGACAAAAATAGAAGGATTTGCCAAAAGATGGAAGGATGTAGTTGCCGTGATAGTGGCAACAGTTCCTCTAGGATATTTCATTTTAAACCGTGTTTATCAAAAAATATACCAGACAGATTGCGAAGCCTTTTTTCACATCCCTCGTAGATATTTTGTGACGGATATCGGTGACAAGCTTCTCTATTTTTTGCTTCTTTTAGCAATGGTACTCTTGCTGCTGCTTCCGATTTACTATCGTAAGCTGCCGTTGCTGAATAAGGCAAAACCTTCATTTATAGATGATTTTCTTATAAGTCTGCTCTTTGCTGTGGAGATGGGGCTTATTGGGGTACAGAGTTTTGAAATTATAGTACATAGAGCGGGGAATAATGATAATTTAAAAAATTTAGTCGGTTTTGTGGAGAAACATTATGATAGTATTTCTTGGATTTTGGTGGTAATAGTATCGATATCGATGCCTTTATATGTGATTTCAAATCGAATCAAAAAGGAAAAAGTAAAAAAGGCGCTAAAAGTGATCTCTACGGTTCTTGTGACTATCGGTGTTGTACTTTTGGTATCAGGGTTTATTGTTGTTCTTACTTCTTCGGTTGAGGATGAAAGGCGATATGAAATTGTGACTGTTGGGAAAGAAGAATATGTGGTTCTTTCTACAATCGATGAGAAGGAACTAATTGCAAATTGCTCTATAGACTATACTATAGATTGTAATAATAATCAGAGTATCACAATGCAAATAAGCGTGGAAGATTATCGCTTTATAGAAGAACACTCAGGGAAGAACTATCGTTATATCCGTTTGACAGAAGCGCCTAAAATGATTTGATATGATATCGTCTAAAAGTGATCTTGGAGATGCATTGAAATGAATGAAAGCCTTTGATAGAAAGAAAAAAACTAACGACACGGACAGGACTCTCATGCTCGTTATCAACAGACATGAACTCATGTTTGCGTTACAGATCAAAAAGACATTGCTGTGTCATAAAAAAGTAGACATAGTGCTGGAAGGTGAACTCTTAGGATCGATCTATGATAGACATATATTAGAGTCTATGTTTTCAAGAGTGTATTTTTCGCCGATCAAGGCTCCTCGGATGAAAGAACAGTTATTATTCTTTTTGTTTCCGGAGCGTGGGGTGATACATTATATTGCAGCAGACCCTGGCGAGTATGAGAAAGTATTTTTTTGGAATCCCACGTGGCTTTATTACTATTTATTTAAGTATTCTATAAAGCGACATCATAACTATAAATGGCATTTGATGACAGATGGATTATCATGTTATATGACGGATGGTCCAGGATCTTGTTTGATTCATTCAAACTCTTCCTTTGGAAAAATATTGAACCATATTGACAGAAAGAAGTGGGGGTTGGATAAGGGACCCGGACATACATACGATATTTATGTGACGTCAAGAGAATATGTTGTACATCATCCTGAGCATGAATTGGTAGATGTACCACTGATAGACATTGAGGATCAAGAATGGATAGGCTATTTAAATCAGGTTTTTGCTTATGAACATCATGACATAGAGTATCCTATTGTTTTTTTAGATACACTTTCAGAGGGCTGGTTTGATGAAAGACTGGTTATAGATTGCCTGAGATTTATACTTAAAGAAGTTGGAAAGAATAGTATTATCATAAAAAAACATCCAAGAGATTCGTTCGAGAAATATGATTCCATAAAAGACGACGTGGTGTTTATGGAAGACGACATTCCATGGGAATTAGTTTACCTTAATGGGGGAATAAAAGGGAAAACGATTATTGGTATACATAGTTCGGCGTTGATCATGCCGAATATTCTTTTGGGGTTGGATGAAGAAACCTATACATTGAATAAGATTATTCCGATAACAAAGCAGTCTTTGGGAGTTGATTTTATTACCAATTACAATAAACTATTTGACATTGTGCAATCACGATGCAATCATTTTTATCAACCGGAGTCTATAGAACAGCTTACAGAATCAGTCAGAGAACGAGTGGGTAATGGAACGACAATTGAACAAAAACCTTATCAAGTTAATAATATATGATTTTGATGGAGTGATGACTGATAATCGACTTCTTGTTGATGAAAACGGGAAGGAATCGGTATTTGTTAACCGGGGAGATGGATACGCTATATCAAAGATTAAAAAACTGGGTATCAAGCAAATCATCGTTTCGACAGAAATTAACAGGGTTGTTTCCAGACGAGCGGAAAAGCTTGGGATAGATGTGATTCATGGCGTGTCCGATAAAGAAAAAGTCGTATGTAAGTATTGTGAAGCACATGGCATAAATACAGAAAACGTGTTGTTTGTAGGAAATGATTTGAACGATCTCCCTGCAATGGGAATTGTTAGATATAAAGCCGCACCTCGGGATGCCGAAGAAGAGATTTTAGCAGTGGCTGATTGGATATCGGAAAAAGGGGGCGGCGAGGGCGTTATCAGAGATCTTTACAGATGTTTAACTCAAGAAGGAGAATAAGGACATGCCAAAACATACAATTAAACTTGGTGGTCACGAGGTGGATGAAACATCGTCCCCATATTTTGTCGCTGAGATAGGGATTAATCATAATGGCGATCTTCAAATTGCAAAGAGGCTAATAGATGCGTCATTTGCCTGTGGATGGGATTGCGTAAAGTTTCAAAAACGCACGCCCGACATTGCGGTTCCGGAAGCACAGAAAAACGTAATGCGTGAAACCCCATGGGGAGAGATGACCTATCTGGAGTACAAAAAAAGAATAGAGTTTGAAAAAGAAGAATACGATTATATTGATACTTATTGCAGAGAAAAGCCGATTTCGTGGACGGCTTCGCCATGGGACGAACCAAGCTTGACATTTTTGTTGAATTATGATGTTCCTTTTATTAAACTCGCATCGGCAGCAAACATGGATGAGGGCTTGATCAAAGCGGCCGGAGAGAGCGGGAAACCAATTATAATGTCAACAGGGATGACAACATTTGAAGAATTGGATAAATCCGTGGAGTTATTGGATAAGTATTGTGATGGCAATTTTATTCTGTTGCATACAAACTCATCATATCCGGCAGAATTAAATGAGCTGAATATGCGGATGATCCCAACACTTCGAGAGAGGTATCATTGTCTAGTCGGATATAGCGGACATGAGATGGGATTGGAGCCTACGGTGATAGCGGCTGCTATGGGGGCATGTGTAATTGAAAGACATGTCACATTATCTCACGAGATGTGGGGCACGGATCAAAAAGCAAGTCTGACGATTCATGCGATGGATATGTTGAAACGTCGGGTTGATGAGGCGACCATGATCATGGGTGGAACGGAAAAAACAATCTCCGAAAGTGAAATGACTGTCAGAAAAAAGCTGAGAGGGTATTAATATGCTGGATATAAATTTTTACAGAAAGTTTGATGATATTCAATATCAACTTGACCAAGGGGCGTTAAAGGATAAAAATGATCTGTTCAGTGCTTTGGAGAAAATTCGGAGCGAAACTCCCGTTGTTTACAATATTGAAACGACGAATCGATGCAATATGCGATGCAAGATGTGCCCAAGAACTACAATGATGACACGAAAGATAGAAGACATCGATAAGGACACTTTTTTGCGCGTAGTAGAACAGATTCAACCTCACAGCCAGGAAGATTGGGAGATCTGGAAAGAGTATTGTGAAGAGAAATATGGGATAGCCGAGGATGATGAACCCAGTGAAAACCATTTTTTTCTTTATGTAATCTCAAAGGTCATTCAGCTTCATGGATATGGAGATCCTCTACTAGATGTGAATATGCATGAATATGTAGAGATTCTACATAAAAAGGGCTTTTTCTCGTATTTCAGCTGTAATCCTGCCAATATTGACTTGGAACGGACATATAAAATGCTCGATGCGGGACTGGACTATATTAAGTATTCCATCGAAAGCGTGAATGATGAGGAGCATAAAAAAATTCGTGGAGAAAAGAGTAATTTCACGGAAAGCTACGAGAAGATAGAGCAGGTTTTGGATTATAAACACCGGAATCATCTAAACACAACTGTAGTGATTACGATGCTGGATCTAAATCGAAAAACGCAAAAAGAAGATTATGATAAGCTATTAGCAGCATTTGCAGGAAAAGATGTGTACATCTATTTAAAAAGTGAGGATTGCCAGTGGTATCGAAAGGACTATCACGGAACTCACTCCATTCATTGGTCAGAACTATGCAAGCATCCATGGATGACGATGACGATCAAATCCAATGGAGAGGCTACCATGTGTATGGAGGATTTTAATAATGAAATCATTTTGGGAGATGTCCACAAAAACACTTTGGAAGAGATCTGGAATGGAGATGCATACCGGGATTTTCGAATGGCACACATCGAGAACCGCCAGAATATGAAATGTAATGAACAATGTGACATGAAATTGATCGGAGAGTGCTTGAAATGAGGACAGCAATTTTTATTACAATCAGGATGGATTCATCGCGACTTCCTAATAAGACCGCAAGACCGATCTTAGGGAAACCGGTGTTGGAGCATATTGTAAATCGTGCAAAACTGGCAAAGAATTTCACGGATGTCATCGTATGTACTACGGAAAGAAAGGTGGATGACGAAGTATGCCAATTGGCTGAAAAGGCTGGTGCATCTGTGTTTAGAGGAAGCCTTGAAGATAAACTGGCACGCTGGAATGGGGCAGCGGAGCAATATGGGATTGATTATATCGTGACATTCGATGGAGATGACCTGTTCTGTGAGCCTGAGCTGTTGGATATGGGAGCAGTTCAGATCAGCAAAGGAGACTACGACTTTATAGAAGCGCCGGAGGGATTGATTTGTGGTGCGTTTACCTATGCGTTTACGGCGAAGGCATTAAAGAAAGTTTGTGAAATCAAGGCGTCAGAAGACACGGAGATGATGTGGACGTATTTTAAGGACAGTGGTCTTTTTCGATGTGGTGTATTGGAAAATGTTGATCCGGTTTTTTTTAGTACGGACTATAGGCTGACCTTAGATTATCCGGAAGACTATGAAATGTTCAACAAGGTCTTCACCCGTTTTCGTTGTGTCAATAACGACATTCCGCTACGTGATATCGTAGCATATTTTGTGGAGCATCCGGAGATACCGAAGATCAATATTGGACGTCAAAAAGAGTTTTTGGAGAATCAGAAAAGACGTACAAAACTGGTATTGAAGGATGGGATAGGAGAGGGAAACAAATGAACAAAGAAGTGATGAAAAATCCATCGAAATACCTTGGCAATGAGCTAAAGTATCTTGAAAAAGTGTTGGAGGGTGAGTCATGGTCGGCAACAGGCGGTAGTTGGACGATTGGCCTCGAACAAGCTTTTTCCAAGAGAATAGGGACAAAATACGGCGTTGCTTTTAATTCCGGGACATCAACATTGCATGCAGCACTGGAAGCAGTTGGTG
This sequence comes from uncultured Lachnospiraceae bacterium, assembly GCA_902779355.1. Lineage (GTDB taxonomy): Bacteria > Bacillota > Clostridia > Lachnospirales > Lachnospiraceae > RUG12461. The sequence continues at coordinate 68,863 of CACZBF010000006.1, read as the reverse complement.
TGGGCGCGGGAGACGAGGTGATTTCACCAGCGTTGACAGTGATTATGGATTCGACTGCAACCTTCGCGGCAAATGCCATTCCGGTATATTGCGACATAGTGGAAGATACTTTTAATCTAGATCCGGATAAGCTGGAGGCATTAATCACCCCAAAAACGAAAGCTATTATTGCAGTTGCATTATATGGATTATCGCCGGATTATGATCGGATATTGGATATTGCAAAAAGGCATCATGTCGCCGTGATAGAAGATAATGCGCAGGCTGTTTTGAGCAGTTATAAGGGCAAGATGCTTGGTACAATTGGAGATATCTCCAGTTTTAGTTTTGAGAATACGAAGCATATCTCATGTGGTGAGGGCGGAATGATCCTCACAGATCAGGAGGAATATGCAGAAAAGTGTAGAAAGCTTGGTGGACATGGTTTTAAAAATTTGAGAGCAGAGGATGGACGCGTCAGGTTAAATCAGGATATGTTTCAAAATCCTGATTATAAACGTCATGATGCGCTAGGGTGGAATTACAGGATGCCCGAGTTCACAGCTGCAGTTGCATATGCACAGCTGGAACGGGTAGATGAGTTGGTCAAGCTTCGCCAGGAATCAGCGAAAATATTTATGGATGTAATGAAAACATGTGATTATCTGATTCCTCAAAAAACACCGGATGGATATGTAAATTCATATTATTCTCTGGGGGTTCGCTATTTGGGAGAGGAAAAGACCGGAAAGACATGGCAGGAATTCAGAAAAGAGTATGTTGATATTGGTGGAGATGGCTATTATGGCGCATGGAGCGTTCCATATCTTGAACCTGTTATCTCTGAAAGAGTGTTTGCGAAGAGACTTCCTGGCATTTATGAGAATGTACGATATGAACATGGACTCTGTCCGGTTGCCGAAAGAGTGCAGAAGCAGATCATGCAAATGAAAACAAATTACAGAGATTTGGAACTTGCAAAAAGGAAGGCGGAGATATTGTTTAGCCTCATTAGAAAGTATGAATAGGGAAAGGATATAAATGATGAACTGTTGTAAAGACAGTAATATACGAATAGTGTATATTTCCGGAATCATGCTGATAGTTCTATCAATTATGGCAGAGATATATACTTTTAGTAAATACAACGGAGACAGTTTTCATGGTATTGGTAATAATATCATTTTTTATTTTCTTTCCTGTTTTATAGGTTTGCTCATTGCAGTCTTCTTTTTTATCTTGTCTCCCACGAAATTAGAAAAGAATCATACAGTTGGCAGAATCATTATCGCAGTAGCGACGATTTTGTTGATTGTAGGTTGCATACAGTTTTATTTTGCGGAAAATGAATGGCAAAATGATGTGATTATACTTACAAGACACCATATCAGTTTTGTTTTGTTTGGTCTTTTTTTTGCCTTCGTTTTAGTCTTGTTTGTGAAAAATATCACATTCAGTTTTTCTGTCTATGGCAGAATAATGGTAGTCTCGTTCATTGCAATCATGGGTGCGCTCTATTGCTATGGTATTAATCCCTTTTCGTCTTCAATGGCGCTTGCACATGAGGAAGGTTATGTTGAATCTATTTATTGTGTGATGTCAGGTGAACCATATGGGCCGTTAAATTCAACTATTTATGGACATTATGCATTGCTATTCCTACCGTTTAGGATTCTTCGTTTTTTCGGATTTAACAATCATCAGATTATAGCATTGGTTTTGATGATCGAGGGAATGATTGGGTTTGGGATATTTGCCGTTCTTGGTATGAGGCTTATAGAAAATGATAAGATATTTGCGTTGTACGAGTTTTCGCTGTTGTGTTATATAGTAATGCCATTTCAGGGAATGCCAATGTTTCAGGAGGTACCCCATCGGTTGTTTTTCCCAGCAATGTGTATTGCTGTTTTTTTAAAATTCAGAGAAAAGAGGATTTGGTTTTACTACGCCTTATGCCTTTTGGCCATAGTATATAATTTAGAGACGGGATTGGTTTGCTTGGCAGCATTCCTTTTTTATAGGTTTATGAAAAACATTCACGATAGAAAGGTTGTACAATTAATACTGGAGTTATTGATTGCTCCCATACTGTCTATTATCGGTGCATATCTTTTGACTGGGTTTATTAATTTGCTTCTTGGAGGCAATTTTTTTGACTTTAAGGATTTCTTATATCCGTTAGGAGGAAACATAGATACATTATGGCCAGTAATAGTACGACCCTTTCTGAAAGGAATACCTCCGCAAATACCAATTATAGTTATTTCTGTTTCTGCTATAGTCATATATATTGAGGGATCTGTTAGAAAAAAAAATATGACCACACAAACAATGATTACTGCATATTTGGCGCTGATGACGCTAGGCATCGGGATTGTTACATGTGTTCGAGTCGATATTCAAATTTTTGTATATTTGATGCCTATATTGTTATTACTGATTAGTCTCGTTATAGAGCAAATGAGATCAGTTCAACAGTATGATGAGAATTCCATTGTGAAGCAAGGTACAAAGATTGCTCAAGCGGCCATGGTTCTTTTTCTGACATTTTCTTCTATTGAATCTATGATGTATTTTCGCGATGATTTTCAGGCAAGGGCATTTGGTCAATGGAATAATGAGACATTAGAATTTGTGAAGGAAAGGGTGAGGGCAGGTGTACCAAAGGATACATGCGCTTATGGGGATGGAATTAATGCTATATACTCTGAATTGGGTTGGGAAAATGATATTACAGTGGCAGGCGGACACGACAGAATAGAGGTTCTAGACTATGTGAGTGAAAAAATGAATGATGATAGTATAGACTTCTTCCTTTTGGCGGAAAATGGGCTTACAGAAGGAATAGATTTGCCTGATCATAAGAAAGTTGTTAGAAATATCCTTGAGATAGCTGGAACAAATTATAATCTGTATAGCGACTGTACCGAAGATGAGATGTGGATGTATAAGATTTATTCGGACGTATTTGACACTAAGTTATCAGTAAAAGAATTAGATAGAAAAATTGAAGAGTTACGCACTAACCCGCAGGAATTGGCCAACGAAATATATGAAAAGATATCTTATTATAATGATTATGATTATGTAAAGAGTTGTTATGAAATTATCCTTCAAAGGATATGCAGTACTGAAGAGTTGATGGCATGGAAGAATCAGCTCGAGATGGGAATGGATAGAAAGGAACTGCTGATGTGTTTTATCCAGTCCGATGAGTTACATAGTAAATTGTGGACTTGATTCAATGAGGTTAGAGGTGACAGACTATGTCAACAGATTATCAATATATGGACAAGGAATTATATGATGCAACCATTGGCAGAGAAAACAGTTTCTGGTGGCTATGCGGAAAACGTGAAATTGTGATTGATTTTGCGAAAAATCATGCACAATTAGAATTTGATAAAAAGTATACAATATGTGATGTTGGCTGCGGTACGGGATTGATGCTCAAGGCTCTTTCTGAATATGGTGAGGTGTATGGAGTTGATGCAGAACAGGGAGCGGTTGATTACTGCCGTAGATCGAGCGATATAACAAACAATGAAGATGCTAACGCTCATATACAAAAAGGAATGTTGCCAGACGATATTCCGTTTGACAAGGAGAGTTTTGATTATGTTTTTTGCCTGGATGTGCTGGAACATGTTGAAGATGATAGGCGAGCGTTGGAGACACTTTGTGGTCTGTTGAAGTCTAACGGATGGCTTATACTCACAGTGCCCGCACGGAAGAGCCTTTGGGGTTCTAATGATGTAATGAGTCATCATTTTCGCAGATATGAGTATGCGGAGTTAATGGAAAAGGTGAAGGCTGCAGGACTTGATGTCCGAAGGGAATCATATTTTAATTTCTGGCTTATGCCTCCTATATGGGTGATTAGGAAGGTTAAGAATCTTTTTCATATAGAAACAGCGGATGCCGCCTTCTCTGAGAAGGATGGTGTGGTTAATAAAGCTTTAAAGCGTATATTCTCTTCGGAAAAATATATGCTTCGCAAACATAGATTTCCGACAGGCGTTTCACTTATCATTTCTGCCAGACGTATGAAATGATAGAATAAGACAGAGGGTATATAATGAAATTGTCAATTGCCATTCCTTGTTATAATGAAGAGAAAAATATTCCGGACATGTATAAGGCTTTGTCGGATCTGATGAACAAAGAATTGTCGGAGTATGACTATGAGATTCTGTTTGTAGATAATAAATCTAAAGATCGTAGTAGAGAGATTCTGAGAGATATCTGCTCGGCTGATCTGCATGTTAAAGCGGTTTTTAATCGTATAAACTGTGGCCCAAATACAAATGCTTTTTTTGCACTAAGAGAATCGGATGGGGACTGCACAGTTCTTATAGATGCAGATTTTCAGGAACCTGTAGAGATGATTCCTGTAATGGTAAGAAAATGGGAAGAAGGGAATAAAGTCATTTGTATGGTGAAGACGGCAAGCAGGGAAAATCACCTTGTTTATCTAGCTAGAGAAGTATACTACCGAATCTTTAAAGCGATGAGTGATGTAGAGCAGATAAAGCAGTTCACCGGATTTGGGTTGTATGACAGATCATTTGTGGAATTAATGAGAAATATAAAAGATAGCAAACCGTTTATCAAGGGTATGGTTGCTGAATATGCACCGGATAGGCTGGAACTGCCTTTTGAACAACAGAAAAGAAAAATGGGGAGAAGCTCAATGAATTTCATGAGGTACTATGATTCTGCAATGCTCTCATTTACCAGCTATACAAGGGGGGGGCTTCGTGCCGTAACCTTCTTCGGTGTTGCTGTGGCAGTTGTGAGTTTTATAGTTGGTGTGGTTTATCTTATTCTGAAACTTATATATTGGGATCAGTTTTCGGCTGGGAATGCACCTATTTTGATATCTGTTCTTTTTTTTGGCGGGTGTCAACTTCTTTTCATTGGATTGTTGGGCGAATATGTAATGAATATTAATTCGAGAGTAATAGGCCGTCCTATGGTGGTTGTGGAGGAACGACTTGGATTTGAGAAAGACACTGGACAGAGTATTATAATATGAGTAGATTGAAGATGGAAAGGGTCGTGGTCACAGGCGCGACCAGTATGATCGGCGTGGCATTGATAGAAGCATTGATGAGTGATCCTGAGATAGGTGTCGTATATGCGGTGATTAGACCGGGATCTTCAAACATAATGAGGTTGCCGCATGATAACAGGATTCGTATTATTGAATGTGATACGAAAGATTATCATCAGTTGGTTAGTCTAGTAGATTCACCTTGTGATGTTTTTTTTCATCTTGCATGGCCGAGAACTCCTACCTATGAGGAGTCCTTGGAAGAAGTTATCACGAAGTCTCTCAATATTCAGACTGTACTGTATGCGGCAGATTCTGCATTAAAGCTGGGGTGTCGGAGCTTTGTGGGGGCAGGGTCGCAGTCTGAATATGGCGTTTATGGAGACGGCCCTCTTTCTCCAAATTCTGATTGCAAGCCTGTTCGTGCTGACGGGATCATTCATTTAGCGGCCGGACAATTGGCCATGAATATGCTTGAGTGCTCAGAACGGGAGATAGCCTGTAGTTGGATGCGTATTTTCTCTGTGTATGGCATTAATGATCGATTAAATTCAATGATTATGACCACTGTAAGGAGGCTGATGAAGGGGGAACATTGTGCATATACTCCTGCAGAACAGAGATGGGATTATCTATATGCTGATGATATAGGTCGGGCTTTTTACCTTGTAGGGAAGAAGGTGACAGGATCCCACATTTATTGTGTTGGGAGTGGTAAAGCGAAGCCGTTGAGGGAATACATAGAGACAATTAGGGATATTGTTTCGCCAGGGGTAGCGATTGGAATAGGGGAACTCCCCTATCCTAAAAAGCCGGTAATGGATTTGTGCGCAGATATTTCATCATTGAATAAAGATACGGGTTGGATGCCGGAAGTGTCATTTGAAGAAGGTATAACAAGAATATATAACAGTTTCAGTAATTTGGAACGATGATGGGGATAAAAAAATGGCTCAAGAACTAAGCAGTAGTAAAAGAAGGATAAACGAATATGAAAAAGATTGTGATCTTTGGCGCCGGTAATTTAGGAGGCGTTCTAGCTTCGGAGTTATCGGAGAAAAATGAGATAATTGGATTTTTGGATAATAATGAATCTCTTTGGGGATCGAAAGTTGGAGGGGTTGAGGTTCTTGGCGGAGTATCGAAACTCAAAGAATTGATCTACGATGAGATCGTCATCGCTTCCACCATGCGTTTTGATGAGATAAGAGAAAGCTTGCTGGAAGAAGGAATCTCGGATGATAAATTCAATAAAGAAATACAGAACAGGCTGCTGGTTGAGGTACAGGCACGGGTAAACTTCCTGAGGGACTTCGCAAGTATTCATCAAGAAGAGGATATGTCTGTATGCGTTGCAGAGGGAGGCGTTTTTCAGGGAATGTTCGCGAGAGAGATCAATACACGCTTTCCCCAACACAAATTGTACTTGTTTGACACCTTTGAAGGATTCAACAAAAAAGATGTTGAGGTGGAAACAGAGCAGGGGTATTCCAAAGTCAAAGAAAATTATTATTCTGAGACCTCAGAAGAAATCGTACTGAAGAAGATGCCGAATCGAGAACAGGTGGTGATTCGAAAAGGTTTTTTCCCGGACACGCTTGTCGGTTTGGAAGAGGAACGTTTTCTATTTGTCAACTTAGACTTTGATCTCTATGCACCTACCCTCGATGGTCTCCGCTTTTTCTATCCAAGGATGGTATCTGGCAGTGTAATTTTGATCCACGATTATTTTACGCAATTTTATCATGGTGTTGCGAAGGCAGTGTCAGTATTTGAAGAGGAACTCGGGAAAAAACTTGTGCGATTGCCGATCGGAGATGGAATCAGCATTGCAATAGCAATTATGTAAAAATGACAATGCAAGATTAAAATGTACATGAGGGAGAACTAAGTAAGAAATGAAGAGGGATTACTGTATTGTCTGCGGGGCACCGTTGTTACGAGAACCTATTTATCAATGTAGAGATTTACCAGCTGCCGCACAGAATCTCCCAACAAAAGAGAATGTCGATAATGACAAAGCGATTGATTTGGATCTCCGTCAGTGTGAAGGGTGTGGACTGGTGCAGTTTGATTGTGAGCCGGTTTCATATTATAAAGATTCCACCAGAGCGGGAGAGCGGAGTCGCACACTGATACCCGTGTGTCAGGAGCAGTTTCGACATTTTATTGAAAACTGGAATCTTCAGGGGAAGAAGATTCTCGAGATCGGAGCAGGAAAAGGGGGGTTTCTAAAGACTCTTGAGGAAATGGATTACCAGGTTCAGGCGAGAGGGATAGAGAATAGCGAAGCGTTTGTCCGGATTGCAAAAGAGGAGGAAGGTGTGGATGTCCAGCAGGGGGATCCTGAGTCAACTGACACAGAGATTACGGGGGCTCCTTTTGATGCATTTTATTCCTTCGCGTATCCAGCTCGTCTACTTAACCCCAATGCGATGTTACAGCTTGCCAGCAAAAACTTGAAAGCGGATGGTTTGGGACTGATCCGTGTTCCAAGCATGGAGCATCTGATGAAACCAGGGGGCTTTTACGATCTTACCGTGGATCATATTGCTTATTATGATACCAATACGCTCCATTTTCTTCTTCAGCGTAATGGCTTTGATGTTCTTGAACAGGGAGAAGCTGGTCAGGTGTATATCTATGCTGTTGTGAAGAAACGGGAAGCATTGCCTTTGAAAAGAATATGGGCAGATGTTGAACCTTTACAGAAACAGGTTGCGGCATATATCAGAGATGTCGTAAAACAAGGAAAAAAGATTGCTGTATGGTGTGCAGGGCATTTTGCGTTCACGCTACTATCTATGGCGGGGATACACCATGAAGTTTCTTATATCATAGACAATGCATCATTTAAGCAGGGATGCTTCGCGCCCGGATCACACATCCCCATTGTTGCACCGTCCCATTTTCAAGAGGAACCGGTGGATGAGATTATGATTCTGGGTCCGATCTACGTGGATGAGATTGTGAATGAGATCAGAACGAAGTGTGCATCTGATATGGTGATTACGACATTCGGTAGGACAGGTATACAGAAGATATGATGAGGAAGACCAAAAATGTCAGGGAACTGGAAAAAGCAGCGCTGGAAATCAGGGAGTCGTTGCTGAAATTGGCAGTGAAAGAGATCATTCATATAGGAAGCGATCTGTCTGTTGCTGATATCATGACTGCTCTGTGGCAGTATCAGATGCAATATGATCCCGGCGATCCTAAATGGGAAGGAAGGGACAGGTTTGTACTGTCAAAGGGTCACGCCTATGAGACCATGGCATTGAATCAGGAAGCAATTGGATGCTTTAAGGAGAACGAAGTGTTCAGTCATTATATGCAGGATGGCGGTAGATTTGCCATGCATGCTTGTGATTTGGTGAATCATTTCGTAGATGTTCCCAGCGGGAGTTTGGGACACGGTCTTCCGATTGCCTGTGGAATGGCTGTCGGCCTTCGGTTGAAAGGAAATCAAACTAGCCGAGTGTATGTGATTATGGGAGATGGAGAGCAGACGGAGGGTTCTGTTTGGGAAGCAGCAATGAATGCAGTATTCCATAAGTTAGGAAACTTAGTTGCAGTTATTGATAATAATGGGCTTGCCGGCGATGGCCCCTTGGAGGATGCAACGTCATTAAGGGATATTGCTGGGAAATACAGAGAATTTGGCTGGATGGTGGAAGAGTTCGATGGAAACGACATGGCAAAAATAAAGATGCACTTGGATTGCCTGCCGGATCCGATGTCTGAGAAACCAACGGCTTTCATATGCCATACGATCAAGGGGAAGGGCGTGACGTTTATGGAGAATCAAGGAAGATGGCATACTGGTAAGATTTCACAGGAACAATGCGATGAACTGATCATCCGGTTGAATGAGGAATACGAGAAGAGATGGAGTCTAATTGTATGACATCAATGGGAAATTTCAGAGATGCCGTTGGAGAAGCTATGATTGCGCTGGGCGAGAGAGACTCCAGAGTTGTGATAGTGAGTGCCGATGTTATGGCAAGTTGCCGAGTCAAGAGGTTTGCCGAGAGATTTCCGGAAAGAGCGTTCAATGTGGGGATTGCAGAGCAGGAAATGATCTCTTTTGCAGCAGGTTTGGCGAGAGAGGGGGCAATCGTCTATGCTTTTGCGATGGGGCCTTTCTTGAGTATGCGCGCATGTGAACAGATCCGGAATGATGTTGCTTATGATGGATTGCCGATTCGTATGGTGGGAACCTATGCGGGTTTTTCGGGTGGAATTTCAGGTGCAACACATTGGGCAATGGAGGATTGTGCAATCATGCGCGGAATCCCGGGAATCAAAGTCTGGGAGCCAAGTGATTGCAGGCAATTGCAGCAGATGATTGATTGCTCTGCGGATATGCCGGATCCAATTTATATGAGACTCAGTATTATGCAGGCAAGGGAACTCCATGGGGCGGAGTATCGTCTGGATCCTTTCGTGGCAGATGTCATAAGAGAAGGAGATGATGGCGCGTTTCTCTGCGCAGGGATATGTGTTCAGTATGCACTGGAGGCATCAGAACAAATACAAGAGGAAACCGGGATGGAGATTATGGTGCTGGATATGCATACAGTAAAACCAATCGACAGGGATGCAATCCGGAAGGCAGCAGCAACGGGAAATATTGTAGTTGCACAAGATCATAACATAGTCGGCGGTTTAGGAGATGCGGTGGCCTCTGTTTTAGCGGAGAGTAGACTCACAGTTAACTTTCGTGTTTTAGGAATACCAGATTGTTTTGTACCGGCAGCGCATGCACCATGGTTGTATCATGAGCATCAATTTGATGCAGATGGTCTGAAAAACGCGATGGAATGCGTGCTGTCGCCAGATAGGGGGGGGGTAAAACGAGGAATAGAGCGGCTTTACAGGCATAACCTCCGTAAGGAGGTGGCCGCATGAAGACCACAGATTATATTGTGGAATTACTGATAGGTAAAGGAATCACAGATGTTTTTGGCTATCCAGGCGGTTCGGCAGCGAATCTGATGGCCTCTTTTGATAAATACAAAGATCAGATTACTGCACATGTTTGCTACCATGAGCAAGCAGCAGCATTTTCTGCTTGTGGATATGCGGCAACGTCAGGAAAACCTGGGGTGGTCTACACAATTGGCGGCCCGGGAGCCACTAATCTGATGACAGGAATCGGACATGCGTATTATGATTCTATTCCATTGATTTGTCTGACGGGAAATATTAATACCTATGAATCGGCGAGGGGAATGCGTGTCCGACAAAGAGGTTTTCAGGAATCGGATATTGTTTCGGTGGTGAAACCATTAACAAAGTATTGCGTATACATAGAAAAACCAAAGCAGATAGTGGAATGTATGAAAAAAGCATGGTTCTATGCCACAGAGGGCCGCCCAGGCCCGGTTCTGATTGATCTGCCGATGGATGTCTCACGGGCACCGTTTGAGGCTGATGAGACAGTATTGTTTGATGATATGAGGGAAGAAAAGACGGAAGACAAAGCAGGTGAGCTTTCTGAGAAGCTGGCGGATTTGTTGAGGAAATCCAATTCGCCTTGCATTGTTTTGGGAAATGGAGTTAAGAAACCTCAATTAAGAGACAAGGTGAGAAAAGTGATAGATCACCTGCAAATACCTTATGTGACCAGCATGATTGCATTTGATGTACTAGGAGAGCATTGCTTGCGTTACGGATTTCTAGGTGCATATGGTGATCGCGCGGCAAATTTCATTGCTGCCAAGAGCGATTTGATTATTTCTCTGGGGTCACGGATGGATATTCGACAGGTTGGTCTTCACCGTGACAAATTTGCTCCTGATGCCAGAATCGTTCGCGTAGATATCGATGAAGGAGAATTGGAGTATAGGGTTCATGAGAACGAGTATGACTTTCAGATGCAGGTAGAGGATGCTTTGAATGTCATGATTTCTATGAAAATTGATAAGGATTACTCCCATTGGCGAGTTATATGCAACCAGATTCGTGATGAGTTGAAAGACATGGATGAGCGTTTGCCAAATCGGCTAATGAAAAGGATAAGCGCTTTGATTCCTGATAATGCCATAATCACAACTGATGTAGGTCAGAATCAGGTATGGGTGGCTCAATCGTTTGCTCTGAAGAATAGACAACGCGTGTTGTTTAGCGGAGGAATGGGAGCTATGGGTCACGCCCTTCCTGCTGCCATCGGAGCACATTATGGGAGTGGTGGACTGACAGTCTGCATCTGCGGCGATGGTGGAATGCAGATGAATATTCAGGAGATGCAGTTTCTGGCAAGAGAGAGAATTCCTGTTAAGGTGATTGTTTTTAATAATCAGTCCTTGGGTATGATCCGGCACTTTCAAGAGATGTATTTTGAAGGAAACTATTACCAAACGAAGCCGGAAGGAGGTTATTCGGCGCCTGATTTTACGCGAATTGCCGAAGCATATGGGATTCAAAGCACAGTTGTAGAATCAACGGAAGATATTGGTCGTTGTAAATCGTTGCTATCCAGTCAACACCCCGCATTAATAGAGGTAAGGGTATCAGAGAATACTTATGTATTTCCGAAACTGGAATTTGGCAAACCGAACCAAGATCAGGAGCCTTTGATGAATAGAGAACTGTATAATCGTTTGATGAAACTGCATTAAGGTGCGTGATTAATGAAGGATGCTCATATTAAGAACAGAGATTTTTTCAGGGGTCGAAATGTGCTGATTACCGGACACACAGGTTTTAAAGGGGCATGGCTAACGGCTATTTTATCGTATATAGGGGCAAATGCATGGGGGTATGCGCTTGCGCCTGATCAAGGGAGCCTTTACGAGAAGATAAATGGTGATCAGCTGATACACAGTGTGATCGGGGATGTAAGGAATTCGGAACAACTAATTGCGACTTTGATGGAGTGTCAACCCGAGGTGATTCTTCATCTTGCTGCGTTGGCACAGGTGAAGGATTGTTATGATAATCCGGTAAGGGCATATGGGACTAACATTATGGGAACCGTTCATTTATTGGAGGCTGTTCGTAGATGTCCATCTGTTAAGAGTATTGTGATTGTTACGACAGATAAAGTTTATGAAAACAAAGGAGATGGAGCGATTTATACAGAGGATGATCCATTAGGCGGATGCGATCCCTATGCTGACAGTAAGGTAGAAATGGAACATCTTGCAAAGACTTATTTGGAATCCTATCTCAGAAAAGATGGTCGGGCTGTCGGCGTGGCAACAGTGCGGGCGAGTAATGTTCTGGGTGGAGGGGATCATATTCATTCCAGATTAATCCCGACTATCCTTCGTTCAGTCGCTGATGGGACGCCTGTTGAAATTCGGAATCCTTTGCAGACCAGACCGTGGCAATCGGTTTTGGATGCGTTGAATGGATATTTGACCGTCGGGAGATATCTTTTCAATGATCCGAAACAATATACCGGTGCATGGAACATTGGACCGACGCAAGATGGAATCAGAACTGTTTCCTGGGTGGTGGAGAAGATAAAGGAATCATTTGAGGGCTTAAAAGAGACAAACGGGGTAGCATTGGAAGTAAAGGAATCCGCGACTTTGGGATTGAGCATCGACAAGACATTGCGGGAATTAGATTGGGAACCGAGAATGACTTGTGACAAAACGGTGGAACAAGTGGTACAATTCTTTGTGGCACAACAAAAGCAAGATTCTGAGAAAGAAATCTGCTTTCGGCAGATCAAAGAGTTTTACGGAGAGGAAAATAAATGATCATTCGCGCAAAAACAAAGAATCTTTTTAACGGGAAAGAGTTGTCAGAGAAACAGCAGGATAATTCTGACTTGAATATGCAGGAATTGGAGGATGGAGCAACTGTTTTAAAGTCATATCCAAGACGGTTGGTATTTGAGTTAACTAATGCCTGCAATCTCAATTGCGTCATGTGTGGACGAAATGCAGCCGATTTCAAACCAACGGTCTTTGATATGGATGTGTTTCGGAGCTTTGAGCCATTGATGGATACGATAGAAGAGGTGACGCTCATGGGATGGGGGGAGCCGACGATCCATCCGCACTTCAATGAGATGCTGGAGATCATCAATAGACACAGCGCACGAAAGTATTTCTGCACAAACGGGATGAATCTGCAAAAGATTAAGAATGCTGTATTTGATTATAATGTCGATGTGTTTGCCGTCAGTTTAGACGGAGCGACAGATGAAACAAACGGACGGATCCGGAGAGGGTCGGATATCAGGAAGATCACAGATGATCTGAAAGAAGTCGTGCAGATGAAGCGGGATAGAGGCCTGAAATATCCGTGGATCAATTTTGTATTCTGTGCGATGGCATCCAATATCAGAGAACTTCCGGATCTGGTAAGACTGGCTGCAGAGATTGGACTGGAAGAGGTCAAGGTGGTCTATTTGACGGTCTTTGAACAGAGTCTTCTAGGAGAGACTTTGTGGGGGAAAGAACAACTGGTTAGGGATGTGTTTGAAGAAGCCATCGAAATTGGTGAGGAACTTGGCATTATTTTGAAACTCCCGCACTATGTTGGTGAGGATCCGGCAGGGGATCATTTGCATAAGGACTGTTTTGTAGTATGGCGTGATTTCTTTCTCGGATCGGACGGGTTTGTGAGACCTTGCATGTCTACACCGATACAGTTTTTTCAGTATGACCGAAACAAAGATTTCATGGAAATCTGGAACGCGCCCGAGTACCAAAACTATCGGAAGATTGTGAATGACCAGAAGGGAATGGATGCACCTTGCACAAGGTGTTACCAGTCCTCGCATTGTAACTGGAACAGAAAGGAATCCTTTATACAGGTGGGAGAGCATTTTTCACCGGAGTGGGAGAAATAGGCATGACAGTTTCCGAGTATATTTTCGATTTTTTGCAGAAAAAAGGGTGCGATACGGTATACATGGTTTCCGGAAGTTCGGCGATGTGGCTGACGGATGCTCTTGCCCGTAATGAGAAGTTGCATGCAGTCTGCTGCCAGCATGAGCAGGCGGCGGCTATGGCGGCAGATGCTTATGGGAGAATGACGGGTGTGCCGGGAGTGGCGCTGGTGACGGTTGGACCGGGAGCAACAAATGCGATAACCGGTGTCGCAGGGGCCTATACGGATTCTTCTCCGATGTTTGTATTGTCCGGGCAATCAAATTCCAAGATATTGGCGTATCAAAAGGAGAGTGGTATCAGACAGAAAGGCACGCAAAGTATCGTTTTGGATGAGATGGTTTCCGGAATCACAAAGTATTTTGCGGCAGTCATGGCACCGGAGGATATCCGGTATCATATGGAACGGGCATATTATGAAGCTCTGCATGGCAGGAAAGGGCCAGTATGGCTGGATGTGCCGGTGGATATTCAGAATCGACAGATTCCGGAGGAAATGAAACCTTTTGAGGCACCCAGGGACGAGGAACTAAATCTTGATTGGCAGCGGATCAGAGAGATGTTTTGTGCAGCGACGAAGCCTCTGATTTTGGCGGGCTATGGAGTATTGAGTGCTGACGCGCGCAAACAGTTGCTTACATTCGCCGAGCGTTTTTCTGTACCTGTAGTGACTTCCCGTGGAGGGATTGGTGTGATTCCGTCTGACCACTGCTTGTTTATTGGCCGTCCGGGTAGCTATGGAGATCGTGCAAGCCATTTTGCTGTGCAGGAATGTGATCTGCTACTGGTTATGGGAAGCCGGTTGGCGCAGTCAACAACAGGTTACTATCCGGGACACTTGGCACCTGCGGCAAAGAAGATCATGGTGGATATTGATAAGAAGGAGTTGGCAAAGGGTGATGTGCCGATTGACCTTTCGATCCGGACGGATCTGAAGTTTTTTTTGGATAAACTGTTGAAAGAGTCGGAATCCTGGAAGTGGAATTCGGATTCGCATTGGCTTTCGCATTGCAGAGAAAATCGAGAGAAATGGCCTGTGGTGCTTCCGGAATATAAAGAGGAAGATGGCTTGAACAGCTATTATTTCACAGAGAAGTTATCAGAGCTTTCACCAGATCACACGGCGATCATTGTTGATACCGGTAGTGTCTGTAATGTGGTCTCTCAGTCGTGGGAGTTGAAAGAGGATCAGAAGTACATCATTTCCGGAGGCTTTTCCTGTATGGGCTTTTGGGCGAGTGCCATCGGTGCAGCTTCACAAAGACTAGTAATTGCGCTTTCCGGTGACGGTAGTACGCAGATGAATGTGCAGGAATTTGCGACACTGGCCTATTATAAGTTGCCAATCAAACTTTTTATTTATAATAATCATGGATATCTGCTAATTCGTCATAATCAGCATAATTACATGAATGACCGGTTTCTGGGTGTGGGACCGGACAGCGGTGTGCCTTCCGTGGACTTCTGCGCAGTGGCAAAAGCGTATGGATTGCCGACAGTTCATATTGGAACTGACGCATCGGAAGAAGATATTATCGACAAGATCCATGACGTCTTCGCTATGGAGGGCCCTGTGATTTGTGAAGTCATGACACAGGAGTTCGGCATTCTTGCGCCTCGGATTGCCTCGCGTGTTATGCCGGACGGATCGTTAAAAGCTTCGGAATTTGATGACCTGTGGCCGTTTTTGACATAACGCTTTTTACTTCTGCGAGATATAGGGGTTGATATGTATAGAGGACTGACTTGATGACGGGAAAAGAAAAAGATGAATTAAGCAATCTGATTGCACGGATAAGGACATATATTGAGGATCCCACGCAGGGTTTGCCGGAAGAGATCTTTTTGTTCGCAACAGAAATTACCCCTATGACAAATGTGGACTTATTGGTACGAGATGAAAATGGACGTATACTGTTGGCATGGCGAAATGATCAGTGGTATGGAAATGGATGGCATGTGCCGGGTGGCATCATCAGGGTAAAGGAAAGTTTTGATGAGCGCATACAGAAATGCGCTCAGGACGAATTGCATACAATGGTACAGTATCAGAAAGAGCCGTTGGAAATGTTCCAGATTATTGAAAAAGAGTTTCACACAAGGTGTCATTTTTACTCTTTTGTTTTTGACTGTAAAGTACCGGATGATTATATGATAGAAAATGGCAATTTGAAAAAAGATGACACAGGCTATCTGAAATGGCATGAAAGATTTCCGGAGAACATGTTGCGGTGTCATAACATCTATAAGAAGTATTTCAGAGGATGATGAAAAATGAAAGTTGTTTTGTTGGCCGGGGGCATGGGAACGAGGATATCGGAGGAAACGGAATATCGACCAAAACCCATGTTGGAAATTGGTGGGATGCCAATCTTATGGCATATCATGAAAGAGTATTCCTATTATGGGTTCAATGAGTTTATTATCTGTGCAGGTTATAAACAGCATATCATCAAAGAATGGTTTAGGGATTATTTTATCTATACATCGGATGTTACATTTGATTTGACAGATACATACAAAATGGAAGTGCATGAAATGCACAGTGAACCATGGAGAGTTACGGTGGTTGATACAGGGCTGAACACCATGACTGGCGGACGAATCAAACGAATCCAAAAGTATATCGGAAACGAGACTTTTATGATGACTTACGGTGATGGGGTATGTGACGTCAATATAGCAGATTTGGTTGATTTTCATCAAAAACATGGCAAAATTGCAACATTGACGGCGGTTGTGCAGGAACAGTCAAAGGGAGTTCTTGATATCGTTGCGAATACCGGAGCGGTCAGATCATTTCGCGAGAAGAAAAATTCGGATGGCCTTCCGATTAACGCTGGGTACATGGTTTTAAATCCGGAAATATTTGATTATATTGAAGGAGATCGTACCTCTTTGGAACGAGAGCCTTTGGAAGCGATTGCTTCCAAAGGGGAGTTGATGTCTTATCATCATAAAGGATTTTGGCAATGCATGGATACAAAGCCTCAGAAGGACGAGTTGGAGGCTATGATTGAAAAGAATGAAGCGCCTTGGATGGTGTGGAGCAGATAGTTTTATTCTTAATGGTTATATAAATGAGTCAATTTGATTTCACCAGATTGCAATTTAAAGATATACTTTTGATTACGCCCTTTTCTTCATCAGATCATAGAGGAGAACTGTTGAAAACGTATTCAGAAGAAGAGTTTCGTGATGCCGGCATAGATTTTTCTGTAGTTGAGCAAGCAATACTTAGTAGTAAAGCCGGAGTTTTAAGGGGATTACACTTTCAGGATGATTTAAAGCAGTCGAAGCTTCTTACCTGCCTTGAAGGAGAACTGTGGGGAGTTGCAGTAGATGTTGATAAAAACAGTTCTCTTTATGGAAAGTGGATTTCTTTTGAAATGCAATACGCAACAACAGTATTTATTCCGGGTAAATACGCACTTGGAACGTTAGCATTAAAAGACTCCATGCTCCATATTGCATATGGAGATAAGTATAAGCCTGAACGAGCAGACGGAATTCGGTGGGATGATTCTGACTTATCTATTGACTGGCCGTTAGATGGGAAGCCGATTGTGGCAGAGAGGGATATGGGGTTAAAGAGTTTTAGAGAGTTAATGATATAGTTTTATGTGCAAAAGAAAGCAAAGAGAAGAGTAACGCAAGTTTTTGATGTATGCAGAAGAGGAGTTATACAGGTGCAGAGCGAGCGTAGTTGATTCTAGATGTAAAGAAAGTGTAGATTGGGTGTTAAAGGAGAGGTGCAGAATAAATATAGCTCTTTTTTATGGGATCTTTTGCAAATGACATGAAAGGAATTTCCTCTAGATTAATAAGTAACGTTTTTTGTATATCAAAGTAGAAATGCTCCCGACTCGGATCTCGAAGGATGTCAGATCACCTTGTATACTTGAGGGCTTACAATGAAAGACAATAAAAGCTGTATAAAAAAAATAATGCAAACTGGATCATATGATATTATTGATGCTGGGACATTGATATCTTATAGTGAGGAAACAGATATTGTAATTCATTATGACTTAGAGGGGTTTTCATTTTCAATAAAGATGTCTTTTTTGGAGGATAGTGAGAAAAAGGATTTTTATTATGCTGCGAAGCAGGAAGACAAAAATATAATCCATTTTCAATTGTATAATTTTAAAAATAGTTTTGGAAGCGGAAATGCGGAACCAATACGAATTGCAGTTCATGAAAATAAGGATGTGTATTTTAAGTTTTGGGTAATTCAATTAGGAAATGGCGGATCTTACAAGGTAGATTATACACTTTACAGGGGGTTGTAATGACAGGGAAATTGTCCTTAGACACCAAAAACAATAGAACATTAAGTAATGACCGTAGGCAGGAATCAAAGAAGGATTTGGATGAAGGAATAGAGAGTACTGTTTTATTAAATAGATTGCTTGTTGACTCATTTAGAGGATTAAAGAATGCTGAATTTTGCAAACTTAACCGGGTGAACTATGTTGTGGGTGAGAATAATAGTGGAAAGACATCAGTACTTGAAGCGTTGGTAGCAGGGGGCTGCTATTCTGATTCAAGATTTTTTTTAGACACGATGCTTGCTAGAAGCCAGAAGATGATATTGGAAGGTGTCAAAAATATGCTTCGACCCGTAGGAGAAGAAATAAGCAGAATTACAATAACCTTTAGTAATGGTTCTACATTGAAAACGGAATTGACATGTAAAGAGAGAACGGAGATTCTTCAAAGTGATAACAAGATAAAGAATAAAAGACTTTTGACTATGACCGTTAATAGTATTTTTGGTGATGGACAATTGAGCGAGCCAAAGACATTTTGGGTTAATTTTGAACAAAACGATAAGAAGACATTTTTACGACGGGATCCTTCTTTAGAACATAAGAAAAAAAATAGAATACCCTGTCAGTTTGTTTCATTTTCTCGCTTTGACAGAACAGATAAGATACTGGAAGTTTTAGATGGGGTTTTTATAAATAACCAAAGGGAGAAATTGTTGGATGTATTGAAGATATTTGATCCTAATGTAGTAAACTTTGAGGTAGTAGGTGAGGATAGGCAGATTTTGGTTTTTGGAAAGGATGACCATGAATCAGATCCGTTATATCTGAATGACTATGGCAATGGGATGTATAAAGCTTTTTATATTGCTTGCGCAGCGTTACAGGCTACTAACGGCATTCTTTTGATAGATGAACTTGAAGCAGGTATTCATCACAGAGCACTCGTGGACTTTATTACCTATTTAGATACGATTAGTAAAAAACAGAATATACAATTGTTTATTACAACACATAGTTTAGAATTGTTGGATGTAGCCAGGCAGACTCATCATGATGGAGATATGGTGGTGTATAAGATAAAAAGAGGAGAAGGAAAAAGTGTTGTAAAACGAATAAATCATAATGACATGGATCTATTACGAGGAGAACTGGGGGTTGATATAAGATAGATGAAAATCATTTATTTATTTGTGGAAGGAAACACGGACAAGTTTGTTGTTGAGTCTCTGTTGAAGAGAAGGCTGAAGTATAGGAATTATGTAAACGAAAAAGATACACCCAAACTTCTTAGCTGCCATATTCCTAAATATCCGGGTGCTAATGGGCAGCTTGAAAGAAGAGGTATACCATCATTTCTATATAAAGATGATGCTAGTATATTGTTAGTATCGGCAAATGGCAAAGAACAGGTATGTTCCGCTATAAGAGAGAGATTGAGAGTTGCAGAACTACAGTTCGGCATAGCAAATGAAGATATCTCGATAGCCGTTGTATTAGATCGGGATGCGGAAATGAATGATGAAGTGATAAAATCCAAACTTTTAAAACAGGCTGGCAACAACAGACTTGTGATAGAGAAGGATATTCTGACTTGTGAAGACGTCAGGTATGGATTCAGTTTATGTATTATTCCTGCTGATCGAAAGGGGACAATTGAAAAGGTAGTTATTGATATTGCTTCGAAAATACATCCAGAACTAACGAATGAGGCTGGATTGTATAAAAAAGCTATCGAAGAAAAAGAAGATTATAGAAAGTATAGAAATAAATGGGCAAGCGATCCCCAGATCCAGAGTTTTTATGCGGACAAGGTTCAAGTAGGAGCAATTTCTACGGTTTTAAAGCCTGACTCTAGTCCGGGAATTATGATAAATGATATATTAATAACAGAAATGGATATAGATCAAATTTGCGAGCTTCCTTCGATAAAGAGAATAGTGCAATACTTGGAGGATTTGTGATATATAAATGGAGATAACTGTGGGTTGACGATGGAATGACAGACTGGTGATTGATGAAGGCTCACAGCGTAACAGATTCTGCTAGAGGAAAAGGATGTTATACACATATAAAAAAGTAGCTGATTATTTTGTTGAAAAATATAGAATATGGCATCAGAAGTGGATTCTTACTCAATTGCAGAATCCGATGGAATATGGTGAAGTAACTCTGTATTACCCGTTTAGAATTTCACACCCGGAGTTAATTACAATCGGAAAGGGAACACAGATACTGGCAGAATCCAGGATTCAGTTATATCCTGAATTGGTAGAAAAACAGCCTCATTTAGTGATAGGTGAAAACTGTTTTTTTGGTTATAGACTCTGTATCTTAGGTGGAGCAGATATAACGATAGGAAAGATGGTGCTGATGGCAAGCGATATTACTGTTGTTTCAGAAAACCATGGGATCGATCCGGAGAATGAACTTCCGTATATGAAGCAGCAATTACAAATAGCCCCGGTATCGATTGGAGATAATTGTTGGATCGGTGACAAAGTGATCATATTACCCGGAGTAACAATCGGAGAGGGATGTGTAATTGGAGCTGGTTCGGTAGTGTCGAAAAGTATCCCTGAATATTCTATTGCAGTGGGAAATCCTGCAAGAGTGATAAAGAGATACAGCTTTGATCAACATATGTGGGTAAAGGTTTAATTGCAGGCGGAGTGCTTTTCCATGATGGCGCGGATAATTGATGCATCGCCCCAAATACCTGGAGAGTCATAAGGACGATCAGGAAAGGCACCATACTCCAATTGAATATGAAGGCTTTTTTCACGTATATATCTTTCTACCATATCTGCAAGAGAAACGGGGTTACCTGAGCATACATTAATAATACCATTATAAGTGCTTTGTGTACTTGCAACAGCGATCATTTTTGCAATTTCGGAAACGCTGATAAAATCGTATAGATTAGTACCACTTGAGAATGGAAAAGTCTTTTTTCCATTCTCGTTGGCTTGGTATAGTTTCGAAAATATAGAGCTTCCGTGAGCGTCGTCGCCGTATATATAAAAACCCCTAAGCCAATGTACATCAGTATCCTTGTCCTGTGTATATAGCATGATTTCCTGCCGAAGTGCATTTTTTGCAATACCATACATGGAAAGTGGATTACAGGGCGTATCAGCATTGACAACTCCTTCCCAGTATCCGATTTCGTGCATGCTACCCATGACGGATAGATAAGGAAGACCGCTATCAACCAGCTGATTCAGGAAAATAACATGTTTTGAAAGGTCGTCCATATGTGCTTTAGAGTTGTGAATAAAACCGTCACGCCATGCTAGATGGATCAAGACATCTGGCTCGTGGAGTTCGTAATAGATACTTGTACTACCACTAAATATTGGAGTATCAATACGAAAGGCTCTTTCGTCAATGCCTTTGAAAGAGAAATCAGAGACATAGACGGTGTGACCAAGATTTAAGCATTCCGTAACAACGTGCCTTCCTATATATCCAGCGGCACCGGTAACTACTATTTTCATAATTAACACCTCTTATTTATGCTTTATGATACCACTTGTAATATAGGAGTGTACAGATAAAATGAAAAAAAGGATCATTTATCTTCCTCTTATGGGAAGGATCGGAAATCAGTTGTTTCAATATGCCTATGCCTATACGCTCCAAAAAGAGTATAGTGATGGTGTAACTGTGATTATAGATGAAAGTAGCGTCATTAATGCAAAATGGATTAATTCTTTAAGGGATTATGACTTACCTGATGTGAAATATGTGCCTGATATGAGCGAAGACCTGAAAAGATCATTGAAGCGGTCACTGTTTGCATTTAGGATCTATAGGAGATTGATAGTTACCGGTGATGCAAGAAAACAGTATAAGAGAGAACTAAAGTATCATGGAGTCCTAAATAGACTGGGATTGATTGCAGTTCTCAGGGGATATTGTCCACATAGGCTGAATAAAAATGAGAATTTGTATATGTATGGATACTTTCAAAGTGAACGCTATTTTATGAAACATAAAGACGAGATCAGATCAATATTTAATCTCACAAAGGAACTTCAGAGCAGTCATTATCCGGGATTGGAGAAAATCGAAAACAGAAATACAGTTTGTATCAGCATCAAAATAGAGCATAATGTGGGGTCGGAGATTTATGATGTGTGTAATACAGAGTATTACAGAAAAGGGATAGAGTATATTGAGCAGCATGTTAATAATCCGCTTTATTTTTTGTGCTCAGACAATGTTGAAAAGGCGAAAGAGCTTTTTTTTGAAGGATTTGACAGAGAGATCATATGTCAGCCAAAGGGATTCAATGTATCTTTGTCATTGTGTGCTATGAGCAAATGCAAGTATTTTATCATAAACAATACATCTTTCGGATGGTGGGCACAGTACTTGTCTGATTATGCTGAAAAGATTGTTGTTGCACCCTCTAGATGGAAACTTAATAATGATCCGGAGAATATATACGATAATCAGGAAAATTGGCATTTGATTTAAGAGACTGTAGATATGTGTGAAATGATACAACCGCTTATTTCTGTTCTTATGGGTACTTATAGAACATCAATTTCTTTCTTGGAGGAGGCTGTAAATAGTATCCTACACCAAACATATCATAACATAGAGTTTGTGATTGTGAATGATGGTTCAGATGATGAGAAAGAGATAGCTTATCTTGAGCACATCTCACTTGCTGATAGAAGGGTAAAAGTTATTACAAATGAGCAAAACATGGGGTTGACAAAATCTTTGAATGTTGGTTTGAAACAATGCCATGGTAAGTATATTGCAAGAATGGATGCAGATGATATTGCTATGTCTGATCGTTTGGAAAGGCAATTGCAATACATGGAGGCACATCCGGAAGTTGCTCTGGTAGGGAGTGAGATAATCGTTTTTGGTGAAGATATTGAGGAATGTGATCGGTCTAAACGATATGACAGGATGATGGACCCGGAGATTTATCGGATACGTTCCCTAATTCAGAATGCGGGTCCCCCACATCCCACTTTTTTTCTGCGATCTGATTTTTTGAAAAAAAATCAGATCGCCTATCGGGAAGATATCCTAAAGGCGCAGGATTATGGACTGATAGCAGATGTTTTGAAAGCAGATGGAAGAATTTATAAGATAAAAGAACCTTTGCTAAGATATCGAATGCATGCCGGGCAGATTTCGACTACTTCAGAGATCATGCAGATTGTATATCAAAGCAAAGTGTCCTATGATTATATTCGCTTCCTGTTTCCTGAACTGAGAAAGGAAGAGATTTCAGCTATCACGGTGCTGGGAAATCGAGTTCCATTGGAGTTGATGATTTCTACAATTGAACATGATTCACAGTTGGAAGATGTTTGCCGTGATTTCAAGGAATCACGAGACGACCTACAGGAACCGCAGATATATATTGGAGCGATTCAGAAACTGTTGAGGCTCAACAAACAAAGGCGATTTTTTAAACAAACAGTTCTTCGCAGAGAGATCTGTGCAGAGTATTGGGAGAGAGACTTAAGAGAAATTGTTCAAGAAAGAAAGCATTGGTGTGTTCGTCCGTTTGTCATAATGGCTTATTTTGATAGCAGAAGAGTGCGAAGGGAAAAAAAGAAGTTATGGTAAAGTATTCCGTGATTGTTCGAACTCATGATGAAGGAGAAGAACTTAGGAAAACTGTAGATAGTGTGCTAAAACAATCCATTCATGATTGGGAGATGATTCTGTTAGATGACGGATCCGGGGAAGAAACTCGAAAAATAGCAGATGAATGTGGACAATTGGATTCCAGAATACGGGTGATTCATCAGGAGAATAAAGGAGCAATTGGCGTTTTTTTGCGTGGCGTCAAAGAATCAAAGGGCGAGTATATAGGTCTTCTGGATGCAGGAGACTATTACGACGCAGCGTTTCTTTCGGAAGCGGATAGGATTCTTTCGAGAGAGGATGAAAAGATAGACATGATTCTTTTCGGGCTACGGGAAGTGTTCTCAGATCATGAGGATATCTTTTTTTTAGATACCCAAGAGAGCTATTATGATACACGCGAATTATTTTGTATCATGGAGCGCACGATTTCTTTTTTTGGTTTAGCACTTCGAGTTACCAGAAGAAGTGTTTTTGCTTATACCGAGAAAGAGAAGGAGTTTTATGAAGAGGTCGGTAATAGCGGAAACTTTGGAGAGGATTTATATCTCCTTGCGCCAATCCTGCGAAATTGCCGAAGGGTATATGTATCGCATCAGCCGTTGTACAATTATGTTTATGATGCATATAGTCTTTCTCATTATTTTCCGTCCTATACATGGGAAGATGCATGGAATCGGAATCGATTGCTTGGATTTGTTTATCGGACAATGGATCAATGTGGTTGGCTAGACGAAGAGTTGACAAATTATATCCGAAGGCATGTAATTACACTTCTTGCCCCTTGTGCAAAATGGATTGTACGCCATTTTGTAAGGGATCGCGAGGTACAACGCCGATTTCGAAAAGATGCTTTTTTTAATCAAGTAGTTGCAAAAGGTGGATTTGGGAAAGACATTATAAAAGAGGGGAAAAGCCGGTTTGCAATTAGACTGTTTTGCATGAGGGTGCGGTTTTTATAAGGATTGTATCTGGACAAAGGTGTATGATTAGGAAATAATGGCATCTCAGCGATTTTGTTTGGAGATAAATAATTCACTTGCGAGGAGATTAATGCATCACGCATTTATAAAGATATGAAAGATGTAAAAAGCTTATTACGTGTAATCAAACAGTTAAATTATATTCTTACTGATAGACAAAAAAGAAACGCGGTAGGTGTTCTTTTGTGCTTAATAGTTAGTTCTGCTTTGGAATTATTGGGACTATCGGTTATTTATCCATTTTTACAATTGATGATGGATGAAGGAACTATGTATAATAAATGGTATTTGCAATGGATTTATAGACTGATACCTGATATTTCAACAAAGAGTATACTGATATTTATGTGTATTGGTATTATAATAATTTACATAGTGAAGAACGCAATATCTCTTTTATGTGTATATGTGCAGAACAAATATGCAGCAGGTTTTCAACGTGAGCTATCAACGACGATGCTACAATCTATTATGAAGCGTCCATATGAGTTTTTTGTGAATACCAACAGTGCGGAGGTTATGCAGCGTGTTCACGGTGATACGGCTGCAACATATGGTATATTGCTGAATTTTTTCGTCTTTTTTTCAAATCTGTTAACGGTGCTTTTGATAGGCGCTTATCTGTTATACACGGATGTGAGGGTAGCAATCGGGGCGTTGTTTTTAGCAATGGCGTGTTTCTTTTTGATCGTTCTTACGTTCCGAAAAAAGCTGAAGCAGGCAGGTAAAGATATGCGAACTGCATCGGAAGAGCAGTCAAGGGCAAGCTATCAAGCGATTTTTGGAATCAAAGAGATAAGCGTCATGGATCGAAGGGATAGTTTTGTGGATAAGTATTCTGTGGCTGCAAGAAAAGTAGAAAAGATTACTGTATTAAATACGTTTTTGACAGCATGTCCGGATCGAATTCTTGAGGGCGTTTGTATCAGTGGATTTATCGGTATGGCGGGCATTCGTATACTGATGGGGGCAGATCCGGCCTCATTTGTACCTGTATTGGGAGCATTTGCTTTAGGAGCATTTCGTATGCTTCCTGCGATTTCAAAAATGTCATCAAGCATAAATGGAGTGGTTTTTAATCGACCACGTCTTGAAAAATGCTATAGGAATATCAAAGAGGCAAAGGAATTTGAAGAGAAACAAAGAAGCATTGTACTAGAAAAGGATAAGGAGATAGAGTGTATATCCGCGTTAGAGTTTAAGCAGACTGTAGAAATCAGAAGTATTAGCTGGAAGTATCAAAATGCTACGCAGTCAGTATTAGAGGACTTGAATCTTACTATAAAAAAGGGGGAAGCGATCGCACTGATCGGTTCCTCAGGGGCAGGGAAAACAACCCTTGGCGATGTTTTGCTGGGCTTGTTTAGACCGCAAAAAGGACGTATCTATATGGATGATATAGATATTGTAACAATTCCGCATACATGGTGCAGGATTATAGGATATGTGCCGCAGGCCGTGTTTTTAACGGATGATACAATCCGGGCAAACGTAGCTTTTGGGATTTCGGACGAAAAGGTTGATGAAGAAAAGGTGTGGAGAGCATTGAAACAAGCACAGATGGACGAGTTTGTGAGAGGTTTACCTCATGGAATAGATACTGTGGTAGGGGAGCGTGGTTTGAAATTTTCAGGAGGTCAGCGACAGCGCATTGCGATTGCCAGAGCTCTCTACGATGATCCGCAAATTCTTGTGTTGGATGAGGCTACGTCTGCACTGGACACGGAAACTGAAACCGCGGTTATGGAGTCAATAGATGCTTTGCTTGGACAGAAAACACTGATCATTATTGCGCATAGGCTGTCGACAATTAGAAATTGTGATAAAGTATATGAGATCAGGGACGGAAAAGCGATAGAGCGTGATAAGAATGAAGTGCTGGAGAGCGAAGTTGGAAGCGAAAAAAATAATCCTGCGTAATAAAGGAGTAATCGCTGAAAACGGTGTACAATTGATAGAATATTATTCTTTTTTGTTATGAGAAAAACGCTTAGTGTAATCGTACCGATTTTTGCAGTAGAGAATTATATAGAGGAATGTATACAAAGCATTCTTGCTCAGACATATCGTAATTTGGAAGTCATTTTGGTAGACGATGGTGCAAATGGTAGAGAACCGAAGATTTGCGACCAATATGCGAGGCTTGATGATCGGATCGTAGTCATTCATAAAGAGAATGAAGGTCTTGTGGCAGCAAGAAAAAGCGGACTTGAGAAAGCAACCGGAGATTATGTTGCGTTTGTAGATGGAGATGATTATTTGCAACCAGATTACTATGAGCGTATGATGCATATCGTAGAGAAAGAAGAACCTGATCTGGTTGCAGTCAGTATTACGAAAATCTATGAGGATGGAAAAGAGGAGCGGATTATTCAACCAATTTCGGATGGTGTATATACCGGGGATCGGTTAAATGCACTCTATCAAAATATGAATTGCTCAGGTGAGGTTTTCTACGAACCGGGTATTTTCCCATCGACATGCTTGAAAATCTATCGGAGAGATCTTTTGGAGAAGATTCTTCCCGCTGTGCCGAATATGATCCAAATGGGCGAAGATGCGGCGATCACGTACCCATATTTGTTAAGCTGCAATAAAGTAGTTGTTGAGTCCTCTATTTGCGGATATTATTATCGTATGGTACCGAGCTCCATGACGACGAGAGCAGATGCATCTCTTTTCGTCGGATCTTCAGCATTATATGCGCATCTGTTCCCGTATTATCAGGCATCAGAAGATGAAATTGAAAGGAAACAGTTGGAGTACTATCGGGCATATTTGATGTATTTGGCAATCAATTATTGGATGGCAGGAGTAAAGCCGCTAGATGTACATGGAAAAGTCATGGAGATGCGGAAACTTGCGGAAGGAACGGAACTGTTTTCCCATCTGGAACGTATGGTAGATTTAAAGTTACCACGGTCGCTTGTAATATATATTTGGCTTTTGCGTAAAAACCAGTGGAAAGCATTTGAAATGACATTATTAGTGAGGGCTATGCGTGGAACATAAAAAGACGATTTGTCTGGTTACAAACTGGTATCCGGCGAAGGATAATCCTTATTATGGGGTGTGCTTTAAGGAGCAAGCATTTGCGGTTGCAGAGCATTTTGATTTTATTGTTTTGCATTATAGGGAGCACAGAGCTTTTTTTTCCTCATGGAATAATGAGTTGTTGGAAGTGAACCGGGAACGAAATACCGTTGAATATGTGCTGGATGTGAAACTGTCGATAGGGTATGATGTTTTGAATCAACTGACGGATTTATTTCATAAGATTTCCGGCAAGAAGAAACGACCTGGTTTGGGAAAGTATGTGTCGGGTGCAAAAAGAAGTAAGGTAAAGAAAAATCTTTTAAGAGTGCTATCTAAAGAAGCGATCTTTTCGTTTGATGCGTTGTATTGTGTAGATGCACAATACGAGGCCGGTATACTTCAGCTTCTGTCTGATATTACCGGAAAACCCTATGTGATATCGGAGCATTCTCCGGTACCGCCTTTAGGACTATTGATTAATAACCAGAACTTTGAGGCGATAGAGAAAGCAGATCTGCTTTTATTGATCAGTTATGATAAGGCACGTCAGATCATGATGCAGAACATTCATATGCCAAAAACCTTTTATATTGGCAATTTTGTGGATGAAAACAAATTTACCCTTTGTGAAAAAAAGGCGTCGGAAGACAAAAGGATTCTGATTATGGGAGCGAATTCCTTTTATAAGAATTATGAGCATTTTTGCAGAGTAATGGAGACTTTGTGTGAGATTACAGAGGTGCCGTTTCGCATTCTAGTGGCTGGATATGCTGCAAATAAGGGATATGCAGGAGATAGAGAGCAATTTGAAAGATATTTGCGAACAAAGAAGTTTTCAGACCGACTTAATCTATTGCCGGAGGTCAAACGGGAAGAAATTGAGAATGTATACCATCAGGCCGACGTGTTTGTTATGACATCCATACAGGAAGGGCAACCTTTGGTAGCAATGGAAGCAGCATGTTGTGGACTGCCGGTTTTTGCTACACGGTGTGGTGGAGTTGAGGATTACCTGGAGGAGGACATGGGACGACTCTATCATGTCATGGATGTAGATGGTATGGCAGATGGGTTAAGGCTGTTCTTAGAGGGTAAATTAAAATTTGATCCTGTAACGATTCGGTCGAAGATGGTTGCACGATATGGTCGAGAGTCATTTGTGAGAAACTTTACAGAAGCGTTTTCTTCTGTGATATAGTGTTTATAGATTGTCCTAGCGATTTTGTATTGACTGATGGAGACAGGCTATGCAAGTAGTGAAATATATGTTCCAACCCCATGGAGACGACCGCGGTCAGTTGGTGGCGTTGGAGGAATATAAAGATATTCCGTTTCGGATTAAGCGTGTTTACTATATGTATGATACACGGGCAGATGTGGTGCGCGGACATCATGCGCATAAATCTCTGGAGCAGATTTTGATCTGCATTCATGGCAGTTGCAAGATCCGCTTGGATAACGGCTATGAAAAGAAGATAGTTCCTTTGGAAAAACCGTATGAAGGCGTGTATATTGCTAACAATATTTGGCGCGAAATGTTTGATTTTTCAGAGGATGCAGTGCTTATGGTGTTGGCATCTGACCTATATGACGAAGGTGATTATATTCGAGACTATCATGAGTTTATACAGATAGTGAAGGAAGAAGCTCCTGATCGAGTTACCCTCATATGACACATGATAAAAGGGAAAAGCACATGGACTTTGAAGAGTACAGGTATCTTATCCAAAATACAAAACTTGAGGATTATTCTACACTGCTTAATCTTGGAAGAAAATGGGATTCGATTAAGTCGGATGGGATGAGAAAGATTCGAGTTGCATTTATTGGAAGTACAAGTATCCAATTGATTGTTTCTGTGAGCAGAGCACTTTTAACGAAATACGGATTGTATGCAGAAATATATGAGGGAGAATACAATGGGATGCAGGTGGACATCTTGGATGAGGAATCCGAAATGTATGCATTTCATCCGGAGTATATCGTTCTTCTCCCGGATTATCGTGATATTTTAAAATATAAGCCGGCAGTTTTTTCTACACCGGAGGATCAGAAAAAAAACGTAGAGAATGCAGTAGACGAATATAGTAGGATGGTTCGTGTGATACACGATAGACTTCCGAATTGCCAAATATTCGTCTCTAATTTTGTTAAGCCGTTTGAGGAACCACTAGGTAATCTGGGAGTAAATAATGGATTTTCTCAGACACTCTTTTTTGATCAGGTAAATGTGGAACTGGTAAAACGGCATCCGCCCTATGTCACAGTGATAGATATAGAGCGTCTCTCGGAATACGTCGGGAAAAGGCAATGGTTTGATGAAAGTGCTTTTTATTGCAGTAAGATGGCGTTTTCTTTAGAGTACATCGGGCTCTATTGCGACAGGATTGTTCGACAGATCAAGGCATATACCGGGGCGATCAAAAAATGCCTGGTGATAGATTTGGATAACACGATCTGGGGAGGTGCAGTAGGAGATTTAGGGTATGATGGAATTCAACTTGACCCGAATGATCCGGAGGGTGAAGCTTATCTTGCTTTTCAAAGATATCTGAAAGAACTAAAAAACAGAGGTGTTATTTTGGCTGTTTGCAGTAAAAATGACGAAAAGAATGCGAAAGAAGCGTTTCAAAAGAATCCCTATATGATACTGGGACTTTCGGATGTTTCTGCCTTTGTTGCAAATTGGAACGATAAAGTGTCTAATTTGAAGGCGATAGGTCAGATGCTGAATATTGGAACCGAAAGCATGGTTTTCTTTGACGATAATCCGACGGAAAGAATGCTTGTTCAAGACTATATGCCGGAAGTAAAAGTGATAGATGTTCCGGAAGATCCGGCATTATATGTCCGTACTCTGGATCAGGCGTTTGCATTTGACTGGAATCAACTTACAAAAGAAGATATAGAAAGGGGACAGACTTATGCAGAAGAGCAGGAGCGAAACAGTATTTTGAAATCAAGTCTGGATTATCATGATTTTTTGCTGAAACTATGTATGAAAGCAACATTTCAGTCTTTGGAGGAGAAAACGACAGATCGTTTTGCACAACTGACAAACAAATCGAATCAGTTTAATTTGAGGACAAACAGGTACACTCCGGCGCAAATAGAGCAGATGATGAAAGATGCGACTTGCGGATTATACACGGTATCTTTGAGGGATCAGTTTAGTAATTATGGGATTATAGCCTGTATCGTGTTGCGATATATCGGGTCAACTTGTATGATAGAAAATTGGGTTATGAGTTGCCGTGTGCTTAAAAAGACCGTAGAAGATTACACTATGAAAAAGATTGTAGAGATGGCCAGAGAAAAAGGAACTGCAGAGATCACGGCTGAATATATTGCCAGTCCGAAGAATTCTATGGTAAAAGAATTGTATGATCGGTTTGGCTTTGCTTTGATTTCTGATGATAATGAAAAGCGAAAGTACGTCATGGATAAAAACAAAATGGATTCGTTTGAGGCATTATATTTCATGGAGGAAGAAAAATGAATACATTAGATGAATTACAGGTGATATTTCGAGAAGTATTTGGGGATGATAAGATTATCCTTTCAAGAGAGACAACGATGAATGATATCGTAGCGTGGGATTCCCTGACGCATTTACAGTTAATCATTCGGGTTGAGAAAAGGTTTCATATCAAATTTACTACAGCCCAAATGAAAAAAATGTCAAATGTGGGAGACATGATAGACGCTATTACGAGCAATAGTGGAGAGTAAGACTGTGGACAGGATTGAAAGAAAAGAAGCCGTCATCACATTAAGAAATCAGGATATCATTGGAAGATTTGTCATATTACGTCCTGTCAGTGCCAAATATGCAGTGGAAATAGTAACTTTGCGAAATAAGCCAAGAAATCTTTATTGCTTAAATCAGCCGGGAATTGTTAGCCTGGAAGATCAGTTGCGGTGGATTGAAAAGTATGAAAAGAAAACGGACGATATTTATTGGTGTATATTAGACAAAAAGGAACGATTTATCGGAACGATTCGTATATATGATATTGATATGGATGGTATGCAATGTGAAGAAGGTAGCTACGTAGTTGATGAAGATGTATCAGGTGAAGCACCGTATGCCATAGAATCCAAAATGCTGGCTTTAGATGCGGCGTTTGACACGCTCGATATAGGTAGAGTAAAGAATGAAAATCGGGCAGATAACAAGGGGATGAATAACATGGATAATCAACTCGGCTTTGATCAGGGGGAGAATACGCTGATTAGAGGCACGAGTTATCTTATAAGATTTCTTTCCGCTAAGGATTATCGTCTTAACAGAAGTAAGTTTTCCAGTGTTATTGATTATTGGAGTGAGCGATGAAAATTCATCATATAGGATATCTTGTGTCTGATATGGATAAAGCAATCCAATCATTTCGAGAGATGGGAGGTGTTTTGGAGACAGAGCTCCCTGTTTTTGACCCGGATCGTATGATTGACATCGCCTTTGTCAGGGTGGGAGCGACTTTGTTGGAGCTGGTTTGCCCGCGTGAGGGCTGTATAACGGTCGGAGAAGCTTTAAAGCGATTAAAAAACATTCCTTACCATCTGTGTTTTGAATGTGCTTCCTTAGAGGATACAATTAATGAACTTGTGAATAAGGGATGCCTTGTAGTAGAGGAACCAAAAGAGGCATGCGCGATTCATAATCAAAAGGTTGCGTTTCTTTATAGTTCTGAGATGGGGTTGTTTGAACTTGTGGAGATGAGACCATAAATCTATATTGCGTAGAGAACAGTCTCTTCATTCGAACAACTATGCTGACGGAGATATAGTTTATAATCAAACTTTTTAAGGAATTGGGATATATCTATGATATCTTTATTGTTGTGATAGATACAGATGGCCATTCTCGGCCTATTTGTACGAATCAGGTTTTCAGCACCAATTAATGCATTTAGTTCACTTCCCTCAATATCCATTTTTATCACAGACGCTTTCTTGAACGCGGCATGCTCGTCTAATGCATAAACCTTAATGTGTTTTTCCCCTTTTTCAGATATACATGATCCAAGAGTACCAGAATCTGAGAATTTCAGTGTGGTATCATGGCTATATAAGCCGGCTGATATCGGAATTATATGTTGCAACTCTTCAGGAGTAAAATTTTCAATTAATCTAATTAAATTTTGATGGTCTGGTTCAAATGTGAAGATTTGCTGTGGCATGCTATCAAGGTAGTCTTTTATTTCAAGAACTGAATCGCCAATATAGGCCCCACCATCTACAATGATATCATCATCGCTAAGCCCAAGCAGCTTCCAGTCATAAAGATAGTCTGACTTATGCACCAAAGCACTTAGTTTACTAACATCTCCTGTATATCTGGAATAAATATATTCTCGCATTACGTTTTTAGATTCATCATCACTTAATGATATATAGAGTTCTTCGAGAGTATTTTGATTCTTTTTGATAAAATCGCCGCTCATAATGTGTGAATCATACGCATCCAGATAATCGATTATCTCACATTGCTTAAACTGATTCTTCAAATTATACAATAATGAATAGTCTATGATACCCAATAGCAGATTAAAGTTGGGGAATCCGTCTATTTGAGAGGTTTTATAACACGTATAATTCTTTTCATTGATTTTCTTTACTTTTCCTTCAAACCAATATTCATCCAAATCTATAAATCCCAGCAGACCAATACCATTATCAATAATCGTTTTGGCTATTGATACGGCAAATCTTCCGGTTCCAAGAATGACTACTGGATTGGCTGATGCTCTTAGATCAGAAATAACCATTTCCCTTGTTCGATAACCGGTGATCGAATTAATATCAAATACTTCCATTTTGTTACCTTCCTTGAAATACATGATTATATTGTTTCTGTTATTTTTCTGCCGCCCACCAGATCATAGAAAATTCGTTCCAAATAGCCCAGCAGATAACAGATTTCAAATAGTACTCTTTGAAATGGGTTAATGTGAAGATACTCCCTTAAGTACAAAAGCATACTAGGATGAAATTGAAGAAATGCTTTTGCCTTGGTGCAATACTGTTTTTTGATAGAGATAGAATGAAAATGATCATAACGGATATCGGGAAGGATTGCAACATGATATCCGGCATCATCAAGTTTCTTAGCAAGGATGTTTTCTTCATAGTAGAGAAAAGTGCGCTCATCCAACCCTCCAATTTCCTGAAAAACACTGCTTCGAATTCCAAAAAAAGAACCTTCTGTCACGCCGACTCGCGAGTAGGCAGAAGACGCCTGATACAAGAGGGTCTGCTTCAGCTTTTTTTTCTCAAGATGAAACAGATACAGGAAAATGGAGCGTAATACACCTTGATAATTTGGAAGTTTCCATGCATTATAGCCCTGATTTACCAAAGGAGCTGCCAAGGCGATCCTTGTTTCGCTTGGATCCATCAAGAGGCTCTGAATATGTCTGATCACATCGTCTTGAAACGCAGTATCTGGATTTGCCAGAAAAAGGACTTCCGGAGAAAAGGTTTGCATCGCATAGTGACAACCGAAGTTGTTGCCATAAGCGTAGCCGCCGTTACGCTCTGTACGGATGACATGAATCCGATCCGAAGAGTACTTCTGCAGCTTTTCGAAGGAGTCATCGTTGGAACAGTTGTCGACTGCTACAATCCGATCAATGGAAATGCAGTATTGCGCCCGCTCAAGAAAACGGATCATGGTATCAGCATCATTATAGTTTAGGACAATCAGTGTATTATGGATTGGATGCAAAGAATCACCTGTTCATTATTTTTTGATCTTTGAAAAGCATAGCATAAATGACAAAAGAACGCAAAAAACGCAGGATCTGAGCGCAAGTTTTTTGGAACCTGCATTTTGACGCATGTATGAGACTATGGTATGGTAGAAAGCAAGGGAATGAAATGAATTAAGGACAAGTCTATACAAAAGATTTGTTCAGAATAGATTAAAGAAGATGGGAATCAAAAAAGCTTATACAAAACATAGATTGTGCGGAACCGGGATTGTAACCATAGCGTTGATTCTGACGATTGTGGGTGCGTTGCTTTTCTATTTGTTTCCTTTTGTGGACGATGTGCCCTATGATGAAACAGTAGAAAACCATGTTGTGGATTATTCAGATTTTTTGATGTCTGATTCAACAAAGCATGGTGCGATCAAAGAAAATGCTTTTGTGATTTCGCCCGGAGAAGGAGAGAAGATGTTTTCCACAGAGGTCTCTCTCATGGAGGGGGATCTCTTCCGGGTCTGTTTCTCGGTTGACAATCAAACCGATGAGAAAGCCATGATGACGGTCGATCTGTGTGGGCCTGGATATGATCTCAGCGGAATGGAGAAAACAATTGAAATTGATCCGGGCAAACAGGATTATTCTGTGATTCTTCCGTATTACCGCGCTTATCGGCCGAGTAGCTGTGAATTTAGGATTTTTACTCCTTATGATACTTCCCTTGTCATAACTGATCTGAATGTCATCCGGCAGAACTCTGTTGTAGGCGGCAATCATTTTGTGAGGCTGGCAACAGTAGCGGCAGGTATTTTGTTCATTATATCTGCAAGTATTCTGGTTTGGAATCTGTTTTGGCTATATAAGGAGAGAGCGAAACGAGAGAGAAAGAAGATTCCGTGGCAAGAAATCTTGATGTATCTGGGGATTACAGGAATTGTGTTTGTTATTTTGTTGGTTTTGTTCCGTTATACAGAATTGACTTGTCCTTTAAACCTTTCCGGGGATGCACTTGGGGTACACTATTATGGGAAATTGATCGATGAATATGGAATCTCTCTGGTGGGACATCGTACCGGCGGTATGTCCGGTGCAGATATGTATGATTATCCCTATTCAGATTCGTTGTCTTTTTTGTTGGTAAAAATCATTGGACTTTTTACGGACAATCCGTTCCTGATCATCAATTTGTTCTATTATTTGTGTTTTTTTCTTGCGGCTTATATCAGTGCAGCCTGTATGCGATATCTGAAGATCGGCCGGATTTCAGCGATGACTCTTTCCATATTATACGCTTTTAGCCCTTATATTGAGAAGCGTTACGGTCATATGTGGCTGGTCCCTTATTTTATGATGCCGGTAGCATGTGTGATTGCGATTACGATCATACGGGATACGATGCATAAATCAGAAGAGAAAGAAAAACAAAAGAAGCATTTTTACCGGATGCTGTTTCTCTCTTTTTGTTGTGCGTTTACAGGTCTTTACTATGCTTTCTTTGCCTGTGCATTGATCACGGTCGGGATGGTGATCTTATGGCTGAATCGTCCGGAAAAAGGATTCAAACAGTATTGTTATCCTTTGGGATATCTTGCAGCAGTATTGGGTGGTGTTGTAACAAATGTTCTTCCGAATGCAATCTATCATATGATTCACGGGGCAAATCCAGCAGGTGATTTGGAACTTCGACAGGCGGGTGAGGCTGAAATATATGGGCTGAAGTTGGTACAGCTGTTATTGCCACATGGATCTCATCGTATCAAGGCATTTGCACAAATGGCGGCGGACTATGATTTGACGCATCCT
The DNA here is from genome assembly GCA_902779355.1 of uncultured Lachnospiraceae bacterium. GTDB lineage: Bacteria > Bacillota > Clostridia > Lachnospirales > Lachnospiraceae > RUG12461. The sequence goes on along the minus strand of CACZBF010000006.1, from coordinate 32,542 downwards.
CTGGTAAATGAAAACAGTCTTTCATCAATCGGCTTGATCGCTTCAATTGGTCTTGTAATTTCCCTGGTATTTCTTTTTCAAAACAGAAAAGAAAAGGAACTGTCTTATCTGAATCTGGGCATGATCCTGATTGGAACGATTGGAGGGATCAGTAGCGTGTTGACCGTTTTTGTGGATATTCCGATTCGTTGTTACAATCGCTTGTGTGTTGTGATCATGTTTCTCAGCTTACTTCAGATGGCAATACTATTTGAAACATTACGAAAAAAGATCAATATGGTCGTATTTAGCAGTATGATGACGAGTGTCATGATATTTGGCATCTATGATCAGACGTTTACTTATCCACCTATGCATTATGCAGATACAAATCTGGAGGATATCAGGGAAACGGTACAGGAAATAGAACAGGTGTTGCCGGAAGGCTCATATGTATTTCAATTTCCATATTCCCGGTGGCCTTCCGGCAATTCTTACAGGGATTTTCTTCCATATATGGAATCAAATACTTTACATTGGAGTTATGGCGCCATGCAGGGAAGAGAAGAAGCGGATTGGCAGAGTCGTGTTGCAACCTGGGACATTGATTCCATGGTGAGACAACTCCGCGAAGCAGGATACGCAGGGATCTATTTGGATTCCATGTCGTATGGAAATGCCTTTGGATTCTCCCAAAGGAAATATGTGGATGAGATGGAGGCGTTTCTTGGAAAAGCGACTATCACAAAGGAAGCAACAACGGGAACTATATATTTTTGGACATTATAACAGGAGTGAGTAGGCTATGAAAAAATTAAAAATTGGTGTGATTGGTACCGGACACATGGGAAGAAACCATGTGCGAAATCTAGCAGATGAGAAGCGTTTTGATCTTGTTGGAATATATGATGCAAACGCGAAACAAGCTCGGGAGATTGCTTCGCAATACGAAACAAAAGTTTTTTCTTCATTGGAGGAACTGCTTGATGCGGTGGATGCGGTTGTCGTGGCAGTGCCCTCGTCGCTACATAAAGAGGTGGGATTGAAAGTGGCGGAAAAGGGAGTACATGCACTGATCGAAAAACCGCTTGCAACAAACTCTGAAGATGCAAAAGAGATCATGGAAGCGTTCCGGCGGAACGGGCTGAAACTCCAAGTCGGGCATATTGAGCGTTTCAATGCGGTCGTAACGGAGCTTTCCAAGATTCTGGACGGAAAAAAGATTTTTTATGTGGAGGCACATCGCTACAGTCCTTTCAGCGGGAGCGGCCGGATCACGGATACCAGTGTGATCGAGGATCTCATGATTCACGATGTGGACATTGTCTGCAGTATCATGGAGCCAAGTACGGTGAAAGATATTCGCGGGAACGGGGAGAAGATTCGCTCCGGTGCAACGGATTTTGCAACCTGCATGCTGGAATTTTCCTCCAATGCACATGCCATCATCAATGCCAGCCGTGTGTCGCAGAACAAGGAACGGTCTCTGGAGATCCATACGGAGGATGCGATTGTTTATGCCGATCTTCTGGCAAAAACATTGACGATAACAAAGAATACGGATATCATGATTGAGAGTGACCATGCCGGCACCTACAAGCAGGACGCCGTGGTACAGAAAGTGTTTGTCCCGATCATAGAGCCGCTACGCGCGGAGCTTCAGAGTTTCTATGAAGCCGTGGTCAACGGAGAAAAGATCCTGGTGGACGGTGCAACCGCGATCCGTGCTATCGAGATTTGTGAGCAGGCGGTCAAACGTGCCAACTATGATGCATGAAGGAAAGGATGAAAAAAGATGAGTGTCCCATTTTTAGATTTAAAAAGACAATTTGCATCGATCAAGGACGAGGCGATGCCCGAAATCGAAAAGGTCTTTGAAAGCTGTGCATACATCGGCGGAAGCTATGTGAAAAACTTTGAAGGAGAAGTGGAACAGTATCTGAATGTTTCTCATGCGATTGGCTGCTCCAGCGGGACAGCGGCTTTGATCCTGGCGCTTCGCGCGTGCGGCGTGAAGCCGGGGGATGAGGTCATCACCACGCCGTTCACATTTTTTGCAACCGCCGAATCCATTGCCTCCATCGGTGCGATCCCGGTATTTGTGGATGTCAAGGCTGATGATTATACCATCGACGAGACGTTGATTGAAGCAGCCATCACGGACAAGACGAAAGCGATCATGCCGGTACATATCTTCGGCGCGTGTTGTGAGATGGATACGATCAATGCCATCGCAAAGAAACACGGTCTTCGCGTGATCGAGGACTGCGCGCAGGCCATCGGTGCGGAGTATAAAGGCAAGAAAGCGGGAACCCTCGGAGATGTGGGATGCTTTTCCTTCTATCCCACCAAAAACCTCGGCGGCTGCGGAGACGGCGGTATGGTTACGACGAATGACGATGACCTTGCGGTGATATTAAACTCTTTCCGGGAGCATGGCGCCGGGAAAAACGGCGCAAACGCGCTGGAACTTCTGGAAGGTCAGAAAGTGGAGATAAAGACGAAAGAGCAGGCAACCGAGCTTTATGACCCGTATAAATATTTCAATTTCCTGATTGGGTACAATTCCAGACTGGATGCGGTACAGGCAGCAGTCCTTTCCATCAAGCTCCGGCATCTGGACGAGTACAACAAAGCAAGAGCGCATGTAGCGGAACGATATTTTGCAGGGCTGGACAAGCGTCTGATTCGCCCATCTTACAATACCGATCAGAAATGCTGCTGGCATCAGTTCGTAGTGCGCAGTCAGCACAAGGAAGAGCTTTGCGCCTTCCTCAGCGAGAATGGAGTCGGTAGCGGATCCTTTTATCCGGTGCCGCTGCATCAGCAGAAGGCGTTTACGGAAAAGAACTGTAAGAACCCCAATGCGAGCCTGCCGGTGGCGGAGCAGATCTCTGCGGAGTCTGTCTGTCTACCGATCTTCCCGGAGATCACGGAAGCACAGGTTGATGAGGTGATCGCGGCAGTGAATCGGTTTTATGGAGAAAAGGCATGAGTGATGTATTTATCCACGAGACCGCGGAAGTCAGCAAAGATGCAGTGATCGGAGACGGGACCAAAATCTGGAATCAGGCGCAGGTGCGGGAAGGTGCAAAGATCGGAAGTAACTGCATCATCAGCAAAAATGTGTATATCGATGAGCAGGTACAGATCGGCTCCGGTGTAAAGGTGCAGAACAATGTAAATGTGTATCATGGTGTGACCGTGGAGGATGATGTCTTCCTTGGACCTTCCATGACCTTCACCAATGATATGTATCCCAGAGCCTTTAACGCAGACTGGAAGATATCGGAGACTTTGGTAAAAATGGGAGCCTCCGTTGGCGCGAATGCGACGATCCGTTGCGGGATCACCATCGGTGAATATGCCACCATCGGCTCCGGCAGTGTTGTGACGAAGGATGTGCCGGCTCATGCATTGATGGTTGGGAATCCGGCACGACGGATCGGTTGGGTCTGCAAGTGCGGGTTCAGACTCGATGAGAGCGGAATCTGTGAGAACTGTGGAGAGCGTTACGAAACATTGGCGGAGAAAGAGAAATGAGGAAAATACCCGTTACCAAACCGTATTTTACGGAGGAAGAGGCAAAAGCTGCTGCGGAAGCCCTGTCATCCGGTTGGGTGGCACAGGGACCTAAGGTGGCGGAGTTTGAAAAGGCGATCGCTTCTCATGAGGGTGTGGAAGAAGGTGTGGCGACCACCTCCTGTACGACGGCGCTTCACCTTGCCATGGTTGCAAATGGCTTAGGTGCAGGGATGGATGCCATCGCGCCAGCCTTTACCTTTGTGGCGACGGAAAATGCCATCGTGACTACAGGCGCAACCCCAGTGATGGTCGATATCCGGCGGGAGACCTTCAATGTGGATACCGATGCTCTGGCGCGAAAGATCGAAACGGACTATGAGAAGCAGGACGGCGTCGTGAAGAACAAAAAAACCGGGAATCGTCTCTGGGGCTTTGTCCCGGTGCATGAATTCGGGCTATGTTGCGACATTCATGAGGTGAATCGTCTTGCAAAAGAATACGAGCTGAAGGTTGTGGAGGATGCGGCTTGTGCGCTGGGCGCAAAGATCGGTGACACCCATCAGGGCGGCTTTGGAAATACTTCCTGTATCAGTTTTCATCCCCGGAAATCCATCACCACCGGTGAGGGCGGTATGGTACTGACGGATGATGCGGCTGCCGCAAAACGGATGCGAGAGCTCCGGACCCACGGCAGCACGGTGTCGGCAGATGCCAGAGATAAGAGAAAGGGATTTCTCCTTCCGGAATTCATCGAAGCCGGTTTCAATTACCGCATGACGGATATCCAGGCGGCCATCGGGCTGGCGCAGGTGAAGAAGCTGGATCAGATCATTGATGAGAAGCGGAAGCGGGCAATACTCTACAATGAGATGATTGAAAAGACATTGCCGGAGTTTCGCACCCCGACCGAGCCTGAAGGATATTTCCACACCTATCAGTCCTATGTTTGCATGCTGGACATCAAGAGACTTGGGATTGATACGATTCGGGAAGGCGGCGAGTATCGAAACAACCTCCTGCAGAAACTGGAGGATATCGGGATCGCAACGCGGCAGGGAACCCATGCGGTTCATATGCTCGGTTATTATAAAAACCGTTTCGGCTACAAGCCGGAGGATTATGAAAATGCGTATGCCTGTGATCATCTTTCGATCACGTTGCCTCTTTACATCGGAATGACGGATGACGATCAGGCGTATGTGGTGGAGATGATTCGAAAGACGATAGACGAGGGATAAAGAAAATGCCATCGATTCAAGGAAAACAGGTACTGGTCACCGGAGGCGCCGGTTTTATCGGCAGCCATCTCTGTGATCTCCTTTTGGAAAAGGGCGCTGGAAAGGTTGTCTGTGTCGACAATTTTTTCCTCGGGAAAATGGAAAATCTGGAAGAAGCATTGAGTCATGATAACTTCGTGCTGTACCGTGATGATGCCAGGAATTTTGGCGTCTTGCAGGCGATCATGGAAAAGGAGCAGATCGAAGTCGTCTTCAATATGGCAACCATCGCCCTGAACTATTCTTTTTTCAATCCCTTTGATGCTTACATGGTAAATGTGGAGATCGCAAATACCCTGCTGGAACTTTTGAAGGTTGGTGCTTACAAGACGTTGATTCATACCTCCTCATCGGAAGCCTATGGGACGGCACAGTATTCTCCCATGGATGAGAACCACCCGACAGATCCGACGACTCCATACGCTGCCGGAAAAGCGGCGGCGGATCTTATGGTTCACAGTTTCTATAAAGTGTTGGGGTTGGATATTTCAATCGTCCGTCCTTTTAATAATTACGGCCCCAGACAAAATGCAGTCGGGAATCTGGCTGCAATCATTCCGGCGACGGCAAAGCGGATCATGGACGGTGGAATGCCGGTGGTAGAAGGTGACGGCGAGCAGACCCGGGATTTTATCTATGTCGGGGACACCGTACGGGCGCTATTACTTGCCTATGAAAAAGAGGAGTCCCGCGGCAAGATCATCAACCTCGGATCCGGTACGGATATCTCTATTAATCGGCTGTTGCAGGGAATCTGCGACTATCTTCATTATGACGGGGAATGGGATCATCGTCCGGCGCGAACCAGCGATGTTCGAAATCTTTGCGCGGATGCGAGGAGGGCGAAGGAATATCTGGGCTTCACGCCGGAGGTTCCATTTGAGGAGGGCATCAAAAAAACTCTGGATTGGTATCTGCAGAATCTGAATAAAGGGGAAAGCGCATGACCAAAGAGGAATTTGGCCAGTTGTTCGATGCCTTTATGCAGGCGAAACGCGAGGATATGCGAAAGAAGTTCGATCGCGTCTTGCCCAGCGGTGAATATATTTTCAATCGGTTTGATAAAAATGCGTACCTTGGTTTCGGAGAAGGGTCTTCCGTCTATGACACGTGTGTGATTTTGGGCGATGTGAAAGTCGGCGATCATGTCTGGATCGGACCCTACACCTTGCTGGACGGGAGTGCGGCACAGCTTTCCATCGGAGATTTTGTTTCCGTGGATTCTGGTGTGATGATCTATACCCATGATTCCACGAAGTATTACGTGTCGGGCGGAAATGATCCGTTCGTTTCCGGAGCTGTGACAGTAGGTAGCAACGTTGTGATCGGCACCATGTCCATGATCGGATGTGGCGTCACCATTGGAGATCATTCCGTGATCGCGGCACACAGTTTTGTGAATGAGGATGTGCCGCCATTTCGGATCGTAGCAGGCAATCCGGCAAAAATCATAGGAGAGGTAATACTGGATGAGAAAGGAAGAGCAGAGTTCAGGTATTTCGATCGTCGTTCCCTTTCTGAATGAAAGCGAAGGGATCGAACTGTTCTGCAGCACGCTGGATGCACATGCGAAGACGTTGCCCTTTCCGGTGGAGCTGATTTTTGTGGATGACGGCTCTACGGATGATACGGTAGAGAAACTGACCGACTTTTCGTTCCAGCATGTTGCCAATGCAAAGGTCATCCGTTTTTCCAAAAACTATGGTTCCCACGCGGCGATTCGCGCGGGTTTTTTGCATGCGTCCTATGACATCTGTACTTGGATGGGGAGCGATCTGCAGGAACCGCTGGAGTTTCTTGCCGAGTCCTGGCAGAAGATTCGGGAAGGGTATGATGCGATCTATATCGAAAAAAAGACGGTGGGTGTCAGTGCGGGTAACCGCGCGTTTTCCAAGATCTATTCCCACCTGATGCAGAAATACGCAGTCAGTAGTTATTCCTCCGGTGGGATTTCCGTGATTGTTATCAATCGCAAGATCCGGGATTATCTGAATGCGAACGTGGAAAGCAATTCCTCCATCATGCTTCAGATTATGGATGCCGGATTCCGGTACTGTACGTTGTCTATGGATTTTCACGAACGTGCCACTGGCGTTTCCAAATGGACGCTGAAAAAGAAAATCAAGCTGTTTATTGATTCTTTTGTGGCGTTTTCCTTTATGCCGATCCGGTTGGTCAGTATCGTTGGTGTTATGTTGTTTTTGGCTGGAATCGTGATTGGTGTGGGAGCCATCATCAACAAGATTCTGACCCCTCAGGCGCCCATGGGCTATACGACGCTGATCTGCCTTTTGGCGCTTGGCTTTGGCGTGACGAATATTGCACTCGGTATTATTGCGGAGTATCTTTGGAGAACGTATGATGCGGCACGAAGGCGACCGGTGTTTTTGATTTCTGAGGAGAGGGATCTGTCGGTACAATCCGTGGCAGGTAGTGAATCTGAGATAGGAACAACGCAGGAAGTGTAAGTGTGTTGACAGGTGATGAAAGATGAAATGCGTAATTTTGGCAGGCGGAACCGGAGATCGGTTGTGGCCGCTGTCACGAAAAGATTTTCCGAAACAGTTTCTGAACTTCCGTATGGAGCGATCGCTCTTTCAGGAAACGATCACGAGGAATCTACCCTTGTGTGAGGAGTTCCTGATCTTGACGAATCAGGCATATGGTGCAGTTGTGGAAGGACAGCTACAAAATTTTCAGGGACTGTCTTATCGCATGTTTTTGGAAGAAGAGGGGCGAGGAACGGCAGCGTCTCTATTTGCTGTATTGTCATTTTTGCCGGATAATGAAGAGATCTTTGTTACACCGGCAGATTTGTTGATACAGGGTGAGGGCTATTCCGATGCGGTGCTGGCTGCTAAAGAACTGACTTCTATTGAGCATACGGTATTACTGGGAATTCTTCCGGAATCACCATGGACAAGTGTCGGATATATCAGTTGTCATGAACACAAGGTGATCAGATTTGTAGAAAAACCGGCAGAATCGCTGGCAGAACAACTGTATCGGGAGGATGGAACCCTTTGGCACAGCGGGATGTTTGTGGCAAAGGCAGGAGCGATGAAACAGGCGATCCTGCAGGCAGATCATAATTTGTCAGGGGTTGTGATTACGGAAGAAGACCTGCAAACCGAAGAGGAGAACCGGTTTTTCCTTTCTAACGCTTTGTTAGAGCGGCTTCCCACGGGCAGTATTGAACATCTGATTCTGGAAAAGAGCGAAAATCTCCTTGCAGTGGAACTGAAGAGCGCCTGGAGTGATATCGGAAGCTTTGAAGCCTATGAAAAAGAATATGATCTGGCAGAAAAGACGCGGATCATCAAAAAGGACACTCTGAATACATCGATTCTCAATACGGAATCTGAGAAGCTTGTGGTTGCAAACGGATTGAAAGATCTTTATATTGTCAATACCACGAATGCACTTTATGTGACTGATAAGAGTGATGCGGAAGATATTAAGGGAATTCTGAATGAATATCAGGAAGAGTTTTCGGAGTATTTTGAAGTGAATCCCAAGGTATACCGCCCTTGGGGAACCAGAGAGGTACTGTCGGAGGGCAGTGGATTTCGTATACGTAAGATCGTGATGTATCCCGGGAGATCCATGTCGAGGCATATACATGAGCGCCGTACGGAACGATATACCGTAGTATCCGGTGCGCTCTCCATTGAGATTGCGCACCAATACCAGGAACTATCTCATGGAGAGAGTGTCGATGTTTTGCCCGGAAAACCTCATAGATTGTACAATGCCGGTGACACGGAAGTAATCATGATTGAGGTGGATACCGGGTCGGAGATAGAAGAACGGGATATGCGGGATTCCACACAGGACACTCTGCAGCCGGCAGAGTTGCCTGAGATCTTTCGCTTGCGTCCGGCATTTCAGAACTATCTGTGGGGCGGCAACCGGTTAAAGGATGTGTTTCACAAAGAGAGTCCGTATGAGATCACGGCAGAATCCTGGGAGCTTTCCGCACATCCGGATGGACAGAGCGTCATTGATGGTGGACCGTTTTCCGAAATGAAATTCGGAGCTTTTGTACACTCTCAGAAAAGCGCGGTCTGTGGCTGGAAAAGCGAAATGTTTGACCGGTTCCCTGTGCTGATCAAATTCATTGATGCAAAGCAGCCTCTTTCGATTCAGATCCATCCGGACGATGATTACGCTTTTGTGAACGAAGGGGAGTTCGGAAAGAACGAAGTTTGGTATATATTAGATACGGAGCCGGATGCATATTTGTACTGCGGTTTGAGCAGGTATGTGAGCAAAGAGGAACTCCGGAAGCGGATTTCGGATCATACGATTACCGAGGTGCTTAATCGGATGACGGTGAAACCCGGAGATGTGATATTTGTCCCTGCCGGAACGATCCATGCGATCGGATCAGGAATTCTGCTTGTAGAAATCCAGCAGAATTCCAACAGTACGTATCGTGTTTATGACTATGATCGGGTGGATGCGGATGGAAACCACAGACAGCTTCACATTGAAAAGGCGTTGGATGTGGTACAGACAACACAATATATACCGGAAACGAGTGGCGTGCAGCAACCGGTTCAAAAAGAAGGCTACACGGAGCAACTTCTTGCCCAATGCAAGTATTTCCGTTGTGTGAAATATGATGTACAGGAAGAGGTGGTACTTACCATGGATGATTCTTCATTTCGTTCCATTGTGGTGCTTTCCGGAGAAGGCTGTATGCAAGTGCATCAGGAAGTGTGTGAACTTCATCCGGGAGATAGCTTTTTTATCCGTGCGGGAAGAAAACGGATTCATATCCAGGGGAAGTGTAGTTTTATCGCGACGAATATATGAATATATGAAGACAAAATGATTAGTCGTGATTTATACAAAGGAGAGGTTTGTTTCGTTTATGAAAAGAAATGGGAAAGTTGATTTTTTACGCTTCGTTTTTGCTCTTTTTATAATGTTTCTTCACTATGGATACAGAGCAGAGTTCTCGATCTTTGGCAATACTTTATACCTTGGGCAGAATGGGGCATTTGGCGTTAGATTTTTTTTCATTCTATCAGGATATTTGTTGGCGCTTTCTGTAGAGCGAATAAGTCAAAAAGATAGAGAATGCCAAACGAGACCAAATATCGGAACTTTAACAAAAGATAATATTTCTTTTTTGCTTCGTAAGTATTCTTCATACATAAAATGGTATTTGCCGGCATTTTTTCTGTGCGTGTTATTGGACTGTTTTCAGGTCGGTATAACTGCTGCATTAAAGGGAACTTTGTGTTCCATACAAAATATACTCCTGCTGGGATCTCTTGGTTTTTCTTTTGATGGGGCATCTATAGGCTACTATGTAGGAGCGTCTTGGTTTTTATCTGCACTTTTTCTGGCTCAGATCATTTTGTTTCCTATTATGCGATACCAATACAGATTGTGGAGTAGAGTGATTTCCCCAATTGTTTTTATCATCCTTTTAGCACTGGATGTAAATGGATATGGGAATAGAGTGACGTATGCTATTTACTGCATGATATTGGGTGGAGTATGCTATGAAATAGTGAAGGTCCTTTCGAAACGCTCATACAAAGGATGGTTCTGTAATTTGTTACGAGTAATAGAATTCGGGATCTATTTGATGTGCATAGCCTTTATGTGTAGTCAAGCGGTTGAGGACGCAGTATATGGTATGATGTTTTTGGTTGCATTTGCCATTATTCTTTCGTTTCTTCCTCAGACACAATATGGTTTTTTTAAACATCCTATCTTCTCGTTTTTAGGAAAAGTATCATTTCCACTTTATCTTCTGCATATTCAGGTGTTACATTGGGCAGATTATTTTTTGGTACTGTTACATAAGAATCCACCGGATTATGTAAAGTACCCGGTTTTGTATTTATGTGCGATTTTGATTTCTATAGGGTTCTATCTACTTTTTGAATGGCTTGGGAAAATAGACTGGAAGAAAAAGTGGCATTGGTTGATTGACGGAGGAACAACATGAAAGCATATGGGGTAATCATGGCCGGCGGAGGAGGGACGCGTTTTTGGCCGCTATCAAGGCATGTGGAGCCAAAACAGCTCTTGAATCTCAGCGGGAAAGACCGGATGATCAATGAGACGATTGACAGGGTTTCACTGATCTGTGAGAAAACAGATATCTTTGTGGTGACCAATATGGATCAGGTGCCGAAGATGAAAACTGTGACAGAAGGCAGACTGACGGGAGATCATATCTTGTCTGAACCCTGTGCCCGGAATACGGCAGCCTGCATCGGCTATGCCGCTATGGAGATCGTAAAGAAATATGGCGATGGCATCATGTGTATTTTTCCATCAGATCATTCTGTGCAAGATTGGGACGCTTTTGCACGCATCATCCATCTGGCGCAGGAAGTTGCAGAAGATGAGGACTGTCTTCTGACCCTAGGGATTCGTCCTGCTTATCCATCCACCGGCTATGGATATATACGTTATAATCGTACAGTAAAGGAGAAAGCCTATCCAGTATTGGCGTTCAAAGAAAAGCCGGAATTGCCGGTTGCGGAAGAATATGTGAAAAGCGGAGATTATGTTTGGAATTCCGGAATGTTTATTTGGAAAGCTTCTGTGATTCTTTCTCATTTTGAAAAACTATTGCCGGAGGTTTATGCGTGTCTTGCGAAGATCGGTGAAGCGATGAATACTCCGGAAGAAGAAACTGTGATACAGAATATCTATCCCAGGATTCCCTCGATTTCGATAGATTATGGCATTCTAGAAAAGAGTAAGGATGTGAAAGTAATCCCGGCAGATATGGGCTGGGATGATGTTGGCTCCTGGGATAATCTCGGCGTGCTCCATCCATCGGATGAAAACGGCAATATTTTTGTCGGAAAGCATGTGACAATTGATACGAAAGGTTGTGTAACTTATTCCGGGAAACGGTTGATCGCGACGCTCGGCGTACAGAACCTCATCATCGTAGAGACGGAGGACGCGATTTTGGTCTGCGATAAGAATCGGGCGCAGGAAGTGAAGATGATTACGGATGCGTTGAAGGAATGCGGGGAGACAGAGTATTTGTAGGTAGACCACGATGGGGGTTAATTCTCGTATTTTGCCTTTTTTCCACTGATTGTTGATATTTTATTTCAGCACCCTTTTTTGCGTGGGAAATTTTAGCATATGATAAACAGAAGTGGAGATGTATCGCGTCATGAGAGAGTTTGTAAAGAAAAATAAAATCATATTCTCTTGTTTTTGTGTCGCGGCTTTGATTTGCATTATTTATATCTTGACATTGGATCAGGAAGAATGGTTTCCACATGCTAGGAAATGGGTTTGTTGATTGTTTGAGCTTGCAGTGGGATTTATCATAAACTTTATCTACTTTGTAACACAAATATATACTCCGCAATACAGGCAAAACAGAGAAGCAAACAGGTGTATCAGTATAAGGATTATCGAGATTGTTGGATACATGAGCAGTAAAAGTATATTCAAATTATTCATGATTCAAAGGGCAATATGAACTTTTATACATTATTCACACGCACTGAAAATATCCATCTATTAAAAGATGTGGGAATGATTCCGGAAGCATTGGCGTCCGGTTTTTCTGATGTAAAAGCAATTCTGGTAACATATCAAAATGGCGAGTATCCTTTCTATGGAACGGAGATCAAACACCTGCAGCTTGTTTTTTTGAAGAAACGTTTCGGAAAATATATCGATGGGATACGCTTTCTGAAAGAGCATGCAGATGAAATTGATGTGCTGAATCTCTATCACCTGAATCTCTCTTCGTATTTATACTGTCTGGCGGCTAAAAAATATCTGAAGAATACAGCAAAGATCTATTTGAAGCTGGATGCGGATGAAGGGGAAGTAGGAAAACTCCGGAAACATGGGCCGGTTGCCTGGGTGAAGCATCGTACCCTTCGGATGGCTGATTACGTGTCGGCGGAAACGAAGTATCTGGTTGACAGGCTACAGAAAGAAACAGATGCAAAGATTGAGTATATCCCTGATGGGGTCTATGGAGAGCGTGACCATCCCGCATGTGGTAACAAATGGGATAGAATCCTCACGGTAGGTCGCTTGGGAACATATCAGAAGCATACAGAACTTCTGATAGATGCTTTTTTGGCATCCATGGATACCCACAATTATCAATTAAGGCTGGTTGGAATCTACACTGCGGAATTTGCGGAAAAGATAAAGAAACTGCAAGAGAAAAATCCAGAGGTCGGAAAACGGATCGAGCTTGTCGGAGAAATCAAAGATCAAGTGCTGCTACAAGAAGAATATGAGATGGCGAAATTTTTTGCCTTTCCTTCCAGATGGGAGAGCTTTGGTTTGGCTTTGCTGGAAGCTTATCAGGCGGGTTGTTACTTGCTGACGTCCTCGTATGTGCCGCTTTCTTATGATATCATCGAAAATGGAAAAAATGGAGAGATTATTGCAGAGGACACAGTTGATGCATGGACAGAAGCCATCACTCGAAATATCAAGACTGAACCGGATTGGAACGCGCTTTGCAAAGAGGGATTTCGAGTGACAAAAGAGCAGTATTCGTGGAATAATATTGTAAAGAGGTTGTATCGGCTGATTATTTCGTAACAGAAGGAATGTAATGTTTGCCGCAAGCAACGATCGAGTAGGAAGACGAGTCGGATTAGTATGGATTGAGTCAGATTTATACTGACGTTAACAGATGAGAGAAATATGATGAGGGGAAAAAACAAGGTAGATCTGAATAACAAGACAATTTTGGTTACCGGAGCGGCCGGCTTTATCGGATCAAACCTGTCATTGCGGCTGCTGAGAGAGTGTCATGGCAGTACGGTGATCGGGCTGGACAATTTGAATGACTATAATCCGGTAGCCATGAAGGAGTGGAGACTTTCCAAGATCTGCGAGGCTGAGGAGATTCATGGGAAAGAAAACGGCACAAAATGGATCTTTGAAAAAACGGATCTCGCAGATAAAGTAGCGATCGACCGGATTTTTCAGATATACCAACCTTCTGTCGTGGTAAATTTCGCAGCGCAGGCAGGCGTTCGCTACAGCATCGAGAATCCCTATGCATATCTCAATAGCAATCTGGTTGGTTTCCTGAATATACTGGAAGCGTGCAGACACGATGATTATTTGGAGCACTTTGTCTATGCCAGTAGTTCTTCGGTGTATGGCGGAAATAAGAAAGTTCCTTTTGCCGTGGAAGACAACGTGGATCATCCGGTATCTCTCTATGCAGCAAGCAAAAAATCCGATGAATTGATGGCGCATGCATATGCAAAGCTATATGATATCCCATCCACAGGACTGCGTTTCTTTACAGTCTACGGATCGGCTGGGAGAACTGATATGGCATATTTTTCGTTTACAGAGAAATTGCGAAGAGGCGAGACAATCAAGATCTTTAATTATGGGAATTGCAAACGAGATTTTACCTATGTGGATGATATCGTGGAAGGCGTATATCGTGTGATGCAGGGAGCGCCGGAACGAAGTACCGGCGAAGACGGACTTCCGGTTCCGCCGTATGCAATCTATAATATCGGCGGCGGTCATGCGGAGAACCTCTTGGATTTCGTGCATATTCTGGAAGAAGAACTGGTTAGAGCAGAGATTCTGCCGAAGGATTTTGATTTTCAAGCACACGAGGAGTTGGTTGCCATGCAGCCCGGAGACGTGCCGGTGACCTATGCGGATACAGCTGCGCTGGAACGGGATTATGATTTCCGCCCCACGACAGATCTTCGGACGGGCTTGCGGCGGTTTGCAGAGTGGTATCGGGAGTATATGGATGGGGGAAATAATCAGTCCTTGTAAGTTTTAAATTAGAAAGTAAGAATATGTGTCATACATTCGGATAATAAAGGATATAGTATAGAGATTGTACCTAATGATATTTCACAATTTGATAGACACTTTAGAGGTGAAAATTCTGAAGAAGTAACTGCTATTAAGTGGTATGACAGATAGGTACTGGTGGTTGAGACTAACATATGGAAGCTGCGGATTTAAAGGGGAGTTTGGTCAATGTTCGCAGATGGCAGGGGACGTTATGACATCAATTTTTGAAATAGAAAGAAGAAAAGACTTTTCGGCAGAATTCACAAAGTTCTTTGAAGATCTTCAAACAGAGGTTGTCACATCCACGGGGAATCATTATAAGATGTTCGGTTTTTTAAATCGATGCATACGCTTTTGGCCATATAGATGTGGGGCGGTCAGTATTGATGACTATCTACAGGACATTGGTGTGGATATCACGAACCCAAGGAAAGATCACGATTTGTTGCTTGCTTTCGAACTTCTTATTAATCTTCTTTACTGGGCTCCACGACAAGATTCTAATGACAAGATAGATTTGCACTATAATTTGCTTTCGAAAAAGAGAAATGTTCAAAATGAGTCTGAAAGAATGCTTGCAAATGCTGAATACATTTTAGAACAATGTTGCAACATGACAATTCGAGAGGAAGCTGATGAGAACTGCTTCAAATATTACATTACCAAACGGAATGCACAAGTAGATGCTGCCATAATTGCAGCACCAAAACTTAGCGATATATTGCTTGCGTATTTCGATATCAGAAATGAGAATGATCTAGATTTTAAGAAGTCAGCACTTACAGAGGTTTATAAGTATATGGAACCAAGAAGGAAAGAATACAAGATAAAGGGTTGCGGTGCTGTTAGTGAAGAATTCTTTGCCGATATGAATAGTTTTGGAATAAGACATAATACAAAAACACAGGTTAGTCTGAGAGGGAAACGCAAGAAGGTAGTATATGATAAGCTCTTTTTGATGGCAGTATATGTGTTGCAGTCAGAAAGTGCAAGTAATTATGTGGAAGAGATGAAGAATCTGAGAGTATAATCTACAAACAAAGAAAAATCACTATTCCGTTTGTAGTAGTACGGATTATATCGATGATGTAGTAGATTACAGAGAGGAGAGGCATCGCATTTTCACCTATTTGCTCATATACGGCACAGGTTGTGCAAAGGGTGACATGGATTATTATACATTATTTACATGCACTGAAAATATCAATCTGTGAAAGGATGTGGGGATGATTCCGGAAGCCTTGGCATCCGGTTTTCCTGATGTCAAGGCATATCTTGTAACCTACCAAA
Organism: uncultured Lachnospiraceae bacterium; assembly: GCA_902779355.1. Classification (GTDB taxonomy): domain Bacteria; phylum Bacillota; class Clostridia; order Lachnospirales; family Lachnospiraceae; genus RUG12461. The sequence goes on along the minus strand of CACZBF010000006.1, from coordinate 16,661 downwards.
ACGGTGAGTATCCCTATTATGGATCTGAGATAAAGCATCTTCGACTTGTTTTTATAAAAAAGCGATTTGGGAAATATATTGATGGAATACGCTTTCTGAAGAAACACGCGGACGAAATCGATGTGCTAAATCTTTGTCACCTAAACCTTTTTTCTTTTCTGTACAGCCTAAATGCAAAGAAATACCTGAAGAAAACAGCGAAGATCTATCTGAAACTGGATGCGGATGAAGGGGAAGCTGACAAGCTCCGGAAATGCGAAGCAGTTTCCAGGGTTAAGCATCGTACTCTTTAGATGGCTGATCTCATATCGGTGGTAAGAACAAGAAGAGCAATTTAATAGACGATGAATAAGTTGGAAGAGCGATTGTCATTATGAAAAAAATTATTCTGATCGGACCGGTTTATCCCTATAAAGGAGGTATTTCTCATTATACCGGGATGCTCTGCAGGGCATTGAGAAAGAAATATGAAGCAGAAATGATCTCTTATAGTCTTCAGTATCCGAAGTTTCTGTTTAAAAAAGAACAGAAGAACTATGAGGATGATTTTTTGCAGATTGAAGGTACGAAATATCTGATCAATACAGCAAATCCTTTGAACTGGCCGTCAGTTGTTTCATTCATCCGAAAAGAGAAACCGGATCTTATGATCATGCAATGGTGGCATCCGTATTTTGCCCCCTGTTATCGAGCACTGACAGCTCATCTCCATCGACATGTCAGAATTCTTTATGTGTGTCATAATGTATTTCCGCATGAGCGGTTTCCAATGGATCGAAAGCTGACAAGGATGGCGATGCGTCATGTGGATTACTTTACGGTACAGTCCGGGACGGATGAAGCGGATCTGCTGGAAATACGCAGTGATGCGGCATACAGAAGGACGGTATTGCCGACATTTGATCTGTTTCAGCGTTCGGATCTGATGAGGAGAGATGCAAGGGGGAGGTTGGGTATTTCTTCGGAGCAGAAAGTACTGCTCTTTTTTGGTTTTGTTCGGGAATATAAAGGATTAAAACACCTATTAAACGCGCTTCCGGATATTGGCAAGAGGCTTGGAGGAAAGGACAATGTTAAGTTATTGGTTGTAGGTGATTTTGGAAGCGGTAAACAAGAGTATCTTGACCTGATAAAGAGCCTTGACATCCATGATTTTGTGAACATCTATGATGGCTATGTCCCGGATCGGGATGTAGAGGTGTTTTTCAAGGCGGCAGATCTATCTGTATTGCCCTATGAATCCGCCACACAATCCGGTATCGTACAAGTCTCCTATGGGTTTTCTCTCCCGGTGGTCGCAACGAATGTGGGTGGTTTGCCGGATGTGGTGACAGATGGAGTGACCGGGTATGTAGTAGAGCCAAAACGACCAGATCTCATCGCAGATGCCGTATGTAAATACTTTGAAGAGAATCGGTATGAGGAATTCAAAAAGAATATTGAGGCAGAAAGCTATCGGTATTCCTGGGAGCGATTGGTGGAGATTGTGGAAGATTTGGCAGGATGGAATATAAAAAAGTGATATGATATTTCGTGAAACGAATTGTCTATAATGTCGTTGGCCGTTATGATCGAATTGTCAATATAGTCGGAGGTTTGAGTTATATGAATTTATGCAATGTTGTATCTTTTGGGGATTATTGAGGCATCCATAATAAGAATGGCTGTTAACAAAGTAACATAGCAAATAAGAGGGATGGCTATGGGAACCATTCATACAGAATTCATTGTACTGGATCCGGAGGAAATTCCTGAAATCGAAAAACCTCCGTTTGGAAACGGAAGATACAGAAAAGAAGAAGAGTATTTGGATTATCTTCTAGAGGGACAAATATACTTTGAGGAGTATGCTGAAACTGGAAGAATAGCGCAAATAGAGAAACTCATAGGTAAGCCTAATGCGGGACTGTCTGAGCAGAATGAATGGTTATTGAATTTTGAACATAATTTCCTTGGACCGGATTGTATCACGGTGGAAATACAAGACGGAACATATGTTTTATCCAGTAATGGCAGACACAGGATGTATGTTGCTAAAAGGAATGGATTGCCTTCTCAACAATGTCACGCATGCGATAGAGCCTGATGGCTGTGACCGGATCCTTGACTTCGTTGCTTATGAGAGTAAAGAATCCATATCGTTCGCGCGCCGCATTTATTTCATCCTGTTTGTATGTAAGAGATATCCATCGTACCGGAGTTTCCTTGATGTCGAAGTACTCCTTATAATCTTTCTCGTGTTCGGGGACTCTCTTTCCGGAAAGAAGTTCTTCCTTGAGCATATCGAGTTTGCGATTAAAAGCCTTTGCATGGCTGCAAATGTCAAGCACTTTTTTACATCGTGGATAATACTATGTGGGGAGGTATTGTCGGTGACGATGGAGTTGAGGGAATAAAAATAGGTAAAGAGATTCCACAAGGACAGTCTTACTACGCTTTTCAGGAATATTGTAAACAGTTGAAGCAAATAGGGGTTGTTTTGGCAGTCGATTCCAAAAATGATGAAGAAAATGCAATAGCGGGTCTTAAACATCCGGACGGAGTTTTAAGACCAGAGGATTTTGTTTCCATCAAGGCTAATTGGATGCCAAAGGATCAGAATTTGAGGGAGATGGCTGATGAATTGTCACTGGGGTTAGATAGCTTTGTTTTCGTGGATGATAATCCTGCGGAACGGTAAATTGTTAGTAAGCAATTACCGGAGGTTGTTGTTCCGGAGATTAGCAGTGCAGAAAACTACATAAAAGAAATTGATAGACAAGGATACTTTGAAGTTACAGAGTTATCTGCGGAGGATTTCCATAAGACAGACCAGTATAAAGCAAGGTCAGCCGCCAAAAACGCTCAGATCGCATTTGCGGATTATTCTGAATATCTTAAGAGTTTGGAAATGAAGGCTGTTATTACAGACTTTGAGCCCATAAGTATAGGTCGAATATCGCAGCTTACAAACAAATCGAATCAGTTTAACCTGACGACAAAAAGATGTACGGAGGAAGATATAAGAAATATGCAGGAAGACAAGAATTATATTTGTCTTTGCGTAGATTGGTTGATAAATTCGGCGATAACGGGATTGTAACTGTTGTCGCGGGGGAAACAAAGGGAGTAATTCTCCATATTAGATTGTGGCTAATGAGCTGCCGTGTATTGAAGCGAGGTATGGAAGATGCTATGATGAATACACTTGTGGATTTGGTTAAAAAACGTGGTCTAGATACTATAAAAGGGTATTATTACACCGACGGCAAAAAACAATATTGTGAAAGATTTTTACAAGGAAATGGGGTTTTCAAAGATAGAAGAAGATAGTGTTGGAAATAGTGTATGGGAAATGTCGGTGGAAGAATACACCATGCGTGATACTGAAATTACATTATGAGAATAAAGAAAGAATTTAGCTTACAGCATGTAGTAGAGGGTGCATATTACCCGGGCGTGTTCATAATTAAAATAGATAAGGTACTTCGTGAAGGAATCCAATATGATGACTTTAGCAAAGAAGACTGGCAGACTTTTGTTCATGAATATGTTCATTTCCTTCAGGATATTAGTACGAGTCATGGATATTTGTATTACTTTCATAAATCGCAGTTGTTTGATCTTTGCTTTTATGAATTACAGACGAATACTACCGGAACAGTTGTTTTGCCAATATTAACAGAACATACAAAAATGAGAAATGCGCCTGCAAAGGAACTATTACTTGATTTTTATGGGGGTGACACATCTCATTTCAGACTACATCATATAAACCGCATTGCTATTGAAGTTGATGAGGTTGTGACAGAAATGATAAGTGAAGAATCAGAGCTGGATTCGGAAATGTATTCAGTAAACATTTACTATGACGATAAAGATATACCATACGCTTTTGGCAACGAGTGCATTATTGAAAGCATGGCTTACCTTATAGAGAGATATCTTTTTGGTGCTGAAGAAAGGAAAAATGAACTTCCGTATAATTCTTGTGAAATAATATGTCAGTATATTTATCCGGAACTGTTATCAAAGCCTGATAGAATATCTATGCTATGCGAAGTCTCGTTAATGCATGACAATTGCGGATTATTCTATTATGGTCTTGTGGATTTATGTAAGAAAGAAAATCTGGCATATCTATCGGACGCTGAGTTCGTTGATTTCTGCGAAAAAAATATTGAGGCATATCAAGATACTTTTGAATTATCATATGATAGGGCGAAGGAAGGTATTGATGTACTGTTTCCGTCTCGCTTTCCATATTCATTTGCTGTAAATCAACAACTTAAGATTTTCTTAGAGTGTGGGCATAACTTTAGGAATGCGAAAAAACTATTTATATCGGATGCTTTTAGTGTGGACGACAAAATGGCTTATTTCATGTGGTTGATAAATTTGTTCGACATTCCCATCTTGATAGACGGGAAAAATGATTATTATGGAAAACCTGGTGTTCAGAATATGCCGGTGGCCGATGCTGTATTAAGTATCCTTATGGATCGTTCGACTGAGTGTCAGTTACGGGATTTATGCAAAAGTAGTAAAATGCCCAATTATGATGAAGAGATTTGTATAAATAGTCCGTGGTTACAGTGTGAAAGAGAAAAGCTTTGTCCTATCGCCGTGTATTTTAAAGGATATGGCGTTGATAAGCTAGAATTTGAGAAGAAGGTCAAACCCTAATATTGTTGACGTTAACAGGTCTGTTGACGCGAATTTCTTTCCTAAGATTTAAGCCCGGATAATTTTAGAGCAGTCTTAAATGGATTGCTCTTTCTTCTGGTGGGGAGCAACTCGCTCTTTTTGGTGCTCTTGGGATATGTCCGTCGCCATGTGAACATTATGTGTGATGGTTTGCAGTTCACGGTGTCTGGCCTTGACAATGGAATATTCGTAAGCTCTCAACCATGGGTACTATAAAAAGAAGAAACCGCCGATTTTCCGGCGATTTCATAGATGTTTGAACCTTGATATTTGAATTATGATTTTTTTGAGATGTGGAAATGCTCCTGAACGTATCCGGACCAGGGAAGCAGATCCTGGAGGAAATCTCTGTTGGTGTCATCTGCATGTTGCACAAGTTGCGCAAGCGTGTATTCCAGATATTCGTATACCTTACAGTATTAAAGGTTTGGATAATATTTTAGTCATAGGTATTGATGATTTATATACAAAGAATCTTTCTGAGGGAGATGAGGAGTCTGTAGATATTTATGCGGAGGATGATAATAATGAAAGGAGCCGTCATGCTATGAAATGCGTATCCATCAACCAATGCATCTGGAGTTGCTCGGTTTTACGGCCGAAGGAACGCTGATTCATCAGAGCGATCTGCTCTGTGAGGAAGTTCAGCTGTCTGCTGATGTTTGCAAGCTGCTCCTGCAGGGAGCAGATGATCATGACCAGAGAGCTTTTATTCAGTTTTTTCATCTCATCGGGAGTAAGCTCTGAGAAGTTCTTCATAGAATAATTATAACGTAACCCTCGGTTTTACGCCACTTTCCCGGATTTACGAGACCGTCATAATGCCTATAGTTGAAAGGCTTTCAGAGACCAGATAAGGGTGAGAAGAAAGAAGGGGGCTTTGGAAAAGAGGAAAGCCTGCATAGACCGCAGAAGACATGCATGAACAGCAGGAAAGGTCACAGAGAGCGGGGAATGCAGGCTGTATGAAGACATGAGGATAGACTGGAAAAATCTATGTATTGCACAAAAGATCAGGCAGAACGTTCCGGGGTTATGAGCCGGATTTTCGGGTCAATGGGGAACCCTTTCATGAGCCATTCGAACTGAATCGGGGAGAGCGATCTGGCCTCGACGGAAGTGCGGGGCCATGAAAAACGGACGATTTCTACTCGTTTTGTAAAGAGGAGAAAACCATCTCCCTCCCAGACCAGACCTTTGATCCTTTTTGCGTTTCTACCGCAGAACAGAAACAACGTGCCTGGTATGAATAAGGGAAGGCGATAACGGTTTTCTATGATCGCAGCGAGGGTATCGATTCCGTATCGCATATCAGTGAATCCGCAGACGACGTAGATGGCATGAAATGATTTCGGGTCAGTATCCTTAAGCATAGCGAACCGCCTTGATCAATCGAGAGATGACGTCCTCCGAAGCGCCGGAGCCAATCTCGATGCGAATATCGTCGACAGAGACAGAAATGGATTTGGAGAAAGAGGCAGCAACTCGTGCAAGTTGTCCGAGTTGCACAACTCACTCTCGTTGGGCCGGATCTGTTCTTCAATGACGTGGGCAGGAGAACCGAGGGAGATCGGTACGATTTCCGGCATGATGGAATTCACGTAAGCCTCTTTGGCAGCGCGCTTCCAGTAATAGAAAGCGTGAATGGAAATGGAATTTTGACTGCACCAGTCTTTGACGGTGAGCCCACTGTCGGATTGTTCCTTGAACCGGGTGGTCCACTTGAGAAGATTAGCCTGGTGAAGCGTTTGACTTGGTTTCATGAGTACCTCCTTTTGGTGGCTCGCACAAGTTGGACAACTTGCGTAAGGAAAGTCAACTGATGGAGATATCATCTCATAGATGTGTTATGATAGACAGGTACTGGTAACAGAGGATTTACGTCGGTAGCATCTCGTTATCTGTATACACCAAGGGAAAAGAAGCGAGTAGGTTTAGATTGTTGTTGTGAGAAGGGATCAGGGGAAGTAAACGATGTATTGGTACTACGGTCAGAGGCATAAGGTTTTTTTAAGCTTCTATCATAGAGATGATCAGAAATACAAGGACTATATAGACAAATATCTTAGCGGAAACATAGTAAACAAATCCGTATTTGAAGGAGAGTATGATCCCGACAACAGTGATGAGTATATAAAAAGACTCATCCGTGAAGATAAAGTAAGCGATTCATCAGTTGTTATAGTATTGGTAGGACCTAATACCAAGAATAGGAAACATGTGGATTGGGAAATATATGCAGGACTTAGAGCTAGTATTAACGGAAATGCCGGCTTAGCTGGGATTCTTTTGCCGGAATTTCCGTTTAGATATGGTACGCAGTTTGACTCAAACGATTTACCTGCACGACTTGGTGATAACGTGGATTCGGGATATGCAAAATGTTATACATGGGATTATGCGATAAATCACTTTAACAGTATTGTAGAGACGGCGTTTAACGATAGGATTTCTCTTCGGAATAAGATGGACAATAGTAGATTACAGATGCAGAGGAATATGTAGAATGGAAATATTCGATCTCAATTTTGAAAACTGGTATACGTTTAATGTAAAAATGAATTGGCTGGCGATAGCTTTGATAATCGCAGCCGTATGGTTGGTATCGTATATTTGGAAAAAGATAATGAAATATGCGGGGAGAAAATCTATTGATATTGATGAGGTGACACTTGGTATTGGTAACAGTAAAGTGACCTTAAAATATAATCGAAAGAGTCAGGAAATTGCATATAAGCTATGGGTTGAACTAAGTACACGGAAAATTGGAATAGAGTTTGAACCTGATAATGATGTTATTTCAGATATTTACGATTCGTGGTATAAGTTTTTCTCTGTAGCAAGAGAGTTGCTGAAGGAATTGCCGCCCGAGCAGATTGAAGGATCAAAACAGTTGATAGAGCTGACAGAAGAGGTACTTAATATAGGGTTACGTCCTCATCTTACTAAATGGCAGGCAAAGTACAGATTGTGGCGGGAAAGTAATGTAAATGATGGAACCGATACCCCGCAGGCTTTTCAAAAAAAGTATCCTGAGTATTCAGAATTAGAAAAAGACCTTGTTCAAGCTAACAAACAACTAATGGAATATAAGAGACTTATGAAGGAAATAGCTTTTAAATAGGACGGTGAAACAATGCCTGGTGTTACAAAACACATATATGATCATGAAATACGAGACATACAATCTGAATGGAATATGCAGATAAAAGCGATATCAAAAGTATTACCGCGTAATTATGGGAAAGAGGATATTATTGCCCAAATCAAAAAGTATTATCCTCATGAATGGAAGTCTGTCGAGTATAAAAAGCAATATTATGATATTAAGGATAAACATATAAAAAAACATAAGGGCAAAAACAGGTATGCTATGTTGCCGCCCGAAATCATGATAGAGAAAAATCCTGCTTTTAAGCGGCTCTTAAATGTGGAAGTACAAAAAGCTTATGCAGATAGTTTTTTCGACGAAGTATGCCAAGCGGAGACAGAGGCTCTTTGGAGAAGACGAGAAGGAAAAATAAAAAGGATAGATGATAAGATTGCGAAAGCGGTCTCTAAAACACAAACAGTGACCCCAGAGTTCCTTGATGCATTAATTGGGATATATGAAAGAAAAAGAACAACACAAATGGATCGGATGTATATCATTTACGAATTAATGAAATACTATAATCCAAAAGTGATACGGTTCTTTTATAAATGTAATGATACAGAACTGAACAGGCAATTAAGAGAAATAGCGTTTAAGCATCTTCAAAGCTTCAACTATATGCCGAGACTAAGAAGACAAAAATACATGCTCGTTCATACGAAGAATAGAAAGAGAAAAGAGTATCTGAAAAAGATATATCCGAATGAAACATATACTATTCCCTTCAATCCGAATGAACTGGAATATCGTCTTCTATCGGGGAAAGAGCAGAAGGTTAAATCCTATAAATATTTTATATCCCACAGTAGCTCGGATGCTGAAACGGTGCAGAAATTGATCGACTACGAAAACAAACAGAATCATTTGGTTTTTTGTGATTGGATCAATGATTCTGATTATTTAAAAAGGGGGCTTGTTTGTGAAGCGACGCTTAAAGTGGTTGAGATGAGATTACAGCAATCAGAAGCTGTGATTTTTATCCGCTCAGAGAAATCATTGGAATCCGTCTGGTGTCAATATGAACTTAATTTCTTTAACGAACTTAAGCGACCGATTTATGTGATTGATAAAGAGAGTGTGGATGTTGGTGTTTTCACATATAAAAAATACAACGAGAAGGAATTCTACAATTCCGATTATAAGAAACTAACGCTTATAGCGAAGACAAAAAACAACAATTAAAACATCGGCTGTTTGGATATAGTCAGCGATGAGTAATAAACACAAGGTAGACCTGAACAATCAAACAATCCTGGTTACCGGAGTAGCCGGTTTTATCGGATCAAACCTGTCTATGCGGATGCTGAAAGAATGCAAGGGCAGCACGGTGATCGGATTAGACAAGTCAGATGTTATCGTTGGGATAGAACCGACCGGTCATTACTGGTTTGACCTTGGAGCATACCTTGAGGATGAAGGAATCCTGCTCGTTATGGTAAATCCCTAGCGGTATAGCAGACCAAGGAACTGGATGATAACAGCCAAAGTAAGAATGACAACAAGGATCCGAAGGTGATCGCAAAGCTGGTCATCGGGGTAATCTTCCCTATTCCGGAACAGTATGCAAAAGGTATATCACAAAAAAGTCGAAAGACATAAGAATATGTATGATTCCATTTGATCTATAGTTAGTGGTCGCTAAACAAATGTTCGATATGAGAGCTGGCTGATATTGTTGCGTTTGCGACTCGTATATGATATCATAGATGCAAAGATAATTGCAAGAACCTGCAAATAACTTTGCACCAAATGGAGAAAATGACATGTACAGAGGCAGAAACCTTCAGATATCATTTAATGACTTCAACCAATCATGCGGCATGCAGCTGGATCCGGAGAATGAATGGGTGGTGCTTGCCGACAGCATCGACTGGAGTAAGTGGGAAGTGGAGTACGCGAAGAAGTTTCCTTCGAAGAAAGGGAATCCGTCGAAGTCTTTCCAGATGGTGCTTGGAGCACTTCTGATACAGAAACGGAAGGGGCTGTCTGATAGAAAACTCGTCAAGGAAATCACAGAGAATCCGTATCTCCAGTACTTCATGGGAATGCCCTCGTTTTCCAAAGAGCCGCCGTTTACAGCGCCGGCTCTGGTATATTTCAGAAAGAGACTCAGTGTAGAAGAGATTAACAAGATTAACGATGACTTTCTGCAGATGGCAGAACCGACTCCGGAGCACGTAGAGGAAAGGGAAAGTGATCGCGCAAAGGAAGTGAAAGAAGAAAACGAAGATGGGAACAAGGGCACGATGATCATGGACGCCACCTGCTCCCCTTCCAATATCAGATATCCGCAGGATTTCTCCTTGTTGAACGAGGGAAGGGAAAAACTGGAAAAGATGATTGACGTCCTCCACAAGCTGTATCATCCGTGGAAGAAACCCCGGACATATCGGGAAGTGGCAAGGAAGGATTATCTGGCGCTTGCAAAGATGAAGAAACGTCCGGAAAAGAAGATACGCGCAACAGTCAGAAAGATGCTTGGGTATGTGAAGCGTGATCTTGGATATCTTGAGAAATACATGGAGGCAGGATATGCACTGCCGGAAAAATATATCAACAACTATCTCGTGATCATAGAGCTTTACCGTCAGCAAAAGTACATGTTCGACAATAAGGTAAAACGTGTCGAGAACAGAATTGTAAGCATCAACCAGCCTTTCATCAGACCGATTGTGAGAGGAAAAGTGAAAGCGCCCACAACGTTCGGGGCAAAGTATGATGTAAGCCTGGATGAGAACGGAAGCGCAAGACTGGAAAAGATATCGTTTGAATCCTACAACGAGGGAGCCGAACTACAGGATGCATTAGAACGATACAAAGAAAGAACAGGTCATTATCCCGGAAGGGTTCTTGTGGATCAGATCTATCGTACGAGAGATAATCGGGAATTCTGCAAAAAACATGGGATACAGATGTCCGGACCGAAGCTCGGAAGGCCAAAGAAAGACGAAAAGAAAACGAAGCCGTCAAAAGCGGAGTACCAGGACAACACAGACAGGATTGAGGTGGAACGTTTTTTCAGCAGAGACAAACATAGCTTTGGAGCAGGTCTTATCATGACGAAGCTTGATACGACCACCCTGACCTCAATCGCACTATCGGTGTTGGCGGCGAATGTCTTCAGGGCAGATATGGGATCTTTTTTTATACTTTATTTGGTGGATTCACCAGAAGACTATGGAAAGACCTATATGATCGAATTTGAGGATGCGGCGTGAGAGTACAAGCATAGGAAGTGGGCGAAAGAGTGCCGCCAGGACAAGGCAAGGGAAAAACGCATAAAGGAAGCCGGCTTCCCATACCCGAAATACCTCAAGGACTTTGACTTGAGTTTCTGTAAGGCCATCAGCAAGAAACAGTTTAAACAACTGTCAGAACTTGCGTGGATAGACGGGATATACAACTTGATACTGTCCGGACCTCCGGGAGTTGGGAAAACACATCTGGCTATCGGTCTTGGATATCAGGCCTGCGAAGAAGGTTATAAGGTCAGTTATACGACCATGCAGTCCCTTATAAAAACGCTCAGGACCGAAGAGATCGACCGACACGCCGGTGTAAAGATGCGAAGGATAAGGGCATCAAACCTTCTGATTATAGATGAAGTGGGATATCTTCCGATAAACGCAACGGAAGGAAACATGTTCTTCCAGCTGATATCCGAACTGCAGGAACGGACAGCGATCATCATAACAATAAACAAGGGATTCGAAGAATGGACAAAATTCCTTGGGGACGCGGCGCTTGCGACCGCGATACTTGACAGACTCGCATATCAATGCGACAAGATCCCGATGAACGGGAAGAGCTGCAGGCTCGAAAACAGAAAATCATTTTTAGAAGAAACGGCATAATGGCAGGTATGGAAAATAAAATGCCGCGGATTATGGAATCTTAAATGCCGCGGATTATGGAAAATTATCTGCCGAAATTTATGGAAAAGTACTTGCCGCTTACAGGGAACTGACATTTATCAAAGCAGTGGTTTTTCAGCATCTTTTATTGTGTATATTGTAAAGGAACTTTTGGAACGCTTTGAAATTGATGTAAATGATTTTGTGTATAGTGCAAAGGCATCAAATATTGAGAACGAAGAGGAATAGAAATTGAAGATGAATGCATTATATAGATTTATACTGAAGTATTAATAAGGAGAAAACGATAATGAGATTTGATAAAGAAGCTTTATTTCAGCAGTTAGTAAAGAATAGTGGAATGAATTTATATCTTGGCGCGGGTTTTTCTGTGTATGCATATAATGCAGAGGAAAAATCATTACCTCTTGGCAAGGAAATAAATGAGCAGCTTATAGAGTTATTTAGCTTAGATAAGAGCAGGAATTTCACTTTGAGTAATACTTGTAAAAAAATAAAGAGAGAAAATGAGAATGCTCTTACTAGATTACTTAAAGAAAAATATACGGTTAAGGAGTATGATCCAAGATATCGTTATATAACAGATTTGCCAATAAAAAACATTATTTCACTTAATATAGATAATTTGATTGAGCGTATATATGACGAAAATACATCTCGAATAAGTTTAATAGATTCAAAAATATATGGAACTCTTGAGCAAGTAAATGCAGTGAATCTTTACAAAATTCATGGTTCTGTGACATATCCAATGCAGGATAAATTATCATTTACAGAGAAAGAATTGACGGATCTTTTTTTGAGGGAAAAGAAATTATTTGAAACCGTATCGTATAAACTATCGGTTGCGCCAACAATATTTTGGGGAATTAGCTTATTAGATAATAATACTTTAGATATTATTATTAATAGTGAAGATTTTGCAAAAAATAAAACAGCTAAATGGATTGTAGTATATCCAACTGAAGAAAATAAAGAATATATAGAAGATTTTGAAGAACAAGGATTTAACATTATAGAAGCAGATACAATGGAACTTATAGAGTATCTTCATAATCTCTCATTTTCAAATGATGGAATAAAGGATTCTAGGGTTAGATATGGAGATTTATTTCCTAAAAATTTTGTAACTGAAAAAATAGAAAAGATTAGCGTTAGAAGACCAGTTGTTGATTTCTTTGCGGGTGCAGAGCCTCAGATTTCTGATATATTATCTAATAATGTGAATAGGATATCTTACTATGGTGAAGCAATAAACAAAGTTATTGCTAATGATACTGTGTTAATAACAGGCATTCCAGGATGCGGTAAGTCTACTTTGTTACTACAACTTGCGTTCTCAAATGAAATTACAGGTAAAAAGTTTTGGTTTAGTAGTATAACAAAACAGGAAGCTGAACGATTAAAGACATCCATAAAAAACGAAAGAAATCAAGTATATATATTTATTGATAATTTATATAATAATATGGATGCATTTAAGGTTTTAAGAGAATTACCAAGAGTAAAGCTTATTGTTGCGGAAAGAGCACTTAATTTTGATTATATAAAGCGCTCGTTTAATATTGACCTGCATGAAATAATTGATATAAGTAATTTGGAACTTGAAGATGTGCAGATGATTTGTAAGTCAATGAACCGACCAAGTAATGAAGCAATACAATTACTAACAAATAATGATAATATTTCTCTTCTAGAAATTGTTTTCTATGCTTCAACGAGTACATTGATTAACGATAGAATAAGCGGTTACATTAATGATTTAAGGTCTTTTGAAGATGAAAAATTAAATCTTAATTTATTGGAATTATTTACGTTGATTAATTATACAAGTTATTGTGGGATTCCGTGTTCAATGGATATGCTTATGTTCTATTTTAATGAGGAAATAGATAGTTATGAGGATATTCTATATGCATTAAAAAAGATGAATAAAATAATAGTTCAAGCGGATGAAGACATAGAGGATTACGGTAATCAAGATTATTTGGTTATGAGAAGTAAATTGTTTGCCGAAAAATCGTTGAAACTTATTGATAGTATAACGATGAAAAAGATGTTGAATCAGTTTTGGGATAATGTCAATCCGCATATTATATATAGATATGATGTGTTCAAGCGTAAGGCATATGATGCGGATATAACTTCAAAGATTTTTAATGTTAAAGAAGGACAAGCTTTTTATGAAAAAATATTATTGATCAATAGATCTCCATTTGTGAAGCATCAATATGCTATCTTTTTATTGAGAAAGAAAAGATACGATTTAGCTTGGAGTGAAATAGATCAAGCATATACAGAGAGTGAGAAGAAGGTGTTTACTATAGCAAATACTCATGCTGTAATACTTTTTGAGATGAATATTGAAGCACAGGCTTCAGATGATAATGATATGCGAATACTAAAGGAAACAATGCATAAATCGTTTAGTACTCTAGAATACTGTATAAATCAGGATGTTAGAATAAACTACCATGTGTTAGTTTATGCCAAAAACACTATACGATATTATGAGAGATTTAGTTATGATCAGTATTTACGTTCATACGTTGATAGTTCATTGGAACAGTTAAAGGATATATTAAGCAGAGATGAGTATATTCCTGCAAAGATGCGACGTGAATTACTTAATTGTAAGAATAAACTTTATGATATAAAGAATAGTAAGGCCTTTGGGTAAAATGTAATCCTTAACTTCCGGTGAGAGTTAACACTCAAATGAATAAAAGGCTTTAAATAGCCCGGAAATTCAACATTTCTATTGATTTTCCGGGCTATCTTTAGTATAATTATTGAGTTGGTATACATACTTTATTTTGAGGGATAAACGAGTCCAATGTACTATGATTTCAAGGTAAAAATCCCCGAGGTCAAGGGGAAAATTTATGAACGAACAATCAAGGGTGTCGTCTACATCAACTACGAATACGACAGGATCTATAAACCAGAAAAAAAATACAACATTCCCAAGCGCACAACGATCGGAAAGAAATGTGAAGACGATCCGGGGATGATGTATCCGAACCCCAACTTTCTGACGTACTTTCCGGATGCCGAACTTCCAGAAGATCAGGGCCGGGATGCACGGAGTAGCTGCCTGCGTATAGGGACATGGATCGTGATCGAAAAGCTGATGAGGGAGAGTCTGATAGACAGGATCATCAGTGATCTTTATGGTGACGACCGCGGCACAGGCCTCTTTCTTGATCTGGCGTCCTACTATCTCACTACAGAGAATAATGCCGGTCAGTACTATCCGGATTACGCCTATAACCATCCGCTTTTCACACCGGAGTATAAGATCTACAGTGATTCTACTGTATCGACTTTCATCAGCCAGATCTTTGTAGAAGACAGTGTATCTTTTCAGAATGAATGGAACGCGGTTAAAAAAAAGCAGGATAAGATATACATTTCTTATGATTCTACCAATAAAAACTGCCAGGCTGGCGACATTGAGTTCGTTGAATTCGGGCATGCCAAGGAAGATAAGGGACTACCGATCTTCAACTATTCCATCGCGTATGATTGTAACAACCGGGAGCCGCTGTTCTATGAGACCTACCCTGGCAGCATTGTTGATATATCCCAGCTGCAGCTGATGCTGAACAAAGCTTCTGCGTATGGATATAAGAATGCCGGTTTTATTCTGGACAGGGGATATTTTTCCAGAGAGAACATCCGGTACATGGATCATCTGGGCTATGATTTCGTGATCATGGTCAAGGGAATGAAGTCCTTTGTGAACGATAAGATCAGGGAAGTCCAGGGAACTTTCGAAGAAAAAAGGCAGTATACGATCCGCAGGTATCAGGTGAACGGTACGACCGTAAAGACAAAGGTCTTCTATTCTGATGAAAGAGACCGGTACCTGCACATTTATTACAGTTACGGCAAAGCCGCTTCGGAGCGTGAAGATCTGGAATCAAAGATCGACCGGATCGCGGCATACCTGAAAAAGCAGGAAGGGCAACCGGTCATCATTGATAAGAGTTATGAGAAGTACTTCAGCCTTGAGTATTATCACGAAGGAAAAGAAGACCAGTGTTTTGTCTGTGGGATAGAGAAGACCTCTGTCATAGAAGAAGAACTTAAGATGTGCGGATACTTCTGCATTATAACTTCGGGTGAAATGACGGCGAAGGAAGCTCTTGATCTCTATAAGAGCAGGGATGCTTCAGAAAAGTTGTTCAAGGCAGACAAGAGTTTCCTTGGGAACCGGAGTCGGAGGGTATATACAGGTGAATCTCTTGAAGGAAAGATGCTGATCGCGTTTGTAGCACTGATCATCCGAAACCGAATGTATACAAAACTGAAAGATGAGGAAGAAGAACTTCTTGAAAAGCCGAACTACATGAATGTGCCGGCATCGATACGGGAACTTGAGAAGATAGAGTTGATTCGACAGGCAGACGGGGTTTACCGGCTGGACCATGCTGTCACAGCCACGCAGAAAACGATATTGAAAGCGTTTGGGATCGATGCGAATTACGTGAAAAGGAAAGCCAGAGAGATCAGCGATGAGCTGAATCCGAAGGTGATGAAAGTTAGGATATAGGAGGGAGAACACGATGGCACGCGGAAGACGCAAAGTCAACACAGACACTTTGGATACAAAGATCGAACAGCAGAAGGCAGCTCTGGAGAAGGCAAAAGCGAAGTATGAAGCAGAGAAAGAAACGTTAGCTGATTTGATCAAACTTCGCAACGAGATGCGGAAGGAAGAACTGATGGAAGCGGTCATAAAAAGTGATCGTTCTTACGCGGAGATCATGGCATTCATCAAAGGGGAGGCCGAAGCAGAATGATAAAGTATAAAGCATCTCAGCGGCGTGTAGACCTGTATGATATCGGGGATGGGCTGACGCTCATGAACATTATACTGAAAAATGATGAAGGAAAAATGCAGGAAGTGCACTCCTATATAGGTCAGGAAGGAAATGGTT
>CACZBF010000005.1 GCA_902779355.1 uncultured Lachnospiraceae bacterium | reverse complement strand
TTTTCAGTCATCTGTCAACTATTTTTTAATAAAAAAAGACCTCTATACCATTTCTGATATAGAGATCTTATTCCGTCATCTTATCTTAATGACATTGGCGACATTGCGGTTCTTTTTTCGTATCCGTAGGCTTATTTGAGCGTAACCTTTGCTCCTTCTGCCTCGAGCTTCGTCTTGATCTCCTCTGCGGAAGCCTTGTCTGCACCTTCCTTGACAACCTTCGGTGCGCCCTCAACAAGCTCTTTTGCCTCCTTCAGGCCAAGGCCGGTGATCTCACGGACAACCTTGATAACCTTGATCTTCTCGGAACCAACCTCAGTCAGCTCTACATCAAAGGAATCCTTCTCCTCTGCTGCGCCGCCTGCTTCTCCGCCTGCTGCTGCTACAACAACGCCTGCTGCTGCAGATACGCCGAACTCTTCCTCGCATGCTTTTACGATCTCGTTCAGCTCAAGTACGCTGTACTCTTTGATCATTTCAATAAATTCTTCTTTGGATAACTTTGCCATGATACTATTTCCTCCTATCAATGATTGATTGTTATGCTTCTTCTTTACTATCAGCTTCCGGAGCGGCCTCTTCTGCCTTTGCCGGTTCTTCTGCTGCTACTTCAGCCGGAGCTGCCTCTTCCTTCGCCGGTGCTTCTACTGCTGCGTCCGCGCCACCGCCTTTTTCTGCGATCTGGTTCAATACGCGAGCCAGGTTGCTGATTGGCGACTGCAGGCTGCCAAGCAGCTTGCTGATCAACTCGTCTCTGGACGGTACAGCCGCAATAGCCTTCATGCCGTCTGCGTCGTAAAGAGTCCCCTCTACAACACCCGCCTTGATCTCAAGTGCGCTCACATCTTTCGCGAATTTTGAGATAATTCTCGCCGGAGCAGTTGCGTCGGATTTGCTGATCGCAAACGCATTCGGTCCTTCCAGAACATCGGCAAGGGGTGCAAATTCCGTTCCCTCGATCGCACGTCTTACCATGGTATTCTTGTATACCTTGTAATTCACATCCGCTTCACGGAAGGCTTTACGTAATGCCGTGTCCTTGGCAACGTCGATGCCGAGATACTTCACGACAACCACGGACTGTGCGCCGTCGATGCTGGATTTGATCTCGTCAACGATCGGTTGTTTCAGTTCTACTTTTGCCACGAATCTTTTTCCTCCTTCTTTTTTTCTAATCAAAAACCTCTCTGCCGCAAAGACAGAGAGGTTCTATCGCATAGTTTCATCTCTCCTCGGCAGGCACAGTCTGTTTACGGCTTTCGCCACCTGCTGTCTTCGGACTTGTTGGATATTATCATGTTTTTTGGTGCAAGTCAAGCAGTATTCTGCAGAAAAACGTCTCTTTTTAGCCGAGCAGCTTCTGCACGTTCACCTTGACGCCCGGTCCCATCGTAGAAGACAGGGTTACGCTCTTTAAGTACTGTCCCTTCAGAGCAGCCGGTTTTGCCTTGATCACGGCACCCATCAGCGCATCGAAGTTGTCCTTCAACTGTTCCTCGGTGAAAGATGCTTTCCCGACCGGAACATGGATAATGTTGCCTTTGTCCAGACGATACTCGATCTTACCTGCTTTGATATCTTCGATTGCCTTCGCTACGTCCATCGTAACGGTACCGGCCTTCGGGTTCGGCATCAGGCCTTTCGGTCCGAGCACTTTACCGAGACGTCCGACAACACCCATCATATCCGGGGTTGCTACAACAACATCAAAGTCAAGCCATCCGTCATTCTGGATCTTCGGGATCAGCTCTTCGCCGCCGACATGGTCAGCGCCTGCTGCCTGTGCCTCATCCAGCTTTGTTCCCTTTGCGAAAACAAGGACGCGAACAGTCTTGCCGGTGCCGTGCGGAAGAACGACTGCGCCGCGGATCTGCTGATCTGCATGCTTTCCGTCGCACCCGGTACGGATGTGTACTTCGACTGTCTCGTCAAACTTTGCGACTGCGGTTTTCTTAACCAGGCCGATCGCCTCTTCCGGATCGTACTGGTTGTTCCGCTCGATCGCTTTTGCTGCTTCGTTGTACTTCTTGCCGTGTTTCATTTTTTTATCCTCCTTGTGGTGTTGGCGGGATCAGATCCCTCCCACTATTGTTAGCTAATTAAGCATACGGGTAGGTTCCACTCACTATCGTTCGTGGAACGGCTAAGTCGCTAACCTCGCTTTCACTTCGTTCAATCTCGTTAAGCGACTTATGCCTCAACATTCACGCCCATCGAACGTGCTGTTCCGGCGATCATGCTCATTGCAGCTTCCAGGCTGCTTGCATTCAGGTCGGGCATTTTGGTCTCTGCGATCTGCTGCAGATCTGCTTTGGAAAGCGTCGCAACCTTGTTCTTGTTCGGTACGCCGGATGCCTTGTCGATCTTGCAAGCCTTCTTGATCATAACTGCTGCCGGCGGTGTCTTCGTAATGAAGCTGAAGCTTCTGTCCGCATAAACCGTGATCACGACAGGAATGATGGTGTCGCCCATATCTGCGGTCTTTGCGTTGAACTGCTTCGTGAATTCCACGATATTTACGCCGTGCTGACCAAGCGCCGGGCCAACCGGGGGTGCCGGTGTTGCCTTGCCGGCAGGAATCTGTAATTTAATGTATCCTTCTACTTTCTTTGCCATGACGTTTCTCCTTCTTCAAACTGCTTTCTCAGTAAATTCTTCTTTATACCTTTCTGACATCCGCAAAACTGACTTCCACCGGTGTCTCACGACCGAACAGATCCACATTGATCGTAACCACCTGCTTATTGTGATTCATCTGGCGAATGACGCCGACGGTATCCTTCCAAACACCTGCAAGTACCACCACCGTGTCACCTTCTTCAAAGTCGATCACAATATTATCCGTCTTGATGCCAAGCGACCGCATCTCAATGTCCGACAACGGAACCGGCTTGCTTCCCGGTCCTACAAATCCCGTCACACCGCGCGTGTTTCTGACCACATACCAGGTGTCGTCATTCATGATCATAT
Organism: uncultured Lachnospiraceae bacterium; assembly: GCA_902779355.1. Classification (GTDB taxonomy): domain Bacteria; phylum Bacillota; class Clostridia; order Lachnospirales; family Lachnospiraceae; genus RUG12461. Next base: position 175,483 of record CACZBF010000005.1, on the reverse strand, counting down.
TGATCAGAACATATCCCGGAAACATCTTCTTTGTCGTGTTCTTCCGAACACCGTTCTTGATCTCCACGATGTCCTGCATCGGAACCCGTACCTCTAAGATCTGGTCTTCCAGATGCCGGTTTTCGATCGCCTTATCAATATTTGCTTTTACCTTATTCTCATAACCGGAATAAGTATGCGCAACATACCAATGCGCCTCAGCCGTCTCTGCCATATCGCCACGCCTCCTATAGGTTGACCAGAACGCTTACGCCATACTGGAATATCGTATCCAAAAGCGCAATGATCAGACCGAGAATAACCGATGTCACTACAACAGCCGTCGTCTGCTTTACCAGCGCTTCCTTTGTCGGCCAGATGATCTTCTGGAATTCCGCCTTGAGTCCGGTAAACCAACTCTCTTTCGGTCTTTTTTCTGTTTTCTCTTCCGACATACCTTTTACCTCTTAATAAAGAACCATCATAGTAAAACGAAGCTTATCTTTACTTCGTTTCCTTATGCAGGGTATGTGTCCGGCAGAACCGGCAATACTTCTTTGTTTCCATACGATCCGGATGCGTCTTCTTATCCTTCGTCATATCGTAATTGCGACGCTTGCACTCCGTGCAGGCAAGTGTGATCTTGGTACGCACGATTTTCACCTCCGTCTATTGTTGCATAAAAAAAACACCTTTCGTGTCAGCCTGTCAACTATAGCATAATTATTTTGCGCCGTCAACGGTTTTTTCTATCTTTGTCTTTGTCTATTTTGCCGTATGAAATACGCCCATAAAAAAACTATATCTTGTGTGCATTCCAAATTCACCCCTTTTATATAGAAGAAACTCGATCGCCCATCCTCCGGATTTGCCCATTTCGCACGGATTTGAGGCTATTTTTTTGTGTATTTTTTTTGAAAAAAAAGATGACAAACCAAAAAACGCGTGATATGATACAAGTATTAAAAGGACTTATTATATCCCCGCGTAATTGTCAGACAATTTCAATTACGTCATTTCAAGGAAGAAAGGAGGGGACGTCATGGCAGCGATAGACTCTGTTTATCAATATTATCTATCTACGTACGGGAACGAGCATTCTTCCCGTTATGATTCGCATAAGAAAAGCGATCTGCGTAAAACGACCAACAGCATCGCGAAATCCAACAACGAATCCCCTCTTTATAAGTTGAAAGACGAAGATGGCGACGTGAAACGCTTTGCGATCGACATCAAGGAAAGTGCGCGTAATATTAAGAACGTGATCGCTTCTCTTTCCGATGATACTGACAGCGGCCAGGGAATCGAAAGCTTGTTCCGTCGGCGTGTGGCGATCTCAGATCACGAGGATCTGCTCTCCGTCGACTACATCGGCAAGGATGACGAAAATGAGCATACCGATAGCTTCCAGATGGAGATCAAAGAACTCGCTACGCCGCAGGTCAATGTTGGGAATTATCTGCGCAGCAACGGCAAGAACCTTGGAGACGGCAGTTACAGCTTCGATCTGATCACGCCCTCCAATTCCTACGAGTTCCAGTTCAATGTCGCACCGGAGGATGACAACCGCTCCATCCAAAATAAGCTGGTTCGCCTGATCAACAACGCCAACATCGGTCTCACGTCTGAAGTAGTAGACGGCGACCGCGGAACTTCCGCGATCAGGATCGAGTCCAAACGTACCGGATTAAATGAGGATGCGGATGAACAGTTTTCCATCCGTCCGCAGCTTGGCGCTGCTTCCATGCACGCCATGGATGTGCTCGGCATCAACAAGGTCGAATCCGAAGCGCATAATTCCGTCTTTACGCTGAATGGAAAAGAGCGTTCTTCTTATGCAAACACGTTTACGATCAACAACGCATTTGAAGTAAACCTAAAGGCAGCCGCCCCCGGGACGACGATCCAGATCGGTTTCAAGGCAAATGCCGATGCCGTTGCCGATAATATCGAGCGCATGACCAATGCCTACAACTCCATCATCGACATGGCGGATCGTTATGAAGGAAGTGGCCAGGAGAGCGGCAAGCTGATCTCGGAGATGGGAAATGTCGCGAAGGGCTTTTCCTCTGATTTTGCGAAGATCGGCCTCACCATTGATGAGAATACGCGTATCCATGTGGATAAGGATACCTTGAAGGAGGCTGTGACAAGAGAGGATCCCTCGGAAAGCTTCAAGATCCTCAACAATTTCAAAGACGCCCTGTCCGCAAAAGCAGACAAAGCGTCGATCGATCCCATGAATTACGCCAACAAAGTGGTGGTCGCTTATAAGAATCCGGGGCACAATTTCTCAACGCCCTATATTTCCTCCGTATATTCCGGCCTCATGGTGGATCGGAACCTCTGATCACGCCGGATCTGCATCGGAAACTATCGCAAGCATCCGTTGAAGTCTCTGCTTCAGCTGATGCTTGTTTTTTACGGTTTCATAGCCGTGCTGCGCGATCGCGATCCGCTCCTCTTCATGTGTCAGATAGTAATCGCACTTCTCCACCATCTCCTCCGGGGATTCAAAACAGACCAGATCCTTCCCGATCTCAAAGCAGGCCGGCATCTCCGCCTGAAAATTCGTCAGCAGAAATCCCCCGCTCCCCAATACGTCAAACACCCGAAGCGGGATCCCGCTTTTGATATCCGGGATCGTCAGGTTCAGATTGATCTTGGAACCGTGAAACACCCGCGGCATCTCTGTCCAGTAGTCGACCGTCCCGCATTTTTCCAATCCGATCAGTTCTTTGGTGTTGCTGTTGCTGTAGATCGCGACCTGATGTCTCCCGGAAAGCTGCCGCAGTGCTCTGCTCCGCTGCTCCGCTGCCACCTTAAACCCCAGCACTGTCGTCGCAAAGATCAGCGAGAGATCCGAAAAAGAGTCCTCGGACTTTTCCAGCTCCACATATTCCTGCACTTCCGCCATGATCTCCGGTGTCAGAAGGCGTTCCAGCAGATTTCCGGTGCTGATCTGAAGCTGCGCCTCGATCGCCGCGTCAAAATAACCCCTGAGGTAAGGCGGCAAAGAAGCCTCCAGTTTGTCGTAAGTATTCCGTTCGTACAAGCTGCCGATGAAGCAAACCTCATGCTCATAGGTTTTTCCATCCAGCGCGATCACCTCGTCAAGCCGGTTCGTATCGACCGCAAGCGGAAGATGCCACACCTGCGTCACGCCCATTCCTTTCAGTTCCAGTTCGTTCGTTTTGTCAAAAGTGAAAATATAGTTGGTCGGATAGAAGAGACTTTTATGAAACATGCTGATCAACGGGTTGTCGCAGGTCCATACCACATAGGGCGTCCCACAAGAAAAGCACACCTCGGAAATGGCGGCAAAGTAATTCACCGTAAACACAAAGTCATAGTGTGTATGCTTCAGTTCCGCAGAAAGCGCCGCTTCAAACTCCGGATCTTCATCATAAGAAACAAGCTTCCGGCCGAATTCCGAGACTGTATGCCCCATCAACCGAAAGCTCCCGATAATATCCGTATCATTGTATGCGCGCCATCTGTAGATCAGAATGTTCATAGATCACCCCAGCACATATCGGACAATGATGTCCGCGCTGATCAGAAAATATGCTATGCCGCTGGCAATACAGGTGCCGCGCTTGAAAGCCGTACCAAAGTGATAGCCGATGTAAACACCGATCGTCACCGCCAGTGCCGTAAAAATCGCAATCGTCGGGAAAACAAAGCTCAGATCCGCATAAAGGAAACCGACCGCAAACCCTGTCAGCATGGTATAAAGTGTCGTTTTCACAAGCAGCTTCAGCACAACCGAGTACGGGATGGTCTCGATCCGGTGCTCTTCAACCTGTTCGTTTTTCCATGCGCGCCAGATCATGCGGATCCCGAGAACGATGAAGATGGCCGCGGCGATGATACGGCCTGTCCGATCTGCATTCGGTCTTGTGTCGATCGCATAAAGAAGATCGCCGAAAAACCGACCGATGAACAATGCCACTGTCTGCCAGACCGCCATCACGATGCAGATCCCGACCAGCCGCTTCCAGTTGATCTTCGGGAGCAATGCGCCTTCAGCCGCGATCTCTCCAAAAATATCAAACGACAGCGCCGCCGATATGATCAAAAATTCAATCGATTCCAGTGTCATACTTTTTCTCCCTTATCCTCGAGTGCCTCCTCGACAGAATGATTCACAAGATACTTATAGATATCCGCCATTTCCTGCGGCGTTGTTTTCATGCCGGAATCAATCCACGACAGCACAAGGAAGCACATCGCCTTGGCATAGTACATGGAGATCAGCTCCGGTGTCAGCGACTTCACCATCTTGTCGTCAAACTCGCTCATACCGAATGCATCGAGCAACGTGTCCTGGATACACTTCGTCACAATACTCTCGAAGGAATTCTGACCCTCCAGACGCCGCGCACGCACATAGAACTCTTTATCATTTTGAACGCCGGTGAAAACAAACAGAAGCGCCTGATCTGACAGCCCGTTCTGAATGAGCGGACGCATCGGGTCGATCAGCTCCGTACGGATGATCCATTCCAATAACTCATACTTGTCCTGAAAATGGTTATAGAAAGTCGGCCGGATGACCCCGGCTTTATCGGTGATCTCTTTGATCGTGATCTTTTCGATGGGACGTTTATAGACCAGCTCTTTGAAACTTTCCGCCAGCAGGATATCTACTGTGCTTTTCGTCTGACCCGGCATGTCTTTCTCCTCATCAATTAAAAGTCATGCATCTCTGACGAGAACAGATCTCCCTTGACCATCTCGACGATCACGACGCTCAGCGCCGACATATCGCTTCGAAGATCCATCTCCTCGCCTGTCTCGACAACGCGGACGCGCGGACGAAGCGGAAAATGGGGATAATTCTCTTCCACGATGGCGGTCTGCCCGTTGGAAAGACGAACCTCGCTGCCGACCGGATATACAGCGACCCAATCCACAAACAGCTGGATAATATCAGGATCAAATTCCTGTCCGTCGCTGGCCATCAGATATTCCATGGCATCTGCAGGACGGAACTCCGACCGGTAAGGCTTCTTGGTGATCAAGGCATCATAGACATCCGCCACATGCAAAATCCTGGCATAAATGGAGATCTTGTCTCCCTTCAAGCGGTTCGGATAACCGGTACCGTCAAAATTCTCATGATGATCCTGGATCGCTTTGACGACATCCTTGGAAAAATGAAAGTTGGATCCGACGAACTCGGTCCCTTCCTCCACATGACGACGGATCTCCCGCATCTCCTCCGGCGCAAGAGGGCGCTTTAACTCCTGCAGATGACCGTCCACAAATTTGCGGCCTATATCATGCAACAGCCCTGCCGTAGCAAGATCATTTAACTCATCGCGTGACAGTCCGAGACGGATGCCGATATGAACCGACATCATCGTGACATAGAGCGTGTGATAATAGACGTACTCATCGTAGTTCTTAAGGTTGAGGAGGTTATACATCACATCACCGTCGCTCGTGATATCGCCGACGATATCCTGCACCATGTCGCGAATGCGCTTCTCCTCTTCCTCGACCGTTTTGTCCTTTTCCTTCTCAACGATCTTATCCTGCGGTGTCGTATACATGTTGCTGATCAGCTTCAACGCCTCTGCCTGAATCTGCGGGCGGATGACGGTATCGATCTCGATGCTCTCCGTGAAGCTGTCATCAATATAAACACCTGGAAACCCCCATTCTTCAAGGTTGCGGATCGCTTCTTCATCCAGGATCCTGTGCTCCTTCATCAGCACTTTGCCGGATCCGTTCAGTACGTCCTGCCCGAGGATCATTCCCTTTTTCAGTTTTAACAATGGGCGGTATTTCATGGAAGTCCTATTCTATCAAATAAAAATCGATGTGAAATCTGGTCGGTCGCGCATGGCAAACGATACCACATTCGTTGTTATCATATAATATTTATTTCGACAGTTCAATGGTTTTTCATCAGTTCCTGGTAGATTATTTTATGATTCCACTTCCACCGTCACATAAAACCCTTTCGGCGTTTCCTCAATGTCCACAACTGTCCCCTCCGTGGCGCGGATCCGGTCGGCGGGAGCGTAATTTGCGGACATGGCAAAGGCTTCTCCCAACGTATAGTAATAGGATGTCGGCAGCTTTCCTTCGGAGATCTTGAGCACCTGTCCGACCTCCACGAGATTGGTCCGCTCCATTTTAAACTTCTCTCTTCGCATGCAACGTTCCCTCTGTTTCTATTCTATCACTTTTTGATTTTTCCGAGATTATTATGTATGATAAAACCATGGTTACTTTCAGTCTATGTATGATCGTCAAAAATGAAGAGGCCGTGCTCGAGCGCTGCCTATCCTCTCTCTCCGCGCTGATGGATGAGATCATCATCGTGGACACCGGCTCCGAGGATGCCACCAAAGAGATCGCGCGCCAGTATACGGACGACGTCTATGATTTCCGCTGGACACAGGATTTTTCCGAAGCAAGGAACTTTGCCTTTTCCAAAGCCACGATGGACTACATCTATTCCGCGGATGCCGATGAGATGCTGGATGAACTGAACCAGTCCCGGCTTCGCACACTGAAAGAAATGCTGCTGCCGGAGGTTGAGGTCGTCCAGATGAAATACGTGACCCCGCCGGATCTGAACACCGTGCTGAACGCGAAAAAGGAATACCGGCCAAAACTCTTTAAGCGGCTTCGCACTTTCACCTGGATCGATCCGATCCACGAAACCGTCCGCATGCTTCCAGTCGTCTTTGACAGCGATGTGGAGATCCTTCATCTTCCGCAGGATCGTCATGAGAAGCGGGACTTCCATTATTTCCAGCTCTCTTTTGACCGCTACGGTTCTCTTTCCGATACGATGCTTGCCATGTATGCGCAGGAACTGTTCCTGTCCGGCAAAAGCCAGGACTTTCTCAATGCGGCGCCTATTTTTGAGCAGGCATTCCGCGCCGGAAAAGACGGAACACTCCGTCGAAAGATCGCCTGCGTCCTGGTGAGAGTCTATCGTCTCCAAAAGAACTATGACGATTTCCTTGCGCTCACGCTGATGGATACGCTGAATACGCCCTGTGCCGAGATCTGCTGCGAGATCGGCGAATACTTCTTCCGGGCGCAAAACTATCTCATGGCTTCCGAATGGTTTTACAATGCGGCTTATGAGACCGAAGCCATTCTGGATGTTCACGCTTCGGGGGATCGTCCTCTTTACCGGCTCAGCGACTGCTATTCCTATCTGGCCGCAGAAGCGGGCGAGGGAATCTTTATCCACGAAGCATTGCAGATAGACTATAAAGAAAAGGCAGCCGCCTGTCTGGCCGCTGCCGAAAGCTGGTCCATACCGGAAGAAAATCTCTAGAACACTACCTGGTTCCTGCCGTTCTCTTTTCCATGATACAATTTTTCATCTGCTGCGGAGATCGTCTCCTCATACGAATCGCCCAGACTGTGTTCTTCCATACCGAATGTCATCGTCACGCGGATCGTCAGACTCCCGGAATGAAACTCCGAATTTTCGATCAAAACCCGCAGATCATCCAGCTCAATTTTGGTCTGATCTCCGTTTTCACCGAGGAACATAAACAAAAACTCTTCTCCGCCCCAGCGGGCAACCCAGCCTTTTCCGTGCATATAGGTCCTAAACAGTACCCCAAGCTGCTTTAAAAGATCGTCACCTGCAGCATGTCCGTAGGTATCGTTCACTTTTTTGAAGAAGTCGATGTCTCCCATCGCGAAATTGATAAAGCCCTGATTCTCTGCCGTGTTCTTCAACTCTTTCTGGATGATCTCTTCCATACCCCGGCGGTTGCTGAGCCCGGTCAACGGATCATTGTCAGCCATCTGCTTCATCTTCTTATTATAGGTAACCAGTTTCGCTTCGGATTTCAGGGAATCGAGCGAAAACAGCGCCACCATGAAGATCAGCAGCATATAAACCACGATCGTGTTCATGACTTGAAAATACTGCATCTGCCAGCGCGGGATCACAAAAGAGGAAACATGCATCTGCGTGTAAAAGAACAGGCTGATCCGGAGTGCGCCGATCAGCGCCGCGCCGATGATCTTTGCGACAAGCGGTGCATATCCGGTCACGAAGAGAAAGACAAGAACCACAAAACAGAAGTTCTCGAATCCGCAGTTCCAGCCCAGTCGAAAGATCGAAACTGTCATCCAGAACAGCGTAAAATAGATCAGAATGTTGCGTGCAAAGCGGCTGTGCGCACGATACGTGAGGACAAACGCGACAAAATAGCCAAGGATCCCGGTACAAACAAGCGGAAGGATCCCCCAGCGTGAGACATAGATGTTCAGTGCCAACTGACAGATACAATATAAAAACATGATCAAAGAATAAACCCGGATCAACACCGAGGTCTTCTTTAATTCATTTCCGTTCTGAACATCTCTGAGAATGAATGCTTTAAACCGTTGCCACACGTTCATACGCCTATTATAGTCAATCTTTTTTCTTCTGGCAATAACCCGCCGAGTGTGTATTTTCCTATTTTTTCTTTCCCGTGGAAACGAGTGCTTCTTTGTCGATCGCAGGACTGTACAGGTATCCCTGATACAGAAGACACCCGATCTGTTCCATCTACAAAAATCGATCAAAAGAAACCCCAGATAAAATCTGGGGTTCCGAAAAAATCAATTTTATATAATTATCTCTTTGCTAATTGTGAACGCCTGTAAAATAAGGCGTTTTTCTTTATATGTGGCTACAATGTGGCTACTAAATTTTATTAATTGCGGTTAACAATTCCTCAAAATCAACGTATGTATAGGTTTTTTCGGTTAAATCCAAAGCGCCCTCATGTCCAACAATCAATTTTATATATGTCGGTCTTACGTCTGCTTTTGTAAGAAGTGATATACAAGTCTTACGACAGTTGTGTGGTGTTAAATTCTTATCCCAACCCAATCGGTCAATAAGTTGGTCCCAATAACTATCCCTAAAATTTGCATAACTGAATTTTTTGTTATTGTTCGGGTTAATCAGAAAATAGCCCGATTGACGTTCATTTAAAATACTTTCGTAAATATTTGAAACCTTTTCAGCAATAGGGACTTTTCTAATGCCTGCCTCTGTTTTAGAATCCGTAATATTGAAGTATCTTTCTTCAATGTTGATATCTTCAACTTTCAAATTTAGGAACTCTGATATTCTACAACCGTTATAAATCAGCATTAACATTATTTCTATTGTTAACCTTGTATCTTCTTTCTGGTCGTAGAATAATTTCCATAATCTATCTATCTGCTCATCAGTAAATATAAGCGCTTGCGATTTTTTCGGGCTTTTGCCTATATCAAGACCCTCCGCATAATTCTTGCTGATAATATCCGCATTGATTGCATATCTGTATAACTGTGATAGGCAATTTTTAACTTTTCTAACTGATTGATAGCCCTTTCGGTTTCCTAAAAGTTCGTTAATCATATTTTGTAAATCCAAAAATTTGATTTCAACAAACTTTTTATTTTTGATTTTGTCGGGAATTAATTTATATGAAAATTCATATCCCTTAATTGTGTCGGGCTTTAATGCTTGCACCTTTTTTGTGTCTTGCCATTGTTCCCAAAGGTCTGAAAACAGTAAATCTTTGTACTCCAAATTTGTATCTCCTTTGCGTTCGTTGTAGTCTGTTAGTGCTTGTAATGCCTCTGCTTGTGTTGCAAAATAGCCCAATGTCTTCTTTTTTTGGTGTCTTTTGCCTTGGTCGTCAATTGTTGTTTCGACCGTAACCCTTGCAATCCATTTATTGCGCAGATTTTTGCGGTCAACTTTACTGACGGAGCCGAATCCGTTTGGTAATTTCATCTTAATCCCTTCTTTCGTCAAAAATTGATTTATTAGTAATTTTCCCTTAATCCATTACAAATAAATCCCTCTTATCCTTGCTTCGTCAAAAATTGATTTCTTAATGATAATAACTCAGTAGCCACACCAATGCAATTTTTACCGTTCATGTGTGCGCCCCGATTGCTAACGGGGCAGACTTTGTAAGCGCCGTTCTACGACGCTGGAAAAGTCGGGGTTAAGAATTGCAAGCTCAAAAATAATTAAATTAATTCTATAAAAAAAGCCACCATATCTTGTATTTTTGATTTTTTAAAATCAACTAGATATAGTGGTTATTTTTTTATCTTGAAATTTGTTCCTCATTTTCGGGTATTCCATATTCTTTTTCTCTACCGCGTTCTATTATTTGTGTTTTTAGCGTTGGGAAATATTTTTTGATATATTCCAAAATTTCTATGTTTTCAGATACTTCTTTTACGTGGTCGGCTGTAGTTTTAGTGATATCAACAAAAAATTCATATTTGATTTGCTCACATCTATCAATCGCCCAATCAGTTAAAAAAGCATGTCCGTTTTTAATAATAAGGTCGCCTTGTTCATTGGTTTTATAGATTTTTTGTAATGCCATTCTTCTAAGTTCATCAAGGGTTAAATCTTCATATTGCTTGAATTTTTCGTTAATTTCTTTATCTAGCGAACGCGTTAAATCTACTTGTTCTTTGATATCGCCCTTTAAATCTTTTAATCGCTTTGCATGCTTTTGTATTTCATTTTGAATAATCAATTTTTGAGCCTGCTGCTTTTCAAGCTCTTGATTATTCTTGTATATAGCGATTTCTTGATGTTTTTTGCCTGGCTCTTTAACTTCTGTATCTATCTCAAGACCGTGACTTCTGCAGATATCAACCCACATCTCGCGCTCCATCTTTGTAAGCGTCATTTTGCGGTTGTTGTATCTGCCCTCTTTTTTGCTTGTGTCGGGTCTTTCTAGTCCTAGCGCTTTTAAGGCTTTTTCCATTCCGATAGTTCTAACCCCGTCTTTTTCATAATCGGCAACGCTACGAATGTGAACGTGTGGCAAACCCTCCTCACAGTAATGGAAAGCCACGTCAATGATATGAATATTAGAACCGAATTGCTTTTCGTGTTCTTTGCAATATTCAATTATCATTGCCTCAAATTCCTCTCGGCTAACATCATCATGGTTTTGTACGCTACCAATCTGCAAAATTTGCTCATCAGGTTGCTTATTTTTATCGGTAAGCCAATCTCTGATAGTTTTAACTCTATCCTTGTGGCGATTTTTTATATATTTTTCATTTTGAAGGTCTAGCGCTTTTTGATATTTGCTCTTGTAATATTTGTATTCCATTTTTGGCAATTTTACGTTTTTCAATTTTTTTAATCTGTACGAATCATTTTCGATATCAAAAAATAATAGAGCCTTCTCCTCACGATTAACATCTTCTATATGTTTGTGCTGATTGTGTTTCGCGCTCGTTCCTACGCGTTGGTTTCGAAGTGTAATTTTTTGCATCCCCGCACCTCCTCTCATAAATAAATATGTTTTTTCTTGGCACGGTTCAATTTAAATAGATTGCGTCAAATCATAACCCACTATGAAGTGGCGCAAGCGCTCACTTCGTGGGGTCTTTGCAGACGGCATTCAAGGGGCTAAGAGCGCCCCTTAAAAATCCCCCCCTCATACTTGACCCAAAAATCAATTTTTCAAATTGATTTTCGGATCAAGTCGTCGCGCTCGTTTCATCCACACGTAACGATAGTAATAATATGAATTGTGGTTTGGGTATATAAAAAAAGAGCACCGAAGTGCTCTCAATTTCTTATTCCATCACACGCTTTAGGGCTTCTTTTCCATTGCTTGCTTTTGAATAATTATATATATCTGTTCCTTCATATGAGTAATATCCCGTATGTTCATTATTAGGTTGCTTATCGTTAAAATTCCAATCACATCCGAAATTATAATACAAAACATTAATATTTGAAGAATGATTATTATAATCCGCTTCTTCAAGTAGACCATCATTTGAGAAATACACTTCTAAATAATCTCCATCTTCTTCAACATTTGCAACAGCTTCACTAAATGCAACCATATAGCGTGTAACTTTACTTCCATGATACCAATGATATCCCAGACATAAATCTGTTTTTTCAACTAATGATAAAAATTCTTCTTCCGTAGTTGTGCTTGATAACTTCAAAAAAAGTGTTTGTAGAGCATCATATTCAACTGATACATTCTCTTTTTCTACTACTTCTGCATTATCAGATTGAACTTCTTCATTTTGTCCAATTGCACTCAGTACCAACACTAATGCTACTACAATAAATATCAGTTTCTTTTTTGATTTTGTCTTTGTTTCCATAAAAAATACCTCCTTAATCGTCAAAAATTTTCTATACATCTAATATGTCAAAATAATTTTTCTCACAATTTCGGAGATATCAATCATATTACTATTAACTGAATAAATAAAAAAAGCCCGATAAATATCGGGGAAACAAGTAGCGGTTGTTTCATAACTAATATGACAGATAAAAACAAAAATGTTTTATCTATATAGCAAAAAGTTCTGATGTACCGCTACTACATTAGAACTTTTTTTATTGCGTGCTACGATATGACCGAGAGAATTCCACGCAGAGAAACAAGAATTTAAAGGGCTTGGCCAAGCCCGAACGTTGGTAAAAAAAATAGGCTAATCCTTGTAACTGGCAAGGTAAAACAATCAGGGGCTTGGAAGCCGTGTAGTCTTTGACTAGCCAGCATCTAATGAAAAGCATGGGCACGGAGAGCGCAAGTAATAAATGATCGACTTTGGTGGTATCGCCTTTTACTTGTTTAGATGAACGATACAAGCCTTATTGGGGGTTAAACCAATCGGGAGTGTGAACTTAGAAATCGTTTTTTTGGCGCTTTCTAAGGCCAAACTCTCCTCAAATTTCACGGGAGGTGTAAACATCAACACTTATTAAACGAAGCACATCGGTGCGAAGTTAATAAGTGTTGGCGGAAAGGGGGTTGGGGGGGAACGCGCGAAACGGTCCCCCCCTATAGCGCCAAATTAATTTTTTTTATATTAAAGGAGGTTATTTAAATGGGGTATTATGATACGCGAAAAGCAAAGCCAATAAAATGTAATTGTAATCAATGTTTTCATAGTATAAAGAAAAATGGTGTAAGATATTGCAAGTATTATGATATTATCAATCCAAAGAAAAGCAAATGTGCCCGATATTATAAATATTAATGTGGCTACCGTGTGGCTACCGTGTGGCTACAACATCATTTTTAATTCAATTTCTAATTTTTGCATAAAATAAAAGCCCGCATAAAATGCGGGCTTTTCAACATTTTTGAAAAAATCAATTTTTGACTTATTATCTCTTTGAGAACTGCGGAGCTCTACGAGCTGCTTTGAGACCGTATTTCTTACGCTCCTTCATACGCGGATCGCGGGTCAGGAAGCCTTCGCTCTTTAAGGTCGGACGGTAATCCGCATCCGCCTCGCAAAGTGCTCTTGCGATGCCGTGACGGATCGCGCCTGCCTGTCCGGTGTAGCCACCGCCCTTCACTGTTACCTGCACGTCATACTTGCCGGTCGTCTCTGTTGCTTCCAACGGCTGACGTACGATTACCTTTAAGGTCTCCAGTCCGAAATATTCATCAATGTCTCTCTTATTGACCGTAATCTTGCCGCTCCCGGGCATCAGGTAAACTCTGGCAACGGACGATTTTCTTCTTCCTGTTCCGTAGTACTTCGTTTGTTTTGCCAATGTCTTTTCCTCCTTAGAACTTCAGCTCTTCCGGCTTCTGAGCAGCATGCTTGTGTTCCGGACCTGCATATACAAAAAGCTTCTGATACATCTGACGGCCAAGCGGTCCCTTCGGAAGCATACCCTTTACCGCATGTTCTACCACACGCTCCGGATGCTTTTGCAGCATATCCTTTAAGTTCGTCTCTTTCAAGCCGCCTACATAATCGGAATGGCTGTAATACATCTTCTGGTCAAGCTTCTTACCGGTCACATTGACCTTCTCCGCATTTACCACGACCACATAATCGCCGGTATCTTCATGCGGCGTAAAGATCGGTTTGTTTTTTCCTCTGAGCACCTTTGCGATCTCAGATGCCAAACGTCCCAACGTCACTCCGTCAGCGTCTACGACATACCACTTACGCTCAACAGAGGCGGGATTCGCCATAAATGTTTTCATTGGTTTTCCTCCTGCTCATGTGAAACGTCCTACCCTGCGTGTGTACCGGGCACGCTGTGTATTTCGCTTCGTCAACAAGTCTGCAGATTTTCACAGACTAGGTTAGTATAATACCTGAAATTCGATGTGTCAACCACGATTTGCGAGAAATCCGAAGAAAAATCCGTATCGCTTCTTACTCGTGCCGCACGACCTCGAACCGTTCCAGCGAAACGTCCGTGTCATCCGGGTCGATGCCTGCTTTCTGTTTTGCGATCCGTACCTGGTCTTCGATCCGGTCGACGCCTTCCAGATTCGGCAACAGCAACCCGCGCCTCCTGCCCTTGGTCACGATCACGCCGTAGCGCTTGACATCAAGCTCCGCTTCCGATGCGATCGGCTCCGGTTGTGAGAGCACATCCACGGAGATCTCCAGGTATGGCACTTCATCCGGCCGTACCGGGAAAAAGCGGTTGTCCCGCGTCGAAGCGGAGATTGCATTTCCGATGATCTCTTCCGCCAAATTGTCCTGAATCGGCAGGATCGTCCCGATGCAGCCTCTCAACTTCCCATCTTTATGGAGGGAAACAAATGCGCCCGCCCGTGTCTTCAACATCTCCTCCGGCACATCTTTTGGCACATCGATGACTTCTTTTCGCATGATGTAAGCCGTCAGAGATTTTCTCGCCAATGCCACATACGCATCTTCCATCCGTCTCGCCTCCTCCAGCGCGCTTTTCTTTGCCGCCGTCCGCTTCTCATAAAAACACCGGTCTGGATTCTCTCCCGTCACACGATAGGTGCAGATCCCATAACCGACTCCGGTTTTTGACTCATGATGAAGTTTTCTCGTCTCCACCGCGCAGCCATCCAGCGCGCCTGCCATGATCACAAAGGACCTGTGCCCACACTCAGACGCCTTATCCAGCAAGGACTCCGGGAAATCCAAAAGCTCCTCAAACGCAGCGCGTCCCATCACATCCATGATCCGCTCATCATAGACAGGGCCTTCTTTTGCAAATCCGTATGGACCCTCTTTCCGCAGTTTATGGGAAAGATCGCCGCTCGCGATATGCACCACCCTCCGATCCAGCTTGTCCGCGATCCGACGGATCATCCGACCGAGCCGGTAATGGTCGAGTAACGACTCGCCGGAAAGCCCGATCCGTACCAACCGGTAATCCGTGTATTTCTGATTCAGGAAATAAAGTGGCACCATCGTCCCGTGATCCAATTCTATCATCCGATCGCCGTAGGTTCCCGCCGGAAAAGATTCCTGATCCGCAAGATCCGAAAGCGCCTTCACAAATGCATCGTCATAATCGACTGAAAAGCGGACCTGTGGCGCGCCGAAACGCCCCATATCCCCCTCCGCATGACGTCCGGGTGAAATATGAAAATAATCCGCATACATGAGCGCATGCGGCGAAGTCAGCACGATCGTCTCCGGTTTACAGTCCCTGACAAACTCAGCTGCCTCCATATAGCAGCGGCTCGTTTCCGCGATCTCCTTTTCGCCGCCTCTTCCGACCTCCGGCAAAAGCAAAGGCGGATGCGGCACCATGATAGCACCTACGACTGACATTTGATCTCCTCCTCAAAGTTGTGAAGCAGCGTCTCTGCCCGTTGCTTCCAGGTGTGTTGCTGCAGAGCAACCGACCGACCACGCTCAAAGATCTCCTCACACAGCGTCGGATCCGAAAGCAGTTTTTCCGCAAGCTTGGGCAGCTCCGACTCCATTGTGTTTAATGAAAAATATCGGACACCGGTCTCATCCGGCAGAACTTCCTGCAGATAAGTACTCGGATCTGTCAGGCAGACCGCGCCGTTCAAGATCGAATTCCACACACGGTCATGCGCGCCGTCCTTAAACCACGGCAGGACGTTTAAAGAAAGTTTTGCCTCTTGCAACGCCGCCAGGCATCCGGCAGAATCCGTCCGCGGTCTTATGATCAGATTTTCTTTCCTTTTTAATGGAAGTTTCTCCCACCCTTTTCCGATCACGGTCACCGGAAAACCCGCGTCACAAAGCGTCTGCACAGCTTTTCCGCGGAAGTAATTTCTCACGTAAAGATCCACAAAGAGCATTTTGTAGAGCACGAGCCGCAGTTCTTTGATGGAATCCGACCCGGTCTCCCTGCGGACATGGGCAAGCGCGACCTCTTCCACGGTCTTTTTTGGCTCTGCGATCAGCTCGTCGATGATCCCCATGTAAAATGCCGCATATTCCTCGTTGATCGCATGGATGCTCGCATCAAAAAACGGAAGCTCCGTATAATGCCCGGTGAAAAGGATCTCTGTTTTTCGGTCGGCGGTATGTGCCGGATGGTCCACCTCTGTCGCTCCTGTCCCAGCCAGAGGCAGAAAACCCGCGCTCCGAAACTCCGGATAGAATCCCTTCAGATACCGTTCATGATTCCGGTCGACAGAAAGATGGTGGTACAGCGTCAGCGTCCCCGGGTGATGTTCCTCATCCTCCAAAAGATGCGAAAACCGATTCTCATACCAGTAGGGATGATCCACACAGAGATTAAAACACGGGATCTTATACTGCTGCCACAGATAACCTTCCCGCAGAGAAAAGAGACCTTCTTCCCGCTCCAATCCTTCAAAATTGAACGTGAAAAGCACGGTCTCCCCGCTTCTCGTAAACTTCTTCAGATGCTTGGCCGACGGCGCGCCCTCTCTGAGATCATGGTAAAACACCGTATGTCCCATCGCAGAAAAAGCATCTCCCAGCTGCCTGGAGAAAAAATCCAGCGTCTCCACGCCGCCCTGCATGAGCACGATCCTCATCCGTTCTCGTTCTCCTTACTCTGCAGCCAACGGAAAAATTCGGTGTCCCGGATGTTCCATTTTTCACGGAGCGCCGTACGATTTCCGTCAATGATCTCCTGCATACTCGCCCAGGCAAGTGTGAACCCAAGCTCAATCTCACTCCTGGTCATGTTCGTTTCCTGCAGGGTATCGCCCACACGGCAACGGTAAAAGAACGTGTGCCGCACGAATTTCTTTCCTTTTTTCAGGGCATCTTCCCGCATCTCCAGGGTCGTGCCGATCTCTTCGATGGAGTCCGGAATGACGGAAAGCCCTGTTTCTTCCCGCACTTCGCGGATCAACGCCTCCTCATTGCTCTCTCCGGGATCCGGCGCACCGCCTGGGAT
Source organism: uncultured Lachnospiraceae bacterium (assembly GCA_902779355.1). GTDB lineage: Bacteria > Bacillota > Clostridia > Lachnospirales > Lachnospiraceae > RUG12461. Next base: position 158,358 of record CACZBF010000005.1, on the reverse strand, counting down.
CTTGTATTCGCCGTACTTGCTCCGCTGCATGGCGAACTTCCCGTCCCGCTCGATGATCGCCCGTACGGTCGTCTTTTCGATCACCGGCATCTCATCGGTGTAGTCTTTTTCATCCATCACAAAGAGTGTTTTCATGCTTTCTCCTGTCACAAGAGCCTTTGTAGTCCTGCCAAACCTTCCTGTTCATAGATCCCACGGTAATACGCCACTTCATCTGCGATCAGTTCATCGATCACCTTCATCCCGAGAAGTTCCACCGGTGCTTTGTCATCCGTGAGTACATAGCCGCCCGGCTGATACGGGGTCAGTGCCCTGTCCACGGTCTCCATCATCGCAAGGAGGTTCTCATCTTTTTCGGATGCCGTGTTGTCCCGAAACGCCGTCAGCATGTCCGGATTATGGGATGCAAAGAGCTCTCGGTTCGTGCTGTTCGGAACATCTGCCGTATATAGATAAGGAAAAACCTGCCCGATCGTGTCCGACAGGTATTCATTGATGCTGCCTTCGCTTTTCCCGCGCATATTCATATTGACGACCATGACGCCGTCATCCGTCAGATGGTCGGAAACCATCGTAAAAAATTCTTTGGAAGACATTTGAAACGGGATCGTGATGTCCTGGTAGGCATCTACCATGATCACATCGTACTTCCCGTCGATCGCATTCAGATAGGCTCTGCCGTCATAGGTCGTGACCTTCACGTCATCCGACAGAGCGAAATACTCCTTTGCGAGCTCCGTGATCCGTTCGTCGATCTCCACGCCTTCGATCACGCTGTTTGGAAAAAAACGTTCGCATTGCGTTGCGAAGGTCCCCGTTCCATTTCCGAGGATCAGGATGTTGGCTTCTTCTTTCTCCGGAACACCCGCCATAAAAGGTGCCGCCAGTGCCACATCATAATACATCCCGGTCAATTCGTCCGTTTTCATGCGGATCGACTGCACACCGAACAGAACGTTGGTCGAAAGCCGGACACTCCGATCATCCTCCCGCACTTGGAGATAATTGTATACAGACTCATCCTCCGTCGTAAGATCCTTTTCCCAAAAAGCAAAACTCGTGTCATGACCGAAGATACAACACACAATAAACAACACGATGGCGATCGGTACTGCTTTCGTCTTGACCTTTCCGCTGACAAAATAGAGGATCGCGATCACAAGCAGGATTCCTGCGAAAATGAGAAATGTCACAGCCGTCCCGACCGCCGGGATTGTCACAAAGGTCGGCAGGAACGTGCCGAGAATACTGCCGACTGTCTGAAATGCGCCGAGCATCCCGACCGTACGCCCGTTTTCCGTCAGGTTGTCCGTCGTGTACTTCACGAGAGACGGCGTGACAGTACCAAGCAGGAATAAGGGAAACACAAAAATGACCATGCAGGCCGCAAAGGCCGCCACGACAAGAAATCCGGTATTCACCGTAAAAATAAGAACGGCTGCGATGCCAATGATGAGATATTTTCCGAGAACCGGAATAGCCGCGATCCAAATGGCCGCAATGATGATCCGCCGATACAGGCGGTCCGGGTCGGGGTCTTTGTCCGCCATGCGGCCGCCGTAGACATTACCCAGCGCCATGGCGATCATGATCGTCCCGATGATGATGGTCCAGACGATCTGAGAGGAGCTGAAATAGGGAGCGAGCAAACGGCTGGCACCCAGCTCGACCGCCATGACCGCCATGCCCGAGAAAAACTCCGTCAGATACAGATAAGGCTTGCTTTGCAGGATCTTTTTTTCTTCCATGCGTTATTCTTCCAAGATGCCGGCAAGGCCGATCGCGCCTTTGCCGCCGTGACAACTGATGACACAGCCGGTCATCACATACTCGTAGCTTTTGAAACCGAATTCCAGGGCTTTTTGCGCCATATGCTTTAACGTGCTTTCTACCAGACCTTTTGAATACATCAGGTACAGGCAGGACTTATCCAGACGATATTTTCCGAGAAAATCCGTAAAGAAACGATCGCAGATCTTCGGAATAGAACCGCGGTATTTCTTTGTCGCCACAAGCTTCCCTCCCACCATCTCGATCAACGGCTTCAGGTTCAAAAGCGTGGCGCCGATGTACTGCGCATTGCTGACTCTCCCGCCTGCCCGGAGGTATTCCAATGTTCCCGGCACGAAATGACAGACCGCGCGGCTTGCGAGATCCTGACATTCCTTTGCGATCGCCGCATAATCCGGGATCTTTCCTGCACGCTCCGCTTCTTGGATGCGTTTTACGATCAGCGATCTCGACGCCACCATATGCGCCGTACAGCCGCCCGAAACATTTAATGTGTCGATCACAAACACATTTTGAAACCCTTTGACCGCAATATTGGCACTCTGATTGGTAGATGACGCCAGAGACGAATACGTAAAATGATAGATCACACAACCCGGGGACTCCTCCCGCAGGCGATTCCAGAACTGCGTGTATTCGTGATCATTCACCGCCGAAGTGGAAGGCACTTTTCCTGTCCGCTCATAATAGTCATAAACCTGCTCCACCGGAAAGCTGCCGTCCTCGTATGACTGCATGTCCATGATCACATGCATCGGGATCACGCGAAAATCATACCGATCGATCAAATTCTGCGGCAGATCCGACCCGCTTTCGGTACTAATGATAATCTGTGGCATTTCAAGCACTCCTTAACTAGAAATTTGTTCCATTATACTACGAACCACCCATAGATGCCACACCAAGGTTGAGGATTCCGGCAAAAAGGGGTAAAATGGTGGATATTGATTTTGAAGGAGAAGAAACATGCCGATCATCGTGCAAAATGATCTGCCTGCAAAGCAGATCCTGGAATCCGAAAATATTTTTGTCATTGACGAGGCGCGCGCCCATACACAGAATATCCGCCCGCTCCAAATCTGTATTTTGAACCTCATGCCCATCAAGGAGGATACCGAGCTCGATATCCTGCGGGTGCTCAGCAATTTCCCGATCCAGACGCAGATCACGTTTATGAAGATCGAGTCGCACCAGTCGACACATACCTCAGCCTCTCATCTGAACCGTTTTTATGAGAATTTCAGCGATATCAAATGGCAGCGCTTTGACGGTCTCATCATCACCGGCGCGCCGGTGGAGCAGATGGAATTTGAGGAAGTCAATTACTGGGAGGAATTGGAGCAGATCATGGAATGGTCCAAAACGCACGTGTTTTCCACGTTCCACATCTGCTGGGGCGCACAGGCCGGGCTGTATCATCACCACGGCATCCATAAGATCGCTCTGCCGAAAAAACTTTCAGGCGTCTATCCGCACCGCGTATTGCATCGCAAGAAAATGATCATGCGCGGCATGGACGACATCTTTTACTGTCCGGTCTCCCGTTATACAGGGATCGACGAAGACGCAGTCAAAAACAATCCGGAGCTCTACGTTGTCGCGGAAGGCGAAAATGTAGGGAGCTGTGTGATCCTTGCGTACTCCACGAGACAGGTCTTTGTCACCGGACATACGGAGTACGATCGGATGACACTCGATCGGGAATACAAGCGTGATCTCGGCAAGGGTCTGGATCCGGACATCCCCTGCAACTATTATCCGGGGGATGACCCGACGAAAAAGCCCATCCTTTCCTGGCGCTCCACCAGCAATTGTTTTTATACCAACTGGCTGAACTTCGTCTATCAGGAGACGCCTTACGATCTGACCGATATCCCGCCGTTGGAGGGTGCCAGCTATACCAAAACCATGGACACGGACGATGAAGCAGAAAACTGAGCGGGAGATGTGCCATGCATGAATTATCCGTGACAAAAGCCCTGACCGATATGATCCTCCGCTCCGCCGAAGAACACGGCGCGCTGAAGGTAACTGCCGTGGAGATCGTCCTCGGGGAAGGAAGCGGCTACGTACCGGAATGCATCTCACAATACTTTGAGCTGCTCGCAGCAGATACGATCGCAGAAAAAGCGGCGCTTCGTTTTCGAAGCACCGCCGGAAATGAATTCTATATCGATCATATGGAGATCGAAGAACCGTAATCCTTACAGATCAAAATTCTCCGTATCAAATCTTGCGGCATTCGCCGCCGTCTTCATCAGGTAATCATAATTGCTGCTCGGGATTACCCTACCGTCTTCCTGGTCTTTCTTTTGGGACTCGTAACTGTCGCTGCCCTGCCATCCGGGAAGCTTCGCAGATTCCTTTGCCTGTAGCTGCTCCGTCTCGGAAGCGCGCTGCACACGACCTGCAGAAGTAACATACGAGGTACTACCGACACTGCCGACTCGACCGATCCTCATAACGTTTGTTCTCCTTTTCCGAGGCGGTCCCTGCCTGCATCTTTTATATTTACCTTCCGTGTGACAAGCATTATAGCACGTTTTTTGCCGTTTGTCTTTCGGAATTATTCACAAATTATCGGCGGGTTTTTCTACAGACCCTCTACAGCCGGGATACTCTCTTGCACGAGCCCGCACACAGAAAAAGAGGCGCATACTCTCGTATGCGCCCATTTATCGTACTTATGTCAGTACAATTCACACAACACTTTTGACTCTTATTTTGCCCGAAGCCGATCAAAATGCCGTTATACTGTCTCTTTGGACTTATAATAGTCCTCGAAAAGTTTGTTTGCCGCTTCCAGCGTGTCCTTACTGATGCTCGGAAGATCTTTGCCCCAGGTCTTGGTCGCTTCGTCAAAGCCCTTCTGCATGGCATCCTGCATCTTCTTCATCTTCTCCGGATCATCACCGGCCAGTGCGCTTGCGAAATCAAAGAGCCGCTGACTGGTCTGCTTCACGCCCCAGTAGCCGTCTTCGCTGATGTCTTCCTGCGCCTGTTTCTTCGTCGCTTCGTCCACGGTGAAATCGCCGCTGGCGAGTTTCTTCCACATCTCCTCCGACGTCATGGCAAACGTCTTGACCTGTCCGCCGAGGGTCTGCTGGATGATGTTCAGGAAGCTTGCTTCTCTGGATGCCTGATCCGCCTTCAGCTGCTCTACAAGCTTTGCGCGATCTTCTTCGCTCATCTTGTTGATGCTGTAGACCGGGCTCTTTGTCTCCGTAGACTTTTCATACGTTGCCCCGACATCCGCTTTCTTCTCTGCAGCATCTTCTACTTTCGTCTTGACGTCAGTCTTTGCAGCGGTTGTCTGGTAGCTGTTGTAGTTGGTATTAATCTCTACTGACATTTTTTAACCTCCTTGTCTTTTTTTGAAATCCTTTTCCTCTATGTCAACTTGTTTCGTACCCATATCTTACACCCGTTCTTCGGCAGATTCAATTCATTTTTTCTGTATTTTCGGCTTTTTTCGGGCATTTTGGGCCTGCCGAAAAATAAGTAGGATAAGGGTTATTATTTTTATCGGCCAATGTACAGAAGAACTTTATAGTTTTTCCAAAATTTTTTTCATTTGTTTTTCCGGCGTGTAATCCGCCTCGATCCGTTGTCTGCCGTTTTCCGCGACGCGGCGGCGTTCCTCGTCATGTTTCAGATAAAAATCGGTGAGTGTGACCAGTTCCTCCATGCTCTGATAGCAGACCAGCTCTTCTCCCGGGTTGAATAGTTCCGGCAGTTCCGCCTGGAAATTGGTCAGCAAAAAGCCTCCGCAGGATAAAACATCAAACACACGCAAGGGCACACCTGTCCTGATGCATTTCAAAGAAATATTCAAATTGATCTTCGCACTTGCAAAAACAAGCGGCATCATACTGTAGTAATCAATATATGCGTGACAGCGCACGCCTGCCCCGCGCGCCTCATCCCATTTCGGCAGGCGCTCGTCCTCATTCGTGCTGTAAAGATCCACCGGAAACCGCCTGCCGAGAAGAGACAGGGCCATCAGCCGTTCGCGTCCCGTAATCTCCTGCGCCAGGAGATAGATCAGTTCTTTTTCCGTAATAGCTGCCGAGCCTCCGGAAGCCGCATGATAGCGTTCATTCATACCATTCAGCAGTTCTTTTGTCAAAAGCTCCGGCAGGAAATATCCGCCGTATACCTTGCCCTGTGCATTCAGAATCCCTTCCAGAAAGCCGCGCTGATACGGCGTCAGCGGACCCATATAATAGGCATACTCCGTCTGATAGAGCTGACCGACAAGCGCGATCTCACTACGAAAACGCTCCCGTTCCGCGGAAGATGCTTCTTTGATCGTCTGCTGAAACGTCACGACATCGCCTGCCAAAGGCAGATCCATCACGGGATAACCTTCACTCCTCAGCGTCTCCGCCTCGCCCCGGTCAAAAAAATACGCGCGATTGACTTCATTTTTCAGGGGAGAAAGATCCCGGATGTGGAGCGGCGCATCATAAACCCAGGAGAGATAGGGAACTCCCTGCTCCTGGCAGATCTGAGAGATCAGTGGGTTAAAATTCACGGAAAAAACCGCATCGAAGGGCTCTTTTTTGAGCGCCGCAAGAAATGTCTCACAGAAACGATCATCCTTTTCCCAATTTTCCAGTTGATAGGAAAAGACGGTTACCTCCGGCACCAGAGAGCGCAGCGCACGCTCTGCCCCGGTTTTCAAAAAAGAATGCCATTGCCAATAGAGGATCTTTTGCGCTTTCATGGGCGGCCTCCGACATTGTCTATCATCACGCCTTTCGGGAGCATCCCGCTTTTTTGCAGTGCGCCGGTCGCCTCCCGGTAAGCACGGTCGAAGATCTCGTAAACCGTCGCCTCTTTCCTCGTCCGACTCCACGGCTTTGTGTCCGCCAGATAATGGATGACTGATGCCTGCGCATAGATCTGCTCGGTCAGATTCAGGTATTGATCCAAGAATGTCTCGGGATCATCCCCCATCGCCTTCATCCTGTCATAATCCGCAAACACAAGCTCTCCGGCCGCGCTTGCTGCCTTATCGAGATAAAAATGGCAGGGCGGGCAATTGTACATATCCCAACCGGCCCACGACAGTCTGTCAAAATACATCTCATTCATGACATCCTGATCGTTGTATTCGTAACGCTCATAATCCCGGTAGATATTTTCCAACATTCGGTCTGCCGCCTGCTCCTCCCTAAGCAACGCCAAGTTAAAAAGCATCACGCCCGCATTAAAATAGGAATATTGCGGTGGAATGGAGAGCCGCCGTTTGTTCGCCTCATGAAAACCGTTGATCTTTCCGAAGATATCCTCGCAGACCGCAAACGCCTTTCCGGTCAGATCAGACTGATAAAGCGGCATCAGATCGCCTTTGATCACCATATCCACGTCAAGATACAAAATACGGTCCATGGACGCCGGCAACAATTTCAGCCCCAGGATCCGATAATACGTCTCCACGTTGATCCCGTTTCTGGACTGCACCTGTTCCTTAAACGCCGTGCCGACATAAAGCGGCGTCAGTTTCTTCCCCGCAAAAGCCGCGCAGAACGCAGAGAGTGTCGCAATCTCTGTCTCAGAAAGATCCTCATAAGGAAGATAGACATCGATCTCCGTTCCGGGATGATTTTGAAACAGGGAGAACAACATCACGTAGGTATATGGGAGGTATTTGCTGTTGGTTACGATCATGAGGTTCATGGGCTTGTCCTATCTTCCGGACAGATCAGAAATGATCTGTCTCTCATATTCCGGATCGTGGATATCCTCTACCAGATATCCATTCACGCTTTCGTTGCTGTACTTTCCAGGGATCGCTTCCCTTCCTTTTCCACCGCTTCGCAGAAGCCACTCATAAGTAATATCCGCATGGCCGATATCCACGGCGTGATAACCCTCTTTTGCCAGATCATAAGCCAGGACGCTGGCTGTAGGGCCAAGTGCGATCAGGATCAGGTCATCCTTGCTTTGTTTCAAGCACTCTGCTAGGATCTCATCATAGCGGTCAAAAGCATTTTCTGCCGGGCATAGGATGCGCCGAATGGAGTGAATGTTATCAAACAAGTTATTCCCCACGCCCATGCGCGTCTGATATCCCTCTACAAAAATGGCATCCCTTCCATCCCAGATCCTTTTCTGCTCCTTTACAATATCCCAATTCGCGTTCCGCGAGATCAGAGCATTGGCATATACTCTGTCCAGATTCAGGAACTGCATGTGTTTGGCTCTGGTCTCCGGAGTAATATAAGCTCTCAGCGCATCAAGATATGGCTCATTTGCATAGTCCAGATCTCCGTAGAAATCATTCAAACCGATCAAAATCTCCGGTTCATCGGAACGGATGACCTGCTCAAGGCGTTTCGCCAGCCTTTCATCGGTTCGTTGGAAGCGCCACCGCGCTTCGTCACACATAATCCCGATCTCACCGTCTCCAAAACGAGCGATCGACTTTCCTGCCACGATCTGATCTACCGTTTCCGGAATGGAAAGGATCTTTGGGATCTTATATTTCGTATCCCTTACCCTCGGATCAAAAATCTCATAAGGAAGGTTTTGGATGTGATTCTCGTTCGCAACCCTCCCCATTTCTTGCTCTTTCATATGCTGGTTGACCATCTGGATATCATCCAACACCTGCGACAGCAGTTCAACCAACTCCTTGTTCGTCTCATGAAGAGCATGTATCTCGGTTCGGATACGTTCATTTTCTGTTTTCAGTTTCTCGATTTCTTGTCGTTCATCCATATCCGGATTCCTTGAAAAACCTTTCTCAAAAAATTATACAATGAAATGAAGCTATGGTAAACTGATAACAGGCATATGAAAAAGAAAATCCTGTTTATCACACATCAACTAACACGCACAGGAGCGCCTATCGTTATGATGGATGCAGTGCGGATTTTACAAAACGCCGGTTGCGAGATCCATATGATCTCCATGGACGATGGTGAATTACGCGCTGATGTGGAAGCACTTGGCATTGACATCGAAATCCGCAAGGAATTCATGGAAGACTGGAAGAGTTTTCTGGAGCCTATCTGGAATTATGATCTTGTTTTTGTAAACACGATCGTGCCCCTCCAGACCATCCATCTATTAAACCTTGCACATATGCCGGTGATCTGGTGGATCCATGAACCGGAGGTTTATTTTGATGTTTACGGACAGTGGCTTCCGGACTTCTCCACGTTAAAGCCTCACATCCATGTATGGGCTGTGAGTCCTGTTGTACAGGAGATCATCAAAAGACGATGCGGATATGAGGCAGAGCTTGTGCCATTCGGGATTGCGGATATGGCGAAGACGTTCGCTCGTTCTGCAGACGAAAAGTCCGCTGCAACCCCTTCCAATCAACTGATCTGTACTGAGGGGACTATGGATTCCGATCCGCAAGTTGTGACCTTCCTTACGATCGGCGTCTACTGTAAACGCAAAGGACAGGATCTCCTGCAGAAAACCATCGCCGCACTTCCGGAGGAGGTTACTAAAAGCTGCCGATTCCTCTTCTGCGGCAACCAGACGGATGTGGAACCGGATGTCTATGAGCCGTTGAAAGAATTTGCGGCGCATACAGAAAACGTGGAACTGCTGCCGGAAATGAACCATAACGAAATGCTGCGCACCATCAAGCAGGCAGATTACCTTTTGATCCCTTCCCGGCAGGAACCGATGCCCACAGTCGCAGCAGAAGCCATGATGCTTTTCGTCCCCTGTGTCATCTCTGATATATGTGGGGTTGCAAAATATCTGAGACGTAAAGAAAACGGGATCTTGTTCAGCAGTGACAACATCGGTGCACTCTCTCAGGCGATCCAGGAGGCCATTTCGCTCCGAAGGGAACGCCCCGAGGATTACCATAAGATGTGTAAAGCAGCCAGAACGGTTTACGAGGAAAACTTTTCTTTTGAACAATTCAAAGAACATCTGCTTCAACTCATCTACTAAAAGAGGAAGAACCAATTTAGAAGAAAAATGGATACCAGAATTTACATTTGTACACATAAACAATATACAAAACCGGAAGATCCGTTATACCATTCTCTTCACGTAGGGCGCGCGATCAGTGAAGACCTAGGGTATGAAGGCGATAATACGGGAGATCATATCTCAGAACGCAATAGGAGTTTTTGCGAGCTGACCGGTCTCTATTGGATCTGGAAGAATGTGCAATGTGATATTGTCGGGATCTGCCATTACAGACGATATTTCATAGAGGATGAAGATTTTCTCACGGCATCAAGAATTGAAACTCTGCTATCCGGAGACTATGACGCAATCCTGCCGACCAGCAGTTTCACACATTACAAGAATACACGTGATCACTATGCGCACGAACATTATGAAAAAGATCTGCTGACGCTGCGTGAAATACTTTCCGAATTGTCTCCGGAATCTCTCCCGGCTTTTGACCTTTCCCTAAACTGCAATCTGATGTCCGCATGGAACATGCTCATCACCAGAAAAGAGATCTTTGACGAGTATTGCAGCTGGCTTTTTCCGATCCTTTTCGAAGCAGAGAAACGGATCGATATCTCTTCGTACGACACGTTTCAGGGAAGGCTGTTCGGCTATCTCTCAGAGCGCCTGATCCGGGTATTCTTCTTAAACCACACTTATCGGATCTATGAGGCGGAGGTACGTCTCATGAATCCTGAGGATGCCTATAATCAGGCAAAAAGGAAGGATTCTGTCGAGAAATTGCTCCGTTTGAAGATTCATGACCTTCTCACGATCTACCAATCCGGGAATCACGTGAATCTGGTAGAACCGCAGATCATCGAAAAGGACTTTCACGGAAAACTCCCGATCTGGGTCTGCTGGTGGCAAGGCTTTCAGAATGCACCCGCACTTGTACAGGTATGCCGGGACAGTTGGCAACAGCATCTTCCCGCAGATCTGATAGAAATCCACGAGATCACTTTCGACAATTATCAGGACTATGTTTCTTTTCCGGACTGGATCAACAAGCGCTACCAAGACAGGCATATCTCCCTGACGATGCTGTCTGACATACTTCGGATGGAACTGTTATATAGATATGGCGGTCTGTGGATGGATGCAACGTATTATCTTGCGAAAGACTTTCCTCGGGAATATCTTTCGGATTCCCGGCCTTTTTATACGATCCGCTCGGAATCAGCACATTGGAAAACAGACATCACGGAAGGAAAGTGGTCCGGCAATTTCCTAAAAACCGCTCCCGGAGCGTTATTACCGCAATTTGTTCTGAATGCATTCTATTATTATTTTATAGAAAATGAGGATCCTGCAGATTATTTCATGATCGACTATTTTATCCGGATCGCCTATGACTCTTTTCCGGAGGTTCAAAATGAGATTGACAACTGCCCAATCTCTCAGCCGAAAGTAATCGCTCTTCAGAATCTTTTGGAAGAACCTTACGACGAGTCCCAATATCGGGATCTTATCAAAGAAACTTCCGTATTTAAGTTAAATCACCGGATGGATCCTCCCAAAAAAACGCTCCTTGATGAAGATACCTTCTGGGGGCATCTCCTGAGCAAAAGGAGTCTGTCATGATCACACCGATCGTAAAACAAAATGACATTTATCTTTACTTTGAAACGATTCGCCAACTCCACGCAAAAAGTGTGTTGGACATTGGAATGACCTTAAAACGCTGTGGCGCTATCTGTCGACAAGTGGCAGACTCCGCCATTGACCCGGCGGTTCATTTGTGCGGGATAGACTTTACTCCGGAAACAACACCCCCTGTCTATCATTGCCTCTATCAGGAAATCCTCTCTATGGAATCACTTTTAAAAAAGACAACCGGACACTATGATCTAGCCGTGCTATTAAACCTTTCCAAGGATGTGCTGACAGATCGTGCACTCCTAAACTACATCAAAGATCATGCAGACTATCTTCTTTCCGACCGGGATGCGGAGCATGATATGCTGCGATCTTTTTTGCTGAAAAACACGCGTACCATTTCTTTGGATGACGATCAATATTTATTAATCAGCACAGCACAAGGAGGAACTTTATGAGAAACACACAAGTGGTCGTATGGGACTATTCAAAAACCGGGATGGGATGGCTTGATCTATACGCAGAAAATCTGGATATTATGGAACTTGTCAGCATAAACGGAGAAGATGAAACGATCCCCCTCAGCTATCTCCGGGAAAACACGGAATGGGAATATCTATTGATCTTCGAGTATGGTGCAACTGCTCAGATCACCCGTCTTCTGGAATTATCAAAAATACCTCTCGAAAAAGTCATTTTTTGTTATGATAATGTCTCTTTATGGAATCATAGAAAAGCTGTTTGCTACATGATGAATAATACCATAAAGAGAATGCTTGACTATTTTGAGCTGGGACTATTTAATCAGTATATTTCCGTTACTGTCGAAAACGGCATTTCCTACCTCGGAAGATCTACTGATCAGTGTATCATGATCCAGATGTTTATCACACGACAAAACTGGGCTGCAGAAGACATGCAGCGTTTTTTGGAATTATCCGTTCAATATTATCCAGCCCGGAAAGAGCAGAAATATTTCTGTGATATAGGTGCAAACATCGGAACAACCTGTATTTATTTCAAAAAATGTCTGGATCCCTCCGTAGAAATTCTGGCATTTGAGCCCATGCCTGAGACTTTCCGGATGCTCTCCACGAATGTGGCACTAAACGGCTTGTCAGAGTTCGCAACAATCGAAAATGTGGGATTATCTGACGAAAGAGCCGACTCTCTCTTTCATTACAATGCGCACAATCCCGGTGGTAGTTCTTTTGTGAATGATGCTTCCTCTGATACATCTGTTACCGTCTCCACAATTCCTTTCGATGACTACTTGAAAGAAAAGGCCATTGCCCCGGAAACGATCAAATATCTCTGGGTCGATGTAGAAGGATTTGAAGCAGCATTTGTAAAAGGTGCCATGGACACTCTGCATACCTTATCCGTACCTTTTGTGATGGAATTCACTCCCTTCTTATTACAAAAGCAAGGCCGTTTCTCTGAAATAATCGAGAATTTGAAGACGCTCTATACCGGATATATTGAACTTTCCGATGCAGAAAGCTCGATTCATCCGCTTGACGACTTATATCAATATGCCGATGCAGACAATATATTCCAAAAGGATCTTTTCTTTATAAAATAACAGGGTCATGATATGAAGATCACTATCTTTACGGCATTATATAACAGAAAAGAATTGCTTCCTCGAATCTATGATTCTCTGAAGAAACAGGATCGTTATGATTTTGAGTGGCTGATCGTGGATGACGGATCCACCGATTCACCGGAAGAACTCATTCTCCCCTGGATCGAGCAAACAGATTCTTTTCCAATCCGTTTTTTCCAAAAAGAAAACGGCGGAAAGCATACTGCAACAAATCTGGCTCTGGAAACTGCGGCGGGTGATTTCTTTCTGTTTTTGGACAGTGACGACTATCTGACAGATCACGCTGTATCTCTGATTCTAAAATGGATCAACGCTCTTCCTGCAGATTCCGATCAAAAAAAGATCCTCGGCGTATCCGGGCAGAAGATCAACTCCGAGGGTGCCTATCTGTTATGGCAGACCACCACTGACGGACGCCAAATCCCTTATGGAGGTTTCCCTTCCTTTGACGATACCTTGACCTGTACTATAGCGGAACGTTCCGGTCGTTATCATATGCGTGGCGATTGCTGTGAGATTTTTCGCACTACCGTCCTGAAACAGTATCCGTTCCCTGTGTTTCAGGGAGAGCGGTTTCTGGCGGAAGATGCAGTCTATTCTCTGTTGTCGCGGGATGACTGGAAAATCGAATACCACAAGGATCCTCTTGAGGTTTGTGATTATCAACAGCAAGGACTTTCCTTTGACGTTGAGAAATTCATCCGCAATCCGAAGGGGTGGGGTTATGTCATTCGCGTGATGGAGTGTAGCAGACAGGAACGGGATGAAAGAGAATTCGACTATTATCAAAGGCTGCATGAAAATCTCTCATGGCAGGAGATTTGTGAGAATCTCGGCATCACCGACGAGGAAGATTTTAGAGAAAGGCTATTTACCAAATGTGAAAAAAAACGCAGGCAACTCCCGGATCTCAAAGAGGCACTTACAGTATACGATAATATCCAGAAGCAGCTGGAAACAGTACCAAAAAACAGTGAACGGTATCACACTATATCCGGCATTCTTGAGGAAGTTACACGACTCCTATCTGCTCTCGACACCGAAATCTGCGTTACGGCAGCAATCGAGAGTATTGATGCTGCAAGAAAGCAGGCTGAACTAAAGTCCAATCGATTGGCAATACTCCAGAAAAAGCTCAGCGCGGCTTCTCCAGGTATCCTCCTTTAATGCTCTCGTAAAAGCATTCTCAACAATCTGCTCTCTTTTTCGATCATCAGTCAAAAGATCCTTTATCTTCTCAGGGAGCAGCGAAAGCGCCTTAAGATCAAATAACAGGAGTTCCTCCCCGTCACGATATTGTTCCTCCAGACAAGTACTCTTATCCGTGATCACAATGCTCTTACAAAGCATACTGTTCGCGATCCGCTCTGTAAACCCGTCCTTATGCCATGCCATGATATTCAAAGACGCCTTTGCGTGTGACAATTCTTTCAAGCTTTCGACCGGTGAGATCTCCGGACGGACATTCATGTTCTCAGCAGATACAAAAGGACTTCTCAACCAGCTGTCTCCATATACTGTCAGGGAGATTTCTGCATCCAGCAATGCTCTTATCACTTTTTCCCGATAATAAGACATGATGCAGTAGATCATGGGTTTGAGACTGTCAAATAGTTCCAGAAACTTCTGGTCTGTCAGGCTGACTCCCCGTTTTCTCAGCACAGCGCCCAAAGATGCCTCCGCAGTCTGATCCGGATTCTTTTTCATCTCCAATAAGTATGCATTTGCAAGATACCGCATTTCTTTCGGACTATTTTCGATCACAAGGAAATACTGTCGATAATCGGTATAGGTACCGATAAAGATCAGATCCCTGTCTTTTTTTGTATCATCTGCAGCAGTCTCCGGCAACGTTCCTCCCGGTGGAAGGAGTAAAGCATCCTTCACCCCCTGATAATACCTTTTAATAAAACGGATATAATTTCTGTCATGTGTCAGAATATAATAATCCTTCGGCACTTTTTCGTAATGCACCCTCATCCAGATCGGATGATCAAACTGAAAATTGAATTTCGGTCCTGTGATCAGATCGTGCAGGAAACATTTCCTGGATTCCAGATAAGGGTCAAACGCATAAGTCTGAAACCCGACAATCGCTGTAAACTGCTGTCCAACGAACTGCGAAAGCCCGGAAAGGCCCTCTTTTTCCACATCATAATAGAATACCGTTTCGCCAAGCTGCTCAAGCGCATTCCCGAACTGTTCCGCGAAATTATTTAAAATGTTATAGCAGATATCGCTCCCTTTATAGATCAGGATTGGCTTCTTCTGCATGGTAACCTCCGGTTCCTGTTTCAAATGTCCTTGATGCCAAAAATATACGATTTCTTATGATCTCGCCAACACTTCCTCCAAAAAGCCCACGATCTGATCCTTCATCCCTGCGCGCTCTGCATCCGTAATGATGATCTCCACACGATGATTGAACGTATCAGTCTCAAGGTAATCCTTTTTGTATTTCCCAAGCAAAACACAACTTGCCATCAGATAATTTACTGCGCTTCCGGACACTCCCGTAGTAGAATACGAAGAGTCAAGGAGCACTTCATTCACAAAGGCCACAGGGGCTTGTTTTGCCAGTCGTAAAGCCAGATCATAATCTTCCAGAGCTTTCAACATTTCATCAAAACTGCCAACCCTCCCCAGAAGATCCTTTCGGATCAGCATGGACGGGCAATCTACTAAGTTGTCAAAGAGAAGCTGCGCATAAATCTCCCCCTGTTTTTTTTCTGCAGGAAGCCGCTCATCCGGCAAGATCGCCTGATATCCGCCTCCCATATCATATGCGATCTTATGATAGCAAAAGCCGGATTCCGGATGACGTTCCATCTCCTTTATCTGCTTTTCCAGTTTATCTTTGTGCCAGAGATCATCCGAATCCTCAAAAGCAATATACTCTGTATCCTCCGCAGCATTTTCCATCCCGAAATTCCGCGCCGCAGCAGCACCCCGGTTCATCTCGGTATATAGATATCGGATCCTGCTATCCTCATATGACGCAACCAGTTCTTTTGTATTGTCTGTCGAGCCGTCATCTACGATCACCAATTCAAGATCCGTGTATGTCTGCGAAAGCACACTGTCTATGGATTTTTGCAGGATCCCTGCACGGTTGTATGTCGGTAAGATCACACTCACTTTTTTCATTTATGCTTTCTCCACACACCAATCACTCATCGGAACCGGATCTCCGGAAACATTCCAGGAAAATGATTCTTCATATGTACAATACCGACACGCTTCCATCGGTTTCGAAAGTTTTTTTAGGATGGCATGTCCATCCATGTCTTCATACAGAGAAATCGTACCACCCTCCGAGAAATTCTGCTCGAAATACTCATTAAAATAATGGATCACAAAAGGTTGCACGCATGCCGCTATACTCCCTTTCCCGAGAAAGGTACAGACCCGTCTGGGGCACTGTGCAAATATTGTTCCCGGATCCTCATCTGCCGCCGGATTCAGATTCTTTGCAAAAACCTGCTTCCCGTTTCTTAATTCGCATTTACGGATACCATGCTGAGACAAATATGTCAGTATTTTCCCTTCATCCAGGCAAGTGTAATCCGAAATGGAGATCATGGTATCCGTTTCAAGGATCGTATCGAAAAAGCTTTGCTTCATCGTCATGATCAGCAAACCGTTTGTTGCAATTGCAATTTCCGCATATGGAAATATCTCTCTGGTAATCCGAATATATTCTTCCACGTCCGGGTTCAGGAGCGGCTCACCACCCATCAAATGAATCTCTTTGATGTTATCAAAAAGTTCCGACAAGCGGCGGATATCCTTCTTGTATTGTCCCATGTCAGCAAATACCGGTTCTTTGACCAGGTTTGAAAAATGCGTACAACCCTTGCATTTCAAATTGCAGTGATCAGCCAGATGAAATTCCAGATGTTGCAATTCCGGGGGAATACTCCCATATGGAGAGAACACCCTTTCCTCCTTTTCGAGTTTCTCCTCCGACATCCGATAGTATTTCGTCTGGATCGCAAAATTCCTGTCAACACCATTCTGATGCAGATATTCATTCCATTCCGGAATCGATCCATCTACCGTGATCACCGCATCGATCTGTCCGCTTCTATATGAGTGGATCACCTCATCTACTGTGATCACCGCATCACTTGTTGTTGCAAGTTCCTCATCCAACGGATCGCAAAGGCCAATTATCACTACTTCCGGATGTTTTGACATCACAAGCTGCACCGCGTGATCCCATCTCGATCTATCTCCAAATAAAATGGTATTCATTCCTTTATTTTCCCGCGTATTTCTCAATGATCCCCATTGCCTTGTTCAATGCCTCTTTCAGTTGACTATTCTCGTTTTGGAGAGCAGTCCTCTGTTGCTCCAAAGACGCAATATAGCCGATGATCGTCTGATCCGTGACCGCATCCATGGCAAAACGCTCTGTGAGTTCCTTTGCATACGGCGTTTTAAGCGCCACCTCCCACCAAAAACGTTCCAGAGTATAATGTACGTGATTCCCGCCTTTCCACGGCCCCTGCCCGGCGTAGTGGAGGATCGACACCTCCCTCTTTGTGCGGTCATAGTCATATCCATTGTTCGCACCGATCCAGGTCAGGAAGTTATACTTCCACTCATCTGCGTGTCCGAGCTCATCCCTGTGCAGATAATTGATCAGATCCTGATCCGGAGAAAAAATCTGATAATTCAGTTCTTCCGCCAGATCCAGATAATACTGAAACCGGTACTTTTTCCGGAGTTCTTTCATGTGAAAAAGCAATACACCGGAGTTGATGTACCGACGTTCCTCGAACAGCGGTCTCAGCTTTTCGGATCGTTTCTCCAGACACTGTTCCACCGTCAGATTGATCAGTGCGAGATCACGACAGCCGATGATAAGTTTCCCTGCAAAATCAGTTTCATAAAAAGGACGAATCGGGTGATTCACGATCACATCCGCATCCAGATAAAGGATCCGATCCACTTCCTCCGGCAGAATATCCGGGAGTAACAGCCTGAAATATACTTCCACCGGCCATTCTGCAGTGCGCGGGAGCTTTTCCGAAAGTTTTTTCAAGTCGATCGGCATCAAGATCAGGTGGTTTCCATACTGCTGCATCAGACCTTCCAAATTCGCCTTTGACTCCTCCGAAAGATCATATTGCAGAAGATAGACATAAACCTCCGCTTCCGGATTCCTTTCGAAAAGCGACGTCAGCATCACATACGCATAGGGTGTATATGCATCATTAATGGCTGCAGACAGATTCATGCGATATTCTTTCATAGATGTCCTCCGTGTAACAACATTTCTGTCTTTTGAATAAGATCCGGGATTGCCTTCACTTCCAGATAAGGCTCCGCTGATTTGCGGCAGTTCTTCGGATCAGCAAACCGGTCTGTCCCTTCCTGCAGGCGATTAAACCGCTCCGTCAGAGAAATCCCGGTGTCTCCGCCGAAAAGATATCCGTTCTCTCCTTCCTTGATGACCTCCATGGCACCACCCACCGGTGTGGAAAGGACGGTCAGACCGCAGGCCAGTGCCTCTATGATCGTCAGGGAAAAACCTTCGTGCAAAGAAGGCATCACGAGTGCGCATGCGTTCTCCAACGACTCCCACGGGTTCTCCATCCAACCGAAAAATGTGATCCGATCTGAGATTCCGAGTTCTTCTGCCAAAGACCGCAGCTCTTCGATCTCACCATCACCCAAAACCGATAGCGTCCAATCACCTTCCGCGGCCGCAAGAGATCGAAACAGATAAGGAAGATTTTTTTCCCGGCTGATCCTGCCTACAAACGCAAGCTCTCTGGTATTTCTCTGATCAGAAAAGAAGATCTTCTCTTCCAAAACAGGGTTGTTCACCCGGATCACTTTCGTGTCAGGACACGCTTGAAGAAGATCCGCAGCGATCGTCTTACTGATCGCAAACGCCGCATCTGCTACACGGTAGCATTCCGCTCCGCCTACCCCATCCTTTTCGTATTCGGAAAGAGTTCCATGAGGCCATCCAATGAGTGGGCACTTCAAGCGCAGCTCCTCCATCACGCCTCGAAGGAGAAGCGTCATGGCTGGCCACCCCGTTCCAAGTACCAGATCCGGCAATGGATGTGTTTCATAGAAAATGCGTAATCTTTCCTGTAACGCATCCCAGTCAATCTCTGTGATCCAGTCATTCAGGCAATGAAACTCTATTTCGGAATCCGTCCATTGCATGCCACGCGAGATCAACTGCACCACACGCACATGATATCCACGCTCTCTTAAATACTTCGCAGTCCGGTTCAACACCGTTTCCACGCCACCCTGCCAGCCCATGGCAATACAGAAGTCAATGATCATCTGCCGTCACTCCCGTATTGTTCCATGATTTTTGCATACCAAGTTTTTCTCCCGTCTTTCGTCTCGTTTTTAAAAATATGCTTATAAGATAGCTTGAAAAAGCAAGTTTCCCTTGTCAGTCTCTCCCACTTTTCCTGCTCAAATGCTTCGTTGAGAAGAATCTCCATGGAGTAAAGCTCCGGCTGGGAAGGTGGACAATGGTCTATCATCTCCCGGATGGATGGAATTTGCTCATAGGCCAACAGTATCAGATAATCGATCAGGAAATAATCTATCAGTGTATCACAGGCAGCCCAGTAGCAATAAAACGCATTCAGCACAAATCTCGTCAACGGATTCCCTACACCTGCCTTCATCAGGTTTGCTGTCCATCTTCCCTTCACCACGATCTCATCAGTATACCGAAGTTCCGCAAAACGCTGCGTAAAAAACACATCGTCTCTCAGAATCCAGTCTGCCGGCCTTTTATCCAAAAGGTAAGTGGCATCCAACCAAAACCCGCCGTACAATGTCAAAAGTGCCATCCGCAAAAGATCGGAAAGGTGTGTTAATGTGATGGCCTTCTTATGA
Source organism: uncultured Lachnospiraceae bacterium (assembly GCA_902779355.1). Lineage (GTDB taxonomy): Bacteria > Bacillota > Clostridia > Lachnospirales > Lachnospiraceae > RUG12461. The sequence continues at coordinate 138,533 of CACZBF010000005.1, read as the reverse complement.
TACTTTTCCATCACAAAATCCGGAAAACGGATATACGACGAAAGATTTTCAAAACTGACCAACCGTATCTCGACATCATCCTCCGGTAGATTTCGTTTGAGACTATGAAAGCACGCCTTTACGATATCCGGCATCGAGCTCTCCCCCTGCCACCAGCAGATCCAGATCGGAAGCTTTCCGTGAAAATCCTGCTGCTCCGGCTCCAAAGGCAGCAGATCGATCGGCTTGCCATTCGCATAGAAAAGGATCAATGGGTGCAGCATTTTTTTCAGGACTTCTTTTTTTCTGACAACTGCTTCCTCTGCCTCACGATAGAGATGCAGATCCGTTTCCACCGTTGTTTCACGTATGATCCGATAGTTCCTTTCTTCAAAAAAAGAAACAGGATCCCGATACTCTTTTTCTACCTCAACCAATCCCTTGAACAGCCAATCACAATACCGGTCAAAAATCTCTTTTGGCGCGATCAGTAATGGACCGTCCGTCTCGGGCAAGATCACATCATAGTCTTCCAGCAGGCTCTCGATCCGGTATTTACGAATGATGTCTTCGTAATAACAAAAATACCGATTCGACATGGAAATACCGACAACATCACATTTCACATTTTTCCAGATCCAGTAAAAACCGGTCAGTTCCCTTACAGAATCATATTGTGCGGAAATATTTTCTCCCATGTCGTCCCGCTCATACCCAAGGTCCTCCCGTATCGCGCTTCCCACCTGAAGCGCATGGTACATGGGGTCTTCCGGAACATAGATCTTTTGCGTTGTAAGAATATACATTCGGATATCTGTCATAATTCTTTCCCAACGGTATCAAGCATGGTTTTCATTGCGATCGGATAGGTATAGCAGTCCCGCACTCTTTCATACCCGGCGATCCCGATCCGGATACGCTGTTCCTCATGCCTCAGATAATAACGTGCTTTTTCCTGCATCTCGTCAAAATCAGAAAACGTCACCAATTCCTTATCTACCTGGAATAGTTCATGACATTCTTCCTGGTCGTTGCATAGTACAAATCCTCCAACCCCCATGATATCGAACACCCGGAGTGGGATGCCCGTTTCAATGGATGTCAGCGTATGGTTCAAATTGATCTTTGCGGAATAATAGGCCTTGAAGACCTCCTCTTCTCCTTCGATCGGCGCATGAATCTCCACGCGTGAAAGCGTGCCATCGTTGTCCTGACCGGTCGTATAGCAGCTGACCCTGCACTCTTCTGAAAGGAGAGACAGCATCCGGATCCTCTCCCGTGAGGAAAGCTCTCTGCATAAGATCAGCGTCTCCACCAGATACACCGGGTCAAAGGAATACTCTTCCAGATGATCTTGATTGAGCGCGGCACACATCAGGTCACGTGTTCCCTTTGTGAGTGCTCGAAACTGCTTTGCCTGACCGCCCCATTTCCCAAACTGTTCCTGAAGCACGGCCTCCACTTCCAAGTGCACCTTTTCCGGAAGCTGCATCAAATATGCGCTTCTTCTCTCATCCTGATACAAGCTTCCGACAAAGAGCACGTCTGTCTGATACTTTTCGATCTCTTCGTCCTCGATCATAAGTCCGCTCAGGCGCTCCACGTTTGCTGCAAGAGGAAGATAGAACAGATTCTTCAGCCCCGCCTCTCTCATGCGTTTCAGCTGCATTTTGTCAAACAGGAAAATATAATTCGTCTCGTAAAGCGCTTCCTTCAGAAAAAGAGAGGCCTGCGGAGAATCATATACCCATGCTGCATAAAGACGCTGCTTCCGATGACATGCCTCCGCGACTACCGCCGAAAAGTTCTGGGAGATCACGAGATCCGCATCATCGATCTCTCCGAGCGCTTTCTCCAGATCCTCTTCACTGTAGGTCGCATCAGGGGCATGAAATTCCGCACGACGCACATCAAGATCCATTGCCAGAAGCCCCCAGATCATGTCATTTTTGATCAGCTTGACCAGATCAAAATAAAGTATTTTCCACTTTTTCATATGTCACTCACCCAAATGCATTAACAGATCATAGTCTTTTCGGTTGCTCTCATCCATGTAACGGTTTGCACGCATATTCGGAAACTCTTTTCTGATATACGCTCTCATTTCCTCGATCCCATGCTGCAGCGGATCATCATATGTATGCAGGATATAGGAACTCAAGTCATAAAAAACTTTGCGAAAGTACACAAATTCCATCTCGTCCCGGATCACAGCGAAACTGTTTCTCTCTTTCAAGGTTTCTGCTGTGAGCTGAAAAACATGATAGACATCCATGTAGTACTCTTTCTTTGCAGACGAATGCATCACACTATCCGGATTCTGATAATAGTAATAAAGCGGATCAGTGATCTGATACCAGGATCTGCACTTTCCGAGAACCTGATAGGTGAAATACATATCCTCCATGAATATCTTTTCAAGAAAACGTAATTCGTTTTGCTCAAGAAATGTCTTTCGATAGAGACGTCTTACCGGTCCGCATGCCCAGGCATTGGAAAGAAAAAAGGCTTTTCTTTCTTCTTCCGTTTCGATCAGAAACAGTTTTGCCGTATTTTCCGCTGTATCCGTCCGAATCTCCTGATCCTCCTGCACTTCTATCTGCGCACACTCTGCCACCTCAACCCGCCATTTTTCCATGCCATTTATCAGTTCCATCAGCATGCTCGGTGCAATGGCATCATCCGCATCTACAAACGTCACATATTCACCACTCGCATATTGCATGCCGATGTTTCTGGCGGTACCCTGCTTTCCATTTTCTTCGCAGTGAATCACCATGATCTGATCCGGGTACTCTCTCTCATAAGCTTCCATTTTATTCGCCGTATGATCTGTCGACGCATCATTCACCAGGATCAACTCGATCTTGTCTATCCCATATGTTTGTGAGAGAATGCTATTCACACACCGATCCAGATATTTTTCTGCGTTATAACACGGAACAATCACGGAGATCTTCTTTTTTTCCGTTTCAGATTCCGTTTCTCCCCTTGGCAGCGCATATACCATTCAGATCAACCCTTTCAGTTTTTCATAAAAATCAGGCAAGGCATTTTCCTCGAGGAACGGGTTCGCAGAAGAACGACATGCTTCGGCTGTTGGAACCGGCAGCACGCCACCTGCAATATAGTCAAGTACTTCTGCCAGACCATCGCTGTCTCCCTGCGGATATAGAAATCCGTTTACTCCGGGCTTGATGATCTCTACGATCCCGTCCACGGGTGTGGAAATGACTGGCATACCGGAAAGCAGTGCTTCTATCGCCGTTACGGGAAATCCCTCATAAAGAGACGACATTACAAGAAAGCCTTTTTGTCCTGTCGCCTTCCACGGATCATCACTCCATCCGACAAAATGAACCTTCTCTTTCAGTCCATTTTCGCGGACGATTCTTTTCAGTTTCGTTTCCTCCGGTCCCTCTCCGATCAATGTAAGGTAATAATCGGTTTTTGCTTTTTTGATCCCATATAGGAGCACCGGCAGATTCTTCTGGTCACTGATCCTTCCCACAAACAGCAACTCTTGTGGTGTCCGGTTTTCCGAATAACAGACTCTGTCCCCGGAAACCGGATTATTTACCCTTACGGTTCTCGCATTTGCAATAGCATTTCTAATTTCAGTCTCTATCCTCTGATTGATTACAAGATGCGCATCCGCATACTGCAGCATCTCCACGCCGCCGTATCCTGCCGCCGCATATCGTTCGATCGGATTATGCACCCAGGAAACGACGGGAATGCGTTTTCCGGTTTCCGCAAGAACCTGTCTTGTGATCAATGACATCAGCGGCCAGTTCGTTGCCAGGATAACATCCGGATACCCGTTTTCTTCTAAAAAATTGAGATATCCGTTTTTCCATTTTTCGGAATCCTGATTGGCTCTCTGATCAGACAAATAATAGAAATCGATCTCGGGACACGTCCATGGATGATGTTCCCATACCGCCTGAATCAGCCGCACGGTATTCCCCTGCCTCTTTAAATACGATGCAGTCGCATTTATCACATTCTCCACGCCGCCTTTATCCGCGACTGCAATAAAGATGTCGATGATCACAATTTCCTGTCTGCCTCCATTATTCTGCGATACCAAGTATTTTTCTGACAACACCACCATTGATTCCTCCGGTGTTGCGGAGGATGATCTCGGTTGCCGCCGCCGTCAGATGATTGGATAGGATATACTGCACATCCGCTTCTCCGGCAGTCCCATCTCCAAGAGCCTTTAAAACCCCTACCACTTTTCGATAGTGCGCAATCAACTCCGGAAATTCCGTAGAAACAGAAACAAACCCCTTCTGATTCCCTTGCTGCTCCTGTTCCAGGATGTAGAGGATGATTTCCATGAGCGGAATTTCTCCGGAAAGATCCGACTGGGAAAGCCTTACATCCGGACGCTTCTCCATAAACTCATAATAGCATTTTCGTCCGCCACTGAAATCACCTTTTCTCACATAATCGGAGAGCAGGCGTTTCAGTTCCGTTGTCTCCGCTTTTTCCGAGGTAATCCCGACTTCGGTTTCATACACACGATATTGCTTTTTGATGATCCAAGTATTCAGAAGCAGTTCAGACAGGAAACCATAAACACGCTTGTGGTAATTATCATAATCTGTAACATCAATATCCTTTTCCGTCTCGGCAAAAATCCCAAACATCCACTCACAATAGCTATTGAATTCCACATGCGACATAACAGCGAGGTTTGCATAATAAGAGCTTTTTGCATTCAGCATTTCCTGAAATGCTCCGGAAAAATCAGGGGTCAATTTATCTACTGCTGCCTTTACTGTCATCAGATCCCTGATATTATGGCTTTCCGCATATCCCTCCTGATTTGTCTGATCCGAAATGTTCGGCTTGGGTACAATGATGTCATACTCCGACAGGATCCGGTCGTACTCTATGCCGCTCATGATCTCTCCGTTTTCATTCAAAAAAAATCTCCGGTAATGACAGATCCCGATATGGTCATACTCCTCAACATTTTTCCAAACCCAGTAAATACCTGTGAGTTCTCCGAAAAGCCAATTGCGATAGGAGATATTATCGCCGCTGTCATCTCCCCGGTAAGGCAATGAATGATCGCCGGTTGCCCTGCCGACCTGAAGCGTCTGATACACCGAATCTTGTGGCTCCTCATATTTTTTATGTGTCATGACAAAAACAGCGGTTGACATCTATTCCCCCATATATGTATCAATGTACTTTTCCGTAAAACCATATGCCGCTTTATCCTCTGCCGTCTTTTCATCCAGACGTCTTAAGGTCTCCGCGATTCTCTCCCTGTGTGTGCTGCTCCGATCAGTGGTCAGGCTTTTCTCATGCTCGAGATAGTCATACAGAGGTTCCGCCACAAATGCCGCATCATAGCGTTTTGAAAGGCGGACCACCATATCCCAGTCTTCAAAAATCGCAAGACTCTCATCAAATAGTCCCACCTCACCAAAACATTCTTTTCGAACCAAAAGCGTGGGACCGCCGACAAAATTCCTCCTCAAGAGTTCCGGATAGAGATACCCTCTTTTTCGGACCATACTGATCTCGCGACGCGGTACGATATGCACGGTCTTCCCGTCCAGCATGATGTAGCTCATTTCGCAATAGCAAAACCCGGTATTGAGATTGGATTTCAACAGCTCCCGTACCTGATTCTCCAATTTTGCCGTCTTCCAAAGATCGTCATCATCATGAAATGCAAGAAGATCAAATTTGGCATCCCGGATTCCCAGATTTCTTGCATACGCAAGTCCCCCGTTTTTTTCAGAGCGCAAAAAACGTACTCGCGGATCCGTAAATCCCTTTACCACCTGCTCCGTTTCATCTGTGGAACCGTCACTGACCACGATCAGCTCCAGATTTTCATAGGTTTGATCGAGCACGCTCTGCATAGCTTTCCCAAGCTCTGAAGCTCGATTATACGTCGGCAGGATCACACTGACGAAGGGAGTTTGTTCCGGGATCTGATCCAGTTTCGATCCTTCTTTGCCTTTCTCCGAAATCAGTTCCTTTTTGAAATAATCATCTAGTTCTTCCTGCGCAGCAAACTCCCGTCCGATCATAGACAGCTTCACCAACGCTTCTCTTCCCAGCGCATAGAGTTCATCATTATCTATCCAATATGGATACACGCCCCGTACAACCTGCTGCATCATGCACAAAAGATCCAGTGGAATTGTATTTCCCTCTGAGAGCGCCTGTTCTACCGGATACAAAAAAAACTCCCGCAGAAACCATGCCTCTGTTTCCTGTTCTTCCTCCGGTGTCAGCGATCCATCTCCGATCCGAAGTTTTAATTCTTCGATTTTCTGATTCAGGTATTCACGATTCATATCGTCTCTCATTCTCGCGTTTTGTATTTTCTGTCGGCTGTGTTATGATGTATATATTGTTTTATGACAGCACTTTATCCACCGGAGGTTTTCATCATGGATGATTCCAAAACACAGGCAGAACAAAGCATCTATCAGCAATATCTGGAAGAAGAGGCACTGTTGAAAGATCAATATTTGGCCTTAGGTAACCTTGGACTTCAGATTGTCCTTTCCATCGCAAAAGACCCTTCCGTTTTTTATGTATTCTGTCCCTGGGGAAGCGGTGACACACTCACAATCGCTGCTTACCTGCATTATATACGCGAATACCGGGGAGTACAAAAACTGACTTTGGTATGCAAGAAAAATCAGGTCGATATCGCGGAAATGTTTGATGCAATTGATGATTGCATCGCCATCGGCAGCGATGAGTGCGACGCAATTACCATTGCTTCTTGTCTGTACCTCGCAACCTACGGGCCGAATTATATGGTCGGTAATCTGGGACTGATCCGAAAAGTATCGCTCCCCCACCGTCTGGATCCATACAAGCTTTTTGTTCTCCAAGTCTCGGAAAAAAGCACTCCCGCCAAGGTATCTGAGCGTTTTTTCGACCCCTATGACAGCAACCTTGCTGACATGTGGAAATCACGAATCATTCTGGCTCCCTATGCCGTTGCTTTTCCGTTACTTTCGAATTCTTTCTGGGAAAAACTTGCTGTGGTACTTACCGAAAAGGGCTTTCAGGTTTTCACCAATGTCCATGGAGAAGAACATCCCATCTTGGGAACCGAACGTCTGGATACCTCTGTTCGGGAAGCATTCCAGCTTGCTCGTTACTGCGCAGGTGTCATCTCTTACCGTAGTGGTTTCAGCGATATTCTGGCTTTCCAACCGGAGCTTCATCATGTGGTCATCAATCCAGATGCACATACCATGGTGTTTGACGACTGTTCCATTCTTGGAAACGCCGAGAAACTGCTGAATTTGGTCTATGATCCCTCCAAAGAAGAGCAACTCATTCAGCAGATCATGAATTACCTCCTTTCTTAAGCTGCTCTCCGATAAATCCACCCGGGTGATTTCTCTTGAAATCAGGCAGAGTCAGCCCGCTCTCCTTGGCGATCTGCATGGCCAGACCCTGTAGAACGATCAGATTGATCGTTGTAGAGTTGTTCGGCATAATATTCCAGAGATCCCCTTCATGTGTGAGATCCAGTACAATACTGTTTGGGATCTCTTTTGTCAATGTACTTTCCTTTCGGAACGTAAGCAGCCACATATTTACATTCCGTTCTTTCAACAATCTGGCAAGATAGATGGACTCTGCCGTTTCTCCACTTTTGGTCAGGATGATCACCATATCTCCATCTTTCACGATTCCCATATCTCCGTGAACCGCCGAATTCGTATGAAGGAAATATGCTTCCAACCCCAAAGAAATCATAGATCCCACAAACTTATCGCAAATCGGAACATTCTTCCCCAAGCCGGAAACAATGATCTTGTGCCCTTTTTTTAGGGTTTCTGTTCCTTGTCTCACCCATTCACGAAATTGTGCCTCATCAATAGAATGGATCGAATGGTCAATTTCTTCCAGCTGTTTCTCAAAGTAGTTGATCATATTTCTCTTCCTCCTTTATCTCCGCCAAGAAGTTTACAGATTTCATTGATCACGTTTTCTTCTCCGTTGGTAGAATAACGAAAGCACTCAATTCCTTCTTTTCTTCCGAGATCATAGATGTTGCTCTCTTTTATGTCCCTTTCCGCAATCGCCAGATTATTGCTCTTTCCACAAATATTCTCATGATAAAGGATCACAAGCCGCCCTTTCCCGGTCAATGAAATCAGATCGCACAGACCACTCCTGACTCCTACAAAAAGCGAAAAGACGTCTGCCATCTGCGCCATCTCATAAAAGCTGCTTTGGAAGGGAAGCGTTCCCGGTATCACACTCTCTTTTTCCTCGCCATTATAATTGGTATAAACATCAAATCCCCTTGCTCGCACGGATTCAGCGAGATTCTCCCAAAAGCCTTCCGGAATTAGCTCAGTGGAATAAGACACCGGCATAAATAGAACGGCATGTCCATACTTTTTCCTCAGTTCTTCCCTGTTGGCGGGCGCTTGTACAAGAAGAGGTTCAAATACGGAGTCTATTTTTAAATCCAGCATGTTCATCCGGTTTTCACGGAGTGAATGCTCCTGATAATTCATTACATTTTTAGTACTTACATGAGGATAATTCAATACCACCTCATCCCGAAAATGAGCATATCGTATCCCATTCTGATTCCAAAGTTTTCTGATCATGATAAAAAAACGAAGACTTTCCATTTCTGCTTTATCCAACATCAAAACCGCACCAACCGATGAATAACAATTCAATATTTCCTTCGGCAACGATGCGGAAACAAAGATCAGCTGTGGATTCCCGTGTCGTTCCTTGTATGCCTTTGCAAGAGATGCGATCAAAAGCGTATCTCCCATATGTCCTGGACAAACAATGATTTCCGACCTGTCAGGACGACTTTTTTTCAACATTTCATAAATCTCTTCTCCATCCGAATATAGATTCCTCAGAGACGACAGCATCCCACGCCACGCATCTGGTTTTTCATCCTCGTGCTGCTTGTTCTCAAGGCAGTGGTATCCAAGCAGTTGGTTCAGCAGCCCCCATTGTTCTGTCTCATGAAAAGGAAGTTCATCCACTAACGCCCTGTTTCCGTCATTTAATGGTCCAAAAAAGATATATTTTTGCAGTCCCCATAGGCTTTCATCCTCTGTGATTGAAAGATCTATCTTGTCGACATTCTCCGGAATTACCTGACCTTCCTGAAATTTCCCGGCTTTCAGAAGATCCTAAAAAAGCGGTGTATAAATGCGTCCGTTTCTCCACTGATAAAGTCCCGAGAAAAAAGCCAGTCCAAGAAAATCAATAGAATAGTGCAAAAACCATGCATGATCAAAATAAAACGTACCAATAACCCGCTTCTTTCCCTCTCCATAGTGTTTTTTCAGAATATACGTAAAAAACATGTCTATGTTCAAGAGATGTAGCAAATCTGATTCAACTCTTCTAGCCTTCTCCCACAATGGATGGGATGCCTCTTCTTTCATAAAGCTGATCCAGTCCAAATGATTATCCGTAAAAGTGATCCCAAAACTCCATGGCTCGCCCTTACCTCTAGATGTATGCATATCAAGGGAGTATACAAGAATCCCTTCCTGTTTTGCATTTCTTTCAACCGCTACAAGCGCCTCCCTTGTCCGATCCTCCGATAAACAAAGATAGGTGTCATCGGCATCAATATTCCAAAAAGCCTCACAATCCTCTTGATGCGAAGCATGCCAGAAAGTGGTCAAATGCGCATATCCTGCATTTCTCCATCTCTCATCCGTAATCTCCGCACAAAGATCTTGAAGCTCTTTCTCATCCCTTTCGCTGGATATAAACTCTATCCCCGGTACCAGCCTGCAGTTGTTCATGATATTTTCCGCTATTTCCGGTTTATCGTTGATCACAATGATCTTCGCTTGTTCAAGTCCTGCAATCACGTTGATCCAATTCTGTAGATTTCGGTAGGTAAACGGCTGATTTTGATTAACCTTTAAGTAGTAATAGTTCATGTTTTCTTCCTTATCCTTCCCTCACAATCTCCGGCAATTCAAATTGATCCCGTCCCAGATTGAAAGCAACCGCAGTAGCCAATCCCGATGGCTTTTTATCATTGACCACGATCCGTTCCCCATAGGGAATGTTAAACAGGATTTCATCATAACGGATCCCGTTTTCTTTTAGAAACAAAAGCGTCTCCTCCCGATATTCTTCTGTCCGGGAGGTCAAGATCAATACCACATCCCCTTCCGGAAGCGCGTCCAGATACTCTTTTGCGCCCGGCAGAAGTGTGTCCTTTCCGTCAATCTTATAACCGTTATGTTTCAAAAGCGTCCCGTCTAGGTCAAAGACCCAGGTTTTCGATAGTGTCGACATCTTCATTTGCTGTTTCATCTTACTACGCTTTTTCTCCATCATAATACAAGAAATCAACGTTTTCCCCTGAGGCATAAGCAAGCCCGATCGTTTGGGCGGCAAGTGGATCCAATTCATGCTCCAGCCCAACCAATAAAGCAGACGCAGACATGGAAGATGCAATTCCTGATAATACCTGAATGGTAGCATCCGTTGAGGCATTGTCTACAAATACCATTTCATCTATATCCTGTAGCTTTTGCAACTCCGACTGTACCTTTCCGATACAATCCTCAATATTCCTGAAGATCACAACAAGAGAGTGTGCTGCTGTTTGCTTTCCTTCTCCCCATTCATCCATAAAGAATCGACAGGGATTCCCGTCCGCCACTCGTTCTGCCATACCGATCCCCGACAGTCTGGATTCAATCTTACCCGCAAAATCTCTCAGCGGGATCTGATTTTGGTAAAAGCGGACGGATGCTATGCAATCCTTGGGATCCGGTCGTTGTAAGATCCCTTTTTCCAGCATTAGGAGCAATTTGGCTAGTTCCGCCGGATTGCCTTTCGGATATACGAATCCGTTCTTCCCGGGTTGGATCAGTTCCAAAACCTCTCCTACCGGTGTTGAGATAACCGGCAATCCCCGAGAAAGTGCTTCCATCATCACGAGAGGCCCTGTCTCCTGGTCGGATGAGATCACGAGTGCGAAGGCTCCCTTTGCTTCCTTCCACGGGTCATCACACCATCCATGTATTTCAACGCACTCCCTGATATCCAGTCTCTCACACCATGTCCGGAGTTCCTCTTCCATCCCGGAACCGATGAATTTACATCTCCAACGCGGCTTCAATGCCGCGATTACCTGCAATAAAAGGGGCAGATTCTTTTCCTCAGAAAATCGTCCGATATAGACCAGAGTTTGCTCGCAACTATCTGGATTACCCGTATCCGTTTCCGGCACATGCTCATCCAGCGGATTTCTTACCTGATAGACCTCTGCATCCGGAATCCCCCTTAGCAGAACCTCCGTCAGCGAACGGTTTACCGCCAGATGAAAATTTGCATAGCGTAACTCATTAATCTCCTTCTCCAAAGAAGACAGCGGATCCACCCCGAGTGTGGAATGTAGCCAAGAAGCGATTGGGCATGAAAGAGCAAGGTCGATAACTGCTTGTCGCGCCATCTGACAAAGAAGCGGCCAGCTTACCGCAACCATCAAATCTGGGCTTCCTTCTTTCTGCAGATAGTCTTTATATCCATTCAGAAAAAGATCATATCCGATCTCCTTTTCATCCATACAGATGCAATGGAACTCTGCTTCCGATGGCGCCCAATCCACCCCGCGCCATATCATCTGTATGATCCGAACCGAAAAACCTCTTTCCCGTAAAAAAGGTACTGTTCTTTGGATGACGCTTTCTACGCCTCCGAAGAAAGCGCTCCCGACAAGCAGGTCGATCGTTCTTTCTCTGGAGTTACTCTCTTTATTCATGGCTTTGGCCCAAATCCGAATTCTTCCTCAACGATCGCTTCCATGAGTTTCTCTTTCCCCTCCACGATATGAAGATTCGGATTGTCCTTCACATTTCCCATCCAGTTACGGAAGAGATCTCCCTCCATTGTCTCGATGTGATAGTTCTCATTCTCTCCGTGATAGATCATCAGAAGTTTTCTGGCACCTGCAAACGTGAGGAGATCACAAATACCGCTTCGGATCCCCACGAATCCGTGAAAGCAGCATGCCAGTCTGGAAATATCCACTAAGGAAGTCGAGAGCGGGACCGTCCCTTCGATCAGCATCTCACAATCATTACCATTATAGTTATTATATACCTCATAGCCGGCGTTTGTGAGTCGGCCGGCCAACCTTTCCCAGAATGAAGCCGAGAGCGCTTTTTCCGTATAGGTTCCCGGCATCAGCAGCACAGCGTTTTGATATTTCTCGCGTTCCTCTTCAGAAGGCTCCGGGAGTCTTTCCATCCGATGCATCCGATGATCCGGTCCGAGAGACAACATCCCTTGTATCGTGCCGATCAATGTTTTCTCCGAATCCGAGAAAAAGTTATATACGATCCCCGATGTATGCAGCTCTGCCCATCTCTTGTGAAATGCATAGCGGATTCCATTTTCATAGTACTTTTCGGAAACGAGCATATAGAATTCCAGCGCTTTCATGCTCTGTTTTTCCATCTGTAATGCGCTGTCCACACCTGGGAAAAATTGAAGCAACTCCTGTGGAACGGTATAGGAAACCATGATCAGAAAATCCAGGTGGTTGGAGCGTTTATACTCTTCTGCCAACGAAGCGATCAGAACCGTATCTCCAATGTGTTCCGGACAGACCAGTATCCCCTTTTTCTCCCCGCTTGTCCTCAACAGTGCCTGATAGATCTGCTTACCCTGTTGGAACATACCATTCATTGTCAAAAGGAGGTTATCCCACCGGTCATTCATATTTCAATATCCTCACAGATTCGTTCAAGCAGCAGTTCTTCCTGTTGCGGCAAGTATTCATAGCAGGAAATCCCCTCTTTCCTACCCATCTGCCATAGATCATGCCGGCCTGCTTCTCCTTCCTGAAGCTCGATGGTATCTTTCCACGGAGCGATTGTAAAAAGCACCGCCATTCGCAGCGAAGTCTGGGCAAGTGCATCGCAGATCCCACTTCTGAGACCCACAAAACCACGGAAGCATTCGCCAAACCGGATCATATCCACAACGGAGCTGGAAAGCGGCTCTGCACCCGGTATCCTGATATCACAATCATGCCCGTTATAGTTGACGTAGACCTCCAAGCCTCTGTCAAGAAGACGCGCCGTCAATTTCTCCCAAAACGGCACCGGTACTGCCTCTTCCGAATAAGCGCCCGGCGCAAGCAGCACTGCATTTTGATACTTTTCTTTCCATTCACGGAGCGAAGCTGTTTCAGGGATTTTGATCTGATTCCTCGGCGTTTTCGGAGACAATTCCAGGATCTTTTCCCATGCCAGATCGGAAGCCTGATAGCTTTCATTGATCTCCTGCTGTAATGCGACCTTCGGGAACTGAAACATCACAAAATAAGGAAAGCTCCCCAGTCGGATATTCCCATCCGTGTACTGATGCCGCAGATAGAAGTAAAACTTCAGCGCATCCGTTTCCTTTTCTCCCATCGGCATCGTCATATCGATTTCCGGGAAAAGATCCAGCATTTCCGTGTAAGCGGCTTTTGTAATATACAGTACTCTCTCATATCCATGCTGCCTCTTATATTCACCGGCATATGTCCCCGCCCAAAAAGTATCACCAAGATGATCCGGGCAAAAAACAACCCCCGTCGTCTCTGCGCATTCCTCCTTGAGGATTGAGATCAGTTTTTCCCCCATTTCGTATTTTGCTGCAAGTGCTTCATATAACTTCGTCCATTCTGTATTCAAAGCACGTCCTCCAAATAATACAGGCCATTATAAAATGCTCCGCAAACCGAGTCATAATCCTGCCAGGCATAGGTAGAGAGCGACAACCAGATCACCGCATGGAGCAGTTTGATCTCGTAACGATCAGCACCGGTCAGATCAAAGAAAGCATCTTCCAAATCCTCCCAGCCATTTGATACGATGGAAAGAGAAATCTCCCCCTCGCCAATTTCCAAAGAAAAGTCCTTCAGATTAAAACGATCATAATTGCCGACTAAAGAATAGTAGAGCTTCGCCCAATCGTAGCGTACATCTCCGTAAAGCTCCGTAAAGCCAAAATATCCCCTCGGATCTATCAATACAGGGGACAGATCCTCACGTAACATCAGATTGGAAAAGGTACAGTCTCCATGTATGAATGCAAACCGATCACTTTTCAGTGCTTCCAGTTTCTTTTCAAGCTTATCCCGGTGATAAAACACATTCCTGCAGACGCGTCCGTTAATCTTGATCTCGCGCTCTTTTGCAAACGGTACCAGATCCTTGATCCGATCGATCCTGTTCATGGTTTTTGTATAATACGCCTCTTTCATACTGAAAGAGTCTGCCGGGATCGTCTCCGCATGGTGGAGCGCCTCCAGTGTATGGATCAGCTTTTTCAGGATCTCCGTCCGCTCTGCCTTTTCCAGATGGCACTCATAGATATTCTTTCCGTGGATCAGCTCCATCGAAAGCGGGGATGTTCCATAAATCTTCGGGAGACCTTCAATATTTAACGAAGCTGCTTTCTCATACCATGCACATTCTCTTTTCGCAAGACCTTCTCCCTGTGCATCTACCGGAAATTTCGTCAGACGGTCTCCACTGATCTCGATCCTGTTAAATGGCCTAGTCTTCTGCTGTTCCAGTTTTTCATATTCTTCGATCAGTCCGAATTCCCTTGTTCCCGCAAGACTGATCTCGGAAAACTTCATCTCCTTCTCACTCATCCAACGAACCAGTTCTCCGCTTTCCGGAACATCGGCAACTTTCGCTTTTTCCGAGAAGAGGAAAAAACCAGCCACTCCGAATTCCGTAGACGCTTCTTCGGCAAACTGCTGATCTTCATATTTCCAACGGCATGGAAATGTTTTCGAGACGCCAACATAATCTTCTGTCGGCTTTCCATCGTCTTTGGCATATTCATCCGGCAAAGAAAGGTCTTTCGGCAGGATCAAGTCTGACCACACCAGCATAAAGGGTTCTTCCTCCGGGATCAGTTCCAACGCCTGTTTTAAACCCGATGCGGTTCCTGTCCCCTGTGCATCGACCACCTGGTATTTCACGTCAGCAAATACTTCCAGATAGCGGCGCATCACCTCGCGGTGATAGTCCGCAATGATAACAAACCTTTTATCCGGGTATTTCCGGAACAAATGAAACAGCATTGGCAGATTCTCTACCGGCACCAATGCTTTCGGCTTGTTCCTTGTCAGATGTTTTAGTCTCGTTCCTTTTCCGCCTGCTTGTACAATGATATACTTCATCCTCTCCTCCTAAAAAATTCCTGCCGCGCCTCCTCCTGTTTTGCATAAAACGGATAGTCGTGCGCTCCGCCTCCCTGAACCGGCATCATATAATCTCCGTAAATCAACGTCAAAATCTCATGATATCCGCATGGGATTGGGATGGTTGTCATTTCAAAAGGAACTCTTTCTGTCTTTTCATACCATGTCTTCGGACGACGAACATCGATTTCATACTGAAAGATCCAATCCGGCATCCAAATCAGATGATCGCTTTCCTCTTCGGAGTAAAGCATAGCGATCCGCTCCGAAAGCACCCAGAGGCGATGGCGCAGATGCTCGTCTTCCGGCAGAGACTCTCCGGTCAGTCGTTCCAACTCTTTCAGAATTGCTGGGAGCGCACCTGTTTCCTGTAATTCATCAAAGCGATATGCCGCATCATAGACAGATTCATAGAGCACTCTCTGTAATCCGGCTTCATCCGGATCACGTGGGATATGATCCAACGGGTAAATATCCACGCCGACTACATACGGGCAGTCATAAAACTGCTTTGTATATTCCGCGTCCTTGTCGATCCCTACATCTGCCGTGGTGCGGTTCACAACCGCCGCCACCGCTCCGAAGTGATCCTTTTTTGTCTCAATGCTTTGCAGCCTCATAGGTTCCGGAAGCTCATGCGGTGCAAGATTGACAAATTTCATAAAGTCTTCCCGTTTCATGGAAAGATCGATATCATCATCCCACGGCACAAATCCCCGATGCCGCACAGCACCGAGCAACGTTCCGTAATTCGCTTGATAAGAGATGCCGTACTTTTCACAGATCCGGTCAATCTCGGAAAGTACCAGAAGTTCTGTCGCCCAGGCACGTTTCATCATCGCCTCGACCAAAAACCCTTCCCGTTCCTCTTCCTGCAAAAAAAACTCGTCGATCCTTATCATAGATCAGCATCCTTTCTTTTTCGCACGGACGAGATACTGGAATGCACGAAATTCTTTCTCATCGGCAGCGCCGTTGATCTCCGTCAATTTCCGTAAGGTATCGGTCTCTTCCGGTGTCTTTTCCGGAACGCGGATCGAAATATATTCCATCGTCTCAAATCCGCAGGAATCAAACATCCTCTCAATTTCATTTTTGGTAAAAAAGTGGATATGTGTGCGATCAAGGAGTCCTTCATCCTGATAAGTAAAATTGCCACGGATGAGCTCCGACAGCACGGAAATATGCATCAGATTCGGGATGCTTGCAAGGATCTCTCCGCTCTCCTTCAGGAACGGCCGGAGCTTTTTGAGTACCGCATGTGGATCCCTGAGATGCTCCAGCACATCCCCAAACAGGATATAGTCCAAGCTGTCCTCCTCATAATCAAGCGCCATCTCTTCGATATTGCCTTGACGGATCGTCTCCTGCAATTTCCCAAATCCCGTCACTTCCTCACACAACTCGATCCCATGCACCTGTGCGTGCGGAAAACGATGGAGGATATGCTGCAACGTGACACCCATCCCACAACCGATCTCGAGCACTTGAATCTGTGCATTCTTCCGGCACGTAAAGCGATCCACAAGGTCATCTCTCGCATTCATGTAGTAAACAACGTTAAATCCCCACTTCTCACGGAACTTTGTTACATCCCTTCGCTCAAAGCTCTTGGTATCGGTTCTCACGCAAAAACTGTTGTGACATACCTGCAATTTATATCCGCTTTTGAACAACCGAAGCCCAAGGTCAAAGGCTTCGTAGCAATCCGATCCGAGGGTCTCATCAAAACCGCCGCTCTCTTCCCATGCTCCTCTTGTGATCAGAAGGGCAAATTCGCAGAGGCAGAAACGCTCCTCCACGGCATCCAAGGATGGGAGATTCACCGCTTGTCCAATCCTTGTCGCCTCTTCATAAGATGTCACTTTTTCTTTCAGCCTCTGCCCCCCATAGGCGATGTTGGACATCCCGGAGATCCCACCGGTCTCAGCCTCCATTCCTAGTCTCAGATAAAAGAATGTGTTCGGCAGGAGCATCGTGTCCGGCTCTACAAAGAAAAGATCCGCCTCCGGAGGAGCTGCTGACGCACCCACGTTGCAAAGATGTCCATAATCATTTCCCTCTGTCGTCACAAGGGTAACTGCCCCATCCTCCTTTACGATCCGGAGTGCTTCCTCCGATGTGCCATCACCCGCAACTGCAATAATCTCTCGCGAATCCTCCGGTATCGAAATGCACAAGGTATCCACGCATAGTTTCACTGCAGAGTCTGTATCAATCAGCGGAATGATGAACGCTGTTTTCCTTTCCTCTACGCCTGCTCTCTCCTTCAGGTCTTGTTTCATGCCGAGGATTGTATTCCGATCCTCTTCCTCTTCGCAATAGAGCAACGCCTGCGAGAAACATGTCAGCGCCTTCTCTGTATCCTCAGAAAGGTAATACTCCCCGAGGAGCACATACAGTTCATAATTCCGGAAGTTTCTCTGCAGCCCTTCTCTCAATACCTCAAAGAAACGGACCTCAAGCCCTTCGCGTAACATCAAATCTGCAGCAAGCGCATAAAAGCTATCATCCTTTTCCGCATCCGTTGCCTGAAGAAGGAGGGTATGCGCCTTTGCATATTCTTCATTTTGTATATACTCTGATAAAAGTTTCGCGGTCTTCGTCATATCGGATCAGATACTCCTTTTCCTTTGTACCTTTCGCAATAAAAACCTCATGAAGGACTCCCGCCTCCCCATTGTTATAGAATCCGACCTTATATCCAAGCTTTCGATATTCCAAGCACTCAGAAAGATCATAGAAATGATAGTATTGGAAAAGGTCCTCTCTCCATGGCACATCCCGTCTGGTTGCGAGAAGTACACCATCCTCGATTGCCGTTTCGATGGTCCTGACTTCCTTCCTCTCTGTCACAGAATTCATGATGTATAGCACCATATCCTGATACAGGCACATGTGGATCTCCAACTGCGGTGAATAGCCCCATCGCCCGTCTGCAGGAGTCTTGTCGCATCCGGCAAGCCCCAGAAGATCATAATCGTCTTCTTCCATGGCCTCTATCAGTTTCCGGACATACTCTCTGTCAAAAATAAACGTATCCTGATGGAGATAAATTTTGTATTTCGCCTTGGATAGGCGCATCGCAAGATTATACCCACTCGTCATGCTTTTCGAATTCCAGACAATGCAAATACTGCCGCGCATGCCATCCGCAAGCCGCTGGTGCTGCAGGTACAACAAGAGTTCTTCCACATACTCCCTCTTAGATGCACAGAGGATAAAAGCAACCTCTTCCCTTCCATCCTCTGCATCCTTCAATGCGACAGGTGGGTTTTCAGCGTCAATTTCGTAAACCACCATCCCGGCCTCAACTTCATTCCCGGAATCCGAAAGCGCTTTACTATCCGTATGCGTTTGCGAAAACCACTCTGCATATTGAAAGATCACATCGGCTGCTGTCGACTCCCCCGCGTCTGCAAATAGTTCCGATATCTTTTTCAATACAGCGGCAACATATTGTTCCGCCACGGAACACTTGGTCACGATGACGATATATTCCGGAGAAAGCTCATATTCCCGCAACAATCCAACAATCCGGTTTGCTTCTCCGATCCGAAACCAGATCCGGCGTATCGCAAACTTACAAAGGATCAATACCTTTGCAAACTGCTCAAGATCTCTCATATGATCCGCTGTCAATCCCTCCGACATACGTTTTTTTTCACATTCTGTAATCTCGAGGATGATCTGATAATGGCGGATCCAGGTATCATTCACTTCCTGAAAGAGAAACGGGTCATCGGAGAACGTCAGGGTATTCACAAACTGAAACGTTTTTTGGTATTCCCGAAGATCCAGTCTTTGTTCGATGATCTGCTGCAGTTCTTTTCGCGCGCATGCTCCGTCCAGATTGGCAAGATGCGCATAAACTGCTGCATCCAGAATGATCTTCTGATCCTCCGGATTCTCTTCACACAGCATCGCTGCCAAAAGATAATAAAAATATGCCGCTTCCCGCTCTCCACACGCATAATGCTCATTTGCGATCATAAATGCCAACTCATAATTATTCGGGTATTCTTTATATCCTTCAGAGCTGATCGCCAGCGCCGCCGCATACTCTCCGGTTTCTTCCAGCTGCGCTGCTTTTCTGATATAGCTTTCTGCACTTTCTTTCAACTTCATTGACCGTTCCGTAACACAAATTTCACCATCTACCGAAAAAGGCTGGAGATCCATCATCTCCAGCCTTCTTTGTTTTATTGATTGCTTTCCACCACATTTCTGGCTGCCTGTTCATACAGTTCAAAAAACGGTATGATTTTGTCCCGGTACAAAATGCCCATTGTGATATCATCTTTTTTCTGATATGCATCGTTGAATTCAAGAAACACATCATTGATCATCTTCCGGTCTAGCGCGATCTCCTGCTCGTCCAAGACTTCCTTTGTCCCGTTCAGGATCTCGGTTTCCCAATTCATCCCCTTGATCACCGCCAAAAGGTATTCGTCTGTATCCGGTTGGCGATCTTCTAACAGTTCTGCCGTTACTGATTTCATTGCATTCAGCAGTCTTGGATTATACTCCAGCATCGCCTGCAACGCTTCAATCTGCTCTTGTCTGTTGTCTGACATACCCTTATCCTCCTGAGGCAAACACTCATATAGACTATTATCGGTCTTTTTTTCTATTTACACAAGGGTTTTCTTGAAATTTCTTGTGCAAATTATACATAATACAAGCCATGACAAAACTTGCCATGGCCTGTATATCTCATGTATCCTCTATCTCATGTATCCTCTTTGCATATGCTTTCAGCCGTTCTGCCGGATTATTTGCCAATTCGATCTGGTATTCATGATCCAACAGCTCAATGATCAGCTGGTTTAGGCTTTTTCCTTTTTCTTCCGCCAGAACTTTGTAGCGTTCGCGATCACCTTTTGGCATACGAAGGCTGAACTGGTCATAATGCTGATGAATGTATTCCGTTGCTTTTACATCGGAATAGCCTTTTTTGTAAACTGTCGGCATATCTTTTCTCCAATCAATACCGAATCAATATCCCTCATTCGATCACGAAAAGCTATGCAATTTGACTCTCCAATTTGCTGATCCGTCTTTCATGATCTTTTATGGTTTCTATCGCAAGTCTTGCATTTTCCCCATCTATCTTCGCAATCCTGACATAAGCGTCCAGTCTCTCAACCTTGTCGTCCACTTTTTGGATCTTTTCTTCCAGTATTACCCGGACACGATCCATCTCCTCAAGAATTGCATTCTCTGATTCATGCAGCTTCGCATCCCACTTTGCGTCCAATCTTCTTTCTAGTTCATCATTGTTGGCCGCTAATTTCGCGTCCAATTTTGCATCCAAACTCTCATCAATCAGCTCTTTGATCGCTGATAAATCTCTTTTATCTAGCATATATCCACCCCCTGTTACTTTTGGGATAGTATAACACAGATCGCATATGATAGCAATACCTTTTCTCACTTACCTATGTCTCAAAGGTTTTTCAATCTATCCCCATATCCCGCCAGTTCAAAGTACTCAATCTGTTTTTTATAGAACGGATACTCATGTTCCGTAACCGCATTTACAGGCGTTTTCCAATCTCCGTAAAATCGCTCCAAAGCCTTCTCGGCGTCCTTCGGAACACGGATCGTCGTTGTTTCAAACGGCGCTTCCCGGTAACTCTGATACCACTCCTTCTTCCTCAGATATGGCGTCGCATCCTCCACAAGTACCATCCGCGGATAATAGTCAAAATAGGCTGCCTCTTCCTCCCGACACTGCATCGCAAGATTGTCCGCCAGCCGCCAGATCTGCGGTTTGATCGGTTCATCATAATCAAACTTGATGTGGCAATACTCCTCCACAGTATGAAGATCCTTCTCGTACTTTTGGATCCTTGCCGTATCCGGTTGACCCGAAAACACTTCGTCATAAGAAAACGCCATGACGTGCGCCATATTATAAAGCAGTCTCTGCAATTTTCTCATATTGGGATCCGCCGGAATGTAATCAAAAGGAAAGATATCAATCCCGACAATGAAGGGACAGCCGAAATACTCCTCCATCCGCTTTTCATCCCAGGACAGTTTTGTCTCTCTGGCATTGGATACGACTGCATGAAACTGATCAAAATTGTCCTGCACATAAAAGCTTTTGAGGCGCAGCGGTTTCGGGAGTTCTCCTGCCAACGACTGCAGTTTCATATAATCTTCTCTCGGCATACCGATGTCCAGATCATCATCCCACGGAATAAACCCGCCGTGCCTGATCGCACCAAGTAACGTCCCGACCTCTGCAAAATAAGTAAGTTGATGCGCTTCCAAAAAAATGCGCAGTTGATCCAGCAGTTTCAATTCTGCCGCCCATGCATGTTTCATCATAGCGGGAACCAAAAAGCCGTCTCGTTCTTCTTCTTGAAAAAAACTTTCCGGAAATGTGATCATGGGTCAATCCTCTTCCAGCTTCTTTGCAAAGTAATGTCCGATCTCTGCGATCATATGCAGTGCCTGCGGACGGAGCTCCAGCGGAAACGATTGCAGCACCGGTGCTGTTTCAAAACTTAGTACACCATCAAACTTTGCTGCCTTTAAACCTCGAAGGAATCCGTTCCAGTCTGTAGATGGATGATTTTCCCTTGTTTTCGTAAAAGTAAAGGGCATCTGATGAAGATCCGCGATCCCATCATTGTCGTGAATATGAAGCACTTTCAGGCGCTGTCCGAGCATTCCGAGGAACTTCTCAAAATCAATCCCCACAAGGTTCGCGTGTCCTGTGTCAAAGCAAAAGCCGAGCACCTCCGCATGATATTTTTCGTTGACGCGATCGATCCTTTCTGCCATCTTTCGCGCGTTGCAGCAGGGTCCGTCTACAATATGCTTCCCCGCACTCGTATAGATATTTTCCGCACAGATCGTAATCCCCATTTCCTTTGCCATCGGTGCGATCGTCTCTATGAATTCCTCCGTCTTCGCCCATTCCGCTTCTTCCGAACCATAGAACTGTTTGACCTTCAACCCATGGATCACGATATATCTGCAATCAAAAAAATCGCAGATCTGCAGACTCTTCGGCGCCATCTCCTTCACCAGATAATCATTGATCTCCTGCGCTGCATCCGGAATGAAATTCGGATAAGGCATATGCATCTGATGGATCCGGATGCCGTTTTTCTTTGCCGCCTCTTTGTGTGGGCCAAAAAACGCTTCCATCTCACTGACGGGCGGGTCAAAAAAACCGTTCACCCGGTGAAGATAAAGGTCCGTGTTTTTTAAGTACATATTCAGCGAAAAATCACAGCAGGTGAAGCCCGCTTCTTTGATCATCCGAAACCCCGCTTCCGGATTCTCGTCAAACACCGCGTTATGCGTTTGTACTCCGATCTCTAACATATCCTGTTCTCCGATCTTTTCAAACAACTTGCTTTCTAATTTACTTACAGCCCCTTCAAACGATGCATATTCAGCGCCGGCAGATACTCATCATTAAAATACTCAATCCCGTTCGTGATCCCCATCCCCCGAAGCTGCGCTTCTATTTCACGATAATAGACATTGCAGATAAAGATCCCTGTTCCTTCCGGGAGATCTTTCAAATCCTCCGGGTTATGGATCGTCAGCCCGAAGAACTCCTCTCCCCAACGGTCTTTGTTGTTATCACAAGTGAAAAGCGGCGGATATTTGTCCCCATAATTGATGAGATAATTTCGACACATGTTGCCCGCGCCGAACAATACGACATGCTCGTACTTCTTCATCAGGCTCTCCAGCTCGATCTGCCATTTGAAATAGTCTGCCGTCTCCTTTACCAGTTTCATATAAGTCGGCCGCAGGATCGGCGAGACCGCATCCAGCGTCATCTTCGCATCCATGATCAGATAGCCGTCAAATTGGATCTCACGTAGTCCACGGATCAACCCCAACCACTCTGTCTGCTGACCATAATCGCTAATACAAGTAAAGGGTAATAACGAGTCTTCGTCATGACCGTTATTGTCCCGCAGGATCA
This sequence comes from uncultured Lachnospiraceae bacterium, assembly GCA_902779355.1. Lineage (GTDB taxonomy): Bacteria > Bacillota > Clostridia > Lachnospirales > Lachnospiraceae > RUG12461. The sequence continues at coordinate 115,359 of CACZBF010000005.1, read as the reverse complement.
CAGCCTTCACCCGGTTCCCGAGCGTCGTTGCAGCCTCATACATATCCTGTCCGCATAGATTATAGACACCTGCATCCATGCAAAAGCCGAATCGTTCCTCACCCGCTTCCTGGTTCAACGCGTCGATCCAGTCCACGCCTTCCAACGGATCCGATAAAATCCCGCGGATGAGATGTCCTTCGCTGTTCTTGCATTGGTTTTCCAGCAATATCTTTGTGCCGGATTCCTGCAGTAACGGCAAAAGCGACAAATAAAACGTCCTGTTCATTTCCCATTCTTTTCCGAAAGGGACACCGGCAAACAACGGCCTGACGATCACCGCCTCACACCTAGCCGAGACCGCAAGCCCGACCGCTTCCACTGCGATATTCCTGTAAATTTCCGTCAATTCCGGCGATTTCCGATCCCGCAGGAGATAGGGCGCGCGGGCAATTGACATCGCCAGCCCCTTTTCCCGACAAGCATCCATCAGCGGTTTCAAGGCTTCTCCGATCCGCTCCGGCTCATCCGGAATATAGGGGCGTTTTTCTCTTGCAGCATCCTTGCGGACTTTGTCCATCCCCTTGAATTCTCGCTCCTTACAGCAGAGAAGACCATCCAGGATCGTTTCCGCAAAGCCGGCGTTCAGAATATCCCCAATGCCTTGCCCCGGACGTCTTGCATCCATAATTGTGCCTTCCGGCGCACAAACCAGTCTCATTTCTCCCCCTCTTTTTTTTCCGCTTTATTCTTTTGACTCTTCAACCTGTCTTTCCGTTTTGTCGTGCTGGTTCCCTCCGTATAAGGGAAGAAGACGACTGCCACGCCGTTTTCTTCCAGCTTTGCTTTCATATTGAGCCATCCAGAGTCATGCTCATAATCACTGCCTGAAAACTGGACATCAAAACGATACTTACGCCACGCATTCAATGCGTCATCTGCATAGGTCGGGATTTCCACCGCCTCATCCACATAGCGGCAGGCTTCCACAATCGCACGTCGTTCCTCAAACGGCACGATCGGTTCCGTCTCTTTAAATTTCCGTATCCACTCATCCGAGGAAACGCCGACGATCAGATAGTCGCAATACTCCTTTGCTCTGCGGAACAGGTTCAGATGGCCGATGTGGAAAAGATCGAAAACACCGGAAATGTAACCGATGTGATAGGGCTTCTTTTCCGTCGGCTCTCCTTCTTTCTGTCCAGCCACTTCCGTGGGTTCTTCTGCTGCCGTAATTCGCCGGACTTTCTGCGGCATCTCATATCCAGTATTCGGATCAAAAATCCCCAGATGCTTGACGCCAAATGGTTTGATCTGCTGCAGTACGCCTACATATTGCTTGATGCAAATGATCAATTTATAAGAATCCGGATCCAGATCCTTTAACACCTCCGGAGAAACGATGGGAAAACCCTGCATCTCAGTCCCTTGTTTTGAAGGATTATTATCCAACAGCATTTTGATGTTCACATCACCCCCGAACATGGAAAGAAACTGTCTCGAAAACGCCCCGGTACCAAACAGGATCAGATCTTTCCCTTCGATCCCGCGAAACAATTCCACAAACAGCCTTTGATACTCAGTCACGGAAAAACTGATCCGTTCTCGGTTCGTGCTGATCACAACTCCATCGGATTTGTAGCGGGAAGTAAACTCATGAAGCGTTGTTTCATGGCGAAGCTCATTTGTAAACCGCCATGCCAAACGATACCAGTTGTTCTGATCCTCCATCAATTCATATCGCTCCAAAGCGTCATCATAAGACACTACATTTGAGATGATTTTCCCTGGAGAGAAGATGTGACCGATCGCCCGATACAAAATTGCCTTTGCTGGATAGTTTTCTACAGCATACTCCTGATCATAGAAATAGAATTCATCCTGAATAACAAACGCATTCAAAGGCATAAAGTCAAGATATCCCTCCTTCAAAACCGGTCCCGTCTGCCTGCAGCGGATTGGTTTGCCGCTGACCGAATCTGTCCCAAACGTCACATCCGGATCCTCCGGCAGTATTTCAGATGAGCAAAGCAGAAGCTGATAAAAACGATCGATTCCCTCCAGAAATGGTTCCTTCCCTTTTTGCGCCAACTCCGTGAAATAACGAATCCCGCCAGGCACAGTAACATATGGCATCACATAATGTCCGTTCACAAGTTCTGCCGGAACAATATGTATCCCGTGTTTTTCTAAGTTCTCCGCGTTTTGCAGGAGATCTCGGATCTTCTTTTCACCACCCTGTCCACAGGGAATCTTCTCCACGGAATAATCCGGATCATATGTGCCATCCGGAAGCGCATGGCTACCCGGAAACGATTTTTTCCGAATCCGTGTGATCATGGAGTTTTCACCGCGATCCAGCGCAAGCGTCGCATGGCAGATATCTGTGAATATCTCTTCTTCGATCCCGCACTCGATCAGGTAACCATTCGCCATCTTATGCAGCATTCCATTTGCCGCAAGGGGATTCAGCATTTTTTCCTCCCGCAGAAATACGGATGACGAATGGTTATACATGGGAAAATAGCGGATGACGAGTTCTTCATTGGGCTCATAATCCTCCGCATAGACAAGCTGTGCAAACCGGATATCCGGAAAAACCGAATAGTAGCGGGCGCTTCCGATCCCCGCTTCTGCCAGAAACGCGTCCAGCTCAAACCGCGCGTAACTTCTGGCACCGAACCGTTCTTTATCTTGCGGGAACAACATTTCATAATTTTCAATCCCATCAAAGCTCCGATCTGTGAACAGATCATGGTCTCCGCAAAAATAGCGGATTGAAAAACGGTTGTCCGTACCAAGCAGAAGTTTTCCGCCTGACCGCAATGCCCTCTTCGCGTCCGCCAGGAACTCTGCCGGGTTCTTCAAAAACTCCAACACACCAAGCAGGCAGACGATATCATAACCACTGTGTTCGGAAACGACAAATGCATCCGGTGACAATACCGTCACAGAGCGGCCACTTTCTGTGAGCCACGCCGCCATGTCCTCACGCTCTGTCCGCATCGGATCATTCACTGCATCCGGCACAAAGAAAAGGATCTTCGCATCCTCTGCGAACGGATACCAACGGATCAGACCGGTATGAAGTTCTTTCAATAATTCCTGTTCTGTCGTATGGCTCATCATATCAGATATCCCATTGTCCAGCACTATCTTCCACCGTCATATATCTCTGATTTGAACTTTTCGGCTTCTCCGGAATCGTCATCCTAAGCTTTCCTTGATCAATCAGTGGCTGCACTATAGCTGACATGGTATAGTACCTTGACTTCCCGCAAAACGAGGTGAGTTCAGCACGGCTTCGCGGAACAGAACAAAACTGTACGACTGCACTAAAGATGTCGCTCTTATCAATTTTATCCTCCGGTGCTTCACTCCCGTTTTTGAAAATGACCCTGAACTCCCCACGTCTGACTTCAAACTGTGGATCAGGGAGACCTGCTTCCGCCATTTCCCGCTGCATGGTAGGTATCCCTGAATATCGGTTTTCTGTCACGTCTAAGAGTTCTAGAATGTTAATAAGCGTAGCATTTCTTGTCTCCGGTCTTCCCTTTCCCAGCATCTTTGGCGAACCGCCACCATAAAGCCCGCCCTTACTCACAATCTCCATACGATCCCTGTACATCTCAATGGTGATTGGCGTATTTTCCGTAAGCATACTGTAATCCCTGTGTATTAAGGCATTCAGAACTGCTTCCCTTACGGCGATAATCGGATATTCCTCTTTATCCGAACGCTTTCCGTTTTCGTCTACAATCGTCTTTGTCCGCATGTTCTTCCTGACAAAATCTACTGCTTCGTCAAGCATATCCGGTATTGTCCCTGTTATCCGCTTATTATCTATGAATCTCGCACCATCGCCATCTGTCTCCCCCATCCCAGATCCCGGCAAGGAAACAGCCGTAACGCTAAGTTGCGGGAACCAAGCTTGCGGATACAGCGCAAAAACAAGCACTCCACTTAATGTTGGCACACCCTTCACAGTAATTCCAAGCAATTCCATAATCTGCTCATCCGGAAGCTTTTTCAGTTTCTCGCGATTCTCTTTAGCGGCGTCGAGACAATTCCTTATTCTGTCCTGATCAAGCATATCTATCTGGCACTCCGGAACAACACGCAATTCTTCTCTGATCCTCCTGCGAAACGCTTCGTAGCTATACACCTCATATTCGCTCATAGGCTCATCCGCATCTCCAACACGAACATAAGACCCTCTCAGCCTACCGGCTCCCCTATAAAAAACCGGTCTGGACCAATATTCGACCGAAGGTATCTCTGCCGCAAGCACCATCTTACCATCAATTTCCGTGTTCGTAAAAATAGCCCGAACTCTCGGTTCCATCTGCTCACAGGCTTCCATTGCTTTCTTCTGGGCATTCTCAACATTATAGACTCCTGTAACCTCGTAGGCATCTTTCTCCGAGACTCCAAAAAGAATCGTTCCGCCATCGTCCTGATTGGAAAAAGAAGACAGCGTATCATAGATCCTCTTTGGAAAATCTACTCCCGCCGCCTTAAGCTCTATAGTCTGAAATTCCGTCTGCCGCTTCAGCACTTTTCTGACAAGATTTACAAGTTCTTCCTCTCGCAACTTGGCAACCTCCGCTTGATTTTGCCAACATTTTAACGCAAACAATCAGGTTTTGTCAAGCAAATAGCCGAATATGCCAACTATTGTATTGTTTTGTCAAAAACATGGCGAGTTTGACAGGTCGTTGTGATCCCTATGTTCCCAAACAAACTCATAGTCATTTCCATATGCCAAAACTTCCGCTGTATGCTCCGCCTTTTTTGAGGTCATCATAGCAAAAGGTTGAATCCTAGATTCCCGTAACACATAACTATGTGTTACGGGAATCTGGGGTGAAATCCTTCCGCAAACATTTCTGCTGTATTATCGGTTCCCCAAATCCAAATCTCATCATCATTCCCAAACTTCTCGTCTGGCATGAGCATATTCTCCAATTCACTGCGTCCCATCGCTTTGCACCTCTTAAATATCATTTTTTACTATACATTGCATTCTCCGACATTTTGGAATCCATACTCGTTCAAATTTCTTCGCATCTCTTCATAATTTCGTGTCCCGGGCTTCACCGCCAGCAAAATCAGCACGGTATCTTTTTCCTGCAAAAACTCACTTATTTCATGTGTCCGAATATTGAGGCAATAATGGTTATCCTCTTGAAAACGTGTTACCGCCACATCGATTCTATGCTCTTTTTCCAAGCCAGACCGAAGCATCCCCAGTACTGCCTTTCCCCGGTTCCCAGCTCCATAAATCACAATATGATCCCATCCTCGTACACTGTCTAACAAAGTTCTCTCTCTATCTATTTCCTTTTGAATATATCCAACAGGTTCCCTGCGTATCTCATCAAGTGTTTTTCGCTCTCCTTCAGACAGCCATTTATATTCGGCCTCGTTTTCTATCTCATATCTGGAACACTCTTCACATATTTCCTTTGCAAAACTGCTCTTATACTCAGGTGCAATTCTGCCAAGCGTTGCGAGGTATCCTCTTACACGAAAATGAAATACAAGACGATAAAAAAAGAGATCTCCTTCATTTTGATCCTTTAGGTAATCCCGTATAAAATCATACTCATCACGGAATGCATGTACTTTTCCTTTGTTCCATGACGACGCATCTTCATTATCCCTCGTATAGCAATAAAAAGCCTTATTTCGAAACATCATCCGCTCTGCATGATACATCGTCTGAAACCAGAATCCATTGTCCTGATAAGATGCACCCGGTGTTTCATGATAGCGTATCCCATGTTCTTCCAAAAAACTTCTGCGATACAAGCCATTCCATGTAAACTTTTCAAAGAAAAAAGCTTCCCGATTCATCTTTGGACACAAAACCCGATCGTATAGTTCCTGTCTTTCTGACAGGGAACTGTATTCATTCAACGCCGTTCCATCATCATGATGCCATGTCATGAAAAAATCTGATCTCACAACATCAAGATTTTCCGCCTCCATATCATGCACATAACTCTCGTACATCTGCGAAAATATGACATCATCCGGTTCTACAATACCCACATACTTACCTTGCGCTTGCGACAGGCCAAGATTCATCGTTCTCCCATAACCTTCGTTACCCTTATGAATGACTCTGATTCTTGAATCTGATGCGGCATAGCGATCTAATATTTCTCCACTTCTATCAGTCGACCCATCATCAAGGCATACTGCTTCCAGATCGGGAAAAGTCTGTTTCAAGATACTATCCAAGCATTGTTGCAAATATTTTTCAACATTATAGACCGGAACTAAGATTGAAACAGCTGGCATAGCAACTCCTCCAAACGGTCAGCGAACTTGTCCATACTGAAATACAGCTCATATGTTTTTCTTGCCTGCTCTCCCATTATAGGAAGCTCTTTAGGATTATTGATTATCCACTCCATTTTTTCCCTGAGATCATCTGCGTCATCTGTTTTACATACAAACCCATTTTTCCCATTTTCAATATAATGAGCCGTCCCTGTGCTATCCGAAACTATAACCGGCTTTCCATACATCATGGCCTCTGTACACACAATCGGGAGCGAATCCTTTCTTGATGGGCATACAAGTACATCTATTTCATCGTATATTCGCCCCATTTCTTCACGGGAAAACTCACCAAACAGCCGGACATTTTGAAATACCTCTGCTTTTTCTTGAATCTCCTTGAAAAACCCCTCATCACCCACTGATCCAATCATCCAAAATTCAGCATCATTGCTGTGCATCTTTAATGTTGCCTTAAGAAACAGATCCTGTGATTTGTGAAAAACAAATGTCCCCACTAATGCAAATACAATCTTTTCATTTTTGCCTTTTATGATTGTCTTCGGAGCACAGTTGTAATCTGGAATGCCATATGGTAACAGTCCGTTTATCCTCTTTGGAAAAAAGTGATTGAAATTCGTCCTTGGAACAGGACTAACCGCATAGATTTTTAGATCCTCAAAACAATTAATATCTGCATATTCCGGGAAGCGCTCTATTGTTTCCTCTATTAAATAAATCGGTTCATGAATCCACCATAGAGTAGATCGCATTTTGCTTATTATTACCGCAAACCGAATCATCTGAAATACGTTGACAAGCACTACATCAAACTGTCGGATAAAAAACCGTTCTTCTGCTCCAAAATCGCCAAGTTTTGGATAAAGTACAACATTGATTCCCATTTCAACCATTTCATATACAAAAGGTAGATTCCCATTTTCAGCCGCCAGACATACCTGATAGCCCTTGTCCTGCATGGCCTTCACTGCATAGGCTGCAGCAATCGTTCCCCCATTGTAATTTAGTTCTGCGGTAAGAACAAGGATTCTTTTTCCGTTACCATTACCCTCGTGTCCACAGTAAAACTGCATCTCACCTCTACGGTAAAGTATAAGGAACTGATCCCAGTCAAGAATCTTTTCATTTGCAACCCCAAAAGAAAGTAGTTGCCGACGCATCTCCTCACTGTTTCTGCTCATGAGTAAGATACGGTCAAAGTTTAATTCATTTATTCTTTCTGGTTTATAAACCCTTCTTCCTTTGTAGTCTCTTTTCTTAGAATTATTATCTATGAAGGCCACAATAGATAGTTCCGGATTCAAGTATCGGATATATTTCTCTCGATTTTCAAAGAATTTCCCTGTTCCAAAAACAATTGCTTTCATCATAGTATACTAGTTATGTTCACTAAAATTCGAAATAAGTTCTACCAAAAAATAGCCACATACGTCAATTATTGATGTCTGAATCACTAAACAAGACAAAATCGTGGATACCATTTACTGTTAATATTTGCTTTACTTCTTCCATCAACAATACTCCAACTGATACTATAATCCCAACATTTTTTTCATCCTTCACTTCTTGAAGTGCTTTAATTTCTAGCCCGTGCTTTTTTTCCCCCGCTTTGTTTCGATCAATAAATCCATTCGGTTCTATTCTTACCACGTATTTCAAAAAAGAAAATGCATCTTCTCCTCTCTCTCCAGCTCCATAAATATAAATATTTTTACCCTTACAAAACGTTTCTATCTCTTCCTTCTTTCTATCAAAGCACCGTAAAAAAGACAGATTATATATACCAAACTCTCTCCTGTTAAGCTCCATGAGTTCAGAGAGAAAATCGTCTTTTCTTTGCAACTCATTTTCAACATATCCAGCACTCATTATCACACGAGTTGTATACCCTGCATCTGCAGCAAAATAGGGCAATGACCGCTCTATTGCATGACTAATCGTCCCATCATCGGCAAGTGGCTCCGGAGGAAAATCTATGTATCTCCAATGGAATGATAATAGCTTGGTTAACGCGTTTGTTCTAGCCCAAAAAACGGTACCCGTAGCAAGTGAACGTTTGCTATCATCAATCACTATTTCCTTTCCCAAAACTTTTTTCAGAACTTGCTCCGTGTTTTCTTTGTTATTTTTTTTCCAGTCACTTCCACCCCCAAATGTCTTGATGTCCGACATTGGTTCCGGCGGAACCAGTAATCCAATTTCAGAATGATTTTTTAGAACAAATAGTATGTTCTTACACATATACTCATTCAAAATAAGATTATCCCAGATGCTCTCTTCCCATTTTGCAAGAAAGCTTTTATATCGATCATGTTTTTCTTTTTTATCATGTAAAAAACATACATATTCATACTCAAAAAAAAGATCTTTGCAAGCCACTAAAAATGCACTTATATCTCGTCCTCTGTTTTCCTTTATTCTGTATAAAACTTTATCCGTTCTGCTGAGCTTCTTCTTTACCAATTCCAAAATCGACTCTTTCGATGAAACAATACAAACATTCATCGTCGTGGGAATCTCCTCAATATATGGAATATACTTATCAACTTTATCCTCATAAAAAAGATATATGATGATGCAAATCGATTCATCACCAGAATCCATTCCGATACAGTGATCGTTTGGAAGAATTAAATTTTCATGTTCTCTGCTTAAAATCACTCACGTCTCCTCCGGATCAAAAAAATAGATGATTCACAATATACCGTGTAATGTCCAACCCATACAAATCGCGAGTTCATTGTTAGTGATTCCGGCCATCCTCATTCTCTCATTTTTTATGAAGTAGGCTATAATAATGTTATTTCACAACCACTCAGATAATTCTTTTTTTGTTACTCCCCATTCTGTTGCGCTCTTATAGTCAAAGTTGCAGTATTTGCAAAACTCTATCGGCGTCGCCAAGAAACGTAATATCTCTTCTCCTGTCTGACACTGATATATATCAATGCTGTCTTTTTCACTCGTTTCGAGGTTTAATCCGAAGAACTCATTAAATCGACGGATCACTGCCGGTCTGGTACACGTGTATAATCTCCCATGACGGAGTTTGATACAATTATTACTCTCTGTACAAAGCGCAAAGGATCTTTTGATGTCCTGCAGTCCATCAGGATCCAACCCAAGGTTTGTCATATATTTAAAATCTTCCGTCGTATTAAAATACTCTATACTTACACTCTCCTTTTGCGCCCGTTCAAACATAGCTTTATAGTTCTGGGCTATAGGATATTTTGTAACAATGAGTCCCACATCATTCTTCCGTAATGCTTTCCAAAACTCACCATCTTTTTTCAATAACAGTAGTCCATTTGTAAAAACAGAAATTTTACCCTTGGCAAAATGCTTTCTGGATATCCTGATGCATTCCTCTATTTTTTGATGAAGCAAGGGTTCTCCACCTATTAGATAAATCCTCTCACACTCCCCACGAAACAGCTTTCCCAATCGTTGGAAATCCCTTTCCATCTCTTCACAGTCGATATACTCTTCCTTTGAGATGGGCGAAAACTGCGAGCATGATTTGCAATTCAAGTTACAGTGGGATACTATGTCTACTTCGAATTGAATTCTACGTAACGGGTTTGTTTTAATTTCATATCGCTTTTGAAACAAAAAGTCTTTAGCTTCTTCAGTAAGCGCATCCATTATTTGACGTGCGGGAACACCATTATTTATCAGCTGATGCATCAACATAGTATTATTCGTTCTCGTTGTTAACAGAAATGCTGTATTCTCAAGAATTTTACATGCTTCATCAACTAAAATAATCTCTTTGGTTTTATTCTTGAGAGAATTATCTGCAATTATCACATCCTTGTCAGGTCTCTTTTCCCTAACAAAGTCTTCTATATATCTTCCAAGTTCTCCATATCCACATATAGCCAGTCTATTAAATTGGTCAATCTTCTCCAACAATTCCTGATTCTTCATTCAATTAATCCTTTAACGGTTTCTTTGTTATAGACGTTTTTTACTACCGACTTAGCGTACATACACTTTCTGCAAAGCAATGGTAACGATTCATCAATATGCATTGCACGTTTCACATTTAAAAACGGTTCCCCATGTATGATATCTTCATAGGATTGATTCTTAAGATTTCCAAGAACATGTTGCATCCCATAATCATTACAACAAAGAACAACAGTCCCATCTGGAAGAAGAACAAAATGATCTGTGTTTACTGCGCGGTCACAATACAATTCCCCGGATTGATTACCAAACGAAAGCGAATGATCATCATTCTCCAAATTCCCTGCTCTATCCTGCATTTCACAATATATTCTCAATTTCCCATTTGTAACCGCTAATACTTCTCTGCTTGGCTGACTCTGACAATTTGCCGAGTCCACAAATGGTCTCCCGTCCTTTTTCTTCATCTGAATAATATAGTCTAACATCTCCAAGTATTCGGCTGTGACAGGAATTCTAGAAAACCCATCTATATCCGCAACATGAAGTACCACATAGGAAAACTGTAGATTGATTATTCTTTTAAGTCCTCCCATATCAAGCCCTTGCAATGTTGTAAAGAGCGTCATCTCTCGATTCTGTTCATCTGCATACTCCATCATCTCTATAGCCTCAGAATTCAAAAAAGGTTCCGCAAAGCCAGAGAAATCCAAAATACAATTATACGGAAGCATATCTAAATACACTTTGTATTCCCCAAAAGACATCTTTGACTGACGCCTTGTGTCTTGTTTATAATAACTATGAAGTAATGTTTCTTGTGGGCAATATCTGCAATTAACTGAACAGCCCATCTGCACTGTGACTTCAATAATTGGGGCTTTTTTTCGATGTTCTGAAAAATCATCTTGCTCCAAAACACTTTCATCTAACGGAACAATATTTTTGAATCCTTTTGCCCTCAATTCTTTTTCAATTGTCTTTTCTCCACGTTCTAAAACAGCAATATATAATTGAACACGCTCACTTTCCTCTACTAATTGGTCTACCGATACTACAGGCTTTCCATCCACTTCATTCATATTTGTATCTATATTCGACACACAAAAACCATGAATTAGTTTATTCTCCTTCCTTAATCTACGTAAAAGAAGCTCTCCCACTCTCCCTGCTCCAAAAATATAGATATCCATTGCTCCCCCTTTTCTTGTCATCTACACATAAGTCATTTCAACATTTTCAAAAATCGTTCAGGTAAGTTTTCCTCACAAATAACGTTGGAGTCCATCATTGCAATTTTTGTATGACTTATTCCCAACCTGGCTATCTCGTCTCGTATTTCATATGCCAAATCATAGTCTACAATTGCAATTATAATATGATCAAATATAAACTCTTTAATCTTATTTACGCTCACCACTCTATCATTCATACTAGTGTTTTTATCTACCCATGCAACTAATTGATACTCTTTATTCTTCTCAATACTATCAACAAGTCTCCTTCCAAATTGACCTGCACCATATACAATAATTCTCTCCCCTTGTTCAACTTTTGTATATGGGTATAGATAATGATATTTTGAATCCTGGAAAATGTAATAATCGCAGACCAACAACTGTCGAACAACGTAGAAAACGATTAGCTCATCTAATTCCTTCTTGTTCTCGAATTCTATATTTCGCTTCTTCATGCATTTATATATTTCTGCTATCCCATGATATTCACTATGGTTAGAGATAAAAGACAATGATGAAGTCCGTTCTACATAATGATATGTTGGTGAATCTATTATTGTAATAGAATCACCACTTGTAAGCAAAAAATACACTAATAGTTGGTCTTCTCCTTGAGAAATAGTATCCTTTACTAAACTTTGATTAATTTTGTATAGTTCGCGTTTCACACAGTAACAGAAAATCCCAAACCCCATTTCTCGCTTGAAACATTTTTTTTGTATAAATAACTGTACAATTTCTGTCGTTAATTGCGTCCCTCTGTATGTACCGGCGATATTCTTACTACTTTTTATACAAAAAGAACCACTTTGTCTGTCTTTTGATATCCCATCAAGATACACAATATCTACGGGGTCTCTTTTTATAGCACATACAGCATGCTCTATCCTATCTTGCTCAATCCAATCATCACCATCAACATTCAGAATATAATCACCCGTAGCCATCTCGGCTCCAGCTTTTCTCGCGCTAACTAGCCCACCATTCTCTTTATGAATCACCTTTATTCTTGAGTCCTTTTTTTTATATCTATCACAGATATCACTAGATCCATCGGTCGATCCGTCATCAACCAATATGATTTCAATCCTTTGATAGGATTGCATAATAATACTATTTATGCACTTTTCAACATAGTCCACAATGTTATATATTGGCACAAGAATACTAATCAATGGTTCATCTGACATATACAATCCCTTTTCCATAGCTACACCTGTTCAGCTGCTTTTATTTCTTGTCCCTGATCAAACCCCCAGCATTTATTGCAATAATCACAGTAACCCCTTGTAAATCGACCAAGATGATAGTCTAACAGTTTCTTCTTTTTTACTTCTTTGCTCATTTCAAAATCATTTAAAACCCTCAAATCTACTATGTCATCTGACACAAGCTCCATTCCAAATGCCTTCTCTGCCGCCCATTGTCTTGAACAATAATAATACCGTCCTTTACTAAAAAACTGACAGCGCCCATTGCACTCCATCATATGTTCATAAATTCCGTCTGTTGTGTTTGAAACACTTATACAATCCTTCGGAAAACCCATGTATAGCCAGCGTTCAAACTTCTCTATAGTGTATCGAACTCTTTTTTCTTGAAAAGAATCTATTAACTTTTCAATTCTATTTGCATATGGAATTGTTTGTGAATAATCGCTAATTCTCACCTCTACCTTATCAAGACTTGCAATTTTCTCCATCGTTTTTGAATCCGGCAGCACAGTTCCATTTGTAATAATAATAATCTGTCCGATTTGGTCTTTATACTCTATGTCAAGTTCATCTAACACTTCATATAACTCGTGATTTAAAAAGGGTTCTCCTCCAACTATATTCAAACATCCAATATAATCCACCATTTGAAATAGTCGTTGAAAATCATCTCTCAAATCCTGAATTCTATAATCTTGAGGTTCTGAAAAATAGGGCATATGTGTAATACAATTTTTACATCGTAAAGTACATCTCTCCGTAATTGGAATTGATAATCTTCCAAGATTGATAGATCTATTCTTCTCCCAACCCCGAAGCATTTGAAAAACATCTGCATCAGCATAATCAATGTTTTCTATCATCCCCAACACAGATAGGCTCTCTCTGATTTCAGTATAAGCCTTCCCCGCCGCCGTAACGATGATCAGAGATTTCGGAAACGCTGAAACATATGTTTCTAGTGTGACGATTGGTATTTCTCTATAGAACTTTTCTTGGTTTTTCCCATTATCAATAATTGCCGTTATTTCAAATTCATTTTCAAACTGTGAAATATATCCTTTTCCTTGGCGTCCAAATCCGTATATCGCAATCCGTTTCACGTCATTCCATGTCTTACCGTCTACCATCATCATGCTCTCCTCGCTAATAGACATTTTCGGCAAAGCACATCTATTTTGGAATCCCCATTCATTCCCTTCAATATTCTGTCCAACTCACCACTGTTACGTATTGTCTCCAGATCATTCTCCAAGAGGTTTCCCAATACGTGTTTCATCCCGTAATCCATATTGCAAATCAGAACTGTTCCATCAGGCAGCACGACATTGTTTGTCAATCTCGGCCCACAAAAAGAACACATAATCTTTTCGTCTGGTCTCAAATCTTTTTCCCTTCTCTGTAGATTAGGGTCTTCTAGATTTCCTGCTCGATCCTGTACTGAGGACATCACCTCAACCCTTCCTCTGCATATCTCAGCAACACGTTCATCTGGCTCCGCCTGGCAATTTACAAAATCAACAAATGGTTTTCCATCTTCCTTTCTCGCTAGAATCAACCTTTCTACGTTCTGATAATAGTCTTCCGTCAGCGGAATATGCGCATATCCAAATTTATCAGCCACATGAAGAGTGACATAATAGATTGGAAGCTCTAGTATTTTTCCTACATCCGTTTTTGTTGCACCTACTAATGTAGTATACAACGAAACCTTACGGCCTGCTTCACACGCCATCTTCACCATCTCGACACAATGGGGATTAAGAAATGGTTCTGCCATGCCAGCAAACATAATGTCACAATCACATGATGTATGATTCATATAGATGGCAAAGTCTTTCATCGTCATCTCACGTTTTCTATTTTTATCGTTTTTAAAATACTCCCTTACAATCACTTCCTGCGGACAGAATCTACAGTTTACACTACATCCCAAAACAGGAGTTATCTCCAAAACAGGAGCTTTTCTAAGGTTTTCTCTTCCTCCGCTTTTAGTGATATATATTCCGCCATTCACTATGTCTGTTGTTTTAACGCCATTACTTCTTAGATACTCCGACACTTCTTCAGCATATATATCGCTTAATCCCAAGACTATACCAATATCCTCATCCATCTTTTCCCGCGCGATAAATATTGGTTTATCGAAGATACTTTTTTTCTCAGCACTCTCTGTAACCAAAAAACCATCTATATCAATTCCATTTCTTTGTAAAACACGAAAAATATCTTGTCCGTAAAAACCCGCTCCATAAATATATACAAAACGCTTGGATTCTTTTAGCTGTTTCACATCATGTATTAGTTGATCATAAAGCATTGCTAATCCCCCTATCTATCTGTTTTCAATTAAAAATCCCGACGCAAAGCCTACTCCATACTTTACATCGGGATTACAAATCGTTATTTATTCAGTTATCCTTGTTTTACAGCATCGCTATTTTTACGCTCTTTCTTTGAGAAACCCGTTCTATCTGAGAATCAGTATTCCCTACATCCAGCGACATCAGCAAAATCTCATCCGAAGAAACAGATTCGCCGTGTCTTTTTGCCGTCTGAATATAATCCAGCATCTTCTTCCAAGCCGCTTCTGATCCGGCATTGCTCATGGCTCCGCATACAAAATCCTTATTGTTCCAAATCATTTTTAATTCTGATATCAGTTCTGTTTTTACATCACTTGTCATCATATGCCCCCCACTCATCCTCGATTTCTTCGGTGATTCTTCTCTTTTCAATAATCACATAGTCATTGAATGTACCGACTTGAGGTTCCGATGTAAAATATGAAATTATCAAAGTACTAAAAAAACATTCGGTTCCGGGCTCCGCTACATCTGTACCCCGGTTTTCACATAATTCGTATTATCTTTCCCGCAGCCTCCGCAGATCCGGCAAAAGCTGCTGGTTCCCCTGCTGAGTTTTACGATCTCGCGGCAAGCCTCCTTATCATCCGGATCTATTCTTTCCAACTCCAGATAATCTTCCGGCTGAAGGCGAAATCTACCGCTCTGCTCTGCGCACCAGGAAACATTGCAGTAATAGAACCTTCCTCCATGCAGTGCGTTCCAGTTCGGCCGGCAGCTGTCGAGATGGTACTCCAGTTCCTCAGGTGTTCTCTTAACCGGGTGCTCCGGAAACCCAAAATCCGTCCATACAATAGAATCGTTTCTCGCATAATCAATGTCTTTTTCTCTGACCCGGTCGATGAACCGATCCATTTTTTCACCATAAGGGACAACATCTGTATAGTCGCTGACGCTCAAATACATTTCATATTTTTTTATCGCATCCAGCAATTCATCCGTCGGTGAAACAGTTCCATTTGTGACAACCGTAATGCGACCGATCTGATCACGATAATGTTCTCCAAGGTACTGTATATATTTGGTCAGCTCCGGATGCAGGAAAGTCTCTCCGCCGATCAATCCGAAATAGGTTACGAAGTCGACCCTTTCGAAAAAAAGATCTATGCTTTTCTTCAGCTCCTCAAACGAAAAATCCAGTTTCTCCTTGTGATAAGGTATGAACAGATTGCAGTTCCTGCAATTCAGCGTACATCTCGTCGTGATCGTCATATCCACATGGAATACACAGTTCATCCGTTTTGCCGACCAGAACCAGTCGGACATAAACTGTCCCACATTGCAGAAATCCTTGAATTCTTCCAAACCCTGCTCTTCCAAAAAAGTGGAAATATGGCCATACGCGTCATGTCCGGTCATAACAACGATCTTGTACCCCTGCAGCTTCTCTTTTGCTTCCTCAAATGATATGACCGGCGCTCCCATCCAGGTTGTATTCTGTTTTTGCGGATCGCGATCAATCACAAACGGAATATTAAGATCGACCTTTTCAAAGAGCGTTTGGCAGATCCTCCCTACGATCCCAACTCCATAAGGTACAACACTATTGATTTCGTCCCAATCTTTTGTCAGTCTTCCGATATCTGTGCGCATTTTTCCTTTGTTAATAAAACAGCATCGATTCCAAACGGTTCATCATGGCATTGTCATTATAAAAGCTGCCTTTGATCGTATCTGAATACTTGATCGATCCGTCAAAGCAAAGTCCGTAAAAAGCATCCACAAACGGAATATCCAGCTTTACCCGGTATCTTTCTATCTTCTCTGCAACATCACGGATAAATCTCTTCACACCATCATTAATCCGCTCTTTTACGTCAAAGTGCTTTTGATTCTCCTTGACTGGAGCCGTGAGGAAGGTTCCGTCCTTTTTTACCTCTTTTACCATCCCATACGGTGCCGTCAGAAAGCTTTCGATGAATATCATTCTTTTTAATACCTGACTGTTCTGACCCGTTGGATCATCCATGCCCTGAAAACAGGCACTCATTTTCTGATGTCTGGTGTTTTCATTCTTTTCGGAAAGGTTTGCGTTGAAATAATATCCGGGCATAGCCTTACCGGTTAACTTATTCAGGAATCTCTGGTTGTTTCCGTAAAAGCCCAGATCAACAACCGCACTGGTTTCGCCAAGCTCAAACCCATTCAGATAGCTGATATATTCTGCCCTGATCCTGTTGATGTTTTCCCATATCTCGCCTTCATAGCTACCAACATATTTCTCGATCGCACCTTCCTCAGTCTCGGCGTCCACCCCACTGATTCCAAGCCTGTCTTCAAACAACTCCGATACGCTCCCGGAATACGGCATATGCAGAAAATCCAACAGGTCATCCCTTGTTTCTATCGATGCCGTCATTGCGAGTTGCCTGGAAATTCCTATATAGCAGGTATCCCTTTCAATCCCAAGCGCCTCACACAGCTCCAGAAAGTCCTTTTGCAGTAGGTACCCGTCTCTCGACATAAACACGAATCTGCCTATGCCATCGTGTTCGCCTTTACGAAGCAGCCAGAGCAGGAATGTCAGTACCACCGGTCCAAATACGCAATAGCCCATGGTTTCTTCATTCGCTATCACTGTCACGCCATTCTCATCTTTCAATGAAAACGGATCGCCAAACAGTTCCGAAAATACCGCCCCCATAATAAGCGAAGTATAAAGATCCGTGATCCGGGAAGTCACTCCCTCTATAGAGGATTGTCTGGCAAGACTCCAGGATGCCGGTGTTTGATACGTCTCTATCCCGTATTCTCTGGGTATTTCAACATCCGCCTTCTCGTTATCACCGATATGCAAAACGCTATGTTTTCCGATCTTTTGGCGAAACCATTCCCATATGGAACCACTTTTTTTGTCCCTGTCCAATTCGCAGGAGATCAGGATATGATCTTCCTCAATCGAAAGCTTTTCCTTCCGTATCAGCCTAAGATAAAACTCCTTCGGCAGATACATATCACTGATGATAAAGACTTCTTTGCCTTTTGATATGGCATAAGCTATGCTTTCAGCCACTGTCTGCCTTAACACGAGCAGCTCTTCCTCAAGCTCCAGTTCCCTTTTCTTTATCCGCTCAGCAAACGTTTTCGGAAGTCCGGTGAGCTCTATGATCCTGTCATACAATTCGTCAAATGTATAATTCTCCCGGATATCGTGGATCGCCTGGTTCCGAACCTCGGTATATGATAGATCTTGCTGCCACTCTGCCTCAAATTCTATTTCCAGAAGTTTAAATACATCTCTCGGGTTACAGACACGGCGCATAAAAAGTGTTTCAAAGAAGTCCACTGTTATCACATCGGCGATATCTATCCTTTGATACAATTCCTCCTTTGAGAGATGTCTATATGGATTTTCCCGTCTTTGTTCTTGCTTTTCTTCTGCTCTTTCTCCGTTTTTGTAGTAAACAGGTATCCGGATATCCTTGATCCTGTTAAAGATCACGTTCCAGTATGTCTCGGACGTATTGATCACGATCAGGTCGCCCTTTTTCTCTGCCTCCTTCGCGTCAAGGATCGGAAGATCAAACACGGTTTTTCCGATATTATCAGGATCTTTGTCCATCAAGCCCACGAAATGATAGTCGCTGATCCCATTCAGGATCGTAGCAGTATAACGACCGATCCCATACAGTATGATCCGCTGATCCTGAAAGTCGGAAAATCGCTCTCGAAACTCATCTATCTCGATCTGGTATTTATCCTGCATTGTTTATATACAAAAACTCCCTCTGCAAAGCGATTTCATACTTTACATCGGGAGTGTCTTGATTTCTTCATTTTCTCACAATCATCCTTGGTTTTTTTTTTGATTTCTCCGGTTCCGTTCCGCTGCCGCTTTTTGAAATTCTCTCAGCATCTCCGGCGTACTTTCCGGACAGTCCTCATCGAAAATAATTGGTTTTCTTGAAGCCTCCTGAATCCGTTTTCTTCCCTCTTCTGTCAATTCACCAAGTTCTGACAATTTATATGTAACCATCATAATACCATCTCCTCTCTGCATTCGTCGCGGGTCTTGCCGAAATCAATCTGATATAGTCTTTTCTTTCGGTATAAACCACAAAGATAACGTCTCCAACCAGACCTATCACATTATAGCGCTCTTCGTCACAATGCCATCTGTCTAAAATTTCTATTCTGTCCTCATCTCGAAAAACCAATGCCGCTTCTTCAAAAGAGATTCCATGACGTTTTACATTGACTGCATTCTTATCGGTATCCCAAACAAACCGAATATCATCTATGATCATACTACTCCTGTTCACAATTACTGTCAAAAGTTTGATTTTTTAATACACTTTGGGAAATCACGAGCGAAGCGCTCATCTGCTATGAATATAGCTGTATTCCTGATAAAGCAAATGTATTCTATCAAGCTTTTTTCTTGCTGTCAAGAGCAGACCTTTCCTGACGTAAAGTATGAAATTGTCAAAGTTCAAAAGCCACTATGAAATCATTTTTTATTTCTGTTTATTGCAGATTTTCTCTATCTCATCGCAAACATTCTGCGACGCTTTCCCATCCTCTGCTATCCCGCAGAAAGTCGTTAACGCATCCAGTTGATCCCGGTAGTCGTTTTCCCGAAATTCCTTAATAGCAGTTTCCAGCTCATCATCGTTTTCAGCGAGCGGAAATGGCAGCTCTCTCAAATTCCAAAGAAGGCTTCCCCGCTCTTTTTCATAATCCGAATAATCATCGCAGTACAGGAATACCGGGATCTTCATCACCGCCGCATCAAAGGCTGCGCTGGAATAATCGGTAAGGAAAGCATCACACCCGGCAAGAAGTTCATACATATCATCAAACCGGCTTCCGTCCAAAGTGGTTTTTTTTGCCACGCCCTGATCCATATTACGTGCCACGAGCTGCGGATGGAGTCTCAGGAGGATATACCATTCGCCTCCGAATCGGTCTTCTAACACTTGCTTCAGCTTTTTGTAGTCAGGAAAATGGTCTCCGGTTTCGACATTTCTTTCGGTATTCTGGCTTCCTCCTCGAAATGTCGGTGCGTACATGATGATCCTGGAATCCGAAGGCAGCTGAAACCGCTCTCTTATCTTTTTTCTGGCCTCCTCCACTCCATTGATCAGGATATCGCACCTCGGCGATCCTGTTCGAAGTGTTTTGCCTTCATACAGCGACCCGGTCTTTAATGTCTTATCATACCAGTCCGAGTTGGAAAGCCAATAGTCCACCAGATCCGAATCATGCTTGCTGACCAGATAGGCAATCCTTGAAAATGAAGCTCCCCTGTCAAGGCAGGTTGGTTTGAATCCGAGTTTCGCATGCCAGGTCTGGATATAGGTCTGTCCTTTTCTTTTTCTTACCTCCAGCTGTTTCCTGCTGTTATCGATCCATATTCGCGCGGTCGTCAGATGAAACGCACGATTCCATAGGGTATTCTTTACTTTACGGATCCCCTCCGGAAAGGCCTTGGTCATATCATTGACAAGCCAGACCATTTCAATCTGATCTGCCTTCGGTCTTTTCTGATTACGCCTCATAAGCTCCAGTGCAATGTACTTCGGATTGCAGGTAAAACCCGTCGTTCCCTCGATCGTTGTAAATACAATCTTTTTTCCTGAAATCGGAAAGAGTCGACACACATAAAAAGCAATGCTTTGCATCCGGGCTTTTCGAAGCCGTTTTTTGATGTAATTCTCTTCTTCTGTATGCTTCAAAGACTTTTCCTTATCTGCTTTGCTCAAACGATTCCATAGTATAGCGGAATGCGGTTTTCAGATCGATATCCGGCCGCCAGCCGAGCTTTTTGATCTTTTCCGTGTTCATGACACCAAGTTTGAAATTCAGATAGTTCAGCTTCCCATCCGCATGATCGAAAACGACCTTCGTTTTCCCGGAAGGCGAGAGCTCCGCAATCAGCTGTGCAAGATCACGGATACTGATCTGGTTGTCCAGATTTGCGATATTATAGTACTCGTTCGCTGTCCCCTTCGTCGCGATCATAAAGACAGCCCCAATCGCATCCGCGACATAGGTGTACGGACGAACCGCGCTGCCGTCGGAATGAAGAACGATATCTTCTCCCTTTAATGAGCACTGAATGAACTCCGCAAAGGATCTCCCATCCTCCAGCGAAATGCCGGGCCCGAAGGTGTGGCTCATCCTTGCTCCAGTATAGGAAACGCCATACTCAGCTGCGTAAGAGGCCAGCATCGTTTCACAAAGCCGCTTTGCTTCCGGATAGCAGGATCTCACCTGATCAGAACGGATCACACCCATATCCGTTTCTGCAAACGGTTCCTCACCAATATTCTCTCCATAGATTTCCACAGTGGAAATGTAGATCACCTTTTCACTCTTTTTCTCTCTGGCAAGTTCCAGCACGTTACGGGTGCCGCTCACATGCGCCCAAAGTGTCTCCACCGGCGTCTCCGTAAAATCCTTCGGCGCCGCGGGACCTGCGGTATGAAAAATATAGTCAACGGATCCATCCATCTCGATTCTATCCGTAATGTCCTGAAGCAGCATCTCTACATTCGGAAGCTCCAATGTGGATCCGAAAACTGTCTGCAGCTTTTTTTCATTTCTCGCATGCGCAATGATACGCATGTTGAGATTGTAATCCAGATCTGCCTTCACAAGCGCCTCGACGATATACATACCGAGTCGTCCTGTAGCGGCTGTCACGAGGATCCTTTTATCCCGGAACGTCTCCCAGTCGATCGCATTGTTAAAAATGATATCAAGATCTCTTTTTTCTACCATCTCTCGTCCCCAAATCTCTTTCCTGATCTATAATCCGAAAATGAACTTGTTCTCTTCCATCTCAAACATGGATCTCAAAATGTAAAAGTCCTCGGGCGTTGTGATCTTGATATTCGTCCCGGAATCCTTTACCATCGGAACTTCTCCCATGTACCTGGCGTAAACCATCGCGGCATCCAGAAGCGGAATCCCCCCATTTTCCCCGCCATCTTTTTCTTCCTCAAGCATCCTGCCATATGCATCCATGATCCCGCCCAGCCGGAATGATTGCGGAGAAGTCAGGGAATAGGTCTCATCTCTTTTTTGAAAATGATCGATCTGCGCATCGTCATCGCCTGTGACAACTACGGTTTCCGTAACGGGATGCACGGTCATCGCGGCTCCCGATTCGGCCGCCACACGAATGTTCTCATTGATGGTCACGGTACTGACAAGAGGTCTTACGCCATCATGAATGATGACCACATCATCTGCCGTCCCTCCGATATCCGTGATCGCCTGAAGACCTCTATAAAGACTGCTCTGGCGATCTCTTCCTCCGACCAGGATCTTCTTCACCTTCGCAATATGATATCGTTCCGTGAACATCTCCATTTGTTCCAGATACCCTTCTTTGCACACGATCACGATCCCGGATATCTCGGTATGCTCTTCAAACTTTTCGAGCGTATACACAATGATCGGCTTCCCGTTTATCTTCAGAAATTGCTTGGGAAGACCCGTGTTCCGCATCCTCTGCCCCACTCCGGCAGCTAAAATTATGGCATATACTTTTTTCTGCAAAATAAAAACCCCGCACCAAACTGTGCAGAGTCTGCTTTCATAACCCACTTATCGCCACATCCTGCCGCACCTTTTGGATTCCTTCCAGTCGGTTTCCATGAAATTCATACTACTGATTATTATATCGGATTTTTCTGAAAAAAGATAAGGGGAAGTGTTATTTTTTGTCTATTTTTTCCTATCATAAAAAAATCTGTGAAACACAGATCTTTTTTGCTGTATATCTTTAAAATGCATTTTGCGAAACAAGGACCGCATCTTCCACGATAAGATAAGTTTATGGACACTTGTAACTTTCAAACAAACAAATCATTCATAGTAACCACCGCCTGTATATTAGCAGCATACGAATTCTCCATCAATCCATACGTGGTCACCAGTGTTGGATGGATCGCATACTTTGTACCCGTCTTTTCTTTTAAATCGTGGATTTTTCTTTTCAGATCACGATCGTCTTTCTCGGTCAAAGCATATTCCTGCCCGGCATATTTCATTTCACACAGATTTATGATTTGATCTTTTCTCACGATCAAAAGGTCTATTTGGGATCCAAAAATGCCATGATCCGGATCCGCTTTACAAGTCCAGGAATGAATCTCTGTCAATATCCCGTCTATCTTAAGCTTACTCTTGATCTGATCTGTATGCATCAGACATACACGTTCAAAAGCCAGCCCCTTCCATGTGTTCGTCCTTGGCGTATTGATCTGATTTGTCCAGAAATGTTCATCACTCGAAGGATGCTCCATAAAATGGTAATAAAAAAGCGTAAAAGGATCCATCAATTGATAGATCGTGTTTTTTTTCTTTTTTTCCCACGCGCTGTAGGAACGGATAAATCCGCAGCTCTCAAGTTCTTCCAAGCGACGTGTTAAATCTCCGGAATTTGACACCCCGGATTCCTTTATCAATTCATCTCTAGTAAGTCCGGATTTTACAGTACATAAAGCTTTTACCAACCTAATGTATATTTGCGGGTTTTTAAATATGGACGCATAAAGATAACGGAACTCATCCTTTAAAACTGCATCTTTTGCAAATAAAAGTTTGTCAATATTTTGATCAACGCTGCTGCCCTTTTCCAATAATTCCCAATAGAACGGGACTCCTCCAAAGATCATGTAGTATTGTAAAATCTGATCTCTGTTCAGAATAAGTCCGTTCTTTTTTACGTATTGCTCGCATTCCCTTAAGGAAAACGGCTGCAGATGAATCTGCTCCGTAAGACGATGGTATAACCCACCTTTATTATGAATGACTTTAGACAGCATCCACGACGTCGCCGACGCACAAACGATCAGTACCACATCGTCTCTCGCAGATGCGAAAGAATTCCAGAAGTTTTCCAATGCGGCAACAAAGCCGCTTTTGGGCGTATCCATCCATGATAACTCATCCAGAAAAACAACTTTTCTCGTCTCATTGGATCTTGAGATCAGATGTTTTAATCCGTCAAAGGCCTGTATCCAATTTTCGGGTACTTTCTCAAACGTATATCCATAAAGAGAGGCCGCTGACACAAATGCATCCAGCTGCTCCCTTAAGCCACCATCCGAAACGCCGGCATGTTGAAAGGTAAACCGATTTCCTCCTGCATTTCGAATAAGGAACGTCTTTCCCACCCTTCTTCGTCCGTAGACTGCGATAAAGTGCGATTTGACATCACTGATCGCATTTTCAATCAAAGACGTTTCTTTTTCTCTGCCTACCATCATCTGATTATACCTCGCTTAATCTTTGTTTTTTTATCACTTTAAGCGAATTATATCACGAATTCCTGCCATCTTCAATTGATTTTTGTCGTTATACTTCGCTTAATCTTTGTTTTTTTATCACTTTAAGCGAATTATACATTCTCCGTATTTTTTCAAAAGAGATGTTCTCATCTTTTCGAATTCCTGTATGTAATCATCCAGGATGTGTTTCACCAGATTTTTGGCCGCCTCCTCATCGTAAAGGTGCGCCATATTGTTTCTTTCTGCAAGCATCGAGATCCACGTTTCTTCGTCCATGAAGTCATAGACCTTATATGCCGCTTTCACGATTTCTCTGGGGGATCCGGTTGCCGCTTCCCTTCTGCCCTCATGCTGAAGCAGATCCTGCTTAATCCCCCAAAAGGGGATATCCTTTTTATGCGCCGATGCTATATAATAAACTATGTTGGCAGCGTTTACATCACATGGAGATGATCATGAACAAACAGGGCTTTCTTCAAATGATTGAATATCTAAAAGGACGGCAGGTCTATATACAGACCCATAATTTCCCGGATCCCGACGCCATCGGGTCTGCCTTTGGACTTTCCGAAATTTTTCGCCATTACGGGATAGCGTCCACGCTCTGCTATGTGGGACAAATTGACCGTGTGAATACGAAAAAAATGACGGAGCTCTGTCAGATCCGGATGCTGTCCGAAGAAGAGCTCGAAAAGACAATTCAACCGGAGGATCCTATCATCTGCGTGGATTCCCAGAAAGGGGGAGGCAATATCAAGGATCTTCCCGGAGAGGAGATCGCATGCATCGATCACCACCCGCTGATCGAACGGGAGGGTTACCGGTATCTGGATGTCCGGAAGACCGGGAGCTGCGCCACCATGATCGCCGAATACTATCAGGAACTTTCCATTGTCCCGGAAACGACGGTGGCTACCGCGTTACTGTATGGTCTGAAGATGGATACCCTGCATTTTACCCGTGGTGTGACAGAGGCAGATATCCGGATGTTTGCCTTTCTTTTCCCGCTGGCCTCCCAGAAAATCCTGACGGAACTGACCACAAACACCATGGAATTTCAGGACTTAAGAGCCTATGGGTCTGCCATAGAAAACATTTATGTCTATGACCGGGTGGGGTTTGCGGGGATTCCCTTTTCCTGTCAGGATGCTCAGATCGCAGTTGTATCCGATTTCATCCTGTCTCTGGAGGATGTGGATGTGTCCGTGATCTATGCAAGCAGAGAGGACGGAATCAAGTTTTCGGTACGGTCTGAAACGCCCGCGATAGATGCGGGGAAGCTGACTGCGGAAGCGCTTCGCGGTTTGGGTTCCGGCGGTGGACACTCCTTCATGGCCGGAGGGATCATTTTCCGGCAGAATGTGGAGACCCTTGGTCTTGATCCGGACACGACGATTCGGGAACTGTTTTATCATGCGCTGAAAAAAGCCGGCGCAACCGATGGCGCCTAAAAAAAGGCATCAGGTCAGAATCTCTCTCAATGCGTCCTTTATCGTCTCGGAGATCTCATCTCCCGACAGAAAGAGCAGGAAGTCGTCTCTCTTCATGTCTGAAAACGCCCGGTAAATACGCTCTTTTGCCTTATTCTCCATCCATGCCTCATCTAAAAGATGAAAGACCCGGGAATCCACCCGGTTTTCGGCTTTTTTATATCCCTCCAGGATGATCTGCTGCTCTGTGTCAACCAGCGCTTCTTCCAGTTCCAGGGTAAGGATATTCCGTTCCCTGTCATATGCATAGGGAAGCGTTGATGTGCCAAGCTTTGCCGTCGCTTTCCCTTCCACCGGAGACAATCCGTAAAAGAGCAGTCGATAGGACCGTTTTGACGGAATCAGGGAAAGCGCCCCCTCTGCCGCACCGATGGTGAACTCCGTTCTCTGTGCTTCCTCCGAAAACCGGACACGGTACCCGGTGCTTACACTCGTGCCCTTTTGATACTCCATGGAGATACCGTCATCTTCATAAAGCCGGAATTCCCCGTCCCCGCCGCCTCCGATGAGAAGCTGCAGGGAAGACGGATTCTCCACC
This sequence comes from uncultured Lachnospiraceae bacterium, assembly GCA_902779355.1. Lineage (GTDB taxonomy): Bacteria > Bacillota > Clostridia > Lachnospirales > Lachnospiraceae > RUG12461. Next base: position 89,062 of record CACZBF010000005.1, on the reverse strand, counting down.
CCGTTCTCCCGGTCAGAAAGGCTCTCCGGCACAATGCCGCCTGCTTTCAACAGCACCGGAATCTGCGACAGCTCCCGGTAGAGTCTCCTCTTTTTCTTTCCTTCGTAAATGCTTCCCTGGAAAATGTCATACCATCTTCCCTCCGGGATCAGGGCGTTCACGGAAGCCATCCGAAGCTCCGGATCTTCTTTTTCCGTCACGGCACAGACCAGAAGCTCCGTTCCAAACCCGAATTCATTGCTCACCTCATAGGCGCCCTTTTCCTCCGGGCATAGATAATACATGGGCTGAATCAGGGGTCTCCCTTCTTTGCTGGCGAGAGACGTCATGGTATAGAGGTAAGGAATCAGGCGGTGACGCAGTCGCATAAACTGCCGGACAATTTCATGGTAAGGCTCTCCCAGCACCCAAGGCTCCTTGTTCAAAAACGGGTTATTGCTGCTGTGCAGCCGCATAATGGGAGAGAATACGCCAAACTGTACCCAGCGGACCAGACGCTCCGTATCCTTATCTCCCAGCATATGTCCGCCGATATCATGGCTCCACCAGCCGTATCCCACGTTGCTTGCCGTGGAGGTAAAATAGGGTTGAAACGCGAGACTCTGCCAGGTGGTTCTGGTGTCCCCGGAAAAACCGACAGGATAACGATGGCTTCCCACGCCGGCATAGCGTGAAAAGATCATGGGACGGATGCTTCTGTTTTTCTGATCCTCATAATGATAGTGATTCAAAAGAAACAGCGGATCCACCTCTCCGTTGCCTTTTCCAGTGCCCTGCTGCCAGTCGATCCACCAGAAATCAACGCCGTCCTTTTCGTAGGGATGAAGCACCGTTTCAAAATAAACCTTCCTGAATTTCGGATCCGCCAGATCAAATTCCACGGTTTCTTCGCTGTCCGGATCGATCCCCATCGCCTGTGCCGCTTCCCGGTACATCACCTCAAATGCGCGTATACCGTCGGCGGGATGGAGATTTAACGTCACCGCCAGCTTGTGATCCTTCAGGGCGGCCAGAAACCGACGGTAATCCGGGAACAGATCAGGGTTCCAGGTGAATCCGGTCCAGCCGGTCCCGTATTTTTCGTCCACTTCCGTGATATGCCAGTCCATATCAATCACTGCAACGGAAAGGGGGATCTCTTCCTGCCGAAATCGCTCCAACAGGGCCAGATAACTTTCTTCACTGTACGGATAATATCGGCTCCACCAGTTCCCCAATGCATACCGGGGAATCATGGGCGTCTCTCCGAAGAGCCGGTAAAAATCCTTCAGACCGCCGTAAAAATCCCGGCCATACCCGAAGAAGTAGAGATCCAGTTCCTCCATGGGCCGGGGACGAAACGCCTCTCCCTCCCGGATAGCGGAGGCGGAATCATCCACGACGGCGTATCCAAAGGCCCCGAAGATGCCCGGTTCCAGACGGACATATCCGTCTGTTTCATCCAAGGTCCGTGCGGTTCCATAGTAGTTTTTGTCCGAATTGCCATAGATCACGCTGTAATGCCAGGTTTCACCCGTTTCCTTCAGGGTTACGGAGAGCCCCGTCGAGGAGAAATATCGCCCGTCGTACCGGAGGACCAGCGCATCTGTCTCCACAGTCAGAATCCCCTCTTCCTCTCTTTTCCGGTAAGACACCTCCGGAAACGTACGGTTGACAACACATTGTGTCGGAGCATCCAAAAACTGTCCCTCCGACTGGTACTCCAGCCGGAGCAGTCTGTCTGTCAAAACGGAGATACGATAAGTTTTGCCGATAATCATACTGTTTGTCCTTTCCAGGTGGGAATCTTATTTGTCGGGGAGTTCAGATAATTCTTAGTTGCCGGAGGTCTTCAGATACATCTCCGGCGCGTTGACAATGATATCTGTCGCGCCGAGCAGAGCATACTTCTCCATGTGGAACTCTTTTAAGATCCGCCCATCTCCGTAAAACGGCTCTTCACTGTTCCAGCAGCGTACAGGCATCCCTTCCGGAAGATCAAAAAGCCCGTCCTGATTCGGATCCAACCCGCCAATCCAAGGGTGCACTGCGTCTGCGTTGTTTTCCAATGCTTTCTGGATGCACCAGTGGACCTCGCCTCCGAGGATACCGGTCTGTACGGACGGATCCAGCTTTTTCAGTAATCCCATGGATTCCGGCAAAAACGAAGAGTATACGATATTCTTCTGCAGGCCGTATTCCGACACAAGCGCGAGCACTTTTTCTTCCATTCCTTCGTAACGGATCACACTGTTTTTCATTTCGATGTTGATCAGCATCCCTGCGCGAAGCTGGGGCAACACCGCTTCAAACATCTCCCGCAAGGTCGGAATGGTAAGCGGTGGGTTTACTGCCTCTTTGCAACGGCTGCCTGTGATATGTAACTGTTTCAGTTCCCGTAAAGTAAAGTCCCGCACGTTTCCATGTCCGTCTGTCGTGCGGTCGACTGTCTCATCGTGGATGACGACAATTTCTCCGTCCTTTGTGAGCTGCACATCGAGTTCAATACCGATCAGTCCCGGGAGCACTGCTGCGGCAGTAAAAGCAGGGATCGTATTCTCCGGATATGCCATACAGCACCCACGATGCGCCCAGATTCCTGGCATCTTCTTTTGAGGTCCATTGTTTTGACTTGTGGCTCCTGTCTTTTCCTCTTCTGTCGGACAGAACCCCGTCACGTGCACAGCGTCAGAACGCCGCTCCTCTCGCTCAGCAAGAAACGCCTCCATCTGCGCGGCAAGCCAGACGCTATCTTCCGGCTGAATCCAGCGCGGATCATTCTTCCCGGCGATCCGATCCAAAAAAGCCTGCAATTCATACCGCAATCCCGCTCCTTCAAAAGGTGCTTCATAAAGGTCTTTTTTCCCGGGATCCTCATAACGGACCTCAAACTGCTTTGTCAGCCACCAGGGAGAGGGGGCAAGAAGATACCCAAATGTCCCCGCGATGAGCAGCTGCCCTTCGGATTTGACGCGAAGTCCGGTCTTTGCCGTACCAAAGCGTCCTCCGAAATCAAAGACCGCCTTTGTATAGGTATCTGCTCCCGTTTTCATCGCCGAAGTCAGAAAGCTGACATTGGAATCTTTTGTTCCATAAAGCTTCACAAGCGGCAGCATTGCATAGGTACCATACTCCAGAAAACTCCCGCCGTAGGAAGCATCCCAGATTTCCCTCACATTTGCAGGGGAAAGCCTGGTAAATGCCGCCTCCACGTCCTTGATCTGCCCGATCACACCGCTCCCGATCACATCCAGCAGTTTTAAAAATCCGGGACAATAGGCGGTTTTGATCCCTTCCATCAAAACCACGCCCTGTTTCTTTGCAAGCGCAAAGAGTTCTTCTGCTTCCCTGCCGGAAAAACAAAGCGGCTTTTCACAGAGCACGTGCTTTCCGGCAGAAAGCGCTTTCTTTGCATAGGCCGCATGCGTCTCATGCGGCGTCGCAATGTATACCGCATCTACAGCTGCAAACAACGCCTCTTCCGTCTCTGCTACGGCAGGGATCTCATGGACTCCGGAAAACTGGCTTGCGCTTTCCATCCGTGGATTGTAAACAGACGCGATGGTGATACCTTCCGTTTCCCGTGCCTCCGATACGAAACGCTCCGCGATCCGTCCTGTGCCAATCATCCCGATTTTGATCTGGTCCATTTTAGTTCTCCTCCTGTTGCGCAGCGCGGATTCGCATAAACTCCTCCGTGATCCCCGCAAGTGCTACGGATTCTTCCGCCGTCAGCAGATAATCATTCTTTCCGGTTCCGTTGATCTTGGATACAAACTCACTGATCTCATAGCGAAACCCATCCCCCTGGAAATTCGGCTCGTAACTTTCAATCTTATCCGGATCCTCATAGCGCACCGAAAAGTGCTTTGTCATCCACCAAGGAGATTCCGCAAGAATATACCCTTCTGTCCCGGCAATGACAAGCTGTCCTTCTGACTTCACACCGACGCCGGTCTTGGCCGTTGCCATTCCGTTTTCATACATCAACTGTACCTTTGTATAAATATCGACGCCAGTTTCGTCCAAAATGCTGCGGAAGCGAAGATCCTGATAGTCTGAGCCAAGGAGCTTTAAGATCGGAAGCATCGCATACCCGCCGAATTCCAGATAGCTGCCGCCATAGCGAAAATCTACCCGTTCCCTTGAATTCTCATTTGCAAGTCGCGTAAAGCATGCCTCCACATCGACAATCTCCCCAATCTTGCCGCTGCGCGCCACATTCATCATCTGCTGAAAGCCCGGTGTATAGGCAGTCCGAATCCCTTCCAACAGCACTTTATCCCGTTCTTCCGCGAGACGATATAATTCTTCCGTCTCCCTCTTCGTAAACGCCATCGGTTTTTCGCAGAGAACATGCTTCCCATTCAACAGTGCCTTTTTCGCATACTCATAATGTGTCTCGTTGGGAGAAGCGATATATACCGCATCCACCCGATCCAGAAAAGCGTGATAATCATCAACCTCACAGGGAATGTCATAACTCTTCGAAAACCTCTCTGCGCTCTGTCTCTCGGGATTATAGGCCGCTACCACTTCCGCGCCGCTGACATATTTGATCTCGGAAACAAAACGGGGCGCGATCCTGCCGGTCCCGACGATCCCGACCCGTACCAGGCGAAACCGGCCGTTTCTAAGAGAAGTCGAGGAGATGTCCGCCGTCCGATCCAGATAGACTACTTCACAAAACGGCTTCAGATAGTCGAACGCACCGATCCAGTCCGATCCAAGCGTAAAAATATCCACGCCGTACTTTTGGATATCCTCGATCTTTTGCCCCTCGTGGTCTTCCACGATGATCTCGTCCGCAAATCCGGTTTTGCGCACATTTTCAATCCGGGTCATGATCGGATCAATGACATTGACCTTTCCACGCGCCAGGTCAAAATGTTCGGTCGTCACGCCGACGATCAGGTAATCGCCCAGTGCCTTAGCCCGTTTTAACAGATTATAATGTCCTTCATGGAACAGATCATAGGTCCCATAGGTAATGACTTTTTTCATGACAACTTTCGCCTTCTCTCATTATCTTTTCTTGACTCCCGTAGACTCAAAGTTCTGCCCGGTCGCCTTATACGCTTCCAGGAATGGTTTCTGGTTCTTGAAAAACGGGTAGTCGTGCGTCCCCCACTGCGTGATCGGTACCCTCCATTCCGTTCCGTAAGTTTTTGTCAGAACCGCATTGTATCCTACAGGCACGGGCATCGTGGTTGTCTCATAAGGCATCCACTCAGCTCTTTCAAATGCCTGCTTTGGGAATAAGAAATACGGCCATTCGATCTGCAGCACCGCAAAGCCCAGATCGTCTGACTCTTCCTCCGTATACAACATACATAGACGCTCGGATAGATCCATCAACTGCCGCGTCACATTTCCGCTCCGGTCGATTTTCACCTGGCAGGCTTCTTCAATCTTTTCCAAAGCGCCTTCCCGCTTCTCTTGATCTTCCGGGGTCACACATGCATCCCATTCGCGCGCTGCCGTATAGACGAGATGAAGGAAATGATTGGAAAATTCATAATCCGCCTGATTCCGTGGAATATAATCAAGCGGAAAAATGTCCACCCCTACGATATAAGGACAGCCACAGTACTTTTTCAGATGCTCCTCAGACAGATCAAAAGAACGCTGGTTCACCAGTCGGCACATAAATTCCACATAGCCGTCTTCCGTATCATGATGAAGGAGACTGTATCGTTCCGGGAATTCTTTGCGCCAGACAGACAGGAATTTCATATAGTCCGCACGCTTCATGCAGATATCCAGATCATCATCCCATGGGATATAGCCTTTATGCCTGACTGCACCAAGTGTCGTGCCCCATGCGGTAAAGTATTGCAGACCGTACTTTTTACAAACTTCCTCAATCTCCTTGACGATCACAAGCTGCGCCGCCCAGCCCCTTTTCACTTCTTCCGCGACGAGAAAACCTTCTCTCTCTTCGTCACGAAACCAATCTTCCTCAAAATGCAGCATACTGTATCTCCCTTGAATTGATGTTTTTTTTGCAAAACGCTATAATCATATTATACTAAAAATGAGGATAAATGCACCCTTATGAAGTTACTTTTTTACCGATACGGCAGTATCATAGAGCCGGATGTGATCGATGGTTTCAAAGAACTTGGATTTACGGTCCTGGAAGAAACCACGGAGATTACAAATAAGGACCTGACGCCTCAACAAGGCATCAAAAATGTCGGGCAATTTCTTGACAGCCATCCGGTGGAATTTGTCTTCAGCGTCAACTTTTATCCGTTTCTTTCCGAGGTCTGCCGGATCTATCGGCTTCCTTACCTCTGTTGGACCGTCGATTCGCCGGTCATGGAGCTTTTCTCGTCCTCGATCAAAAATGACACCAACCGGATCTTTCTCTTTGATCGGACCACCTATGATGAGCTTTCTCCATACAATCCGGACTGCATCTTTCATCTGCCCCTGGCCGTCAACACCAAAGAGCGGGACAAGGTCATTTCGGGTGCATCGCAAAAGCAACGCGAGAAATTTTCCCACCCTCTGGCTTTTGTCGGCTCCTTATATACCGAAAAGAACCCCTATCAGCGGCTGAAGGCCAAGGGAACTTATCTGGAAGGGTATTTAAATGCCATTCAGGAGGCACAGTTAAAGGTCTATGGGTATTATTTCATCGAGCAGACGCTAACAGAGCAAATCACGCAGGAGTTCCTCAAGCATTTTGAAGGTTTTTATCGGCTTCCCGGAGACAATTTCCTGACAGACCGCTATACATTGGCAAATCTCTATATCGGCTCCAACATTTCCGTCATGGAGCGGGATCGGATCTGCCGACTGCTTTCGCCGAAGTATCCGTTTTATCTCTATACTGCAAGTGACACCAAGGCTTATCCCGCGCTCCATAACTGTGGTCTGGCGAAATCGCTGACGGAAATGCCGATCATTTTTCATGAGTCCAAGATCAACCTGAACATTACTTCCAAACCGATCCGCAGTGCCCTGCCGCTTCGGATTTGGGACATTCTCTCCGCCGGCGGTTTTTGCCTGACAAATTACCAGAGCGAACTGGGAGAGGAGCTGGTCATTGGAGAACATCTGGCCTGCTATACGAGTTTGGAAGAACTGGATGCCTTAGTGGCATATTATCTGGAGCACGAAAAAGAACGCCAAGAAATTGCCGCGAACGGCTATGAATACGTCCGAACACACTGTACCTATCCCCTCCGGCTCACAAAAATGCTGGAACTTGCGTTTCATTTATAGGAGGAACCCATGCATGTCCTTTATCTGGACTGGCCCTGTTTCGGTCAGTTAGACGCCGTCTTTACACTGGAACATGAAATGCACCATAAGGTCACCAAATTCTTTCACGACGGCTACAAAGACCGTGTGAATGCAGAGTTTTCCGCTGCTTTTGACAAGGCCGTGGAAGGGCAGACCTTTGACTTCTGCTTTTCGTTTAATTTCTATCCCATTGTTGCTGAGGACTGTCATCGTCACAATCTGAAATACATTTCACTCCTCTACGACAACCCAATGGTAGCACTGTATTCTTATCGGATCAGCTATCCGACCAACTGTGTTTTTCTGTTTGATTCTGTGATCTACCACCATTTCCATGACGGCGGGCTGCCAAATGTGCATTATACCGTGCTTCCGGTGAATTCCACGGTAATTGATACGATGCTGAAGAAGCCGTATGATAAGGCGAGGACAACCGCCGATATTTCCTTTGTCGGTGCACTTTATGACGAAGATCACAACTTCTATGACAGGATGTATGAGAAGATCGATGATTTTACAAGAGGCTTTCTCGATGGGCTCGTACAATCACAGATGCAAGTCTCCGGATATAATTTCCTGGAAGAAGTGTTAAATACGCATCCGGAACTCATAGAGATCATGCACAAAGCAGAACCCTATGACCGGAACAAGGATGGAATTGAAACACTCCCCTACATCTATGCTTCCTATTATCTATGCCGAAAGATTACATCCCTAGAACGGATCAAATATCTGACTGCAGTCGGTGCAAAGCACCCGGTGAAGCTGTTTACGCTGGATTCTGCGAAAGCCATCCCGGGCGTGAAAAACATGGGGATCACCGATTATTATGGCGAGATGCCCCTGGTCTTCCACAACAGCAGGATCAATCTCAATATCACACTGCGCAGCATCTATGCAGGCATCCCGCTCCGTTGTATGGATATTCTCGGCGCGGGAGGGTTTCTTCTGACCAATTATCAGCAGGATCTGTGTGAGTTTTTTACGCCCGGAGAAGAATTTGACTATTTCGAGGATGAGGCAGATCTGTTAAAGAAAATTGACTACTATCTCGAACACAAAGATATCCGCGCCGAAATTGCGAGGCGTGGACATGAAAAAGTAAAGGAAGAGCACAACTTCAAAAAATGCTTTACACATATGTTGGAAGTCGCGCTCTGAGGAAAAGCTCTATGTATCAAAAACCAATAAGTCTGATCATCCCTTGCTATCAGGCAACTGATTTTCTTTCGGAATGCTGGGAATCCGTAAAAGAACAATCCATCGGCCTCGAAAAGATTCAGTGCATTTTTGTCGACGATGCTTCTCCGGATGATACCTATGATCGGCTGTTAACCATCAAAAAAGAGGCTCCTGAATCCGTTGAGATCATCAGACACGAGAAAAATCTGCGTCAGGGTGGCGCAAGAAATACAGGACTTGCTCATGCAAAAGGAAAATATACTCAGTTTCTGGATCAGGATGACCGTCTCCAGCCTACCGCCTGTGAAGAGCTCTATTTACTGGCGGAGGAATATCAGACCGATCTGATCCAATTTGATTATTATCACCCGGACGGGAAAGATCCGCAGGATCTCTTTTGCAGCGAAGACGGCTTCTATACCATAGAGTCCGTTTCGGATCGGAAAACGCTGCTCATGTCCGGGCTCTTTTATTGTACCCATCATAACCTGTTTTACAGATCTGACCTGCTCCGAGAGGTCGGTTCCCGTTTCCCGGAACATCGTGTTTATGAAGAGCCTCTTTTCGTTTATCCTCTTTATTTTTATGCGAAACGGCTGATGATCCTTTCAAAAGGGCTCTATCTCGGACGAGCACATAAGGATTCTTCTACCAATAAGCTGCTTCCTTCCCGATTAATGGATCATCCGATCGTACAGTTTCAACTTCATGACTTTCTTTTGGAAAAAGGTCTTGCCTCTGCGTATTCGGATGAGATCAACTTTTATATCCTGTGGAGCGCTTTCGGAGAAACTGTCATCAATGCAAGCCGGAATCCTGCGGATTTCTCTCTTCAGGATTTTCTCTGGCTGCAGGCCGAATGCCGAAAGCGTTTCCCTGCCTGGAAAAGCAACCCCTATCCGGACGCGTTTTCCGCTGAGATCAGACAAATCCTGTCTATGATAGACAAAGACTGTTCTTCCCCCGAAGAACTGGATCTGCTCTTAGCAGAAGTAAAACGGTTATCAACTGCAATTTAGCAGCTGCTATACGAAAAAAACCGCAGCCTTTTGGGCTGCGGTTTTTGATTTGATCTATGTTTACTGGAGGAGAGACATAACTCCCTGTGTACTCTGGTTTGCCTGTGCCAGCATGGACTGTCCTGCCTGCGCAAGGATGTTGTTCTTGCTGTAGGTAACCATTTCCTTCGCCATATCCGTATCGCGAATCCGGCTCTCTGCTGCCTGGGTGTTCTCGGAAGCGATATCCAGGTTTGCAATGGTATGCTCAAGACGGTTCTGCAAAGCACCAAGACGTGCTCTCTGTGCGGATACGATGTCGATTGCGCTCTGTACGCTCTTCATCGCAGAGCCTGCTGCGGAGAAAGAGCTCACCTTCAGACCGCTGACACCGATGGAGCTTGCGTTCATGTTGCTGATGCTGATCACGATTGCCTGTCCGGAGAGGGAACCTACCTGCAGATTTCTGCTCTGGAAAGAACCATCGATCAGGTTCATCGTATTGAACTGGGTCGTAGACTGGATACGGTTGATCTCGCTGGTCAACTGATCCATTTCGTTCTGGATTGCGTTACGATCCATCGAAGTGTTGGTATCGTTTGCTGCCTGGGTTGCCAGCTCGTTCATACGCTGAAGGATGCTGTGTGCTTCATTCAGTGCACCTTCTGCAACCTGGATCAGAGAGATACCATCCTGTGCATTCAGGGAAGCCTTGTCAAGGCCGCGGATCTGATTGCGCATCTTTTCGGAAATTGCAAGTCCTGCGGAATCATCTGCTGCTCTGTTGACACGATAACCGGAAGAGAGCTTCTCGGTGGACTTTGCCTGCTGTCCAGTCGTGATCCCTAACATTCTGTTTGCGTTTGCCGCCTGCATGTTATGCTGTACTACCATTTTTGTTTCCTCCTTGAATCTTTGTTATCCTTTGCTTACTTTGCTTTTCTGAGTTCGCTCACAACTCATCTGCCTTATATATCGGAAACCCCCTTTAATACTTAACCCCTTTTTTTCATTTTTTTTATTTTTTGTTTATCAATCTCCTGAAACCCACTCATATCAAGACTTTGCGAATTACAAAAAAGAGGGCCGCCTTTCGGCGACCCTCTTTGGTTGTTTTATATTCTGTTGTGCAGTTACGATTATCCGAGTAAGGAGAGCACTCCCTGCTGAGACATATTCGCCTGTGCCAACATGGACTGGCCAGCCTGTGCAAGAATGTTGTTCTTGCTGTAGGTAACCATTTCCTTCGCCATATCCGTATCGCGGATCCGGCTTTCTGCTGCCTGGGTGTTCTCGGATGCGGTATCCAAGTTTGCAATCGTATGCTCCAGACGGTTCTGCAGTGCACCAAGTTTTGCTCTCTGTGCAGAAACGATGTCGATAGCGCTCTGTACGTTCTTCATCGCTGCGCCTGCTGCCGAGAAGCTGCTGACCTTCAATCCGCTGACGCCGATCGAAGAAGCGTTCATATTCGAGATGCTGATGGTGATTGCCTGTCCGGACAGAGAACCTACCTGAAGATTCTTGCTGGAGAAAGAGCCATCGATCAGGTTCATCGTGTTGAACTGCGTCGTAGACTGGATCCGGTTGATCTCGCTGGTCAGCTGATCCATTTCGTTCTGGATCGCGGTACGGTCCGTAGAAGTGTTCGTGTCGTTTGCAGCCTGCGTAGCCAGCTCATTCATACGCTGAAGAATGCTGTGCGTCTCATTCAGCGCACCCTCTGCCACCTGGATCAGAGAGATGCCGTCCTGTGCGTTCGTCGATGCCTTGTCAAGGCCGCGGATCTGGTTGCGCATTTTTTCGGAAATCGCAAGACCTGCCGCATCATCGCCTGCACGGTTGACACGATAGCCGGACGAAAGTTTCTCTGTAGACTTCGCCTGTAAGCCTGTCGTGATCCCTAACTGTCTGTTGGCGTTCGCCGCCTGCATGTTGTGTTGTACTACCATAGTTTTTTCCTCCTTGAAAAAATTTTGTAGCTTCCTTGCTACAGTCTCTATGTTGCTATCTTATTTATCGGATGTTTTCTTTAATTCTTAACCTCATTTTTATATTTTTTCAAAAAAAGTCTGCAATATTTTTCATATTGCATCTCCGGATCCTTTCGAAGCGTGGATTCATGCAGGATCCATGGCGTTTGATCTTCATAAAGTCCTGCTTCAAGTCCCTGTTTCTTCATCTCCGCGCATTGAGCAATATCGTAAAAATGCCAATGCGGAAAGAGGTCTTCACGCCAGGGTACATCCTGTGCTGTTGCAAGAAAGGCACCATCCACCGCTTCCGCCGGTTTCCATCCCGCTTCGTTCGTTTTCTTTGGCATCAGAAACTGCAGGATCGCATCCTGATAGAGCGTCAGCACACTATTCTCATAAGGAGCCTGATACCATTTTCCGCTCTCCGGCAGGATCTCGCTGCCAAATACGCCAAGCAATCCCAGCGTTTCCTCTTCCTGAAAAGCTGTCAGCAGTTTTTTCGGCAGATTGGGATCGATCATCAACGTATCGTGATGAATATAGATCTTATATTTTGCATCCGTTGCGGACATCGCAAAATTGTAGCCGGCCGCCATGCCCGGTGCATCATGAATCTCCAGTATCTCTCCTTGCATATCTCCCGGAAGTCGCAGGTAATCCAGGTAACTCCTGCATTCCGCTGCATAAGCCTCGTCATTCGTACAGAAAATGACCGCCATCTTTGAAGGATCCGTCTCCTGCCAATTCTCCGACTCCTTACTATCGGTCTTCTGATAAGAAAGAATCCGGAATTCAAATCGATTCTGCTTCTCCATCGGTTCTCTGCAAAGCTCTTTTCCGGTTATGTTTTCCTTTTCAAACCACTGCAAGTAGACCCTGAGATCCGCCGTCAAAGCCGGGTGATCCTCCGAGAGGAGTCCGATCATCTGGCGAAAGAGATCCCCCAAAAAGCCCGGCGGCACACTGTACTTTGCGGTCACCGCCAGACAATCCGATGAAACCGGTTCCTTCTTTATATAGGTAGAAAGCTCTTTTTGTTCTTCCAGAGAAAACCCAAACCAAATCCGGCGGATCAGGTGCTTCAGACTCTGATACCTTGTAAAAAACGTTCGATAGGACCCCTGACAGCTTTGATAACTGTCTTCCGTCATACCCCGACGTTTCTCACAGAGCAGGATCTCTGTCCATATTTTGAGCACCATGTTCCGCTCGGACAGCGCCACCTTTGCCGCTTCCCGGTTCCGATCATACAACACTTCGGAAAGGAATCGATCTGCGGTCTCCCTGCAATCATAGGACAGCAGTTTCTCCGCAAGATTCCCGCAGGCTTCGGAAAGCGCATACTCACTTGTATCCGCATAACCACAAAGATGCTGGTAGCTCCGGCTAATCACTTCCCGGTCGTTTTCATCAGTACAAAGGGTCATTGCAAGCCTGTAGGCATAATAGGCATCCGCGACCTGTCCCTTCGCTTCTTCACAGATCGCAATGTCATAGAACAGTTCGTAGTTCGTTGGATCCTTCGGAACATTCTCCCACGCCAAATGAAGAGCTTCGCCGTATTCTTCCCGTTCGATTCGTTTTGCAATTTCCTGTAACATATTCATAGCTTTATTATAGCACAGAAAAAGACCCGTCGTAACCGACGGGTCTTTCCGGTAGTAAGCATATTGTTCGATTGTTTTTTGAGCGGTTTAAGATTAGCCGAGCAAGGATAACACGCCCTGAGTGGACTGATTTGCCTGAGCGAGCATGGACTGGCCAGCCTGAGCAAGAATGTTGTTCTTGCTGTAGGTAACCATCTCTTTCGCCATATCCGTATCGCGGATCCGGCTTTCTGCTGCCTGAGTGTTCTCGGATGCGGTATCCAAGTTTGCAATCGTATGCTCCAGACGGTTCTGCAATGCACCGAGTTTTGCTCTCTGAGCAGAAACGATGTCGATAGCACTCTGTACGTTCTTCATCGCTGCGCCTGCTGCCGAGAAGCTGCTGACTTTCAGTCCGCTGACACCGATCGAAGAAGCATTCATGTTGGAAATGCTGATGGTGATTGCCTGTCCGGACAGAGAACCTACCTGAAGGTTCTTGCTGGAGAAGGAGCCATCGATCAGGTTCATCGTGTTGAACTGAGTCGTGGACTGGATACGGTTGATCTCGCTGGTCAGCTGATCCATTTCGTTCTGGATCGCGGTACGGTCCGTAGAGGTGTTCGTATCGTTTGCTGCCTGAGTAGCCAGCTCGTTCATACGCTGAAGGATGCTGTGGGTCTCATTCAGAGCGCCCTCTGCTACCTGGATCAGAGAGATGCCGTCCTGTGCGTTCGTCGATGCCTTGTCAAGACCACGAATCTGGTTGCGCATTTTTTCAGAAATCGCAAGACCTGCTGCGTCGTCGCCTGCACGGTTTACGCGATAACCGGAAGAAAGCTTCTCAGTTGACTTCGCCTGTGCGCTTGTCGTGATACCTAACTGTCTGTTTGCGTTTGCCGCCTGCATGTTGTGTTGTACTACCATAATTTTTTCCTCCTTGAAATTAATGTAGCATCCTTGCTACAGTTTGCTTTTGTTTGCGACTTCTTCATTCCGGCCGTACGCTCCATCGTGAGTCCGTCGCCAAGTAACAATAACTTGTTTACTTACCTCATATATCGGAAGGATCTTCCGATACATTATACCTAAAACAAAACTTTTTTAAAAAGTTTTGTGATAAGTCTGATGAAGGGTGTAAAAGCAATACTTCCGTGTCTTTTGTAGTATTTTTATTATAGCACGGTTATCTGAAAATTCAAGATGTTTGCAATGTTTTAACAGATTTTTCGGGGGTAACGGGATGCCAAAAGTGCCATGCGATGAAATCGCATGTGCACTATGTGTGGTAAGGCGTCTCGACGTGCTAGCACGTCAGAACGCCTCGCCACACATAGGTCACAATGTCACTTCGTGACATTGCGACTTTTGGCAGCCAATACCTCATTACTGCTTGTCATCCATAAACTGCGGATCGACGAAATTCAATTTCATCATGTTCTGATAATACTGATTAACGACCTGGCGGCTGGTCTTTGCTTCCTTGATCTGCTTTCGCACGGTGGCAAACTTCTTTTGGGCAAGTTCTTTATTTCTAGCCTCCTCCGCCTGGATGGAGGTGCTGCGGGCCGTGATCTCGGAGATCAGCTTCTGTAGCTTTTTGATCTCTTCCTGATACTCTGCTTTCTGTTTCGGAAGCTCCTCTTTGATCCGGGCATAAACCTGCTCGAATCCTGCATCGAGTCCCGCCAGCTGTTCTACCAATGCCGCTTTTTCTTCTACGTTTTGTTCAAATTGATCCGGATCCAGTTCTTCGTCCTTTAAAAGAACTTCCTGATCCCGGCTCTTTTCCAGGATGCCATCCAGGAGCAGAAGCTTCTTTTCGAGGCTCTGCTCCAGAAGGCTCAATGTTTGTTTCACGCGCTCATACCCCCGCGACGGCCGGTCCCTTTGCTTTGGTATCGGTGCCGTTCTTGGTGATCCTCATGACTTCCTTCCAGGTATCCCTGAGCGTCCGCAGGTGCTCCAAAACCTCTTCCAGGATTTCTTTATCCTTTTTGAAGTTGGCTTCCTGCAGCCGATCCTTCAGATAAACATAGACATTGTTAAAGTCTTTTGCGACGGGATACTTGTAATTCAAGGTTGCCTGAAACTCGGAAATAATATCCTCCACCTTGCGGATGTTGATATGCGCTTTTTCGATTTCCTTGTTCTCGACTGCCATGATCGCGATGTTACAGAACTTGATCGCTCCCTCATAAAGCATCAATGTGAGCTCCGCAGGTGAAGCGGTCTGGATCCGATTGTTCTGATACGCCGCATATCCGTTTTGCAATGGCATGTTTCATGTCCCTCCCTGTATTTAAGATGAATTCCTTTTACATTTAGAACAGGCCGCCGAGTGCCGAAGACTGACCCTGGATCGTTGCAAGTGCCGACTCCATTGCCGCAAACTTCTTGTAATAGCTGTCCTCGATCTTGGAAACCTTGTCTTCCCACTTCTTGATGGTCGTCGTGTAATCGCTGTATTCTTTATTCATTTCTTTGTCATTATACACTGTATAAGCCGACCGAAGCGAAGTGGAAGCCATCTTTTTGTTGATGGAATCGTATAGGCTTGTCGTCGCATGCTTCAGGAAATCAATGACTGTATCCGGATCTCCCGCAATGGCTGCCAAGAGCTTATCGGTCCTGCCGGAGGTATTCTCGTCATCTGCATCTCCGTCGATATGATATGCATTGTACTCATTGGCCGCAGCATTCATATAACCGAGCGTCGATACGCCAAAACTGGACCAGGAATAGCTGGCTGCTGCAAGCGTATTACCGTCCTCATCACGCATCGTATATTTCCCGCCGGTGCGTTCCTCGAGCGTGTAAGTCTTGCCATTGCTTCCTGCATACGTGCCGTCCTTATTTAAGGAGAAAGTGATATTGTTCCCATGCGAATCCTTTCCCATAATATAGGACTGCTGCATCGCGCCGGACATAGTCGAAATCAGAGAATCCAGCGTCGTATCACGCCTCAACAGCGCACTCTTGATCTTCGCTTCCCATTCCTCGACCTGCGTGTCGCTCATTGCTTTCCGCTCATCCGCCGTCAGTGGCTCATAACCCTTTGCCGATGCTGCGTTATAAAGCGAGCACATCTCATTCATGACCTCATTGTACTGGGTCAGGAAGTCCTTTACCTTGTCATAGATCGCCTGCGTATCCGTCGTCGTGGTCAGCGTGATGCCATTCTCGTCCGTCACGCCTGTCACATCGATGGAAAGACCGTTGATCGAGAAGTTGTTGGTGCTTCCCGTAAACTCTGCACCGTTCAGCTCGATCATAGCGTCCTTCGCGTCAATCCTGACAGCGCCGTTGCTTGTCGTATAGATGCCGCTTCCGTTCACAGCAGTCAGCGCAGCCTGCACCTTCGTAGAAAAGCTGTTTGCCGCAGTCGTCAGGCTATCGTTCATCAGCGTGCCCAGATCCGCACCTTCGCCATATACCTGTGCCAGGATCGAAAGATCATTGCCATAAGATGCCTTAAAGGTGTTTGCCGCATTCAGCGTCTCTTCATACGCCGCTTCCGCATCTTCCGCGCCCGGATAAGCCGCAGTCAGCGCGCTCTTCATCGTATTCAGGACATCACCGGCCTTGCTATAGGATACTTCAGCCGCTGCCGGATCAGACGGATCTTTGTAGACGATCTTGTCACCGGAAATCGCGTAGCCGTCCTCTGTCTTGCCCTCGGCATTGACCTCTTTCCCGTTGATCTTGGTGATGTGACCCTCTTCATCACGTTCCACTGAGATCTGGTTGCCATTCGCATCCAGGAACTGGTTATTCAGCTGCTCTTCCGTCGCTTTGGAAAGACCGTCATAGATGTTTTTCTTAAAACCGGCCGTATCCAGCTCATCCAGCTTCGCCTGATTCGTGAGGTACGTCGCATAATCCGTTCTAAGCGTTCCATCCTTACCTTCCGAAGCAGCCTTTGCATAATCATAGGTCTTGACTGCCGTCTGATAAGCCGCATCTCCATAGGAAGAGGGCGTCAGCGTACCACCGATGATCGCATCCTTGATCTTACCCGTATCGACTGCGCCGTTCGTTGAATACGCATTGATGATGGATTCATATTCCTTGTAGGCAGCCGTGCCTTTGGAGATATTCGTCATCAGGCCAAGAGACTGCAGGATCTTCGCGCCGCCTTCGTTGGAAGCCGTCAGCGTGAACTCATTTGCTGTGCCGCTTTCTTTGCCACTGACAAAAAGCCGCTGATTCGTCGCATCAAAGGAAGCATTGACGCCTGCATCCTTCATCTTATTGATCACATCTGCGATCGTATTCGAAGAAGAAAGGCTGATCTCTGTACCATTTACATTAATTGTACCGGTTTCCCCGTCTGCCAGACCGTATCCCTTATCGTTATTGTCGGTCAGATTCCCGAGGGTTGTCGTATTCTCTGCTTTGCTGCCGTCTTTTGTCTTCAGCGTACCGCCGGTCAAATAACCCGTCGCCGCGAGCTGTTTCACAACCAGCTTCTGCGTCCCGTTGACCGCATTGTTGGAAGCCTTGACAGTTGCTTTCGTCGTATCGGAAACTGTGGTCTTCTTTAAACTATACGCAGAAGAATAACGCAGATTACCGACGCTGTTGTAGAGGCTGTAAACCTTTTTATTGAGGTTTTTCCACGCATCCTGCTTCCAAGACAGCTTCGTCTGTGCTTTGACATAATTCTCTTTTTTGACGGAGTAGGCAGATACGAGTTCCGAAACGAGGGACTCGGTATCCAGTCCGGAAACCAGTCCGGATATTCTGATTGCCATAATTTATCCTCCTTCGCTTACCGCTTCTCGTCTACCATCAGACCGGCAAGCTCCCAGGCTTTCGCGATCATATCCAGCGTTTCTTCAGCCGGAAATTCTTTGATCGTGTCTTTGGTCTCCTTGTCGACGATCTTGATGGTCACGCGATTCGTCTTGTCATGGAAGCCATAGACAGCCTCTGTATTCTTGGCTTTTTTGTTGATCTCCTCAACTGCCTTTTTGATCTTTTCGTTCTGTCTGTTCTGCTGTTCTTCGCTTCCCTGCTGACTATCGCCTTCATACTGACGGCTCAGCTCAGCCGTCGCGGAAGTACCCATTGCTACCGTGGTCGCCGTATCTGCAGTCGAAAAATTCTCCGCCGATTGCGTCGGAGCTGTTTTCGGAGCCTCTACAGGTTTTTGCACTGCCGGTGTGGACTGATAGCTGACTGCTGCCGCCTGAATTCCTTCCATAGCCATTTTGATTCACCTCCATGTGATTTGAATGTTGATACAAAAAGTGACATTGACAGTTTTTCTAATCTCTATATCGTCACCTTATCAAAAAAATTTATAGTTTTCCACAAAAAAATTTGTATTTTTCACAAAAATTCTTTTCTTACAAAAATCCCCGGAAAAACTTACCGTTTTCTCCGGGGAAATCTGTACTTATTTTTACTTGAGAAGACCCTTCAGGGCATCCAGACCGCCAACATTCAATGCTGCCTCGTTCTCTTTCTGGATCTGGAGGTAAACTTCCTTGCGGTAGACCGGAACTTCCTTGGGCGCCGCAATGCCGAGCTTGATCTGATCACCACGGATCTCAAGCACTGTTACCTCTATATTATTGTTAATGACCAGGGCTTCGCCTTTCTTTCTCGTTAATGCTAACATCTCTACTCACCCGCCCTTTCGTCATTATTTTTCAGCAGGTCATAGATCTTATGACGAACCGGATAATCATTTTCCACAATGAGCTGCCCTGCACGGTTGGTGGCAAGATTGATGATGATCGGCGCCTTCAGATTGACTGCGATCTCTTTGATGTCCGCCGGTACGGTCACGGTGACCAGTACAAATGTGGATTCCGGCGTCATCTCACCAAGGGGCTCCAGAAACTCGTCCTCCACGATCGGATCATAATTCGGCTCGATCACCAAAGGATCCATAACCGGAAGCGCGAGATCCGGCTCATCCATGGACTGAAGCCAGTTGATGCTGGACTCGTTCTTCTCATCCTCCGCATCCTGGATCAGCGTGAAATCCTTCAGATTCGGAAATCCGATGATCCCATTGTCAAAGTGGATGATCTTCTCGTCTTCGATCTCCATATAACCGAAGAGTCTGGTATGTGCTGCTTTCATAGCAATTTTCCGCAGAACTTCATGTCCTGCTCTCCTTCCCTTTTATATTGAAAGTTTTTGGTTACCCTTTTATGATAATCGTTTTAGGTGGTCTTTGCAACGGGCTTAAATGTAATCCAGCAGTGTCTGCTCCTGCACCTTTGCAGCCGCCTGCAGAGAAGCCTGATAAGCGAGATAGGCTGCCTGATAATCGATCACGATATCGGAAAGATCCTCATCCTCGTTTTCCGCTTTCAGTTTATCCACCGTCGTGTACTGGCTTTCCACACGGTTTTTGGTGAGATCTAAGCGCTGTCCGAGAGAACCGAGATCCGTCCGCGCAAGATCCATCGTCGTCAGATAATCCTGCATCTTCCCAACATAGTGGGTAAACACGTCGCGCATCTTGTTATCCGCATAGTCCACTTCCTGGCTGACCACTTCGATCATGGCTGCCAGCTTCTTCTGATCGTCCTCAGATGCGTACGCATCCTGTTTCTGCATCGCAGTCAGCTTATCCAGCTTGTTGTGTGCGTCGATTGAAGCCTGAACAATGTCCGCAAGCGCAGAAATATCACGATCCAGATTCTGGTCAAGCACATCTTTCGCTTCCAGGTTGATCGCCATCTCCTGATTGGTGGCCACCGTGTAGTTGATGTCCTCGTGGATCCACTTCGGCGTTGTATAGCTTGGCGGAGTGCCATCCCAGGCTCCACCCTCATAATGCGTATAGGTATAACGATCCCAATCGCTGGCGTCACCTTTCGACCAATTTGTACAGTTGAAATAATTCTCCGGCGTCAGGTCGCCTTTTTCAAATCCGGTTTTGTCATAAGTAAACGTGAACTGTGCCTGGTTTTCTTTTAACGTTTCCGCAAGATTTTTCCCGAAATACAGCTCTCCTGTATCGGTATTGAGTACACAGTCATCGTCACCGATCACATAGTCAGCCGCTTCCATAGCTTTGGTGGTGGTCGTCGTATAAGTGATCGTGCCGCCAAGCGAACCGTCACCTTTTGCCCACTGGATCTTGCAGTCGCCAGGCTGGATCGGCGTCCTTCCGCTGGGGTCTGCCCCTGTATCTGCGGCCAATCCTATTTGATCATACGCCAGTCGAATCCGTTCCAACGTTTTGCTTCCTGGTGCATTGTTCGGATCTGACACATCGCCTGCTTTCGTACGGAAGTTGACAATATCCTCATTGCTGACCATGTTGTAGTTATATGCTTCTTCTTCGAGATCCGCAAAGGAGAGAGGCTGTGTGATCGTATAGTGCTCCTCCGGCTTATCCATGGAATACGTCAGTGTCGTATCGGTCTTCCACCCGGTAAACACGGTACGTCCCGCATAATCCGCATTCCCTTCGGCATAGATCTGCTCCTGATTCTGGCGAAGCTGGGCAAGGATCGTTTTGCGGTCATCCTGATTCAACGTATCGTTGGCCGCATGGTCGCAGAGTGTATGCATATCGTTCATGATCCCGCGCATATTGTAAAGCGCTGTGTCCGTGATGTTCATCCAGGACTCTGCTTCTTCGATGTTGGTCTTTAAATACTGCTTCAGTTCGCTAAGGTTGCTGCGCAAACGAAGCGCCCGTACCGCGATCACGGGATCATCGGACGGACGATCGATCTTTTTCTGACTGGACATCTGGTTATTCTTTTCATTCACGTTGATCTTGTTACCATTGATATTCGTCTTGGTATTGCGCATGATCACGTTGTTCGTAATTCGCATAGAAGCCCTCCGTTTCTTGTTGTGATCTGCGAGCCAAAAGTGCCATGCGTGGAACACGCATGTGTACTTTGTGTGGGAAGGCGTCTTGACACGCTAGCGTGTCAGAACATCTCTCCACACAAAGGTCACAATGTCACTTCGTGACATGTGACTTTTGGCTCTCAAATCACCTTATACTCCGGTTTCCAGTATCAATCTATCATATATTTCGGTCAAAACCTGAATAACCTTAGAGTTGAGATTGTATGCATTTTGGAATTTGATGAGGGAAAGGGCCTCTTCATCCTGATCCACGCCCGAGACGCTGTCCCGCTGGGTCTGGATGGAATTGCCGATACTCTTGTAGTTCTCGAGGAACGTGCTCGTCTCTTCCTTATCCACCGCTACATCATCATACATGCATTGCAGAAAGTCCTTTGCCTTGCAGCCGCGGTAAATCTCCACGTCTCCGTACAATCCTTTCAGGCGGTCCATCAGATCACCCTTCTCTACGCCGTCGATAATGCTTTCCGCAGTTGCAAACCGCCGCGGATTATGAGCACTTTCATAAGCGACATCAAAATTCTCCGCCGTCAGATTATAATAGGTAGAATTGCCTCCACCGATCGTATAAGAGTGTGAAACTGTCCCGTTATCCAAGTAATCCTTCAAAGCCGTTGAATACAGTGAGAAATCATACTCCACACCGTCAACCTTACTGTTCGCAACGAAGAATGCGCCCATCGCATTGCCGTCCATATCCACGCCGGACTCTTCGATCGTATTGAACTTCTGCGCGAAGGAACGCAGGAACGAATTCATCTGGTTCATGTAATAGGGAATGCCCATGTTGTCAATCGTCTCACCGATGTGGCTGTATTTACCGATCCCTTTGTCTAACGCGTCTTTGGTGGCGTCTACCATGTGAAACCGATATCCGGTCACGACTTCCTCATAAAGCACTGATCCGTCAGCCTGCGGCTTCTCCACGAACTCGGTATCATAACTGAAGCCGTCATATTCATAATCGACGTTGTTGATCGTGATGTAGCCATGCTGTGGCATATTCATATTGTAGACAGAAGTCATCTCATGGTTGAAATCACCGGTGGCAAAAACTGCCTCTGCATGACCGTCCGCTCCCTTAACCGCCTCGGTCAGATATCCCGTAAAGTTGGTATTGTTGTTACCGTCGCGCATATCGAACAGTGCGCGCAGTGTCCCGCTCATACCTTCGCCTGCCGCATTGATGGAAACGCCCGTATCCTTCCAGCGCAGGTCATAAAGACCATTCGTATCGCTCTGGTTCTTCGGATAATCTCTGGAGACACACTCGATCGTGCGGTAATCATAACTATCCACCAGATTGACACCCATGAACTTCACTCTGTACGTCGTTCCGCCGAGATAAACCTCTTCGTCATTCGTGTTTTTCACGGGTGCTTCCTGGATCTCCACCGGAATGATCTCGTTCAGCTGATCCGCAAGGAGATTTCTCTGGTCTCTCAGCTCATTGGCGTAGCCGCCCTGAACTTCAATGACATTGATCTGCTTCGTGAGCAGCGCCATTTTTTCCGCGATGGAATTGATGCTCTCCACCGTCGTCTTGATCTGATCGTTGACGCTGGACTGGAGCGAAGAAAGCTGCTGATTCACGTTATGGAAAAACGTGCCGAGACTCTGGGCGCTGCTGATAAAGGCCTGTCTGGAAGTCTCGCTTCCGTCAGCGTCCTTCACGTTGTCCAGATTGCTCTGGTATTCATTCAACAGGCTGATAAACCCCGTTGTCATATCATCATCCGTGAAATAGTCCTCGATCTGGGTCATGAAGTAAAGCTTGGTATCATAAAAGCCGACACTGTTCTGGTTCTCCCAGTATTTCGTGTCGTAATACTCATTCCTTACCTGCTTGATCGAGGTGGTGACCACGCCGGTGCCGGCGGAACCATATCTTGCGTAGACACGCATCGGACTGTTGGCTTCCATGTTGGTAACCTGTCTGGAATAACCTTCCGTCTGCACGTTTGAGATATTGTTTGCCGTGGTGTTAATGGAAGTCTGATAGGCGTTGATGCCGCTTCCCGCGATGGTCAGACCGAAAAATTGAGATGGCATAAGCTCCTCCTGAAATTACAGCCGGTTGATGATGGTTTCCATCATCTCGCTGATGACATTCATAAAACGGCTGGATGCGTTGTATGCGTTCTGGTACTTAATCAGGCTCTGCAGTTCCTCGTCTGAGGAAACACCGATCACCTGCTGTCTCTGATTGTCAATGGACTCTGTCGTCCCGGCCAGGCTCGTCGCCATGGTCTGGTACACAGAACCCGTCGAAGCCAGATCACTGATCAGCTTGTTATAAAACTCTTTGAAGGTACACTCCTCTGTATCAAGCTGATTGAGCGTCATGGTATCGCTTGCCCAGATATCAGCCAGTTTATCCCGAAGCGGCTGTGCCACTTCTCCGTTCTGCAGATAGCTGGGAAGCAGAGACGGCTGCATCGTCAGCTTCTGATTAATAGAAACACTGTTGGTGGTATACATCTTGGCTTCATCAGTCAGGTCTTCTTCGTTATAGAGCCAGTATTCATGGCCGGCGCCGTCATTCACCTTTGTATAACGCTCACATCCCTTCCGCACGAAGATCTCCTGCGGCGGAAGCTGTCCGTCGGATCCGACATAGCAGTTGTCCTGGTCCAGAAAATGCGTATTGGAATCTACAACTGCCACGCTTCTTCCGTCTGCATCATAAAGCACCGTACCTTCCGTAATCCCTAATGCTCTTGCATCTGTATTCGGGCAAAAAGCATCGTTGATCCGCGTCACAACTTCATGGAAGAACCGGTCAATCTCCGCTTCAGTATTCATCATGCAGCTGGCGCCAATACCACGCGAGTAGATCCGCTTTTTCTCATCGCGTTCCGCTGCGGTATCATCCTCGGAAAGTGCAATCTCTTTCCAAAGATCCGGCTCCAATACCTGCCCCTTCTCATCCCGCTTCACATAGTCGAGGTCGCTGTAGTTGGCGTTGAAGCTTCCTCTTGCCAGGATCAGAGATTTCAGGGAGCCAATATCCGAATTTAAGGACGAAGAAATCTCCACATCATAATTAAAGACATCTTTGTAACTCTGATAGGTATCGGTTTCTTTATCGTAACCGGAGGAAAGATAGGGCCAGAACGGCGTTACAAAGCCTGTGTTTTTGTCCACACGCTTTCCCATCTCGTGATAATCGGTCATACCTACGAAAGGAATCCCCTCAAAGCTGACCTTCACATAATTTTCTGCTGTCTCTTTATAATCGATCCGGCCAAGAGTGGATAGTTCATCAAGCAGAAGATCCCGCTCATCCCGCATGGTCATCGCAGTTTCTACGCCGCCGGCCTCGATTTTTTGAATGGCCAGGTTTAATTCCACCAGACGCTTTCCGATCTCGTTGACCCGGTTGATCTGATTGTCGATCTGGACATTGATATTGTTCTGATAGCTCTCCAGACCATCCATCACAGCCTTGCTTCTGCTCAGAAATAGATTTGCTTTCTGCAGCACAAGATTCTGATTGACGGTATCCGCCGGAGAATTAGAAAGCGTCTGGATCGCGGTCCAGAAATTGTTGATCGCTTCCTGATACTGTGTGCCTTCCATTTCCTGGAAAAAGGTCTGGATCTCGTCGATCGCCTCATGATAGCTGTCGTAAAACGCCTCCCGTCCGCCTTCCTGACGGTAGGATTTGTCCAAAAAAATATCACGTGCATGCACCACATCCCCGATCGACACACCAAGTCCTGCCTGCTGGTCGCTGATAGATGCATAACCAAACGTGATATAATTCCGATCCGAAAAGAGGACCGACTGCCGCACATAACCCGCCGAACCCAAGTTGGACAGGTTGTTTGCGGTTGTATTGATTGCGTTCTGACTCTGTCTGACGCCTTCAGCCCCGATGTAGAGGCTTCCCATACTGTTTGCCATGGTTTCTACTCCTATTCGAATGCACCCGGCAAGTTGTTTGGGGTGCTACTGCTTGGCATCAAATCCGCTTCTTCCGAGAAGATCTCCGGTGTTTTCCGCATCTCTTCCGTAATTGGCGGTCTCCGGTGCCTGTCGCATGCTCCGGAACAGAGTAAGGTCAAACTCAACCATCTCCATGGCCTGCTTGATCAAAATCTGATTCTGGGTGTTGACCCGGATCATCTCATCCAGGGTGTTTCTCAAGCGCTTGCGCACCTCTGCCAGTTTTTCTTTCTCTTCCGGTTGTTTATCGAGAATCTCGATCATCTTCTCAACCGTCAGTTCTCCTTCGTCACGCCGCAGCACAACCGCCATATCCGAAACAATGCTTCGCCTCTTGGCTTCCAGGTTGTGCAGATCGTCTGTGATGTTCTGTTCAGCCTCCGTGATCTGCTGGAGACGTCCGATATCTGCATGGATCAGAACGTCTTTCTTTTCATTTGAGAGATTGATCAGCTCACGATACTGACTTTCTTCCTCATTCAGAACATCGAGGAGATTATCCATTAAACTGGCCACGAGAACCCCCTACTTAAGCCTGCAGAGCGTTGTACTTCTCCAACAGTTTGCTGGCAAAGTCATCTGTGCTCACTTGATAGGTGCCTGCTGCAATTTTCGCTTTGAGATCCGCGACTTTGTCTTCCCTGACATCCGAAGCATCTGCGACTGCCTGCTTTGCGATCTGATAATCCTTTCCAACGCGGGAGATCTGAACCTGATCACGGCCAGCTGCAACCCCGGTTGTGTTGGTGGTCTTTGCCGGTTTATTTAATTTGTAGAGTCCGGCGACCTGATTGAGTGTTTCAATACGCATAACAGTGACTCCTTCCCGACGGCATCCTTTCCGTCTGATATGTTCTATCTCTTATATCGGACGAAAAAAGAATAAGTTAACACCGTACTTGAAATTTTTTTCGGAAAAACAGAAAATAGGATTAGAACTATCCGTTTTTGTTTCCCCTACCGATATATATATCGGAAATTGTTTTACATAGTTTAGTACTTTCGTACAGTTCGGAGGTGTTTTTTATGAAGGTCAACTCTTCTATCAGTAATTACAGTGAAGCACAATTCTATCGCTTCTTTTATAAAGGAAACGAATCGGCCAGGATCTCCGAAAACCGGTCCAGCTTCCCAAAGAGCACGTTGATCTCCTCCGACAGCAATGCCCTGCATCGTGCCATTGACACATTCAGCGGCATCTTTGAGAACGACCTTGCTTCCGGAAAACAGATCTTCCACGCGATCAAGGCGTTCTCTTCTACTTATAATAATGTCATGGATTCCAGCGGATCCACAGAAGCCCATGAGATCGCATCGCTCCGCAAATCCATCAAGGGGCTTTCCAAAAAACAGCAGCAGGAGCTGGAAATGGTCGGGATCACCATCAAAGAGAGCGGAAAACTCTCGGTTGATGAGGACAAGCTCAAAAAATCCAACCCCGAGCGTGTCAAAAAAATCTTTTCCAAGGACAGCGAATTTATGAAAAAGCTGAAGAAATACGCCACAACACTGTCCAACCGCAGCAGCGTTTCCGGAAGCATTCTGGATGTGGAGGCTTAACGACTCCGTCGCTTACTACTCGCCCCTTAAGTACTGTCCGAAGAATACCTGACTCCGGTGAAACCGGTCAAACATCTCGTTATATTGGAGAATCCTGTAATCGGACAGCCATTTGGCTTCCTCACCGGCGGCGTTGGCAAAGTTCTGAAAGCCGCCCTGTGTCTTGGAATAATACCCCCTGCTGTTCACCGCAGGGATCTCTTTCTCCAGATCAAGTAAAAACTGACTGTATGGCGGGAGCGGAAGCCCCGCCTTTTGTAATGTCATGGAAGACAGAAAATCCAGCGAGGTGCAATCCACTGTCTCGGTCTCAGAATCATAATTGGTCCAGATGAAGAACGGCACCTTGAACAGGTTCTGCATCTCATCCAGCGCCATTCCGGAAAGACCGTATCCATTGAGCTGGCGGTAAAACGCCTCCTGCAGGCTCGGCTGATGATCCCCGAAAAAGCAGATCACAACCTTATCATCCACGTTTTCAAAATATTCGATCAGATTCTGCACTGCGAGATCCGTCTGATGCGCGACTGACAGGTATTGATCCACATCCGGATAATTGCCGTTCGTCATCACGGTATCGGTCTCAAATCCCTCATAGGTGTCTTTATATCCACCGTGATTCTGCATCGTCACGCCAAACAGGAACAGCTTTTCATTCTCTCCCTTCGCCTCATACAGTTCGATGAGCTTTTCAAACATCTCCTGATCCGAGACATAGTTGCGGATGATGTTTTTCTGGGCAAAATCCTCCAGAAACAGGCTTTCCGTAAACCCGATCATCGGGTAATTGCGCTCTCTGCTCCAGCCGCTCTTGAAGTACGGGTGCATCGCCTTACAGGTATAACCGTATTTTGTCAGCACATCGACGATGGAATAAGGCTCCCCGTCCAGATATTGCTGATAGACCACCGATCCGTTCGGGAGAAATGCCATCGTATTGCCGGTCAGAAACTCCCACTCGGAGTTGGGCGTCTTGGCTCCGAAAACAGAAGCCAGGGCATATCCTTTTGTCACGTTTTGATCCATGGAGTCGATAAACGGCATGAACTCCTGATTCAACTCCAGATCTCCGATCACAGACAGATCCGCAAAGGATTCATCCATGATCCCGATGATCACCGGTGCATCCTCGGGAATGCTTTTTGCATCCGCCTCGGCATCGGCCGGGTATTTCTGCTCAAGCTCCTGCACCGCCTGCTCTGAATAGCCGGCGGGGATCTCCACCACCGAATCCCGGATAGAAAGCGCATAATTCAAAATAAAGCCGTTGCGATATGTCCCCTTCTGCTGCCAGCTTTCGGTATTGATCGTGCCGGAATTGGCAGAAACAAATGCGATCGCACCCGCCGCGCCGCCTGCACAGATCAAGCGCAGCAGCCATTTTTTCCGAAACTGGAGCTGGAATTTACGGATGAACGCCACAAACACAATGGAGATCACAATCGCAAATACCGCGTGGCTTTCGATGGAAAACTGGTATTCCGTCGCAACGGAAAGACCGGTCCGAAAGGACTTCCAATCGCTGAAAATGATCTCGTTGCCGCGAAACCGATAGACGAAATAATTGATCCCGGCCAGTGACAGCAACGTGATATGCGAGATCATCACACATTTGCTGACCCGCGCAACGATCGCCATCACGATCAAATATACCGCAAGGGCACACAAGACATTTAATCGGAGCTTTTCCGGTGTGGTCTTTGCCCGCAATTCGTCGTCCAGCAGCATGAACTGCACCAGATATACGGTAAAGATCGAGGAAAGGAACAGCTCGATCGCAAGCCAGAGATAATTCAGTTTTTCAGGGAGATGGATCGACATCCCCTTGATCAGATAATACACTCCTCCGCAAATGATCGCCAGCAAAACATTCGTATGCCCGTAGATACAAAACCCGAGCATGACCGCAAAGGCAATGAGTGTTGCGCGGAGCTGCTTTTTCGTAAATGCAAAGGCGAAGAGTTTTGGTTTCTCTTCAGTCTGTGCCGTCTCCAGTTCTTTTTCATCCGCCATCTTTCGGCAGTACCTCCATCTGTCAGATTCCCCCCAGATGTTTGATTTGAATCGCTCCTGTCAGATCAGCTTCTCCAGGATCGACGTCCCGATCGTACCTGCCGGCATCTGTACACCGAAGTTCTCCGCGATCGTTGCCCCGATGATCGCAAAAGTATCCTCCTCCGGCAATGCGCCGCCCCCCTGCATGGAAGGTGAGTACGCCAAGAACGGCACCTTTTCCCTTGTATGGTCCGTCCCCGTGTAGGTGGGATCATTCCCGTGATCCGCCGTGATGATCAATAGATCATCCTCTTTGAGAAGCGGAAGCAGAACCGTCAGTTTCTCGTCAAACCGCTCGATCTCGGCGCCATATCCGATCGGATCTCTCCGATGTCCCCAAAGTGCATCAAAATCCACCAGATTGACAAAACAAAGTCCGTTCCAGTCCTCACGTTTCGCAATATCAATCGTCTGCTCCATCCCATGTACCGAGGAATCCGAATGCAAGGCCTCCGTGATCCCTTCTCCCACAAAGATGTCGTTGATCTTGCCGACCGAGATCACATCGATCCCGGCATCTTTCAAGGCGTTGAGCACAGTCGGTCCCGTCGGCTTCAATGCGTAATCATGCCGGTTGCTCGTCCGTTTAAAAGACCCCTTCTGTTTGCCGGTGTAAGGCCGCGCGATCACGCGTCCGACGCGCCATTCATCTTTCATCGTCAGTTCTCTGGCGATCTCACAATAATTATACAGGGTCTCCAGACCCATGGTCTCTTCATTTCCGCAGATCTGCAGGACCGAATCCGCCGACGTGTAGACGATCAGCTTCCCTTCGTTGATCTCCTGCTCCGCAAGCTCTTCCAGGATCTCCGTCCCGCTGGCTGCTTTGTTGCCGATGATCGTTCTCCCGGTACGCTTTTCCAGTTCGTCGATCAATTCTTTTGGAAAACCGGTCTCCGTAAACGTGATGAAGGGCTTCGTCGTATGAATCCCCATCATCTCCCAATGGCCGGTCATCGTGTCCTTGCCGTTGCTCATCTCCCGCAGTACCGCATAATAGCCAAGCGGTTTCTCTGCCGGCTGTACCTGCTTCAATGCTTTTAAGTTCGCCATTCCAAGGCGCTGCAGGGACGGAATGTTGAGGTGTTCGACTGTCTCTGAGATATGCCCAAGCGTGTCCGCGCCCGCATCTCCGAATTTCTCTGCATCCGGCATCGCCCCGATCCCGAGCGAATCCATCACCACGACAAATACTCTGTTATATTTTTTCATCTTTACTCCTATTGTGCTTTTACGATCTTTACAATCCGACTGGTACCAAGCCTCGTCGCACCAAGATTGATAAACTTCTCTGCATCTTCAAGGCTTCCGATCCCGCCGGCTGCCTTGATCTGGACATTCGGCCCAACATGCTTCGCAAAAAGCGCCACATCGTCAAACGTCGCTCCCGCTGTGGAAAACCCGGTGGAAGTCTTGATAAAGTCTGCCTTCGCTTCCGTCACGATCTCGCACATCTTGATCTTTTCCTCGTTCGTCAAGAGGCAAGTCTCGATGATCACCTTCAGGATATGTCCGTCGCAGGCGGCCTTGATCTCTTCGATCTCGCTTCTGACGGCATCATACTCCTTTGCCTTCAGTCTCCCAACATTGATCACCATATCGATCTCGTCCGCGCCGTCCTTGATCGCGTCCTTGGTCTCAAATACCTTGGTCGCCGTGGAACAGTTGCCGTTCGGAAAACCGATCACGGTCGTGATCTTCATCTTGTCTCCCATGTAGTCCCTGGCCTGCTTTACATAGCAGGGCGGGATACAGATCGATGCGGTTTCATATTTGATCGCATCGTCGCAGATCTGTTTGATCTCGTCCCAGGTACTTGTCTGCAGAAGCAAGGTATGATCGCACATGCTCAAAATCTTTTTTACATCCATTTTCAGGTCTCCTTTCAAATCCTACATCAGCGATTCCGGGCCAAAACTGAGCGGCAGGAGGTCGCCCAGCGACATTACTCGTATTTCCTCCGGGCGGTCAGTGCCGAGGATCACAGTGAAAGCTTTCGGATCGCAGAACTCACGTAAAACCTGGCGGCAGACGCCGCAAGGTGCACAGATCGGCAGATGATCGGCATTTGCCTTGCCACCGACAACGGCGATCGAGGCAAACTCGCGCTCGCCTTCGCTGACCGCTTTGAATACGGCCGTCCGCTCCGCACAGTTCGTCGGTGTGAACCCCGCGTTCTCCACATTACAGCCGGTATAGACCTTCCCGCTCTTTGTGAGGAGCGCTGCCCCGACCAGATGCTCCGAATAGGGTGCATAGGCTTTCTTTCTGGCTTCCAGTGCCAGCGCCACCAATTCCTCGTTTGTCATTTATTTCTTCCCCTCACGATCTTTTTTGATCAGGATCCGGATCGCATCCACCGCCGTCACGATCGCAAGCTCCGTGTCATGTACCTGCTCATTCGGCAGACCCGCTTTCGCACGCTCCTGGTTTGCCACCACGAGGAAGCAGGAACCGACGCGGACACGTAAAAATGCACCTGCAATAAAGAGTGCTGCGGACTCCATCTCGGAAGCAAGGCATCCCATCCGAAGCCAGGCTTCCCATTTATTCTGGAGCTCATAACTCACCGGCATGATCTCCGGCTCATGTTGTCCGTAAAACGAATCCTTGCACTGCACGACACCGACGTGGTATCTGGTGCCGGCTGCCTCAGCGGCCTCGATCATGGCATTCATCACATGATGATCCGGAACCGCCGGATACTCGATCGGCGCATACTCCCGGCTCGTGCCCTCCATCCGGATCGCACCGCTGGCGATCACAATATCACCGCCGCAGACATCCTTTTGCATCCCGCCGCAGGTACCGACACGTAAAAACGTATCGGCACCGATCTTGCTGAGCTCATTGATCGCAATGGATGCCGACGGTCCGCCAATTCCCGTGGAAGTCACGGAGACCCTCTCGCCGTCAAGCATTCCGGTATAAGTCACATACTCGCGACTGTCCGCGATCAGTTTTGCGTCTTCGAAATGCGCCGCAATCTTTTCACAGCGCTTCGGATCGCCGGGCAGGATCACATATTTCCCTACATCTCCCAGACCAAGTCCCACATGATACTGTTTCCCGGATCCTTCCGTATAATCTACCATACATTTCTCCTTCGCCTGTTACCTGCTTCCCTTGTCGTAAGGGATACCCTCCGCCTTCGGTGCCTTGGACTTCTTGGAAGTGAATACCAACACCACCATCGTCACAATGTAAGGCAGCATCTGATACAGAGAGGACTGATCCTTCAATCCCTCAAACTTCGGCAGGAAGGGGATCGAAGAATTGTATGCCGCGATCACCTTGAACAAAGCAAAGATGAGCGCCGATCCGAGGATCGTAAACGGTTTCCAGTTACCGAAGATCATGACGGCCAACGCCAGGAAGCCGTAACCACCCACGCTGCTGGAGAAACCGGAGCCGACGGCAATGACATAGGCAAGTCCGCCGATCCCTGCCAGGAATCCGGAGATCATGACACCGGCATAACGCATCCGGTACACATTGATACCGACGGAGTCCGCCGCTTGCGGATGTTCGCCGCAGGCACGAAGCCGGAGTCCGAATTTGGTCTTGTACATGAGAAGCCATGCCACGATAAAGAGGATGATCGCAACCGGCGTCGTCAGATACTGGTATTTAAAGAACAAAGTTGCAAAAAAGCCGTCCGTCCGCTCAAACCCGAAGGTCTCCTGCGTGATCTTGATCCACGTCGGGATCTGGATCGTCGTCTGGCCCTGTCCCTGGATCGCCCAGGTCACCACGACTGCGAAAGCCGGCGCAAAGATATTGAGCGCCGTACCGCCGATCGTCTGGTCGGCTTTCAGATTGATCGCCGCAAACGCAAGGAGGAGTGAAAAGGCCACCCCGGCCGCAGCGGCAATGAGGATCGCAAGCAGCATCGCAACCTGAGGATGCGCTTTTCCGAAGCCATTCTGGTCAAATGCCCGCAACAGGAAACATCCGCAAAGGGCACCGATCACCATGATACCTTCCAATGCCAGGTTGATGACACCGGAATGCTCGGAATACATACCGCCGAGCGCAACCAAAAGGAGCGGAACGGCAAAAATGACGGTCAGACTGATAATATTCGCAAGGACTGTCATGCGCTCACCTCCTTATCTGCTTTTCCGGCAAGCTTCTTCAGAAGCTTCATGATCACGCCGCGCATCAGAAGCGCAAACGCCGCCAGATAGATGATCACGGCAATGATGATGTTGATCGTCTCGGAGGAGAAGTTCGGCTGCATAGCCGATCCGCCTACCTTAATATAACTGATAAACAGAGACGAGAAGATCGTCCCGATCGGATGCGAGTTTGCAAGCAGCGCAACCGGGATTCCGTCAAATCCCATGCCAAGCACCGATTTCTCCAGCACGTACTGGATCGTGCCTGCCAGATAGTAAAGCCCTCCGCCCAGGCCGGAAAGCGCACCGGCGATGATCATGGAAAGGATGATGTTGCGGTTTGCATTGATCCCGGCATAACGGGATGCTTCTTTATTCAGACCACAGGCTTTCAGCTCATAACCAAAAGTCGTCTTTTGCAGGATGAACCACATCAGGATTGCAACCGCGATCGCGATGAAGACGCTGATGTTGATCCACGGGGAATTCCCGAAGAGTTTATCCAGACCGGCTTTCGGAATGATCGCGGAAGGATTCGCCACATTCAGATCCGCCGTACGGTCCGAGTTACTTGCGCCCCATGCGGAAGCCAGCATGATCGGCGTATTCGCCAGGAGCAGGTTGACCAGGAACATCCCGATCCAGTTAAACATGATCGAGGTAATGACCTCGTTCACATTGAACAGCGCCTTGAAAAGTCCCGGGAAGATACCCCAGATCCCGCCGCCGACACAGGACAGCAGGAGGCAAGCCCACCACGGAAGATGCAGGACGATCGCGCCGATCAACGCAAAGAACGCGCCCATCGTGTACTGTCCGGATGCACCGATATTGAAAAGACCTGTCTTAAAGGCAAAACCGACAGACAAACCACAAAGCATCAACGGCGCTGCCTGATAAAGCACTTTGCCGAATTTATCCAGGCTCCCGAAGCCGGTCGTCAGCATGGCGCTCATTCCGACGCCTGCCTTGGAGGGATTCAGGATCAAAAGCAGGATAAATCCGAACAGGAGGCCTACCGCAATAGAGATCACAGAGGCAAGAATGCTGATCAGCATCTGGTTTTCAGCCAGAGGTTTCTTTTTCGTCATTTCGCTGCCTCCTTTCCTTGTCTCTTGGCGCCGGCCATGTAAAGACCGAGTTCTTCCATCTCCGCTTTTTCAAAGTCACCGACGATCTCCCCTTCATAAATGACGAGGATCCGGTCGGAAAGGGAACGTACTTCATCCAGCTCCAACGAGATCAAAAGTACCGCGCGACCGGCATCCCGCTCTGCGATGAGCTGTTGGTGGATATATTCGATGGCTCCTACATCCAATCCTCTCGTAGGCTGAACAGCAACGAGGAGCTGCGGGTTTTTATCAATCTCTCTCGCGATGATCGCTTTCTGCTGATTGCCGCCGGACATAGAACGTGCGATCGTGACAGGTCCCTGGCCGGAACGGACATCAAACTTGTCGATCAGCTTCTGCGCATATTTCCGCACTGCCTGAGACCGGATCACGCCGTGATTTTGGAATTCCGGTTCCCAATAGCGCTGGAGCACCATGTTTTGCTCCAGGGTATAGTCCAGAACCAGCCCATATTTGTGTCGGTCTTCCGGGATGTGACTCATGCCGTCCTTGCTCCGTTCCCGGATGGAGGCATGCGTAATGTCTTTGCCGCATAACGTGATCGACCCGCTCTTCACCGGTTCAAGACCGGTCAGGCCGTAGACCAGCTCTGTCTGTCCGTTGCCCTCGATCCCGGAAATACAAACAATCTCGCCGGCGTGTACTTCAAAACTGACGCCCTTGACCGCGTTATTATTATGCGCCTTGCTGGCAACCACCAGATCTTTCACGGAAAGGACCACATCTCCCACTTGCGGAGACTTTTTCTGAATATCAAAAGCGACTTCGCGGCCAACCATCATACGGGAGAGCTCTTCTCTCGTCGTATTGGCGATATCCACCGTGCCGATGTATTTGCCTTTGCGGAGCACAGAGCAACGATCCGCCACTGCCATGATCTCCTGCAGCTTATGCGTGATAAAGAGGATGCTCTTGCCTTCCTCCTTAAACCCCCGCATGATCGCCATGAGTTCCTTGATCTCCTGCGGCGTCAGCACGGCCGTCGGCTCGTCAAAGATCAGGATCTCATTATCCCGGTAGAGCATCTTTAAGATCTCTACCCTCTGCTGCATCCCGACGGAAATATCCGAGATCAGCGCATCCGGATCCACACGCAGTCCATACTTTTGCGACAGCTCCATGACTTTTTTGCGCGCGGAATCATATTGCAGGAAACCGCGTTTGGTATCCTCCACGCCAAGGATAATATTATCCAGTACCGTAAAGCATTCCACAAGTTTGAAATGCTGATGTACCATCCCGATCCCGAGACGATTTGCCTCGTTCGGATCTTTGATATGAACGGTCTTGCCGTTCTTTCTGATCTCTCCCTGCTCCGCTTGGTATAAACCAAACAGTACCGACATCAACGTACTCTTCCCCGCGCCGTTCTCGCCGAGCAGTGCGTGGATCTCTCCTTTTTTCAGCTGCAGGGTGATGTCGTCGTTTGCTTTGATACCTGGAAATTCTTTTGTGATGTGGAGCATCTCGATCACATAATCCTCACCCAATCCTTCTACACCCCTTTCCGGTCACAAAAAACCTAATCTATTGTAACATAAAAGAGTGCCTGTGGGTAGCCACAAGCACTCTTTTTTTTGGTATCGTATGAACTGTCAGTAATTACTCCTGAACGTCAACCTTGATGGTGGAAACAGATGCTGCGATGTCCGCATCGATGTTGTTGTCTACCACAAGAGATCCGTCTGCAAGAGATGCAAACAGTTTGTCATACTGCTCCTGATTGAAGGTGGTGAACTTGGAGTTCTCCATCGGAAGACCAACGGAATCCTCTGCTGCACCAAGCTTGGTCTCCTTGCCTGCATAAGCATCGGAGAACTTCCAGCCGTTCTCATAGCAATCGGTCAGTGCAAGGATCACGGAATTGGTAAGACCCTTCATTGCGGAAGTGATGATCAGATCACTTTCTGCGGACTGGTCAACGTCAACACCGATGACTTTGCCGTTGTTTGCCTCTGCTGCTGCAAGAGCGGAAAGATAGATGCCGCCGCCGCAAGCGAAGACAACTTCCGTACCCTCGCTGTACCAGCTGTCCATCTTTGCCTTGATATCATCCGTCGGAGCGAATCCGCCGCAATACCAATACTTGATGTTTACGCCGTCAATTTTGTTGTCCTTTGCAGCCTGCTCCGCACCCTGTACGAAACCATAGCCGTAACGGATAACGGCCGGAACTGCCATACCGCCAAGGAAACCGATCTCCTTGTAGCCATCAGTCACTGCTGCATAACCAGCAAGGTAACCAGCCTGCTCTTCCTGATAGGTGATGAGAGCGGTGTTGCTGCCCGGATTCTCAAGATCGCCGGTAGATACATCCAGTGCTACGAACTGGATATCCGGATACTTGTCCTGTGCCTCTGCAAGAGAGGAACCAAACAGGTAACCAGCCATAACGATTGCCTTTGCACCGTCATTGACTGCGTTGTCCATCTGCTCCAGACGTGCTGCGTCAGAGTCCTCAGACGGCTGATAGTAGTTTGCGGTCAGACCGTTTGCGGAAGCAAACTCCTGCACACCTGCCCAGGAATACTGGTTGAACGAATGGTCATCAATGTTTCCCACGTCTGTTACGAAAGCAACGTCCGTAGTTGCACCCGTGCTAGCATCCGTTGTTGCTGCAGCGTCAGCCTGTGCCTCGTCAACTGCATTCTGGATCTCGGTAGCAGCCTCGTTGATCGCCTGCTCGATCTGTGCCTGCTGCTCCGGCGTCACATTAGCGCCGCAAGCCGTCAGGGACAGACCCATAGCACCAGCGAGCATAAGTGCCAATACTCTCTTTTTCATACTTTCTCTTCCTCCTTAAAAAAATAGACGGTTTACAAACCATTTCACATTATATATCATCCGTCCAAAAAATGCCATAACAATACTTGCCAAAAAAAGCGCCGTTCGTTTTGTTTTTTTATTCCAAATCACGGAAATGGAACGAGGACTTTCCTTCGGCGTAGTCTCCCACAATCTGTCCCTGTCCGGTGAGCTCGTACTTGTAGGTCATGAGTCCGTCCAGTCCCACAGGCCCTCTGGCATGGAGTTTTCCGGTGCTGATCCCGACTTCCGCGCCGAAACCGTAACGATAGCCATCCGAGAAACGCGTGGAGCAGTTCCGATACACCCCGGCAGAATCCACCATCTGCATGAAATACGCTGCTTCCGCATCGTCCTCCGTCAGGATCGCATCCGTATGGTGCGAGCCGTACCGGTTGATATGGTCTGCGGCTTCCTCCACGCCGGAAACCAATTTGACCGAAGCAGTCAGGGAAAGATACTCCGTGTTGAACTCCGCATCCTCCATGGTTTCACCGCTGATCAGATCACACACCTCTTTGGTACCGCGCAATTTGATCCCATTTTCTTTGCACGCTTCCTCCAACATCGGCAGGAATTCCTTTGCGATCTCCCGGTGGATCAGGATCGTCTCCATCGCGTTGCAAGCCGCCGTATACTGCGTCTTCGCATCCATCAGAATCCGGATCGCATTCTCTTTGTCCGCAGTTTTTGCTACATAAATATGGCAGACGCCGTC
This sequence comes from uncultured Lachnospiraceae bacterium, assembly GCA_902779355.1. Lineage (GTDB taxonomy): Bacteria > Bacillota > Clostridia > Lachnospirales > Lachnospiraceae > RUG12461. The sequence goes on along the minus strand of CACZBF010000005.1, from coordinate 51,884 downwards.
TGCATGTCCCATCACCGGAATCTTGGTATGGTCCATGATATAACGCACAAAGGCGTTGGATCCGCGTGGGATCAGAAGATCGACCTCCGTCTCGCACTGCAGAAGCTCGTCGATCTCACTGTGCTGCTCCGCCTGCATAAGGCAATTTTGGGGCAGTCCCGCTCCTACGGCGGCATCCCGGATCAGACGGAACAGGATTCTGTTCGTGTACGTGGTCTCTTTTCCGCCCTTTAACACAGCGCAATTCCCGCTCTTGATGCACAATGCAGAGATCTGCACCAGAGCATCCGGCCGAGCCTCAAAGATCACGCCGATCACGCCGATCGGGCAGGTCACGCGTTTTAAGACCAGTCCTTCATCCAGCTGCCGATGCAGTGTGATCCGTCCGACCGGATCCGGCAATTCAACAAGGCCTTCCAACCCTTTCACGACATCGGAAAGCTTCCCCTCATTGAAACGAAGGCGCTTTACAACTGCATCTGCGATCTGATTCTTTGCCGCTTCCGAAAGATCCTTTTCATTCTCCGCAAAAATCTGCGCTTTCTGGGCAAGCAGCGCATCCCGGATCGCAAGAAGGGCCTTGTTTCGTATATCTGCCGGTGTCGTCATCATTTTCGGCGCATCCAGCTTCATTTCATGGATCTTTTCTTTGATCTGTGACATCGGAATCTCCTTTTTACATCAGCTTCTCTTTTTTTTGCTCTTCAAAAAACGCATCAATGTTGTCGATCAGCTCATCCGGCGGCATCGTCTTCAGAAGATATTTCTCCGGCTTTAACGAAAGCACCTTCATAACGCTCTCCTTATCGTCCTTCACAGTCAAAAACATGACCGGGATATGGCTCGTCGCGGACTCGGATCTCAGCATCTCAAGTACCTGCGGACCTGTAGTCACCGGCATTTCATAGTCCAGAAGGATGAGATCCACCATATTCTTTGCGAGAAACGTGATCGCATTCATCCCGGAATTGACCATATAAACCTGATATTTCTCGGACAACCACGTCTTGATCGTCCGGAGCATCATCCCGTCATCATCCACCACAAGGATCCGCTTCTTCGCCTGCTTCTCTTCTTCTTTCTTCACGATGGATCCGAGTTTTTGGCCCAGCTCCTTGACATTCACCGGCCGCAGAAACGTCCCGGCCAGCATCTCGTCCGGAATGATCCGGTTCACATAGGAGAAATCATCCTGCTTGCCGATCAGAACCAGCGCGATCTCATTTTCTGCGATCTGCTCCTTCAGGTAAAGCAGCATCTGATCCGCTTTCTCTCCGGCATTCTCGATCCCGTCCAGATACGCCAGATAAACACCGCTCTCTTCGCTGAGCTTGCTGAGCTCCGTCGGGTTCGGCTGACATTCCCTTACCTCATAGTCTTCTTCTGTCAGTTCCTGGATGATCGCATTGATCATAAAGCCTTTGTTCTTCTGATCCGTGATCAGAAAGATCCTTTTGTCCATAGCGTTCCTTTCCGTCCTGTCCGACCGCACCTCAAAGCAGTTCCAGAAGTGCCGTCCTGTCCACTGCTGCCATAAGTTCTTTTATCTTAGCATATTTTTCATCAAGTGGCGACGATATTTTGTAGCCTTCCAGCATTTTCAGGATCTTGTCCGCACTGTCATAATCGTATGCTTCCACAAACTCTTTCATCCCCATCAGCGCCTCTGCAAATTCCTCCTCCGTGATGACGGGCTTCTCAATCTCTGCACGCGATGTCTTGGGATTGACCGGCGAGAGTTTCTCTTGATAACTCCTGTACAGTACCAATAACTCCGTGGTCTTCGCTTCAATCTCCTCGGCATTCTCCTCGTTGCCGCAGGTTTCCAGATATGCTGCCTGCTCCGAAAGTTCCTTTGCACCGATCAGGCGGGCGGAACTCTTCAGCGCATGCACAAGTACTGTATAATTCCGGTAATCCTTTTCCTCCGCATACTGTGCAATCTGCGCCGATTTGGACGGCAGCGCGATCAGAAACTCCTTGATCGCATCGTAGAGGATCGCCTCCCTTCCGCAGTTTTTCACAGCCTCTTTTAATTGGATTCCCGTGCATTTCAGCAGGATCTCATGGATCTGGCGATCGGATTCTTTCGCAAGCGGGTGCTGCAGATCGTCACCATTCCCTTTCAGATAACCGTTTGCATCAACACCCTGCTCCGGGATCCGGTGGGAGGAATTGGCCGCAAAGCGCGGATCATTCGGCAGGATCAGTTTTTCTGCAGGAAGGAACGTGGCCAGTGTCTTTTCCAGTTTCACGGCATCGATCGGCTTCGTCAGATAATCCGAAAAGCCAGCCTCAATATACATTTCCCGCGCCCCCGCCACTGCATTTGCTGTCAACGCGATCACAGGGGTCTCACGGTTCGGGTTCGACGCCTCTTTCTTCAGCGCTTCCAGCGTCTCAATCCCATCCATCTCCGGCATCCGGTGATCGAGTAGGATCACATCATAATTCTCTTTTTCTGTCAGTTCCAGCATCTCTTTGCCGCTCATCGCCGTTGTGATCTGCAGAAGTGTCTGTTTTAAAAGACCTTCGATGACAGTCAGATTCATCTTGGTATCATCGACGATCAGCACCTTCGCCTCCGGTGCATGGAAGGCCTCCTGATACTGCTCCGCACTCTCCACGGCACGATTGTAATTTTCTTCGAAGTCTCCGATCGGTTCCGCATCGCATACCTTCTGCCTTACCTCAAAGGAAAAATCAGAGCCTTCGCCGTAAACGCTCTTGACCTCAAGCTTTGTATCCATCATGGCCAGAATCTTTTTCACGATGCTCATGCCAAGCCCCGTGCCCTCGATCGTGCGGTTTCTGATCTCTTCGATGCGCTCGAAAGGTGAGAAAAGTTTCTCCAAATCCTCCTCCTTGATCCCGATCCCGGTGTCGATCACCTGAAACCGCAGCGCGATCTCGTCCTCCGACAGCGGCCTGCTGCTGACATTCAGCGTAACAGCGCCCGTTTCCGTATATTTTACGGCATTGGTCAGCATATTCGTCACACATTGCTTGATCCGGACCTCGTCTCCATAGAGAAGATGCGGGATCGTCTCCTCCACATGAACGATCACGGCAAGGTTCTTCTCTTCCGCCTTGGCCGCGATCATGTTGACCAGATCGTTCATCGTGGAGCTGAGCTCATATTGTACCGGCAAAATCTCCATCTTGCCGGCCTCGATCTTGGAAAAGTCCAGAATGTCGTTCACAAGGGAAAGGAGCGTATTCCCGGCAGTCTTGATATCTGTTGCGTGTTTGAGCGTGACAGGTTCTTCGGACTCCCGCAGGATCATCTCGTTCAGCCCGAGCACCGCATTGATCGGGGTGCGGATCTCATGAGACATATTCGAAAGAAAGGAGCTTTTCGCTTCACTCGCTTTTTGCGCCACGCGGAGGTCCTCCTGGAGCTTCGCCTCCTCCTGGATCTTATCGATCATGTCCGTCACTTCATGCACGGTCTGATCCACCGCATGGTACAGCTGCTCGATCTCATCGCGCGTATGGATCTGGAGTTCATAAATATTGTCCACACAATGCCGTAATTCCTTCCTGGGCGTGGAGGAAAACCGCACCATATAGTCCGAGATCCGGCTGATCGGCCCCGCGATCCTAATCTGCGCATAGAAATTAACAAAAGACGCCACCGGCACCGACACGCAGAACAGCATCAGGATCATCTTGATGATATAGGCATAGCTGTAGACGTTGTAGACAAAAGCATTTGCATCGATCTCGGGGAGCATTCCCTCTACGCGCTCCCGCAGGGCCTCGCGGATCTCATGGCCCGAAACAATCCCGACCTGATCTCCTTCCGAGCGAAGCTCCGACTCCGTCTGCATCCCGGGTTCCGGCCCCGCGATCGCCTGCATCCTCTGCAGATCGGGAAACAGGATTCGCGTAAATGCGATTGCCGAAACCACCAGGATCACAGCCTCCGCCAGAATAAAAGATGACACTCTGGAACTGATGACATTTTTGCGCAAGGCTTTCCGAAACCGTTCGTCCGTCTCGTATTCACGATTGTAATACAGCATACCAAGCGCCACCTTGGATTTCACTTTGTCCGGGCAGCATTTGAAAAACAGCCGGCAGGCGTAGGTGCTCAGACCGCATTGCAGGATCTGGGAAACAACGCAGAGCAGATAGTCCTCTGCGATCGTATTCTGACCGGGCGCAAATGTATAGCTCTGCAACATTGTCAGCAACATCGATAAAAATGCTATCAGAAAGGTCGCGATCACCCAGAACAGCAGCGTCCTTTTCCAGCTCGCAAATACACGTGTCTGTCCTGCAACGGAAAAGAGGATCGCGGCCAGGAGATAGATTGACGCCAGGTATGCTTCCTCCGGCCTCACGATGATCGCATAAAGAAACACCAGGAACGCAGAACTCATACTTGCCACATAGCCGAACATCCCCGCAAAGATCATGATCAGGATACACTGCGTGCTGATCCCAAAAAGCCCCATCTGGACCGTGTTGTATCCCGTCCAGTCCAGCCCCAGAATGCTGACGGCTGTCGTCAGCAAAAATGCGATGACAAAGATCAGCCACTGGATCAGGAAAGACTTCCGGTTGAAATTCGGCGGAAGCTGCCGCCATTTTACGCTTTTCCCCTCTCTCATCCTCTTTTGATGCATCCGACCGTCCTCCAAAAGAATTGTGAAAAAAAGCGCCCCCTCTTTAAGGGGGCGCCCTCGTTATGTCCAGTTTTCAATGAAGCCCTCGCCCAGAACCTCACTCGCGCCCCCAATGATGAAGAACGCTTTTTTGTCATATTCCTTTACGATCTGCTTGATATCCACTATATCACGTTTGCTGCAAATACAAAAGAGAATATCCCGTTCTTCTCCAAGGTACATCCCCTTTCCGTGAAGGGCTGTGACGCCACGGTCCAATTCGGTCATGATCACATGCGCGATCTCCTCATTGCGATCGGAGATGATAAATGCCATCTTGGCTCGTTTGCCGAAATCGAGCACCTTGTCCGTAAGCCGTCCCATCATATAGACGGAAATGATCGCAAACAACGTCCGCTCCATGTCAAAGACCACAGCGCCAAGCACGACGATCAGCCCATCCAACACCTGGATGATCCGTCCCATGCTGTACTGTCGGAAATACTTATGCAGCGAATTGCCGAGCATATCCGTGCCGCCGCTTGTCGCACGCGCGGAAAGAAGGATCCCCGTCGCCACGCCGAAGCAAACACCGCCATATAAGGAAACCAGAAGAAGATTGTCCGGAAGAAAGTTGCACTCCGGGAAGATTGCGAGCTCTGCCGACATGATCACCCAGGCAAGGCCCGTTCGCATCACGCTTCTGATGCCGTCGGTTTTGATCGCAAAAAGAAAGATCGGCACGTTTAAGACCACATTGCTGACCCAAAGCGGAATTTCAAAGTTTAAAAACCGTGCCGAAAGATCCTTTATGACAATAGCAAGACCCGACACGCCGCCTGTAACAAGCCCTGCCGGATCAAAAATATACTTTACCGCAAACGCCATCAGGGTGCTCCCGAGAAAGATCAGGAGAGCATCCCTGAGGCGGATCTTATTGATTCTTTTTTTCATCACACGCGCTTACAGATTGGGATCTAAGCGTTCTCCATCACTGCTTTATGATCCACAAACCCTTTGATATTACTGAGGTTATAAACCGTCATGTAGCCGTCACCTTCCGGCACAAAAAGCGTGGGCGCCTGTGTAATGTGGAACTCGGAAGCGAGACTCGCGCCGTCAGGGTCTTCCGCATACATCACTTTGAATTCCATCCCGCCTTCCCGCAGGATACGCTGCGCAGCGAGGCAGTTCGGGCAGGTCTTCGTGGAAAGCAGGATCATCTGTGGCATTTCCTGTGCTTCTGCTTCTTCGTTCAGATCCAGGATCTCGAGCGTTTCCTCCTCGTCCATGAACTCTTCCGGCGCGATCGTCCGCAGGATCACTCTCTGCTCGATCTTTTCCAGCGTTTCTTTTTCCATTTCCTCTTTTTCTACCGGCAAGACTGCAATCTTCTTGATCGGCTCTGCGCCGTGGAGCTCTTCCGGCTCATAGGTCTTTCTAGCGCGGAACTCTGCGGCCTTACCGTCGTTCCAGTTCTTCACCGGGCGATAGTAACCGGTAATCCTGGAGTAAACCTCTGTATCTTTGCCGCAGCAGGGGCATGCAAAGTGCTCACCCGCAATATATCCGTGCTCTGCGCAGATCGAGTAAGTCGGAGAAAGCGTGTAGTAGGGAAGTTTGAAATTCTCTGCAATCTTCTTAACAAGAGAAGCGGCATTGCTCCAATCCGGGATCCGCTCTCCGAGGAATGCATGGAAGACCGTACCGGAGGTATACAGCGTCTGCAGTTCGTCTTCCATCTCCAGTGCATCAAAAATGTCGTCCGTGTAGCCGACCGGCAAATGCGTACTGTTGGTATAATACGGCGCTGCGCCGTTTTCGGAAGCGGTGATGATATCCGGGAACTCTTCCGTATCGTGCTTCGCAAAACGATAGGTCGTGGACTCTGCCGGAGTCGCCTCGAGATTGTAAAGGTCGCCGTACTGCTCCTGATAATCCGAGAGACGCTCACGCATATGGTTCAAAACCTCGCGTGCAAACGCGCGTCCGCCTTCGGTCGTGATATCGGTATCCATCCAGTCCGCATTCTTGATCGCTTCATTCATGCCTACCAGGCCGATCGTGCTGAAATGGTTCTCGAAGCTGCCAAGATACCGCTTCGTGTACGGATACAGCCCTTCATTCATCAGGCGGGTAACAACACCACGCTTGATGTGCAGCGATCTTGCCGCAATATCCATGTATCTGTCGAGGATCTCGTAGAATTCCTTGCGGTCGCGTGCGATATAAGCGATCCGCGGAAGGTTCAGCGTCACGACACCGATCGAACCGGTGGACTCGCCGGAACCGAAGAATCCGCCGCCCTTTTTCCTGAGCTCGCGGAGATCCAGACGCAGCCGGCAGCACATCGAACGGACATCCGAGGGCTTCATATCGGAGTTGATATAGTTGGAAAAATACGGAGTGCCGTATTTTGCGGTCATTTCGAAGAGCAGACGGTTGTTTTCCGTATCGCTCCAGTCAAATTCGCTCGTAATGGAGTAAGTCGGGATCGGATACTGGAAGCCGCGTCCGTTTGCATCGCCCTCGATCATGATCTCGATGAAGGCCTTGTTGACCATATCCATCTCAGCCTTGCAGTCACCGTAGGTGAAATCCTGCTCTACGCCGCCGACAAGCGCCGGGAGATTCACCATATCCTCCGGAACTGTCCAGTCAAGCGTTACATTCGTGAACGGTGCCTGCGTGCCCCAACGGGAAGGCGTGTTCACACCATAAATAAAGGACTGGATGCACTGCTTGACTTCCCCATAGGAAAGATTGTCAGCTTTTACAAACGGCGCCAGATAAGTATCAAAGGAAGAAAATGCCTGCGCACCTGCCCATTCATTCTGCATGATGCCAAGGAAATTGACCATCTGCGTGCAAAGCGTGGAAAGATGCTTCGCCGGGCCGCTCGTGATCCGTCCCGGTACACCGCCGAGACCTTCCACGATCAGCTGCTTCAGGCTCCAGCCTGCGCAATAACCGGTCAGCATGGAAAGATCATGGATATGCATGAAACACTGCCGATGTGCCTCGGCAATCTCATCATCATAGACTTCGGTCAGCCAGTAGTTGGCGGAAATCGCACCGGAGTTGGAAAGGATCAGACCGCCTACGGAAAGCGTCACCGTAGAATTCTCCTTGACACGCCAGTCTTTCTCGGTCCCGATATAGCCATCTACCAGTTTTTTATAATCTAGAAGGGTAGTCTTTGTCTCACGTACTTTCTGGTGCTGGCTGCGGTAAAGGATATAAGCCTTTGCGGTCTTGCTGTAACCGCATTTCATCAGGGTTGCTTCCACCATATCCTGGATCTCCTCCACGGTGGGCGCCAGTACCCCGGAATCGTTCAGCGACGTCTCTACCATGAGCTCGATCGCACGGGACATCGTAGACAGATCCCGCGTACCGATCTCCTCGGTCGCCATAAATGCCTGCGCTACGGCATTTTCGATCTTACTTGCCTGAAATGGCGCAGTTGACCCATTCCTTTTCTTTACCTTCGTGAGTGACATTTTCATAACCCCCTAATAGAATTGTGAGACAACATGTACTATGCGTTCCGGCAGACTTGCCGGCAGATCGATCAATCTCTGATTGGCGCTGCCCCGATACAGTGCATCTTCTGTCTTTTCTTCGATCCGAAAAGCGCCGTCCACCAGGACATCCATCCATGTAAGCGCGCGGATCGCTTCCTCCCCTGCTGCTCCCTGCATCAGTGCTTCAAACGTCCATCCGGTGTAACACCACACGGTCAGGCCCGACTCTTTCGCGGCTCTGGCGATCTTTCCTGCTGCAAAGGGCTGCAGGAGCGGATCTCCCCCGGAAAGTGTGACCCCGTCCAGATACCGTGTCCCTTTCAGTTCCGTGATCACCTGATCCACCGACAGCTCCTCTCCACCGGACGGATCCCAGGTCTCCGGATTCTGACACTCTCTGCAATGATGCGGACACCCCTGAAAGAAGATCACATACCGGACGCCCGGACCATTTACCGAGGAATGCGCGACAATACCGGCAATTCGGACCGTTTTAAACTCCTCAAAAATCATATCTAAAATTAATTATATAGTGTTCACATAAATTCGTCAACATAAAATACTATATCTAGTATTCTTTTTTTTGTCAACGCAAAATAAGCACAAAATCTGCACAAAAAAAGAGCTCCCGAAAGAGCTCATTTTTGTGTATTCATTTCAGGCTTTTGTGGCCGCCTTGTTTTACAGTTTTTTCCTAATCGCCTGGAGGAGATCTCCAAATTCATCAAAGGCCGGTATATCCGGAAAATCCTTTTTGATCTGTTCGGTGGAACGGAACAAAAAGCCTGCACTGCCAGCTTTGATCATCTCCAGATCGTTAAAACTGTCCCCCGCCGCGATTGTCTCAAACCCGATCGACTGCAGCGCCTTCACTGTGGAAAGCTTGGAATGGGCGATGCGCATGGTGTAATCCAGGATCTGACCGTCCTCCCCGACCACAAGCGAATTGCAGAACAGCGTCGGATAGCCGAGTTTTTTGATCAGGGGCGATGCAAACTCGGTAAAGGTGTCACTCAGGATAATGACCTGCGTCAGTGTCCGCAGCTCATCCAGAAACTCCTTTGCGCCCGGCAGCGGATCGATCGTGCCGATCACTTCCTGGATCTCTTTGAGCCCGAGTTTGTGCTCTTTTAAGATCTGAAGGCGGTATTTCATCAACTTGTCATAATCCGGCTCATCCCGGGTCGTCCTTTTCAGATCCGGAATACCGCTTGCCTCTGCAAATGCGATCCAGATCTCGGGGACGAGCACGCCTTCCATATCAAGACATACGATCTTCATATGATTTCCTTTCTCATGCCTTTTTCTTGTTGTCTTTCAGTTTATCCTTTTTCAGCTTGTCTTTCTTTTCTTTTGCTTCTTTTGCCTTTTCCTTGGCTTTTTTCAGCAGATCTTTCTCCTTTTCCTTTTCTTTGGCGGCTTCCTCTTCTGCCAATGCTTCCTGCGCGTCGATCAAGTCTTCCTCTTCTTCCGACACTTTCTTGTTCGGCAGGCTGTAGCGGCGTTCGTAACGCTCCACTTCCTGTTCAAAGCTTTGGCTCTTCTCCTGCCGGATCATTTCCAGATATTCATGAGTATCAAAGCCGTCCTGGCTGACCTGCAGAAGACACACCGCGATATTTGAGCAGTGATCCGCAATCCTCTCATAGTCCGTACCGAGGTCATTCAAGGCAAAGCCGAGATCGATCGTACATTTCCCTTTCCGCAGCCGCCTGATATGGCGTCGTTTCACCTCCATATGCAATCCGTCGATCACTTCTTCCAACGGCTCCACGGATTGTGCGAGCACAAGGTCCTCATCCTGGAAAACCTTCACTGACATGTCCACGATCTCTCTCACTGCATCGGAGAAGATCCGCAGTTCCTCCTGCGCCTTATTGGAGAAATGCTTGTTATCCTCATGCATGTTCTTTGCTGTCAGCATCATATTGTAGGCATGGTCGCTGATCCGTTCAAAGTCCGTGATACAGTGCAAGATAATAGAAAGACTGTGGCTGTCCGTCTGGTTCAGATCCGTACTGGACAGTCGGACGAGATAAGTCCCGAGCTGATCCTCGTAGCGGTCCACGATATTTTCAATCCGTGCCACTTCCTCCGCATCCTCGGAATGATAGTCTTTAAACAGCCCCATCGCCTTCTCCAGGGCATCTTTTGACATATCCGCCATGTCATTTGCGGCAAGCTTTGCCTGTTGCAGTGCGAAAGCTGGCGTGGAAAGGAATCTGGTATCCAATGCTGCAATCCGTCGTTCTTCGTCCTGCTGCTCTTTTTCTTTCTCATCGATCGGAATGGTCTTTAGAGCAAGCTTGACGAGAACCCCGGAAAACGGCACCATAAGCGGCGTCGCTACAAGGTTTACGGCAGTATGGATGAACGCGATACCGACCATGCTCGCCTGGTTCTGCAAAAACGCAAAATGCAGCACAGCATTCAGGGAATAGAACACGATCATAAAAGTGGCCGCCTTAATGATATTGAAGTAAAGATGCATCAGGGCAGTCCGCTTTCCGTTTTTATTCGCGCCGATCGATGAAATGATGGCCGTGATACAAGTGCCGACCTCTGCGCCGATGACCACCGGCAGAGCCATCCCGTAACTGATAAAGATCGTGGAGGACAACGCCTGCAGCACTGCGATCGTACCGGCCGAGCTCTGGATCACCATCGTGAAGACCACGCCGATCAATAGTCCGACCAGCGGGTTTGTAAAGGTCGTCAGAAATGACTGGAATTCTGCGGAGGACCGAAGCGGCATCACTGCGGAACTCATCATATCCATACCGAAGATCAGCACCGCAAAACCGATCAGGATGATCCCAAGATTTTTCTTTTTATCCGATTTGGTGAACATGAGGAGCGCAATGCCGATCAACGCCAGAAACGGCGAGAACGACATGGGCTTAAACAGATTCAGGAAGAAATTATCCGTGCTGATGGCATTTAAGGACAATAGCCATGCAGTGAAAGTGGTACCGAGATTGGCACCGAGGATCACATTCACGGCTTCCGCCAGTTTCATGATGCCGGAGTTTACGAGACCGACCACCATGACGGTGGATGCGGAAGAGGATTGGACGACAGCGGTGACACCAATCCCGAACAGATAGGCAAGCCATCTGTTCTTGGTCACCCGCGCAAGAAGATGTTCGAGCTGCCCGCCTGACGCCTTGGTCAGGCCGCCGCTCATGATATTCATACCATAGAGAAAGAGCGCCAGTCCGCCGACCAGCCCTGCGATCATCTTAAAAACTGCAATTGCATCCATAAATCATTCTTTATCCCAACTGTTTCTTCCATTACCGCGTTTACTATAATACAGGATGTGCGCGATTGCAATAGAAATACGCAGGAAACCACAATCTCATCACAGCGCAGCGCCGAGCATGATACCGGCACAAATCGATGCACTCAGTGCAATCCCGGTTGCCGTGGAAACGGACAATTTTTCCTCCGGAATGGCTTTCAGTACGATAAAGACAATAAGTCCGATCAGTGTCGCAAGCGGCAATCCGCGGTATAGGAATAACGCCACTGCGATCAGGATCACAAGGACTGCTGTCAGCAAGGCTACGATCAACTGATCCAGAGGACGGCGTTTCATCCGGCGGCCCTTTTTCTGTTTGCCGATGCTGAGGATCGTCGCGGCGAGAAGGCCGATACCAAATACAATACCGATCAAAAGCGCAGATACGGCCCGCCCCTCCCGGTCAAGCCCCGGGATCAAAAGCATCTCATCCGGACCGAAAACATTGGAAAGCATCCCTTTCAGCGGAGTAAGACGCGTCAAAAGGGCAAACGCCGCCGTACCGCCAATGCAAAGCATCACCGTCAGGGCTTTTTTCCCGTTTTCTCCTTCCTTCTCCAGAAACAGCATCATACCGGCAAGCAAGACCGGCAAAAACGAGATGATCCGTACGATCATCGTAAGACGCTCACCCGTCAGGATCTGCATCGCCCACAACACGATCAAAGCAATGATGAGAGCGATCAAAATCAATATAAGCGCATAGCGTTTGATGGGAGATTGTTTTTTCTTTTCCATGACTCCTCCTGTTTTACGTTCCTTCCTGTTCTTCTGTCTGCACCGGCTGCAGGTATCCGTCGGTGCCTGTCTTATAATAACCCGGTATGACGAGTTTTTCTTCCATATTCTCTGTTGTGATCAGCACCGGCTGCAGATAGAAAGCATCCGGCTGCTCGCCGGGCGTTCCCGCCTGATAAGTACAAGGAAATCCCCAGCCAGAGGCTGCGATCAAGCCGGCATCCGGAGTAACACCCCGCAGCAGATTGATCCCAATATCCAGTACCACGACAGCTTCTCCGGCGGTATCCCGGTAAACAAGTGCCTGCTTTTCCCCATCTGCCAGCTCCCGCAGGAGCTCTGAATCTTTCTTGGAATCTTCTCCAAGAAGCGGAGCGATCGACTCTTTTGCCGTTTCTTCGGTTGTTTCCTCGGAATCCGTTGCTTCCTGTGCGTCATCCGCATTTTCTACTTCCTGCGCTTCCGCAAGTGCCTGTTCCAATTCCAGTTGATGAGCTTCTTCGATCAGCTGTACATCCTCCAGCGCCGCTTTGACATCACTGTCCTGAAAGCCGACAAAAAAAGCAGCCGCTTTCATATCGAAAAACGGTTGATCGTAGATGATCAGCGGGATCTCGCTTTGATCGATCTCCCGGACTGCTTCCCTTACTTCCCGCGTATTGAGCGGGACCAGAACACAGAGATCCGTCGGCAGTTCTGTCATGCCCTTTAACGCGGCTGCCTGTTTTTCGGCATCCGCTCCGGCATCATAAACGACCGCATCAAATCCCGCGTTCTCAAACTGTTCCTCCAGATACTCCCCGTCCATGCGAAATCGCTCTGTCTTCCGATCCGGCAGGAAAATACGGACGATCTTTTTCTCTTCCCCAGAAACAGCAGGTTTTGGAGTCTCGACCTGTAAAGGTGCGCTTGGCTGCGTCATTTCGATCTGTACTCTGTTCGTCCCGGTCTGCTTCGCTTCCGAAACGGCCATACCGTTTCCTTCTTTTACTCCGCAGGCAGTTGCTGCCAGCATCGGGATCGTGATGCACAGCCACAGGCAGAGATGTCGTTTCTTTTGCATAAGGTCTTCCGTCCTAATAGGAGATGATCTCTGCGCCGTCTTCCGTTACGAGCACCTGAATCTCCCATTGCGCAGAGGGTTTTCCGTCCTCCGTGTATGCTGTCCAGCCGTTTGCATCATCGATATAGATCTCAACCTTGCCCATATTGACCATCGGCTCGATCGTAAACATCAATCCCGGTACCAAAAGCATCTCGGTCCCGCGTTTGCTGTTATAGCCGACCCAAGGCTCCTCGTGAAACTCCAAGCCCACACCATGTCCGCCGATCTCGCGCACCACTGTGTAACCGTTTGCAAACGCATGGTCATGCACGGCTTGCCCCATATCGCCGAGAAAACCCCATGGTTTCACGGCCTCAAAGCCCTTCTCCATGCATTCTTTTGTCACCTGTACAAGGCGTTTCTTTTCCTCGCTGACATTTCCGAGCATGAACATACGGGAAGAATCAGAAAAATAGCCGTTTAAGATCGTAGAACAGTCCACGTTGATGATGTCGCCGTCCTGCAGCAAAATATCCTCCGACGGGATACCATGACAGACCTGTTCGTTGATAGAAGTGCAGACACTCTTCGGGTAATCCTTATAGTGAAGCGGCGCCGGGATTCCTCCCATCGCCGTTGTCTGTTCGTATACCATGCGGTCGATCTCTTCAGTGGACATGCCGATCTCAATATGATCGGCAATATAGTCCAGCACCGCAATATTGATCTTTGCGCTTTCTTTGATCCCTGCAATCTGCTCCGGTGTCTTTAAAAGCTCGTGTCCGGGCACCTTCGCGCCTTTTCTGCGGAAATCCTCAATCTTTTCGTCAAATGCCATGTGGCAGGTTTTGTACTTTTTCCCGCTTCCGCACCAGCAGGGATCATTTCTGCCGAGTTTACTTGCCATTTTTTGCTGCCTTCCTACAGCGTGATCGTCCCCATCTCAATCCGGTCCAACACATCATTGTGATACACGATATCCATGCTGTCACGCTGTTCTTCCCAGGCCTTGCCACCAACCTGATAGGACGCAAGGTCCCGTCCCTCAGTCTCATGCAGATATTCTGCCCATTTCTCTGCAAGGCCGATCTGTCTGCACACAGTATACACCTGCTCTTCGGGAATTCCAAGTGCTTCGCGCTGTTCTTGTGTCAGATCGTTCCAAAAATCCTGTGCGCTGTTGTCGCAGGCTTTCTCCTCTTCGGCACTCAGCGACATCCCGTCCTTTGCGGCATCACGGGCATAGACGTAGTCGTGGATCATCATATCCACAGCGGCGTCGCGGGCTGAGATCCGGATAAACTCTCCGTTGGTATGAATGTTCCAATAAGCCTGCGGATCGCTCGGATCATAGATCATCGCCTGTTCATTCACCATGCCTTCTTCATAAGCGATATAAAAAGCCAGATCATAGAGGGTCAGGTCCTCTCCCTCTACGGTAACCGCCACAAGATCCAGACTCTGGTTGTAAACCAGTTCTTCTTTGTGATCGTCGTGGAAGACTGCGATCAGGAGAAGAACGACCAGTGCTGCTGCTGCGAGGATCACTGCCAAAATGATCTTACCTTTTTTCATAATACCCTCCGGATGGTTGTGATCGGTCGATAGGTTGCGGATTGTGTCTTGATACCGGTACGGGCTGTACTCGCGTTGACGATCTGTCCGTTTCCAATATAGATACCGACATGACCGACATAGCAGACCAAGTCACCGGGCTGTGCGGCGTCATAAGAAACCGCCTGACCGACTGTCGCCTGTGAACCCGAATCACGCGGCAGATTGATTCCGAAGTGTGAATAGACACTCTGCGTAAAGCCGGAGCAGTCACAGCCATTTGTCAGACTTGTCCCTCCGAAAACATAGGGGTTTCCGATAAACTGCATTGCGTAATCGACTACAGACGAGCCGCTGACGCCGGTCCTGTAGGAAGGATTCATCGTACCGCCGGAAGAAACGCTGCTTCCGGATGAAGTCGAAGAAGATGTGTTGGATGCCGAAGCAGTCCTTGCCGCTTCCTGTCTGGCCCTTTCTTCCGCTTCTCTTCTTTTACGCTCTTCTTCCTGCTTCCGTTGCTCTTCCTTGATGATCGCATTCTGCTCCGCGATCGTTTGGGAGTATTCCTGTGCAAGCGCTCTTGCATTCTTCAGCTTCACATCAAAATCTGCGGACTCCGCACGCTTCCTGGCGATCGCATCTTCCAATGCAGCCTGCTGCGCTTCATATTCCGTCATGATCTCTTCCAATTCATCCTGAGTATCCAGCACAGCCTCTCGAAGATCCTTCACTTCCTGAACTGTTTGCCGGAACTCTGTCAGGAGGTCTCTATCATAGGAATACATGGCATCCACATATTCGATCCGGTTCAAAAAATCGGAAAAGCTGTCAGACCCCAGGAGCGCATCCCATAATGCACCGTCGCTGTTCTCGTACATATACTGAATACGCTTTTTCATATCGGCGTATTCTTTTGCTTCTTTCGCTTCCGCTTCGGCCAGATCTGCATTCACCTGCTCGAGCTCGGCTTTGGTCGCTACAATCTCATCCTCAAGGATCGCGATATTGACAAGGAGCTCTGAAAGTTCTGAGTCCAACGCATTCATTTCGCTTTGGAGCTGGTTCTGTTTTCCCTGGATTCCGGAAATCTGGTTATTGATCTCATTCAGGCCTTGCTCTGCCTGGTTGATCTTCGCATTGGCATCTGAGATGATCTTATTGGATGCGGAAGTGGAACTGCTCGTGGAGCCAGAACTGTTTGCAGATGTCGTGTTGCTTGTTGCTGCGGGCGCAGTCGTATCAGCTGCGTTTTCCGTCTGATCAGTGGTCGATGACGTATCTGTCGTGCTTTGTGCCGCGTCCTGATCGGTGGACGTGCCATCAGATGCAGCAGCGTCCTCCGAAGCTGTCGCTGCCGCAGTCGCGGCCTCTACGGCTCCCGCTGTCGCAGCCATGAACTGTGTCGGAAAAACGACAAACAGCGCCAGTCCGATAACTGCCGCCACGAAACGTTTTTTTCTGTTTTTTTGCTCCTGATAAGGGTTTTTCATATTCTTTCATGAGGAAAGGGCTGTCGCACTTTACAGTGTGGCAGCCCCAAGTTGTTTCGCAGAAGATTTAGCAAAGCTTCATGCGGATGTCCCGTGTAACCACATCCTTATAACTAAAGGAAAGCAGCTGCGGCGGATTGTTTTCATTCTTGTCGTTGACAAGGATCGTAAACACGCTCGGATACGCATTCTGGATCACGCCGGATTGGATATCGATTTTGTTCCGTCCGCGATCTAACTGGATCATGACCTTGCTCCCGCACTGCTGAAGGATTGACGCTCTGATCTTATCGATCTCTTTCTGCTCCATTTTCACTGCCCTCCTCGGCTTTTAATCAAAAACTACGCTCTAAAATTATCACAAGAGAAGACAATTGTCAAGAAAATTCTACTATATCTTTGTCTTTTCTATACATTTTCCACAACATCTATGGAATTGCACCGAAATGGATGCCTATGATATAATACTGAGGTCAAAAGGTACATGCGATGAAATCGCATGTACTCTATGCACAAAGAATCGCCTTGACATGCATGCCAGAGCGATTCCCTGCGCATAGACCACAATGTCACTTCGTGACATATGGCTTTTGATCTCAGTATGATACACTTGCAAAAGAAAGGGATCGACAGATTATGTTTTTCACGATCATTGCCATTCTATATGTAGTTATATTCTGCATTCTCAGCCTGTTTGCCCTCCCGTTTACATTTCTTGTGAGAAAAGTCAACCGAAACAAGGGCGATCTGATGAGCCTTCATTTTGTTCAATGGGGGTTTCGCACCGTATTATTCCTGGGCGGCCAGAAAGTGACTGTCTTCGGAAAAGAGCATATCCCAACCGACCGACCTGTTTTCTATGTCGGAAATCATCGGAGTATTTTTGACATTATCGTTTCTTACGCACAGGTTCCCACACTAACCGGTTACATTGCAAAAGAAAGCATCGGAAAGCTCCCTGTGATCTCCATTTGGATGAAACGACTGTATTGCCTTTTCATGAAGCGCGATGATCTCAAGCAGAGTCTTCAGGTAATCCTGACTGCGATTGACTACCTGAAGCAGGGGATCTCCATCTGTATCTATCCGGAAGGCACCAGAAACAAAACCGAGGAACCGGTGCAACCTTTCCATGCCGGGAGCTTCAAGCCTGCCGAAAAGACCGGCAGCCCCGTCGTCCCTATGGCGATCACTTACAGCAAACCTGTTTTCGAGGATCATCTGCCGCGTCTATACCGGACACACATTGTTCTGCGCTACGGCGCGCCGGTTGAGACGACTTCTCTCACTCCGGAAGCACGAAAAAAACTCCCGGGCGACGTTCAAAACGTCATCCGGGAGATGTATCTTGAGAATCTTGCATTTCTTGAAAAGAACGGATTCCTTTCAGAAACTTAAGTTTATACCAGCTCGATCAGCACTTCCATTGCGCCGTCGCCTTTACGCGGTCCGATCTTAACGATACGGGTGTAACCGCCGTTTCTGTTAGCGTACTTCGGTGCGATCTCATCGAACAGCTTTGCGGGAAGGTCCACTTTCTTCGTGTTCTTCTTCTTTCCTGCAACTTCTGTCGGCACTTCCGTTACCGGATAAAGGACTCTGAGCATTTCGCGTCTCGCATGCAGACGGGAGGGCTTGTCCTTCTTGATCTTTTTCTCGACCTGATCATACTGGGTGACCTTCTTGCCATCGACCACTTCCTTGATCCTTTTGCCGTCCTTGTCCTTACGCGGAACCTTTGCAGTTACGGTAATTTCCTCGTAGTTGTCCTTTTCTTTGACTGCAAGTGCGATCAATTTCTCGGTCGTCTTGCGGATTTCTTTTGCCTTTGCCTCAGTCGTCACGATCTTGCCATGATTGATGAGCGCTGTTACCTGATTACGGAGAAGCGCCTTTCTCTGAGAAGACGTTCTTCCGAGCTTTCTGTACTTTGCCATGATTTTCCTCCTTCCGTGCTCTTCGGGCTTACCGGATTGGCTGTCTTTTGATTAAACTTCCTCGCGTGCGCTAAGCTGCAACCCGAGTTCTTTCAGCTTTGCCAGCACTTCTTCCAGAGACTTGCGTCCCAGGTTCCGTACCTTCATCATATCTTCCGATGTCTTGTTGCAAAGCTCTTCCACCGTGTTGATCCCTGCTCTCTTCAGGCAGTTGTAGGATCTTACGGACAATTCCAATTCATCGATGTTCATCTGAAGCACCGTTTCCTGTGCTACGTTCTGCGGCTCGATCATAACTTCCGCAGACTGTGCCGCATCGGAAAGGTTGATGAACAACGACAGATGTTCGGACAACACCTTTGCTGCCAGAGATACTGCCTCATCGGGCGCCAGTGTGCCGTTCGTGAATACATCCAGTGTCAGTTTGTCATAATCCGTCATCTGGCCGACACGGGTATTCTCGATGGAAAGATTGACGCGCTCTACCGGCGTATAAATGGAATCTACCGCAATGACACCGATCGGCGTGCTCTCATCTTTGTTCTTCTCAGCGCTGACATAGCCTCTGCCGTTCGTGATCGTAAGCTCCATAAAAAGCTTGCTGTCTGGCCCGCCGTTTAAGTGCGCGATCTCAAGCTCCGGATTCATGATCTCGATATCCTGATCGATCTGGATATCGGCTGCGGTCACGGTACCCTCGCCTTCGAACTCGATGTAAGCGGTTTTCGGCTCGTCATCGGAGCTGTTGTTCTTGATGGCCAGATTCTTGATGTTCAGGATGATCTCGATCACATCCTCTTTCACACCCGGAATCGAGCTGAATTCATGCAGAATCCCGTCGATCTTTACCTGGCTCACAGAAGACCCCGGAAGAGACGAAAGCATAATCCTGCGAAGTGAGTTACCAAGTGTGGTGCCATATCCTCTCTCAAGGGGCTCTACCACAAATCTTCCGTATTTCTTGTCCTCTGATATTTCAACAATCTCAATATTGGGTTTTTCGAAATCGAACATTCAAATCCTCCCTCCGTCTGTTGTCTCTCTTTATGGATTATTTGGAGTACAACTCGACGATCAGCATCTCGTCTACCGGAACATCAATCATCTCTCTGGTCGGAAGCTCTTTAATGGTTCCCTCAAGCTTCTCGGGATCAACTTCCAGCCATTCCGGCACCAGTCTGCCGGCTGTGATCTCTCTGACGTCCTTCATTCTCTGTCCGCTCTTGTGCTTCTCATCAATTGAGATCACATCGCCTGCTTTCACGAGATAGGACGGAATGTTCACACGCTTGCCGTTTACCAGAATGAACTTGTGGTCTACGATCTGACGTGCTTCTCTGCGGGTTCTTGCAAATCCGAGACGGAATACGACGTTATCCAGTCTGGATTCCAGCATCGTCATAAGGTTCGCGCCGGTCATACCCTTCATCATATCTGCTTTCTCATAGTAATTATGGAAAGGCTTCTCCAGCACACCATAGATGAACTTCGCTTTCTGCTTTTCACGCAGCTGAAGTCCGTATTCGGAAACCTTACGGTTGCTTCTTACAAGCTGTCTCTTGGACTTCTTGTCATAACCGAGGAAACTCGGCTCAAGACCAAGAGATCTGCATCTCTTTAAAACCGGTACTTTATTTACTGCCATGACAATTTCCTCCTCAATTACACTCTACGTCTCTTCGGCGGGCGGCACCCGTTATGCGGTACCGGCGTCACGTCACGAATGGAAAGCACTTCCAGACCGTTTGCCTGAAGCGCGCGAATCGCTGCTTCTCTTCCGGATCCGGGTCCCTTTACCATGACGTCTACCGTCTTCAGCCCGTGTACAAGCGCTGCCTTTGTAGCAGTCTCTGCTGCCATCTGTGCAGCATAAGGAGTCGATTTTCTGGATCCTCTGAATCCAAGACCGCCTGCACTTGCCCAGGAAAGCGCATTCCCCTGTGCATCGGTAATCGTTACGATCGTGTTATTGAAAGAAGACTGAATATGCGCCTGGCCATGCTCGACGTTTTTCTTGACACGTTTCTTTGTCGTCTTTTTCACCTGTTTACCAGCCATTTTGTAATCCTTTCTGAAAAATAATATGAAGTTCTGCTCGTTAGGTTCGAGGTTCGTCTACGCCTCACTCTCACTAATCTCGCAGAACGGCTTCGCATCAAACTCGATCTGCGACATTCGTCTTGATCTCGTTAAGATGCTTTCAGCCTCGCTAATCTCACAAAACAATACTCACACTAAACTCAAACTTCGTTTCGCTTGTTTTCGTTAAGTGTTCGTTATTTCTTTTTATTCGCTACCGTTCTCTTCGGGCCTTTACGCGTACGCGCATTCGTCTTGGTCTTCTGACCACGTACCGGCAAACCTTTCCGGTGACGGATCCCACGATAGCAGCCAATTTCCTGAAGCCGCTTGATATTCAGCGCAATCTCACGCCGCAGATCACCTTCTACGGTCTGGGATGCATCAATCACGCTGCTGATCTTCTTGACTTCGTCATCCGTCAGATCCTTGCAACGTACATCCGGATTCACGCCTGCTGCAGCAAGAATACGATTGCTGCTCGCACGTCCGATCCCGTAGATATAGGTAAGACCAATTTCTACCCGTTTGTCTCTCGGTAAATCTACACCTGCAATACGTGCCATGTGTGTTTACACCTCCATAGATTTGATGAAAAATAGATACTATTA
Organism: uncultured Lachnospiraceae bacterium; assembly: GCA_902779355.1. Classification (GTDB taxonomy): domain Bacteria; phylum Bacillota; class Clostridia; order Lachnospirales; family Lachnospiraceae; genus RUG12461. The sequence goes on along the minus strand of CACZBF010000005.1, from coordinate 30,986 downwards.
TATATATGAAATACGCAGCGTTCGGTCCCGCTGCTACAGCCGCCGTAATTAGCCCTGTCTCTGTTTGTGCTTCGGATTCTCGCAAATGATCCGAATACTTCCTTTTCTCTTAATGACTTTGCATTTCTCGCAGATCGGTTTTACAGAAGATCTTACTTTCATGGATATCCTCCTTTCTGAATCACTCCATGTCTATATGCCGTAAAGCCAGATATTTACTGGCTTTTCACGCGTTTTTCCTCGTTCTATCGGAAAGCGTCCGAATAGCATTGTATCACGGTTTTTTCCACAATGCAACAAAAATATGAAGAATTTCTCTATTTATCTCTCCAGATGATCCGACCCTTTGTCAGATCGTAGGGAGACATCTCCAGAGTCACCTTGTCACCGGGAAGGATGCGGATATAATTCATACGAAGTTTTCCGCTGATATGGGCCAGTACCTGATGCCCGTTTTCCAATTCTACAGAAAACATGGCATTCGGAAGTTTTTCCAGCACCTTTCCTTCTACTTCGATCACATCTGCCTTTGACATAACTCTTTTTCCTCTCTCTGCTTACATTGATATCTTTTCTTCTTCCGTCAGCGTCAGGATCTCCGGATCCCCTTTCGTGATCAGAATCGTGTTCTCATAATGTGCGGACAGTGATCCGTCATCCGTCAGCACGGTCCATCCGTCTTCCATCCAGTAAACATCAGGACAACCTGCATTGATCATGGGCTCGATTGCCAGTGTCATGCCCTCTTTCAGTCTCGGGCCTCTCCTTCTCTGCCGGAAATTCGGTATTTCCGGTTCCTCATGGAGATGACTGCCGATCCCGTGTCCCACCAGATCATATACCACGCCGTATCCGAAACTCTCTGCATAATCTCCGATCGCTCCGGAAATATCGTTCAAATGCCTTCCTGCTCTGGCAAATTGAATTCCTTGGAAAAAACTCTCTCTTGTGCGTTCGATCAAGAGCTGCGCTTCTTTTGAGATCTCTCCAATCCCATGCGTCCTGGCCGCATCGGAATGATATCCTTCATAGATCAGCCCCATATCGAGACTGACGATATCTCCGTTTGTCAGGACACGGCTCTCATTCGGAATCCCATGCACCACTTCGTCATTGATCGAAACGCAGACACTTGCAGGATATCCCTGATAATGAAGAAAATTCGGTACGCAGTGCAGATCTCTGATCATTTCCTCCGCGATACGGTCGACTTCTTTTGTCGTCATGCCTTCCTTCAACTCATGCGAAAGATCCTGATGTACCTTTGCAAGCAGTCTTCCCGCTTCACGCATCAGCGCGATCTCCGCGGCATTCTTGACTTTGATGGACATTCTATTCTCCCAGGATCGCAACGATCGACCGGAAGACCTCCTCCATCGGCACTGTGCCGTCTACCGACTGCAAAATACCCTGTTTCTTATAATAATCGATCAACGGCTGTGTCTGCTCATGATACACCGTCAGACGTTTCTGTACAGTTTCCGGCTTGTCATCGTCTCTGAGGACGATCTCGCTCCCGCAGCGATCGCAGATTCCCTCCTGCTTCGGAGGAATGGATACGATATGATAAGTCGCGCCGCAGTTTAAGCAGGCACGTCTGCCGGACATTCTGTTGACGATATTCTCGTCCGGAACATCCACGTCAATCGCAAAGTCCATCTTCTGTCCGATCTTTTCCAGTGCAGCAGTCAAAGCCTCTGCCTGCGGGATCGTCCGTGGGAATCCGTCCAGTACAAAACCGTTTTTCGCATCATCCTGTGCGATGCGATCCATAACCAGATCGCAAGTCAGCTCATCCGGCACCAATGCGCCCTGATCCATGTATTCTTTTGCTTTTTTCCCGAGCTCGGTACCATTCTTGATGTTTGCACGGAAGATATCGCCCGTTGAAATATGCGGAATCCCGTACTTATCGGCAATCTGCTTTGCCTGTGTACCTTTTCCAGCGCCCGGAGCCCCCAACATAATGATCTTCATAGAAACCCTCCTTACACGCAAAGCGAGCTGATCCGCACAATGCGGATAGCTCTCTTCGCATTACTCTCAGTCACTTAAGAATCCCTTATAGTACCGAACCGTCATCTGCGACTCGATCTGCTTGATCGTTTCGATAACAACACCGACCACGATGATGATGGACGTGCCGCCGAAGGAAACGTTTGCACCGAAGACGCCGTTAAAGAAGATGGGAAGGAAGGTCACAAATGCGAGACCAACCGCACCGATAAACACGACATAGTGCAAAATTTTCGTCAGATAGTCGCTCGTCGGCTTCCCGGGACGGATACCCGGAATAAAACCTCCGGCTTTCTTCATATTTTCCGCAATCTCCAGCGGGTTGAAAGTGATCGACGTGTAGAAATACGCAAATGCAATGATCAGCGCAATGTAGATCACCAAACCGATGGAATACAGCGGCTCCGCCGGATTACACCAGTTGGACTGGGAAAGCATCCGTAAGATCCAGCTCCCCACACCGGTTCCCTGATCCGCTCCGAAAAACTGGGCGATCATCACCGGAAACATCATCAGTGACTGTGCAAAGATGACCGGGATCACACCGCCGGTGTTGACCTTCAGCGGAATATGCGTGGACTGTCCGCCAACCTGACGGCGTCCCTGGATCTTTTTGCTGTACTGTACCGGGATTCTGCGTTCCCCGCCCTGCAATACCACAACCAGGACAATGGTAGCCAGGATCACTGCTGCGATGATCGCAATGGCCAGCACCATACGTGCCACGGTTTTTCCTGCCACAAACTGTTCATACAGCGAGGTCAGGTCATCCGGCACTCTTGAGATAATATTGATGACAAGGACGATAGAAATACCGTTCCCGACACCCTTTTCCGTGATCCGTTCACCGATCCACATCAATACTGCGGAGCCGGCCGTCAGAGTCACAATGACGCTGAACGTATTCAGGAAAGTAAATTCCGTGAGATATCCTGCTCTTCCGAATCCGATCGCCATCGCGATCGCTTCCACCAGCGCAAGTACCACGGTCAGATAACGCGTGATCTCAACGATCTTCTTGCGTCCCTCTTCCCCGTCTCTCTGCATCTCCTCCAGCTTCGGAATTGCAATTGTCAGAAGCTGCATGATAATGGAGGAATTGATGTACGGGGTAATGTTCAGCGCAAATACCGACATCCTTAAAAAGGATCCGCCGGTAACCGCATCAAAAAAGCTGAACGCATCGTTGCTCTTGCTTTCAAACCACTGCTGGAAGACCTCCCGGTTGATTCCGGGGATCGGCAGTTCGGATCCGATACGGATAATAACCAGCATGACAAAGGTGAACAGAATTCTTCTTCTGATGTCCTTTATCTTGAATGCGTTGCGAACTGTTTCAAACATCAGATCACCTCAGCTTTTCCACCAAGCGCCTCGATCTTTTCTTTTGCTCCGGCACTGAATGCATTGGCCTGAACGGTCAGCTTTTTGGTCAGCTCGCCGTTTCCGAGAATCTTGACACCGTCACACGGATTCTTGATGATCCCGCTTTCCACGAGTGAATCCACAGATACGGTGGAGTCATTGTCAAAACGCTCCAATGCGGAAACGTTGATCCCAACGATTTCTTTCGTGTTGCGATTTTTGAAACCTCTCTTCGGAAGTCTCCGATACAGAGGCATCTGACCACCTTCAAATCCCGGTCTCGGTGCGCCGGAACGTGCCTTTTGTCCTTTATGTCCTTTTCCTGCCGTTTTGCCGTTTCCGGAGCCGTGTCCACGGCCTCTCCGGAAATTATCGCTCTGCTTAGAGCCCTCTGCCGGCTTTAAATTGGATAATTCCATGTTGCTCCCTCCTTCGGCTGATTATGCCTCTTCTACTTTTACATACGGTGCTACCAGGCGGATCATTCCTCTGGTTGCATCATTATCCGGAAGCTCAACGGTCTTATGAAGCTTTTTCAATCCCATCGCCTCTATGATCTTCCGATTCTTCGGAACTGCGCCGATCGTCGAACGGACCAGCGTAACTTTTACCTTTTTTACTTTCTTCGCAGGCATTTCATTGCCCTCCTTTCCGTACTCGTCACGTATCCGTTAGTTTGCAATCTCATCCACGCTCTTTCCTCTGAGGCGTGCAACCTCTTCGGGAGACTTGAGCTGGCTCAGTGCATCGATCGTGGCAAGCACGACGTTCTGCTTATTGTTGGACCCGAGCGACTTGGTACGGATGTTCTTGATTCCTGCAAGCTCGCACACGTTACGTGCCGGACCTCCGGCGATCACACCGGTACCTTCCGGAGCAGTCTTCAGAAGCACCGTTGCGCCGGTATGCTTTCCGATGATATCGTGTGTAATACTGTTGTTGTTATCCAGCTTAACTTCGATCAGCCTCTTCGCTGCATCTTCTTTTCCTTTACGGATCGCCTCCGGAATCTCGGTTGCCTTTCCAAGACCGGCACCGACATGACCGTTGCCGTCTCCGACTACCACGAGAGCGGAAAAGCGCATGTTACGTCCACCCTTTACAACCTTGGTGACACGCTTGATCGCGACTACCTTTTCCGATAATTCCAGCTGACCCGGATCGATAATTGTTCGTTTCATGAATCGCTCTCCTCCTAAAACTCTAAGCCAGCCTCACGGGCTGCATCTGCAAGTGCCTGTACCTTACCCTGGTAGATATAACCGCCACGGTCAAAAACAACCTCTTTGATCCCCTTATCTACCGCTTTCTTACCGATCGCTGCGCCGACAGCCGTTGCAGCTTCCACATCATTTGTCTTCTTCAGGCTTTTTGCAACATCCTTATCCAGAGAGGATGCGGAGCAAAGCGTGTTCCCGACTGTATCATCGATGATCTGCGCATAAATATGCTGATTGCTGCGGAACACGGAAAGACGTGGTCTCTCAGCAGTGCCGGAAAGATGATTACGCATTCTTTTATGCTTCTTGCTACGAACTTCGGCTCTTGATTTCTTATTGACCATTTCTTTTCACTCCTTTTATTTTTTACCGGTCTTTCCGACTTTACGGCGAATGACCTCATCTGCGTATTTAATACCCTTCCCCTTGTACGGTTCCGGTCTTCTTTTATCTCTGATCTCAGCGGCGTACTGACCGACTTTTTCCTTATCGATGCCCTTGATGATGATCTTGTTGCCGTCGACCGTGGACTCCAGACCCTCCGGATCCGTCATCTCTACCGGATGCGAGTAACCGAGGGAAAGCGTCAGGGTCTTGCCCGACTTCTGCGCTCTGTATCCAACGCCGTTTACTTCCAATTCCTTTGTATAGCCTTCCGTAACACCAACAACCATGTTGTTGATCAGTGTTCTCGTCAGACCGTGGAGCGATTTCATCTTCTTCAGATCGTTCGGTCTTGTTACAACGACCTCTGCTCCTTCCAGCTTGATCTCCATCTCAGATGGAAGTGTCCGTTCTAGTGTTCCTTTCGGCCCCTTTACCGTCACATGATTATTTTCTGCGATATCGACAGTGACACCTGCCGGTACAGCGATTGGCATTCTTCCTATACGTGACATGCCCGTTTCCTCCTATTCAACTTCTGCTAATGACTATTACTATCCTGCTTTTCTTCGGTATTACCAAACAAAAGCAAGTACTTCTCCGCCGACCTGAAGCTTTCTTGCTTCCTTATCGGTAACGATTCCCTGGTTCGTGGAAAGGATCGCGATCCCAAGTCCGCCGAGTACCTTCGGAATATCGTTCTTGCCCGCATAAACGCGAAGTCCCGGCTTGCTGATTCTCTTCAGACCGGTGATGATCTTCTCGTTCTTGTCGGAGCCATACTTTAAGCTGATACGGATATTCTTGAAGTTTCCGTTATCAACCATTTCATATTTCTCAATGTATCCTTCGTTTACAAGAATGTCTGCGATCGCGACTTTCATTTTGGACGACGGTACTTCTACCGTGTCATGCTTTGCCGTGTTTGCATTGCGGATTCTTGTAAGCATATCTGCAATCGGATCACTCGTCATGTGTAAATTCCTCCTAAAAAATTTGTCTACTTCTGATAAAGGAAGTTCTGCTCGTTAACTTCGCACTTCGCTGACAAGGAAGTTCTTTTCGCTAAACTCGAACTTCGCTTCGCTCGCTCTCGTTAATCTCAAAGAACAGCCTTCGTACTAATCTCGTACTTCGCTGCGCTCGTACTCAATAAGTACTCGAGAGCTACCAGCTTGCTTTCTTCACACCCGGGATCTGGCCCTTGTAGGCAAGTTCACGGAAACATACTCTGCAGATCCCGTATTTCTTCAATACAGAATGCGGACGTCCGCAGATCCTGCAACGCGTATATGCTCTCGTAGAGAACTTCGGTTTGCGCTGCTGCTTAATCTTCATACTTGTTTTTGCCATGATTTCTCCCTCTCAATCCTATGCTCTTGCAAACGGCATATTGAACTGTGCCAGTAACTCGCGGGCTTCTTCATCGGTCTTAGCGGTCGTTACAAGGATGATGTCCATACCTCTGACCTTATCCACCTTATCGTACTCCACTTCCGGGAAGATGATCTGCTCCTTGATACCAAGGGCATAGTTGCCTCTCCCGTCAAAGGAGTTCGGGTTCACACCACGGAAGTCACGCACACGGGGAAGCGCAAGGTTAACCAGACGATCCAGAAACTCATACATCTTCTCGCCGCGGAGCGTTACTTTACATCCGATGGACATGCCCTCACGGATCTTGAAGTTTGCGATGGAGTTCTTTGCCTTCGTCACGATCGGCTTCTGACCGGTGATTGTCTGCAGATCTGCCATTGCGGCTTCCAGGATCTTCGCATTCTCCTTTGCTTCACCAACACCCATGTTGATGACGATCTTATCCAGCTTCGGAACTTGCATCACATTCTTATAGCTGAATTTCTTCATCAGTGCGTCTTTGATTTCAGACTCATACTGCTCTTTCAGTCTACTCAACGTTTGATACCTCCTCTCCTCAATCGATCACGTCGCCCGTTGCTTTCGCAATGCGGACCTTCTTGTCGCCGTCCATCTTGAAGCCAACGCGGGTCGGTTTTCCTTTGTGAAGATACATCACGTTGGAAATATCGATCGGTCCTTCTCTGTGGACGATGCCACCCTGCTGATTCGCCATACTCGGCTTCTCATGCTTCGTGATCATGTTCACACCCTCAACGAGGAGCGTTCCCTTTTTATGGTTGACGGCAATGACCTTGCCCTCTTTGTCTTTGTCTTTTCCGGCGATCACTTTGACCATATCGCCTTTTTTAATCTTTAAACTCGCCATATCTGCCTCCTACAAGACTTCCGGAGCAAGAGAAACGATCTTCATAAACTGTTTCTCACGAAGCTCCCTCGCGACAGGTCCGAAAATACGGGTTCCTCTCGGCGTCTTATCCTCTTTGATGATTACCGCAGCGTTCTCGTCAAACCGGATATAGGAACCGTCTTTCCGACGTGCACCCTTTACCGTACGGACAACCACTGCCTTCACGACATCTCCCTTTTTCACGACGCCGCCCGGCACCGCATCCTTCACCGTCGCCGTGATAATATCGCCGATGTTTGCATATCTTCTGGTTGATCCGCCCATAACCCGGATGCAGAGAAGCTCTTTTGCACCGGTATTGTCGGCAACCTTCAGTCTGGTTTCCTGCTGTACCATGATTTTCTCCTTTCGATCCTATTTCGCTCTCTCGATGACCTCAACGAGTCTCCATCTCTTGTCTTTGCTGAGCGGACGGGTTTCCATCACTTTCACCGTATCACCGGTCTTGCACTCGTTGTTCTCATCATGTGCTTTCAGCTTGTAGGTTCTTTTCACGATCTTGTTGTAAAGAGGATGCTTGACATTATCCTTAACGGCTACAACAATGGTTTTGTCCATCTTGTCGCTGACAACAATCCCTGTACGCGTTTTTCTCAAATTCCGTTCCAAAGTTTTTCTCCTTTCCCTAATGAAACCTTATCCATTAAGTGCTCGACTGATTCTTCATCGTGATCACGGTCTGGATACGCGCGATATTCCGGCGTACCTCTTTGATGCGACCCGTATTGTCAAGCTGGTTGGTTGCATTCTGGAATCTCAGGTTGAAAAGCTCCTTTTTCGCATCCGTAAGAGCCGCGTCCAGATCCGCAACAGACTGTGTGTTTAACTCTTCCATATATTTGCTTGTTTTCATACTCATTCACCGCCTTCTAAATCCGCTTTAGAAACGATCTTGCACTTTACCGGTAACTTGTGGATGGCAAGCCGCAGCGCTTCCTGTGCTATTTCCGGAGCTACGCCGGAGATCTCAAACAATACACGACCCGGTTTTACAACCGCTACCCAGTACTCCAGCGTTCCTTTACCGGAACCCATACGAGTCTCGGCCGGTTTCGCCGTTACGGGCTTGTCAGGGAAGATTTTGATCCAAACCTGACCACCACGCTTGATATAACGTGTCATTGCGATACGGGCAGCCTCGATCTGGTTGGATTTGATCCATGCCGGCTCTAATGCGACAATTCCGTATTCGCCATTGGTGATCTTATTTCCGCGCATCGCCTTGCCCGCCATAGAGCCGCGGAACTGCTTACGATGCTTTACTCTCTTCGGCATTAACATTATTTATCGCTCCCTTCCTTATCTGCCTTCTCGTCAGCCTTTGCCGGAAGGATCTCACCCTTGTAGATCCATACCTTCACGCCGACTTTACCATAAGTGGTGTCTGCTTCCGCGAAACCGTAATCAATGTCCGCGCGAAGCGTTTGAAGCGGGATAGTTCCGTCGCTGTAAAACTCCTTACGTGCCATATCCGCACCGCCGAGACGTCCGGAAACGGAAGCCTTGATTCCAAGCGCGCCCGCTTTCATCGTTCGCTGCATGCTGGACTTCACTGCACGACGGAAAGATACACGGTTTTCCAACTGCAGTGCAATGTTCTCTGCGACAAGCTGTGCATCCTTATCCGGTCTCTTGATCTCCTTGACATCAACCGTCAGTTTCTTGCCGGTTCTCTTCTGGAGTTCATTCTTAACCTGTTCAATTCCGGCGCCGCCTTTGCCGATCACGACACCCGGCTTTGCTGTGAAAAGAACTACCTTTACACGATCGGATGCGCGCTCGATCTCGATCTTGCTGATTCCGGCAGCATAAAGTTTTTTCTTCAGGAACTCCCGGATCTCATAATCTTCAACAAGATTGTCTGCGAAATCCTTATCTGCATACCATCTGGAGTCCCAATCCTTGATAATTCCTACTCTTAAACCATGAGGATTAACTTTTTGACCCATTCGTTTCTAACCTCCTACCTTTCATCCAGCACGATCGTAATGTGACTCATTCTCTTCTCGATCCGGTAAGCTCTTCCCTGTGCTCTCGGTTGAATTCTCTTCATCGTCGGTCCCTTATTTGCGTAGCACTCTGCCACATAAAGGTTCTCGATGCTGTAATTCTTGTCCGGATAATTATTCTCCGCATTCGCGATCGCTGACTGCAGGAGTTTCTTGATCACGCTTGAAGCGTATCTCGGATTATAGGTTACGATCGCCAGCGCTTCCTGTGCGCCCTTTCCGCGGATCGCATCCAGAACGAACCCTGCCTTCTGAACAGATACCCTTGCGTAAGAAAGCTTTGCAGAGGGTCTTGTTTCTTTTTGTTCGTTTCTTTCTCTCTTGATCTGGCTTCTATGTCCCTTTGCCATGATTATCTCCTTTCAGGCATTACACTCTTGATTTCTTCTCATCCTTGCCGTGTCCGCGATAGGTTCTCGTTGCGACAAACTCGCCGAGCTTGTGTCCTACCATATCTTCGGTAATGTATACCGGCACGTGCTTTCTGCCGTCGTGAACCGCAATCGTATGTCCGACAAAACTCGGGAAGATCGTTGAACGGCGGGACCAGGTCTTAATGACCGCTTTGTCATTGGAAGCGTTCATTGCATCTACTTTTTTCAGCAGGCTTTCGTCTGCGAAAGGTCCTTTTTTTAATGATCTTGACATTCTCTCTCCTCCTTATTTGATCGCGCGTCCATCGCGGCGTCTTACTATCAGCTTGTTGGAAGCTTTCTTCTTCTTACGTGTCTTCAAACCGAGAGCCGGCTTACCCCAAGGTGTACACGGACCGGGACGTCCGATGGGTGCCTTACCCTCGCCACCGCCGTGCGGATGGTCGTTCGGGTTCATAACCGAACCGCGGACTGTCGGGCGGATACCCATGTGGCGTTTCCGACCTGCCTTACCGATCTTCACGAGGTTGTGATCTCCATTTCCGATCACACCGATGGAAGCACGGCAGTTGATCGGAACCATTCTCATTTCCCCGGAGGGAAGACGCAGTGTTGCGTACTTTCCTTCTTTTGCCATCAGCTGTGCCGCATTTCCTGCGGAACGAACCATCTGGCCGCCCTTTCCGGGATAAAGCTCAATGTTGTGGATCTGCGTACCGACCGGGATCTGCTCCAAGGGGAGGCAGTTGCCGACGCGGATTTCCGCGTTTGCACCGTTCATGACGCTCATCCCGTCCTTTAATCCTTCCGGTGCGAGGATGTAGGACTTCTCACCGTCTGCGTAGCAGATCAGCGCGATATTTGCGGTGCGGTTCGGATCATATTCGATCCCGATGACCTTTGCCGGTACATCGTCCTTTTTCCGCTTGAAATCAATGACTCTGTATTTCTGTCTGTTACCGCCGCCGTGATGTCTGACAGTGATCTTACCCTGGTTATTACGTCCGGCATGCTTCTTCTTGGAAACGATCAGCGATCTCTCCGGTGTTTTCTTTGTGATCTCCGAGAAATCCGAACCCGTCATGTTTCTTCTGGAAGGAGTGTACGGATTATATGTTTTGATTCCCATTGTTTTTCTCCTTATCTTTCTTCTTTTCAGTACTCAACGTTTTTACAGCCCTGCGAAGATCTCAATATCCTTGCTGTCTTCCGTCAGCTGAACGATCGCTTTCTTCGTCTTTGCCGTTTTACCGGTTACCATGCCGCGGCGCTTGTTCTTGCCTTCGCAATTCATGGTGTTGACTTTCTGAACCTTGACACCGTCGAACATCTTTTCCACGGCATCCTTGATCATGATCTTGGTCGCATCCGGGTGTACCAGGAACGTGTATTTCTTCTCTGCACTCTGAGTCATCGCTTTCTCAGTCACGACCGGCTTCAGGATCACATCATAATACTGTACGTTTGCCATTATGCATACACCTCCTCAATCGACTTCACTGCATCCTTGGTGAGCACAACAGTGTTGTACTTCAGAATGTCGTACACATTGATGGTGTTCGTAAGAGCCGTCTTTACAGCCGGAAGGTTCCGCGCGGACATCACCACGTTCTCATCCTTCTCGGAAAGTACCACCAATGCCTTCTCTACTTTCAGGTTGCTCATGATCTTTGCGAACTGCTTGGTTTTGATCTCATCAAGCTTCAGTTCGTCTACAACGATGAGCTTGCCGTCCTGTACTCTGGAGGAAAGAGCGCTCTTTAATGCTGCTCTCTTTTCCTTCTTATTGAGTTTGAACGAATAATCACGCGGTACGGGAGCGAACACAACGCCGCCGCCTGTCCACTGCGGAGATCTCGTGGATCCCTGTCTTGCATGACCGGTCCCCTTCTGTCTCCACGGCTTTCTGCCACCGCCTCTGACCTCAGAACGGGTCTTTGCTTTCTGTGTGCCCTGACGATTGTTTGCCAACTGCTGTACAACCGCCATATGAACAAGGTGCTCATTGACTTCCACGCCGAATACCGCGTCGTTCAAGTCAAGGTTTCCTACCTCTTTACCTTCCATATTGAAAACAGATACCTTTGCCATCTGTCCTTACTCCTTTCTTCGTCTCCTGTTACACCGTCTTTACCGTTTCCCGAATGGTTACCAGCGCTTTCTTCGGACCCGGAACCGCTCCCTTGACAAGAAGCAGGTTCTTCTCCGCATCAACGCGGACTACTTCAAGATTCTGGATCGTCACCTTTACGGCACCCATATGACCGGGCATTCCTTTTCCTTTGAACACACGGCTCGGCGAGGAGCATGCACCATTGGAACCCTGATGACGGTGGAACTTGGAACCGTGAGCCATAGGTCCGCGATGCTGTCCCAATCTCTTGACGGCACCCTGGAAACCTTTACCTTTGGAGATCGCAGTTGCGTCCACCTTATCGCCTTCTGCGAAGATATCAGCCTTGATCTCATCAGCAAGCTTATATTCGGAAGCATTCTCAAACCGGAATTCCTTTACATATCTCTTTCCGGAAACGCCTGCCTTTGCGAAATGACCTTTCTCTGCCTTGTTGATCCCGTGACGACGGCGAACTTCTTTCTTGCCGTTCGCATCCTTATTCACGGATTTCTCTTTCCGCTCGCCAAAACCAACCTGTACAGCCTCATAGCCGTCATTTTCCATGGTTTTCACCTGCGTTACCACGCACGGACCTGCTTCTAATACAGTAACCGGAACGAGTACGCCGTCGGAATTGAAGATCTGGGTCATACCGACCTTTGTTGCCAAAATTGCTTTTTTCATACGTTTTCCTCCTTTTGTTCCTACAGAGGAGCGCCTAAGCACTCATACTAGCAGGAGTTGTTTTGTTAATCGTTGTCTTTCATTTTGATATCAATGTAAACACCGGCAGGCATTTCCAACCGGGACAGCGCGTCCACAGTCTTCTGGGTCGGCGCGATGATATCGATCAGTCTCTTGTGCGTTCTCTGCTCGAACTGCTCTCTCGAATCCTTATATTTATGTACCGCACGAAGGATCGTAACTACTTCCTTCTTGGTCGGCAGCGGCACCGGGCCACTCACCTGGGATCCGTTCTTTCTGACTGTTTCGATGATCTTCTTGGCGGAACTGTCCACCAGAGTGTGATCATATGCCTTGAGTGTGATTCTCATTGTCTGAGCCATAAAAAAGTCGCCTCCTTTTCGCACTTTACTATCTCAGTACGACAAGCGGTGACTGTACACTTCCCCGTGTGTGTCCTAAAGGTTCTCACACGTCGTTTCTACTTTCCTGCCCTCTCCCGGGCGGTAGACCTTGCACAGTGACTTGTCGCCAGTTTCCTAACTTGACATTCGCTCCACGGAAAACCTGCCATTTCGTATGGCCCTACTACTCGGCAGCAACCTCACGCTTCTTCGCTATCAATGCCACAGCAAGTTGTATACTATCATCTTTTTTTAGGGAATGCAAGGTTTTTTTCAGGTTTTTTCGATCTTTTTTTAAAAATAGGGGTTGGAATTTCTGTTTCTACTATATATAGAGGGTACACTCTTGCGTGCCATCATCACATACGCTACAATAATCGTTATATAATAGGAGAAAAGTAAAATGTGGATCGCAGACCAATGGAAGGATTATGAAGTGCTGGACTGTTCGGACGGTGAAAAGCTCGAACGGTGGGGTTCTTTTATCCTTCGGCGGCCCGATCCGCAGGTGATCTGGAATACGAAAAAAGACGACAAATGGCGCAAAAGCAATGCCATCTATCATCGGAGCAGCAAAGGCGGCGGTGAGTGGGAATTCTTTGATCTGCCGGAGCAGTGGAGCATCACATACAAAGATCTGACCTTCCAGCTCAAGCCCTTCCGGTTCAAGCATACGGGCCTTTTCCCGGAACAGGCCGTGAACTGGGATTGGTTTTCCGAACTGATCCGATCTGCAGACCGCAAGATTCGCGTGCTGAACCTCTTTGCCTACACAGGCGGGGCTACGATATCTGCGGCCGCGGCCGGTGCAAGCGTCACTCACGTAGATGCCGCAAAGGGGATGGTCGGATGGGCAAAAGAAAATGCCGCTTCCTCCGGACTCTCCGATGCCCCGATCCGTTGGCTCACAGACGATTGTCTGAAATTCGTCGAACGCGAGATCCGAAGAGGGAACCGATACGATGCGATCATCATGGATCCTCCCTCTTACGGCAGAGGCCCGAAAGGGGAGATTTGGAAATTAGAGGATCAGGTGTATCACCTGATCTGCCGTAGCAGTGAGCTTTTGTCCGATCGGCCCTTATTTTTCCTTGTCAATTCCTATACCACAGGTCTGCAGCCTGCGGTACTCACCTATATGATCAGCACGGCGTTAAAGCGCTTCGGCGGACATGTCGTCTCCGGTGAGATCGGCCTTCCCGTCAGTTCCACCGGTCTGATCCTTCCCTGTGGCGCCAGCGGGCGCTGGAGTGCATCTTAATGGAAACCATTCACGGCTACATCGATCATATCATTTTTCATAATGCCGACAACGGCTATACGGTTCTGAACTTCATTTACGAGGGTGAAGAACTTACTTGTGTCGGCAATCTCGGACAGGTTTCTCCCGGAGAAAACCTGGAATTGCACGGGGAATTTGTATCCCACCCCACTTACGGTGAACAGTTTCGGATTGATAGTTTTCAGGAGACCGCGCCGGAAAGCGCCGAAGCGATCGAACGGTATCTTGGCTCCGGCGCAGTCAAGGGCATCGGTCCCGCGCTTGCCGCGCGCATCGTGAAAAAGTTTAAGGCCGACGCGCTCCGCATCATGGAAGAAGAGCCCGAACGTCTCACAGAGATCAAGGGAATTTCCGAACGAAAAGCAATGGAGATCGCAGAACAGTTGACCGAGCGTAAGGATCTTCGGCAGGCGATCCTTTTTCTCCAGCAATACGGCATCCCGTTGACGCTCGCGACGAAGATCTTTCAAACCTATGGCAATGAAACCTATTCTATCTTAAAGAACAATCCGTATCGTTTATCGGAGGATATCCGCGGAATCGGTTTCAAAACAGCTGACGAGATCGCATCAAAAGCCGGCATCCGCGCCGATTCGGATTTTCGCGTCCGAAGCGGCATCATCTATGTCCTGACACAGGCTTCTGCGGAAGGACACACTTGCCTTCCGAAAGAGGAATTGCTGCAGCGCTCGGTTGAGCTCCTGCATGTCAACGCTGACCTTGTGGAAAAGAGTTCTATGGATCTCGCTATGGAACGAAAAATCGTTTTCCATGAATCCGATGGTCTTACTTATGCATATCACGCTCCATTCTATCATATGGAGCTTCACGTAGCTGCCATGCTGAAAAAACTGGATATCCGTTATCCCGTCCCGGACGAGCTCCTTGCAGATCGGATCAACCGCATTGAAAAAGAAACCGGCATCATGCTGGCGCCCGAGCAGGCGGAAGCCGTGCGTTCCGCAGCCCGTAACGGCCTTTTCATCCTGACAGGCGGCCCCGGTACAGGGAAAACTACGACCATCAACGCCATCATCCGCTATTTTGAGGCTGAGGGTCTTGATCTCTTTCTCGCAGCGCCTACCGGGCGCGCCGCAAAGCGCATGAGTGAGATGACCGGGTTCGAAGCCCGCACCATTCACAGACTCCTGGAGGTCAACGGCGGTGTGTCCGAAGACAATCCCGTCTCCTATTTTGAACGAAATGAACTCAATCCGCTGGAAACAGATGCCATCATCATTGATGAGGTCTCCATGGTAGACCTTCCTCTGATGCATGCCCTCTTAAAAGCTGTCCTTGCCGGCACCAGACTGATCCTCGTCGGCGATGTCCATCAGCTCCCCAGTGTCGGGCCTGGCTGCGTATTGAAAGACCTTATCGCAAGCGATTGCTTTCATGTTGTCGCATTAAAGCATATCTTCCGTCAGGCCGCCCAGAGCGATATCATCCTGAACGCGCACGCGATCAATGAAGGAACCGCTGTAGTCCCGGACAACAAAAGCAAGGATTTCTTCTTCCTGAAACGTTATGAAGCGGATAAGATCATCAATGTGACGCTGCAGCTGATCCAACAGAAGCTTCCTTCCTATGTGGAAGCAGATCCCTATGAGATCCAGGTGCTGACGCCGATGCGAAAAGGCCTGCTCGGCTCGATCCGCCTGAATACCATCCTGCAGGGCTTCCTAAATCCGGAAAGCAGCGAAAAAAAGGAAATCCCGCATGGAGACGGTGTCCTGCGAGAGGGCGACAAAGTCATGCAGACTAAGAACAATTATCAATTAACATGGGAGATCCGCTCCCGATACAATCTCGTTGCGGAAAGCGGAGAAGGCGTTTTTAACGGGGATCTTGGGACGGTTCTGGAGATCAATCACTTTTCCGAAACCGTGACTGTTGCTTTTGACGAAGGAAGAATCGTTTCCTATCCGAATAAGCTCTTAGACGATCTGGAGCTGGCTTATGCCATGACGATCCATAAGTCCCAGGGAAGCGAGTATCCGGCCGTAATCATTCCGTTGATGTCCGGTCCGCGGCTTCTTTATAACCGCAACCTCCTGTATACAGCGGTGACACGCGCCAAAAAATGCGTCGTGCTCGTCGGAGACGAGCACGTGTTTTGCGATATGATCGATAATACATTGGAACAGAAACGGTATTCCGGTCTTTGTGACCGGATCAAAGAGCAATCCGCTCTCCCGTCATCTCTTCAAATCCCGTAAAGTCTGCAGCATTTCATCAGAAGTCGTGATCACCTTGCTGTTTGCCTGAAAACCGCGCTGATCGACGATCAGTTCCGTCATTTCCTGTGCCAGATCCACATTACTCATTTCAAGAGCACCGGAGGTAATGCTTCCTCCGAGTTTTGCGATATCTTCCAGTCTGGGATTACCGGAACTGATGGATTCTTTATAGAGATTATCTCCTGAGCTAAGAAGCCCCTCCGGATTGGTGAATGCGGCTGTTGCCACTCTGCCGACGATCTCACGGTTACCATTGGTAAAAACCGTATAGATCTCGCCGTTTCCGCTCACCTCATAACCGGAAACCTTGCCGACATCATCAAAGGAATGCGTCGCAGCGGAAAGCGCACCGGCAGTCCCGCCTGCAGGAGGCGTCTGAAAATAGGTCTCTGACAAGTCCACACTCAACGAACTCCTTCCGGGAACGTTAAACGAGACATGTGTGCCTCCTCCACCGTCAATAGAGATCAGTTTTCCTGTGGTCGGACTATATTGTAGCGTGAATTGATTGTCATCGCCATACAGCTTGACTTCCTGCTCCTCGCCCTTGGCATTCTTGATGTACACATCTTTCACAGTCATCAGATACGTCGGGTCGTTGGGGTCATCAGTGACCTTTTTTATTTCATAATCGAGTCTGTAGTCCGAACCGCTTCTTTCCTTAATGGTCACCTGGAAGTTTTTCTCTCCTCCATCACCATAAGTCACTTCGCTGACATCTCCGGACATATCGATCCCGATATCATATACCAGATGACTCTCTGTTTTCGGATCCGGAAGCTGCAGATTCGTCACTGCACCACCGGCCTGCGTCCCTTTCCATCCCTGCACGAATGCGCCATTGGAACGAAGTACCAGATTCCGCTGTCCATCAATTCCAAATGCACCGTCTCTGGTATAGAACGTCTCATTACCGCTCTTCACTACAAAGAAGGCATTGGCCTGATTATTGATACGCATATCAAACGTATTTCCCGTCATCTGCGTTGAGCCTTCTTTTGCCATGGTTGACGTGATAGAAGATATTTTAGAGCCAAGGCCCACCTGATAGGGATTTGTGGAAGCAGTCGCCTGGCTGGCCGGATGTGCCTCTGATGCCGTTTGATACAGGACATCACTGAAGTTTACGGTTTTACTGCGAAACCCAATGGTATTCACATTGGACACGTTATTGCCGATCGCATCGAGCTTTGTCTGATGAGATTTCAGTCCGGATACACCGGAGTATAGAGATCTAAGCATGTGTTTCCTCCTCTTCTGCCAAAGCCGGCCCAACTTTCTCTGACGCCTCGACAGATACGTCCTTTTCCGTCGCTTCAGCGGACTGTTCTGTTTCCGGCACATCAGGAATCCCGTAGTTTCGTTTCATCTGCTCATAGAGCTTTTGTGTATAAGTACCACCTGACTGATCGATGATCTTATCCGAAATCTTCTCAATGACGCTGTCTTTAAAGTAACTCGTCATCTGACCTGCATAGGAATTCTCGTCATCCGTGTGGATCGTTTTCTCAACTTCCTTGATGACCTGTTCCACGAAATAGGACTCAAAAGATTTTACGGCCTCTTTCAGTTCGTCGTCTTCCGCATGGGCATAGTCCTTGTTTTTCAGTCTTTCAACGGTTGATGAACTATACTCCTGCGCCGCCTGTACGTTTTGTCCGATTGTATTCGTCAGATCAATCGCCATGTTATCTCCTCAGCTGATTTGCCTGACCCAGCATGTCATCTGTTGCCTGGATCGCTTTCGAATTCATTTCATAGGCTCTCTGTGCCACGATCAGATTCACCATCTCATCCGCAACGTTCACATTGGACATTTCCAGATAGTTCTGATGTACCTTACTCTGTCGCAGATTGTTGTTGTTTTCTTCATTCATTGCTTCGCCGGAAGCATCTGTCTCTTGAAAACGGTTATTGGATACGGAACGTAAGCCTGCGGGATTGCGGAACTGATAAACACCGATCCGCTGATTCAGCGAAACAAACTTCCCTTCTGCATCGGTATAACCCATGACATTTCCGCTTGTGTCGTAGGTTGCGTCCTCACCGGAGACATTCGCCGGAAGTTTGATCTCTTTTCCTTTGCTGTCAAGCACCGGATATCCTTCCTGCGTTGTCAGCATTGCCTGCTTGTCCGTCCCAAGAGACCAGGAAAAATCTCCGCTTCTTGTATAGTAGTTTTTGCCGTCCGCACCGCGGATCTGGAAAAAGCCCTGGCCCTCGATAGCAAAACTGGAGGTTAGATCACTGTCTTCCAGAGATCCCTGTGTAAAGTGTGTGGTGGTCGAGGATACTCTGGTGCCGAGCCCTGCCTGTGCCGGCACCGGTCTGGTCGTCACATTAACGGGATCGCTCTCCGGATCAACTGCGGAGCGAGCCGCCCTCTGCTGTACGGTCTGATAAAGCAGGGTCTTGAACTCTGCCTTGGATGTCTTAAATCCGACTGTATTCACGTTTGCCAAGTTGTTGGCAATGACGTCGGTATTTGTCTGCTGGGCTTTCATGCCGGAAGCCGCAGACCAAAGTGATCTCATCATAGGATAGCCCTCCTTGTCGCTTTGTGATATCTAAAATGTTAAGGTCAAAAGTCACATGTCACGAAGTGACATTGTGACCTTTGCGCGGCGAGGCGTTTCGACGTGCTAGCACGTCAGAACGCCTTCTCGCGCAAAGTGCACATGCGTGTTCCACGCATGGCACTTTTGACCTTAACCCTAAGTCATATCAAAAATCGTCAACCAACGCGACCCACCTGGGTCACTGCTTTCTCCAGGTCTCCGTCGATGGTCTGGATCAGTTTCTGGTTGGCTTCATAGGCTCTTGTCACCGTGATCATTTCGACCATCTCGTCCACGACATTGATATTCGATCCTTCCAGGACGCCCTGCAGTACCGAAGAGTCGGAGGCGATGATCCCGTCCTCCGGTACAAACATATTATTGGCAAATTCCCGGAGGCTGCTGTAATCCTCAACATCAAAGATACCGATGTTGGATACTACCTGATTATTCTGATAGATGTCACCGCGTTCATCCACTGTATAAGGAAGCTCCGGGTTGATCTTGACCCAATCTCCTTCTGCCATGCCTCCGTTCATGCCGCCGTTGCGCGTCAGAACGTGCTCTCCTTCTTTCGTAACAAGAAACCCTTCGCGGTTCACGACAAAAGCACCGTCACGGGTGAGATTGACTGCTCTGCCGCCACCGTCCTGACCCATATTGACTGCAAAAAATCCCTTGCCGTCAATCGCAAAGTCGTCTGTATTGTCGGTTACCCTCATATCGCCTGCGGACCAGTCCATATAAGTTTCACCGACTTTTGCGCCAAAAGTGATGTCCCCCATGCTGCGGGGAAGATTGTAAGAAGACGTATCCTTGATACGAAATGCAAGTTGATCTGCAAAAGAAGTCGCTGCCATGCCCTGCTTTTTATAGCCGTTCGTGTCAGCGTTTGCCATATTATTGGAGAGCTTATCCATCTTTTTTTGCTCAATGACCATTCCGGTGTAAGCAGTGTATAAACCTTTTACCATAGGTTTTCTCCTTTGACTGTTACCCCGAGATTTCATCCGTGAAAAGCTCTGAGATGTGACAATATGATAACTCAATATTTATATCGGCAATCATTCCCGATACTTTAGAGTAAAATTATATTTTTTTATTTTTTAATCGTCGTCCCGTTTTCCGGCCAGAAACTCGACGTATTTCCCGGTTCCGATCGCAACACACGTCATGGGCTCTTCTGCCGTCATGGTATTGATCCCCGTTTTTTCCTCCAGGAGCTCTTCCAGACCGCGCAGTAGCGACCCACCGCCTGTAAGGACGATCCCGCGATCCGCAACGTCCGCTGCCAGCTCCGGCGGCGTTTTTTCCAAAACGCTATGCACCGCCTCCACAATCTGCAGCGTCGGCTCTCGCAATGCTTCCTCCATCTCCTCTGAAGAAACATTTACGGATTTCGGAAGTCCGGTCACAAGATTTCGACCGCGTACATCCATGTTTTCAGATTCCGGAAGCGGGAAACAGGTGCCGATCTTGATCTTGATCGCTTCTGCGGTACGTTCACCGATCAGAAGATTATGTTTTTTTCTCATGTAACGGACAATGGCTTCGTCAAAGTCATCTCCGGCGATCTTTACCGAGGTACTGACCACAGATCCGCCGAGTGAGATCACGGCGATATCCGCCGTACCGCCGCCGATATCCACGATCATGTTGCCACAGGGACGGGCAATGTCAATCCCTGCTCCGATCGCAGCGGCAATGGGCTCCTCAATGATCGCAACCTCGCGCGCGCCTGCGGAATAGGCTGCATCTTCTACGGCCTTCTTTTCCACTTCGGTCACGCCGCTGGGCACACAAACACTGATCCTGGGTTTCCGGAAAGATTTCTTGCCGGTCGCCTTCTGGATAAAGTATTTGATCATTTTTTCGGTAACGGTATAGTCAGAGATCACGCCTTGGCGCAGCGGACGTACCGCAACGATATTGCCGGGTGTACGTCCCAGCATGAGCCTCGCCTCTTCACCGATCGCCTTGATCTTGTTCGTATCATTATCAAACGCGACCACAGAGGGCTCTTTGAGCACGACTCCCTTTCCTCTGATATATACTAAAATGCTTGCCGTTCCGAGATCAATCCCGATATCTGTCCCGAGCATAGTTGATTCCCCTTCTTATTCTTTCGTTTGAGCGCAGTTGTACGCATACTCTATTATATACAAACCGTCCGCTTTTTCAAGTATGGCGCGATATTATTTAAGAAAAGACTGATCAGATCAGTCTTTTCTCAGATATGGAGCCAGAAACTGTCCGGTATAACTGTTTTTCTTCTTGATCAGCTGTTCCGGCGTGCCGCGTGCGATCACGGTGCCACCGCCGTCTCCTCCCTCCGGTCCCATATCGATGATGTAATCCGCTGTCTTGATCACATCCAGATTGTGCTCGATCACAACGACCGTATTGCCACCCTCTGCAAGGCGGCGCAGGATCTCGATCAGCTTCTGCACGTCCGCAAAATGAAGTCCCGTCGTAGGCTCATCCAGGATGTAGATCGTCTTTCCGGTGGCGCGCCTCGAAAGCTCCGTTGCCAGTTTGATCCGTTGTGCCTCTCCGCCGGACAATTCCGTGGAAGGCTGCCCAAGTTTAATATAGGAAAGTCCGACATCATTCAAAGTCTCGATCTTACGCTTGATAGAAGGCACATTCTCAAAAAAGGAAAGCGCCTCCTCCACGGTCATATCCAGCACATCATAGATGTTCTTTCCTTTATAATAAACATCCAGCGTTTCTCTGTTATAGCGCTTACCGCCGCAGACCTCGCAGGGCACATAAACATCCGGCAGGAAGTTCATCTCGATCTTCAGAATTCCGTCACCGGCACAGGCCTCACAGCGCCCGCCCTTGACGTTAAAGGAAAACCTCCCCTTATTGTAGCCACGTGCCTTTGCATCCGGCGTCCCAGCGAAAAGCTCGCGGATCATATCAAACACACCTGTGTAGGTCGCCGGATTCGAACGCGGTGTACGGCCGATCGGAGACTGATCGATCGCAATGACCTTGTCTAACTGCTCTTCTCCGTCGATCCCGTCATGATCGCCCGGTATGCTCCTGGCACGGTTCAGATCCCGCACGAGGTGCTTATACAGGATCTCATTGATCAGGGAGCTCTTTCCCGACCCGGAAACCCCCGTCACGCAGGTCATGATGCCAAGCGGGATTTCCACATCGATGTTTTTCAGGTTGTTCTCTCGCGCGCCGCGGATCGTCAGTTTCCCGGTGCTCTTTCTCCTTTTTTCCGGTACAGGGATCTTCAGTTCCCCGCTTAGATACTTACCGGTGATGGATTCCGGCGTATTGATGATATCCTCCACGGATCCGGCCGCCACGATCAACCCGCCATGCGCACCGGCACCGGGTCCGATATCCACGAGGTAATCCGCAGCCCGCATTGTATCCTCATCATGCTCCACCACAACCAGTGTATTTCCGATATCCCGCAGGTTTTTCAACGCCGCAAGGAGTTTGTCATTGTCTCTTTGGTGCAGACCGATGCTCGGCTCGTCCAATATATAGGCAACGCCCACAAGACCAGATCCGATCTGGGTTGCAAGACGAATCCGCTGCGCCTCGCCGCCTGAAAGGGAAGCCGTCCCTCTGGCGAGCGTCAGGTAATCCAGTCCCACATCCACCAAAAAATGGATGCGTGACTTGATCTCTTTCAAAACCTGATGGCCGATCCGCTCCTGCTGCGCCGTCAGTTTCAGTTCATCAAACCATTTCCCGAGTTTCCCGATCGGCACCGTCGTCACCTCATAAATATTGCGGTCTCCGACTGTCACGGCAAGGGATTCCTTTTTCAGGCGCTGTCCTTTACAGGCTTCACAAGGCGTGATCCGCATGAATTCCTCATACTGCGTCTTGGACCATTCCGAACCCGTCTCCCGATAGCGGCGCTGGACATTCTGTACCAGCCCCTCAAAGACGATGTCATAATCGCCCACGCCGCGCTGCCCGACGTAATGCACGGTTACGGACTTATCCGCGCCATAGATCAGCATATTGCGCACCTTTTCCGGAAGCTCTCCAAACGGCTTGTCCAGTGAGAACCGGTAAGCCTTTGCAAGTGCCTCAAGCGTCGCATGGGTAAAACTCCCCTCGTCCCCGGAAGACTGCCAGCCGATCACCTGGATCGCCCCTTCATTCAGCGAAAGCCGCTGATCCGGGATCATCAACGCCGGGTCAAATTCCATTTTATAGCCGAGACCCGAACAGACCGGGCACGCGCCAAAAGGATTGTTAAAGGAAAAACTCCGCGGCTCCACCTCGTCGATGCTGATGCCGCAGTCCGGGCAGGAAAAACTCTGGGAAAAATGTAACTCCTTCCCGTCGATCACATCGATCGTCAAAAGTCCTTCCGCAAGGGACAATGCATTTTCCACGGAATCCGTCAATCGTTTTTCAATCCCCTTCTTCACGACGAGACGGTCCACGATGATCTCGACCGTATGCTTGATGTTCTTATCCAGACTGATCTCTTCGGAGAGTTCGTAGAGGTTTCCGTCGACCCGCACCCGTACATAGCCACTCCGCTTCGCTTTTTCAAACAGTTTCTCCTGGCGTCCTTTCCGTCCGCGTACTACAGGCGCAAGCACCTGGATCTTCGTACCTTCCGGGAGTGTCATGACCTGATCCACCATCTGATCCACGGTCTGCCGGTTGATCTCCTTGCCGCAGTTCGGACAATGCGGGATTCCTGCGCGCGCATAAAGAAGGCGCAGGTAATCATAGATCTCCGTCACGGTACCGACTGTGGACCTTGGGTTTCGATTCGTGGATTTCTGGTCGATCGAGATTGCCGGCGGGAGGCCTTCGATGCTCTCCACCTCCGGCTTTTCCATCTGCCCGAGGAACTGGCGCGCATACGAGGAAAGCGACTCCATGTACCGCCGCTGTCCTTCCGCATAGATCGTATCAAACGCAAGTGAAGACTTTCCCGAACCGGAAAGCCCCGTCAATACGACAAACTGATCCCGCGGGATGTCGATATCGACCCCCTGCAGGTTATGTTCCCGTGCACCTCTGATCTTGATGTATTTCCTTGTCACTTCTGACATATTGCCCCCTCTTCTATCTGCCGCTTACAGATCCCGCAACATCTCTTTTAACCGGATCATCTGATCTCTGAGCGTTGCCGCCTCCTCAAAGTTCAGTTCTGATGCAGCTTTTTGCATCTTCTTTTCCACCTGATCGATCAGCTTCTTCAGTTCTGTCTTGTCCATTGCCTCCGGATCACGCTCAAAATTCAGTTCTTCCGCCGCGATCTTCTTGCTGATGCTGATCAGATCCCGCACGGACTTTTGGATCGTCTGCGGTGTAATGCCGTGCTCCTCGTTATAAGCCTGCTGGAGCGTTCGGCGTCGGTTGGTTTCCCCGATCGCTTCCTTCATGGAATCGGTCATATTGTCCGCATACATGATCACGCGTCCCTCAGAGTTTCGCGCCGCGCGGCCAATCGTCTGGATCAACGAAGTACGGGAACGTAGGAATCCTTCCTTATCCGCATCTAAGATCACAACCAGCGTGATCTCCGGAATATCAAGCCCTTCCCGGAGAAGATTAATCCCCACCAGCACATCAAACACATCAAGCCGCAGATCCCGTATGATCTCTGCACGCTCCAAGGTGTCGATATCCGAATGCAGATATTTCACGCGAATCCCGACTTCCCGCATGTAGTCGGTCAGGTCTTCCGCCATCTTTTTCGTCAGGGTCGTGATCAGCACCTTGTGATGCTGCTCTGTCTCTCGGTTTACTTCTCCGATCAAGTCGTCGATCTGCCCTTCCACAGGCCGCACCGAAACCTCCGGATCCAGAAGCCCTGTCGGTCGAATCACCTGTTCCGCGCGCAAAAGCTCATGGTCCTCTTCATAACCGCCCGGCGTCGCTGAAACAAAGAGCATCTGATCGATCTTCTCCTCAAATTCCTCAAAGGAAAGTGGGCGGTTGTCCATCGCGCTCGGCAGACGGAATCCGTAATCAATGAGCGTCTTTTTCCGGGAGAAGTTGCCGTTGTACATCCCGCCGATTTGCGGAACCGTCATATGGGATTCATCCACGATGATCAGAAAATCATCCGGAAAGAAATCCATCAGCGTGTGCGGTGTCGCCCCCGGCTCGAGCGCCGCAAGCTGCCTGGAATAGTTCTCGATCCCGCTGCAGAAGCCCGTTTCCCGCAACATCTCAATGTCAAAATTCGTCCGCTCCGAGATCCGCTGCGCCTCGATCAGCTTATCTTCCGATTTGAAAAAATCCACCCGGTCTTTCAACTCCGCCTCGATCTCTTCGCAGGCACGCAGGAGCTTATTCCGGGAAACCACGTAATGAGAAGCAGGGAAGATCGAAATATGGGTCAGTTCCCCTTTTCGCTCCCCTGTCAGGACGTCTATTTCTGTGATCCGCTCGATCTCGTCTCCGAAGAATTCCACACGGATCGCCGTATCCCCGCGGTCTGCAGGAAAGATCTCCACGACATCTCCTCTGACGCGAAACGTCCCTCTGTGAAAATCCATGTCATTCCTCGTATACTGGATATCGATCAGCGCACGGATTACATCATCCCGATCCCGTTCCTGCCCCGGCCGAAGCGAAACCATCATGGAAAGAAGGTCTTCCGGATCGCCGAGTCCGTAAATACAGGACACAGAGGAAACGATCACGACGTCCCGCCGCTCCATCAGTGCTGCCGTCGCGGAAAGCCTGAGTTTGTCGATCTCGTCATTCACAGATGAATCTTTGGCGATATAAGTATCGGACTGCGGCACATAGGCTTCCGGCTGGTAGTAATCGTAGTAGGATACAAAATACTCCACCGCGTTCTCGGGGAAAAACTCCTTCATCTCCCCATAGAGCTGTGCTGCAAGAGTCTTATTGTGACTGATGATCAGCGTTGGCTTGTTCAGCGCTGCGATGATATTGGCCATGGTGAAGGTCTTGCCGGAACCCGTGACTCCTAGTAAAGTCTGGAATTGATTGCCTTCCTTGAATCCTTCGACAAGCTCTTTTATGGCCTGTGGCTGGTCGCCTGTAGGTTGATATTCAGAATGAAGTTTAAAGTCCATTTCTCAAAAATCCCCTCAAAATCCATAATAAAAAAGTGTTCTATAAGGCAGAAAATTGTCCGCGAAGAATACGTCGGAGAATACGTCATTTTACAAAAAACGGTAACACGGACAATTGCCTCACCCAAATCTGAATTTCAAAACTAAAAAACCCGGATAGGACCAGATGAAATATATGTACCATTTGATACTATTATTTCCCTTATAAACCCTGAAAACAGAAAATGGCACACCATGAATAGTATACCATTTTTCGGGCTTTTTTCAATGCATGTCGAACGTCTGTTTGTAATTTAATTGAAATACTATAGCAGTCTGTCGTCAGTTCCAAAGACATCCTCTTCAAAATAGTATTCCGTTCAACGGGCTATGTTTTTAGAATAGCTGTCCTGGGAGCTTCAGCTTTTCCTTAGGCGGGAATCCCTTGTCAAACTCCTCCACATCTTCATCCTTCACATAGTATCCCTTCGGTGTCTGATACACTCCTGTGATACCATCGAGATACCCTGGAATCAACTCTCTGCACAGAAAAAAGGAATCATCCTCTCCTTCAGGCAGATCATGATATCGTATACCGAACTCTCTTGCGAAGGTAAATCCGCATTTGCTGTAGAAATTGATATTCCCCTCAAACAGCACGGCACCGAAACCCATCTCCGAAGCCTTCTCCAGCGAATAGTCCAGCAAAGCTTTTCCATATCCCTTACGCTTCAGCTTCGGGGTAATGCCGATCGGTCCCATAGTAAGAACATCAACCGTCCTTCCATCATCTGCTTCGATGATTGTCTTCATGAACATATTCTGTCCGATCAGCTTCCCATCCTGCTCCATAACAAAATCAAGCTCCGGAACAAATGCCGGATCATCCCTGAGCACATGGATCACATAATGCTCAGCACATCCAGGTTTATACACATTCCAGAACGACTCTCTGACCAGATTTTCAACTTCTCTGTAATCCTTCTTTTCTTCCAAACGAATTGTATAATCATTCATTGCTTATTGTTTCTCCGTTCCACTTCGGTCGGCGCAGAACAATCGTCCACCGGACGATTTGCGCCCTTATAAACTATAAAACGCGGTCCTTCCTCACCGATTGCTCCGGTTGCCAGAAATCCGCACTTCTCCAAAACTCTCTGAGATGCTGCATTATCGGGATCTGATTCAGCTTCCACAGCTAAAACTTGTGGATGCTCGAACGCCCACTTTAAAGCAAGCTTCACTGCCTCTGTGGCGTAACCTTGTCCCTGAAACTCATCCAGAATGCCATATCCGATCTCCGGGTTATGACCTGACCCTATGCCCTTAAAACAGAAATCACCGATATGGGTTCCATCCATTTTCTCAATCATCCACATCGCATACCAGTCCCACTCTTCGTGATGAGCAAGGCAGCCTTCCAGCATTTCACTATATGCTTTCTTCAGCTCTTCATCCGTCTCTGAATCAATACACTTTTCCATCTGTTCCTGACTCGCAGGATATATCCTTATGCGTTCATTTTTGATCATATCAAACTCTTCCCCTTTCCAATCAGCAATCCCTTCACGACCAGAATAGCCAGACAAATGATGCCTGCATAGGGCTGTCTTGTCAGGATAAACACCGCTGCACATGATACTGACAACACCATTCCCGTCACGAGCCGATGACGATTCCAGACCGGCTTGTCAAAATGGCAGATAATAACACCACAGATACCGTTCAGAATCGTTATACTGACCAGAACCGTAAACACTATTTTGATCCATGTACTTAAGCCCGTGATCGCATAAAGTGATACCGAAGCCGGATTATCTGTTCCGTTTCCGAATACAGGCAGGAATAACAGTAATGCCAAAAAAATATCCAGAATATCGCAGATCAGAGATATGTACTTATCCATGCAGTCTTTCTTCTCATCTTCCGCCGCAGAAATGATCTCTTCCGAGCAGATCAGATCATCAATCGACACCGAAAAGAACTTCGATATCTCCTTTAGCGAATCAAGGCTTGGATAACCGCGACCCGATTCCCACTTCGATATCGCTGCCCGCGAAACAAACAGCGCCTCAGCCAGCTCTTCCTGTGTCAGTGATCTGGATTTTCTCAGTTCCTGCAATTTTTCATTAAACTCCATCTTCTCTCCTATCGGGCTGCTTTACTTAAATCCATATACATAACCGCTGATTGATACAGCATAAACAGCCCCGCAGATAATAATACAGAAGCAACTATATCCGTCGCCCAGTGCACCCCTGATATCAGCCTGCCTATTACCATAAATGCCGAAAAAGAGAGTGCAAATAACGCCGTCACTTTTTTGATCAGAGGATTCTCCACTCTTCTGCACACCTGAAATATCAAGGTTGGCATCACGGCGAGTACCAATAGTGTCGTTGATGACGGATAGGATGCTTCCAGTCTTCCCTCTATCAGAATCGGCCTGTAATTGATCGGGATCATTTCAAAAACCAGGTAACATGCTATGACGATCACATAATATGCACCCAACAGAAGAATGTCCGAATCAACCCTTAGCAGGCTCCGCCTCTTTATCAGCTCATCCCCAGCATTCCGAAGCACAGACATACAAAAATGGGAACAAGACCCAGCCAATCCGTGATTGTATAGATTGTCATATGCACTCCGGTCAGCTGATGAAACCATACATTAAAAGCAGCAAGCCCGATCTTCGTACCATTCTGTCCCACAGCCTGCACATCAACGCATTGAATCAAAACAGTCCACAGAGCAAATGCGCTGATCAACCCAATTCCCGTCAGCAGATTTCTTTTCTCTTTCATGTTCACTTTGTCCTTTCGTAACTGCCCCTGCCCGAAGGGCTGGGGAGCCCGCCGGCTTTGAGGCATCAGAGAAATCCGCATGCGGATTTCTTCATATCCCGTATTGCCTGTCGGCAATCTGAAGGTAACAAAGAACCAGGAAGAAGAAAAGAAACGTATCGTCACATCAGTGATACGATTCGTGTCATGCCCGTAAATAAAGGCTTTCAGTCATTCATTCCTACCGATATTTTTCTCTGAATCATTACCCAAACAGCATATCCGCTGCTTGCTCTAATTCCATTCTCTCCTGCGTATCATCATATCCGCGCTCTTTATCGTCAATACCCTTCACAACATCCTGACAGAATAATCCATCACGATTGCAATAAAAATACATCTTCCGCACTCCGCTGATCTTGAACCTTGCCTCAGCTTCACCTTCCGGATACAGTTTTACCATCTGCAAGCGATCCGGGGACACTGCCGCAATGAAGGAAATATAATGTGTCTTAGTCATATCGTGATCGATCCTGACATAATACTCATCTTCCACTCGTTCGATAAATACCATATGATGCTCATCTGTCTGCTCTGCCTCAGCCGGTAACAGCTGAAGTCCATGACAATGAATAACCGCTTCACCCATGCTGTGGATTACATTTCCACAAACAGGACAGATATAATACTTCGACCGCATCATATTCGCCGACACATTGGCATTTTTGATCTGATGCCCGGAGATCAGTTCCGGCACCGATATTCCAAATGCATCCGCTATCGGCTCCAGAAGCGTAATATCCGGATAACCTTTCGCTGTCTCCCATTTGGAAATAGTCTTGTCACTCACCTTCAGGATCTCGGCAAGACGCCGCTGTGTCATTTTTCTCTGTTCCCGCAGTTCCTTAATGGCTGCACCTGTAATATACTGATTCATCTTAATTCCTCCCGTAATATCATTTTCATAAACAAATGATATTTCACCGGAAGCCTCATAACAACCTACGGAAAGTAGAGTTATCCGTTCACCAGCTTCAAAAACTTCTTGTCATTCATCTGCTCGTTCGTGATATACTCCCCATCACAGAATAGCGAATACGTCGTGATCGGAGTCGGTGCATTCTGAGCATCTTCTCTGCTTTCAATTTTTACAGCCCTTAATGATATACCGTTCTTTTCAGCGGTTTCTTCCAGAACCGGTACATACTTTGCATTAAATGGGCACTGATTCGTATAGTAAAGAACATAACCGCTCTCATCTATGTGGGGATGTCTGGCACATTCCTTGAACACTGGTTTCTCGGTTCCTTTTTCAAACGGCAGATACCATAACTGTATCCCATTATCAGCTTCATCACCGACTTCAAAGCCTTTATATTTCAGGAACTTCGGATCAGCCAGGAATGGTTTTTTCTTTGCTGCAGCAAGAATACAAAGTCCTTTCTTTCTCTTCTCCTTGCTGTCTTTGATGCATTCGGAAAGCAGGTCGCTTGAATATCCATGACCTTTGAAAGAACCGGAAACCCATAGGCAGTCTATATACATATACCCAGGTGCTTCGATTGGATTCCATGCATGCTCTGCCGGAATATATTCTATGAAGCATTTCCCGCGCTCCACACTTTTTAAGAATACAAGCCCCTCATCAAATCTGTCCGCAAGCCACGCCTTCTTTGAAGATACCTGTACATCTTTATTGTTGGATATGGCACAGCAGATATGCTCCTCTTCCAGATTCTCTTTTGTAACCCTGATATACTCCATAGCCCTCTCCTCCTACTCTCTCCGTTCCACTTCGGTCGGCGCAGAGCATCTACACTCCGTTTCGGTCCGCGCTGAACGGATGTCCGCCGGACATCCAGCGCCGTCCCCCGGACGATTTGCGCCCTCCGGATCTTTCCAACATCCACCCTTATGGAAGTTCTCATTCCCTAGAGGTTTTGCTGTCAATCGGAACATAACGCAGCCATCCGGGCAAACAATGGTTTTCGTGTACTTGCTGTCTCCACCAAGCTTTTCAAGATCTCCGCCACTTCGAACAGCCTCCATCAACGGATACAGCAGCATCATGGTTTTGGAACAGATTCCGTATCCATCTTTGTTTACCGGGCATCCGTATGTGCAGGTGTATGTATCGCCTATCTCTTCTCCGTTACGGCAGTACCGCTCTGTGTGATCTCCCCTGAGAAAGCCTGTCACTTCAACCGTAAACTCATACTCT
>CACZBF010000004.1 GCA_902779355.1 uncultured Lachnospiraceae bacterium | reverse complement strand
AAAGCGAAAAAATCGCTGTTTTACGCACTTTTTCAAAAGAAAATTTGGTAGCAATGTGGTTACGAGATAAGCCTTCCGGCTAACGACTGAACAGTAACATAGCATACCGGATGTAGTAATGAGTCCGTTTTATTGTACTCAATTTATGTTATAATCATCTCATAGAAAAAGATAAGAAGCATATATCTTTTCTTTTATCTTGTTTTTATTTTCTATCCATTTATTTTATTTAAGCCATTTGTTTTATTATCCAGCTACAAAAAGAAAGGCGATATTATGAAAATTCAATGATTCAACAATTCAAAAATTCTCAATTCAATGATATAATGCTCTTGAGTGATGAGAGACGCTCTGAAATTTTGCTTATGATTCAAACAAAATATGTTGAAACACATCATTTCAGAAAGATTTCTTATCTTGAAAAGAAAGGACTTTGGAAGACTTATGTCGGAAGTCCAAGGAAGGAGTTGACAAGAAAAACAAGAGATGCTCTGATTGCAGCATTATACGACTATTACAAGTCAAATGAGACTGACACGAAAAGCATCACATTGCAAGAAGTTTTTGAGCAATGTGAAGACTATCGCTTAAAGGTGCAAAATCGGTCAAAACAGACGATTTTAAGAGACAGGCAGGTTTTCTATCGTTTCTTCGATAAAACCTTCTATTTGACCAAAATACAAGCGATTTCAACAGAGTACATCGGGGAGTATTTTAACCGGCGTACAAAAGAGTTATCTCTGACAGAACGAGCTCTACGAGACACTAAGCAGCTCTTAGGTAAAATCATCAATTTTGCACTTTTCAAGCAATATATAGAGAAGTGCCCGATTTTACCCAATCTCGACGATTTGTATCAAAATACAACGGCAAACATCAGGATAGCAGAAGAGCAAATTTTCTTGCCGAGTGAAATCGAACTCATCAGAACTGAATGCAGAAGACTCTTGAAGAATACGTATGATGCAAAATGTCTAGCCATTCTCTTTGCAAGTCTTACAGGCGTTAGAGCAGGAGAAATACCAACGCTCAGGTGGACTGATATTACAGAGTTTGGCATACACATTCACTCCCAGCAGAGAATCACAAGAACCCCAGAGAAGATTCGCATTCTTGAAGAACTGCCCTTCACCAAAGATGAAAGAAGACATCCCCGCGGGGGCAGATACTTTCCTATCACCAGAGAGATACAGCGTCTTTTGGACGAAATTAAACAAAAGCAGGCTGACTTAGGGATAGTATCAGAATTCATCTTTTGTGAAAATTCAGGCGAATGGCTCAATAAAGAGTCTTATGAGCAGAAACTTCGCAGGATGTGTGAAAGATTAGGACTTTCTATCACAAGAAACCACGGATTCAGAAAAAGTCTTAATTCCAATGTACTCATTCCAGCAAATATTGCGGTGACTGAACGTGCATACATCCTGGGGCATTCAGTAGAAGTGAATGAGCGAAATTACTCATTTTGCAGGAAAGAACAACTTTCGGCGATTAGAGATGCTCTGGACAAGAAGGAAGCCAAATCGGCAGAAATTCACTCACACTCACTCAATAATGTCATTGCATTCAGACAAAGAAAAATCTCGTAAGTCTTGCTATATCTGACTTACGAGATACTCACCCACAGCGACAGACGGGGCTCGAACCCGCGGTCTCGACCTTGGCAAGGTCGCGCGTTACCAACTACGCCACTGTCGCGCACGTCTTTTCCCGACGCAAAATGTATCATACTATGTCCTGTTTCGTTTGTCAAGCAGAAAAATCGAGCAATTGATTGAGTGCCTGTTCGGTTTCTGCCTGCCCTGTGTAACGGATCGCCTGCAGACCGCACGCCTTTGCACCGGTGACGTTGTCTTCCATATCATCCAGGAACACCGTCTCCTCCGGCGTGAGATCATACTTTTCGCAAAGAGCCCTGTAGATCGCGGCATCGGGCTTCAAAAGATGTACCTCGTAGGAGAAAAGCCCGCCGTCCATTTCCGCGAGAAAGTCCAGCGCCGCAGTATTTTGTGAGCGAAGCCGGTAGGAATAGTTGGAAAGATACAACACCTGCAGCCCGCGCGTTTTCAGCGAGCGGATCCACGGTATCGCCGTATCCCGGCGTATTACCGTTCTGCCGATATCTTTCATGGCAAGGCGGATCTCATCTGCCAGGTCTGCATCGCACTCCGTCATTTTTTGGATGACCTCTTCATCCGACAGGACGCCGCGATCAAACTCAATCCAGAGTCGGCTTTCCCAGACGGCCTTTTCGATGCGCCGGATGACGTCCTCATCCGTGAATAAGGAACGAACGTATCCATGCCAGTCAAAATCTACAAGGACTTGCCCGATATCAAACACAACTGTTTTCATCATCATGATTCCTGCTTTCCTAAAAATGTGGTATGATGGGAGGCAGGAGGACTGCCATGATTTTCGTTATCATTGCCATCATCGTTGTTATCGTACTGTTCTTTGGTCTGTCAATTTTTATTGCATCTACTGCCGTACACGGGAGGCGTCAGACGATGGACGAATCCTGGGTCTGGCAGCAGGATCACGCACCCGGCAGCCGCGCTTTCCAAAAAACCGACCTGACCGACTATACCGTCACAGGTCCGGACGGCTATGTCTATCATGTCTCCTGTCTTCCCGCAAAAGTGGATTCCGATCATTATGTGATCCTGGCGCACGGTTATACCGACACGCGTTACGGGATGATGAAATATGCGCCGCTTTATCATGAGCTCGGGTTTCACTGCGTCATGTTCGACGAGCGCGGGCACGGGGAAAATGCGCCCGTTCCCTGCAGCTACGGCATCCGTGAGGTCGAAGGCCTCCTGACGGTGCTCGATGATACGAAAAAACGGTTCGGCCCGGACATCCGCATCGGTTTCCACGGAGAATCCCTCGGCGGCGCAACCGTCCTGACCGCTCTGAAATATCATCCAGAGATCCACTTTGTAGTTGATGACTGCGGATTTGCAGCAATCGTCCCGATATTAAAAGGAGCTTTAAGAAACTTCGGAATTCCCGGGTTTATGGTATATCCAGCCACTCTGATGTCGTGCATTCTCTATAAAGTCAACTTCTTAAAAGCCCGCCCGATCGATGCGGTAGTCGGAAATCAGATCCCGCTTCTCCTCATGCACGGTGCCGAAGACGATTTTATCCTGCCGGAAAACAGCGCCCGGATCAAAGAAGCGACCGCCGGCTATGCCACGCTGCATTACTTCCCGGGGGCAGGACATGCGCTCAGCGCAATCATCGATCCCGACCGGTATCTGGTTTTATTACGCGAGTTCTTTACGGAGATCCATTTCCTGTAATGCCATCATTCAATCCGTGCGGTGCTTCTTCGTGCGCACCTTCATCTCATACATGCGCTCGTCTGCGGCTTTATACACCTGCTCTGCCGTCGCATCCGGCATCTCATGTCTGGACGCGATCCCGTAGGAAGCACTGATCTCATATTCTCCGCGCCAGGAAGCCTTTTCCGCCTCGCGCTCCATCTGATCGATCGCATCCTCCACTGCTGCCTCATCCGCATGCCTGATCACCACGGCAAATTCATCGCCGCCCATCCGGATCACTGTCCCGATCTCAGAAAACGCGCCGCTCAATATCTCCGCAAAATCCTTAATGAGCTGATCGCCCTTGATATGTCCGAGCGTGTCGTTGACTTTTTTCAGGCCGTTCAGATCCAGATTGATCAGGGTATAGTCCTCTTCTGCTGCATCACATTCCTCAAATAGTTTTTCGCTCATCGAGCGGTTGTAAAGGTTCGTTAAGGTATCTTGATAAGCCAGACGCGTCAGCGTCTCTTTTTCCGTGGCATCAATGACACTCCCGTAAAGGCCGATCAGATAACTGATGATGAGCAGCAGGATAAAGATCAGCACGCCAAACGGCAGGATGCTCCCATCCATGACCTCCCGATCCGGCATCACGTATTTTTGCACATTGAAACGCAGGATATCCGCGACGCCCGTGATCAGGATCTCCACCAAGGCAATATTCAAGACCCGGTCCTGCGGCAGACTCCCGTCCTTTCTGAGCACCACGCTCGCCAGCAGCATGCCGATCGCCGCCAGCACTGCCAGCACATGAAAGATTGTAATGGTTTCCGGAAAATACATTTTCCCGGTAAAATGCAATACAGTCGTCGTCAACGCAAAGATAAGCATCAGCACAAAGATCACGACTAGGATCGCGCGCTTCCACTTCGCCGCATCTTTCCTGAGCGCCAGCACCAAAAGCAGGAGCGGCAGCATCGCATAGTAAAGCGACATATACTCTGTTGTCGTATTCAGCGACAGATCCACGGAATAAAACTGGATGATCTTGGTGTTGCAGAGCGCCCAATACCCGATCAGGATACTGAAGACACCGATATGGATCAAGGGGATCAGGCTGGTCTTCTGGATCTGTGTAAAAAGCCCGAAAGCCGTGAGGATCACGCCCAGCGTGAACAAAAAGATACAGCAACAGATGGAGACGATGTTGTTGTCATAGAATTCCTCATAGACATACTCCGTCGGCAGGATCGTCATCGGCGGGATATTGGACATCGCACCGTTTGAAGCCGCTATGATCTCAACGCAGATCTCTTTTCCTGCAGCATCCGCCGGAAGCTGGATAAAATGATAGCCGCTCCCCACGAACTTTCCCTGTTCCGCAAGGTCAAGACCGTAGGAATACAGTGTCTCCCCATCCACCGTGACATTTACGGTGCAAAGATAAAGGAGTGCACGAACAGACGCCACGTCCGGGATCTCATCCGGAACCCGGCGCGTCATGGTCACTTTTTCTCCGTATGCTGTGGGCGTAACAAAGGCAAAATGATTCAGATCACAGTCCTCATAGGTATTCTCCCCCACCGTGATCGTCCAGCCTTTGTCAAACGGCACTTCCTGACGGTAGCTTACATTCAGGTGATGCACCGAGCTGACATACCAGATCAAGCCACCCAGAAACAACGGGAGAAAGATCACCGCTATGAGTATTCTTACAGCGAACCCTTTTTTCATCAATTTCCCCCGTTATGGTAAAAATCGTATAGATCCAGCATCCTCTGGAGCTCAGCGCCCTCCGGCGGTGCTTCGCCGATATCTTCATATCGGCCGTCCGCTAAAACTCTGCCGATCTTATGTACGTCTTTCTCCTGGGTCAGTTCGATCGTGTAGTAGTCGGCTTTGTTTTCTTCCTCTGCATAAAGGACGTAGGCACGCACGGCAACAGGCTGCAAGCCCTTCACCGGCGGCAGGTCAAGGCGTATAAGAAGCAATCCTTCCCGGATGGAAAGCGCCATCACGGAAAGATCGGATTCCGGATACGGACAGTCTGCCGGGTTTTTATAAACGCGCTCATATTGCGCGCGTAGCGTTTTTTCCTGCTCGTCGCAAAGCTTTTCGGTAAACCCTTTCGGATCGTCATAGAGCGCTTTTGGCATCAGCTCCGTCTCCACCTTGCGGCGGAAAAACGCCTGTGCCTGCTCCGGCGTCATCTGCAATTTTCCGTCCGGCGCCGCGGCACCTGCTGCTTTCCGTTTTGCCTCGTCCTCTTTCAATGCTTTCAAAAGCGGCTCCCGCAGCAGCACGTTCTGTTTGAACGGGTTTACCGCGATGCCGTTGACGATCGGGTTATTGATCGCCATTGTCACAAGCGCCATAAAGGGCATATTGATCACTACCTGCGGTTTCGGCTCCGCCGGGATCAACTCCTGCGCAACATAGGCCGGGAAAAACGTCTCCCCATTCTTATTTTTCATGATCGCCGGGAGCGGGTTCATCCCCTTCGGCAGCTGCAGGCGCTCTCCCGGATTCGGCGGCTTCGGCAATGCGGAAAGATCCGTCCCGGGCGGGAAAACACCCGGCAGAAAGACCGTTGTGCCAAGCAGCGCATTCACCATGTTGATCTTATTTTCGCGGCTCTGATCCTCTAAAAAGGTGTCAAGCAGCGCATTCAGTTTTTCCTGTTTCTCGTTCATTGATGTATCTCCTTAAAAACTGATCGTTAAGACATTCTGTGTCAAATCGTCCAGATATTGAAAGCCGGTGATCCCCGGACAAAAATCAGCGATGTGTTTGTCTGTAATGAAGTACTGAAACGCCTGCTGCGTCAACTCATGTGTGCTGAATTTTACGGAAACCGGAAGCCGCCCCGAAAACCATGCGGTCGAGATCACCTCTCCTACCGCATCCGGAGTCCAGTCCGAAAAATATAATCCTTCTTTAACAAAGTAGTTATCCGCAGTCGCAGTGCATATCGGAAGTTCAAAGCACACATCCGAACGATGCGTCCGTTCGATCTCCTCCGTCGTTACATTCAGATAATCATAGTTGATGAAATCCGCACCGATCTGGACATCTCCCGTAAAAGCAGCATTCCCCCAGGTGGTATCCATGTAGTAATACTCGCCGTCCAGCTTCACAAGATTCCATGCATGATGCTCATTGTCGGCAATCCCCTTGATCACGGTACTCTCAATCCCAAGCTGCTGTAAGAGATATTGCGTCGCACAGGCATATCCCTGACACACCGTACGGCGATAAACAAAGGCACTTATGATGTTCTGATTCTCCGGCGCATCGAGGTCGTAAGCCACATTATGGATCAGCGTCTCAAACACGTATTTGACTTTCTCATAATCCGATGCGGCGGGAGAGCACCCGGAAAGCATCTGCTCCACCGATGCGTCAATGCTGTTCTGCATGACCATCCGCTCTTCCTGATCCATCGAATAATTCGGCGCAAACTCTAATTTTGTCACTTCGCCGTCGACGGTATACGTTGTATAAACATAATTTTCCACCCAGAACAGGCCGCCGTAATCCGCACGCATAGCCTCATATGCAAGGTCCAGAACATCCTGATCTTTCGTGCTGACTGTGATCTTGGTGTCCTGCGCCAGAATGCAGTTCAGGATCTCATCATACACGACCTGCGCCTCCGGTGAGATCGTGCGATATGCATATCCTTTTGCAGAGTCCTCTCTGGCGGCAGGATTTGCCACATCCACGGGGTCGAATTGCTCTGTCGCTGCCTCTGCTTCACTGTCTATGGAAGAAGGCGCGCTCTGTTCCGATTCTGCTGT
Organism: uncultured Lachnospiraceae bacterium; assembly: GCA_902779355.1. Taxonomy (GTDB): domain Bacteria; phylum Bacillota; class Clostridia; order Lachnospirales; family Lachnospiraceae; genus RUG12461. The sequence continues at coordinate 182,497 of CACZBF010000004.1, read as the reverse complement.
CTCAGTGCTGTCTTCCTGTGCCGGCCCTTCCACGATCACCGCCATCTGCGCCGGCTCATCCGGATATAATCCGCAAGAGGTGCTAAGAAGCGTGATCAGGAGCAGGCAGATGCCGACTGTCCCTTTTTTCATACATTCTCCATAAAAATATCCATATATACAATATTCTACTATATGCAGAACAATTTTACCAGAAAATCCCTTGTCCCGTTTTTAGGAAATACCTATAATGAAAACTATGATCGCACTTGCTATTGAAAACAAAAAACAATTCATGAGTTGTCTGCTGACTGCCGGTGTTTTTGACGGATTTTGGATCACCGAGGCCACACTCCGCACCAACGTCACCTATTCTATTGATACTCACCTGACGAAAGGGTTTTACAGTAGCGAAGATCTGGAGTCCCTGCAGCTAACGGAGGGTGACCCGATGCCTTTTTCCATGCTGCGTCCCACCCTGTACGAGCTGATCCGCGGCACCCATACACCTCTTTATTTTCAGTTCGTCCTGATGCTTCCTCCCGATATGACCGCAAACCTTTTGGCGGAATCGGACACCGCTTTGACCGATGCCGATATCAGCGGACTCTTTTTGAATCTGACCTTTCAGAACGGCGCGCTGCGCGCAACCTCTGCGGTCAGTTACCGTTCCTTCCGGCCCGACCATTCCGTTGATCGGATCTGGGATCAGACCGTTCGTCAGCTCCTCACAAAAAACGGCATCATTTTTGAAGAAATCGGTTGAAAAACGAGTTTCCTTATGTTAATCTGTCAATGTATGTGAAAGCACATGCGGCAACTCGTAAACTGATTTTTTGGAGGTTATTGTAATGAAAGGCACTGTAAAGTGGTTCAACAGACAGAAAGGCTACGGATTCATCTCTGACGAGAGCGGCAAGGATGTATTCGTACATTATTCCGGGATCAACATGGAAGGCTTCAAGGATCTTCCGGAAGGCGCATCAGTTGAATTTGACATCACCGAGGGTGAGAAGGGACCGCAGGCAAGCAATGTCACTGTGATCCAGTAAGTTTCAATGATCGATGTTCCCAAACACTACCTTTCTTTTTTATATCTGATAGATGTATATTGAGCTAGATAGTACGTTGCTAACAGACCGATGAAACGAAAAAACCTGCCGAGAACGGCAGGTTTTTTTTCGCTGATCGCGGTTTTCTCAGCCATGAGCTGCGATACCGGTCGCCCCGCGCATCGTAATGATGGGGCCGCCTTTTTTCTCAATGTAGTCCTCCGTAATGGTCACAATCCCGATCTCATCATCCTTCGGGATCTCATACATAATATCCAGCATGAATTCCTCTATGATCGCGCGCAGCGCTCTCGCGCCCACCTTACGTTCCTTCGCTTTTTTTGCGATCGCGCGTACGGCGTCCTCGGTAAAGATCAGTTTCACTTCATCCAAAGCCAGGAGCTTTTCATATTGCTTAAGCAATGCATTCTTCGGCTCGGTCAGGATCTGCACAAGCATATCCTCCGTCAATGCCTCCAGAGAAAACAGGATCGGCAGACGTCCGATAAACTCCGGGATCATCCCGTATTGCCGCACATCCTCCGTTGTTACTTTCTGCAGCAGGTTCTCTTCCTTGTCATACTTGTCCTTCAGATCCGCCTTAAATCCAACGGAAGCATTTTTATTTAATCTCTCTTTAATTATATCCTCAAGATCCGGAAATGCGCCGCCGCAGATGAACAAGATGTTTTTTGTGTCTACGGTTACCATGGGAACCATAGCGTTTTTACTGGATGCACCGACCGGTACTTCGATCTCGGCTCCTTCCAGGAGTTTCAGCATCCCTTGCTGTACCGATTCGCCACTCACATCGCGCTGGTTAGTATTGCGTTTTTTGGCGATCTTATCAATCTCATCAATAAAGATGATCCCGGTCTCTGCTCTTTCCACGTCATTGTCCGCCGCTGTAAGGAGTTTGCTGACAACGCTTTCGATATCATCGCCGATGTATCCGGCCTCCGTCAGGCTCGTAGCATCCGTGATGGCAAGCGGCACATTCAGGAGACGCGCCAGCGTCTGCACCAGATACGTCTTACCGCAGCCCGTCGGCCCGATCATCAGCATATTTGATTTCCCGATCTCAATATCATCCGTATGCTCGGTCGCTACCCGTTTATAATGGTTGTATACCGCCACTGACATCACCTTTTTGGCATATTCCTGCCCGATCACATAATCATCGAGCTTTGCCTTGATAACGTGCGGCGCCGGGATGTCCTTCAGATCGATCGCCGGTTTCTCTTTCTTTTTCTCTTTCTTTTTCTTCGGACGTACTGGCTGTGGCATGCCCATCATACCCTGCAGATCAGAAAGATTGATCATACTGATATTCGGAAAGCCCATGCGGGGCGCGCCCTGATTAGTACCTTGTGCAGAGCCGTTGTTTTGAGAACCATCCGCACCGGCAGTTTCGCCGTCTTCTCCGTTTGTCTCCTTCGTATTCTGATCCGACCCGTCGGAAGCAGGCGTCTGATTCTGCAAAGGAGTGTTTTGAGACGGCATTCCGCCCGGACTCATCATATCTCCGAGATTAAATCCCATATTGCTCATCTGATCAAAGGTTTTCTGCATGCAATCGTTGCAGATACAGAAATTCCCCTGGATCTGAATCATCCGTCCTGCTTTGCTCTCCGGACGCCGGCAGACATAGCAGACCTTTTCGTATTCATCCGAATCCGTATCCGGCTTGATCTCTCTGATCTCATCATCGCTCATTTTTATCTTCTCCTTCTGTCAGGCATCTAACGTACTGTGCACTTTCTCCTGCAAACGCCGCGATCGCGTTTACGATAATTTTTTGATATGCGGGTAATACTTGAAGATCGCTTTCCCCAGGATCTGTTTCCGGTTCACAAAAGAATAGGAACGCGCTTCCTCTTCTGTCGTTGCGACTCCTGTCCGCAATGCTTCCTCCGGCCAGAATCTGGCATCCATGGAATGGTTCCTGTTATCTCCGAGCACCAGGTAGGAATCCTCCGGCACTGCGTAGACGATCCCGTCATTTGCAACCACCCACTGCTCCGGCAGATAGTCCTCTACAAGCGGGGTATCACTACCGTCGATATAGATCTCGCCGTCCCGGATCTCCACGGTCTCACCCGGCAGTCCGATCACGCGCTTGATAAACTTCTGCCGCGGATCCACCGGGTACTTGAAGATCACCACATCTCCGCGTTCCGGATCGGAAAAAAGGTAGGAAAGCCGAAACCCTACAAGCCGGTCACCCGGGTCGATCAGACTTACCATGGAAGAGGTCGGCACCTCCGCATTTACGATAATAAAAGTCTTGATCAACACTGTCGCAAGGATTGCAATGAGGATGACCTTGATCCATTCCCAGATTTCTTTTTTCAGATCCAGCGGTTCCTGTTCTGCCTGCACTTTTCTTTCTTTATTCATAAGCAAATGCTATTATAGCACAAAATCCGGCGTTTTCCATTTGTTTATAAAACTTTTAGAATTTCAACCGTTCCGGAGCGATCAGGAACAGCGCAGCTTTGCCTTTCTTTTTCATTTAATTTTGCTTGTTATGGATCTTCGATTTTATATCCTGTCAATAAGCCTTGTTTTTTTCTCAAAAAAAGGCTATCATAAAACATCATGAAAGGAGTCGACTTTATGCAGAATCTGACAATACCATCCAACTATCACGCCGAACTGAATCTCCATGATACGCAGATCGCGATCAAGACGGTGAAGGATTTCTTCCAGACCCGTCTGGCGCAGACTTTGGATCTGTCCCGTGTCTCCGCACCGCTCTTTGTCGATCCGGACACCGGTATGAACGACAACCTAAACGGCTGGGAGCGTCCTGTCTCCTTTGATATCCTTGAGCAGAACGGGCGGGAAGCGCAGGTCGTGCAATCTCTGGCAAAATGGAAGCGCTATGCGCTCGGGAATTATGATTTTCAGGTGGGCGAAGGACTCTATACAGATATGAACGCCATCCGACGGGACGAGACCACCGACAACATCCACTCCGTTTTTGTAGACCAGTGGGATTGGGAAAAGGTGATCCGCCGCGAGGATCGTAACGTCTATTTCCTGAAAGACACCGTGCGGGAAGTCTATCAAGTGCTCCGCAAGACCGAGAAGTACATGTCCATCCAGTATGATTACATTCACGAGATCCTGCCTGAAGAGATCTACTTTATCACCAGTCAGGAACTCGAAGACCTGTATCCGACGCTGACGCCGAGAGAGCGTGAAGCACGGATCACCCGCGAGAAGGGCGCTGTCTTCATCATGCAGATCGGCGACAAGTTAAAATCCGGTGTGCCGCATGACGGTCGTTCTCCGGACTATGATGACTGGACCTTAAACGGCGACATTCTGGTCTGGTATCCGGTCCTCGACATTGCGCTTGAGCTGTCCTCCATGGGGATCCGTGTCGATGCCGCTGCACTCACGGAGCAGTTGAAAAAAGCCGGGTGCGAAGATCGCGCAAACCTTCCATTCCAGAAAGCCATCTTAGACGACACGCTTCCGCTTTCCATCGGCGGCGGGATCGGGCAGTCCAGGATCTGTATGTTCTACCTGCGCAAAGCACACATCGGCGAGGTACAATCCAGTATCTGGCCGCCGGAGATCCTGGAAGCCTGCAAGAAAGCCGGTATTCCGATCCTATAGGCAAGAAGCTCCCATCAGAGTGCTGAAAGAGACCAAAAGCAAAAGACCTATGCGTTTTGCCGCATAGGTCTTTTTGATGATTGTTTTGTTTTATACATTTTATACGCCGGTCTACCCTGCGATCACATCGCTCATGCTGTAAAGCCCCGGATCCACAGGCGCAAGCCATTTCGCAGCTTCTATCGCGCCTTTGCCGAATACTGCCCGGCTCGTCGCCGTATGCTTGATCTCCAGCACCTCGTCACCCCCGGCAAAGATCACGGTATGCTCCCCTACGATATTGCCGCCTCTGACCGCGGAGATCCCGATCTCCGTGCGTTCCCGTTTTTTGCGCTCCTTGCTGCGGTCGAAGTTGTAATCGTAGATCTGGTCCATCTCTTCATTCATGGCATCCGCCAGCGCAAGCGCAGTCCCACTCGGCGCATCCAGCTTCTGATTGTGGTGGCGTTCCACGATCTCTACGTCAAATCCCGACGGATAAAGCACAGAGACGGCCTTTTTCAAAAGATCCATCATCAGATTGATGCCGAGCGACATATTAGCAGCCTTCAGGATCGGTATTTGCTTTGATGTCTCCTCGACCTTACGGAGCTGCTCCTCGGAAAGCCCCGTCGTGCAGAGCACAAGCGGAAGTTTTCTCGACGCACAAACGGAAAGTAAGTCATCTGCCGCTGCGGCATTGGAAAAATCAATCACGACATCCGCGGTTGCTTCGCACTTCTCCATACTTTCATATACCGGAAAATCCGGCTTCTCGTCACCCGGAAATGCATCTACACCTGCCACGATCTCGATGTCCGGATCCTCTTTCACGATGGATGCGATCATGCGTCCCATCCTGCCGTTGCAGCCGTGCATAATCGCCTTGATCATAACAGTCCGTACTCCTTCATGGTTTTCTTCAGGTATTCCCTGTTTTTCTCTTCCATTTCACAAAGCGGCATCCGAAGCGGACCGACGTTCAGCCCCATCAGATTCATCGCTTCCTTGACCGGTCCCGGGCTCACCTCGCAAAACAGTGCATCCACCAGATCAAGTCCCTTGAACTGGATCGCGCGCGCTTTCTCCTGCTCGCCGGAAAGCCATAGCGTCACAAGATCATGCACATCCTTCGGCGCCACATTAGACCAAACGGAGATCACACCGATCGCGCCGATCGCGAGCAGCGGCAGAATGATGGCGTCCTCTCCGGAATAAAGCTCCAGTTTCCCATCTGTCAATGACATCGTCTTGCTTGCCTGCGTAAAATTACCGGTGGCATCCTTTAAGCCGACGATATTGGATTTGGTACGAAACAGCTCTGCCACGGTCTCTGCTGCGATATTCGTACCGGTCCTGCCGGGCACATTATAAAGGATCAGCGGCAGCTTCGTCTCATCCGCGATCCTGCTGTAATGGTTGAGTAACCCTTTTTGCGTCGCTTTGTTGTAATACGGCGTCACGAGAAGCGCCGCATCTGCACCGAGTTCTTCCGCTTCCTTGGTAAGCTGGATCGCAGTCGGCGTATCGTTGCTGCCGGTCCCAGCGATCACCGGGATCCGATGCTTCGTATATTCCACCGCCGCGCGGATCACCTCATGATGCTCCTCCATGGTGAGCGTTGCGCTCTCACCGGTGGTGCCGGCGATGATGATCGCATCCGTCCCCGCCGAGATCTGCATCTCGATCAGTTCGTTCAGTTTCTCGTAATGAACTTCCCCGTTTTCCTTCATCGGCGTTACGATGGCAACGCCCGCGCCTTTAAAAACCGGCATATCCTCTCCTCCGTGATGTCAGATTGACTTTTTTGCAGGTTTACGCTTCCGCAAGCCGCGGATTTTTCCACAGTTTCTCTTCTTCAATATTGTAGATCTCATCCGCATGCGCGCGGATCTCATCTGTCAGATAGCGTCCCGTCAGCACGACGGTCGCATCCTCCGGCATCGCATTCAGGACGGACTCCAGATCCTCCGTTGAAACCACGCCGGTATCTAAAAGGCCCAACATCTCATCAAGGATCAGGACGTTGCATTCGCGTGTAACCAGCACCTTTCTCGCATAATTGATGCCGTTTTTCATGTTGATACACTCTTCCTGCTTCTCTTCTTCCGTCAGGCTGTCATAGTTCTTCTCGTTTTTCTCAAACCGGAAAAACTTGATCTCCGGCTCCAGCCGCTTAAAGATATTGTTGTCAATGATCTCGCGATCCTTCATAAACTGAATGATATAGACGGTTTTTCCGTCATTTGCTGCGCGAAGCGCCGTGCCGTAAGCTGCCGTCGTCTTGCCGCGTCCTTCACCGTAATAAACCTGTACGCTGCCGTTCGCCATAAGTAGTCCTCCCGGAAACAATCGCATTATGTTCCACTTTAGTTAAAAAAGATATCATATATTCCCGAAAAAAGCAACTTGCCAAGTGGGAAAAGGATTGTTATGATAGGAAAGTTGAGTAGGAATAATTATAGGGGATTTCTTATGAGAACGAAAAGAAATGATATCCGGAATATCGCGATCATCGCCCATGTCGACCATGGTAAGACGACACTCGTGGACGAACTGTTAAAGCAGAGCGGTGTATTCCGGGAAAACCAGGAAGTACAGGAACGCGTGATGGACAGCAACGCGCTGGAGCGCGAGCGGGGGATTACAATCCTTTCCAAAAATACGGCTGTCTATTATAAGGATACGAAGATCAATATCGTGGACACCCCGGGCCATGCAGATTTCGGCGGTGAGGTGGAGCGGATCCTAAAAATGGTCAACGGAGCTGTGCTGCTTGTGGATGCCTTTGAGGGCGTCATGCCACAGACCAAGTTTGTGCTGATGAAGGCACTGGATCTGGGACTCCCGGTCCTCGTTGTGATCAACAAGATCGACCGGCCGGAGGCAAGACCGGAAGACGTCGTGGACGAAGTGCTGGAGCTCTTCATGGATCTGGACGCGCCGGACGAGCAGCTGGACTGCCCGTTCTTATTTGCGTCCGCCAGAGACGGCTATTGCGTGACCGAGCTTTTGGATATCCATCGCCACGGCGAAAAGAAGACGATGGCGCCGTTATTTGAAGCGATCATCGATTATATCCCGGCGCCGATGGGCGATCCGGACGAAGATACACAGGTTCTGATCAGTACGATCGACTACAACGAATATGTCGGGCGCATCGGAATCGGGCGCGTTGACAACGGTTCGATCAAGGTCAACCAGGATGTGATCGTCGTCAACCACCATGATCCGGAAAAACAGCAAAAAGTACGGATCAGCAAACTCTACGAATTTGAAGGTCTGAATAAGGTAGAAACAGCAGAAGCCGGCATCGGCTCCATCGTTGCGATCTCCGGCATCGCCGACATCCATATCGGAGACACGATCTGCGCGATCAACAATCCTGCGCCGATCCCGTTCCAGAAGATCTCCGAGCCGACGATCGCAATGAACTTCCTTGTCAACGATTCGCCGCTCGCCGGTACGGAAGGGAAATTTGTCACTTCCCGGCACATCAGAGACCGGCTCTTTAAAGAATTGAATACAGACGTATCTTTGCGGGTCGAGGAGGGAGATTCCCCTGACAGTTTCAAGGTGTCCGGACGTGGGGAGCTGCATCTTTCCGTCCTGATCGAGACCATGCGCCGCGAAGGTTTTGAATTTGCGGTCAGCAAGGCGGAAGTGCTGTACAAAACCGATGAAAACGGAAAAAAGACGGAACCCATGGAGATCGCTTACGTGGATGTCCCGGAAGAGTTTTCCGGCACGGTCATCAACCGGCTCCAGCAGCGGAAAGGCGAGCTGCAGGGTATGAACCCCATCGCCGGCGGCTACACGAGATTGACTTTCCGGATTCCATCACGCGGACTGATCGGATACCGCGGGGAGTTCCTGACCGACACCAAAGGAAACGGGATCCTCAACACGATGTTTGATGGATATGATTTATATAAAGGTGATTTAACTTATCGTCCAACCGGCTCATTGATCGCATTTGAGGCAGGCGAGGCTGTCACTTACGGACTCTTCGCCGCGCAAGATCGCGGTACACTCTTCATCGGACCGGGCGCAAAAGTTTATTCCGGTATGGTCATCGGGCAATCCAGCCGTGCAGAGGATATCGAGATCAACGTCTGCAAAAAGAAGCACCTGACGAACACCCGCTCCTCCTCCGCAGACGAAGCGCTGACGCTGACACCGCCGAAGGTGTTGTCTCTGGAGCAGGCGATCGACTTTATCGATGTCGACGAACTGCTCGAAGTCACACCGGAGTCACTCCGGATCCGCAAGCGGATCTTAGATCCCTTGCTGCGGAAACGGGCAGGATTCAAGAAAAACTAATATCAAAAAACGGGCAGCTGAAATGCTGCCCGTTTTTTTGATGCAATTCCCGTTTATGACAATGGCGTCGTCCGAATCCGCTCCAAGGCTTTTTGCGTATTCTCATACGACCCGAACGCCGTCAGACGGAAGTACCCTTCCCCGCTCGGCCCGAAGCCGCTGCCGGGTGTTCCGACGACTGCTGCTTTCTCAAGCAGCGCATCAAAAAATGCCCAGGACGTCATCTGCCCCGGCGTCTTCAGCCAGATATACGGGGCGTTCACGCCGCCGTATACCTCGTAGCCCGCATCCAAAAGGCCTTTTTTAATAGTTGCAGCATTTCTCATGTAATAGGCGATCTGCTCCTTGATCTCCTTCTGCCCCTCTGTAGAGTACACGGCCTCTCCCGCTCTCTGAATGATGTACGGCGCGCCGTTGAATTTTGTCCCGTGCCGTCTTGCCCACATCCCATGCAGCGCCACGCCGTCACGCTTCAGATCCTTCGGCACTACAGTAAAACCTAGACGAACGCCTGTAAATCCGGCATTCTTGGAAAAACTGCGGATCTCGATCGCACACGTTCTTGCTCCCTCGCATTCATAAATACTGTGTGCCACATTGCTTTCCGTGATATAGGCTTCATAGGCCGCATCGTAGATAATGACGGCGCCGTTCCTGTTGGCATAATCCACCCAGTCCTGCAGCGCTGACTTCGGGATCGTCGTACCGGAGGGATTGTTCGGCAGACAAAGGTAAATGAGATCCGGCACTTCCTTCGGGAACGCAGGAACAAATTGGTTCTCCCGCGTACAAGGCATATAGATCACATCACTCCACATCCCGGTCTTTTCATCATACGTACCGCAGCGTCCCGCCATCACATTGGAATCCACATACACCGGATAGACCGGATCACAGACCGCGATCCGGATGTTTTCCGCAAAAATCTCCTGGATATTGCCGGAATCGCTTTTGGCCCCGTCGGAAACAAAGATCTCATCCGCCGCAATCTGACATCCTCTTGCCTGATAATCCTGCTTTGCGATCGTCTCCCGTAAAAAATCATAACCGAGATCCGGCGCATAGCCCCGAAAAGTCGCTGCATCCCCCATCTCATCGACCGCTTGGTGCATGGCTGCAATGATCGAGGGTGCGATTGGCTGCGTCACATCTCCGATCCCCAGACGGATAATCTCCTTATCGGGGTGTTGTCCCTGATATTCTTTCACCTTTTTGGCGATCGTGCTGAATAGATAGCTCCCGGGCAGTTTTTGGTAGTTTGTGTTGATCATGCGTTTCTTCCGCCTCCATATTTATTAAATTTTTATTTATTTATTAAAATATTCCTTTATTTTATCATAAGGGAGTGAGCCTCCAAACAGATCCAAGGCACTTCCGATCGTCGCGTGGATTTTGTGAACCCCCATTTCATCAAGTGTTTCCAGGTCGTCCAAAGAGGTGATTCCGCCGGCATACGTGATCGGAATGCCATTCCACTCCGACAAGAGACCGATCAGTTCCTTCTCCGGGCCCGCAGCCTTTCCTTCCACATCCACCGCATGCACCAGAAACTCGTCGCAGTATCCGGAAAGCTCTGTCAGAAGCTCTTCCGTCACTACTTCCTCCGTCCGGTTCTGCCAACGATCCGTCATGATCACATACTGCCCGTCATAGCGTCTGCACGACAGATCCAGGACGAGATGCTCCCTCCCCACGGTTTCAGAGATCCGTTGCAGCGCGTTGCGGTCGATCTTTCCCTGCCGGAATACAAAAGAAGTCACGATCACATGGGACGCGCCGGCATCAAGGTAATGCGCAGCATTTTCATCCGTGATCCCGCCGCCGATCTGCAAGCCGCCCGGAAAAGCCGCAAGCGCAGACAACGCCTGCTTTTCCGTCTCCGCAAAATACACCGAATCCCGCGCATTCAGCATGATCACATGACCGCCGTAAAAGCCGTCCTCCCGGTATTTTTTTGCATAATAAGCCGCATCATGGTCGGACACATAATTTGCCACAGCCGAATCGCCCGCGTCCTTGAGACTGCTGCCCACGATCTGCTTCACCGCGCCGTTATGAATGTCAATGCATGGTCGAAACTCCATTTCCACTCTCTTTCAAAAAAAGACGGCATTTGACCCTTTTGTCAAACGCCGTTGTTTGCTGATTACTCTTCGATACTGTAGTTTGGTGCCTCTTTGGTAATGTGGATATCGTGCGGATGGCTTTCTTTGAGCGATGCCGCCGAGATCTTCATGAACCGGCTGTTTTCCTTCAGATCCTCGATCGTCGGGCAGCCGCAATAGCCCATACCGGAGCGGATACCGCCGACAAGCTGGAAGATCGTATCCTCCACTGTACCTTTGTAGGCCACCCGTCCTTCCACGCCTTCCGGCACGAGCTTCTTTGCATCCTGCTGGAAGTAGCGGTCCTTGCTGCCTTTTTCCATGGCGGCAAGCGATCCCATGCCGCGGTAAACCTTGTATTTCCGGCCCTGGTACAACTCGAACGTGCCGGGCGCCTCATCGCACCCTGCGAACATGCTTCCCATCATACACACATTCGCACCCGCTGCCAAAGCCTTTGTCATGTCACCGGAATACTTGATACCGCCGTCCGCGATGATCGGGATGTTGTACTTCTTCGCTGCCTCGTAGCAATCCATGATCGCCGTGATCTGCGGCACACCGATACCGGCTACCACGCGTGTCGTACAGATCGATCCGGGACCGATCCCGACTTTGACCGCATCCACACCGGATTTGATCAGGAACTCCGTTGCCTCTGCCGTCGCCACATTTCCTGCGATCACCTGCAGATCCGGATATTTTTGCTTGATCTCGGTCACAGCTGCGCCGATATTCTTAGAATGTCCGTGTGCGGAATCGACCACGATCACATCTACATGCGCTGCTACCAGTGCCGCAACACGCTCCATCATATTGGAAGTGATGCCGACCGCCGCGCCGCAGAAGAGTCTGCCGAGGTCGTCCTTTGCGGAAAGCGGATATTTGATCTGTTTTTCAATATCCTTGATCGTGATGAGACCCTTCAGGTTGTTCTGCGCGTCTACGATTGGGAGTTTTTCTTTGCGAGCCTTGGCAAGGATCTCTTTCGCTTCTTCTAAGGTAATGCCTTCCGGTGCGGTGATAAGCCCTTCGCTCGTCATGCATTCCCGGATCTTTTTGGAATAATCCGTTTCAAACTTCAGGTCGCGGTTCGTAATGATCCCGACCAATTTCGATCCCTCAGTGATCGGCACGCCGGAAATCCTGAATTTTCCCATCAAGTCGTCCGCATCCTGTAAGGTATGTTCGGGAGAAAGAGAGAAAGGATCGGTGATGACACCGTTCTCGGATCGTTTGACCTTATCTACCTCATCTGCCTGTGCTTCGATCGACATGTTCTTGTGGATGATACCGATCCCGCCCTGACGTGCCATCGCGATCGCCATGCGGTGCTCCGTGACCGTATCCATGGAAGCACTCATCATCGGGATCTTCAACTGGATCTTGTTCGTCAACCTGGTCGTCAGATCCACCATGTTCGGTGTCACCTCCGAGTAAGCCGGCACCAGCAGCACATCGTCAAACGTAATTCCGTCACCGATTATCTTTGCCATCGTTTCCCTCCCTTTTCCATTGTCCACGATTTCTTTCCATTATACAGAAAAGGGGGACGCAATGCAAAGAAAAAATCGAAACACAGTAAAACCACCGTTTGGGAGGAACGGTGGTTTTAGGAGAGTTTTATGAAAAAGAAACTATCATGTGTTCTATGACAGTTATTATGATATCTTGGAAAAATGAATGGCACATTGTGAAACTGTTAACAATCTATGAACTTTTCCTTATTTTGCAGCGCCGGTGAACGCCTGCACCTCGGAAAGCAGCCAGTTTTCCCATGTTTCCATGCCCTCGCCGGTTTTTGCGGAGAGCGGGAAGATCTTCGCCTTGGGGTTCCGCATGAGGACATTCGCCTTTGCTTTTTCCAGATCGAAATCAAATACGCTCATCGTATCGATCTTGTTGATCAGCACCACATCGCAAACCTGGTACATCAGCGGGTATTTCAACGGCTTATCGTCTCCCTCCGGCACGGACAGGATGTTTACGCTGATCTGGGCGCCGGTGTCAAACTCCGCCGGACAGACCAGGTTTCCGACATTTTCCAGGATCGCCAGATCCAGTTCATCCGGCTCCAGTCCTTCCAGGCCCTGTCTTGTCATCGCTGCCGTCAGGTGGCACATGCCGCCGGTATGGAGCTGGATGGATTTCACGCCGGTCTGCTCAGCGATCGTCCGAGCATCGACGTCCGAATCGATGTCCGCTTCCATGACGCCGATCTTGATCTTGTCCTTCAGATCATTGATCGTGCGCGTCAAAGTCGTCGTTTTCCCGCTTCCCGGAGAACTCATAAGGTTCAGGAGATAGATCCCCTTCTCCTTGTTCTCTTTTCGCATGAGATCCGCTTCGCGGTTGTTGTCTGCAAAAATACTTTCTTTTACTTCGATGATCCTGGGGGTTGGCATAATATTAACTCTCCTTTTAATTTTTACTCGTTATCAAAGACACCTTCTTTGTACAGTTCCATAAAGGCTTCCACAACCTTCGGGTCGAGCTGCGTGCCCGAGATCGACTTGATCTCATTCACCACCGTCTCAAGCGGCAGTTTTTTCCGGTAGGGGCGCGTCGAGTACATCGCATCAAACGTATCTGCCACGGCAATGATCTTTGCGACGTCCGGAATGTCGTCACCGCCCACGCCATTCGGATAGCCCTTGCCGTCAAAGCGCTCGTGATGGTATCCGGCGCCGTAAGCAAGCTCCGGCTCGATCTCACGGAAATCGGAAAGGATCTCATAACCCTTTTCCGCGTGGCTCTTCATAATCACAAATTCCTCATCGTTCAGCCGTTCCGGCTTGTTTAAGATTGCATCCGGAATCCCGATCTTGCCGATATCATGGAGCAATGCGATATTATAAAACTCCTCCACCCGTGTTTCCGAATAACCCATTTTTTCCGCGATCCATTTCGTATACTTCGCCACGCGGAAGGAATGGCCGTTTGTATAAGTATCCTTGATATCGATGCATTTTGCGAACGTCCGGGAAAGCTGGCTGATCCGCTTCCGGTTTTCCTCTGCCTTTTTCTCGGCCCGTTTCAATCTGCCGCGGAAGGAAAGCCAGATCAGAAGCGCACTCAGGGCGACCGCCACCGCTGCGATCAGGATCAAAAACCAGGTGTGTTCATAAAACGCCATGGTTTTTGTGATCACGACATCGGTCTCTTCCTCAACCTCTCCGGTCAGTGTATTGATCAGGGCATAGCGGTAAGTATAAGTTCCGCCGTTCAGGTTCGTATACACCGACGGCTTAATCTCTTTTTTCGTCGTCATCTGCGGCTCATCGTCAAAGCCCTTCAATTGTGTCGCGATCACCGGATTGTTCAACGTATAGGTCAGCGCATAGGCATCGATCACCACACGCTTTGCATTCGCCGGGATCGTCACCTTCCCGTCTTCCACGGGATAAAGCTCGTCATCAACCTCCACAAACGGCACTGCGAGCTTGATCTCATGGTAATCGGTATAAGAATCGTTGACATTGACGCTCGCCACACCGGTGCTTCCGGAAATATACAGCGTCCCGTCTTCCTCGATGCAGCTCCTGGAGTTAGCTGTCGTGATCGTCGGAAGCCCGTTATCGGTGTCAAAAAACGTGTATTCCATATCGGGCCGGTCCGCCAGCAGTTCCTCTGCCTGGATCACATAGATGCCGTTGCTGGAGAGCACCCAGATGCCGCCGTTGTCATCATAGTAAAGATCAAAGTTGTTGGAATAAGGGAAATTCTCGATCGTTGTGATCTTGCCATCCTTGAGATAGGCAAGCGCATTACTCGTGATGATCCAGTTCAGGTTGCGCTGCGGATCCTCTCTGATCCGAAGGATCACCTCCGACGGAAGCCCGTCTTCACGGCCGAGGCGCGATACCGACTTCCCGTCCAGCACGTAGATGCCGTCTCCGTCGCTGCCGAGCAGGATCCTGCCGCTGTCATCCATCGGGGTACCGATCGTCAGGATCTCGGTATTGGTCACGCCGCTTTCTGCGCCATAGATTTCCGTGATCTGCCCGTTTTCGATGATATGCAGTCCGCCGCTCGTGCCGGCTGCAATCCTGCCATCCGGCAGTTCCATGGTCATACGGATCCGGTTCGTATCCATCCCGGTCTCTTCATTATAATAGGTGATCTCTCCCTGCGGATCCACACAGACCAGGCCGAGGTCGCTATAAGTGGAAAACCAGAGATTTCCTTTGGAATCCGAACGGATGCAGCGAATCCGGATCTCCGTAAACAGCTCCGTCAGGTCATTTTTGATCTCGCGGTCGTTGGCATCCAGGATCACAAGCCCGCTGTCTGTCCCGATATAAAGATCCCCCTGATACTTACAGGTCGAATTGACCACGAGAGACGGCAGCCCGGCCGCATTGGACACATCCGTAAACTGATTCTCCGTAATCTTCATAACGCCCTGTCTGGAGCTCACGAACCAGAGGTTGCCCTCGTAGTCGATGATCATGTCGTCTATGGAATTGTCCATCGGGAGGTTCGTCATCAAAATGTATTCGCGGTTCTCGTTAAAATACCCGATCCCGTTATCCGTGCAGACAAAGGTCTTTTCGTTATACGGACGGATCGCATTGATGTTGACATGGGGGCTCACCGAATACCGTTTCACATTTTTTAAGCCCGTCTCCATGTTCCCGTAAAAGAAATCACTTTCCGCCGTGCCGAGATAGACAAAACCCGGCGTGTTCGGATCCGGGTAGATCGCATTGATCACGCCAAGCCCAAGGGTTTCCACACTGTAATAATGGTCGACCCGTTTGTCCTTGATGCAAAAAATGTCACCGTCAAGCGTTTCCCCGTAGATCTCTCCCTGCGGACTGGCCTGAAGTTCACAGACATATTCCCCGTTCAGCTGCGGATCATCCAGCGCATGCACCTGATCCTCAGCATCCACATAACCGATGCCGGTCGTCGTCGCCACAAGAATATCTCCCGCCGCATCCTGCGCGATCCCGCGAATGGAGGAAGACTTCAGGACCTCCTGCCCCTCCGGAAAAACGATGTTTCCTTTCTCATAGTAGGCGATCCCGTTATCATTCGTCCCGATCCAGACACGATCCCGGTTATCCGCATACAGACTGACCACACTCGCAATGCCCTTGGAGGCGTCAAAACGGTGGAACTCCGTCCCGTCATAGCGGATCAATCCCGCATAACTGCCGATCCAGATAAACCCATCGTCTGTCTGCACAATGGCATTGGCATCCGAAGTCGGCAGGCCGTTCGCATTATCGTAAAGCGTGGCTTTATAGCCTTCTCCGCTGTCCATGCTCATCGCGGGCACCTGTTCCGGCCAAAGAAAAAGCGCCTGCGCCGCCAGCACAAGACACATAGTCAAAATACCGATCCTCGTTTTCTTTTTCATATCGCGCTTTCTCCGAATTATTAATCCTACATTTATTTTATATAGGTAGGTTTACCTGCCACACATATTTCTCGTTCACACCCTGCAGAAACAGTTCGTCCATGATCTCCTCTTTTTTTTCTTCCGGGTGAAAGACGGTCAGGATCTTTTTCAAATGGATCTCCCGCGGATCGCTCGGTTCATATGATAGGAGTCCTTCGGACAACGCCCCCGCAAGCTCTTTTGGCGCAAGAGAAGGCTTGATCTGTACGCCGGAGAGCCTCACAAAAAGCCCCGCCGCATAATAGAATTCATAATTGCCCAGCAGCGTGGATTTCTGCTGCAGGCATTTCAAAATCACGCTCTGCCGTACAATGGATGGCACCATAAAAAACCTCCCGGGCGTTTCGCCGCCCGAGAGGCATTATAGCACATTGTATCGGTTTTCCGCAAATAGCGCAGCTTCTATTTGGAAATGATCACTGCGTTTTCTTTGGTGGCACTTTCGATTGTGCCTTTCCGCCGGCCACGTTCAGCAGCTCGTCATCCGAAAGGAGCATGCCCTGTCCTTCGATATGATGACGACGCTCCACTTCCTGGATCACCGCATTCAGTTCCGGGTTGGCGGAAAATCTCTGATAATCAAATAACTTTTTTAACTTGTTTTCCATTCTGATCCCCCCTTTCCCGGATTATACTTCACCAAACTGATGACCCTTGCTACATTGTACCAACCGTCCGCCACTGCCAACTTTAACGACATCAACCCAAGCCTTGCAATTAGGACACCAAACCTTGGAGCTGCCTTGGGTTGTGTTGGTGGTCTTCTGGTTTCCGCTGCTTTTCCCGCCCGAAACCTGATCGAGGTCATCTTCGCTCAATTCAAATCGCTTTACTTTTTCCATGATGTTTCCTCCGTCTATTGTGCACTCTATGAGATTCTCTACTTATGTATACGATGTTTTTTCGTCTCTGGCACTGATTATAGCATATTTTTTTGAAAAAAACTGCTATATGTACAAAAGTCTCCAGTTGCAAGGAGATTTTTTTGATACTATGCCAATGTTTTCTTGTCAATTCCGAGACGATATAGTATAGTGTAACAGGTAACTGTCGTACATCCCAATCCAGAGGTATTCTTTGTTCGATGTATCAGAACACGCGTACCATGATCGGACGCAAGTTCCGGCGATGTATCGGAAGAGGAATCATTTCTAAAGAGCGGGAGTCAAAACAAGGAGGATTTTTTTATGAATGGACAGACAAAAGCTATGACTGCTCCCAAAGAAAACCATGTTTCTACAATCGTCGGACTCGGTGTACTGACCGCGATCGTTATCATCCTGCAGGCGCTTGCGCTGAACATCCGCTTTGGCGTCTTCTCGATCACGCTTGTACTGGTACCGATCATTGTCGGCGCCGCTCTGTACAGTTACAAAGCCGGTGCATGGCTGGGTCTGGTATTCGGCACCATCGTACTGCTGACAGGTGATGCTGCTCCGTTCCTCGCAGTGAACGCGCCGGGTACCGTCTTCACCGTCCTTGCAAAAGGTATTTTGGCAGGATTGGTTGCGGGTCTCGTATACACAGCGGCTGCAAAGAAAAACGCACTGCTTGCAGCGGTTCTTGCAGGAATTGCAGCTCCGGTGACCAACACCGGCATCTTTTTGATCGGCTGCCGCCTCTTCTTCTACGGAACCATTCAGGAATGGGCAACGAATGCAGGGTTTGAAAATGCAACGGCTTATATGTTCCTCGGTCTTGCCGGTGTCAACTTCCTCGTAGAGCTGATCATCAATCTGGCACTTGCTGCAGCGGTTGTACAGATCGTACGGGTTGTGAAAAAGAACACCGCAAAATAAAAATGTAATTTAATTTTTCATCAAAAATCCCTCTCCTCAACGGAGAGGGATTTTTTCGTGTTCATTTCTGTGCGTCGGATCTTATGCCTTCGCTGCCATCGCTGCTTTGATTTGCTCTGTCAGCTGCGGTACGATCTTGTTCAGATCGCCGACCACACCGTAGTCTGCAACATCAAAGATCGGTGCATCCTCATCCTTATTGATCGCGATGATGATATCCGACTCTTCCATGCCTGCCACGTGCTGGATCGCACCGGAGATACCGATTGCGAAATACACCTGCGGACGAACGGTCTTGCCGGTCTGTCCAACCTGCAGATCCTGCGGCTGCCAGCCGTTTTCTACAACGGCACGGGAGCAGCTCACGGTCCCGCCGATCGCATCTGCGAGATCCTCAAGGAGCTTGAAGTTTTCCTTGGAGCCAACGCCTCTGCCGCCGGAAACAAGGATCTTCGCATCCATGATGTTCTTCGTGGTCACAACGGACTTCACGATCTCCTGGATCTCTACGAAGCGGTTGTTCTTCTCGATCTTTGCATCAAACTCGATCACTTCCGCCTTGCGGCCAGCCTCTTTCGGAAGCTTCTGCATCACACCGGGGCGGACCGTTGCCATCTGCGGACGGTTGTCCGGGCAAGCGATCGTTGCGATCGTGTTTCCGCCGAATGCCGGACGGGTCATCAGAAGCTGATTATGCTTCTGCGGCTGTCCTTCTTTTGCTTCCAGCGGGAAATCACCGATATCGAGCTGCGTGCAGTCTGCGGTCAGACCGGTTGCCACTCTTGCGGAAACGGTCGGGCCGAGGTCACGGCCGATTGCCGTTGCGCCGACCAGCATGATCTCCGGCTTAAACTCGCGGATCACTGCCGTCAATGCCTGTGCATAGGGCTCGGTCATGTAGGTCTCCAGTGCCGGATCATCCACAACGATGACCTTATCTGCACCGTACTCGCCGAGTTCGTCTGCCAGATGCTTTACATCATGCCCAAGGAGCACTGCCGTTACGTCGGTCCCGAGATCCTTTGCAAGATCTTTTCCTTTGCCGACCAATTCGAAGGCGATGCCGCTGAGCTTCTTATCTACCTGCTGCGCAAAGATATATACGCCTTTGTATTCCTCTAAACTCATTTTCTTCGCCCTCCTTAAATCACATGCTTCTCTGTCAATTTTCCAATAATATAGGAAACACCCTCGTCCGGCGTATCCGGCGCGATCTTCTCGCCTGCGCCCTTCCGCACCTTGTCGGAAGCTTTCGCGATCTTCGTCGGGGAGCCTGCAAGACCCATATTGGCATCATCCAGTTCCTTCAGATCCGGTCTGCCCCAAACGGTGACTTCCTTCTCATTGTATGCATCAAAGATGCCGCCCGGCGTCATATAACGGGGCTCATTCAGCTCGGAAAGCGCGGTGATCAGGCAGGGCAGTTTCACCTTCAGCATATGATGGCGATCCTCATACTGCCGTTTTACGATCACGGAATCTCCTTCCAGCTTGATGTCTGCAGCGTAGGAGATAACCGGAAGCTGCAGATGCTCTGCGATCTGCGGTCCTACCTGTGCGGTATCGCCGTCGATAGCCTGACGGCCCGTGATCACAAGATCATACTCCAGATTCTTCAGCGCTGCTGCGATCGTACTGCTGGTTGCCCAGGTATCTGCACCGCCAAGCACACGGTCTGTCACAAGGATTGCCTTGTCTGCGCCCATAGCCATTGCCTCACGCAGAATGTCATCTGCCTTCGGAAGTCCCATGGTAAGTACGGTCACTTCTGCGCCGTACTGGTCTTTCAGGCGAAGCGCTGCTTCCAGACCCGCTTTGTCATCCGGGTTCATGATCGCAAGCATCGCCGCTCTATTTAAGGTTCCGTCCGGATTGAACTGCACGCCGCCCGCGGTATCAGGAACCTGCTTAATACAAACTACGATTTTCATGTGTATTCTCCTTTATTCAATGAAGTTCCATTCTCATTCAGTTGCCTACGGTCTATTTCAACAAAGCACCGGAAATAACCATTCTCTGTACTTCCGACGTTCCTTCGTAGATCTCCGTGATCTTCGCATCACGCATCATGCGCTCTACGTCGTACTCACGGATATAACCGTAACCGCCGAACAACTGAACCACTTCCGTCGTGACAGCCATTGCCGTCTCTGCTGCGAAGAGTTTTGCTTTTGCAGCCTCTACGGAATATACCTTCTGGGTCTCTTTCGCTTTTGCAGCCTTGTAAACGAGAAGCTGAGCAGCCTCGATCCGGGTCGCCATGTCAGCGATCTTGAACTGGGTGTTCTGCTGTGCCGCAATGGAACGACCGAACTGCTTACGCTCTTTCGTGTACTCGATACAGCGATCCAGCGCGCCCTCTGCGATACCGAGCGCCTGTGCAGCGATACCGATACGGCCGCCGTCCAGCGTATGCATGGCGATCGGGAAGCCTTTGCCTTCCGGTCCGAGCAGCGCATCTCCCGGGATCTTGCAATCCTCGAAGATCAGCTCGTAGGTGGAAGAACCGCGGATACCCATCTTTTTCTCCTTCGTACCGAAGGAAAAACCGGGCGTTCCCTTCTCCACGATGAATGCGGAGAATTTCTTTTTCTTACGGCCTTTCGGATCTACATCAACCTGCGTCACCGCAATCACGATGTAAACGTTTGCTTCTTTTCCGTTTGTGATAAAGCACTTGGAGCCGTTCAGGATCCAGCTGTCGCCGTCTTTGACCGCTCTTGTCTGTGCGCCCTGTGCGTCGGTACCTGCGCCGGGCTCCGTCAGTGCGAATGCACCAAGCCATTCACCGGAAGCCAGCTTCGGCACGTATTTCTGTTTCTGCTCTTCGGTCCCGTAGGTCATGATCGGGTCGATGCAGAGCGAGGTGTGCGCGGACACGATAACACCGGTGGTGCCGCAAACCTTGGAAAGCTCTTCTACGCACATCACATAAGTCAGCGGATCACAGCCCTGTCCGCCATACTCCTTCGGTACCGGGATCCCGAGGAAACCGGCTTTCGCCATCTTTTCCACTGTCTGTCTCGGGAATACTTCGGTCTCATCCGTTTCCTGTGCAAGAGGCTTTGCTTCATTTTCAGCGAACTCACGGAACAGGGTTCTCGCAAGCTCATGCTTCTTGTCTAAAGAAAAATCCATGTTTACTTCCTCCGTTCAGTTTATTATATCCTGTTTTTATTTTGAATAATCAAAGAATCCCTTGCCGGACTTGCAGCCGAGATTGCCGTCTGCAACCATCTTCTCCAGCAACGGTGCCGGTTTGTACTTCGGATCCTTGTTCGTGCCATCATAGATCACGTTCATGATCGCAAGGCAGATGTCCAATCCGATGTAGTCACCAAGGTGAAGCGGTCCCATCGGGTGGTTGCAGCCAAGCTGCATCGCGATGTCAATATCCTCGGCAGATGCGGTACCTGCATCCAGCACGTTGATCGCTTCATTGATCATCGGGATCAGGATACGATTCACTGCGAAGCCCGGTGCTTCATTGATACGAACCGGTGTCTTTCCGATCTCTTCGGAGATCTTCACGATCTTCTCAAACAGATCATCCGGCGTATTCTCGCCCTTGATCACCTCGATCAGCTTCATACGCGCTGCCGGATTGAAGAAATGCATACCGATCAACGGACGATCCAGATCCTTTCCGATCTCGGTGATGGAAAGGGAGGACGTGTTCGACGTGAACAGGCAGTCCTTGCTGACGATGCCCTGCAGCTCACGGAACGTATCCTTCTTAACCTGAAGATCCTCAAATGCTGCCTCTACGATCAGATCGCAGTCAGAGCAGATATCCTTCAGACCGGTCTTGATGCGGGAAAGAATGGCATCGGCTGCTGCCTGCTCCATTTTGCCCTTTTCCACCATTTTGTTCAGACCCTTTTCGATTTTTGCCTTGCCGCCGGCTGCGAACTCTTCTTTGATATCGCAAAGCCGTACTTCAAAGCCGTCCACCTGCGCAAATGCCTGCGCAATGCCGGAACCCATCGTTCCTGCGCCAATGACTCCTACTACCATGTTTTTTCCCTCCTAGATTTTTACTATATTAAGGTTTCCTTACGCACGTTCAACAACAGTCGCACATCCCATACCGCCGCCGATGCAAAGCGTTGCGAGACCTCTCTTCGCACCCTTTGCTTCCATCTCATGCAGCAGAGTAACGAGGATACGGCAACCGGAAGCGCCAACCGGATGGCCAAGTGCGATCGCACCGCCGTTCGGATTCAGCTGCTTTGCAACGTCGATGCCGAGATCCTTGCCGACTGCAACAGACTGTGCTGCGAATGCTTCGTTTGCTTCAATGATATCGAAATCACCGATGGAAAGGCCGGTCTTTGCCATGACTTTCTTCGTTGCAGCAACCGGGCCGATACCCATAACCTCCGGACGAACGCCTGCAAGCGCGCCTGCGATGAAGGTTGCCATCGGCTTCACGCCAAGCTCCTGTGCTTTCTCTTCGCTCATCACAACAACTGCTGCTGCACCGTCATTGATACCGGAAGCATTGCCTGCGGTAACGAAGCCGTCCGGGTTGATCGCGCGCATGGAAGCAAGCTTCTCAAGCGTCACATCCGGTCTCGGGCCTTCGTCGGTATCAAACAGAACCGTTTCTTTTTTCTTCTTTACTTCAACCGGAACGATCTCTTTCTTGAATGCGCCGGACTCCATGGCAGCCTTGCACTTCTGCTGGCTGTTGAATGCGAACTCATCGAGCTCTTCACGGGTCAGGTTCCACTCACGGCAGATATTGTCCGCAGTTGTGATCATATGATAATCGTTGAACGCATCCCAAAGCGCATCGTTGACCATCGTATCCATCATAGCGCCCTTGCTCTGGCTCGGCCAGGTCATACGATAACCGTAACGGCCCTGCGGGATTGCGTAAGGAGCCATCGACATGTTCTCCATACCGCCGGCAACCACAACATCCGCATCTCCTGCAAGGATCATCTGTGCTGCCTGATTCACGCAGTTGAGACCGGAACCGCAGACCACGTTCGTCGTAACAGCCGGAACCTCAACGGGAAGCCCTGCCTTGATCGATGCCTGACGTGCAACGTTCTGGCCCTGTCCTGCCTGGATCACGCAGCCCATGTAAACATGATCAACCTGATCCGGTGCAACTCCCGCACGGGAAAGTGCCTCCTTGATCACGATCGAGCCAAGCGTCACAACCGGTGTCGTGCTTAAGCCTCCACCCATCGTGCCGATTGCCGTACGACAAGCTCCTGCTATAACTACCTTTTTTGCCATGTTCTTCTCTCCTTTGCATATTAATTTATGTTAAATTTTTAACAATCTAAGAAAAATAAAAAAGTCGGAGCGCGACTTCCTCGACTATCATAGCACGATTACACAAAAAAAGAAACTAGCAATTTCATTTTTTCGTGATTTTTTACAGAGTTTCTTTTGTATTTCGAGGGGAGGCGTGGTATGATGTACAATAGAACGAAACGCAAAGGGTTTCTTATGAAATATACCAGCTATCAATCTGAAAACTATTATCCGATCCAAAACAGCAGCGGTGTTCTCATCTTCTGCCGGAATCTTTGTTTTTCCTGGGAGGAAGGTCTTTCGCCGCAGCTGCTCTACGCCGACTTCGGGCCGCCCGAGCTCGCGGAACTCCCCACTCTCCCCGATGGCTTTTTTGCAACGCTCTCAGCCGTCGCCGCGGAAAATCAGGGAGATCCGATCGGCGCGATGCTTTCCGTCTGTGCGATGCGTTCTTACGCACCCGATGATGCAGCCGCCGCCACGGAATGGGCCGGATCCGTTGACATGATGATCAAATCCCTTTCTCAAGGCACGGCGGGCTACTCCGAAGCCGGTTTTACGCAGACTTCCGCCGACGGAGAAAGCGCTCCCGTCACTTTGACGGATATTCTGGAATCGCACTGCCTGCCATCAGAGCAGAGTTATCAAGAGGAGGATACCGCTATGGGTACATCAGAAAACAACTCAGACGTATTATCAATGGAAGAGCTTTTGAAGATCGCGGAAGAAGCCGCTCCGGCGGATGCGCCGATGGACGATCCCGTCTTGGCGGAAGCCTTGGCTGATATCCCCACAGACAGCCCGGTCATCCCGGACATCCCGCTTGCGGAAGAAGGAGCGATTACTGAGGATGTACCTGCAGACGCAGAAGCGCCGGTGTCTGAAGAAGCACCCGCTGAAGAAGCGACTGAACCTGCTGCTGCAGACGAAAATATGGCAATCACAGATGATGCCGTTGATGCCATTGTCGCCAATATGCTGGGAGACATCCCTGCCGAAGGCGAGATCCCGGTTGTGGATGAAACTGCTCCGCTCCCGGAAGACATCATTCCGGATATCCCGCTTGCGGAAGAAACACCTGTTGAGGAGCCGGCTGTAGCGGAAGCACCTGCGGAAGAGGCGATTCCTTCTATAGAAGAAAACGATGTTCCGGAAGACATGCCGATGGAAGAACCTGCGATCCCGGAGGAAGCAGCCATCCCCGAAGAGCCTGTGATCCCCGAGGAGCCTGTGGTCGCTGAAGAACCGGCATTCGAGATGCCCACGGAGGAACCCGTCCCGGTCGAAATGCCTATGCCGGAGGCTCCTGCTTGTGATGGCGCGCCGCTTCTGACACCGATGAACGACGATCCTGCACATTGCGTGCTCTGCGTTCGCGTGGATCCGGCAGAGGTCGGCCTCGACATCCCGGAGGGCTCCACGATGATGATCTCCGACAATACCGTCATTTTCCCGGAGGACGGCGCTCTGCTCACGCAGGACCTCCTCACCGGTGCAAAAGACCGTTCCGAGTTAAACGGCAGCGTGCTTGCCGCATTTTCCATCAGCATGGAGCATTTTGCAGCGCAGAATGAAGCGTATACGTTGAAGAGCCTCCTTTTCTCCTGGCTCCTAAAGAAACTGCTCAACGCTCCGGAGGATCCCTCCGCAGCGCAGAAGATCAACGATACGCTCGCCTTCCTCGGTTGCCCGTTCCAATTTTCCGAAAATGGCTTCACCGACGGATCCGGCCAGACGTTGACCGCGGCAGAGGTCTTCTTGAAGCTGTCCGCGCAGAAGATCTAAAACCATGATCAGCAACAAATACAAAAGCAGCAAATCCCTTTGGATCTGCTGCTTTTTTGATTTCTCTCGCTTCTCATCGGATATCCCAATGTCATGAGCTGTTAACAGTTTCTTTACGATAACTCTCTTTGTTTGAGCA
Organism: uncultured Lachnospiraceae bacterium; assembly: GCA_902779355.1. Classification (GTDB taxonomy): domain Bacteria; phylum Bacillota; class Clostridia; order Lachnospirales; family Lachnospiraceae; genus RUG12461. The sequence goes on along the minus strand of CACZBF010000004.1, from coordinate 157,022 downwards.
AAAATTGTTTCACTGCTGCTGTTACCTGCGAAAAATGATAATCGAAGCAGTGATCATCCCCCGGAATGGTGACAAGTTCAGCCTGTTCATAAAGCTCTGCCGCTTTCTGCGCATAAGAGTAAGGCACAGTTTCGTCCTCATCCCCGTGCACAATCAGGACCGGCCCGTGGTAACGCGCGATCTCCTCCTCCGGATGGAGCGTCTGTGCCACGCGCACATAATTGCCGGAAAGCTCATGCTCTTCGTCCTGGAAAAACGTATCCGGAATGTTGACAGGGTCGATCACAGCGCCGAGCATCTCACCCTTTCTGGCATATTCCGGAATCATCCATGCAGGGGATAACGGGATAATCCCCTTGAAACGATCCGGGCACATGCCCGCAACGAGCATCACAAGAAGCCCGCCCTGCGAATGTCCGCACAGGTACAGGTCCGTCGCAAAATCGAGCGACCTTGCATATTCTGTCACGGCAAGGAGATTCGTCACCCATTTGTAAAGGGTGTGATCTTTGAACTTCCCGTCACTCTTTCCATGACCGTACATCTCCACACGCAGCGCCGCATAACCCGCTTCTGTAATGGGGCCAACCAGACCTGCGATATGGTCTTCTTCCATGTGTCCGTTATAACCATGTACCACGATTACCAACGGGCATTTCCCTTCCGTCTCCGGCATTGCCAGTTTCGCATGAAGCCGGATACCGTCATCTGTGATATAAAATTCTGTCTCTTTGCCTGCCATGATGTTGTGTTCTCCTGATTGGTAGTGAAAGGTCAAAAGTGCCATGCGATGAAATCGCATGTGCACTTTGCATGAAGAGGCGCCTTGACGCACTCGTGTGTCAGAGCGCCTCCTCATGCAAAGGTCACATGTCACTATGTGACATGTGACTTTTGACCTGTCCGTTTTTAATAAAATTGCTGATTTGCGATCCAGGTCACAGGGAACGGCAACGAAACCCTTGCGGAACGGAAATACAGGAAATCCGGATAGGGAAGATTCCCGGCCAGCACCGTGGCTGCTGCATCGCGGCACGAATCCGTTGTCAGATTGTTGCCAAGCACGGTCGCAAGACGCCCGGATGCCACCGGCGAAAACTGTCCGCTCTGATAGATCACGCCGGATACCGTATTCGGAAACGAGGAACTACGCACGCGGTTCATGACGACGCACCCCACCGCGACCTGGCCGTCATACGGCTCACCGCCTGCCTCACAATAGATCAGCGCCGATAAGAGCTCTTGATCTGACAGAGAATCACTGATCACGGGCGCACCGGTATTCGCGGCCTCGGCGGCCTTAATCTCCGCCTGTCTGGCAGCATCCTCCGCTGCCTTTTGTCGTTCAAGCTCGAGCTCGTATTCTTTCTCTTTCTCAATCTGCGCCGCAAGCTCATTCGCCATCGCCTGCGCATCCTGTAGATCCTCTGCGGACTCGGAAATGCTGTTCTGTGTGCTGGTGATCGCAGCGGAAACCTGGCTCTTCTTCTGCTCCGTCGCCTTTTCCATCGCCGTCAGTTCATCCATCGCACTGTCGAGTGCGGTCTTTTCCTCCTCGAGCATCGCCTGCTCCGCTTCCAGCTCCTTTTTCTTTGCTGCAATATCCTCTGCCGTCTCACGGAACAGGATGAGCTGACGTCTGTCATAAGCGCTGATGCTCTCTATATACTCCGCCTTGCTGAGGAAATCCGAGATATTTTTTGCGGAAAACAGCGCCATAAACATAGACTGGTCGCCGTTCTCGTACATGAACTGGATACGCTTTTTCATATTGGCGTATTGATCCTTCGCCTTCTCCTGCGCAGCCGTCAGTGCGTCATACGCCTCATCGACCTCCCGCTTCTTCGCCTCCACTTCACTCTGCTTCTGCTCAATCTCCGCCTTCTTGTCGGTGATCTGGTTCGTCAGCGTCTCTATGCTGTTCGAAAGGCTGGAAAGGTTTGTATTGAGACCGGAGAGCGTATCGTTCAGTGCATTGACCTGATCGGCGATATTGCTGACTGCCTGATCCGCCGCTGCTTTCTGCTCCTCCAGCGCATCAATCTTTTCATTCTGTTCGTTGATCTTGTCTACCGTCGATTGTGCCAAAACAGGGGTGCCGCTCAGGAGTACCAAGGCGCCGCACACCACCGCCGCAACACGGCCGGTCCGTTTTCTGATATCCATAACTCTCATTATAACTGTTTGTGTAATTACGTCAAACATGATATACTGTAACTGTATGAGTATTGAGGAGGTTTGCCGTGCAGTTCATAGAGATTTCCAAACTAAAACCCGGGATGAGGCTTGCAAAGCCGATCTACAACAAGATCGGTGTCATGCTCTATGACCGCGATACCAAGCTGACTGTCAAGGGCATCAACAGCATCGCCAAATTCAACCTGATCGGCCTCTATATCTTGGAACCCGCCGAGCCGCTTCCGCCGCTCAGCCAGGACGATCTCGACTTCGAGCAGTTCCAGACGGTATCCGTCTTCCAGATCCGCGATATCATGATGCAGATCCTGACCAATCAGGAGGTGCAGGACATCGGTATCCTCGCGCAGAATATCCTGCGCAAGTATGGCGGCATGGATCATAAGATCAATTTCACGCAGTCGATCCGCTCTACTTCGGATTATGTCTACAAGCAATCCATCAACACCGGCATCCTTGCCGCGATGATCAGCAACCAGCTCGGGTTTTCCTATAACGAGCAGTTCCGCGTGATCACAGCGGCTCTCCTTTATAATATCGGCTATCTTTTTCTGGATCAGCAGCAAATCTTAAATAAACACAAACAATTCACACAATATGAGCTCGATATGCTGCGCATGAGTAAGAAAAAAGGCTTGGACAAGCTCTCCGAGGAGCGTTTGTCCGACCTCTTCCCGCCTGGCGCGCTTGAGATCATCCAGCAGATGGTGCTGACCGACACTGAAGAATCCGAGTCCAAATCAACGAATACCAGACTGCTTCCCGGCACCAAAATCCTGCGCGTTGCAGATACCTATGACCGTATGACCGCCATGAATATGGAGGAATCCCCTGTCTCCGAGGTTTCTGCGATCCGTCATTTAAAGCGCCATGCAGAAAAGTACGAGCCCGCTGCCGTGAATGCGCTTGTGCAGGCCATTAAGCTACTGCCGACCGGATGCAGCGTGGATCTTAGCAACGGTGAAAAAGCGCTTGTCGTGGAAGAAAACCCGATGAACTTCCAGGCGCCTGTCGTGCTCCTGTTCTCCAACAACAAGATGCTGGATCTTTCCGATCCTGAGATCGCAAAAGACATCCAAATCCTCGACACAATGAAGACCATGGACAACCGGATTCATATCGACGAGGAGACCTTAAAACAGTTCCAGAGCGATGAGAACCTAAACCGCACACTTGAAAAGTTCCGCCGCGCGAGACAGCGGAGCCAGGAGGCCGCCGCAAAGAAGGCCGCTTCCGAAGGAGACAGCGGCTCTGCAGAAAAAGAATAATCCTAACACGAGAAAAGAGAACGGATGCACTCCGTTCTCTTTTTTATTGCTTGATCTTTACTTTCAGCGTCTTCAGGTATGCTTTTTGTTCTGCTGTAATACGGTAGCTCTCGACGGATTTTTGGATTGCCTTATTGTGTGTCCAAGGCTCCAGCCGCTGCTCCTTGATATACGGCAGGATCGACTCATATTGCTTCGCAAGAGCCGTTGCAAAATACCATGCGATCATCATGTTGACGTAGTATTCCTCCGACCGAACAGAAGCCACCATCTCGGGATAGGCCGGATCATACGCCTCGTCCAGAAAATGCTCCATGAGCATCCCGATCCCAAAACGTACCATATAGGTCTGATTGGATGACATCCATTCCCTAATGGATTTCAGAAGTCCCTCCCTGTGCTTTTTGAACACCTTCGGCGACATCTGGTCACACGTCGCCCAGTTATCTACATAAGGTAGAAATCGATCCACTTCTGAAATGCAACGATCAAAATCCTTCATAGATGACAGCAAAAATGCATGCAACTGATTCTCATCAAAATACCGGTGCGGCAGCTCATCCAGAAACGCCTGGACGTCACCCTGCTTCCATAGTTCTTTCGCGTAGTTCCTTAGCGCCGGCGTGCGCACCCCGATCACCGAATCCGGCTCTACCGTCGGGAGCAGCTTGGCCTGAAAATCGCGGTACTTCTCATCCTGTAAGCGGAACAATTCTTTTTGGATCTGATCTGTCAATGTATTCATAAGATCTCCTTACCCGAAAGAAAAAACCGGATCCGCTTGAAGGGATCCGGTTTTTAAATGCAATTTTAATTTCTTTACTCTTTCACACCGCCAAGGGCAACGCCACCGACAATGTATTTGGAAAGCAGCAGGTAAACGATAATGACCGGGAAGATCGAGAATGCGATCATCACGTACACCTGACCCATATCGAACTTCAGCCAGTCCGCAGAACGGAGCTGCGCGATCAGGATCGGGAGGGTCTTCTTCTTGTCCGACTGGATGACCAGTGCGGGAACGAAGTAGTTATTCCAGCTCGTCACGAAGGTAAAGATCGCCTGTACTGCGATTGCCGGCTTCATCAACGGAAGTACGATCGTATTGAAGATCCGGAACTCTCCCGCGCCGTCGATCCTGGCCGCTTCTATGAGGGAGATCGAAAGCGTGGAATCCATATACTGCTTCAAATAGAAGAACGTAATGGGTGCCGCGATGGAAGGCAGGATCAGAGGCCAGAAGGTGTCCGTCAGCTTCATCTTGTCGATCAACTGCAGGAAACCAAGCACTGTCACCTGCGTCGGGATCATCATCACCGCCAGGATGAAGGTAAACATGAATTTCTTTGCCTTGAAGTCATATGCGTGGATCGCAAAGGCCGTCATTGTTGAAAAGTACACGCACAGTAACGCGGACAAAGCTGCGATCAGGACGGAGTTTAACATACCGTTTACGATCGGCAGCGTTCCTTTTACCAGGTTCGTCCAGTTATCGATCAGATGCGTACTGGGGATCGGTGTGAATCCGGCAGATAACTCCGAATTGGAACGTGTCGCATTGATGAACAAAATATAAAACCAGATCAGGCAAAAGAAGGAAATCAGGATCAGAACGATATATGCGATGACTCTTCTTACGCCAATACTTACGCCTTTCTTCTCTTCCATAAGAATTTCCTCCTTTCTCACTTAATGGCTTTCCGGTTATCCGTAAACCGGAAGATGATCAGACTCAGGATACCGGTGATCACAAACAGGAACACCGAAAGCGCACCGCCGATACCATAGTTCTTGCTAAACAGATGCTTGTTCAGATACATGATCAGTGTCATGGAGGAACGCATCGGGTCGCCGGTACCGTTGGTCAGGATCTGCGGCACATCGAACATCTGCAATCCACCGATCAGAGACGTGATCATCACGTAGATCAGGATCGGACGGAGCAGGGGCAGCGTAATCTTGAAGAATACCTGCGTTGCCGTCGCACCATCCACAGAGGCTGCTTCAAAGAGCGAAGGATCAATACCCATCATACCTGCCATCAAAAGGATCGTCGTGTTACCAAACCACATCAACAGGTTCATCAGCGCAACCAGCGTACGTACACTCCAGACATGGCTCATAAAGCTATACGGTGCATCCAGCACACCAGTCTGCATCAGGATGGAGTTGATCGGGCCGGTGTCCGCAAATAATGTAAAGAACAACATGGCAAATGCAGATGCCATGATCAGATTCGGAAGATAGATCACGGTCTTAAAGAACCGCTGACATTTCAGCCGAAGAGACGGATTCGAAAACCACGCGCCAAGCAGAAGCGAGAGCAGAATCTGCGGCACAAAACCCATGATCCACATGATCATGGTATTTCCGAAATATTGCCATAAGTCAGGCGTCGAGAAGATGGATTTGTAATTCTCAAGCCCGATCCAGTTCGGTCCGATCTGTGTCAGACCCGAACGATAATATTCAAAAAAACTGTTGCCGACCGTAGTGACAAGCGGCACCAACTGAAAGACGACGTAAACAACAATGAACGGGATCAGAAAGATGTAACCCCATCTATTATATTTTACGACGTTGCTTCTTTTTTTCATAAGCTATCCCTCTGATCAAATACCTTTTTAGAGAAGAGTGGGGCTGCCAGTTTGACAGCCCCATATCTCTTTCGTCGAAACTTCGTGACTAATTAGTGGCTCAGCTCCGGATATTTCTCCTCAACACCTTTGTAGAACTGCTCTAATGCTTCTTCTTTCGATGCATTGCCTTCGAAGTAGTTCTTCATTGCTGCCTGGAATTCCTCGTTGCAGCCCTGGTCATACGGGGAGATGTTGGAGAGGTCGATGCCCTCTGCACCCTTTGCCAGCTCTGCGTACGGATTCTGTCCGCCGAGAAGTGCGATGTTACCATCATCGGAACCGGAAAGGTCAGCCAGTACGGACTTGCTGTTTACGCAGTCAGAGTCAGCCATAGCGATCTCTTTCAGAACGTTCTTGTCAGTGGTCATGGTAAGGATGATGTCCTTAACAAGCGCCGGGTTGTCGGTGCCGGATGCTGCGCAGATCCAGGTACCACCCCAGTAGTAAGACTGCGGTCCTTCGCAGAAGCCCCAGCCGCCCTGGTTAGCAATGGTGCCGTCCTGGTCAGCGTCAAGGCAGAAGTTGAAGAACCAAGCGGGTCCGAAGTAGCAGAAGATCTTGCCTTCCGGCTTCTTGCCCTTTGCCCAGTCATCACCCCACAGATCGTAGGTGTTCTCAGCTTTCTTCTCAACAAGTTCCATGGAGTCATTTACCCATGCATCCATATTTGCATCAACAACGATCTTGCCGTCCTGTACCCACTTGCCGGATACGTTGTTGCTGTAGGTACGATAAGTATCGTTTACGGAGCACATGGTGTAACCTTTTTCAGCTGCCTTTGCAGCGGTCTCTTTGTACTTCGCCCAGTCAGCTACTGCTGCCTGTACATCAGCCGGATCATCGGAACCGAGGATCTCTTTTGCAGCTTCGCGGTTGTAGATCAGACCAGCGGAGCATGCCTGCCAGGAAGATCCCTTCAGGTTGCCGTTGCTGTCGGTAACGATGGACTGCGTGTACTCATACTGATCGGAAAGGTCTGCATCGGTGATGCCAAGATCCTTCAGAGCCATTGCATAGTCCGTATCAACATACTTCAATGCGTAGTCAGCCTCAACCAGGAACAGGTCGATCTTGTCATCTGCTGCTGCGCTCTCCTGCTTCAGGAGGGTCTCATCCAGGTTGTTCTGATAAGCGTTGTCATCGGACGGAGTGATGTTCCAAACAACATCTACGTCGCCCATCTTGCCGTGCGTTCCGTCAACTTCCTCATATCCCGGATAGTGATCGGTAATACGGCTCTTGAACTCCTCGTTCCAGCAGTAGATGTTGAGAACCTTGCCCTCATCACCAGCCGGAGCTGCTTCTTCTTCTGCTGCTGCTTCGGTTGCTGCCGGCTCTGCTGCCGGAGCAGCTGCCTCGGTAGCTGCAGTTGCTGCTGCGTCAGCTACAGCTGCTGCTGCATCTGCCGCCTGCTCTGCGCCGCAGCCTGCAAGCATGGAGCCTGCTACCGCTGCACACAGAAGTGCACTGATAACTTTCTTTTTCATTCGTTTCTCCTCCTTTTAATATTGAGAAAAATTTTTAGTTCGGAGTTACCTCTTTTACCGATTCACCCGGTATCAGAGTTCCTCCTATAACGACTCTCTCAACGAGAGTTGTTTTCGGTTTTTCAATGAGGCTGATGAGCCTCCGTGCTGCCTCGACGCCGATCAGATCTGTGTCCTGACGAATCGTCGTCAGTCTCGGGGAAAGCAGCTGTGACATCCTTGTCCCATCATATCCGACGATCGAAATGTCGTCCGGGATCCGAAGATGTCTTTCCCTGATCACATTGCGCCCGCCAATCAGGGCTGTGTCATCGGGATAGAAGATGCAGGTCGGCGGTTTCGGCAGATCCAGTAATACTTCCGTCGCTTTCGCAGCGCCTTCGATCTTTAAGTATTCCGCTGTCCGGATATATTCATCCGGGACATAGAGGCCAAGCTCTTCGGCCGTCTTCCGGAAGGTTGTCACACGTTCTTTGGTGACGTAGGAGAAATCCTCTCCATGGATATAAGCGATCCTGCGGTGTCCTTTCCGATATACATACCGGAGCAGTTCTTCGATCCCCTGAATGTTGTTGGAGCTCACTGCCGGACAACTCTGATGCACATAGTCGACTGTGGTCTTCGGGATCGGGCTGTTGAGAAGTTCGATCACGGCCGGATCGTTCCAATCCGCACAAACGATCACAACGCCTTCAAAATTACGATACTTGCAGTGCTCTGTGTAGGACAGCTCTCTTTTTTCGAAACGGTTGTTGATAAAGGAAATATCATATCCTTGTGACTCCGCTTCTTCCTTAAAAGCGTTAAGTACGCCGGAGAAGTATTCGTGGGTCAATCCGCTGCCTGCCTCATCCTTAAAAAGAACGCCGATGTTGTAGGACTTATGTGTCTTCAACGCCCTGGCCGCCGCATTCGGAAAGTATCCCATCTGTTGCGCAGTCTTTTGAACCTTTTGTTTCGTTTCCTTTCCGATATCACTTTGGTCATTCAGTGCTTTACTGACTGTAGCGACTGATACGCCGCATTTTTTTGCGATATCTTTGAGAGATGCCATCGGTTTCGTTGCCTTTTCGTGCTTGCGAATCCTGTTTCGCAAACTCACTTAATCGTTTTCGTATTTACAAGATAACACTCTCCCATACAAAAAGCAACCCTTTTTTATCAATTCGTCAAAACTTCTGTTTTGCTCCTTTTGTTTTTGTGCATATTGTACAGAGCATTTTCCTTGCATTTTAAAATTTCACCACTTATACTCTATATTAAGTATTGCGACTCCTTAATCGTTTTCGCATACACCATTTAAGGAGGATCCCTACTATGAAATTCGGTTATTTTGATGATGCCGCAAAGGAATACGTCATCACTTCCCCAAAGACGCCGCTCCCCTGGATCAACTACCTGGGCTGCGAGGACTTCTTTTCTCTGATCAGCAACACCGGAGGCGGTTACAGCTTCTACCGCGATGCAAAGCTTCTGCGTCTGACCCGCTATCGTTATAATAATGTTCCCCAGGACTCCAACGGTCATTATTACTATATCAAGGACGGCGATACGGTCTGGAATCCCGGATGGATGCCGACGAAAACGGACCTGGATGCTTATGAATGCCATCACGGCATGGGCTACACCACCTTTATCGGAAAGAAAAAGGATCTCACCGCGACGATGACTGCTTTCGTTCCGATCGGAGACACCTGCGAGATCAATAAACTTTCCTTAAAGAATGAAGGTTCTTCCGAAAAGACCGTGGATGTTTTTTCCTATGTGGAATTCTGTCTGTGGAACGCCATGGACGACATGACGAACTTCCAGCGTAACTACAGCACCGGCGAGGTAGAGATCCATGACAACGGCCAGGAGATCTTCCACAAGACGGAGTATCGCGAGCGCCGGAATCACTTCGCCGTCTACGCCGTAAATGCACCGGTGGAAGGGTATGATACCGATCAGGACAGCTTCCTGGGCAGTTACAGCGACAACGGACATCCGGAGGTTGTTTTCAGCGGCACCTCCAAAAACTCCGTGGCAAGCGGCTGGCGTCCCATCGGCTCTCATCACCTCAAGGTCACCCTCGGAGCCGGCGAAGAAAAGACCTTTATCTTCGTCCTCGGTTATATCGAAAATCCCCGTGACGAAAAATGGGACGGCCGTCCGGAGGACGGAAAAGTCAACTGGAAACGCGCCGACGCCATGCGTAAACGCTATGACACTACGGAAAAAGCCGATGCTGCACTCGCGGCGTTGAAGGAGCACTGGAACGGTCTTCTTTCCCATTTCACCATCAAGTCCGATGAGGAAAAACTGGATCGCATGGTAAACATCTGGCATCAGTACCAGTGTATGGTCACCTTCAATATGTCCCGTTCCGCTTCCTATTATGAATCCGGTATCGGACGCGGCATGGGCTTCCGTGATTCCTGCCAGGATCTTTTGGGCTTCGTGCATCTGATCCCGGACCGCGCAAGACAGCGTCTCATTGACATTGCATCCACCCAGTTCCCGGATGGCTCGGCTTATCATCAGTATCAGCCCCTGACCAAGAAGGGTAATTCCGATATCGGTTCCGGCTTCAACGATGATCCGCTGTGGCTCATCGCAGGAACTGCTGCCTATATCAAAGAAACCGGCGACTACACGATTCTCGACGAAAAGACTCCCTGGGACAGCAACCCGAACAATGCCGCTGACTTCATGGAGCATCTGCGGAGGTCCTTCAACTACATCACGACTCATCTCGGGCCGCATAACCTGCCGTTGATCGGCCGTGCGGACTGGAATGACTGTCTGAACTTAAACTGCTTCTCCGAAGAACCCGGTGAGTCCTTCCAGACCTTCGGTCCCTCTGAAGGCCCGAATGCAGAGTCTGTCTTCATCGCCGGCATGTATGTCAAATACGGCAAAGACTGGGTACAGATCTTAAAGCACCGGGGTCTGACGGATGAAGCAAAGGCCGCGGAAGCCGAGATCCATAAGATGGAGGAAACCGTTCTTTCCGCAGGCTGGGACGGCGAATGGTATTTGCGGGCATATGATCACTACAAGCACAAGATCGGCTCCAAAGAGTGCGAAGAGGGGCAGATCTTCATCGAACCCCAGGGCTTCTGTGTCATCGCAGAGATCGGCCTCAAGGAGGGCAACTGCCTGAAGGCCATGGAATCCGTGGAAAGGCATCTCGATACAAAATACGGGATCGTCCTGCTGCAGCCGCCCTATCGGAAATATCACGTAGAGCTCGGCGAGATCAGCTCCTATCCGCCCGGATACAAAGAGAATGCCGGCATCTTCTGCCACAACAATCCGTGGATCTCGATCGCAGAGACCGTGGTCGGCAGAGGCAACCGCGCATGGCAGGTATACACACGTACCTGTCCGGCGTACATCGAGGACATCAGCGAGATCCATCGCACCGAGCCCTATGTATACTCTCAGATGATCGCCGGCAAGGATGCGGCGAACTTCGGCGAGGCGAAAAACAGCTGGCTCACCGGTACTGCTGCATGGACGTTCTTAGATGTTTCCCAGTACATCCTTGGCATCCGTCCGGATTACGACGGGCTCACGATCGATCCGTGTCTCCCCTCCACGTTGAAGGGCTTCACAGCGAAGCGCGAGTTCCGCGGTGTGACCTACCATATCACAGTCAAGAACGAAAACGGCTCCGAAAAAGGTGTTAAGAAGATGATCGTTGACGGTGCAGAAGTTTCCGGCAACACCATCCCCTTCGACGCTTCCAAGAAAGAAGTGAATGTGGAAGTGGTCATGTAATCACAACGCATAAGAAGAGCCTCCGTGATCCATACACGGAGGCTCTTTTTTACACTTTTTTCATTTTTTCTGCAAATGCTCGTAGATCGTTGTGACAAGCCCTTCTTTGGTATAGGGCTTGCTGATGTGTCCGTCCATGCCCGCATCATGCGCCTTCTGGACATCCGTTTCAAACGCATTGGCGGTCATGGCAATGATCGGGAGATTCGCGAGGGCCGGATCTTCGAGCGCGCGGATCTGCTTTGTCGCCTCATAACCGTTCATCACTGGCATCATCACATCCATCAGGATCAGATCAATGTCACCGGGCTTTGCATTTTTCACGAGGTCTACTGCTTTGGTGCCGCTTTCTGCGGAAAGGATCTGAAAATGAAATTTGCCCAGCATGCTTTTTGCCAGGGTAAGATTGATCGGTGTATCATCCACCACAAGGATCGTCACATCGGAATAGTCCCGATTCAATACCTCTTCCTTCGTCATATCTTTGGTCTCCTCCTTCTGCTGTCCTGACGCCGGTTTCATGGGAAGAACGATGATAAACTCCGATCCCTTTTCGGGCTCTGAGATGACCTCGATCGTTCCGTGCATCATATCTACGATCTTCCGGACGATCACCATGCCAAGTCCCGTCCCCTGTGCTTCGTGGACAGACTGCGTATCTTCTCTGGCGAATGCGTCAAAAATGCGCTTTCGGAATTCTTCTGACATACCAATGCCGGTATCCTTGATGCGGATCTCATAGGTCAGTTTTTCCGCGCGGTCTGCCAGCTTCCCTGTCAGGAGGACACTGCCGCCCTCCGGCGTATATTTGTAGGCATTGGAGAGGATGTTCAGCAGGATCTGGTTGAACCGGAGTTTGTCGCATTCGACAATGTCGTTCCCCATCTCCGAAACCCGTACATGAAACTGCAGATCCTTCTCCTCCATCTTGATCTGTACCATATCGGCACACGATTTCACAAGATCCTTCAAAATATGCGGCGATGCGGAAAGCTCCATCTTCCCGCTTTCGATCCGGCTCATATCCAGGATGTCATTGATCAAACTCATCAGATGATTGCCGGAAGCAGAGATCTTGTGCAGATAATCCTCCAGATGCTCACTATTGTCAATTTCCTCCAGCGCCAGCTTGGAAAAACCGATGATGGAGTTCATGGGCGTACGGATGTCATGGGACATATTGGAGAAGAACTCCGTCTTGGCTTCGTTCGCCTGATTGGCTTCCTCAATGGCGTTGAGGAGCAGTTTCTGCTTCTGTTCCAGTTCTTCTTTCTGGAACGCGATCAGCCGGTCCGTATCCATTTTCTTCGCCTGCAGGTCGTCCAGCACCATAACCGTGACCATCAGCCGGTCAACTTTTTCATTCCCGCGCTCCAGCACGTGGAAGCCGACCCTGATCCACCGATCCGTCACATCATCCTTATAGGACAGTTCCCTGAGAGCACTGTCTCTGAAAAACTCCGTACGGAGCCTGTTAACATCACAGAATGCCTCTTTCTGTGCCGGTGTCAGATCTGTCAGTTTTTCTGCCAGAAGTGCGACAAGTCCCACGCAATCCGTGCCCTCTTTGCACGCAAAGCTCTGATCCTCTTTTACGATCTTGACCATATCGCTCACAAAATCCGCCAGATAGATACCGCGATACTTTTCGGCAAGTGATGCGATGATCTGATTGTCCAACTTGATATGACCAAGCTCCGTCTCGGAGATCAACGTCGCCGACCCGAACGCTTTGACCGGATGTCCTTCACTGTCAAATTCCGTCGTATACTTGACACGGAAAGGGATCCGTCCGACAGTCAACGGGATGTCCGCTTCCAGCTCCGGTTCCCCGGCGTCAATCCGCCGCATCATGTCGCGGTACATATCCGCATAATCCGGTGGAAAGATTCCCATGTCAATGGCTGGTTCCGGATAATTGGTCACCACGGCCGGCAGTCCCAGATCCCGCATGCAACGATAACAGGGACGCATTTCCTTTGTGGCGATGGTGTATTCCCAGTTGTAGATATTGATCTGTTCACTGGCATGCTCGTACCGGTACTCGATATCAGCAAGCGTATGCTGCGCTCTTTTTTCATTGGAGATATTTCTGACACCCTCGTAAAGAATGGCTCCTTCCGACGTTTTTTCAACCAAAAGCAGGCGGCTCCTGAGACAGATCTTGTCCACGCCGCAGCAATCCGAAACCATCTGCCGCCAGGTCTCAACTGTCTGCTCCTCTCCGGTCTCTGCGCAGTCTTTCACCGCTTTGGTGAAGATCCGCAGATTCTCTTCATCGAAGGTCTCCGCCGGATCGATCTTCAGATATTCCTCTTTCAGAACATTCATCCACATTTCCGCGAGGAATCCGTCGTTGATCCCGATCAGGCGAAGCGTCCCGTCTTGATAGGAAAAAACGCAAGCCGGTTCTGCGAACCGTGTGTTGATGATGTCTTCATATCCCATACCTGCCCTCCTTTTGTATCACCAACGATACATCAGAATGATCAGCCGATCAGTTTTTCTCCAGCGCTTTGTAAACCACTGCCGCGATGCAGGCTCCGACAAAAGGCGCTACGATAAATACCCAGAGCACGGATAACGGTTCCGGATTGCCGTTGATCGCTGCAAATACCGCCGGCGCGATCGATCTCGCAGGATTTACGGAAGTACCCGTCAGGCCAATCCCGAAAATATGCACAAAAGTGAGCGACAGTCCGATGATCAGGCCGCCAAAAGAACCGTGGTTGGCTTTCTTGCTGGTAACACCGAGGATCACCAGGACAAAGATGAAGGTCAGGATCACTTCCACGAGAAGGCCCGCAACGACGCTCCCGTTCACGCCTGCCAGTCCGTTTGCGCCAAAGCCGCCGGTCTGATCCGTGACATAGCCGGTTGCAAAAATCGCGGTCAGCAAACCGCTGCCGACAAAAGCGCCGATCACCTGCGCGATCACATAGGTGCAAAACTCTTTCGCATTCATGCCGCCGCTGACGAGCACAGCAAGCGATACCGCCGGATTGATATGGCATCCGGAAATATTGCCGATGCAGTAAGCCATCGCAACGATCGACAAGCCGAACGCCAGTGCCGTCAGAAGATAGCCGGATCCGGACGTTGCATCGCATCCCACCAGCATAGCCGTGCCGCAGCCCATAAAGACCAGCGTCGCGGTACCGATCAACTCTGCAAAAAACTTTTTCATGTTCTCTTTTCCTCCTCTTTTCTAAAAATAAAAACATGATTATATTTCACTGCAAAACGCAGTAAATAACATTTTTCGGGCTGTCAGCCGTTCCCTCTGCGATCCACTTTCGCAATATCGATCACATGCAGCAGGTCGCTGGCGGTCTCCAGAGATCTGGCCAGTGCGTCCGCCGTATCCATGGAAGTGAGCACGTTCACGCCGGTCTCGATCGCGGTACGTCGGATCAAAAAGCCGTCACGCGTCTTGTCTCGCCCATGGGTCGGGGTATTGATAACGAGATCGATCTTGTGCCCCAGTAAAAGGTCCATGATCGTCGGCGATTCCTGATGGATATGGTTGACCTTCAGCGCATGTACGCCGTGCTCGTTTAGAAATTTCGCCGTACTTCTCGTGGAATAGATCTTATATCCCAGCGCTTCAAAGCGTTTCGCGGTCTCGGCCGCTTCCGCCTTATCCGCATCCTTAACCGTGATGATCATCTGCTTATGCTTTGGCAAGACGACGCCCGCACCCAAAAACGCCTTATACAACGCCTCATTAAAGGTCTCCGCGATTCCGAGGCATTCTCCGGTGGATTTCATCTCCGGACCTAGGCTGATCTCCGCGCCACGGATCTTTTCAAAGGAAAAGACAGGCATCTTGATCGCAAAATAGTCCGCCGGCGGCTGCAGACCCGGCTCGAACCCGAGGTCTTTGATCTTTTTGCCGAGAATCACTTCACAGGCCAGATCCACGATCGGGATCCCCGTCACCTTGCTGATATAAGGCACGGTCCGGCTGGATCTCGGGTTCACCTCGATCACGTAGACTTCATCGTCCATCGCGATGAACTGGATATTGATGAGCCCCTTTACATGGAGTGCTTTCGCAAGCCGACGGCTGTATTCCGCGATCGTCTCTTTCACCTGATCCGAGATTGTCGGCGCCGGATAGACGGAAATACTGTCTCCGGAATGCACGCCTGTACGCTCGATATGCTCCATGATGCCCGGAATCAGGATATCCGTCCCGTCGCATACCGCATCAACTTCCAACTCCTTGCCCTGCAGGTATTTATCGACCAGGATTGGGTGATCCTGAGCATAGCGGTTGATCACCGCCATGAATTCCTCAATCTCCTCATCGGAGAGCGCGATCTGCATGCCCTGCCCGCCAAGTACATAGGAAGGGCGTACCAGTACAGGATAGCCAAGTTCGTTTGCGATCTTTTTCGCTTCGTCCGCGGTATAGACCGTGCCGCCGCTTGCGCGCGGGATCTTGGTCTCTTCCAGGATCCGGTCGAACAGCTCCCGGTCTTCTGCTGCATCGACATCTTCTGCCGCTGTTCCGAGGATTTCGATCCCCATCTTCATCAGACTCTCGGTCAGTTTGATCGCCGTCTGCCCGCCGAATTGCACGACCGCGCCGTCCGGATGCTCGATATCCACGATATTTTCCACATCCTCCGGTGTCAACGGCTCAAAATAGAGTTTATCAGCGATATCAAAGTCCGTGCTGACCGTCTCCGGATTGTTATTGATGATGATCGTCTCAAATCCTGCCTGCCGGAATGCCCAGGTCGCATGGACGGAACAGAAATCGAACTCGATCCCCTGCCCAATCCTGATCGGCCCGGAGCCGAGCACCAGGATCTTTTTCTTCCGGTTGCCGCCTGCGTTCCCGGTCTCGAGAACATCGGAGTCGGCAGTTTCGGAGTCTCCGACGCCCGCCGCCTCATTTTCCACGCTGTCGTAGCAGGAATAATAGTACGGCGTCGCTGCGGCAAATTCCGCTGCGCAGGTATCCACCATCTTAAAGTTCGCAAGGATGTTGTGATCTTTGCGGAACTTCTTCACTTCTGCCGGCGTCCACCCGGAAAGGGAGGCGATCACGTGATCCGGAAACTCCATTCGTTTTAGCTCTTTCAGCAATTCCACACTGAGTTCTTCCTCCGAACGAAGCCGGTATTCCGCCATCACAAGATGCCGGATCTTATCCAAAAACCAGCGGTCGATCTGTGTATAGTCATGGATCTCATCGATGCTCATCCGCCGGCGCAGTGCTTCCGCGACCGCCCAGATCCGCTGATCCGTCGGATTTTTCAGTTCTTCGATCAGATCCTCCAGAGAAAGCTTATAAAAATCGCTGTCCAAAAGGCTCTCCACATGCTGCTCCAGCGAACGGATCGCCTTCATAAGCGCGCCTTCGAAATTCGTGCAGATGCTCATGACTTCACCGGTGGCCTTCATCTGCGTTGTCAGCGTGCGGTTTGCCGTGATGAATTTGTCAAAAGGAAGCCGTGGGATCTTCACGACCACATAGTCCAGCATCGGTTCAAAGGATGCCATCGTCTTCTCAGTGATCGCATTTTTAATCTCATCCAGCGTATAGCCGAGCGCGATCTTTGCCGCAACCTTCGCGATCGGATAACCGGTGGCCTTGCTCGCAAGTGCCGAGGAACGGCTGACACGCGGGTTCACCTCGATCACGCAATATTCGAAACTATCGGGCTTCAAAGCATACTGGACATTGCATCCGCCCGTAATGTTAAGTTCTGATATAATATTTAACGCAGATGTCCGCAGCATCTGGTATTCTTTGTCCGAAAGCGTCTGAGACGGCGCCACGACGATGCTGTCGCCGGTGTGTACGCCAACCGGATCCAGATTCTCCATGTTGCAGACCGTGATGCAGTTACCGGCCGCATCCCGCATCACCTCATACTCGATCTCTTTCCATCCTGCGATGCAGCGCTCTACGAGCACTTCCCCTACGCGGGAAAGCCGAAGCCCGTTCTCCAAGATCTCTCTCAGCTCCTGCTCATCATGTGCAATACCGCCGCCGGATCCGCCCAGCGTATACGCAGGTCTCAGCACCACGGGATAGCCGATCGTATTCGTGAAGCGGATGCCGTCCTGGACATTGCGCACCACCGTGGATGCAGCGACAGGCTCTCCGATCTTTTCCATCGTATCCTTAAACGCCTGTCGGTCCTCTGCGCGGAAGATCGTATCCGCCGTCGTGCCGATCAGCTTCACGCCGTTCTTTTCCAAAAAGCCGGACTCCGACAGTTCCATGCCGAGGTTCAGTCCCGCCTGGCCGCCCAACGTCGGCAGTACCGAATCCGGTTTTTCTTTTAAAATGATCTGTTCTAAGACCGGTACTGTCAGCGGTTCGATATACACCTGATCCGCGATCTTTTTATCCGTCATGATGGTCGCCGGATTGGAATTGACAAGGCAGACCTCGACACCTTCCTCCTTCAGCGAGCGGCAGGCCTGCGTACCGGCATAATCGAACTCGGCTGCCTGCCCGATCACAATAGGGCCGGACCCGATCACAAGCACTTTTTTAATGTCATGATTTCTCGACAAACCCTTGTCCTCCTAGTCCATCATTTCAAAGAACCGGTCAAAAAGATATCCGCTGTCCTGCGGTCCGGGGCAGGCTTCAGGATGGAACTGCACCGTGAAGATCTTTTTCCCGATATAAGAAAGCCCCTCGTTGGTACCGTCATTGACATTTTCAAATGCCGGAACCGCAACCGAAGGGTCCAATCTTTCCGTATCCACGACATAGCCGTGATTCTGCGACGAAATAGTCACCCGTCCGGTAGAAAGATCCCTGACCGGATGATTGCCGCCGCGATGGCCGTATTTCATTTTGTAGGTATCTGCGCCTGTTGCAAGCGCCATGAGCTGATGCCCGAGACAGATCGCAAAGATCGGGACATCGGAATCATACAATTTTTTCAGTTCCCGGATCACACCCGTGCATTCTTTTGGGTCACCCGGACCGTTGCTGAGCAAAATGCCGTCCGGCGCATCGGAAAGGATCTCTTCCGCTGTGGTATCGGCAGGATAGATCGTCACGGCACATCCCCGCGCCTGCAAAGACTTCGCAATGTTTCCCTTGGCACCGAAGTCAAACAGCGCAACGCGTTTTCCTTTTCCGGGAAGCGTAGTCTTCTCTTTTCGCGTCACTTTTTCGACCACGTTTCCTGTTGTATATTCTTTGAGTTTTGGAATAATTATATCAAGATTATAATTTTCATTCCGTGTGATCATGCCGTTCTGCGTTCCTTTTTCACGCAGGATCTTGACCAAGGCACGCGTATCGATCCCTTCGATCCCGGGGATCCCGTTTTTTTCCAGAAAATCCTGTAGATTCCCGCTGCTGCGGAAGTTACTCGGGGTCTTGCAGAGCTCCCGTACCAGAAATCCGTCCACCCAGGGTCTTGCCGACTCCAGATCCGGCGTCACGCCGTAATTGCCGATCAAAGGATAGGTCATCACAACTGCCTGACCCGCATAACTCGGATCCGACAATACTTCGATGTAGCCCGTCATAGATGTGTTGAAGACAATCTCACTGATCACGTCCCGGTCAGCGCCGATACCCCTTCCGGCGAACACGGTTCCGTCTTCCAAGATCAGGAACGCTTTCATATTGTTTTTCTCTCCTAATCCTTTATAATAATGAACATAGAAAGGATGTTTCCTATGGTTCAGATCGTACTGTTGCACAGCGGCAAAACACAAGGCATCTCCGATCAGCGTTATATCGGCATCACGGATGAATCGCTCTCCGACGAAGGCATTCAGGAACTGCACGACCGCTATGCTGAGGGGTTTTATCCCCAGCTTTCCGCAGTCTGCTCTTCTCCGATGCAGCGGTGTCTCCAGACGGCGAAGATCCTGTATCCCGGCTTCCCACCGACTGTCATGCCGGGCTTCATGCCCCGCAGCTATGGCCGCTATGAAGGGAAATCCTATATCGACCTCAAAGACGATGCTCCCTATCAAAGCTGGGTGCGCAGCATCGGCAAACTCCCGTTCCCGGACGGCGAGCCGGAGAACGAGGCGAAAGAACGGTATCTAACGACCTTTGATGATCTGGCAGAGCGGCTCCGCGTGACCTCGGATCCCAAGACCACGTTCCGGATCGGGATCGTCCTTCATAAGGAGATCATCATGACCATTCTGTCCGAGCGGCTTCCTCACAAAGAAAACCCGCTCAAATATCAGCTCAAGAACGGCGAATTCTTTACCGTCAGCCTGACCGATACCGGCATTGAGCCGGTCGGCAAAAATACGATCAAAGTCTGATCCTTCTCAGTGCTTCGGCACGAGCTTTTCCATGCCGCCCATGTAGGGACGGAGCTTCTCCGGGATATCTACACTCCCGTCTGCATGAAGATTATTCTCCAAAAAGGCGATCAGCATCCGCGGCGGTGCCACCACTGTATTGTTCAGCGTATGTGCAAAGTATTTGTTGCCGTCCGCGCTCTTCACGCGGATCTTTAAACGTCTCGCCTGCGCATCGCCGAGGTTCGAGCAGCTTCCCACTTCAAAGTATTTCTGCTGGCGCGGTGACCATGCCTCTACGTCACACGACTTCACCTTCAGATCCGCAAGATCACCGGAGCAGCACTCCAGCGTCCGCACCGGAATATCCAGGCTGCGGAACAGGTCTACGGTATTCTGCCAAAGTTTGTCATACCACATCGGAGACTCTTCCGGCTTGCAGACCACGATCATCTCCTGCTTTTCGAACTGATGAATCCGATAAACGCCGCGCTCCTCGATCCCGTGCGCACCCTTTTCCTTGCGGAAGCAGGGGGAATAGGAAGTCAGGGTGTACGGCAGTTTTTCTTCATCATTCAACGTATCGATGAACTTTCCGATCATAGAATGCTCGGAAGTACCGATCAGGTAGAGGTCCTCTCCCTCAATCTTGTACATCATCGCATCCATCTCTTCAAAACTCATGACACCCGTCACGACGTTGGAGCGGATCATGAACGGCGGCACGCAGTAGGTAAAGCCTCGGTCGATCATAAAATCGCGCGCATAAGCGATGACTGCGGAATGGAGCCTTGCGATATCGCCCATCAGGTAATAGAAGCCGTTCCCGGCCACTTTTCCGGCGGACTCAAAGTCGATCCCATCAAAGCGCGCCATGATATCCGTGTGATACGGGATCTCAAAATCCGGTGTCACCGGCTCTCCGTAACGCTCGATCTCGACATTGGCGCTGTCGTCCGGGCCGATCGGGACAGACGGATCAATGATGTTCGGGATCGTCATCATGCGCTTTGTGACTTCTTCGTTGCAGGTCTTTTCCTGCTCTTCCAATTCCGCAAGGCGCTCTGCCTGGGCATTGACTTCTGCTTTGACCTTTTCCGCCTCATCTTTTTTACCCTGGCCCATGAGCTGGCCGATCTGCTTGGAAAGCTTGTTGCGGTTCGCTCTCAAATCATCCGCTTCCTGCTTTGCCGCGCGTGCCTTCTTGTCAAACTCGATGACCTCGTCGACCAGCGCAAGCTTATGCTCCTGGAATTTCTTTTTGATGTTTTCCCGCACAACGTCGGGGTTTTCTCTCAAAAACTTAATATCGATCATAACTGCTCCTTTATCAGGTTATTCAAACCGCAGCGGGTATTTGTCTGTCAGTCCCCGCACGATCTCACGCGCTTTTGCTACGCCGGCCTCGCCCTCTTTGATCACGGTCGCGATCGCTTCCGCTACCTGATCGAAGTCATCTTCCTTCAGACCTCTGGAGGTCGCCGCAGGTGTCCCGAGGCGGATCCCGCTCGTCACAAACGGTTTCTGCGGATCATTCGGGATCGTATTCTTATTCGCGGTCAGGTGCGCAGAATCGAGGAGCTTCTCGACCGCCTTTCCGGTCAGATCATAATTGGTGAGGTCCACGAGCATCAGGTGATTGTCAGTCCCGCCGGAAACGATCTTGATGTCGCGGGAAAGAAGGCCTTTGCAAAGCGCCTGCGCATTCTTAACGATCTGTGTCTGGTATTCCTTAAACGCCGGTTTCAAAGCCTCCTCGAAGCAGACTGCCTTCGCTGCGATCACATGCATCAGCGGGCCGCCCTGCGTCCCCGGGAATACCGCTTTGTTGAAGTTGTATTTTTCATTCGCCTCCGCCGTGGACATGATCATCCCGCCGCGGGGTCCGCGCAACGTCTTATGCGTCGTCGTCGTCACGATCTGTGCATACGGGATCGGCGACGGATGAAGGCCTGTCGCCACAAGGCCCGCAATGTGCGCGATATCAACCATCAATACCGCATCCACGCTGTCCGCGATCTCACGGAACCGCTTGAAATCCAACGTCCGCGCATAAGCGGAAGCACCGGCAATGATCATCTTCGGGCGGCATTCTTTTGCGATCCGCTCCACCTCATCATAATCGATCACGCCGTTTGCATTGACGCCGTACGGCACGATATGGAAGTAGCTCCCGGAGAAGTTCACCGGGCTGCCGTGTGTCAGATGTCCGCCATGATCCAGGTTCATCCCCATGACCGTATCGCCCGGCTTCAATACCGCAAACTGCACTGCCATGTTAGCCTGTGCGCCGGAATGCGGCTGTACGTTGACATATTCACAGCCGAACAGCTTTTTCGCGCGCTCTCTTGCAAGATCCTCCACAACGTCTACGCACTCGCAACCGCCGTAGTAGCGCTTCCCCGGATATCCTTCCGCATATTTGTTGGTCAAAATCGACCCCATCGCGGACATCACCGCGGGGCTGACCCAGTTTTCCGAGGCGATCAGCTCGATATGGCTGTTCTGGCGCTCAAACTCACTCCGGATTGCCTCTGCGATCTCCGGATCACTGTTTTTGATGTCTTCTAACGTGTACATGAATATCTCTCTCCTTCTTTAATATATCAGGTCTTTCAGGTCTTCCATTGTGCCGTGTTCGTCGGGTCAAAGATCAGGCGCTCCCACTGCTCCAGCTGCTCTTCTGACATGAAGCCTTTGCTCGTACCGACGTATCCGATCTTATTTGCCGCAAACATCAATGACTTCTTGATCGCTTCCACGGCATCTCCGTTTTTCATATAGTAATGCAAGAAGCATGCGAATGAGGCGTTGCCGGCGCCGGCGGTATTGTCCACCTTCGGTGCAGCGACGGGGTTGTAATGCACCTTCGTATCCAGCGTGCGGCTGTACATGATCTGTCCCTTTTCGCCCTGTCCAAGCTGGATGATCTCCGGATGATACTTCTCTGCCATTTCCGATACAAAGTCAAAGGGATCTCCCTCAAGCGTATTGTCGCTAAAGTACAGGATATCCGCATTCTGCAGGAAATCCTCGTTATAGATCTCTTTCTCATAATCAAAATGGTGGATCTTCACCGCAAGCTTTTTGCCGTTATCCTTTGCCAGTTTGATGAACGGACGGCAGAAGTTCGCGTTGGAGAGAACGACGAGATCCGCTTCCTCGACGCGCGGCCTTGCGAGCTCCGCATTGAAGACTGCATCACGGATGTCCTTCAGATCCTCAAAGACCTGCTGCTTACGCATAGGGTCAAAAAGAATGATCTCCATGGGAGTCTCCCGCATGATCGGCAACACATAATTGGTGGAAAGCGTCACTTCACGACCCGGCGGATTAAAGATCCCAAGGTTCTGATCTTTTCCGACGACTGTCATGAACTCCACGCGATCCCCGAGCCAGCTCATTGCAAGCGACATATTGTAGGCGTCTCCGCCCGGCGCGGTAAAGATCGTATCCGGTGCAGGTGTAAACGGGGCATAGGAAACCGGGATTTCCTTTACCTTTACGATCGTCTCAATCTGCGTAATACCAGCTATTACGATATTGCTCATAGGTTCTCCTTTCCCGTGGCGGCGTCTGCCTTGCCGTTTTTTTACCCTTTGCGAACCATTATACCATATCTTCCCCTTCGCAACAGCCCAAATGAAAAAGTTTTTGTTACCCTTTACAAAACCGCCAAAACCGGGTATGATATCAGAGTTGACAGAATTTCGGGAGTATAGCTCAGCCGGGAGAGCGTCCGCCTCACACGCGGGAGGTCAGGGGTTCGAGCCCCCTTGCGCCCACTAAAAAAGGATCATCGAAAACGATGGTCCTTTTAATATGCTTCCACTTCTTTGATGTTAAATTCGTTTCCGGTTACGAGGAAAGTGCGGCCGCTGCCGCAGTAGGGGCAGGTCTTTCCGTATTTGACGGTCTCGTATTCCTGCTTGCAGTCTTCGCAGAAAGTAACGGCCGGGAGCTTCTCGATGAGAAGCTCCGCGCCTTTTAAAAACTCATGCTTTTCCCGCGCCCATTTCCAGCAATCGGTGAGATACGCCGGGATCACGGCGGAAACCTCGCCCAACTCCAGGGTCACGGAATTGATCTTTTCGATATCGTTTTCTTTTTTGACTTCCTCCAGCATATCGATGATGTGGAAGACCACGCCAAGTTCGTGCATAATTCAGGCTCCGTTCGGAAACTTAAATGCAGTTTAAATATTCTGCCGATGATTGGGCGACAAAACAACCCGTTCTGTTTACTTCTTCCCCTTGAACTTCACCTTGATCCCCTGCTTCAGACCGTAGGGTAGAATGTATTTCAACTTGTCCTCGCTCTTTCGCATAGTGGAGCACTCCGGATTGTCACGATGCAGGTGGATTGCATCAAACTCGCACCTTGTCGTGCAGAGTCCGCAGCCGACGCATCTGTTTTCGTCCACGATGGACGCGCCGCAGGAAAGGCAGCGTGCCGTCTCCGTTCTCACCTGCTCCTCTGAGAAAACCGCTTTTCCGTCACGGAAGGACAACTTCTCAACGGATGCTTTCCGCCCCGGGATCTGACGCGGCGAATTGTCGTAGCATTCGCGCTTCGTCTGATCTTCGATATCGTCCTTGTTCAGTTCGACATAGTGATTCTGGTTGCGGCCGATCGTCAGTGAGCTGTGTGGCTGTACAAACCGGTGGATCGAGGTCGCCGCTTCTTTTCCGGCTGCGATCGCATCGATCACGAATTTCGGTCCGGTGTAGACGTCCCCGCCGACAAAGATATCCGGCTCAGCCGTCTGATAGGTCTTCGGATCCGCAACAGCACCGTTTCCTCTGCCAAGCTCCACCTTGGAACCTGCGAGCAGGTCGCCCCACACAATGGACTGGCCTACTGCCAGCACGATGTGCTTGCATTCGATCGTCACGGTCTCATTCTCGTCATACTGCGGATTGAAACGACCGTCCGCATCTTTGACGCTCGTACATTTCTTGAACACAATTCCTTTGACCGCGCCGCTTTCGTCCTTCAAGATCTCCTTCGGCCCCCAGCCGCCGCCAAAGATCACGCCATCCTCTTCCGCTTCTTCGATCTCCTCTTTCGAAGCCGGACGCTCATCGCCATCCTCCAGAGAATACTGATATACCTTCGGCGCACCTACGCGTACTGCATCTCTCGAGCAGTCGATCGCCACGTTTCCGCCGCCAACGACCACGACATCTCCCTTGACCGGGAAAGATTCGTTCGCATTCACTTCACGCAGGAAGTCTACCGCAGAATAAATCCCCATCGCATCCTCACCCGGAACGCCAACTGCACGACCGCCCTGGCAGCCGATCGCGATATAGAACGCCTTGTAGCCTTCTTTTCTGAGGGCATCTATGGTGATATCCTTACCAACCGTCACGCCACATTTGATCTCGACACCCATCTCCTTCATGATGTCAATCTCCGCAGCGATGACTTCTTTTTCCAGCTTGTAGGTCGGAATGCCATAAACAAGCATACCGCCGGGCTTTTCGTTTTTCTCGATGATCGTCGGACGATAGCCTTTTTCAGCCAGATAATACGCACAGGAAAGTCCCGCCGGACCCGCACCGATGATGGCAATCTTCTCGTCAAAACCACCGTTTACTCTCGGGATCACCTTTTTCGGAATATAACGGGTTGCCGCATCCAGATCCTTCATTGCGATGAATTTCTTCACCTCGTCGATCGCGATCGCCTCGTCGATCGTGCCTCTCGTGCAGGCATCCTCGCAGCGACGGTTGCAGATGTGTCCGCAGACTGCCGGCAGCGGATTATTCTTCTTGATGAGCGCAAGAGCTTCCGTATATTTGCCCTGTGCCGCAAGCTTCAAATAGCCCTGGATCGCAATGTGTGCGGGGCAAGCCGTCTTGCACGGAGCCGTTCCGCTCTCATGTGACTCGATCCGGTTCGTATCCCGGTAATCCCAGTTCCAGTCTGCTTCGCTCCACTTTTTCTCGCTCGGGAGCACCTGCTTCGGATAGGAAACCTCGGAACCGTCCTTTTTGCAAAGCTTCTGACCGAGTGTCACGGCGCCTGCCGGGCAGACCTCGACGCATCTTCCACAAGCCACGCATTTTTCCTTTTCCACATGCGCCACATACGCAGACCGAGACATGTTCGGCGTATTGAACAACTGCGAAGTACGAAGCGCATAGCAGACATTCACATTACAGTTGCAGATGGCAAAGATCTTTTCCTCGCCGTCGATGTTTGTGATCTGATGAACGAAGCCGTTTTCCTCGCCCTTTTTGAAGATCTCGTATGCTTCTTCCTTTGTGATGTAGCGTCCGCCCTTCTGCGTCTCCACGACATAGTCCGCCATATCGCCCATCGCGATACACCAGTCATGGAAATCGTCCGCACAGCCCTCATCGTAGGTCATGCGGGAGCGGCGGCAGGAGCAGGGAGAAGCGGCATACTTGCCTTCATATTTATCCATCCAGTGGGAAATGTGCTCCAGATCGATGGAGTCATTGTTCATGTCCACTTCTTTTTCCACCGGAATGACGTGCATCCCGATCCCGGCACCTCCCGGAGGCACCATCTTCGTTACCTTCTCCAGCGGAAGACGGGTCATATGTTCAAAGAACATCCCCAGTTCCGGATGCTCGTCGATCAGCTTGAGGTTCATATTGGAAAACTCGCCGGAACCCGGAACGAACATCGGAAGCACCCAGCGCTTTTCATGATTCGGATTCTTTCCGTCCAGATTCTCGTAGTTCCATTCCACAAGCCCGGAATAGGAGATCTTTTCCAAAATCTCCATCAGTTCGGCATCTCCCATGCCGGAGCTCTGCTTCAGCTCCGCAAAGGTCTTCGGCTGACGGATCGCCTTGAAATTATCGATAACAAATTTTGCGATGGAATCGTCATCGTAGCAAAGGATCCTGACGGCCCAATACTCGGGGTCATCTTTCGTCACCCTGGCCATACCGAGTTTGATCGGAATACGGTCCGTGATCAGCTTGCCAAGCCGCGCGATATTCTCCTTGATCGGCTCACTCACATCCACATAATCGGGACGAAGCGGATAATTCGGATTTGTTCCTGCCATAGTTTCCCTCCATTTGTTAATCCAATATTTAACTTTTAGCTCGTTCCTTAAAACTGCAAGCCCCGCTGTCCCGATCTTTCCGTCTGCAGTTTTCTTTGCTTATTTTTTCTCAATCGTCTTCTGATTTTTAAACTTCCGCGTCTTCATCACATACCACAGGTTCGCCGCGATAAAGATCGAGGAGTAAGTACCGCTGATAAAGCCGACCATCAGCGGAAGTGCAAACTCACGAATGGACGCCACACCGAGGATGAACAGCATCAGCACCATGATAAAGGTCGTGATGGAGGTGTTCAAAGAACGCCCGATGGTCTGCGTCAGGGATCTGTTCACAAGTTCTTTCAGGGTCTCCGGATTCTCATTGTGCAGCGCTTTCCGGTTCTCACGGATCCGGTCAAAGATGACAATCGTATCGTTGATGGAGTAACCGACGATCGTCAGCATGCAGGCGATGAAGGTATTGCCCACCGAAATCCGGATCAGCGCATAGGCCGTCAGCACGACAAGCACATCATGTACCAGCGCGAGGATCGCACTGCTGGCCGTCTTGAAGTCCTTAAACCTAAACCAGATGTAAAGCAGCATGAATACGCAGGAAACGAGCACAGCGATGATCGCATCACGCCGCATCTCCGAACTTACCGTACTGCTGATCGTATCACCTTCGATCGTCTCTAAGTCCACACCGAAGTCGGATGCGAGGAGCTGATCCAACTGGCTTCTTTCCTCATCCGTCAGCGTCCTGGTACGGATCGTAATCTCCGTGGTACCGGATACCGGGTTCGCATGGACGTCGTTGTCGCCCGTGATCTGCTTCACCTCGGGCACGATCGTCTGCTCGATCTCGTCGATCGTATAGACCTTACCGAAATCAGCCGTGGTCGTCGAACCACCCATGAAATCAATGCTGTAATTGAGCGGCTTGCCGGTCCCTGCGCCAAAGCCGATCATGCCGACAATGCCGGCGACGATCACGATGCAGGAGATCGAGAAAAAGGCTTTCCGATGCTCTACGATCGGAAGCGGCTTGCGCTCTTTCGCCTTGCCGTAGAATTTCACATTCTGTACGCCGACTGCAAAGAAACTGAACATCAAAAGCCGTGCGATCACAAGTGCCGTAAACATGGAAACCACGATGGAGATCATCAGGGTATTCGCAAAGCCCTTGACTGTACCGGAACCCAGGAAATGCAGCACCACTGCCGCAATAAATGTCGTAATATTACCATCCACGATCGCGGAAAGTGCCTTCCGATAGCCCTCCCGGATTGCCGTATGCACGGTCGCGCCCTTCGCTGTCTCCTCACGGATCCGGGCAAAGATGATGACGTTCGCATCCACTGCCATACCGATACCGAGGATCACGCCGGCAATACCGGGCAAAGTCAGTACAATACCGCCCTGTCCGGGCGCAGGTCTGAAGAGATAGAGCAATGCGATCACAATTGTTGTATAAAGGGTCAGTGCAATGGAAGCCGATACTCCGGAAATCCCGTAGATGATGATCATAAACGCCATGACCAGGAGAAGACCGATGCCTGCCGCAAGAAGACTTGTGGAAAGTGCCTTGCTTCCCAGCGTCGCACCGACTACCTGGAATTGCAATTCTTCCAGCTGCAGGTCGATCGCACCGATCCGGATAAAGGTTGCCAGCGTATTTGCCGCGTCATAATCCTCCATACCGGTAATCACGCAGTTGCCGTCCGTGATCGCTGCCTGTACGCGCGGCACGCTGATGAAATGATCGTCATAATAGATACCGATCGTCTGGCCTTTTGCGTAGGCTTCTGTCGTGGCATCCGCAAACTTCTTGGTCCCGTCGCTTGTCAGTGTCAGCTGCACCACAGGCTCCTGATTGTCAAGTGCGCCACTGTTCTGATAGCCTGCCGTCGCTTCCTTCACTTCCTGTCCGCTCATCACGACAGATCCGTTTGCGATCAGGTTTTCGATCGTATCGGCCAGTTCATAACCGCCCTCTACCGCGCCGGTATACATATAGTTCGGATTGCCGTCTGCATCCGTCTCCTTGATAAAATAGAGAGAACCGGGGCTTCCCAGATCCTCCAGCACACGATCCGCATCCGCGCCCTGCACACCGGGAATCTCGACAACGATACGATCCGTTCCCTGCTGATAAACCGAATTCTCGTCATTATAAGTAGCGGCACGTTCTTCCAATTTGCTGATCGTGTCGTCCACCGCTTCCTGGGACGGATTATCATCCACGATCCGGTAAGTCACGGAAACACCGCCGGACAGATCAAGCCCGAGCTTAATGCCCATATCTTCTCCGGCTGCCGCAGTTGTCCCGGTCGTTTCGGTCTCTGCCTCAGTCTTCTCCTTCTCTTCGATCGCTGCCTCATCCGCAACCGTATCCCGAATCACGAGATACGAAACGTAGACCATGGCAGCAACGCAAGCCGACATGATAAGCAGTACCAAAAATCCCTGCCATTTTTTCATCGTTTTCATGATAATCCTACTCTCCCTTATAAAAATTATGTTAAGATATAATTATTCGCTTTCTGATTGTTCTGCTGCGCTTTCAGCCGCCTTCAACATGATCGCACATTCCACGCGTTTCCGCTGCAGTTCGCAGCCCAGATCATACGCATCGTTGATATTGCCGTGAAAATGATAGGAATTCGCGGCACACCCTCCGCTGCACATGAATTTTGCAAAACAGCTGCGGCATTTCTCCTTCGCATAAACATTGCATCCTTTGAACTCGTCCACCAGATCCTGCCGCTTGATCCCATCTTTCACATTTCCCATCAGAAAATCCGGATTCCCGACAAACTGATGGCACGGATAGAGATCGCCCCACGGCGTCACAGCGAGATATTCCGTCCCGGATCCGCATCCGGACAGGCGTTTGATGGCGCATGGTCCGCCCTCCAAATCTATCATAAAATGGAAGAAATGGAAAGACTTTTCTGTATTTATCCGTTTTGCCATCTCAGCCGCCAGCCTGTCATATTCCTCAAACAGAATGGGCAGATCGGACTCCTGCAGCGCGTATGCATCCTCCGGCATTGCCACGACAGGCTCCACGGAGATCTGTTTGAACCCGAGATCCGCCAAATGCAGGACATCCTCGGAAAAGTCCGTATTAAAGTGCGTAAACGTCCCACGGACATAGTATCGTTCCTGATTACGGCTCTCCGCAAGTTTTTGGAACTTCGGCACGATCCGGTCATAACTGCCGTCGCCGTTCCTAAAAGGCCGCATCCGGTCATTCACTGCTTTCCGCCCGTCGATGGAAAGCACGACGTTATCCATCTCCCGATTGACGAAGTCCTGAATCTCCTCATTCAGCAGCACGCCGTTTGTCGTCAACGTGAAGCGAAAATGCTTGTCATGCAGTTTTTCCTGCTCTCTGCCGTAGGCCACAAGGCCTTTTACCACCTGGAAATTCATCGTCGGCTCGCCGCCGAAAAAATCCACCTCCAGGTTGCGCCGGCTTCCGGAATGCGCGATCAGAAAGTCCAGTGCGGCCTTCCCGACCTCCAGGCTCATTAAGGCACGTTCCCCGTGGTATTCCCCTTCCTTTGCAAAGCAGTAACGGCAGGCAAGATTGCAGTCATGCGCGATGTGCAGGCAGAGCGCCTTCACGACGACCGGACGATCCGCCAGGCGATCCAGCGCATGTTCATACGGATCCGGCGAAAATAAGGCTTCTTCCTCGATCAGCGTACGCACTTCCCCGATCGTTTCGGCAAGCGCGTCTGCGTCACGATCCGCCAGTGCCTCCTTGATCGCATTCTCCGGTGTCTCGCTGCCCTGCAGACGATCCATGACCGCAATGACTTCATAAGCAAGGTCATCGACCACGTGAACCGCACCGCTGTTGACATCCAGCACGATATTGTATCCGTTGTTCCTATATTGATGGATCATGCCTTTCCTTTCACAACAAACGACCGTCCCGGTCTTACGGACGGTCGTTACAAGCTTCCTGTTTGCTGTACTCCTCTGCAGTTCTTATGCGCGGGATTTCTCGCAGGTCTGGTTACCGACAGTGCAGCTCGTCTTGCATGCAGACTGGCAAGAGGTCTGGCACTCGCCGCATCCGCCTTTCTTGACGGTGTTCTGCAGTTTCTTTGTATTCAGGGTCTTGATATGCTTCATATCTGTTCTCCTTTATCTGACATTCGATTCTCATTTTCCGTCGTCTCCCGACGGTTTTCGTCATTATATCATACCTTTTGGGATTATGGAAGAGATTTTTAGGAGGCTTCGTCTTCCTGCTCCGTGCGCGCCTTGCCGATCGCTTCGTTCAGCGACAGCATCTTGTCATCCAGCATCGATACGATCCCTGCGCACTCCCTGAGGTCATGGCTGATATACTCCGGTGCATTCCCTTCGAATTTGTAATAGATCTTGTGCTCCAGACTCGCCCAGAAATCCATTGCGATCGTACGGATCTGCACCTCAACCTTGGTGTCCACTACACGGTCCGTCATAAAGATCGGCACCGTCACGAGCATATGGTAACTCTTGTACCCGCTCTGCTTGGGATGTCTGATATAATCCTTCACGGAAACCACCGTCAGATCGTTCTGTTTGCCGATCATCTCTGCCAATTTATAAATATCCGAGGTAAATGAACAAACAATCCGGATGCCGGCAATATCGTTCACATGGTTGACCATATTGGCCACGCTGGAATCATAACCGTGACGACGGAGCTTCTTGACGATACTCTCCGGCGTTTTCACTCTGGATTTGACATATTCGATCGGATTGTAATTATGGACGTGTCGAAACTCGTCGTTCAGGATCTCGATCTTGGTATTGACCTCTTTCAGCGCTGAATTATATAGAAACATGACTGTATTCCAGCCGTCTACGTCGTCACTGAAAAGTGTCGGATCCGCCATGAAAATCATCTCCGTTCCTTATCAGGATACCAAAATCATACCATATCACGGATCAAAAGTCGAGATGCCTCTATCCAATTTCCACAAAATCAACACTTTATTTGTTTGATTTTTGTGCACTTTTTATACTTTCGGGAGTACATTCATAAACAAGCATCCGCTTCTTCCCTAGATCCACATCTCCCTTACAAGAAAAGCCGAGTTTCTCCGCAAAACGGATCGAAATGTCATGGTCCGGCTCGATGAGACTTGTTACCACGTCTTCTTCAAAATTTCGGAACAGATAACGGAGCGCAGATCTGCAAACTTCCGTTGCAAATCCTTTTTGCTGTCGCTTGGGAGAGATCAGGTAGCCGAACTCGAGGATTCGTCGCATACCACCGTTTCCGTCCGGGATTTCCCGATCATCAAAACCCACACGTCCGATCACATCCCCGGTCTTCTTTTCCTCCACGATCCACATGCCATATCCGTAAAAACCGTAGATCATCTTGATATAGGTCTTGGTATACGCCACTTCTTCGTCCCACGGATAGAGATCTTCCAAATGATCCGTCACACCGGGCTCGGCATAGATCCCATACAGCGCATCCAGATCCGACAAGCGGATCTGTCGCACAATACAACGGCGGGTACGAAAAGTTTCCGTCCCCGCCTCGTAATCAAATCCGTCTTCTTCTCCAAATCTTACCGTTGTATCCATCCTGCCACCGTCATCGGAACAAGCCGTATCGCTCTCTTACAGATCCAGTTTCAGGTCGTTTTCTTTGATCCAGCCGATCTTCCGGAAGAATAGGCCGAACAGCGCCGTCAACACACCCGGCAAGATAAAGCAGATCAGGATCAACCCAACCCAATCAAAGGCCGTGATCGCATTCTTTAATCCTGATTGAATATCATTCACCCAGCCTGTGTATACGCCAATCTGTCCAACCAGACCGCAGGTGCCCATACCGGATGCGATCGCCGGTCCGTCCATTTGCAGGTGAAACACACAGGTCGCGATCGGTCCTGTGATCGCGGATGTCAGGATCGCCGGCAGCCAAATCCGCGGGTTCTTCACGATATTTCCCATCTGAAGCATGGATGTACCAATACCCTGTGCGACCAGACCGCCCCATTTGTTTTCACGGAACGAAAGCACGGCGAAACCGACCATCTGCGCACAACATCCCGCAACTGCCGCGCCGCCGGCAAGTCCCGTCAGGGAGAGAGCCGCACAGATCGCCGCCGAGCTGATGGGCAGCGTCAAAGCGATTCCCACAAGTACAGAGACGATAATGCCCATAAAGAATGGCTGCAGTTCCGTAGCGAGCATGATCGCATTTCCCACCTGACTTGCAACCCAGCCAATCCCGGGTGCCCACCACATGGAAAGCAAGACACCGATCAAGATCGTCACGGCAGGTGTCACGATGATATCGATCTTTGTCTCTTTGGACACTGCCTTACCGAATTCTGTCGCAAAGATCGCAACCACCAATACCGCAAGCGGTCCGCCCGCGCCGCCAAGCTCATTTGCAGCCGCTCCAACTGCTGCCAGAGAAAACAGCACCAGCGGAGGCGCTGCCAGAGAATACCCGATCGCGATTGCCATACCGGGGCCGGTCGCCGCCTTTGCGTAACCGCCGATCTTGACCAGGATCTCAAGACCCGTCTGCTCTCCGATCGTGCTGATGATCGTACCGATCAGAAGCGTTGCGAACAGACCCTGTGCCATCGCGCCGAGCGTGTCGATCCCGTACTTTTTCGCCGAGATCGTGATGTTCTTTCGTTTCAGAAACTCCTTGAATTTTTCCATAACTCCTCACTCCTCATGTCAACTGTATTCCAAGCGGTCACCCGCCTGTGTTTCATTCCTCCAACACATGGATCTCCAGATAATCAAAGGGGATCTCTTCCATAAAGGCATCCTGTGTGAAACGTGCTTTGTGATGCAGTTTAAACTCACGGATCGTGCTGTCAAGCCAGATCGGGATCGAAAGATCGAGCGTATGGCACGCTTCTTCCAGTGCATGCATGATCTTATGCGTACGTGTATCATCACTGAGATCCGTGACTTCCGTATCTCTCAGCAGTCGGTTGTCTTTCCATTCTTTGAACCAGATCCGCATGATCGTTACCCCTCAAAACCTCTCTGACGCGCCGCCTCATAAACAAGGAGCGATGCCGCAACCCCTGCATTTAAGGACTCCAGTCTTCCTCCCATCGGGATGATGATCCGCTGATCCGAAAGCGCCGTCAGTTCCTCCGAAAGCCCGTTTCCTTCATTACCGATCAGAAACGCTGTCCCACCACTGTAATCCGCAGTATCATAACGGATCGCGCCGGCAAGGTGTGCCGCAAATACCTTGACTCCATCTCGTTTCCATGCGAGCACGGTATCTTTGGCATCCTCTGTCAAAAAATGCGGCTGCCGAAAAATACTCCCCATCGTGGAACGCACGGTTTTCGGGGCATAAGGATCTGCTGTCTTTGCATCGAGTATGATCGCATCGACGCCGGCACCTTCCGCGACGCGAAAGATCGTGCCGAGATTGCCCGGATCCTGGATCGCCTCAAGCAAAAGAAAGAGCCCCTTCTTTTTCCGCAGGATTTCCGTGGAAAATGTCGGGATCTTTGCTACCGCAAGGATTCCCTGTGGGGTCTTTGTATCCGCGATCTTGGAAAACTGCGCGTCGGTCACAACCTCTGCGCCCTCCGGTGCCTTTTCCGTCGCCACGTATGTTTCCGACACATAAACGGTCTGCAGGAGCGCGGACGGGATCTCGCGGACGATCCGCTCCCCTTCCACAACAAAAAGCCCGGTTTCCCGCCGGGCTTTTGCTTTTTTCACCAATTCCTGTACTTCCCTGCACTGCCGATTCGTGATCATGTTCTTTCCCAGTTCCTGTCTTTCTGTCCGAATCGGATCTTACCGCGCCAGATTGAGGCTGATCTGATAATCGTACTCGTCGATATGCTTCTCCATCGCAAGCGCTTCATCGATGTCAAAATCCGTGAACTGTCCGCCCTTATAAGCAACGACACGATTGCTCTTGCCCTGGCAGAGCAGGTCTACCGCAAGGCATCCCATCGTGGACGCATATACACGATCTTTACAGGTCGGGCTGCCGCCGCGCTGCATGTGACCGAGGATCGTCGCCCGCGTCTCCACGCCTGTTGCCGCTTCGATCCGCTTCGCCATACTTGTCGAATGGCCGATACCTTCTGCGTTGATGATGATGTGGTGCTGTTTGCCTTTTTTACGGTTCTCGATGATATGGTTCACGAGTTTTTGCTCGTCATAGTCGTATTTTTCCGGAAGGAGAATATCCTCCGCACCGTTTGCGATCCCACACCAAAGCGCGATAAAGCCGGCGCCTCTGCCCATAACTTCGATGATCGAGCAACGCTCATGGGAAGTCGAGGTGTCGCGGATCTTGTCAATCGCTTCCATTGCCGTGTTCACCGCCGTGTCGAATCCGATC
The DNA here is from genome assembly GCA_902779355.1 of uncultured Lachnospiraceae bacterium. GTDB lineage: Bacteria > Bacillota > Clostridia > Lachnospirales > Lachnospiraceae > RUG12461. The sequence continues at coordinate 122,007 of CACZBF010000004.1, read as the reverse complement.
GTATAGTCCGTGCAGGCAATATCCAGATCGATCGTGCCCGGAACACCAACCGTATTGATCCCGTGTGCTGCCAGTTTCTGCGCGCCGCGGAAAGATCCGTCTCCGCCGATCACGACGACCGCGTCGATTCCGTATTTCCTGCACATATCTGCGCCGAGCTGCTGTCCTTCCGGCGTCTGAAACTCGAGACATCTCGCCGTCTGGAGGATCGTACCGCCCTTTTGGATCGTATCGGACACGCTCCGTGCCGTCATATCTTCAATCTCACCCTGCAAAAGTCCGGAATACCCGCGATGGATGCCCTTTACCTTTTTCCCGCGGGAAAGTCCCTCACGCACCACAGCACGGATCGCCGCGTTCATGCCGGGAGCATCACCTCCGCTCGTCAGTACGCCAATCGTCTTGATCTCTTTTGCAGCCATGTTTTTTCCTCTCAATCGTTGTTCGCATCACGTGCCCGGCTTCTCGACAACCTTCACATTTTCCGCGCCGATCGCACCGGACATCAGTTCCACAATTTCCGCATCAATCTTTATATTACGACTTTTCGGCAATCTTTTCAATGCCCTCTCGGAAGAAATGTAGATCACGACCGCATCGTCGCCGTCCGATCCGGAGAGCATTTCCAGGATCTTTTCCTCATCTTTTGCATAGGCTTCCTTCGTCTCAAACTGCAGCCACAACTCCTTCTTGACGCTGTCAAAAGGAACGATCCGCTGACAGATCAGCTTCGCGTCCTTCTCCTCTTCCACGGAAACCTTTCCCTGGATAAAGATCTTTGCTTCTTCAAACAGGCTCTCCCGGTACTTTTCGTAATCGCGCGGGAACACGATCACCTCGACCGATCCCACCAGATCTTCCACAGTCAGAAATGCCATCGCCTGATTGGTCTTGGTATATTTCATCGTCACGCCGGCGATCATCCCACCGATCGTCACGACTTCCCCGTCCGTCCTGCTGCACTGCCCGGTTTCCTCGTCCAAAAGGAAATCCGAGGTCTTCGCCGTGATCCCTTTTCTCCAGAGATCCTCATAGGCCTCCAACGGATGGCCGCTCGTATAGATGCCGAGCACTTCTTTTTCAAACGCAAGTAGCTGCTCTTTGTCAAACTCTCCGACATCCGGCATCCGAAACTCCATCGCCTCTTTCGTCTCCTCGTCCGCGATGTCAAAAAGAGACATCTGCCCCGTCATGGAGGACTTCTGCTCTGCGATCGTCGTTTCCAAAATCTGCCCGTAGACCAAAAGTTTCTGCTTTCTCGTGCCGGGCAGACAGTCCAGCGCCCCGGCCTTGATCAGGTTTTCATAGGTGCGCTTGTTCACATCCTTCTTACCGGTAAGCCGCGTGATAAAGTCCGGCAGAGAGCGGAAAGGACCGTTTAGCTCCCGCTCGCGAAGCAAGAGCTCGATCATGGGACGTCCGATCGACTTCACCGCAGAAAGGCCGTAACGAATGTTGTTCCCGCTGACCGAGAACGTGCCGATCCCCTCATTCACATCCGGCGGCAGGAGGCCGATGCCCATGTTCCTGGCAGTCAGGATGTACTCCGAAAGCTTGGCGCTGTTGTCGATCATGGACGTCATCAGCGCCGCCATAAACTCCGTGGGATAATGATATTTCAGCCATGCCGTCTGGTAAGAGACCGCCGCATAGGCTGCCGCATGAGACTTATTGAACGCATACTTTGCGAAATCCACCATGTGGTCATAGATCTTGTTGGCAATCTCTGCCGGGATCCCGTTTGCCACACACCCGGGGATACGCTCTGTCACGCCGGTCACTTTATTCTGAAATTCTCCGCCGTTGACAAAGATCTCACGGTTCTCATCGATGACGTACTGCTTCTTTTTGCTCATGGCGCGGCGGATCTCATCGGCTCCGCCTAATGAATACCCGGCGAGGTTCTGCACAATCTGCATCACCTGCTCCTGATAGACGATACAGCCATAGGTCGCAGAAAGGATCGGTGCCAGCGCCGGACTGTCATAGACGATATGCTCTCTGTCATTTTTCCCGCGAATATAGGCAGGGATAAACTCCATCGGTCCCGGGCGGTAAAGGGAGATCCCTGCAATCACATCCTCCATGCTCTCCGGCTTCAGCTCCTTCATGAAAGAACGCATCCCCGCAGACTCAAGCTGGAAGACGCCCTCTGTCCGTCCTGTACCAAGATAGTCAAAGACCTCTTTTTCTTCCACATCGATCCGGTCGATGTCGATATGGATCCCCTGCGACTGCTCTATCAGCCGGACGGCATTCTCAATGACGGAAAGCGTCCGCAGACCCAGAAAGTCCATCTTAAGAAGCCCCAGTTCCTCGATCGTCGTCATCGTGAACTGTGTGGTCACCATGTCGTCTTTGCCGAGAGACAGCGGGACAAATTCATCCATCGGCTCCGGCGCGATCACCACACCGGCCGCATGCGTGGAAGCATTCCGCGGCAATCCCTCCAGGCGCCTCGCCATATTGATGAGACGCGTCACGCTCTCATCCGTCTCATAGGCGCTGCGCAGCTCCGGATTCATCTGCATAGCCTTCTCGATCGTCATACCGAGCTCATTCGGGATCATCTTGGCGATCCTGTCACAGAACGCATACGGCAGATCCAATGCACGTCCCACATCACGGATCACGCCCTTTGCCAGCATCGCGCCGAAGGTCTGAATCTGCGTCACGCAGTCTTTTCCGTATTTTTCCACGACATACGCGATCACTTCACCGCGCCGCTCATCCGAGAAATCTACGTCAATATCAGGCATGCTGATACGGGCCGGACTCAGGAACCGTTCAAAGATCAGATCATAACGGATCGGGTCGATGTCCGTAATCCCCATCGTGTAAGAAACGAGCGACCCCGCGGCTGATCCGCGCCCCGGCCCCACCGGAATCCCGTGTGTTTTCGCATAATTGATATAATCCCAGACGATCAGGAAATAGGCCGTATACCCCATCTGGTTGATGACGCCGAGCTCGTATTCCAGCCGGTCTTTTAACATCTTCTGCTTTTCTTCGTCAGTCTCGTTGGGTGGATACCGTTTCTCCAGTCCCTGCGCACACAGCATCTCCAGATATGCCTTCTCTGTATATCCCTCCGGTACCTGATAGCGCGGAATTTTGTAGTTATTAAATTCAAACTTAACATTACACCGATCTGCGATCAGCTGCGTATTATCGATTGCCTGCTGCGCATAGGGGAACAGCGCGCGCATCTCTTCCTCGGATTTCACATAGAACTTCCCCTTCTGATAACGCATCCGGTTTTCGTCCTGCACCTTTTTCCCGGTCTGGATGCAGAGCAGGATATCATGCGCTTCCCAATCGTCCTCATAGGTATAATGGCAGTCATTCGTCGCGACAAGCGGGATCCCCGTCTCCTCAGACATTCGAAGCAGTCCCGTATTGACCGTCTGCTGCTCCGGGATCCCGTGATCCTGCAATTCCAGGAAATAATTGCCTTTTCCGAAAATGTCCTGATAGGAAAGCGCGCATTCTTTTGCCTCCTCATAAAAGCCGCGCATTAGGAATTTCGGCACTTCGCCGGCCAGGCAGGCGGAAAGGCAGATGATCCCCTCGTGATACTTTGTCAGTACCTCTTTATCTACACGGGGTCTGTAATAGAATCCGTCCACAAAGCCTTTGGAGACGATCTTGATCAGGTTATGGTAGCCCGTATCGTTCTCCGCCAACAGGATCAGATGGGAATACCGGTCGTCATTCTGCCCCGGCTCCCGATCGAAACGGCTCCCGGGCGCCACATAGACCTCGCACCCGATCACCGGGCGGATGTCTGCTGCAAGGCACTCCTTGTAAAAATCTACCACGCCGTACATAACGCCGTGATCCGTGATCGCCGCCGCCGTCATGCCGAGGGATTTTACCCGCTTTACATATTCTTTGATCTTATTGGAACCGTCCAGGAGACTGTACTCCGTATGGACATGAAGATGTGCAAAAGCCAACGCCTGCTGTTCCTTTCCTGCTTTCTTTCTGTTCAAAAAAACTATACCATACCCGTTCCGGGATGTGTCGAATTTAATTTACATTGCATTTTCCCAAAAAGGCATATGCGACATTTTTGTGTTATAATAATGCGCAGACGGAGGATTCACATGAAAATAGGACTTGTGGTAGAAGGCGGCGGGATGAAATGTGCCTACACCGCCGGCATTTTGGATAAACTTCTGGACAATCAGATGACCTTTGATTATGCGATCGGCGTTTCCGCCGGGAGTTCCTGCACCGCCTCATTTCTGGCCGGACAGCGGGATAGGAACCGGCGTTTTTTTGTGGAGCATGTGAAAGACCCCGGATACATGGGGTTTCGGACGTTTCTCAGAAGCGGCTCTTTTTTCGGATTGCAATATATCTACGGCGACCTGACAAACACCGGCGGCAAGGATCCGCTCGACCTGACCGCGCTGCGGCAGAATGAAACGGCATTCAAAATCGTTGCGACCGATGCGATCACCGGTAAAGCGGTCTATTTTGATAAAAGCGAACTCATCCGGGACGATTACCGGCATTTTATGGCAAGCTGTGCGATCCCGGTCGTCTCCAAAGCGATCGTGATCGGCAACCGGAAATTCTATGACGGCGGATGCGCAGATCCAATCCCTGTGCGCCGCGCGCTCTCGGACGGCTGTGATAAGGCGCTCATCCTGCTCTGCCGTCCCAAGGACACCGTACGTACGCCGGAGAAGCACCCGAATTTGATCCGGATCGCCTTGCATCGTTACCCGAACACGGTTCGCGCCATTGAAAACCGTTACATCCTCTATAACGAGACACTCTCCTATATCAAAGAACTGGAAGCAGAGGGAAAAGTCCTCATCATCGCACCGAAAGAAACACTTCCCGTTTCCACCTACACCAGAGATCCCGAAGTGCTGCAGAACCTTTATGACATCGCGATCCGGGAGTTTGAGGAAGAGAAGGAACGCATTGTCGGGTTTTTGGCATAAGGATCCGTTACAACTCCGGAGTTCCTAGCCCTCCAGCTTCTTTTTCAGGTATCCGAGAATATCCTCTCTGGGAGTGGATTTTAAGAGATACCCGTCAGGCTTTAATTCCAAGACTCTGGCCACGCCTTCCCGCGTACCGACTCCCGTAAGGAAGATCACGGGAATATCCGCTGTGGCGCTGTCCTGGCGCAGCATCTGAAAAACCTGCGGTCCATCTACCACCGGCATTTCATAATCAAGCAGGATCAGATCCACTTTTTCATTTTCCGGAACCTTTAAAAGGAATGAGATGGCCTTCATTCCCGCCGTCACAATATCAACTTTGTAAGAATCCTTGATCCATTCCTTGACCATTCTGGCATACGACGGGTCATCATCCACGATCAGGATCCGTTTCTTCACGCCGGGAGTCTTATTCCCATTTAATTCTTTTGTGATGGTCTCTTTCAGGGTCTCGATATCCACCGGTCGATCCATCCACAGAAAATCCCTGATTTCAGGAACCGCGCGCAAAACATCATCATGATCATGCTTCTCCCCGATCAGGATCAATCCCTTGCCGCTTGCCTTGATGGTCTCTGTGATCGTGCTCAGTGTGTCCAGCTTTCCTTTATCGCTGGGAATCTCACCCGGAAGATATCCGATGAATATGTCAACCGTTTCCGTGAGATCTTCCAATCTATGAAAATCGCCTGTCAGTGTTGCGATCCTGTATCCAGCCTCTGCCAGATTCTTCTCAAACCCTTTTACGATCACGCTTGTCTGGTAGATCAGGATTCCTATCGATTTCTGTAAATTCAATGTCCTCACTCCAATATCCCTCCTGAAAAATACGGTTAAGACTCCGATATTTCAAAATACACAAGCGTCTGATTGATCAGCTGATATGCCACTTCTCCGAAGGTAATAGGGCCGGTGTAACGATCGAGTTTCTCTCCTTCCAATCCGCCGTACAGATAGTTTAAAATGCAATTGAAGGACAGGATCGGCGCATCCGCACTCGATTGGCGGATCCTTTCTGAAAACTCCCGGACATAATCGGTGACCGAACGCGCAAATCTGTATTCCACATTCTTAAAGACAGGCGCATAAAGATCAATGCCGGTATCATCAGCCCCCTTGATCGATGTATTGATATAAGATCCGTTATAATCCGTAACCAGCGGCATCCTTGTATCAATGCCTTTTCTTTTTATGTACTGTGCAAAGTCCACTTCCTGTCCGTTTACCTTACACTTTGTGACACGCAATTCATTGTCCGGGAACATGATCACCGGATCTGTCTTGTCATCTTCGAAGATATTGATCAGATTCACAAGCGCGGTTTTATTGGCCGGTAGTTTCACATACATCACGACCGCTTTGTCCTGATAAGACGTTCCGCTGGCGCCGTCATAGACCCTGATCTCATCCTCCGAACCGAGTTCCGCTCCCGCGATCCATCCCACGGTGGGATGCATCAGGAGTTCCTCCACATCCGGAGCCTCCTTTGCGTATTTTTCCACTACTTTGGAACCATAGGGCATGATCAGGATCGTCAGCCCGTTCTCATAACAATCCTCCACGATCTGAAATACGCTGTATTTCCCGTATGAGGCGATCTTGATCTCCTCCGCAAAGTCAAGTTCTGTCACGAAGAGTTTCTCTTTTGTCAGCACGCCGCCTTCTTCTCCGATGAAATACGGCGTGGTTCCCCCGATCCAGTTTCCTGTCGGCAGTTTGGAAAGCAGAGAATCATCCGCAGCGATATGCAGTGTCCTGCCGTCCTGGATAAGTTTGATGGTTTCTTCCAAAGTGATCAGCATTGCAAAAACCCTCCTTCTGTGATTTTTCAGACTCTTTCGCTGTGCAAGCACATGCAGTCCGATGCTGTACAGTTCTTCTGATCAAAGTGCAGCAATATTCGCAAAATCCACCTTTGCGATGATCGGGGATTTTGCGGAAAACTCGTTGATCTCATTCATACAATCATCCATGCTGTCGGGATTTGTCTGTATCTTCCGCTTCAGCTTTGTGATCAGCATATTCAGCGCCAGATTCGAGGATTTGTATTCCAGTTCCCCCAGCAATATTTTCTTTATGTTTTCCTGAACCTTTTCCGTCATAAGGTTCCTCCTTTCATCTATCATTTAATAGCTGGAGAATTCCGTCATAGTCATAATTCTCCGCATACTTTCGTATCTCGTCCAGTTTTGCCGCGTCACTTTCCGAAAATCTGTAATCCGTCAGTTCGCCCAATATCTCCTCAATATCATCACTGCTCATAGCCTCTGCGGCAGAAAACAGGCTCTCGTAAACACTCTCCATGAGTAATTCATCTGCAAGCGGCCGATTGTCTTCCTCCGCCTCCTCTGCTGCTTCTTCTTCGAAAAACGGGGCGATCTTCTCGTCTAAATCATGGTATTTTTGCATCAGTGCCGCATGGTGATCTGCGATATAAGCAAGATCCTCTGCTTTCCCGGCATTCTCCAGAAGCTGTGCATCATCTGCGATCTCATTGGCTCCGATCAGTCTCGCGGAGCTCTTTAAGGCGTGTACTTTGATCGTATAATTGGACCAGTCTTCTTTCGCATAATACCCCTCAATCTCAGCGGTCTTGTCCGGCACCGATTGATGGAAGATCTTCAGAACAGTCTGAAATGCCTCTTCCGAACCGCTGTTTTTCAGCGCAGACTCCGGATCTATGGCATCAATCTGCTGATACCATTTCAGATCCTTTGTCTCCTCGGCAGTGCTTTGACCGGCAGTGCTCTGCACATCAAGGTTCTCCTCGACAACGTTCTTTTCATCAGTGCTCTGATCCGCATCCGACGCAGCGTTTTCCGTCTCTTTCTCATTGTCATCATCGGTATCATTATCGTCGCCGAAGTAGGAGCCGATGTTATAGGATTTATTGCTCTTTACAAAATACAGGATTCCGAACGTTCCGGACCCGACATTGGAAGAGATCGCGGCAGAAGCCTGTCTGAACACAATGCGTTCAAAGTATGCCCGTTTGCAGATCTGTTCCTTGATAAACTCCAGGGTCTCATGCGGCACGTCCGCATAGGTGATAAATACTACATCGGAATCCGGCACTACATCCACAGGCAAAGCCTTGTTGATGTATTTCTTGTAAGCGCTTTTCAAAGATCCGAACCAGACACTGCCGATCCCTTTTTTATCATCCTTCACCGAAATGCACGGATGCATATCAAGCGCATTGGCAATGGCGTTGACTCTGCGGCTTACCAGCCCATGCTTCAGCATGAAATCCGTATTTTCAACGACAAAACTGCATTTCAGCCGTTTCTTCACTTCATTCAGTTCCGACACGATCTCATCCACCGATAAGCCGAGCTGCGTCAGCTTATGAGCGATCAAAACCAGCAACCCGGTAGCGCTGGATACACACTCCGAATTGATGACCGTGACATTTTCAAAGGATTTGGCTGCTTCGGATGCATTGATAAAATCCTTGCTCATGCTGCTGGTGATGGCAATGTGGATCAGATGATGCGCCCGTTTTAAATTCGCGGCAAAGAACTCCGCGTAGGCAGACTCATCCGGCACATCAGACGCCGCATAATGCCCCTCCTTCATATAACGGATCAATTCCGAGGCTTCTATCTGCACACTGTCTTTGAAGATGCCATCGTCGGTCTTGATCACAAACGGCAGGATCGCAATATTCAGATTCCTTGTGATCTGCTCCGGCAGATCGCACATCGTGGTGGATGTAATGAGGATCGGCAGCTTACCGGCATATCCCGCAGCTGCGTTGATATCCTCGTGCGCACCCAGCGTTTCGTTATTCATGATGAGCTTCTCGGAAGAAATGAACCTCATAAGTGTTTCTTCCAATACTGCTCCTGATACCGGTTTTACGGCATAACCATCAAATCCGGACCGGTTATACAGTTCCCTGTTCTCGCTTCCCGCGTTGGCCGTAAGCACCACAACCGGAGTAGTCCTGTTAAGACCGCCGGACTGCGCCCTGATCTTCTCCAGACACTCGATACCGTCCATTCCCGGCATCAGATGATCCATCAGTATCACATCATACTGGTGCTTTAATGTCAGTTCCAACGCCTCTTTTCCGCTTAACGCCTTATCTATGACCATGGCAGTTTCCGCCAGGAGCTTACTCTCCACTTCCAGATTCATCTCATTGTCATCCACGATCAGGATCGCTGCTTCCGGAGCGGTAAAGCTTGCTTCGTAGGCACTGATCCGGGCCGTATGCTGACTATGGATATTCAGTTCACCAATGGCGGCAGCATCGGAACCCCCCTGCTTCACGATCACCGTAAACGTGGATCCTTCTCCATATACGCTGTTCACCGTCACGGTGCCTCCCATGAGTTCCACAATCTGTTTGACAATGGAAAGCCCGAGGCCCGTTCCTTCGATGAATCTGTTCTTCTCCTGATCTACCCGTTTAAATGCATCAAACAGATGCGGGAGCGCTTCCTTTTTGATCCCCATTCCCGTGTCCGTGACGGAAATGCGGAGTATGACAAAATCCTCCCCTCTCTCATCCACATCGATACGAAGTCCTACCGTGCCTTCCTGCGTGTATTTGACGGCATTGTTCAGGAGGTTGACGATCACCTGCTTGATCCTGACCTCATCCCCGTAGAGCACGCTCGGCACATCCGGATCTACGCTCACATCCAGCTTCAGACCCTTTTCATTCGCCTTCAGCCAGATCATATTCACGATGTCGGAAAGCATATCACCGACGTTATAATCCACCGGCACGATGTCCATGCTCCCTGCTTCCATCTTGGAAAAATCAAGGATGTCATTGATCAGCGCGAGCAGCATCTTGCCTGACCCCTGGATTCCCGTGGCCTGCGTTACGATCTCATCGGATGCTTCCACATCCCTTAAGATCAGCTCGTTGAGGCCGAGGATCGAATTGATGGGCGTCCTGATCTCATGACTCATGCTGGAGAAGAATCTGTTCTGTGATCTTGTCAGTTCCTCTGCCCTTTCCGCCTCTTTTCTGGCTCTCTTGCTTTCTTTATCAAAGAGCCTTCTTTGGATCCAGGTCATCACAAAGACAATACTGCCGATCAGGATGATCGAAATGGTGCTGTCCCAAAAAAACACCTGCTTGGTATGTGGCGCGATGACCTCCGGATAGTAATAATCAATACAATGACAGACGATGGTGATCGCGGTAAGGACGATAAAAATAAAAATCCGAAACCCGCCGGCCAACAGCAGCCCGGCATACAGATAGCCAAAAATGACCCAAAGCAATCCGCCCCCCGTATAGCCCCCTCCGAAGAGATAGATAGCAGGAAGAATGACAAATGTCACAGCGATCGCGAATAGGATGATGGCAACTTTCAGTTTATTTTGATAAAGGCAGGTGATGGTGACGACGGGAATTGCAAGCAGCGTAACCGCAAGGACCGCGATCTCGATCCGGTTCTCGGAGATCAGGATATCTCCGATGAGTGCGATCAGTACCGTCATCTCTACCGCAACAGTAAAGCATAGGAACAGGCGTTCCTTGAGTTCTCTTTCGGGATCTGTAATGGCATTTTTGAAGTCACGATACAGCTTTTTGACACTCATCTCCCGTCACCCCCTTTGCCTCTCTTTTTTTCAGGGAGTTCTCTCAACATCACTCTTTCAAAGTCGGCCGTATTGATCGGTTTGGCGATAAATCCGTTGAACCCTTCTCTGATAAACATCTCTTTTGCGCCGGAAACAACATTGGCGGTCAGTGCTACGATAATCGAATTTCGCCCCATATCATCCGCAACGCCTCTGATCTGCTTCATTGCCTCCACGCCGTCCATTTCCGGCATCATATGATCCATAAATACCACATCATACTCATTCTCACGGTATTTGGAGATCGCTTCACGCCCGCTCCCCGCCGTATCGACCGACATTCCATAATCCTTGAAGATACCTGACGCAACCACCAGATTCATCGGTTCGTCATCAACGATCAGCGCACGCACATTTTCAAAGGTCGGTTTTGCAGTATCATCCCCGATCCCCAGATCCCCGGCGTTCAAGCCTTCATTCAGCACCTTGATCACGGGATAGGAATACAGGGGTTTTGGCAGGATGAGGACACGGCTTCCGGCATCTGGCTTGTATCCCGGATCCGCCAATACGACGATCACGATCCCCTCTTCGCAGGCAGCATCAAAGTACCCTTTGTTTTCCTCGTACTCTTCCTGCCCCATAAAGATGAAGCCTACCTCCGTTTTTTCTTTCATGCGTTCGACATCATAGACGGTTTCCGCAGAATATAGCTGGGCCTGGATGCCTGCCGCAAGATTCCCGGCCATCAACCGGTAAAAATCGCGAATCCTGGACACCTTGTATTTATCAGACCTGATATGGAGCAGAAGCGCACCGGATAATTCTCTGGACAGCTTCAGGCAGGGTGACGGATCGACCACCTTCGTCGGCATCGTGATCCTGACCGTGGTCCCGTTTCCTTTTTCGCTCTCTATCTTGACAAAACCGCCCATGCTATGCGTGAATCCGTACACGATAAACAATCCCAGTCCGATGCCTCCCGAACTGCGATTGCGCTTTTTATTCGCCTGATACATCCCTCCGGCAACAGATTCCAAGGCTTTCCTGTCCATGCCGATCCCGGTATCCGTCATTTCGATGCACAGATTGATCCCGTTTTCCGTCTGTTCCGTGTACATCCTGACAAGGATGCCGCCACGCTTTGTAAACTTCACAGCGTTTTCAAGGAGATGCCTGAAAATCTTATGGATCTTCTTGATATCTCCGTTCATCTTTGCCGGGACTCTCGGATCCAGATCCACAACAAGTTCCAGATCCGGCCGCTCATGCATGCGAAAACCGACCACCACGTCATTGATCAAAGAAGTGCTCATGTAATCTTCTTCTTCCAGAATGACTTTCCCTCTTTTGCATTCGGTATAATCCTGAATGTCTTCAATCTGGTATGCCAGTCTGATCCCGGCATTCTTAATGGATTCGGCTTCGTATCCGATGTTCCGCTTGATCAAAAGATCCGACATCCCGTTCACGACATTGATCGGTGTCCGGAGCTCATGGGAGATGTTGGAAAGAAAATCCTCCATGTCGGCATCATATTCCTCGATCCGGTCATTCTTCCGGCTGTTCTCTTCCGCATTCTCCAGTCTTTCGGTGATCGCTCTCAGATTAATGATATAGACGAAAATAATGATCGCGATATGCAACAGGATTCTGAATATATTGAGCGCAGTAAACTCGATCCCGGTCCATCCCGCAATATTGAACAAGTGCCATGCCATCAGGAAAAGAAACTCCACCAGGAACAGGTGCAGCATATATTTCCGGTTAAAAGACGCGTAAGCGACCATGGCAAAGGCGACCACCAGCGCATTATCAAAGAAACTGCTCTCATGAACGCCATGATAGAAGACGATCAGGAAAGCCACGAGAAAACAGAAGAATGCCTTCCAATCCGGGTCTAATTTCTTGGAAAAATGTACCGTCCATAGCAGAATGATCATGATGATGAGCACAGCGGGAGCCCAAATCTCCCAGCCCATGACCAGATTCTCAATGATCAATGCGATGGCCGCCAGAGATGTAAGGAACAGTGTCAGCTTCTCTTTGATACCGTGCTTCAAAGTATCATTTTCCATGGTTTCTCTCCATATGTCTCTTTAAGGTATTATAGTCTAGTATATAACATAGATTTTCTTGGTTCAACGTGTTTCCAGAATGTCAAACCGCAGCCTGCATATTCCTGATCAAATTCTATCCATCCCTCAAGAAATCCGCGCAACGATCCGATATAGTAATTGAACGCGTGAAAAAACCATGCCGCAGCGCAGGATCCCGATGCGGCAAACCATCAGGACAGCAGGTGCCAGGGACGGATTTTTTTAAGAAACGGACTTTCTTAGAAAAAGACGTCTTTTTTCTTTGGAATCTGCAGGGAGGCTATTTTCAACAGAATACGGAAAACCTGCTCATCACAAAGGAGGAATTTCTATTGATCATTCAATCTTCTGATGTAGGAATGAGCAGTAAGCGAAGCTATGCCCGATCAGAAAGCCATGTGATCTCCTTTATGGGAAAAAAGAACGCTGTGTTCAGCCTCGGAGACAAAGACGGCTCCGGTTTGGTCACGACGCTCCCTGACTCTTCACAGGAAAAAGAAAGTGAGAAAGACGGGAAAAAGTTTTCCAACTCACTGGACGATCTGATCGAACGCTTAAATGTCGGAAAGTCCAACCGGAGCAGCGGGAGCACGAGCAACGGCGAAAACGCATCGAGGCGCAAGATCCGCTATTTCAGCATGGACTATATCTGGCAGTTGTTATTCGGCAGGCGGTTCGAGCTGACGGACCTGGCGTCGTCGCTTGGCATGTCGGGCGGCTTCTCAAGCGGGTTCTCCGGAAGTTTTTCGGAAGAATACTGCTATCACGAGGAGGAATCTACGACGTTTGAGACGACCGGAACGGTCAAAACAGCGGACGGGCGCGAAATCAATTTTTCACTGGAGTTATCCATGTCGCGCTCTTTCACGGAAGTCTACAGCCGGAGCTTTTCCTTTGGAAGCGGGTTGTTTACGGATCCCCTGGTGATCAATATGGACTGTGATGCCGCAGATGTCTGCGACCAGAAGTTCTATTTTGATCTCGATGCGGACGGGCATGAGGAAGCGGTCAGCCGTCTCGGGCCGGGCTCCGGATTCCTTGCGCTGGACAAAAACGGCGACGGCAAGATCAATGACGGGACGGAGCTGTTCGGAACGAAGAGCGGAAACGGGTTCTACGATCTGTCGCATTATGACAAAGACAAGAACGGCTGGATCGACGAAGCCGATGATGTCTTCAAAGACCTCATGATCTGGTCCAAAGACAGCAGCGGCAATGACAAGCTGGTCGGACTCGGTGCTGCCGGTGTGGGCGCCATCTATTTAGGCAGCTGCGAAAGTGAGTTCTCACTGAACCAGCTGGAAAGCAATGCACCGAATGCCCGCATCCGCTCCACAGGGATCTTCCTGTATGAGAACGGCGGTATGGGAACGCTCCAGCAGTTAGATCTTGCACAGTAGCAACACAGAGCATGCAATCCGACAGTTCGATTGCAGAAAAGTACAAAAGTGATTTGAAACAAAAGTGACAGACAGACTTCGCGGGTCAGAATCCTCTGGCCCGCGATTGTTTTTATAAATTAATTTTTTATTTAATTACTCTGCTTTTGCTTGATTCTTTATGCTTCCGCAGCCTTCTCGTCTCTCGGGAACAGCATCATCGATCCGAGGATCAGCGTCAATACCATGACCGGCATCCAGACGAACTGGAAGTACGGGTTGTCCGCCCATAGGTACAAAAGGCCCGTGATCCCGAGAAGGTTAAACATCATATGCGCCAGAATGGAATCCATCATTCTCCCGCCTTTTTCCGCGATCAGGCCGAACAGCAGCCCTGCTACGATCGTATAAAGGCTCTGCATCACGTTCATATGATAGATGCCAAACAAAACCGCCTGCAGGATGTTTGCAAACGCAAAAGGCATGATGCGACGGAAGTTTTTCAAGACAACTCCGCGAAACATCAATTCTTCGCCGATCGGCCCGAGCACAACCACATAGAGATACATCAACGGTGTGGGCTCATCCATACCGGCCATCTCCGTAAGCATCTCATAATCTTCTGCTGTCTGGGGGCTCACCGCCGCGATCCCTTCATAGACGATCTCGGTCAGATATTGCAGACCGATCATCAAAAGGAATAACCCGATCAGGAAAACAAGCAACGTTTTCCCTTTTTTAAGAGCAGGTTTTGCGTCTTTTTTAAATTCCGCGCGGAGCCACCATCCGAAAAGGGCGATCACCGCAACGGAGTATACGATCTGGAGGATATCCGTAAACAAATCCCCGCTTACAACCTCGTAAAGCTGCATCGCCAGCGCCGAGGCAGGAATGCCTTCCTTGAGATTGGAGGAAAGAATTCCGATCGCCGTAAACCCGGTCATCGGGATCGTCACCAGATACTGTACCAGGATGGAGATTGGAAGCACCAAGATCGCTGCAAAAAAACAGCCGACCTTCTTCTTTTTTGTCATAGTAACCCTTTCAGTGTTTGTACGGCTTCCGTAAGATACGGATTCTCCGTCTCATAAAAGGCACCCCTGTCCACTTCTTTTGCATAGGCCGGATCGAGCGGGAGTTTCCCAAGCACCGGGATGGAAAGATCGTTTGCAATCTCATCGATCCTGCTCTCTCCGAACAGGGAGATCTCTTTCCCGCAATCCGGGCATTTTAAGAAACTGTAGTTTTCCACAACGCCAAGCACCGGCACATTCATCTGCATTGCCATGGAATAGGCTTTTTTCACGATCATCTGCACGAGTTCCTGCGGACTCGTTACGATCACGACGCCATCCAGCGGCAACGATTGGAACACGGTCAACGGCACATCTCCGGTGCCGGGCGGCATATCGACAAGGAGAAAATCCAGTTCTCCCCAGACCACGTCTGTCCAGAACTGCTTCACAGCGCCTGCGATCACCGGCCCGCGCCAGATCACCGGCGCTTCCGGGTCATCCATCAATACATTGATGGACATGATCTTCGTCCCGTCCCCCGTTTCCATGGGAAGGATCTCTCCTTCTTCGTTCCCGTAGGCAGTCCCCGTCACACCGTACATTTTCGGAATAGAAGGACCCGTGATATCCGCATCCATGATGCCGACAGCGTAACCCATCCGGCGAAGTCCCGCCGCAAGATGTCCGGTCACAAACGACTTGCCAACGCCGCCTTTTCCGCTGATCACACCGATCACTTTTTTGATCGAAGAATGCGCGTTACAGGCGGTCTGAAAGCTCTCTTTCTTATTTTTCGGATTGCTTGCGCATTCCTCACAGCTTTCCTTGCTGCAGCTGGATGCACTGCTGCATGAACTGTTCTCAGGCATTTTTCTCTTCCTCTGCTTTCTTCCTAAAAATCCCTTTCAGCGACTCGGTATACGGCGCTCTCGCCACCCCGTATTCCGTCACGATCCCGGCGATCAGTTCATGATCGGTCACATCAAACGCCGGGTTATAAACCTTAACGCCCTCCGGTGCCATACGCTCTTTGTACCACATCTCCGTCACTTCTTCCGGTTTCCGCTGCTCGATCCTGATCTGCTCTCCCGTCGGACACTCCATATCGATCGTGGAAGTCGGCGCACAGATATACAGCGGTACGTTGTACCGCGCTGCCACCGCCGCCACGACGGATGTACCGATCTTGTTTGCGGTATCGCCGTTGGCTGCCACGCGGTCGCACCCGACAAACACTGCATTGACCCAGCCCTGCCGCATGACAGAAGCGGACATATTGTCACAGATCAGGGTCGTATCGACCCCTGCGGAATGAAGCTCAAAGGAGGTCAAACGCGCACCCTGCAGGAGCGGTCTGGTCTCATCACAGAACACCTTGAAGTGATAGCCTTTCTCTTCTCCGAGGTAGATCGGCGCCGTCGCCGTCCCGTATTTACTGGTGGCAAGCTGTCCGGCATTGCAATGGGTCAAAATCCCGTCGCCCGGTTTCACGAGCGTTAAGCCATGTTCGCCGATCGCGCGGCAGACACGGATATCTTCCTCCTGGATCGCTACCGCTTCGTCATGAAGGAGCTTCAAAATCTCCGGGATCGGCTTTTCCTTATTTGCCTGCGCGACGGCATCCATCCTGCGCAGCGCCCAGGAAAGGTTTACCGCCGTCGGTCTGGAAGAATCCAGATACTCCTTTTGCTTTTTAAACTCCGCATAAAACGCATCAAAGCTTTCCGCCTTGATCTGTTTTGCGAGCAGATACAGGCCAAACCCTGCCGTTACGCCGATCGCAGGCGCTCCTCTGACCTGCAGCAGATAGATCGCATTCCAGATCTCCTCCGCCGTTTTCAATTCGATCAGTTCGATCTTCCCCGGCAGCTTCGTCTGGTCGATGATCACGATCTGATCATTCGCATCGTCCAGCCGCACGGTATCATAATCCAAAATCGTTTTTCCCATTGTTTTCTTTCCTCCTTATGATGTTTCATCATCCGATTTCGAACGAAGTTTTTTAAAGAATCCCTTCCACCGCTTTTCGCGGATGACAGTCTGTTTTTGCAAGAACTCCTTCCAGGCCGGCGGGCTGAGCAAAATCAGCAGCGGGAACAGCTCCAGTCTCCCTGCCAGCATATCAAACATGAGCACACATTTAGAAAAGTTACTGAAAAATCCATAGTTTTGCGCCGGTCCTACCATGGAAAGACCCGGGCCGATGTTGTTCATCGTCGCTGTCACTGCGGTAAAACTCGTCACCAAATCTGTTTTCTCAAACGAGATCAGAAACATGGACGTCACAAAGATCGCAAAGAATGTCACAAAATACACGTTTGTGGAGCGCTGTACGTCATGCTCGATAGCCTTTCCGTCCATATGGATCTTCTTGATGCTCTTCGGGTGGATATAGTAGATCAGTTCCTTCTTCACTGTCTTAAGCAGGAGCACGACACGCGACACCTTGATCCCGCCACCGGTACTGCCGGCACAGGCGCCGGTAAACATCAAGAATACAAGGATCATGCGGGCTGTCTGCGGCCACAGGTCAAAGTCCACCGTCGAATATCCCGTTGTGGTGATGATCGAACTGACCTGGAAAAAGGCATCCGTCACAGATTTGAACACCATCGAAGCGGTATGACAGATGGTAAGTGCGATCACGATCGTGGATGCCACGATGATCCCGAAGTAGGTCCGTACCTCCTCCATACTCAGCGCTTTCCGAAAGCGCCTAAAGAGGATCAGATAATACATATTGAAGTTGACACCAAACAGCATCATAAAGATTGCGATCACCCATTGCGCATAAACCGAATATTCCGCACAGCTACTGTTACGGACGCCGAATCCACCGGTTCCCGCAGTACCAAGGCTGATGGTAATTGCATCAAACGCCGGCACCTTTCCGATCAAAAGCAGCAGGATCTCCGCAAGCGTCATCCCGACGTAGATAAAATAGAGGAGCCTCGCGGTCTGGCCGGCTTTCGGCACCAGTTTTCCGACAGAAGGGCCCGGGCTCTCTGCCTTCATCAGATTGGTTCCTGAGCCGCCGGAAAGAGGCACTACCGCAAGCAAAAAGACCAGAACCCCCATACCGCCGATCCAGTGTGTAAAACTGCGCCAAAACAACGCCGTATGGGATAGCGCCTCCACGTCCGACAGGATGGAAGCACCCGTGGTCGTAAAGCCGGATACGGTTTCAAACAACGCATCGAAAAATGAGGGAATTTCGCCGGTCAGGAAAAACGGAAGGCATCCCACAAGACTCATCAGAATCCAGGATAATGCCGTGGCGATACAGCCTTCCTTAAGACCAAAATGAAAATCAGCCGGTTTAAAGCGGCTTAACAAGAATCCCACCAGATAGGCGCCTGCGGCCGTGCCGATGAAACAAGCTCCTTCCTCGTCCTGATAGATCAATGACACCACACAGGGCAGTAGAAGAAAAACCCCTTCCAGTCGCAATACCCGTCCTAAAATATAACGAATGACCGAATTGTTCACGTTAGTTTAAAACTCCGTTTTTCTATCTTTCCAAAATATCCCCGATGTCATTGAAGCCGGAATGCGTAGTCACGATCATAACCGTATCACCGACATGGATCTCGTCGGAACCGCTCGGAATCAGGATCCGCCCGTTACGATTGATGAACGCAATCAGCAGGTCTCTTTTCAGGTTCAATTCCCGCAGAGATTGACCAACGACCGGGGAATTCGCCCCGACCTGGAACTCGATGGCTTCCACTCTGGAATCATACATATGGTAAAGCGTCTCTATGTTGCTCCCCATGGAATTTTTCTTCGCACGGACATACGCAATGATCGCTTCTGAAGTGATGTATTTCGGATAGATGACGCTGCCGAGATCCAGACTCTCCAGAACAGGTTTGAAACCGATTCGGTTGATCTTTGTGATCGCCTTTGCCTTGCCCATCTGTTTCGCATAGAGGGTCAGCAGCACGTTTTCTTCATCCATTCCGGTCAACGGCACAAAGGACTCTGCGTATTCAATACCTTCCTCCCGCAAAAGATCCTCATTGGTCCCGTCTCCGTTGATAATGACCGCATCCGGGAGCAAAACTGTCAGTTCCTCGCAGCGTTTCTTGTCGCGCTCGATGATCTTGACGGAAACCCCCATATCAAGGAGCTGCCGCGTCAGATAATAAGAGCCCTTACCGCCGCCGATGATCATACAGTCGCGCACCTGCCCGGTCTTTAACCCCAGCGCGGAAAGAGTCGCTTTCGCGCGCCTCCTCGGTACCACAAAAGAAACCAGGTCGTTTTCTTTGATCACAAAACTACCGGAAGGGATGTGGACCTCTCCGCCGCGCTCCACTGCGCAGATCAGAGTATCCTTTGTCTTTTTACCGATGTTCATGACCGGCATATCGCAAAGGGCGCTTTCCTCCCCGACTTTGATCTTGATCAGTTCCGCCTGTCCGTGTGCAAATGCATTGACTTCAAGTGCTTTCGGAAGCGCAAGGATCCGCGATGCCTCCAGGGCGGATTCCAGCTCCGGATTGATGATCATGGCAAGACCGAGTTTCTCCTGCAGATACGCCGACTCACGGCTATAGTCCGGGTCGCGTACTCTGGCGATCGCAGCACAATCACCTGCGTGCTTTGCTACGGTACAGCAAAGGAGGTTCAGCTCGTCGGAATCCGTCACCGCGATCAGCAGATCCGACCCATCGATGCCGGCTTCGATCTGCACCCTGAGACTTGCACCGTTCCCGACGACACCCATCACGTCATAGAGTCCCGTCGATACGCTGATCTTATCCGCATTTTTATCAATTAATGTAATGTCATGTCCTTCGCGCACCAATTGCTCGGTGATCGTATTTCCGACCTTACCGCAGCCGACAATGATGATGCGAAGTCCCTTTTTTGCCATCATACTCATAGGTATCATCTTACATCGTACATGCAAAATATGCAACCGACCCGTAGGGTGCATAAAAACCCGGATTACAGGTGTTTTGCTATGTATTCTCCCAGAATGTTCTCAAAGTTTCGCCGACCGTATCTGTGCGCACCGTCCTGTAATCCGCCCATTCCCGTGGGAACGTTTTTCTGTTTTCCGCATATAAAAAGCGCTCATCCAGCAGCAGGATCACACCGCGATCCGAAGTGGTACGAATCACGCGCCCCGCAGCCTGCTGGACTTTGTTCATACCGGGATACCGATAGGCATAGTCAAATCCGCACCCGTTTTTCTCATCAAAAAAGTCCTTTAACAGCTCCCGTTCCGGACCGACCTGCGGGATCCCCGTCCCAACCACAATCACACCGATCAGTTTCTCTCCGGTCAGATCAATGCCTTCTCCAAAGATACCGCCCATTACACAGAATCCGAGCAGCGCGTTGTTCCGCTCATAGTCAAACTGCAAAAGGAACTCCTCCCGTTCCTCTTCCTTCATGCCCGGTCTCTGCACGAGCAGTTCCACATCATCTTCAAGGAGTTCCTCAAAAGCCTCTCTCACATCGTTCATCATCCTGTAAGAAGGAAAAAAGGCGAGATAGTTTCCTTTTTTTGCTGCCACGGTCTCTTTGAGATACATCGCGATCCGTCTGTACTCGTCCTCTGAACGGCGGGTATATTTTGTCGTGACATCACTCCCGATGAGCAGCAGCCGCTGCTCCGGCCGGAAAGAACTGTCCGCATAGACCGCATAGTTGTCATCCCTGATGCTGAGCAGGCTCTTGTAATAGTTGATCGGCAGCATGGTCGCCGAGAAAAACACCGTGCTTTTGGCCTTTTGCAGGCATTGTTCCAGGTCGAAAGACGGATCCAGACAGTGGATCGTCACGAAAAAGGCGCCGCTTTCCAGATGTCCTGCCGTGATCCGATAGTTTTCCGTCAATCTGTCATAAGCCGCCTGAAAGTTTTTTACTGTAAAATAGAACTCCAGAAACTCCTTTTTTTCCGGAAACTCCGCATTCTTTGCCAGGAATTTCTCGGTTTTGCTGATCAGCTGCTCTATGTACAACGCGAGATCTGCGATCTCATCCACTACTGTCTCCTCGTCACATTCGCGTTTCAGCGCCAGGAGCTTCTGGTTACACTTTGTCAGGGCTTTTTCCACAGGTCGGTTATATTTTTTCATATAACGGCGCGCTGCCAAAAAATCCTCTTTGACGATCGTCGCACTGAACATCTCACGTGCACGATCCACGAGATTGTGCGCCTCATCCACAAGCAGCAGATGTTCCCCGCTGTTTCCCTCTGCAAAAAAGCGCTTCAGCGAAACCGTCGGATCAAATGCATAATTATAATCGCAAACAATGTCATCACACCAGGACGACACATCCAGGCTCATCTCAAACGGACAGACGACGTGCTTTTTCGCCTGCTGCAGCAGCGTCTCACGATCGAACACGTCTGTCTCATTCAGCAACTCAAACACCGCGTCATTTACCCGGTCAAAATGCCCTTTCGCATATGGGCAATGCCGCGGGTCGCATTCCATTTCCTCATTTGGGCATATCTTTTCTTTCGCAGTCAAGCGGATCCGCTTGGCCCGAAGCCCCTGCGACGCGAGCAGAGAAAAGGTGTCCATCGCAACCTGCGCCGTGATGGTCTTTGCCGTCAAATAAAAAATCCGTTCGATCTCGCCTTCGCCCATCGCCTTAATCCCGGGATAAACCGTCGCGATCGTTTTGCCCACGCCTGTCGGTGCCTGCAGAAAGAGGATCTTTTCCCGGAGGATCGTCCGGTAAACACCTGTTACAAGCTCTTTTTGCCCCGTCCGGTATTCATAGGGAAACGCCAGCGGCCGGATCGATGCCGTGCGCTCCTTTCGCCATGCGAACCAGAAATCCGTCCATTTGCGGTATTCCTCGATCAGGGCCGTAAACCATTCTGTGAGTTCCGTGATCTCATAGTCCTCCGTAAAATACCGGATATCTTCTGCTGTCGGATGTTCCGGATTCAGGCTGCAATAGGTCATCCGGACGCGGATCAGCGAAAGATCATTCTGCGTTGCAAAGATATACGCATAAACCTTTGCCTGTGCCAAATGAACCGGCATCGGCTCCTTCATCGCATCCACATCCTGGTAAACACCTTTGATCTCATCGATCGTCACGGGTTCTTCATCCGCCATGATGATCCCGTCTGCGCGACCATCCAATTGGATCTCATATCCATCCCCAGGGACCGTCACGGAAAGCGGCACCTCGGGCGTATACTCCGCGCCCTGCCTGTTTTGGATCAGACGATGAATCCGGGCACCCTCCCGCATTGCGGAAAGATCCCCGGCAGAGCTCCTGCGATGATCGATGTCTCCGGAGCGGCATAAAAACTCCACCAACTCCCGCACCGATATTTTGATCAGATTTTGGTTTTTGTCCGTACTCATGGTTTCGTTTCAGCGGCTGTTCTGCCGCATATAGCAAAAGATACCCGAACCAATGATCCGGGTATCTGGTGTTTCTTTTTTCATTTTGTCTGTCAAAACAGTTGGCACTTTATGAGAACACATCCCTAAACCAGATCAGTGCATCCACATAAGCCTTGTAGACCTCATCCATATCCATCTCGCCGAGGATCATCTGACGGGATACTTCCTGCCAGTTCGCATTCTCATAAGCAATGATGAAATCCTTCACCGGTGCCAGCACTCCGGAATTCTCACAGAGCGCTTCCTTGATCGGCGTTGAGATCTTCACCATCTCAAGCGCTTCTTCCATCGGCTTGTCCAGGATGATGTCCAGTACCGAGAACATTCCCATCAGGAAAAGCTCCTGGGACTGCATCGCCATCTTAAAAGAAGGTGCCAGATTTTCCGCAAACTTACCGCGGATCAAAGACAGTCTCGTGATCTCACTGGGCTTATCTGCACAAAGCTCTTTGGTCACCGCCGTATTGATCCATTTCGTCAATTCTTTCTGTCCGAGCATCGCCGCTGCATGACGGACGGAAGTGATCTCGGAATTCACCGAGCGTGTATTTGCCATCTTCAGAAGGGAAATGACAAGCGCCGTATCCTGTCCGACAACATCCGCTGCCTTCGTGAGTTCAAAATCGATATCGTTGACCACTTTGAGAAGCTGGATATAATTCGCCTTTAACGGTGCGACCTCTTTGGCCCCTTCCGTAACCGGCATCCGGAAGAACTCGCCCTCATACAGATCAAAACTGCCGCTCTTCTTTAAGGTATCGTATTCATCCTGGGAATTGACATTGACCGCAACGAGCTTCATGGAAGGATAAACCTTTCCGAAGAAAGCGCGTGCGTTCTGAATGTTGATCTTTTTATGGTTTAACAGAATATAATCCATCTGCGAAAGGACTTCGTGATATTCGTGGAAATCCTCGATGCCAAGCTTACGCATCGCAAAACGGAAACCCTTGTCCTTCAGATCGATGATCCGTTTGATAAACGTCTCCTGCGGCGCAACCGTCGGATCACAGAGCAGAACGACATTGCCTCTCGGTGAAGTGCATTGCACTTCGATGTCCGCAAACAGGGAAAACTGATTGATCGTCACGAACACGTCCCTGCCGCCTGTCAGAGCTTCGACACCGACGCTCGTGATAATGTCAAGGCCGAGAATATCCGCCGCTCCGTCATTTCCTCCCGTTCCGAGAAGACTCGGCCGAAGCAGGTGATTCTCCTTCTGCGCAAACAATGAATATGCGCTGACCTCCATTTTTTCATTAAAAAGTGGAATTAATGTTGCGAGCATGATTCCTCCTCCCGGGGCCGTCAAAACACCCCATACATGGTAATTGTACCATATTTCGGATATCGCGCAACATTTTTTCGTAAAAAGAGGTGAAAACTTAAATCAGGATGTAAGGTAAATGGGAAAAGTGGTCAAAAGTCACATGTCACGCAGTGACATGGTGACCTTTGCGCGTAGAACCGCCTCGACGTGCCAGCACGTCAGGGCGGTTCTTTGCGCAAAGTGCACATGCGATTTCATCGCATGCGCACTTTTGACCACATCAACATTTTACGCTACACAAAACTTCTGCAATGCGCGCTCGAATCCCTTGTCAGCATCACGATATTGGACCCTGAGCTTCCGCGCAAAACCCATGCTCATGACGCCCAGCAAAGACTTCGCGTCCACATACAGGTTTCCGCTGATCACATTTACATCATATTCGCTTTTCCCTGCAGCGTTCACAAACTCCGCCACGTCTTCCATATCGCGAAATTCTACAATCCTCTGGTTCATTTTTTCCATCATACACTCCTTTCCGATCCGCTGTGCCGTCGATTCCGAAAACGTTTTCGTAAATCCGAAAAAAAAAACGGTTTCTCAGGATCTGCAAAGTGACTCCTCTATCGAAGGACTGTCCCCCGATGTTCTGTCATTATGTCGGAATCGCCCTTTGAAATCAACCCCAAATTTGCACAAACTTTTCCGTTTAAGGTCTATATCTATGTGCAAATTTCCTCTTGTCAACCCAGATTTTGTGTCTATATCAGAAAAACCGACGGTTGACATCTGAAAATCGCTGTTGTAAGATGAGGTGCGCGGGGTGTGGCCCAGGTGGTAGGGCGCTTGACTGGGGGTCAAGAGGCCGCAGGTTCAAGTCCTGTCACTCCG
Organism: uncultured Lachnospiraceae bacterium; assembly: GCA_902779355.1. GTDB lineage: Bacteria > Bacillota > Clostridia > Lachnospirales > Lachnospiraceae > RUG12461. The sequence continues at coordinate 97,447 of CACZBF010000004.1, read as the reverse complement.
AGAATAATAAAACCTCGTTAAGCCCTGATATATAAAGGCTCGCGGGGTTTTTGTTTTTCTGCAGCAAATATGTTTTCGAAAACGCACATTCTTTTTATGCTTTTTTAGCGGCTATCCAAGCAGCTTTTCATGTTACCAACGTGCAGCCAAAAAACATCATGTAACCAAGATGTAGCCGTTAACGCTTTCGTAAAGACAAAAAACAGATATGCTGTCATTGATCATCCCGACATACAACTGTATGGAATATCTGGACGAAACCCTGGCGTCTGTTTTATCCGGGGTTGCAGAGGATGTAGAACTGATCCTTGTGGATGACGGATCCGATGACGGAACCGCACAGAAACTTCGCTCCATGCTGGAAGATCCGCCGGATCACGTGAAGATCCTCTTTTGCGGGCATCGAGGTGTGTCCGCAGCAAGGAATGCGGGTCTGGATGCGGCAACAGGGGACTTGGTCGCTTTCATGGATTGCGATGATTGTCTCATGGATGGTTTTTTTGAGAAGGGCCGCATGGTGACAAGGCAGGCAGCCGACTTGTATCTGTTCGGCTTCGAACGTGTAGAGATCAGAGATTCTGCAGCAGCGTCCTGACATCGCATCTTTTGATGTTCCGGTATATGCAGAGGAATCCGGACTCTGCGTCCAACAGACAGTTTCCGGATTACTACAATACGATCATGAAGCTTCACAAAGCCAAAACCGACTGCTTCACATCATTATCGAAGGGAACCACCCCGGAAGAGAAAGAAGCATTTATCACATATGATCTTGATACTGAAATGAAACGCATGAAAGAGAGGGATCTCAAAAGACAGAATGAGCAGGGAAATTGTATTAAAAAGTGATTTCAGCGAATATACAGGGAAAAGGGTACATCTTATAGGGGTCGGCGGATCGAGCATGTCCGGTTTGGCCCGGATTCTCCGTTCCTTCGGCTGTATCGTTTCCGGTTCGGACAGAAGCGAAAATCATGCCGTCCATGATCTGAGAAAATCCGGGATTGACGTGATCATCGGTCATGACAGGGAAAATGTAAACGGTGTCGATCTCGTGGTTTATTCCCTTGCGATCCCGCAGGACAACCCGGAATTGACTGCCTGCAGGGAAAAAGGGATCAAAACCGTGGAACGCTCAGTCCTTCTGGGACAACTGTCTGCAGGGTATGATACCGCAGTTGCGGTTTGCGGGACACACGGCAAGACAACCGTTACCTCCATGCTGTCTCAGATCCTTGTGGAAACAGAGATGGATCCCACCGTCCATATCGGAGGGGTATATCCTCCGATCGGCGGAAGCATCCGTATGGGGAGCAGGGAGCTCTTTGTGACGGAGGCCTGCGAATATCGCCGCAGTTTTATGAATCTGTATCCGAACGCGATCGTTGTGAACAATATCGACGAGGATCATCTGGACTATTATCGTGATATCGAAGATATCAAGGATGCGTTTCAGAATTTTGTGAAAAAACTGCCGGATGACGGCTGGGTTCTCGGCAACGGGGATGACCCGCTTGTCAGGAGCGTTCTGGAAAGATCGGGCAAGAGATCTGTGACGTTCGGGGTGTCAGAGCAGTGTACCTATCGGATGGCAGCTGCATCGGAAGATCCGAACGGGTACGTCAGTTTTGATGTGATCAAGGGAGAAAGCGTGATCGGCCATGCCAATATGGCAGTGCCGGGAATGTTCAATGCGATCGATGCGCTGGCAGCCATTGCTGCCGCTGATCTGTTGGGAGCGGATCCTGCTGAAGCCTGCAGGATCATCGGGACCTTTACCGGAGCCGGGAGAAGATTTGAACTGACCGGGACTTTGAACGGCGCGGAATTGTTTACCGACTACGGACACAATCCCACGGAGATGAAAAACGCACTATATGTAGCCAGAAAACGTTGCCAAAACGGAAAACTCTGGGCAGTCGTTCAGCCTCATACATACAGTCGCCTGAAATCCCTATTTCAGGAGTACCTGACTTGTACGGAAAAAGCGGATGTTACGCTTGTTACGGACATCTTCGCGGCGAGGGAGAATGATCCCGGGGATATCGATTCGAAAATGCTGGTAGACGGCATGATCGGAAAGGGAATCCATGCGATCCTGACACGGACATTTGAGGAAGCAGCTGATGAGATCCGCCGCGGTGTCAAGCCGGGAGATCTGGTGATCACCCTCGGCTGCGGAAACATCAATCTGCTGAACGATATGCTGGGGAACGCTCCGGCATAAACCTTAAGAGGGCTAATCTCAGGAGCCGAAGTTCATTGTGCCAAAGAACCGGGGACAATGAAAGTTCGGTCGTTCAAGATCGATCGGATTCCATGACAGAAAATGTCTGTGAGCGGTCTTATCTCCGCATTTGTACATGTTTGCGGCAAGTTTCCCGTTGAATTGAAAGCCCGGAGCATATGACCGGATCAGAGTAAGAGGGATCCTGTAGAACACTTCCCATCCATTCGAAGTCCTGTCTGTCTTTATCTCAAAAAAGCCTACGGGATCCGCTATCACGATACCGGTACGATCTGCGCCGGAAGAACCGTATTCCGCAATGATGCACCCGTTCGGGTTGATCTCGAAGTTAAAGTAGCCTTGATCCCCTTATCGAACATTTGTTTCCAGGCCGAAGTGTATCAAATATTTTACATGTTGTTTTACAGGGGAGATCGGGATACAGATTCATCCCTTAGACTTGATATGATTACCGATCACCTCGGAGACATCCGCGATGGTCGTGAAGGTGCTGCCTTCGGACTCTGCAATGATACGCTTGAATTCGAAGATCTCCGCTCTCGTGATCACACAGTAAAGAACATCCTTGGAACCTTTGCTGACGTGTCCGGTTCCCTCCATAAAAGTAACCGTCCTGCCGAGGCGCTTTAAGATCTGATCTGCCAGTTCCTTGCCATCATCCGTGATGATCATGACAGACTTGGCACTTTCCAGCCCGATCTCGACCATGTCGATGATCTTGCTTGTTACGATATACATGAGGAAAGAATACATGCCCTGATTGATGCCGAATGCGATCCCTGCAATCGAATAAATGACAGCGTTAAAGATCAGGATCACCTTTCCGACGGAGATCCCCCATTTCCGGTTGATGAGAATTGCCACAATCTCAGTCCCGTCCAGCACGCCGCCGCCCCTGATCACAAGTCCGACCCCGATCCCGAGAATGACGCCGCCGAATGTCACCGCAAGAAGCATCTGGTAAGTCACATCCTCCATCGGCTCAAAAACAGCAGACATAATTGAGAACAGGGAGATCGCATAAATCGCCTTGAGGACAAAGATATGCCCGATCTTTTTCCATCCGATGATGAAAAAGGGTATGTTGATCACGATAAGAAGCACAGCCAACGGGACATGGGTAAAATGCGACAGGATCATGCTGACACCGGTAATCCCGCCGTCAAAGATCTTGCAGGGCACCAGAAACTCTTCCAGCGCAAAAGCTGCAAGGATCGCCCCCACGGTCAGGGAAAGAAACGATATGATATTGCTTTTTGTTTTTTCACTCATAGGTTCTTCCTGTTCTCCTTAGATATAGATAGTCATGCCCATTCTTAACCTTATTCTTTTTTCAGTACAGAACTCACCACGGAAATGTCTCCACGATCCGCACCAGGAGCGATACGATCCGCTCCATGGATTGCACCGGGATATACTCAAACCGCCCGTGAAAATTGTGTCCGCCTGCGCAGAGATTCGGGCAGGGCAGCCCCATATAAGAAAGCCGCGCACCGTCTGTACCCCCGCGGATCGGCTGTACCTTCGGCGTAATGGAAAGTGATTCCATCGCTTGTTTCGCACAATCCACGAGAAACAGATTCTCCGGGTCGATCTTTTCCTTCATGTTGTAATAGGAATCCTCGACGGAAAGGGCGACTGTCCCTTCGCCGTAATGTTGGTTCAGTTCCGCAGCGATCGTCTGCAGGAAGTTCTTTTTTTCCTCAAACTTCTCCCTGTCGTGATCCCGTACGATGAGTGAGACCTCCGCCTGTTCAATGCTCCCTTTCATTTCCGTCAGGTGGAAAAAGCCTTCATAACCTTCTGTATTTTCAGGCCGCGCCGATGCAGGCAGTTTGGAAAGAAACTCTGTCGCCAGGAGCGATGCATTGACCATCTTCCCTTTTGCCTCTCCCGGATGCACGCTGATCCCGTGAAACACAGCCTTTGCTGCAGCCGCATTGAAGTTTTCATATTCCAGCTCTCCCAGTGCGCCGCCATCCACTGTATAGGCATAGTCCGCACCCAGCCGTTTCAGATCGATATGATCCACGCCTTGTCCGACTTCCTCATCCGGCGTAAAGCAGATCGCGATCTTTCCGTGAGGGATCTCCGGGTGCTTTAAGAGATAAGCCGCCATCGTCATGATCTCCGCGACACCCGCCTTGTCATCCGCCCCGAGCAGCGTCGTGCCGTCCGTTACGATGAGATCCTGTCCTTTGTAATGTTGCAGTTCCGGATAAGTCGCAGGGGAAAGGAGGATCTTCTTTTCTTCGTTTAAAACGATGTCCGTGCCGTCATATTCTTTCACGATACGCGGTTTAACGTCTTTTCCGGAAACCTCCGGCGAAGTGTCCATATGCGAAAGAAAGGCGAGTGTTTTCCCTGCCTTGCCCTGGGTGGATGGAATGGACGCATACACATAGCAATGCACCTCATCAAAAAAGACCTCCTCTGCGCCAAGACCGGTCAATTCCGCCGTCAGCATCCGTCCGAGATCTTTTTGTTTTTCCGTGGTGGGCGAAGTTTCGCTCTCCTCATCGGACTGCGTATCCACTTTACAATAGTTGAAAAAACGATCCGTGACTTCTTTTCCCATCACGTCCTGCTCGGATCCCATATTCCGCTCTCCTCCGTCTCTGAGATTCGCTTACAACATTATATCATAGAAACCCAAATCTATGATATACTATTTCTGTCAGTATGCGACGGAGCGGATTCCCGTTCCAAAATCTATGTATGAGGGAGGTTTATCATGAGTCAAGTACCAACACCGCACATCAGTGCAAAGGAAGGCGACATTGCCGAAACCATACTGCTGCCTGGCGATCCGCTGCGTGCGAAATTCATCGCCGACACGTTTCTTTCGGATGTGAAGCAGTTCAACGAGACCCGCAACATGCTGGGATTCACCGGAACGTATGAGGGAAAACCGGTCTCCGTCATGGGCACAGGCATGGGCTGCCCTTCGATCGGTATCTATTCTTATGAACTGATCCATTTCTACGGATGCAAAAACCTGATCCGTGTGGGCACGGCAGGTGCACTTTCTCCGGATATCCATATCCGCGACATGATCTTCGGCATGGGTGCCTGCACGACATCCAACTACGTCCGGCTGTTTAAGCTTCCGGGTGATTACTCCTGCATCTGCAGCTATGAGCTGCTGCGGAAGGCCACGGATGCGGCAGATGCGATGGGATTGTCCTATCATGTCGGCAATATTCTTTCTTCCGACATGTTCTATTCCGATGAGGCAGGAGCGGAAGGCTCCGGAAAATCCTGGACAGACATGGGGCTTCTGGCAGTCGAGATGGAAGCAGCCGCGCTGTATTCCAATGCAGCCGCAGGCGGCGCAAATGCGCTCTGCATCCTGACGATCTCTGACTCCGAATTCACGGGAGAGAAGACAACGGCGGAGGAGCGTCAGCTCACATTCACAAACATGATGAAGGTTGCTCTGAAATTAGCGTAACAAAAATGTATTGAAAAAGAGGGGAGAACACATTTATGTCACGTACATTACAGGAGATCCAGGATCTGATTCAGGAAAAGCAGATCCGGATCGTTGATTTTAAGCTTACTGATATCGACGGCCGCTGGCGGCATCTCAGTATTCCGGCAGAACGGCTCACGGAAAGCACCATGACAAACGGGATCGGTTTTGACGGTTCGAACTACGGCTATGCACCGGTGGAAAACAGCGACATGGTTTTTGTGCCGGTGCTGGATTCTGCCGTGGTGGATACCTATGCCGAGGTACCGACTCTTTCCATGATCGGTGATGTAAAGATCATCGACCTGCCGGAGAACCGTCCCTTTGACCAGTATCCGAGAAACGTTGCCATTCGCGCTCTGGAGTATATGAAAGAGCAGGGGATCGCTGATCAGATGCTGATCGGACCGGAATACGAATTCTACCTGTTCGACAACGTATCCTTTGACATCAGTCCCGGCAACGTGTCTTCATTCATTGAGACGCGGCAGGCGCCGTGGGCGGGCGGTCTGGAAAGCAACAATAACGGTTACCAGATCCCGCACGGCAAGGGCTATCACGCGGCACTGCCGTTAGACATCCGCAATGACCTGAGAAGCCAGATGTGCCTTGCCATGGACGACTGGGGGATCAATGTCAAATACCACCACCATGAAGTCGGCGGCTGCGGTCAGATGGAGATCGAGGTAGAGCTCGGCGATATGTTAAAGCTCGCAGATGACACGATGAATGCGAAATATGTCATCAAAAACGAAGCGAAGCGTTCCGGATGCACGGCGACCTTTATGCCGAAACCGCTCGCAGGAGAAGCCGGCAGCGGCATGCATGTGCACATGCTCCTGCTTCGTGACGGCAAGCCTGTTTTCTATGATCCAAATAACTACGGACAGCTTTCCGACACGGCACTCTATTTCATCGGCGGATTGCTGACACACGCAAGATCTCTCTGTGCGATCACGAATCCTTCCACCAACTCATACAAGCGTCTGGTGCCCGGGTTCGAAGCGCCGGTTACGATCGGCTATGCGATGGCAAACCGCAGTGCGGTCGTCCGTATTCCTGCCTATGCAAAAACACCGGAAACCAAGCGTTTTGAACTTCGGAATCCGGATGCTACCTGTAATCCATACTATGCTTATTCCGCGATCCTGATGGCCGGACTGGACGGGATCCAAAAGAAGATCGATCCGCATAAGGCCGGCTGGGGTCCCTACGACTTCAACCTGTATGACCTTCCGGAGGAGGAGAAGGCGAAACTTTCCGGTCTTCCGAAGAGCCTGCCCGAAGCAGTCGATGCGCTGATCGCTGACCACGACTATCTCACCGCAGGAAACGTCTTCCCGCAGCGCCTCCTGGACCAGCTGGTCGAGAAGATTCAGGCAGATGCTGAAGCAGTCCTGCAGATCCCGCACCCGGCCGAGTTTGCTATGTATTATGATTTATAAGGGAGATGGGTGAATAGGCCGGAATGGTAAAGTAAGAGCACGCCAAAAGCGCCACGCGTGGAACACGCGTGTGCGCTTTGCACAAAGAAACCGCCCTGACACGCTAGCGTGTCGAGGCGGTTTTTTCGTGCAAAGGCCACGATGCCACTTCGTGGCATGTGGCTTTTGGCGTGCCTAAAATTTCTCAACTCTACGGCGTATACGGCTCATACGCCAGTAATACGCGCCCCTCCCCATTCAGGTACAGGTTCATCAGGCATTGACCGCCTCTCCCAAGGTGTTCGCGCAGACCGCTTGCGTCCATATTCGGATGCAGCGGATTTTCTGCAAATTGCACATAGAACGTACATCCGTCAACAAGCGGATACTCGTCGTACTTTCCATCCGCTCCCACGATCGTATAGTCATTCGTCACGTCATCCGGATCGATGTTGTATTCCTTCATCTTCTCGGTATCCGAGATGCTCACCATCTCCACCTCATCCACAAGGATCGTGCTGTCCGCAGGCCCTGACTTCACATAGGCAAGCGTCTTCTTTTCCGGCTCTGCGCCGCTCTCATCCGCGGAGGAAAGATGTGCCGGCGAACCCGAAAGGGAAAGCGACATCAGCAGGAAGTTTGCCATTTCGCCGTCCATGATGTCTCCGTCCGGATCATAACCCACGGCGTAACAATACGAATACCCCTTTGCAGTATCCTGATAAACACAGGCACAATAATTCATGGTGTCCTCATTTTGCCCTTCCGACCAAGAAACCTGCAGCGCATTCCATCCATTGATCTGCGTCTTGGCCGGCAGGCTGAGATCCATATCCGCACTGATCACATAAATCCCCTCCGCGTCTGTCGCGCCGGTCGTTTCCTCGATACAGGCTTTTGCAAATCGATCCTGATTCTCATTGATCCCATATCCGTTGGGCAATGTGAAGCACTTATTGATCACCCGATACATCCCGGCGGGTTCCATATCCTCATACCAGTAGGTACCGTCATCATAGAGTTCTGCCTTCTGTGACTGAAGCCCCGGGAAATGCACGGAGTTGATGATAAACCCTGTGTTCTTCTCGCTCAGACTCTCCGAAAAGATCCCTGCCTCCTGCGGCTCGTTATAGAGACCACAGAACGGCAGCTCCGCCGGTGTATCCTCTACAAAGTCATCCGATAAATAAGTATACCAGGTCATATTCACCCAGCTAAGATATGCCTGCGACAGATCCGCAATCGGTGTCCCGGGCAGATAAACGATCAGAGAGTCCGTACCGGTCAGACCATATGCCTCCGAATAAACGTAGCGCGTTCCTTCTTTGATCTCCTCCGTCCCTGGTGTCTCTTCATATTGCAGTTCTCCGAGACTGACCTCGTAGACATACTCGGAAACCTTGGTGTAATCGGTAAATTGCCCGGTAAACACGCTGTAATACAATGTGCCGTATTCCTCATAGCCGGGGCCCGTCACGCCCATATCCGAGTCATGATAGACACCCTGGAAAGAGCCATCCGGGTTGACAGTAAAGTCGGTTGACCAGCCGCCTGCACCGCTGGAAAAGATAAACTGCCATTCTGAAAGTTCCTGATAGAGCGGGTCACCATCCGTCACGACTTCCGCTGTCTCTGTCTGTTTTTCCGTTACTGCAGCTGTCACATCTTCTGTATTCTCCGGCACTGCTGCTTCCGTGGAAGGAGTTTGTGCTCCAGCTGCTTGCAGGATCTTCTGAAACGAAAGTCCGCACCCTGTTGTACCGGCGAGTGTAATGACTGTGCCAATCACTGCTGCAATTTTCCATCCTTTTTTCATCTTCAAAACCTCTTTTTATTTATTTTTCTGTGCTACGCCATCGACAGTCAGGGGATGGATCTCTCCGCTGTCCATCAGCCGGATATAGATTTCCGCAAGTTCCGGATCAAACTGCGCTCCGGAACATCTTACGATCTCCGCGCGCACCTCCTCATCGGACAACCGGTTCCGGTAGACACGATTGCTCGTCATGGCATCATAACTGTCCGCCAGACAGATCATTCTCGCCACTAGCGGAATGTCCTTTCCGGAAAGTCTGTCCGGATAACCCCCTCCATCATATCGCTCATGATGGTGGCGGATGCCGTTATAGAGGTCCGGAACCGTTTCATCCATTCCGGCCATCACTTCCGACCCGATCTCCACGTGCTTTTTCATCAGGGCATATTCTTCATCGGTCAGCTTCCCTGCCTTATTCAGCACGCCGTCCGGCACGCCGATCTTGCCGATGTCATGCATAACGCCGATATAATGGATCCGCGCGATGTCTTCTTCGGAAAAATGATATGCCTCCGCCATACCTTTTGCCAGGATCGCGGCATATTCCCCGACGCGTTCCGAATGACCGCCGGTGTATTCGTCTTTCGCATCGATCGTACCTGCGATCGTTTGGATCGTATTCGAAACAAGCTGGTTATGGCGCGCTTCTCTGGCACGGGAGGCTGCGATCTGATCCAAAAACGTCTGGACCAGTGTAAAAAACATGAGCGCCACAAGGCCGATACAGATGCAGGCTCCGATCACATAAAACTTTGCCACATAAAAAGCCACCAGTTCGGCGCCCGCCATGATCAGAAAGGCGAGCATCCCGAGTGCGACGACCTTGTATTGTTTGACATGCCCGCTGATGACATCCCGGATCATATACACGATGGTCGCCACCAGTGAGAATGCCATAATGATGTGCGAGAACATGATCGTCTGATAAAGCTCTGCCACACCTGTCCAGGAAAGGATGAAATTGATCAGCAGCTGGAGGGAGCCGGCTGCTTCGATGATCAGATACATCCTGTGGTGCTTTCTGTGCTGTACTTCGTCAAAATACAAAGGTGCCAGGATGCTGATGATCTCAACGGAGGAATAAGCAAAGATCGAACTAAGAGAAGGTTTGGCGAAAAACAGCTGCCGCAGCCTGGACTCACTGAAGATCCAAAGGGACACGTTGATCATCAAAAGACTCAGGTAAAAAGCAGAGTAAGAAGCACTGGTGAGCAGCCGCATGACCAAGGAGAACAGCAGCAGGATGATCCCGAGGATCAGCACAATAAAGGCAATGACATTGACCGGAAAATACATCTGCGCGATCTGAAACCACCCGTTATTTCCGGGACAGAGATATACTTCATTCAGCGTACCGGCCGTCTTGACCCGAAAACGAATCTCTACATCCTTTCCGGCGTCCTCTCTCGTCAGCTGCGTGACGACATACGCACTTGGCAGATAGTACGGGAAGTTCGGAGAGGACTCTGTCGCATACTGCTCACGCAAGACGCCGTCGATATAAATGTAGATATCCTCCATGCCGGCGCGGGCAAACAGGCTGGTATCATTGTCCAGATCATCCGGCAGCGTATTGTGAAGTGTGAGAATATCATTTTTCTCACAATCCACGGTCGACGGCAGGGTCACAGGTTCGGTACCGTCCGCTGTGGTAAGCGTCCAGCCGTCCGACATTTCCTCCACTTCAAAAGAGCCGATCGATGCTTCGCCGGCAGTATCCTTTGAAAAAGCCGCAACCAATACCACCAACACCGTCAAAATGAGGGCTGTGCAAGCAAACAGATTGATGATATTTTCCAAAACATTGCGTTTCTTTGTCATAGGATCGTATTCCTTTTCATCCGTTATCCGCATCACATTATAGCAAAAATGAGGCGATCACGCCACCCGTTGCAAGGGAAAGAACCCGTTGAAAATAGCGAAAAAATCCTGTATGATGTCAGACATATAAAAAAGGCATCAGGAAGGAGTCCCCATGAGAGCGATCGTAACCAGAGTCACAGAAGCTGCCGTATCTATCGACGGAAAAGAAACCGCGCGGATCGGGAAAGGATTTCTCGTTTTACTCGGCGTCCATAAAGACGATATCGAAGAAGATGCGGACAAGATCGCAGACCGGATTACGGGATTGCGTGTCTTTTCCGATGAGGAAGGAAAAATGAATGTCAGTCCGAAAGATGCCGGTGCAGAAATATTGATTGTCAGCCAGTTCACACTCTATGCGGATGTCAGATCCAGACGCCCCGGCTTTTCCGATGCGGCCAGGCCGGAAAAGGCAATCCCGCTGTATGAACGTGTGACCGAAAAATGCCGGTCTGCGGGCTTCCCCGTCCAAACCGGCACATTCGGTGCAGATATGATGGTTTCCTCCGTCAATGACGGTCCTGTGACGATCTACCTCTCTTCCCGGCCCTCTGCATAAATGCGATGTTACGCTTGAGGATCCCATTCAATCAAGAAATCTGTCCTCCTGACTGTTTATTTGCAGACTTTATTCTTTCCGCGCCAGCTCTTTTTTCCTCGTCTCAATCTTCTCATCAAGCGTTTTTTCCGTAAGGTTATCCCACCAGATCATGGTGCGGGCACCTCTTTCCTTCTTCACCGCTTTCAGCATCCGCAGCGTGTCATCCTGATCTTCTCCCGTAAACTCGGCTGTCTTTCCGTCTTTGCTTAGTTGAAGTCCGGCTTTACCGTTTTTTGCATATTCCACGATGCTTTTTTGTACACCTGCAAGCCGATCAAGCAAATAATGCATGCTGTCATTGTCCAATACATCACCAAGGGCATCCTGCAAAGCCTTTTCATCCAGAGAAAGGATCTGGTTGATTACCGCGATGGGCATTGCGCGCACATGACTTTCCGTAAGCGGCGAGATGTTTTCGTACCCTGCTGCGATCTTTTCCCAGGTCAGCTTTCCGAAGGACATTTCGTTGTTGACTGCCTTGATGCTGTCCACATTCTGGTTCTTTTCGATGATACGGTAATTCTCATGATGCCGGTCGATCTGACCGCATATCATATCAAAGACCTGCAACGTATACGCTTGCCCGATGGCCTTATCAGAGTAGCTCCACGTACCCTTCATACGATCGATGGTTTTTCCACCTGCGTCCTCGGTCACATTTCCCGTGATCTCTTTTCCATCCTTTTTGATCACTGCCGTGCCGGAATCGCTGACCATGGAACCAATCCCGAGCAGACCGGCCAACTTGCTTGTGGCAACACTCCGGTCTGTAAGGCTCTGTTCCGGATCGATTCCCGCGGAGCCAACCGAATAACTCCACTGGAACTGCTTTCGTGCAAATAGGGTAAACGCTTTTCCTATCTCTGTTCTGACTTTTTCGGTCGCATCCCGGTACACCTCTTTGAGTAATCCGGGACAATTCGCACTCTGAACAAACGAATCTATATTTCGTTTGAAATTACTGCTCCGATATGCACTCATTCCATAACCGTCCAGTTGGTCTATCGCACCTTTCAGTTCTTTTTCATTCTGCTCGGTGTATGCTTTCCTGATCCGATCCAGTAACTGCTGGGGCATCAGATCACCAAACGCCTTCATAAGATTCTCCTTCATGGCATCGCTGAGCTGGATTTCTCCTTTGATGGACTCCATAAAGTTTTTCACCAGTTCCTCCGAATTCCATCCTCCTGCGTTCTCTCCCTGACGGAAATAAACCTTTTGTTTCGTCTTTGTATCCTTGATCACCGTAACCATGGAAGCACCTGCTGCTATGGTTTGGGTTTCCAATCCACTGTTTTTCTCATCCAGGTCATAAGAAACGGTGTGGATCTGCTGCTGCTCTTCAGCCTGTCGAGCTTCCTCCTCCTGGCGCTGCTGCTCTTCCACGTCTTCGAAAAATGCATTCACATCCTCCGCCACTTGTTCCATCTGTAAATCCCAATGTATGCGGTCTTTCACTCCGCGAAACCATTCATCCAGTTTCTGCTGCTTCTCCACCTCGGTAAAATAATCATCTACATTCTCTGCCCAATTTTCCCCGGACTGACCTTTCTCTTCTCTCTGCAGTCTCTTTTCCTCAGCAGTGAAAAAGTTGTTCACACCTTCTGCCTGATTTTCTCCCGATTGCCCTCTTTCTTGCCTGTTTTTTCTTCTGCGCTGCCGCGTTTCCTCTCCGGCAAAAAATTCATTCACATTCTCTGCCCGCTTTTCTGCCGACTGCTCATTTGCCTGCCTGTTTTCTCTTCTGCGCTGTCGCGTTTCCTCTCCGCGCTTTTCTCCTTCTTCTCTAAGCCGCTGTTTTTCCACTCCGGCAAAAAACTCGTTCACATTCTCCGCCTGGTTTTCTCCCGCCTGACGTTTTTCTTCTCTTCGCTGCCGCGTTTCTTCACGGTCAAAAAATTCATTTACATCCTGCGCCTCCTGTTCCATCTGTAAATCCCAATGTATGCGGTCTTTCACTCCGCGAAACCATTCATCCAGTTTCTGCTGCTTCTCCACCTCTGTGAAATAATCATCTACATTCTCTGCCCAACTTTCCCCGGACTGGCCTTTCTCTTCTCTTTGCTGCCTCTTTTCCTCAGCTGTAAAAAGGTCTTTGACACCCTCTGCCTGCTGATACCCCTCCTCATGGTCGTTCAGCTCCTCCTCCAGTTGCTTCAGTTCCTCATCCAGAAGCTGATCCTCTGCCTGTTCCTCCGCACCAGCGAAAAACTCATTCACGTTCTCCGCGCGCTCTTCCCATTTCTCGCGATCATCCAGTTCTTCTTCCATTTGCTTCAGTTCTTCGTCCAGCTGCAGATCCTCTTCAGCCTCCTCCACAGCCTGCTGGGATACGCGTTCATTGACCGCTTCCACATTCATCAGGTCGATCAGCCTGTCAGTGGCACGAAAACCTGTTTTCATCGTATCAGACGCTTCGAAGAGCTTTAAGAGGGTGTCGTAGTCTTTTTGAAACCGCTCTTTTGCCGCTGCGACCTGATCATGACGACCCTGTCTCCAGAAAAAGAAGGATTTCCCCTTTTTCAGATAGGTATTGCAATCAAAGATCGTCTTCTGACAATGTGAGATCGCATCAGCAATCATCTCCTGACGCTTTTCATCCGTTTCGGCAGACCTGTACAGTGCTTTCTCATATGCACGAATATCATCCTTTACCGCCTTCATCTCGTCACTGTCTTTCGACTTTGACTGATCGTTGACAAGCTCAAAATCCAGATTCCGATTGCGCCGGATCTCAAGATCTTTCTGCTGTGCGGCACTCAGATGAAGATCTGCGGCATTCTCCAAAAGCCGGTTGATCTTTAATGTATCAGCCGCTACCTGCTGTTCTGAAACATCCTCGATCTGTACAAATCTGAAATCAACCTCCTGTGACTGATTCTCCAGAAAAAGAGGATTCATTTGTTTGCGTGTGACAGAAAAAAGATCACGCTGTAGCTGAGATTGCTTTTCGTTCAGTGCAAAAGCGTTGCTCCTCATGCGGCTTTTATTCATCTCATCCATAATTGTTTCCTCCCTCTGTTTGATTCTTTGATAATACGCCTCTTACTTATTCCTATGCAGGTCCTTTTTTCTTTCCTCTATCCGACGATCCAGTTCCCCTTCCTGAAAGTGCCTAAAAAGAAGCAGGGACTTCCACGTGTGCGCGTTATATTCGATCACCACTTTTTTTCCATCGATCCTTTTGATGTGATCTTCATCTGTATGGAGATCTTCCCGGAGCTGTTTTACTGCTTTCAGCATTCGCAAGGTATCATCCGCATCGTCACCCGTAAATTCGGCTTCCCCGTTTTCTTTTATGATCAAGCCGGCATCCGGTCCCTCTGCATATTGCATGATCGCTTTCTGAATCCCTTTCAACCGATCCTGCATGCTTTCCATGTATGTATGATCCAGCAGGTCCCCAAGCATCTCCTCCAAAAACTCCGGCTTCAACGAAAGGATCCGGTTGATCACATCGATCGGAATCGTGCGAACATGATATGCAGTAAGCGGGCTGATCCTTTTGTATCCGTTCCTGATCTGTGTCCAGTTCAACCTCCCGAACGCCATCTCATTGTTGATCGCCTTGATGCTCTTGACCACCGTTTGTCCATCCTGTTTTTTCGTAGTGACAAGAAAATTTCCCCGATGCCTGTCAATCTGTCCGCAGAGCATATCGAAAACCTGTAATGTGAACGATTGTGCGATCGCCTGGTCGGAATAACTCCATTCTTTGTCTATCGTACGGATATCTTTCCCCCGCGAATTTTCCACCGCAGTCCCTTTGATCTTTTTCCCATCCATTTTGACCACTGCGGTTCTGGTTTCACTGACCATGGAACTGATCCCGAGAAGGGAGGCTACCCTGCTTGTGGCAACATTTCGGTTCGAGAGGCTTTGATCCGGCTCGATCTTCGCGGAATTTGTCGATTCACTCCACTGAAAAACCTTTTGTGCAAATAAAGACAGCGCCTTACCCATTGCTTCTTTGGTTTCTTTTGTCGTGCCAGCCTTATTGATCAGGCTTTTCACTTCCGGCGTACACATTTCGGTCCGGATATAGGTCGCCATGTTCTGTTCGTATCCCCCCTGCTTACGAAAAGTATGCAGTTCCCATTGCAGACGATCCATTGCAGCGCTGTCATCTATCACCTTTTGCGTCAGGATGGACCTGAATAAAAACCGAAGTACCTCTTTCACATTCTCTTCACAGTTGAGGTCTTTGTCTATGGATCGCATAAAGTGCTCAACCAAAACATCCGCGTCAGATCCTCCGGCATTCTCTTCCTTGTGAAAATAAACAGTCTCCCTCTTCCTGGTATTCCTGATCGCGATAAGAGCCGAAGCACCCGCTCCCGATCCTTTGACCTCCAGTCCATTGTTTTCGGCCTCCAGATCATACTCCACGCTGCGGACATAGTTCCATGCATCACACCATGTATGCTCTTTGGCAGCCTCCTCCTCATTCTCACAGAGCCAGGAGCGATATGACACAAGCTGATCCAAAAACGCGGCACGATCCTCTTTCGTCCGGTTCCTGAGTTTCGCCAGAATGTCTTTTAATGCCTCATTCTTTGCATATCCTTCACCCCTGCCTTTTTTCAGGCAATCATCAATCCTTTGAAACAATCCGGCAAACAATTCCATCATCCGATCTGCCGTTTGATCCTGTGTCACAGTAACCCCGGGCATCGGTTTTGCCATCTCTTTCCGAATCTGAGTGATCATCTCTTTGACATCGCTTATTTCCGGCGTTTCAGCAACGGTCAGTGCTTCCGTTTCTTTCTTTCCGTACGCCGCCAGGCGCTCATTGATCGCTTCAAGGTTCAGCAGATCGAGCAGTGTGTCACCATTACGCAAAAACTTTTCGATATCCGTCAACTCAGATAGTGCCGAAAAAACATCCTTTTCCTTCAAAAAACGCTCTTTCGCTTCTCCCACCTTCTGGAAACGATCATTTCGTTCCCCTTTCCAGAATTTCAGAGACTTTCCGCTGTCCAGATATTCATTGCAGTTCCTGATCACATCATCGCATTTCTTCTCCGCCAGCATGCAAAAGGCCTGATACTCCTCGCGCGAATTTGGCGCCATAGACAGCAGCAGTTCGTATTGACGGATCGCTTCTTTTACCTGCGTCATCTTGTCACTGTCTTCTTTTGCCCTGTCGTTCAGAAGTTCAAAATCTTTGATCCTGTTTCGCCGGATACTCAGATCTTCCTTCTGCGCCCCTGTAAGCTGGAGGTTCTCGGCATGATCCATAAGCTCATCGATCATGAGAACATTTCCCTTTATATGATCCGTCGAATAAAGCTGCTCTTTCTGCTGCTGAATCTCAACGTAGGTCTTCACCTTCGATGCAGTGATCTCCGCAAGAGTATCCAGCATTCTGTCCTTATGATCCTCACTGTCCCTGTTCTTTTTGCGAGCGTTCTTGTTCTCATCCATGCCTTTTTCTTTTCAGATTCACGCCTGATTCTCCTCCGGATCGATTTTCCCACCCATTCTCCTTGCCTTTATCCGCTCGTCAAGCTGCTCAATGGTCAGGCTTTTCCAATCGATCAATGACCTCCCGTGCTCACTTGAAGGACTATATATTCCACCATCTATCGAGGTGACTTTTTCTTTATTTTTAATCAGGTCTTCCTTATATGCCTTTGTTGCTTTCAACATCCGCAATGTGTCATCCGCATCTTCTCCGGTGAACTTTGCCACCCCGTTTTCTATTTTAAGTCCGGAGTCAGGTTTTTCTGCATAGGTTACGATAGCCTCTTGAATACCTTTCACCCGATCCATAAGGGGTTTGATGTAGTGGGAACTCAATATATCTCCAAGTAATTCTTCCAAATACTCTCGTTTCATCAAGAGGATCCGATTGATCAGGGCGATCGGCATTGCCCGGATATGACTTGCACTTAACACAGCAAAATGTGTATTATCTTGTCCATGCATGATGTCACTCCATTCCAAAGCACCGAATGCCATATCATTGTCGATGGCCTTTAGGCTTTTGATCTCCTCTTGCCCATTTTCATCCTTCTTTGTAATAACATGGAAATTCCCATCATGTCTGTCTATCTGTCCACAGATCAAATCAAATACCTGCAACGTAAACGATTGTGAAATAGCCTTGTTCGAATATGTATATATCTTATTCTTTTTTATCGAATCGCCTCTCGATTCTTCCATCACATTTCCGATGATATGCTGACCCCCTTTTTTTATCACAGCCGTTCTCGAGTCACTGACCATGGATCCAATCTTTAAGAACTGCGCCAACCTGCTTGTGGCAACATTTCGTATAGTAAGGTTATCTTCATGATCGATCTTTGCTTCTCCATAGGAATAATTCCACTGGAAAACCTTTTTTGCAAACAAAGAAAGAGCTTTTCCCATCCTCGTTTTTGTTTCCTCGGAGGCTCGTAAAACCGTACGTTTAAACTCTGCCGTACACATCTCTTCCCCAGTGAACTTGGTGATATTCTCAACCGGATTACCAAGACGATAGTCCTGTAAAGCAAGACTCAGGTCGTCACCCAATTTATCTTCCTGCATCAGATCATCAGTGAATAATGTGTTAAACAAATCTTTGAGTGCGGTTTTTTCATCTTCTTCGCATTTGATATCAGCTTGTATCGTTTCCATGATATTCTCAACAAACGGTCCTGCATCCCATCCTCCTGCATCCTCTTCCTTACGAAAATATACTTTTTCATTCTTCTTTGTATCATTGATCACGATAATATTCGAAGCACCCGAACCTGTATTTTGGGTCTTCAAGTCCTTGTTATTATCCAGATCATAAGACTCACTGCGGACATATTTCCACGCATCGCACCATGTATGTTTTTCGGCTGCCCTTGCTTCATCCTCCGCAAGCCAGGAACGATATGTCACAACCTTATCCCTGAACATAGCACGATCCATTTTTGTCTGTTCCTGAAGATGCTCTAACATCCCTTTTAATTCTTCATTTTCTCCATATTTCTTACCCTTAAGACAAGCCTCAATGCTTTGATATAATTTTGCGAACTGCATGACCATGTTCACACAGAAATCATCCAATGCTGTCTTGCGTATATGCCGTTCCGCTTTCCTATCACGCGTCACGTCCCCAGTCCAACTGATCGGCGGCATCGGCTTATTCATTTCCGCTTGAATATTTGTGATCGCAGTTTTGATAGCCTGCATTTCCGCTGTAGCAGGTTCCCCCATAGCGTCCAGTTCTTGCTGTCCGAATTGCTGTACCTGCTGATTTAGGACCTCTTGCTGTTGCTGTTGTTGCTGTTCCTGCTGCTGTTGCTGTTGCTGTTGTTGCTGCTCCTGCTGCTGTTGCTGTTGTTGCTGCTGCTCCTGCTGCTGTTGCTGTTCCTGCTGCTCTTTTACCTGCTTCTCTGCATCCGCAAAAAGATCATTCACACCTTCTGCCTGTTCTTCCATTTCCTTGCGTTCTTCTTCTCTTTGCTGCTGCTCTTCCACGCCGGCGAAAAAGCCATTGACTCCCTCTGCCTGTTCTTCTCCTGCCCTGCGATCTTCTTCTCTGCGCCGCTGTTCTTCCTCTGCCTGACGCTGGCGCTCCTGTTCCTGTTGATGGCGCTCTTTTATTGCTTCATAGTTCATCAGATCCAGCATCGTGTCACCGTTGCGCATAAGCTGTTCCATATCAGGTTTCTCCAGAAGATCCGTAAATCTCTGTTTATCCCTGAGATAGCGCTCTTTGGTCTCCTTCACCATATCATAGCGTTCATTACGATTTTTTTTCCAGAATTTGAGGGACTTCCCCTTATCCAGATAGTCATCGCAGCGTTTGATTGCGTCTTCGCACTTCTGCTGCGCCATTGCACAGTATTGCATACACTCTTGAATGTTATGCGGAGTCCAGGACAGCAGTAGATCATAGTTACGGATTTCTTCCTTTAACAGTCTCATTTCCTTACTATCTTCTTTCGTCCTGTTGTTCAGAAGTTCAAAATCTTTGACGCGGTTTCTTCGGATTCCCAGATCCTCGCGCTGCGCTGTAGAAAGCTGGAGTTGATTGGCATTATTCAAGAGCCGGTCGATCATGAGTGTATTCTCCTCCACACGATCCATCGAGTAAAACCTGTCTTTCTGCTCCTCTATGGCCACAAAACCTCCCCCCTGTTCCGCTTCCCGGAATTGGTTTTGCCTAAACTGCTCATAGGTTTGCATTTTGTGTGTGGTGAGAGTGTCCAGATCACGCTGAAGCATCTCGTTCTTTCTCCTGTAGATTCTCTGCTCATCCATACCTTTTTCCTCCTGATCTGATTGAAAACAGATATCTTTGTGTTGTTATTATTATATACGATGATTTTGTTAATATGGCAATCATTGTTAAAAAGATAACAAGGATTAGTGTTTTACACAGAAAATTCGCATCCGGAAGCAGATGGCGCAACTCATAGAAATGGCGAAATTGCGCCGGAAATGAAAAAAAGCCGCAGGGCGTCCTTCAAAAGAACGCATGGGCTTAAGGTAAAAAATGTGAGTGGGATCCGCAAGGTCAGCTTTCTTCCCTGCCGCCCGCATAGACCGGGATCCCGAAGCCTCTGGGCAGCAGTTTCTCCGCAAGCAGCAGAGAAGCCTGGTTGCGCCGGTTCATCTGGATCTTTGTATCCGGGGAGTAGTTCTCCTCCATGGTGATGATGAATTTTCGTATCATCCCGAGGATCGTCTGTTGGAAGTCTTTGCCCCAGCCGACCATAAGCTGAATGGCGATCATCCCCGACGGCATCACGTGAAAAAGCAGAAAACCACAGATCTTGCCATCCTTTTCCGCATAAAAGGAGATATCCGGATCAAACCAGGTCATCGGCAAAAGATCCAGATCCTCGCAAAGTCCCGTCTGCCCGATCGAAACGCATTGCTCCACGCCTCTTCGGAAACGACGCAGCACCAACGTATTGAGAGGATGGATATAATCCGGCACTTTGCGGCTTTTCATCACGGCAAGCGTGGATAATTCGGACAGCGAAACAACAATATTGTCCCCTTCCGTCAGTCTGACCTTAAAGCCGGCATCCTGCAATGCCTGCGTTTCGTTACTGCTGTCTTTCACAGGGATCACGACATGTGTCCGTACCGTATTCTCCTTTGCGACACGTTCGGAATACGCATCAAACAACGCTCCGGCTGCAACCGTATCACAGACCCTGATCCATTCGATCACGCTCTCGGTATCTCTTTCCTCCGTCAGGTTCCTATACTGCCAGATGACCCCTGCCGCCATCTTTTTCCCGTCCTCGGATGTAACGATGATCCCGCGATAATAATCGCGCGATATGTTTTCTGCCACATCTTCCCCGATCTCGGATACAAACTCCCGAATATTCTCCTCGTTCAGATCTATGATCTCCATACTGTTTCTCCTTAAAGCTCTTCGGCCTCTGCTTCAGACTTTCTTTTTTTGAAATCCTTCATCTTGCAAAGAAGATAGGTTACGGCATATTCCGTTCCCGGCAAACCGATCTTTTGGAGCAGTCTTTTCGTAGAGAGTGTCTTGATCGCAATCTCGATCTCATCCTTGGGCATACAAACATCTTCACTGCAATAAAGCGCCGCACGGATCAGTGTTTCTCCCGCTTCATCATCGTCAGCACACAGTTCGTATGGATACCATGTTTGCCCCACTTTCCGTATCAGGAGAATACCTGCGTAGTCATCTCCCTTCTTCAGCAAAAAGCTTGTCTGCGGGTTTGCGATACGGATCGCCCACTCCATCGGCAAAGAAGCACTGGCATCAAAACGGCTCGCAAGCGTCTCTGCTGCCGTTTTTAGACCCTTGGGATCTATGTCACATAGCCGGACTACTTTCTTCGCACAGTCTTCATTCTTCTTTTCATCCTTCGCGAGTATTTTTTCCAATTCCCGGAAAGAGATCCGCCACTCGCACTCGCCCTCCTCCTTACCGGAAAATACATCATTTGCGAAAAAGCTTTTGGAATCCCATCCATAATCATTCGCTTCGTATTCATCCGAAACTCTGGCTGCCGCATCTACCAGGCCCCGCGCCTCTCCCTCGCAGAATGCCAGGTACAGGAGTTCACTTCCGATCCCGTCGCCGCGGTATTCCGGCATGACATAGATCCAATCGATCACCAGTCGATCCTCATCCTCCGTACAGATGATGATCCCAGCCGGTTCATCAAAATCCCCCTGTTCCATCGTGACTCCAAGTGCAAAGCTGCCGGGCGTGGAAAGCCTGACCGCTTTCTCATAGAGATCCATGGGCAAAAATGCATCCAAAATTTCTTCGTTTAAGGCTACTCTTTTCATGCGTTATCCTTCTCTTTCAATTATGTTTTTCGCCGCTTTGGCAATTATCAGGAAATATAAAAACCTATCCCGGCTGATTATTCCCTGCATTCTGTGGTTTCAGCGCCGCTATCCGCTTATCAAGATCCTCGAGGGTAAGGTGTTTCCAATCGATCAAGGACGTGAATCCTTCAGTAAATTCGTCGTCAAATTCAGTTGTTAGTTCCATTTCTTCCCCATTGAACCTTATGACACCTCCATCATTTTGATCCTGTATAGTTTTGAATTTCTTCACTGCTTTCAGCATCCGCAACTCATCATCCGCATCTTCTCCCGTATACATGGCTTTTCCATCCCCATCTATGATAAGTCCTGATTCCGGATCTTCGGCATGCTTTCTGATAGCATCCTGAATACGGACCAAACGGTACTTAAGGTGATCCATATATCCTTTATCCAGCAGATCCCCCAGCAACTCCTGTAAAGCAGTTTTATCCAATGCCAGAATTTTATTGATCACATCAATCGGCATCGACCGAATATGGCATTCGCTCAGCGGCGCCATTCTTTGGTATCCATTAGCTAAATTATCCCAATACGACATTCCAAACGACATATCATTGTCGATGGCTCTGACGCTATTAACCACCAGTTTGTCACCTTTTTTCTTTGTGATGACATGATAGTTCTCGTGGTGTCTATCGATCTGCCCACAAAGTATATCAAAAACCTGTAGTGTAAACAGTTGTCCGATCGCCTTGTTCGAGTAGCTCCAGTCTTCCTTTATAGAATCTATTATTTGCCCTCTCGAATCCTCCATCACATTCCCCATGATCTCTTTTCCATCCTTTTTGATCACTGCTGTTCTGGAATCGCTGACCATGGAACTGATTCCTAATGCCGCCGCCAGTCTGCTTGTCGCAACATTTCGGTCTGTAAGGCTGTCGTTTGGATTAATCTTCGCACACCTATTGGAGAAATTCCATTGGAAAAACTTTCGTGCAAATAACGCAAGTGCTTTCCCCATAATTTCTTTGGTTTCCTTCGTCGTTTCAGGCTTGTAAAAGAGATTTTTGACATTATCCGTACATTTATCAGTCTTTTCGATAAATTCCAACATATTCTGATCAAACTTCGAATGAGCGCGGTACTTATTTAAAATAGTATCCAGACTATTTGCGTTATCAGGGTGGCTCAGAACTTCATCGGTGACTAATGAACGAAATAATTCCTGAAATGCATTCTTTACAGTATCCTCCCCTTTGAATTCACCCTCTATGGATTTCATGAAGTCGTCAACAAATGCAGTCGCATCCATTCCTCCTGCATTCTCTCCCTTGCGGAAATATACCGTTTCCTTCTTCTTTGTATCAGTGATCACTGTGATCGTTGAAGCGCCCGCTCCTGTGATTTTGGTTTCAAGTCCATTATTGTTGTCATCCAGATCATACGCAACAGCACGAACATATTTCCATGCATCACACCACGTATGCGCCTTGACAGCCTCATTCACATTCTCCGCAAGTGAGGCACGGTATGACAACACCTTGTCCCTGAACAGGGTACGATCCTTTTTCGTAACGTCACGAAGCTGTTCCAAGATGCCCTTTAATGCATTATTTTGGCCGTATCCATCACCATTAGCCTTTTTCAGGCAGTCATCAATACTCTTCTGCAATATTGAAAACTTCTTGACCATTTCCGCACAGAACTCGTCGATTCCCTTCTTGCCGTCTACACTTCTCTTGCGCACACGCCGCTCCGCTTTCCGATCAGCCTTCATATCCCCGGTCACGCTGACAGGAGGCATCGGTTTTGCCATCTCCGTTTGAATGCTTGTAATCGCATTTCTGACAGCGATGATTTCCGGTGTATTTCCAGCTTCCAATTTTTTCAGCTCCTCATCCCGAAACAGTTGCTGTTGCTGTTGCTCTTCCTTCTTTTGCTCTTGCTGCTGTTCCTGATTCTGCTGCTCCTGAGCCTGCGCGTTCTTATTCTCCTGATGCACGTTCTCCTGATGTTGTTCCCCTTGGTTCTGATCCTGCTGGTTCTGATTCTGCTCCTGCTGGTTCTGCTCCTGCTGGTTCTGATTCTGCTCCTGCTGGTTCTGTTGCTGCTCCTGCTGGTTCTGAGCCTGCTGGTTCTGCCCTTGGGCATTTCCGGCTTCTCTCTCCGCCCTTCTGGCATTATCATATTCCACCAGCCGATCATTGATTTGTGCCAGATTCATCAGATCCAGCATAGTATCATTTGCACGAAGATACTTCTCAGCATCCCCCAAATGTAAAAGAGTCTCTAAAGTAGCCACGTCCCTCAAATACCGCGCCTTTGCCTCTTCCACCAAATGATAGCGTTCATTGCGATTGCTTTTCCAAAACTTCCAGGACTTTCCTTTTCCCAGATATGTGTCGCAACGTCTGATAGCGATATTACATGTCCGCATTGCCTGTGTACAAAATTCCTGAAGTTGTTCACTTGTTTGCGGTTTCTGAGACAACGCCGCATCATATTCACGGATTTGCTCCTTTAATGCTGTCATTTCGTCACTGTCGTCTCTTGTCCTGTTATTCAAAAGTTCAAAATCCTTGACCCTGTTTCGTCGAATCATCAGATCTTCTTTCTGCACTTCGGAAAGCTTGAGGGATGATGCGTTATCCAGGATCTCATCGATCATGAGCACATTCTCCTTCGTCCGATTGATCGAATAAAACTCATTTTTCGGCTTTTCCAGGAGCATGACATCGCCCTCAACCTCCCTGAACTCCTGTTGTTGTATCTGCTGCAGATACTGGTCGTAGGTGATCATCCTGCCCTGTTGTGTCACATGCTCGAAGTTTTGTTTTATCCTTTCTTCTGTTTTCCGGAAGACTCTGCGATTATCATAAACTTGAGCCATATTTCTTCCCTCCCTGTGCTTTGACAGCGCATCAAAAAGGCGTACCAATGAGTTCCTTCATTTCATCGGGAAACCGGTTGAAAAAGGTTTCCCTTTCTGATATATACGATAAAGAAAGCACTGTGACATACAAAATTTCAAACTTTTTTCACACGATTGTCAATACATCGGAAAAGCCTGTCATGTTAAAGACGTCCATGATATCCTTCGGGACGTTTTTTACCGTCATGACGCCCTTTTTGTCATTCATCGCCTGCTGCGCCACGAGAATTGTCCGAAGTCCTGCACTCGTCAGATATTCAAGCTTTTCAAAATCAAACTCGATCGCATTCACCTTGTCAAAGTTTTCATATAATACGGTCTTAAGATCCGATACCGTTTGGGAATCCAAAAGCCCCTCCAGAGCAATATGAAGCGCATCCCCCGATATTTCTGTTTTTACGTTAAGCATAGCTACCTCCTATCTGTTTTTTCATTGTCAATATGTTCTTACCATCTCTGTTTTCGTAATCAATCTCATCCATGGTATTTTTTACCATAAAGATCCCCAGCCCCCCGACAGTGCGCTCATCTGCGGACAGCTTTATGTCCGGATCCTCATTCAGCAAAGGATTGTATGGCTTTCCTTCGTCCGTGAAGACAAGCATAACGGTTCCCTGTGTCTTGTCATAATCCACCAGGATCACCACATCACCCCGTCCATCCTCATATGCATAAGCAACGATATTGCCAAAGATCTCATCGATGACCATATGGATCTGGAGCAGATCCTTATGACTGAGACCAGGACTTTGTTCCAGCTCCCCCTTCACAAAATCCTGCACTTTTTGCATATTTTCATGGTCTGCTTCTACTTTTAATTCCTTCATCGGCTCTCCATACGTCCCACGCGATCAACCGTGATATTTCACGATCAGCATTGTCAGATCGTCAAACTGCGGTGCATCTCCGACAAACCGGTCCACTTCTTCTTTGATGTTTTCCAACAGCTGTTCGGCAGTGTCCTCTTTATGTGCGTTCAGAGCCGCAAGCATCCTTTCCGGTCCCATCCGCTCCATGTTTGCATTTGTCGCATCCGGCAGTCCATCCGTATACAGAAACAGTGCATCGCCGTTTTTCAGCACCACCTCATTGTCCACATACGTTCTGTCTTCCATACATCCCAACACGAATCCGTGTCGATCCTCATACAATGCATAGTCACCGTCCGCCGGACAGATCGCAGCGCATTCATGTCCCGCATTTGCCCACACAAGGTGTCCGGTGGAAATGGTAAGGATTCCTAGCCATACCGTGACAAACATCATTTCCCTGTTTCCCTCATGCAGGCTGTTGTTGACATCGTACAGGATCTCTGCCGGTTTCCCGTCTGCCTGCGCACGATTTTTGAGCATCGTCTTGGAGATCACCATGAACAGCGCCGCCGGAACTCCTTTTCCGGAGACATCACCCACGACCATGCACAGATGGTCGTCGTCGATCAGAAACATATCATAGAAATCCCCACCGACTTCTTTGGCCGCATTCATCGAGGCATAGAGTTCAAACTCTTTTCTGTCCGGGAAGATCGGGAAAATGTTCGGCAGCATATCGGTCTGGATATTTGTAGCAACATTCAATTCTGTGTCAATCCTCTGCTTTTCTGAAGAGATCCGGATGTTTTCCGCGATATAGTCTCCCAGTTTGTTGGATTGTTCCTCAAAAGAGCTTGCCAGCGTCTCGATCTCATCTCCGGTCTTATAGATCTCCTCCATTTCAAACGTGATATTTTTACCGGACATCTCCCGGATGCGCTCCGTCATATGTCTGATCGGCGCCACCCGCTTTTGTGCCAGACGGCTTACCAAAATGATGGAAAGGATCACGATGCCTCCCATGAGTAGAAGCATGATGGCGATATTCCGGTGAAATGCCGCCCGGATCCGGTCCTCTGTCCTCACAAAAGAGGAAACCGTCCCGTTGATCAGCGCTTTCGTCGGCTTCATCAATTCTTCTACGGAGACAAATCCAAGCTGTGTCCATCCGATCGTTACCAGCGGTCCGTAACCCGCATAGTAATCTTCACCGTCCACCTCCACGATCATCGTGCCGGATCCCCCGGAAAGGCCGGCATTGATCAGTTCCACGAGGCTGGGGTTCACAGATTCCCGGATGTCTTCGGCCAGGTCTGCACGCATTGCAAGCTCGCCGCTTGTCCTTGATGTACTGACAAGCTGCCCTTCGTTACTGATCAGGATATTAAAGCCCTTATCGCTGTATTTCAAATATTCAACACGTTCTCTCAGCGCATCCAGACTGAGAGATCCTTCCAGCACGGCTACCAGTTCGCCATCCACATAAACCGGCAGTCCGTATGCCACAATATCAAAATCATAAAAATGACTCTTTACGGCAGGGGTAAAGTAAATATCCTGGTTTTTCACAGCCCCTTGAAACCATGGTCTGCTTGTGGCGTCATAAGGTTTGATATTGCCGTTCTCATCATATTTCTGATCCGAATACCTGTCCATGATCATGGTCGTTCCATCCGGCAGCGCGATATAACAGTCGATCGTATACTGTCCGATATAGGCTGCCATGATCGGTTCCAGATTTGCCAGCCGCTCCATCTGCTCCATTGTTTCCGGAGAAATGTTTTCATATCCGTCCGCCGCCATCAGCTGCAGAGAAAGCTCTCCACCCTTATTTTTATCCGGCGGGCCAACGGGAACACGCCCGTAGTTTTCCGGATGCCTGATCACATCCGCCACCTGCTCGCCCAGGATCCGAAGTTCATATTCGTTGACCCATATTTCATCATCGGTCTTATCCGCTGCTGCAACGCTGAGTCGATGGAGTCTATCCTCAATGAGCTCGTTCATCGATTCACGGGATTCCGTCCTGATCTGATTCGTCAGATCCTCTCCCTCATCCCTGACAAGGTGCTCCAGACCGTGTACCTGCAAGCTGGAGATTGCAAACAACACGACCCCGAGAACGAGCAGAAAGATCACGACAAACCGGATCAACTTTGCTGTCAATCCGGTCGGCAGATTAGTTTTGATCTTTGATATTATCTTCTTCATCCAGCAAATTCTCCTGTCAGCCTTTTCCTTTTTCAATTATACATCAAAAGAAAGCCTCCTGTCAGCATTCTTTGCAATTTACCCCTGTTTGAGATACGATAGATGAGATGAAAAAGTATCTTTACGTGGTCAAAACACAGATCATAAAGAGCATGACGTATGAGTTTAATGTCTACGGCAATATCCTCATGCAGACGATCATTATGATCACATCGGCTTTTTTCTGGAAGGCCTTATATGCCGGACAGGGCAATGTGGGCGGCGTGGATGCCGACAGTATGCTGACCTATATCATTGTCTCTTCCCTCCTGTCGGTTCTCTTCCTCACAAATGTGGAACGAAGGATCCAGCTGAGCGTACAGAAAGGAACGGTGGCTACGGACATGATGAAGCCGATCAATCCCTTCGGTGTCTATTTTGCCGAGGATATCGGAAATATCATTGCTCTGGTTTTTCAGAATATGCTGCCGATCCTGATCATCGGATGTCTTCTGATCAAAGTACCGAAAATGGCAGATATCCGTGACTTGCCGCTCTTTCTTCTTTCCGTCGTCCTGTCCTTTCTGATCAACTGGCTGATCTCGGCACTGTTTGGCATGATCGCCTTTACGGCAGTGAATATCGACGCCCTGATCCAGGTAAAAAAACACCTGATCCGGCTGCTGTCAGGCAGTATCATTCCCCTCTGGTTTTTTCCGCCTGCTGTTTCCAAGGTGCTTGGCGCCTTTCCGTTTGTCTATATTTATCAGCTCCCGCTCAGTATTTATATCGGAAAAGGAGATTGCGCAGAGCATTTGATGCAAATGGGGATCCAGTCCATCTGGCTCGCGATCCTTTGCGGGATCTTTCTTTTTGTCCATAACCGGGTCACAAAAAAAGTCATGGTACAGGGAGGCTGAGGATGAAAAAAGCGCTGTGTGAACTCGGCCACTATTTTGAAGTGACGATGCATGTGATCAAAATGGCCTTTCTGACGATCATCGAATATCCCTCCAACATCGCGGGATGGCTGATCTCAAATCCGTTACAGTTTATCGTGGGATTTGCCACGATCAAGTTTGTAGTGGAGGCTTTCGGAGAGATCAACGGCTGGAATTACGGGCAGCTCGCCTTCCTGTATGGGATCTCCGTGATCTCCCATGCCCTGTCTATGATCTTTTTTGTCCAGGGATGGTTCATGGGGTATTTTGTAATCGAAGGAGAATTTGACCGGTATCTGACAAGGCCGCTGGGAGTGCTGTATCAGTTCTTTTTTACAAACATCAATATTTTCGGGATCACGGATCTGATCCCGGGAATCCTTGTTTTTGTTTACGGATGCGTGAAATGTCAGGTGCATGTGAACGCCTGGTTTCTTCTGCAGGTGATCGTCATGCTGATCGGCGCCACTTTGATCAGGGGCGGGATCTATATCCTGATCGGAAGCACCTCATTTCATACGAGAAATGCAGTGGATTTCGGCCAATACACGCAGGAGATCATGGACAAGACCACGATGTATCCGATCTCCATGTATCCGGAGAGTATCCAATTCATACTGACTTTCCTGATCCCCATCGGCTGGGTTTCCTTTTATCCGGTTTCCAGTCTGCTGGGGATCGGGAACGGTTTCGCAAACGGACTGCTTGTGCCGTTTCTCACCTTACTGATCGGGATCCTGATGATGCTGCTTGCAGGAGCTTACTTCAAAGCAGGACTGAAAAAATATGAAAGTGCCGGGAATTGATCATGATCGATGTACAAAATCTATGCAAAGACTATACTTTTAAACGAAAGGAACCCGGGATCCGCGGTGCCGTGAAAAGCCTTTTCACAAATAAACGTGAGCTGATCCATGCAGTCAGGGATCTTTCGTTTCACATCGACGCCGGAGAGATCGTCGGATTTATCGGCCCGAACGGCGCAGGAAAAAGCACGACCATCAAAATGATGTCCGGCATCCTGACGCCCACAAAGGGAAGTGTATTGATCGGCGGGGAAGACATCACCAGACACAGAAAAGAAGTGGTGAGAAATATCGGCGTGGTCTTCGGACAACGGTCACAGCTTAACTGGGATCTTCGTCTGGGGGAAAGTTTCGAACTGTTGAAGCACATCTACCGGATCAAACAGTCGGACTATGAAGAAACGCTGGATGTGATGGATTCCATCCTCGGGATCAAAGAGATCATTGACAAACCGGTGCGACAAATGTCCTTGGGGCAAAGAGTGAAAGGTGATCTCGTGGCATCGATGCTGCATTCTCCTTCCGTGCTCTTTCTGGACGAGCCGACGATCGGTCTGGACGTTTCGAGCAAATATGCGCTCCGGAAATTCATCAAAGAGATCAATGAGGTCAGGAAAACAACCGTGATCCTCACAACCCATGATCTCGGGGATATTCAAGAGCTCTGTGAAAGGATCATCATCATCAATCACGGTGTGATGATGGAAGACGGAAATCTCTCGCAGATCATCGACAGGATCGCACCCTTTAAGACGCTTGTCGTGGAATACTATGACGAGATCGCACCCGATCATCCTTCCTGCGAGATGATCGAGCATGACGGCAATATCGCAAAATATAAATTTATGAAAAACGACACGACCGCCGCAGATCTCATCGCAGAACTTTCAAAGCTGCGGCCCATCCGCGATGTTTCCATCGAAGAGGCCGGGATCGATGACATCATCAGGATCGCCTATGGGGAGTGAGCGGTGATTTTTCATTGAAACTTCTTCCTTTCCTTGTTACTATAGGAATGGTTTTTGTTCAACAATCAGCAAAGATAAGAGTCTGAAAGCCCTGATCTCCGATGCTGATGAGCTGCTGTATCAGGAAAAGAAGAGGAGGTAAAAAAGACTGATTTCTGTGGCAAGCGTTTCAGCCTTTGAAATCCACATGCGCCCCTATGAGTTTTTCCTCGTCTGCCAGCACGCGTTCTGATGCGTGATCGAAAGAATAGCTGCTGACCTTGGCAAGCAATTCCTCCATCGAGTCCGCTTCAAATGTCAACTGCTCTTTTTCTTCCTTCTTTTCAACGGATGCTCTCTTTTCTCCGCTCTTCTCAGCCTTCCGTTCCTCCCGGCCCTTTTGAATGCGTTCCTGCTCCGCCTGCTTTGCGGCCTTCTTTTTCTCTGCAGCACGCTGCTCTTTATGCTCCGCTGCTTTCCGCTCGATCCGTTTCTTCTGCGCATCCAGAGATTGCTCAACCGTAGCAAAATAGGTTTCATTCCCGTTTGCATCCACAGAGATGCCGAAGTTCTTGATATTTGCGCCGCTGGTGGCGAGGCTGTTCTTGGCTTCCGTCAATTTTGCCTGCGACATCGAAATGATCCCCTCATATTTCTTGCGGAAGGATTCATCCTCTGCCATTCGTTCCAGCTTCTCCTCATCGATCAGCACGACCATTTTATTGGCATTACCATAAGCGGCCGCATTCTGCTGCACCTGGCCCTTCATATCCTTGCTGACCGCAATGAACTCCATATTATGGAACTTTGATTTCAGCTTGTCATAGTAATCCTTTGCTTTGTCGGAGAGCTTTACCTCACCGATGGTATTTCCATATTCCGTTGCGCGTGGGATCAGTGAATTCTTGATGTCGAGGGGTGAGTATGACTTCGCTTCCGTCTTGGAAGCAACTTTCTCCCAAAGAGCGTTTTCCTGACCGGGTTTTTCCGCAGCCTGCGTCTTTTCGTTCTCGGGCTGCACCTTCCCCGCTTTGTATGATTGATTTGCCTGCTGATAAGCAGAAATGCCGTAGATTGCCATGTTTTTTACCTCCTTGTAAAGTGCCATGAAATCCGTTTCCTGGTTGCAATTATGTAGATGAAGACGATAGTATCCGTTCTTTATATCGGCAGGTGACGGCATTTCCATGAACTGCCCACAACCGACTATGCGCTAATCGAGGTAAGGCATCCATTGGATGCAGTTGAGGTAGTTTTCATAAGCGAGTACCTCCCTTTATTCAGGCGAAACCGATCACTGGTGTGAACCATTCCTTCTCTTATTCTGATATTTCTCCGGAGAAGTCTGCAATTCCGCCTTGATATAGATCTTCAATGTATCTATTATGTTGGAAGCAAAGGGATTGTCCGAGTTATAATAGGTATTGAAGCCGGTATTCTTGATTGTATTGACGTCATGGGATACTTCTTCATGCGTCTCTCCCCGATACTGCCCGATGGCGCCATGCATGGTAAAGGGTTCTACCAGATACTGGCCGGTCTCTGCCGCAAAGCCTTCGATGGTAACGAGTCCGTCCTCTTCATTATTGACGATGTCTGCCGCGACATGGTACACATATTTGGCAAAGGCGTTCGCGGCCTTGCACAAAGTTTTGATGTCCTCGTTTTCCATACCGCTTTGAAACGTCTGCCCTTTTTGAAAAGAGATCTCTTCCAGCTGCTTTCGATATCTTACCAATTCTGCCGGTTGGGCATCCGCACCCGGCGCAAGCAGATCAAAGTTCTTTAACAGATACCGGCGCACATCCTCCGGACGTTGAACCACATAATCTTTGGAAAGATAACGGGCTTCTTGTTTCTCTCCCCCGTAGAGCAGAATTCTCATCGATGAATAGAAGATCCCGTTTGCAGAACAGGCATTTTGGATCGGAATATCCGGTGCGTTCGGATCCAAGTCCCGTACCTGCTTCATTGCCTGATTTGCCAGTTCCAGATCATGGAACGTAGCATCGATCGCCTTCTCTATCTCTTCTTTCGTTGGTACTCTCTCCACAAGCTTTTCCTTGCCTTCTTCGTCGGTCTCCCATATCTTCAGCTTGATCGTCTCAAGATGTGCGGATAATTTTGCCATATCCGTATTCAACAGTATTTTCACAGAGTCGGCTTTTGGTTTCAGTGATACCTCCTGGCCCATGAAGAAGGTCTTCATATTCGTCAGGACCGTCATCAGACCACGGCAGATCCCCTCAACCTCATCGGCCGCGTTTTCCTTGGCCTCCATATTTCCTTCTTTTTCGTACTGCGCTTCCAGAAGTTCTTGCATGACGGGCAGAAACGTATGCTCTAAGATCCTCTTCCCCTCTGCGATCGCATCTTTGTTTCCCTGCTCCTGAGGCATAAATCTGACCAGATTTTCAAATTTCTCAACAAGTTCTGTCGTATCTTCCTTCAACGAACCATCCGGATTGGTCGCCATCGTGATATAGGTTTTGACCAGCAGATTATAAATCTTTCGAAGAGGTACGTTCTCTCCATTGATCACGGCCGTTTCAGGAAGACTCGGACGGATCTCGCGCACGCCGGGCAAAGGATCCTCTCCGGGTGCAACCTTTACCTTGACGGCACATAAGAAGCCATTGCTTTTTGCCACCAGTTTCTCTGCTTCAGCTGTTGTCATGATCTTCCTATAAGTCGCGCCTCCGCTCTTTTTCCACTGCTCCTCGCTGATCCCGGAATACAGCTTTCCCTCTTTATTCATGGCGGCGATTTCCTTATCCGACATCACCGGGACCAGGCTATTTTTCCTGGTTTCGTTTTCGACATATTCTCTCAAAGCCTGACGACGATCCTTTAACACCTCTTCCACTGCATCCGAAAGCTTCATTCCACGGCCCATCTTTTCCTTCACTTGGGCGCGAAACTTCTCCCGCACCTTCGGATCCTCATAATCCTGTACGGGAAACCCCTTCGGGAAGGATTTTTCTATTTCCTTCCTATTTTTTTCTTCATGGCTAATGCTTCTGTCCACTTTTTCTTTGATGAGGTCACGCAAAACCAGGCTCATTTCCAAAAACCCCGGAAGGAGCGGTCTCACCACATCCCGGATCACTTTGTTCTGAACAGTTTCCTGCTGAACGCGCCGGATCTCCTCCGCATTAAAATCGTAAAGGAGCTCCTGATCTTTCTGCGTACCCTGTTCGGCAATGGCCATCTGATACGAAAAGGCGATACCCTCGATATCATCTCCCGCATATTTCTTCGCAAGACCCGGGCCGAATTCCTTGCTTTTCAGAAGTACATCTGCCATCTTCTTCAGCAACTCATATCCGGTCTTTTTCTGTGCCGCTTCGTTTTCTGCATTGTTAAAACTTTTGAGTTCGTTCGCCCAGTCTGCCTGATGCTGTTTCAAATATTGCTGCTGATCCTGAAACAGTTTTTGTTCCTCAGCTTGCTTCTGTACCTGCTCCAGGGTATTCAGCGTCATACGCTCCTTAATCGCTTCCCCATTCATCAGATCGATCAGCCTGTCATCAGCATGGAAAGCTTTTTTCATCTCATCATGTGCCCCCAGGAGTATTGTGAAGGTATTATAATCTTTCCGAAACCGTTCTTTTGCCGCTAAGACATGTTCATTACGAGCCTGTTTCCAAAAACGAGACCATCCCCTGTCCCTGTTCAGATAAGCATCGCAATCATCCATCATCTTCTGGCAGTGTGCCCTTGCCTCTTTAAACATCCGCTGACGCTCTTCCTCTGTTTTGGGAGTCTGAAACAATAATTTTTCATATGCACGAATATCATTCCTGACAACATCCATCTCTTTACTTTCATCCGCCTTTGACCGATCATAGACCAGCCCAAAATTCAGATTACGATTTCGCCGGATCTCAAGATCTTTCTTTTGTATGGGTGTAAGATGAAGATCTGCGGCATGATCCAGGAGTTTGTTGATCTTTAAGGTATTCTCTTCCACTTCCTGCTCCGGGGCTTCGCCGACTATAAGGAATCCATGGGTTTTTTTCTCTTTCTGATTCTCCATAAAAAGAGGATCTATTTTATTCCGTGTGATCGAATCAAGATCACGCTGCAACGGATTTTGTTCTTCGTTCTGCATAAACTCATCGTTCCTCACGCGGTTTCTATTCATCTCATCCATTGTTTTTCCTCCTTCTTGTTCGGCGAAGCTTTTTTCCGGTGTTAACTCTTTATACGAACAATCTTCTTGAATGGCAATTTTTGTTAAATTTTTATCAAAAATTAGTTTTTATCAGCTGTTCGGCGCCCTTCGCAAAACAGTTACGCACGGAGCGAAGCTTCATAACTCAGCTTCGTATATCATCTCCTTTCCCGCATCCGGAAATATCTTTTTGGCGAGAAGATCCGACGCCTCTGTTACTGCGTCAAAGTATATGACCTGATCCATATCATATTCCAGTATGCAAAAGGCCAGTTCCTTAAGAATGTGTGGAAGCACCTTGTGATTCTCTGAATAGAGATAGGACAGATTAAGCTCTCCTGACGGAAGCTTCTGCACCAGGGAAAACCCCAGGAGCTGATCCCCTTTTTTTACCGACACACACAGATTCCTGTCACAGGTTTTCTTAAAGTCCTCAAGATCCCTAATGCAAAGATGCTCCATGGCAAGAGTCAATGCCTGGTTTATCCCTTTATTATCCATATCCCAGAAGGGCATTATCTCATATGAGTCGGCTTGCTTTATCACATTCAGCCCATGTTTTTCAAGGGAGTCGGTAACCTCACCTGCACAGACCTTATAGCGATCATGGGAGTAGGACATGTCAACATACTGATCCTCCCCGTCTATGGAAAGCAAAAACTCATAGATCCCACTGTCTCCGGAGGCATTAAAGCGGATGCGCAGGGGACAGATGCCTGCTGTGGATACAAGCTTTCTGACCTCCGTGACAAGGCATCTGCCCACTCCCTGGCGTCTCTTTTCCGGTATTACATACAGCCAGTCTATGAGGTAGCCTTCTCCGTCATAGGAAATGGAGACGGCTCCGCATACACTCCCGTCATCCTCATATGCTACAAGTGATGTCCCCAGATCGTCCACCAGGTATTCCGGCAATACCGACTCAAAGGCCTTGATATTCAGCTGATCCGCTACGATATAATTCATTCCGATCCATTCTCCCTGCTGTTTCTTCAGAGTTTCTTTTTCCGGGCTTCTTTCGTGTCGGTGTATTTTTCATAGACTTCTTGGTAAGAGGTTATAAAACGCTCTAAAGTAGCTGCGTCGGCGGGAAATTTTCGCTCCGCGCTGGCTCCTTTTTCATTGATTGTAATACCGTATTTTTTCGTACCATATGCGGACATAAACAGTGAGTTAAAAGAGCCGAAGACATCTACAAACGCGCTATACTCCGGATGACTTTCATACACATCCATTCCCACAGGAATTGCCCTGGCAGTTTCCTTTATGCTGAGACACTTTGAGGCCATTCTGATGTAATCATCCATCATTTCCTGATTCTGTAATATACTTTCGATCGTGGGACAATTCATGGACTCGCCTTTTTTCAGAGGTTCCAGCATCCCCTTTCTCAATTCCTCCGGCGAGGGCAGAAGGTAATCTTTGGTAAAGCTTTTTTTATACTCCTCTCCTATCATTTCCGAAAGAATCTCCATCGCCTCCTGCTTTTTTTTCTTTTCTTTCTCCTTATAAGAGGCTGGATTGGCTTCCTTGGCGATCAGATCATCCACAGACAGATCCGGCCCCAAATGGAAAATCCTTAAATTCGTGAGGTATTTCATATTCCACTCGTGGGCTTCCATATCCTCTTTGCTTACAGGCTCCCATTTATTATTAAACCTCACATGCCGCAGCATGGCTCCGCACATCCGTGTAATATCAGGTTTCGCGATACCACCGCCATATTTTTTATCCTCCTTAAGCTTTTCACTGACAGCCTCAAATGCGATCCTATACTCCGGACATTCCAGTACAATGTTTGCGGGAGTTGCCCTTCTGTAGATTTCATAGGATTCTTCATTAAAGGTTTTATTCTTGGCACGATCTGCTTTCTCAAGGACCACATCATAGGGTTCCGCCGTCCTTGGCGCGAGGTAGCCCTTTTTTTTCTCTGCGGACAGCTTTTCCGCATCCTTTACTCTGGGATAACACTTCTCGTATTTACTCAGACTGGTCGATTGGCTGCCTTCATACTCCTCCTTTTCATCAAGCAAACCTTCCGCAAAGTCCGGAGGAAGAATCTTGAATTCGTTCTCAACTCTTATCCCGTCGTTTATCATATGCTTAAGCCGAAGCTCCTGGCTGAACACATTTGAAAGCTGCATACAGGCGTCGATCTTTTCTTTCAGCTCCGGATCAAATTCACACAATTCTTTGGCAAAGGGCTCATCTGCTATAAGATTATCAAACCGGATGGTATTGAAGATCGTGTAGAATGTCACCGGATCCTTTTTCAAAAACCAGGAGGCTCCCTTTTCTTTCAGTTCCTTCGGATCCGGCAGTTCTATCCTTTTAAACCTTTCAAAGGACTCCTTTAACATCAGTTTTTTCTCAAAGGACTTTGCCGGATCGGAACAGGCCTCTAACCATTTTTTGTTCCACTGCTCCTTTTTGAGTTCTTCCTTGTTGATGGGCTTTCCGTTCTTATCGCGCCTGATAAGATAGGTGGGGACAAGAAGAGAATCCCGCCTGTTATCTATGGTTTTGTTAAACGTCTTATTTTTATTGGCCAGCTTCTGAGCCGTAACATACTCATCCCTTAGTCTTTCAGCGGACATGACTTGAAACATACGGGAAATCTTTACATCCTCTATGGTTGCATGTGTATTTCCCGATTCGCGAAGCTCTCTTTCCAGGCTCTCCTTATCGTTGCAGCCCAGAGAATCCATCCACTTGGAATTTACATTAGAAGTAAACTTACTCAGGGTCTTTCTCTCCTTTTCAATCTCCTTTGTAAGATTCGCCTCTATTTTATTAAAATATCTTTCTGTATCTTTGGTCCTCAGATGTTCGGCCTGTTCTTTCAGTATGGTAAGGCAGGAAAGCCTGGCCTTGGCGATGCGAAACTCTTCATCTTCCTTGCTGGTGCTCTTAACCCTGGCAGCCTTTATCATGCCCTCCATGCGCTCGCGCATAATGGCATTTCTCGCTTCATAGATTTCCGGCCGACTCATATCCTTCTGATTTTTTTGGTTCAGCTTTCGTTCAAGCTTCATGGCTTTTTCAAAATGATTCGCGGCGGCGGTTGCGGCATCCTTTCTTTTATCGAGACTTCGATTGGTATGATTCTCGGCAAATTTCCTCACATCGCCATTATCGTCCCGGGCCAGGCTCCTGTAGCGCAGAACCTTGGATTCCATGTAGTTCGCATCCTGAAAATAATAATCGCATCTCTCTGTAAAGGTGGTATTGGCCATCTTCATACGGATATTTTCCTCTACGAAGTCCCGGGTTTTGACACCTTCCTGCAGATGCTCCATATCTCCCAGTCCCTTATTTTTCTGCCATTCCGGCAACACCTGCTGCTTGTGGTCTTTCACGTAGCGGTCCGCTTGCTGCCTTTTCATATAATTCTCAACATCCGTTGTTTCTCTTTTATGCTTGGCTAATCCGCTTTGCAGCTCATCAAAATCACTCATAAGAAACCTCCCGTTCATTTTAATGCTGTATAATACCTGCTGTTCTTTTAACACTAATGCATAAGGAACCATATTGCAACTCTTATCAAACCTCGTTCATGATCCCCATGTGAGTAAAAACAAAACACATGGCTATGCCGATCGGCGCAAATGAGGCCGAGTTCGATACCAGAAACGTGAAGCTGATTCCAAAGATCATAGTAAGGGCACATATGCACAAGGGGATCAGTATCCCGCCCCGGCTGTGATCCCTGCATCTGGCAAGACAGAGGAACCCTGCTAAAAGAAAGATTGCAAAAGCAACATACATGGGGATGAACAAAACTCCCCTGTGGTATGTCACAGTTTCATCATAATGGAATATCCAGCCGGTGAAGATATTGATAAGAACCAGGGCTGTACCTATCATCCCGGGAAGATACTCAAAGGCAAACCGCGTCCGTCCGGAAAGGCCTTCATGTTTAAATCTTACACGGCAATAATGAAGCCATGACACGGCAACAAGCAAAAAGCCCGCATAAAAAACGGTCATGCCAAGTGTGGCAAGCATCCTGCTGTGAGGAAACATTTTTTGATCGGAGAGGTAACCCAGCATATCCCCGGCGGCCATGACAATCGTTAAGATCAAAAGCATCAAAAAAGAGTTTAAATCGGGCCTGCCCTTCTCTCCCTGGCGAAATAACAAAATGATAACACCCAGTATCATAAGAATGGTGCCGGTATCCATTATTAGTGTAGCATAATCCCTGTTAGTAAGATAGAACATATGACTCACCCTCCGATTACAACATTTTTCTCGAAAAACTTGACCGGTGTCTCATCCCTTTGCTTAACAACATAATCAAATTCAATGTTCAGACAAAGTTCTTCGGAAATCATCCGTATGTCCTCAGAGAGCATATTGATAAGTCCTCTGGTGTCTCCATAAATCACTGTAATACAATTCGTATCATCAAGCTTCACGGTATCACACTGATCAGGAAGGATTTCTTTCAGCATCCTGAAGAAATCGGACAGATCCTTTTTCTCGGGCAGATGGTAGCGTATCAAAAGATGGGGCTCATATTCGCCAGCCTTTATCTTCTCACTTAAAAGCTTCAGATAGCGGATATTGAAGAATCCGCTTCCTTCGTCGGTAAAACCGACCTTTTGGGAAATCATGATAAAAAGTATGACGTTTGCTATAGCATTTCCCAGAATAAATCCTGAAATCGGCGTCACCCATTCCAGGATCGTACCCCACAGAATGGGAACCAAATAAAACCAGATACTGAAAAACCGGGCCTGCCCGTTTTCTTTTCTGTAACGCGCATACTGATAGATCGCCAGAATCAGATACAGATAACGTATCAGATTATAAACTGTGTATAGACCCATCTCATGGTACATTTTGTTTCCATCATAGTACCATATGATGCCGGTAAAAATATTAACAATGCTCAGGACTATAAGTATCACCAAGGGAATCATATAGAATTTCATCCTTCTTATCAGATAGTCCCTGTTGTCGTGTATCGTCAAAAAAACATACAGCAGCAGGAAAAAAAGCTGTATGGTAATGCTTAGCTCCAGTATGGTCTCAATTGATACCACAAGGGCCAAGGATCCCGGGCTTTCCGGTCCTTCAAAAAATGCAATAACAAGTCCGGCAACAGCCCCCACAAAAGCTGCTATTACCATGAACAAAAAGATGGTATCCGCTTTTTTCCCGGAGCGACTTCTCCATAAAGTCATGATCAGGACTCCGCCCATCAAAAGAGCAGCCGCCAGATTAACATCCACATCTCCAATAATGCTTTGATCGATATCAAACATGTCTTAAGCTCCTCTTATCTTTCTTCTCTTTTTCCTGTGTATACCATTTCTCCGTTTTTATTCGGGAAAAATTTATCGGTAAGCTTTTTTACACCTGCATTGTGGCGTCGTATGACCACTTTGGTTTCTTCGGGATAAAGCTCCACGATCCTCTGGGCAGATTGAAGCATGATATACAGCAGGTTTTTCTGAAAATCGATGCCGAAGGCTGTAAGAAGGCATGGTACAAGCACCTGTGAAGGAAGCTTTCGGACCAAAAGAACTCCATCTATCATTTCATCTGATATGGAGCAGATGGACACCTCCCGTTCAAACCATGACAGCGGAAGATATCCCAGATCCTCCAACAGGCCGGTTTTTCCCTTTATCAGACATTTTTTCAAAAAGCTCCTGTACCTCAGCGGGGGCGTGTCGGACATATCATGAATATATCCGGGAATTTTCTTTCCCGCAGTCATAGCTGCCACCTCTTTTAATTCGCCTGCGCTGACCACTATATTCAAGGACTCACTTTGTTTTGCGTTGAATCCGTGGGAGGTGAAAACAGCATTGATCTTTTCATCACCGGTCTCATACAGACTCTCTACGGCTCCATCTTCACTGACGGCTTTGCCATACTCAGACATCAAAAGCTCTGTCGCCTCATCATCTTCTGATACAAAGGAATGTATGAGGATTTTGGTGTCTTCTTCACTATCATAATTCAACAGTTCATACACCATGGCTCCCACCGGGTTGCTCTCATGGTCCAAAACCCCAAGCCCATTAAAAAAGCGGCGTCCGAGATTACATTTGAGATCCTCACTGATCATTTTGGAAAAATCATCCGTATTCTCTTCTGTGATCTTAACCAATTCCATGTCTTTCATCGAAACCTCGTTTATCAGGTGCGTCGCCTTCCTATGTCTTGCCGCGTCCGCTTTTTTCCGTTTCATAATATCACTTGAATACAGAAAAGAAAATAAAAAAAACCAGACAAACCAGCATTGTTGGTGTTCCGTAAATTTTGCCTAATCGACTACTGCGCCTCGTTCGAAATGCTTTATCATGCCTGCCAACTTTTTCCCCTTACTTATGTACATACGAACACCTTGTCTGGAGACGGAAGCACCTCCGGCGACTGTGGTAGAACCACCGCCACCGGTAGAGGCGGCAGCATTCTCATCTGCGTTATCCAACACACCTTTCAGCAGACGGTCAAGCTTCTCCAAGGTATAATTGCCGTATACGATCATGACCAGTTCCGCGCTACTTTTAATGTGATCGTTAATCTCTTCCAGCGCATCGGTAAAGTCCTTATTCTTGCCGTCCCATGCAAGAGGCAGATTATCGTTGAAGATTATTGACACATGATTTACTTTAAAATAATAAGACATACGATGTTATTTTTAACTACTACTTTAAGATATTATTGACAGTCGAAAAATCTTAAAGTAATATTATGTTTACCACGAGCTTTAGACAGAGGTGCATATGATAATACGTGAGCATTACATAAAACAGATACGCCCCTTCTATGACAGTGATCTTGTAAAGATAATCACAGGTGTACGGCGATGCGGGAAATCTGTTATATTGGAACAGGTTCAGGCTGAACTTAAGGCTGCAGGCAAAAATTGTCTCTTTCTGGACTTTGATCTAAAACCTGTGAGAAATAAGATACCGGATGCAGATTCTTTGATTGAATATGTGAATGAGAGCATAGGTGAAGAAAGGTTATACTTATTCCTTGACGAGATCCAGAATGTTACAGCATGGAACGAGGCTTGCCGCACATTGCGACTTTATAACTGTTCTGTGTTTATATCAGGGAGTAATTCGAAGCTCCTTTCCAAGGAATTTACAAAAGAGCTATCCGGGCGCTATGTTTCTTTCAGAGTAAGACCTTTTGTATATAAGGAGTGCATAGAGTACACAAAGCAAAGCGGAAAGCATTACAGCATCACGGATTATCTTATATGGGGAGGATTCCCGGCATCACTTGCGCAGGAAGATATGGATGCTAAGAAGCGCTATCTGAATGACCTTAATGATACGATTGTTTATAACGATTTGGAGAACCGCTACAAAATCCGTAAGAGGGAAGTATTTGAGAAGATTGTGGATTATATTCTAATCTCCAATGCCAGGATCTTCAGTGCAAAATCCATTGCTGATTATATGAAAAGCCAGAATGTTTCCGTATCCGTTCCGACTGTCATAAAATATCTGGGATATCTGAAAGAAGCTTATGTTATAACGGATGTTGCGCTCTACTCACCAAAGGCTAAGTCAAAGTTAAATTATTATTATAAGCTCTATGACGAGGATGTTTCCATGAACAGTATCAGAGTAATGGGAACAAGATTCGATCTTACTCACAACTTGGAGAATATCATTCTTAATGAATTGTTATTCATGGATTATGAGGTTAGTGTCTATGATAACAAAGGTAAGGAAATTGATTTTCGTGTGGAAAAGAACGGAAAGATATTCCTGGTCCAAGTAGCCTATAGTGTTGCTGAAGAAAAAGCATATAGTAGGGAATTCGCGGCTTTTGCTAATCTTGATAACACGGCGAAGAAGATATTGATAACGAACGATGACATCGACTACTCCACGAGTACTGTCTATCACTATAAGTTGAAAGACTTTCTAATGATGGATGAGCTGTGATGGGTATTCCAATGGGTTGTTAGGATTGGAATTTCCAGCTACTTCGCAGAATAGGGGAGAGCAGAAAAAATAGCTTATAATTTATTCGCGAAAGCATGATTTATCGCACCACTGCTATCACAAATCCGATTACTGAAAACAGATTGCACATGCAGTGAAAACATATGCTTATATATATGTTTTTGGTTTTGTATGCAACATACGCAACCGGTGCGAATGCCAGAATTCTGAAAATATTGTTAAACGGAATCCAGAAATGGTAAAGCGAAAACAGGATTGTGATCAGTATTGGCGTAAAAGCATTCTGTATTCGGAAATGTGACGTCAGATATCCTCTGAAAAATAATTCTTCAGTTACCGGTCCTATGATCACATTGAAGAGCCCGTAGTAAATACATGTAATCAGAATGACCGATTCTGGAAATGTCTTTATGTAATCAATGTTCTGCCAATCAAATCCAACCGGAAGGTGACTTAGAAGGGCCTGCCTGAGTGGTTCAAGCAGTTTGTTTTCTAAAGGAGCAACAAATGCAGACCATAGACCGGCCAGACCACAGAAAAAAAGCGCAATAAGCAGCGTTTTCCAGACCGATACCTTGCCCTGTCCTGTGAATGCGCTTTTCAATGAGTAAGATCCGTACTCTTTTTTACTGGCAAAAAGGATAATCCCTAACTCGATCGGGACCAGAATCACAGTACCCAAGATGCAGAATAACAGAATAAGCGGCATCGACCAGAAATGGCCAAATATTAAATAACACAGGCTCAGAATTGCCGTAGGTGTGAAAATACACAACAGCAATTTTTTTATTGTTATTTTATTCAAATCAGCTCTATTTTCCATCTTTCGAGAAAGCCTTCTATCGGATCATCTCTGCAAACACCGATTATATTCAAATCTCTTTCTTATCGTTCCTGAAAGAATTCTATTTCTTCACCCAGCGG
This sequence comes from uncultured Lachnospiraceae bacterium, assembly GCA_902779355.1. GTDB lineage: Bacteria > Bacillota > Clostridia > Lachnospirales > Lachnospiraceae > RUG12461. The sequence goes on along the minus strand of CACZBF010000004.1, from coordinate 54,085 downwards.
TCCGATACAGAATGCCATTCTTGCAGGGAATTCCGGTTCGGACTCTATCACGATATCATTTGGCTCAATGAATACCTCGTATCCCGCCTTTTTGACTTTATCCACTATCTCATCTACATCATCCGTCGCAAAAGCCACATGGCGTAATGCTCCCTTCGCCTTAATGCCAGCTCCGTTACTGAAAATCTCAAGCATTCCATTTCCAAAGTCGATCATGATCCCGTCCGGCCATTCTCTTACTTTCTTAAATCCTAAAAGATCTACATAAAATGCTTTTGACTTTTCAAATTCTTCAGGTGTTCCGCACTTCAATGATATATGGTGTAATCCGGTGATCATTTCGTTTTCTCCCGCTCTTCACGCTTTTTACGACGTTGCGCCCGGTTGTCTTTTTCCGACTCAAAAATCTCTACTGCCGCATCTGTCAATTCATCCGGCCAAACCTTGCCACTTGAAACCACATTTGCCCACGGGCACAGTTTTTTATAGTCTTCATCTAATACAACAGTATACGGCGGACCGCAACGATCATCGACATCCATGTAAAGGTGCCGCGCATCCATGATCACGTGATATGAATCCATGTCACTCATATCATCCTGCAAAGCATCATACATCTCCGACGTAATCTCATATAGATGATAGTATCCGGGTCCACTGCGTTCCGCGCTATAGAGATTTCGTTCCTCATCATAGCAGGCTTTCCAGCCACTTCCTTTTTTAAATTCCATTGCCATGTCAACTCCTTTGGATGCTACTTACTTTACGCTTCCCGTCCTCCCATACTCATTCATTAGGCTGCAACTTCAACCGACCCAAACAGTCTTATCTTTTCCCTGACGACAGTTTTCATGGCATCAATCTCATATGGGATCAGTCCCATCATGGTCTTTGCTCCTTCCTTGAGCCCCTGTTCAGCGCCTGCTTTCCCGGCCTTGTCCAAGTCTGTAAAGATATTCACCTTGCATATCCCTTTTTCTACCGCGAACCGGAAATCCTCATCCGCCAGGCCGCTCCCAACGTGAAGCACAAGCGGAATCCCAGTCTTCGCAGCAATTGATTCGATTCTTTCAAAATCCAGTTTTGGCGGAAACTTGTAATCTCCATGCGCATTCCCAACTGCCACCGCAAGTGCATCAATTCCTGTGCGAGTGGCATAATCCTGCGCAATCTCGGGATCGGTATAATAATCGCTTGGTTTTTCCAGCTTTCCTGTTCCTTCGTTATCGCCCACATGACCAAGTTCCCCTTCGACGGTGGCACCCATTGCATGGCAGATTTTTACCATCCCGGACACCTGATCCACATTGGTTTCAAAGTCTGCAGTTGAGCAGTCATACATCACAGAGGTGAACCCCAGTTTCAGCGCCTCCATGCACTTCTCAAACGTCAGTCCGTGATCATAATGCACGCACACCGGAACACTGGCCCGCTGTGCCATGGGCACCAGATAATCCGCCACATTCTTAAGAGACATGGCAGGCAGCAGCACTTCTGCCGTGCCTACTATCACCGGCGCATGTAGTTCCTCTGCCGTTTCAATGACGGCTCTGGCCATCTCCACATTGACAGCGTTGAAGAAACCGACACCATACTTTCCCTCCTTTGCAGGAAGGAGAATTTCATTCATATTTACCAGCATTGTTCTATTTTCTCCTTTATCCAAGAGTCTTATTCATTCTTTCGTATCATTCTGACTTCCACAATTGGAGAATATTCATGTTCAAGGATCATCTTAGTTCCCGGATCTTTTTGTTGATCTGATTCGCAGTCCGCATATCAAAGAGAAATTCGATCAGATGATTTCCGAACGCCAGTACTAAGACAACAAGCACAACAATAACCATTCCGGCTGTGGATCGCCAAAGTCCGGCATAATGTGTAAGCGGCAAAGTGATCGCCATATTGATCGCTATGCAAAGCAGCTCGCGTCCCCACCAGGCGGCGCCGTGAAGTTCTTTCGGTGATAGAAATACCAGACTGGAAAGCGCTGCTGCGGCGCAACAGATCGTGATGAATCCGATCTGCATATTATTGATGCCGTCTATGACGTGAAACAACGGCCCAAGTATCAGCATGATGATGAATGTACAGCCACAGATATTGACAAATCTTCTGAGAACATTTCCGATTTCCTGTTTCATTTTGCATTTGCTCCTATAAACTCATCTTTTTCTTCAGATCAGCAACATATTTGCGTGACACCAGAAGTTTTTCTCCGTTTATCATGGTGATCTCAAAACGGCCGGAAAGTGATGGCTTCATATTTTCTATCTTTTTTATGTTGATGAGCATCGATTTGGAGGCCTTAAAAAACAGTGTATCCATGCACAACTGTTCCGCTTCATACAGCCGCATCCTGTTTTCATAAACATCATTTTCACAGTAAATAAACAAATGCTCATCCACCGTTTCGATATAAAAGACCTCATCAAGCCGGATCCGATACGTCTTGTCATTTTTCTTACAGGTGATTCTCTGACTGCCATCGGAAAACTCCCGTGCGATCTCCAGCATTCTTTCTTTGCTTTCTTCGTGGCAGAAGATGTCGATCGTTTCCTCCTTTTGGTCATCGATGATGTGGATATTGATCTTCATCAACCTTTCATTCCTCCGCTTGTAAGACCGCTGATGATCTTTCTGGATAAAAACAGATAAATAATGACTGAAGGCAGGATTGAAAAAGCGATTACCATGTAAATAAGACCATTGTCAGAATCCGCAAAGTTCGCGCTCCGGAGGAGCGAGATCACGATCGGTATGGTTTTATTCGTGTCATCGTGCAGGATCAGTGCCGGAATGAAAAAATTGTTCCATGACTCGACAAATTTAAAGATCATCTGTACCGCAAACGCCGGCATCATCAAAGGCAGCACGATCCGGTTAAACACATAAAACTCGGAAGCACCGTCAATCCTGGCCGCTTCCAGAAGTGACATCGGAAGCGTACTCTCCATATATTTTATCATATAGTAGAAGACGATTGGGCATGCAATTTCCGGCAGGATCAGCGGAAGGAACGAATCCATAAGATGCATCTTATCCACCATGCTTACGAATCCCAGCACAGTCACCTGCCTCGGGATCATCATAAAGCCGATCATGATGGTATAAAAAAGTTTTTTCCCTTTGAAACAGAATGCATGAATGCCATACGCCGTCATGATCGAAAAATAGCTGCATAGAAAAGACGAAGCAAGTGCGATGATCAGGCTGTTTTTCATACTGCTCATAACAGGAAGCGCGCAATGCAGCATGCTGTTCCAGTTTTTTACAAGTGCCGTTCCCGGCAGGAAGGAAAATCCGCTTGCCAATTCCCCGTTTGATCTGGTCGCATTGATAAAAAGCTCATAGAACCAGAAAATGCAAAGGAAAGAGACGATGGCAAGGACAACATAGATCAGGATCTTTTTTATCGTTCGTTTCATCCCGGTCACCTCCTCTCTTCCGTCCGGAAGCTCACCCGGAACACGAGCAGGGAAAGGACCGCCGTCACCAGAAAGAGGATCACCGAAAGTGCTCCGGATACGCCGTAATTCTTACTGAACATGTGTTTATTCAAGTACATCAGGATCGTCATGGTAGAACGATTCGGATCGCCGGTTCCCTTTGTCAGGATCTGCGGCACATCAAACATCTGGATCCCGCCGATCAAAGAGGTGATCACGACATACAAAAGGATCGGCCGGATCAGCGGCAATGTGATCCTTGTAAATACCTGCCACGGACTCGCGCCATCCACCTCGGCAGCCTCGCGGATCGCCGGGTCGATCCCGAGCATTCCGGCAAGCAAAAGAAGTGTCGTATTTCCGAACCACATCGTGCAGTTCATAAATGCAACCAGTCCTCTTGCCGACCAGGTATTTGAAAAGAAATGGAACGGTTCCCGGAGGATTCCCACATTCATCAGAAACGAGTTCACCGGCCCGGTGTCTGCAAAAAGCGAGAAAAACAGCGATGCAAACGATGCGGCTATGATCAGATTCGGAAAATAGATCACCGTCTTAAAAAACTGAATCCCCTTAAGACCGAGTCTGTGATTGCTGAACCAGGCTGCGAGCGTGATCGACAGGATGATCTGCGGCGCAAATCCAAGGATCCACATGATCGCTGTATTGGAAAGGTAGGTATAGATACTTTTGTCGGTCAAAAGCGTGACATAATTCTCCAGTCCGCAAAAGGTAGGACCTACTTCCTCCAGACCTTTCCAGTAATTCACAAAAAAAGATTTATATAAAGAGATGACGATCGGCAGCGCCGTAAATATCACATAGATAATGAGATAGGGAGAGATGAACAGGATTCCCCATTTACTTTTTTTCATTTTCAAGTTCCTCCATCCATCTTAACAGCTGCGCAAACCACACAGTTCCGTAACGGTTGATCTCTTTTTCGACAGCTGCTGTTTCCCGTGTGCCAAGGGAGATCCCGTGTCCGCAATTATCATAGATATGCAGTTCTGTCCTGGCGCTGCTCTTCAGCAGTTTTCTGGCATAGTTCAGACTTCCGGTCACCCTGACAAGATCATCCGTAGCGCCGTGCCAGATAAATGTCCTCGGCATATCCGGCGTGATCTGCTCGATCGGATCGATCGAAGACCAGTCTTTTTCGCGCTCCGCGCTTACCCCGATCACCGAAAAACATTTTTCCATGATCTCCCGGTTTTCCTTCAAACACATGGATGAGGATACAAAACGAATTTCATCCGCAATATCCAAAAGCGGATAACAAAGGATACACGAAAACAACTCCGGATGTTTTGCCGCAAAAAGAGCTGCCAATTGTCCGCCTGCGGAGAAACCCAACACCGAGATCTGTCGTGGCTCTGCAACCTGCTCTTTTGCCAAATCGCATAGGATTCCGTAGGACGTTTCCATTTCCTCCATCGCCCGGTGGATCAGCCCGAAATCTCCAGGAGTGACAGGCTCATCCGAAACGGAATAGTGAAGAACAAATGCGATATATCCGCGCTTGGCAAATTCGATCGCGATCGGTTCCCCCTCACGCTCCGAGAGCGTTATCCATCCGCCTCCGGGACAGATGATCACAGCAGGTTTCGCCGCCGGAGGTGCATCGACCCGATAATCATCATATATGTACGATGTCAGATATGCCCTTTCATTTAATTCATATTTCTTCGTCTGCATCCCGTCGCCTCCTGAAATAAAGTGATTTTTATGGCCCCTTGCGAATGCCTTCCAATAAGGCCGACTCCGATCATAATATCGATACTGCCCTGCATACTGTTGTTTACAACAAAGGAAATGTCGGCCTTTGCATACGCGCCGCTTAAGTTGTTTAACGGAAGTTTCACCTCCCCGTTTGACAGGATGGAAACGTCATCCCGTTTTCGCCGAAGATATTGCATAAGTCCTGGTCTAAGATCAGCGGGATATCACGCAGGATCCGTTCGGTAAGCTCCGTTGCCGTATCCGGGATCCACAAACCGATACTGGTGTTTTTGATACAACAGGTGGATATTTTATCGTTCAGCGGATCCTTCCATTTTGCCGGGATCAGATCTTCACCAAGCAGAATCCCAAGGGTGCTGCACAAGCTTGCACAGATACAATCCGTATCTTCACCAAAAGAAACGTTCCGCCGATGTTCTTTCCGGTGTAGCATCCTTTTATCCTGTTCTTCAGTTCCCTGATCTCCAGCTGCTTTGCCTTCATCCCATCCATATGCTTTTTCCAACCTTTTTTCCTTTCTCCCGTTTCCTTAAATATAGAAAAGAATTTATATGGCATCAATAGACGGTGCGATAAGATGCATAATACATAGGGTGACATGCAAACCCGAAATTAGTCTTGCGAAGAAAATGGGCGTTTTTACTAACTTGCAATTACTTTTTCACTCAAAGCGAACGGACGTTCTGCTGTCAAAAAGACCCAGCGATAAAAAATCATTGTGCTGAATATTCAAAATAAAGGATGACACATATCTCATCCATATGAAAATCCGCAGATCATCTTCAAAATGACCTGCGGATCTTAGTCACATAGCTCTCTCCCTGACTCAATTTTGACACAACGTTGACACAAATTTTTTAGAGAATATGTGAAGATATAACAAGTTATGTGAAATTGAAACTTCATTTAATATCTCTCGCAGCCCCGCATCAGCTCTACAAGCAAAGACCCCGCAGGCGTTTCCGCTGCGAGGTCTTTGTTAGTAGCGCCTGATGGCGCGCAGGTCATAAGTAATCCTCCCACTTCGTGGGTCCCTCCTTATGACGAATACCAGCCCATCCAGGACTCGAACCTGGAAATGACGGAGTCAGAGTCCGCTGCCTTACCATTTGGCGAATGGGCTTTGAGCACAAGTGCTATTATACTGATGATGTGCCGAAATGTCAAGAAGAAAACCTTATGATTTTTCCGTCTATCTCGGCATAGGCTTCCGTCTCCTTGCAGGAGAGTTTTGCCCTGCCCTCGGTCAGATCCGTCAGCTCCATAAGCACTGTCTGTACGGACTCCTCCGGGATCATCAGGCGGAGCGTGACATTCTCTGCATAGATGCTGTCGTGGATCGTCAACTGCTGCTTCGCAGCATAACGCTGCAGGCGGTCAAGGTCGGTGTATGAAGCCTCAACAGACAACTCTCTTCCGAAGCGGCGTTCCGCAATGCGGCTTGCCGCAAGACCCGCCTGGACTGCTGCCTGATAGGCACGCACGAGTCCGCCTGTACCGAGCAGCGTCCCGCCGAAATATCTGGTCACAACCACGATGGTGTCCTCCAGATGCTCGTGCAGGAGGATTTCCAGCATGGGTCTGCCGGCGGTTCCGGAGGGTTCGCCGTCATCGGAGCATCGCTGGATCCGGTTTCCCTCACCGATCACAAACGCATGGCAGTTATGCCTGGCGTCATAGTATTCCTTTTTCTTCGCCGCCAGAAAGGCAAGTGCTTCTTCCTCGGAGTGGACGCTCTGTACCGCCGCAATAAAACGTGACTTCTTTTCCTCGATCTCTCCGATCCCGCCTTCGTAGACGAACCGCGTCTTCTTTTCTTCCACAGGTCATCCCCTTGGGTTGCTTACACCTCGAAGATCAGGTCACCGTAGGATGGCATCGGCCAAAGCTCCTTATCCACGATCATCTCCAGACGGTCGACCGGCGCGCGAAGCGCCTTCATCGCGGCAAATACCTTTTCATAATAGTATTTCGCCTGCGCTTTGCCCTCTTTCATGGCAGATGCTTTCTCATCCTCGTCGATCAGCTTCGCGAGCGCCATCTTCGTGTCGGAAAGAAGGTCTAATGCCTCTGCAAGAAGCTCCGTCTGTACAGACACATCCGCGTCTTCCAAGGCCTGGCGCACCTGATTGATGGAGTCTGCGAGCCGCGTCGTATAGCGGATGATCGCCGGGATGATGTGCTTGCTGGCAATATCGATCATAGACTTGGCTTCGATATTGATGGTCTTGGCATAGATCTCGTACTGGATCTCCACACGAGATTCCAGCTCCGTCTTTGTGAAGACATGGAACTTCTCAAATGCCTTGACGTTATTTTTTGCAATGTAAGCAGGGATCGCTTCCACCATGGAACGCAGATTCGGGAGACCGCGCTTTTTGGCTTCCTCCACCCATTCTTCCGAATAGCCGTCTCCATTGAAAATGATCCGCTGATGCTCTTCTAAAAGCTGCTTTGTCAGATCGTGTACGGCTGCATCAAAATCCTTGGCCTTTTCCAGTTTATCACAGGCATCGGAAAATGCCTCCGCAACGATCGTATTCAGGACAATATTCGGCTGCGCGATGGAATCCTTGGAGCCCACCATACGGAACTCGAATTTGTTCCCGGTAAAGGCAAACGGCGAAGTCCGGTTCCGATCCGTCGCATCTTTCATAAAGTCGGGCAATGTCCTCACGCCCGTCTCCAATTTCTCACGATGGAGAGAATGGGTCGCAGATCCGGTTGCAATGAGCTGGGTCACGACATCGGTCAGCTGCTCTCCCAAAAAGACGGACAGGATCGCAGGCGGTGCCTCGTTCGCGCCAAGCCGGTGATCATTTCCGACATCCGCTGCAGAAGCCCGTAGCAGATCAGCATGCTCATCGACTGCTTTGAGGATACACGCAAGAACAAGCAGAAACTGTGTATTTTCGTGCGGGCGTTTCCCGGGATCCAGCAGATTCATGCCGTCATCCGTGGACAATGACCAGTTGTTGTGCTTACCGGAGCCATTGACACCTGCAAACGGTTTTTCATGCAGCAGACAATGAAGGTCATGGCGATACGCCACACGCTTTAACGTCTCCATCACGATCTGGTTATGATCCACCGCCACATTCGCTTCAGAATAGATTTCGGCCAACTCATGCTGCGCCGGTGCCACTTCGTTATGCTGTGTCTTTGCAGTCACGCCGAGCTTCCAGAGTTCCTTATTCACATCGCGCATAAAGGAAGCCACACGCTCTCTGATCGCACCATAATAGTGGTCATCCATTTCCTGCCCCTTCGGAGGCATCGCACCGAAAAGCGTTCTGCTGGTAAAGATCAGATCTTTCCGTTTCAGATATTTCTGTCGATCGACAAGAAAATACTCCTGCTCTGCGCCGACAGACGGTGTCACACGCTTTGACGTCGTATTGCCGAAAAGCCGGATCAGCCGCAGCGACTGCTCGTTGATTGCTTCCATAGAGCGCAGCAACGGTGTTTTCTGGTCGAGCGCCTCGCCCGTATAAGAACAGAACGCCGTCGGAATACATAACGTTGCGCCTGCCGCATCCTGCCGGACAAACGCCGGAGACGTGCAGTCCCATGCCGTATAGCCTCTGGCTTCAAAGGTGGCGCGAAGGCCGCCGGACGGGAATGATGATGCATCCGGCTCCCCTTTGATCAGTTCTTTTCCTGAAAAACTCATGAGGATCTTGCCACTGGGAAGCGGTGCGGAAATAAAGGAATCGTGCTTCTCCGCCGTGACACCTGTCATCGGCTGGAACCAATGCGTATAATGGGTTGCCCCTTTCTCGATCGCCCACTCCTTCATCTCATGTGCGATCACGTCTGCGGTTTCCAGATCCAGGTCCTGGCCCTCTTCGATGACCTCCCGCAGCTTTTTATAGACCTTCTTCGGGAGACGCTCCTGCATAACCGCATCATTGAACACATTTTCTCCGAAAATGTCCGCCACGTTAAAATACGCCGCTTCACTCATGTACTCTTATCCTCCTCATACCAAGACAAGGGTACTCCGCAACCGGAGTACCCTTGTACCGTTCTGTATCATGTGCTTCTCAAGCCTTTCCAACGGAACCGAACAGCTCCATCTTGTCTTTCACGGTTGCCTTGATCGCTTCAAAGCCCGGTGCAAGAAGTTTTCTCGGGTCAAATCCCTTACCCTCGAGATCCTTGCCTGCTTCAACATACTTGCGGGTCGCATCTGCGAATGCAAGCTGGCACTCCGTATTGACGTTAACCTTGGATACGCCGAGCGTGATGGCTTTCTTTACCATCTCCTCCGGGATACCGGAACCGCCGTGCAATACGAGCGGCATCGTGCCGGTCTTCTTCTGGATCGCATCCAGCGTTTCAAAGGAAAGTCCTTCCCAGTCAGCCGGATATTTGCCGTGGATGTTGCCGATGCCGGCAGCGAGCATATCTACACCGAGATCTGCGATTGCCTTGCACTCATCCGGATCTGCACATTCGCCCTTGCCGATGACACCGTCTTCTTCACCGCCGATCGCGCCAACCTCAGCCTCAATGGAAAGACCGAGTGCATGTGCAACGTTTACAAGCTCCGTCGTCTTTGCGACGTTCTCTTCGATTGCGTAGTGAGAACCATCAAACATAATGGAAGTAAAGCCGGCTTTGATGCACTTATAGCAGCCTTCGTACGTACCATGATCCAGATGGGTCGCAACCGGAACCGTAATCTTGAACTCCTTGTCCATAGCCTCTACCATGGCCTGAACCGTACGGAAACCACCCATATACTTGCCTGCGCCCTCGGATACGCCAAGGATCACCGGGGAATTCAGCTCCTGCGCGGTCTGAAGGATTGCCTTCGTCCACTCCAGGTTGTTGATGTTAAACTGTCCTACCGCATAGTGGCCTGCTTTTGCCTTCTGCAGCATCTCTGTAGCTGATACTAACATTTCTTTCCCTCCATAAATTTTGTATTATTTGCGTGAAAACGCCTGTGCATCTATTCTAGCACGATTACTGCCGAAATTCAATGATTACTTGTGCCTCCCGCGCCGCCACGATCACTTCTTCTTCCGGACGCGAAAATCCACCGCCTGTTTTTTACAGGAGATCTCGACATCCGTGAAGGTCCCGCCGTAGTCACCGTCGATCGTCCAGGCCATCGGTTCTGCTGCGTGCAGAGTCAGATGGTCCGTCTTCACCGCATGCACCAGTTTGGATTCCGAGGTCAGGTTTGCAAGCCTTGTCAGGATTTCATTCAGCTCCAGCGGATTCTTTGGCTCCCGTACCAGCGTCACTTCCAAGAGGCCGTCGGCAAGATCGACATTTTTTCCGGTCAGGTCCTTGATCCCTCCGACAGACGAAGAATTCGTGATCATCCCATAGGAAAAACGGTCCTCCAGCACTTCTCCGTTCACCTCGACCCGCATCTCATATCCGGGGATCGGCCTCCCGAACTGTTTTGCCAGTTCGAAGAGATATGCCGCATGCCCGAACGCATTTTTCATCTGCTGGCTCGTCCCATACGAAATATCCGTAAAAAGACCAAAGGCTGCGATATAGACGAAGCTGTCATCATTGAATTCGCCGATATCGCAAGCATAATCTTCTCCGTTTGCGGCAATCTCCGCCGCTTTGGTGATGTCCTTCGGGATTTTTAAGGTCGTGCCGAAATCATTCGTGCTGCCGGTCGGGATATAGCCTATGGGTACCCGGTGACCCCCGCGGATCATACCGGTCACAGTTTCATCCAACGTCCCGTCTCCGCCGCTGCATACGATCAGGTCATAGTCTGCCGCCTTATCCTGTACAAGTCGTTCGGCGTCTCCGCCCTCCTGCGTGGGATGCGCAGTAACCTCATACCCGGCTTTCACGAGCGTATCAAGAACGTCTGCGATCTTGCTTTTGATCATGCCTTTTCCCGAACGCATGTTAAAAACAAATAGTGCTCTTCTCATCCTGAATATTAATTCTCCATTTAATTATACAGATCTTTCTTATTGATTCGCTGTTTTTTCGCCCTGACCCCTTAGTTTGTCGGCAATCGCCGCAATCTTACGAAGCCTGTGATTGACGCCGCTTTTTCCGACAGGTGGGGTAAAATACTCTCCAAGTTCCGCCAATGTGGCGTCCGGATAGCGCGTTCTGATCTCTGCCATTTCACGAAGTGCTTCCGGCAGTTCGGATAATCCGATCGTTTCTTCGATCAGGCGGATGTCTTCCAGCTGCCGCACTGCCGCGCCGACGGTCTTATGGATATTTGCGGTCTCACAGTTGACCTTCCGGTTCACGGAATTGCGCATTTCCTTTAGGATCCGCGTATTTTCAAACTCCATACAACAACGGTAGGCGCCCATCATTTTCAGCGCATCGGAAATCTCGTCACTCTCCTTCAGATACACCACGATATGACCTTTCCGCTCCATGATCTTCCCGGAAAGCGAAAGATGCTCCATCACGGTAAGCATCTTCTCGGCTTCCTCCCTTTCACGGAAGATCAGTTCAAAATGATAGGACTTTTCCGGATCACTCATGGTACCGGAAGAAAGAAAGGCATCACGCAAAATCTGACGGTCTTTGTCCTTTTCCTTCCGTTTTTTTCCGGAAAGCTCTTCCTTTACTTTTCCCGCAAAAGACATGTCTTTACCGCCCTGCATTGCGTGTGATGTCACGATGTTCGATCTTTAAAGCATATCCTTCGTTGTTGATGAGTCTCCCGTAAAGCTCCTTTGCCAGCGTCACGGACCGGTGCTTGCCGCCGGTACAACCGATGCTGATGACGAGCCGGCTCTTTCCTTCCGACACATAATTCGGCAGCAGAAAATCGATCAGATCTGTCAGCTTATCCAGGAATGTATGCGCCTCCGGAAACTGCATGACGTAGTCGCGTACTTCTTTATCCTCACCGGTTTTGTTACGAAGGCCCTCCACATAGAAGGGGTTCGGCAGGAACCTGACATCAAAAACCAGATCCGAATCCGTCGGTATTCCGAATTTATAACCGAAGGAAAGGATCGTGATAAACAGATTCTTGTAGCTTTGATCCTCCAGAAAAATACGGTTGATCTCTTCCTTGAGCTCGCGCGTCAGGAGATGGCTGGTATTAATGATATGATCCGCCTGTTTCCGCAATTTCTGCAGGTGTTTCCGTTCCATCCCGATCCCGGTCTCCAGACGGTTGCTCTCCGCGAGCGGATGGCTGCGCCGGGTTTCCTTGTACCGTTTCAGGAGCACATCATCATCCGCCTCCATAAACAGTACCTCAAAGTTCCAGCCGTCTTTTTTTGCCTGCGCAAGGGCCTCTTCCAGCTCTTCAAACGGCCTCCCGCTCCGGACGTCGATGCCTACTGCAACTTTCTGCAGCTCACCGCTTTGCGCAGAAAGTTCCATAAAAGGCTCCAGAAGAGAGATCGGGAGGTTGTCCACGCAATAATACCCGATATCCTCCATCATTTTCATCGCGGTGCTCTTCCCCGCGCCCGACATTCCGGTAAGGATCACAAATCTCATTGTGCTTTCTCCTTGTCAAAACCCAATAATTTCACTTCAGGCTCCAGCAGGATCCCGCTGGATTCCATCACTTTCTCCTGTACACGTTTGATCAAGCGACAGATATCATCCGCCGTCGCCTCTCCGGTATTGATCACAAATCCACAGTGCTTCTCGGAAACCATTGCTCCGCCTACCGCAAATCCACGCAGCCCTGCATCTTCGATGAGCTTCCCGGCAAAATGACCCTCCGGCCTCTTAAAGGTGCTTCCTGCACTGGGAAACTCCAGAGGCTGTTTTTCTTTGCGGCGCGCGGTCAGATCCTCCATCGTGCTACGGATCTGATCCGGATCTCCATTTTCCATGGAAAAGACCGCCGACAGCACGATCCAATCCCGATCCGGAATGATACTCTTCCGGTAGGAAAGCGCAAGTTCCTCCGCCGGCACGTCCTGCACGCTTCCTTCTTTGTTGCAGACAGACACCTTCTTCAGGACATCCTTGATCTCCTGTCCGTAAGCTCCGGCATTCATGACCACGCCGCCGCCAACAGTGCCCGGGATTCCGGATGCAAATTCAAGGCCCGTCAAACCGTGCTGCTGCGCCGTACGTGAAATGGCTGCCATCGTGACACCGGCAGAAGCGGAAAGCTCCTGGCCGTCAACTTTCACACTCTCCGAATCCCCTTCCAGCATCAGCACAACACCACACAGTCCACGGTCGGAGACGAGGAGGTTGCTGCCGCGTCCCACTAGAAGAAACGGCATCTCGTTTTTGGTACAATATTGCCGGATCTTTGCTGCTGCTTGAGGCGTCGCTATCACAAACAGATCTGCCGGCCCGCCGACACGGAAGGTCGTATGCAGCCGCATCGGCTCTTTCAGGAGGATCTGGGCTGTGCAAGCACTGCTTTGATCTTGCTGCAGTAACGTTTCCAGATCATTTTTTATACGATTGCACTGATTTTCGTTGAATTCCATATTTATTTAAGCTTCTTTTAAGAAAGCAATATATCCCTTGTATGCCTCATAGAGATCTGCTTTGCTGATGATCTCCCACGGCGCATGCATATTCAGCACAGCCACGCCGCTGTCAATGACCTGCATGCCGTAATTGCCGAAAATATAGGCGATCGTGCCGCCGCCGCCCTGATCCACTTTTCCGAGCTCTGCGGTCTGGAAAAACACCTTATGTTTGTCGAAAATACGTCGCATTTCGCCCATATATTCCGCGTTAGCATCGTTGGAGCCGGATTTTCCTCTCGCACCGGTGTATTTGTTGAAAACCAAGCCGCGTCCGAAATAAGCACAGTTCTTTTTCTCCATCACGGACGGATAATTCGGGTCAAACGCTGCGGAAACATCGGAGGAAAGCGCTTTAGATGCCGTGATCGCGCGACGCAGGGACAGATCCTTATATTGTCCTGCACAGTTCATGACTTCTGCAAGTGTATTCTCAAAGAACTTAGACTCCATACCAGTCGCGCCGACAGAACCGATCTCCTCCTTGTCTACCAGCAGACAGCATGCTGTACGTCTCGGCCGCGGTATCGTAAGCAGTGCTTCAAAGGACGGATAGGCGCAGCACCTGTCATCATGTCCGTATCCCATGATCATACTGCGGTCGAACCCGTAATCTCTGGCCGGACCCGCCGGTACCACCTCGATCTCTGCGGAAAGGAAGTCCTCTTCCTCGATCTTGTACTCTTTCTTCAGAAGCGCCAGGATCTTTTTCTTCACCAGATCTTTCGCATCTTCTTTTTCGCCGTCTTTCGCCGGTTTCTCGGGCATGCTTCCGACAAGGACGTTCAAGTCCTCACCTTCCACCACCTTATTTCCCTTTTTCTCAAGCTGCGTCGCAGAAAGATGGATCAGCAGATCACTCACGCCAAACACCGGATCGTCCGGCTTCTCTCCGATACACACCGGAACTTTCTTGCCGTCTTTCTTGACGATCACACCGTGCAGTGCAAGCGGAAGGGTCACCCACTGATACTTTTTCACGCCGCCGTAATAATGCGTATCAAGAAGAACCAGCTCCTGATCCTCATAAAGAGGATTCTGCTTCAGATCCAGACGCGGAGAATCGATATGCGCGCCCAGGATGTTGATGCCACGCTCGATCGGGTCTGTCCCGATCACAAAAAGCGACATGGCCTTGCCATAGTTGTCTGCATAGACCTTATCGCCTGCTTTCAGTTTCTTCCCGGAAGCGATCACATCCTTCAGATTCTTGAAACCAGCTTTTTCCGCTTTCTTCACAAAATATGCCACACATTCCCGTTCGGTCTTGCAGTCGCTCAAAAAGGCTTTGTATTGATCCGAAAAATCAAATACTCTTTTAACTTCCGCCGACGTATAGGATTTCCATGCATTTTTCCGTTCCATCTGATTCTTCTCCTTCTTTGTGTATGTTTGTCAAAGTTATTTATTCCTGATTTAAATTTGCTTGTACGCGTCGATACAATTCCTTTGCCGCATTATATCCCATCTTTTTCTGGCGGTGGTTCACGGCCGCCGTCTCACAGATAACCGCAAGGTTTCGGCCCGGGCGAATCGGCAGGGAATGACAAACCACTTTATTCCCCAGGAACTCGGTATACTCTTCTTCCATGCCAAGCCGATCGTATTCGTTTTCCTTTTTCCAATCTTCCAACTGGATCACCAGATCGATGTTCTGCTTTTCCTTGACACATTCCACGCCGTACAAAGCCTTCACATCAATGATCCCGATGCCGCGCAGCTCGATGAAGTGTTTCGTGATATCCGGCGACGAGCCGACCAGCGTATGTTCATTGATCTTGCGGATCTCCACCACGTCATCCGTCACGAGACGGTGACCTCTGCGGATCAGCTCCAGGGCAGCCTCACTTTTTCCGATCCCACTCTCTCCGGTGATCAGAAGTCCTTCACCGTAAACATCCACGAGAACGCCGTGGATCGTGATCATGGGCGCCAGTTCTTCCTTCAGGGTATAGATCAGCTCTGCCGTAAATTCGGAAGTGGAGCGGCTCGTCTGCAGGAGCGGCACATTGTTTTCGACTGCGATCTCCCGGATCTCCTCATCCGGTACGAGATCCCGGCAGTAGATCACACAGGGGATATCAAATGCAAAAAACTGCTTTGCGATATCCAGACGCTGTTTGAGTACCTGTTGGCGCACATAGTTGTACTCCACGTTTCCGATGATCTGTATACGTTTCTGCTCAAAGTATTCAAAGTACCCGGAAAGCTGTAACGCGGGCCTGTTCACGTCGGAAAGCACGATCATCCGCTGCGTCAGGTCCAGTTCCTCCGTCAGATTTTTCAAATCCAGCATTTTGGCGATCTTCTCGACCGTCACCTGTTTTCCATTTGGCGTCATACCCCAACCTCCCTTTCTTACTCAACCCAATCTTATCACACCAACCATCAAGCGTCAAAAGACGCCTTCTCCGAATGGAAGTATGCAAACACAGCCTCGGCAGCCCGTTCATTCATGGAATCCGTCGCCGCCAATTCCTCGATCGTAGCATTTCCGATCGCTTCAAGAGACTTGAACCGCCGCATTAATGCTTTCCTGCGGGCTTCGCCGATACCGGGGATCTCATCCAGTGCAGAATGCACCTGCTCTTTGCCGCGCAAAGATCTGTGATACGTGATCGCAAACCGGTGCGCCTCGTCCTGTACGCGGGTGATCAACTTAAACCCCTCGCTGTGACTGTCGATCGGCAGCTCCACATCCTTGAAATACAGACCTCTGGTGTGGTGATTGTCGTCCTTTACCATCCCGCAGACCGGAATGGATAATCCCAGCTCGTCCAGCACTTGCAGTGCCACATGCACCTGCCCTTTGCCGCCGTCCATCATGATCAGGTCCGGAAACCGTGTAAAGCTCCCGTATTCATCCGATTCTCCGTTCTCTCTTCGCTTTTCCTGCTCCTTCAGCCCGTGCAGGAAGCGACGTGTCAGCACCTCATGCATGGAAGCGTAATCATCCGGTCCCGTCACAGTCCGCAGCCGAAATTTCCGGTAGTCACTCTTCACCGGTTTTCCTTTTTCAAACACCACCATGGAGCCCACAGACTGGAATCCGCTGATGTTGGAAATATCGAATGCCTCCACGCGGCTGAGTTCCTGCATTCCGAGAAGTTCAGCCAGTTCTTTCATCGCACCGATTGTCCGGCCTTCCTCCCGCTTGATCCGCTCTCTGTCCTTATTCAATACAAGCTCGGCATTCTTTTCTGCCAATTCCACCATGCGTTCCTTGAGACCCTTTTGCGGGATCAGGATGCGGACCTTATTTCCTCTGCGTTCTGACAGCCAATCCGCGATCGTCTCCAAATCCTCGATCGACTCCTGCAGATGGATCTCCTTCGGGATCAACGGTGTCCCGGAATAGTATTGCCGCAGAAAAGCCGACAAGATCTGGCTGTTCGTATCATCTGTCCGGACGCGCATATAGAAATGATCTCTCCCGATCAATTTGCCGCTGCGGATAAAGAAAACCTGCACGACCGCATCGTCTCCGTCGCTGGCCAGAGCCACGATATCCTTGTCCTCACTGTCAAAGCTCGTGATCTTCTGCTTTTGGGCGATCTGGCGCACACTTCCCAAAAGATCACGGTATTCCGCCGCTTTTTCATACTCCATCCGCTCCGCAAAGCCGTCCATCTTCTCTTCCAGCATGGAAAGGATCGGCGCATAATCGCCGTTTAAGAACTGCAATGCAAGGTCCACGGACTTTCGATACTCTTCCGGGCTGACCGCGCCCGTACAGGGTGCATCGCATTGCCCGATATGATAATTCAAGCAGGGACGTTCCTTCCCGATATCCTTTGGCAGCTTGCGGCTGCAGGTACGAAGATGATAGAGCTTACCGATCAGTTCGATCGTATCCTTCACGGCAAAGGCAGACGTGTAGGGCCCGAAGTAGCGGGATCCGTCCTTTTTGATCTGGCGTGAAAAAAGCACACGCGGAAATGCTTCCCCGAGCGTCACGCGGATGTAGGGATAGGTCTTGTCATCCCGCAGCATTGTATTGTATTTGGGGGTATGTTCTTTGATCAGATTGCATTCGAGCACGAGCGCTTCAAGTTCGGAGTCCGTCACGATGTACTCAAAACGCGCGATCTGCCGCACCATCTGGTCTTTTTTCAGGCCTTCGGAGTGGCTCGCCTGAAAATACTGCCGCACCCGATGCCGAAGGCTCCTTGCCTTTCCGATATAGATGATGGCATCGGACTTATCATGCATAAGATAAACTCCCGGTTTGTCCGGGAGTTTTTTCAGTTCTTCCTCAAATTCAAATTGGCTCATCATCCGCCACCAAATCGATGGTACCGCCGACAACCGGCAGGTCGTCTTCCTCAAACATCTCCTCGGAGAGTTCCGCTCTCCCATCCGGTGGCGTCTCTCCGGTTTCTTTCTTTTCTTTTTCCTCCGGATCGTCCTCTTCCTCCTCCGGAAGCCCTTTCAACCTGCGGAAGATCTTCATGAACTCTTTTCCGGTGATGGTCTCGTTTTCATAAAGATATTTTGCAATCTCATCCAGGATCTCCCGGTTTTCCGTCAGGAGATTCATGGCTTTGTCGTATGCCTCCTGGATCATCCGCTGTACTTCCCGATCGATCTCCGCTGCTGTGGCATCGCCGCCGTCAAAATGTGCCCGTCCGTCCAGATAGGCGGCATCGATCGTGGCCATACTCACCATACCGAATTTTTTGCTCATACCGTACTGCATGACCATCGCCCGTGCGATCTTGGTAGCCTGCTCGATATCATTGGCAGCGCCGCTGGTTGCAGATTCGAATACGAGTTCCTCTGCCGCACGGCCTCCCATGAATGTCACGATCTTGGCCTCCAGCTCGTCCTTGGTCTGCAGGAACTTCTCCTCCTCAGGCGTCTGCAGCGTATATCCCAGTGCGCCCATGGTACGCGGAACGATCGTAATCTTCTGCACCGGCTCCGTATTTTTTTGCAAAGCGGAGACCATCGCATGCCCCACTTCGTGATAGGAAACGATCCGGCGCTCCTTTTCACTCATGGCGCGGTCTTTCTTCTCCTTGCCGCCGACCGCGACAAGTTCGAACGCATCAAAAAGATCCTTCTGGTTCACGAATTTGCGCCCGCTCTTGACCGCATTGATCGCGGCCTCATTGATGATATTTGCAAGGTCGGATCCCACCAGTCCTGCAGAAGCAAGCGCGATGGCATCCAGATCCACACTCTCATCCATGTGAACGTCTTTGGAATGTACTTTCAACGTTTCCAGACGTCCTTTCATATCCGGACGGTCAACAATGATCCTTCGGTCAAAGCGTCCAGGGCGCAGCAATGCTTTGTCCAGCACCTCCGGGCGGTTCGTGGCTGCAAGCACCAAAAGACCCTTGCTCGTATCAAATCCATCCATCTCAGCAAGGAGCTGGTTCAACGTCTGCTCACGCTCGTCATTTCCGCCGCCGAAACGGGTATCACGGCTTTTTCCGATCGCATCGATCTCATCGATAAAAATAATACAGGGAGAGTTCTTCTCCGCATCTTTAAAGAGGTCACGCACTCTGGATGCACCAACACCGACAAACATCTCCACAAAATCCGATCCTGCAAGGGAGAAAAACGGCACGCCCGCCTCTCCGGCTACTGCCTTGGCAAGCAGCGTCTTACCTGTTCCGGGAGGCCCCACCAGAAGCGCTCCTTTCGGAAGCTTTGCCCCAATCTCCTGATATTTCTTCGGATTATGCAGGAAATCGACGACTTCCTGCAAGGATTCTTTGGCCTCATCCTGTCCTGCGACATCCTTAAATGTCACACCCGTGGATTTCTCTACATAGACCTTAGCGGTATTCTTGCCAACGCCGAACACACCGCCGCCGCCCATTCTGCGCATCAAAAAACCCAGCAGGATCCATACCAGCACAAGCGGGATCACAAAACTTAAGATATTGTAGATCCAGGAAGATGTATTATCCGGAATTGTCCCGTTTACTTCGACATCATGGTCAAGAAGCAGCTGGAGCAGATCGTCGTTACGGACCACACCGGTATAATAAGTGATCGGGATCACCATATCCCCGTTGTTTTTCGGTGTGATGTCGATCTGGTAGGTGCCGATATCCACGCTTTGCACACTGTCATCCTTGACCATCTGCAGAAACTCGCTGTAGCTGATCTCTTTTTTTGTCGCGCCGGACTGCATCCGGCTGATCAGGCTCATGGCAAACAACGCGATCAGGGTCGTCACGATGAATACAAGGATCATCTGCCCGTTGTTTCGTTTATTGTTGTTATTCCCGCCGTTATTGCCGCCGTTGTCGTACTCGTTCATGTTGCTCTCCGTCTGTAAAACAAAAGCACCGGTATCAGCACGAAGCCGCTACCGATGCTGAATTCTTCCCTCTCGGATCCACTCTTTGATCTTCTGCTTCGGAATGTTGAAATAATCAGCTACTTCCATCTCCGTAACATCGTTGTCCCGAATGTATTCACGCACCTGAATGAATAGTTCTTCTTCCTCACATTTTTTACAAAACTCTTTCTCGTAACTCTCCGGCAGAATCTTTCCACACCGGGCGCAATTTTTACTTTTATGTGAAATTGAATCCTTGTGCTGTAATACAGCCATTTTCGATTCCTCCGCAATCAGTTCCTTATCACTTTACTGATATTCTGCCAGAATGTCAAGCCGATCCGGCCCTTTTGACTTTGGTTAGAATTTTTTTATTTTCTTTTTATTTTCTTTTTAGAATTAGGACACATTTTCGCCACAATTAGCATTTATAGTATAGATCATAGATGAAACATTTTCATAACTAAACTCCTCGGGAAAGGGACGGTTCAACTGGCCGTCCCTTTCTCAGTTGTGTTTTGTCTCGTCTGTTTCGTCTTCTATCGGTCTCAACCGGCTGCTGCAATGTCCTTGGTAGCCACCATATCCACGCCGGTTCCTGCGACATCCGCGTACACCACATCGCCGATCGCAACCGGTGCTTTGACACAAACACCTTTCAGCGCCGCTGCCACATCAAAGATCTTGCCCTTCGGGATATCCTGTTTTGTTTTGCAGGAAACCGTCGGAGAAACACCGCCGCTGACCTGGACAGTGCTGGTCACGATCCTCGTCGGGTTCGTGACTTCTTTTCTGGCATAGTCCTCACCGCGTTTACAGGTATTCCCGGTCACCTCCAGAATATTGCCGTTTTCCATGGATACCGTGATCGCGCAACCCAGCGGACATCCGATACAAGTAAGCTCTCTTTTTTCCATCTTATGCACCCTCCACCGTGATCGTAACCGTCTTTAAGCCCGGACGTTCCAGGAGATCCGCTTTCTTTAAGATCACCTGCTCCATTTCGCCGGGTGCCATCACCGGGCGCTTACGCTCGGAGATCTTTTCCTCGTCGAAATAGGTCACGATACTGTAATTCTTGTAGACATCGCCGACACGGAAACGCACCGTGAGCGTATCGTCCATCCGATCCGGACGGATCGTACTCGGCACGGTATAACGGACACCGCCGGTGGGATTGATCGCAATCGTACGCGTATCCCTTGCTGCTCCGTTTTGAATATAAGCCGCTGCATTTTTCCCGGCATTCTTCGCTTCTTCTGAGACGTAATCCACAAGATCATGCACATGGAGCACGTTTCCGCATGCAAAAATCCCTTCTATATTGGTCTCCAGGCTCTCGTTAACAACCGGACCTGAGGTGATGCGGGAAAGTTCCACACCGGCGCCTCTTGACAATTCATTTTCCGGGATCAGTCCGCAGGAAAGCAGAAGCGTATCACACGTATAGCGTTCCTCGGTACCCGCAATCGGCCTTCTGTCCGGGCCGACCTCCGCGATTGTCACGGCTTCCACGCGCTCTTTCCCTTCGATATCCACAACCGTATGGGAAAGTTTCAACGGAATGTCAAAGTCATTTAAACACTGCACAATATTCCGCTTCAAGCCGCCGGAGTATGGCATCAATTCGGCAACCACCTTCACCTTTGCTCCCTCAAGCGTCATGCGGCGTGCCATGATAAGCCCGATATCGCCGGATCCCAAGATCACAACTTCTTTGCCCGGCATATAGCCTTCCATGTTGACAAGCCGCTGTGCAGTCCCGGCGGAATAGATCCCTGCCGGACGATAGCCCGGGATATTCAGTGCGCCTCTGGAGCGCTCCCTGCAGCCCATCGCGAGAACAACGGCTTTCGCCTGGATCTCAAACAGTCCTTCACTCCGGTTCATGGCCGTGATCTTCTTGTCGGATCCAATCTCCATGACCATTGTGTTTAAAATATATTTTATATTTAATTTCTTTGCTTCTGCAATAAATCGTGCCGCATACTCCGGTCCGGTAAGCTCCTCCTTAAAAGTATGGAGACCGAAGCCGTTATGGATACACTGATTCAGGATACCGCCCAGCTCTTTATCCCGTTCGATGATC
This sequence comes from uncultured Lachnospiraceae bacterium, assembly GCA_902779355.1. Lineage (GTDB taxonomy): Bacteria > Bacillota > Clostridia > Lachnospirales > Lachnospiraceae > RUG12461. The sequence goes on along the minus strand of CACZBF010000004.1, from coordinate 32,029 downwards.
AGGATGCTGTCGATCCCGTTCTCTTTTGCGCTGATCGCTGCCGCAAGCCCTGCCGGCCCGCCGCCGACGATGACAAGATCCACATTTTTCATGAGTCAGCCCTCCCGATCTCTTTATTCTTTCCGACCACAAAAGTGGATTTTCCGCCGGATTTACTGATCGCATAGATATCCATCGGCACTTCGCGTTCCAGAATCTCCATGGTGCGCGGCGAGCAGAAGCCTGACTGGCATCTCCCCATGCCGGCTCTCGTACGACGCTTTACACCGTCCAGAGAACGGGCACCGAGCGGTCTGTGGATCGCGTCCAGGATCTCACCCTCTGTGATCATCTCGCACCGGCAAATGATGTTGCCGTAGGCCGGATTTTCTTTGATCAGACGATTCTGCTCTTCCGCGGAAAGCTCCGACGGACGGACAATACCTTTCCTCGTCTCCTTGAAATCCGATTTTGCGCTGAGAGAAAGCTTGTCCCTCAGGAGGTCTGCTACCATGACACCGATCGCAGGCGCAGAGGAAAGTCCCGGAGACTCTATACCGGCTGCATTGAAAAAGCCCGGCACATCCTCCGCCTCTCCGATGATAAAGTCATCGCTGTCTTCATGCGCGCGCAATCCGGCAAACGACGTGATCACTTCGCGCAGCGGCAGGTTTTTCACGCTGAGCGCGGACTTTGCCGTCACCTGATCAAGCCCGTCCAATGTCGTATTGACACCTTCTTTATTCTCAATATCCGTAGCGGTCGGCCCGACCAAAAGGTTTCCATGTACGGTCGGAGTTACAAGCACACCCTTGCCCATCTTTCCGGGAAGCTGGAAGATCGTGTGATCCACATGTGCGCCCGCTGTCTTATCCAACAGCATGTATTCGCCTTTGCGGGCAGTGATGTGCAGTTTCTTTTCACTGAGCTGGTTATTGACCCAGTCCGCATACACACCCGCCGCATTCACGACCGTCTTTGCTTCTATAGAAGCATGCGCAGGGTTGGCGGTCTCCAAAAGGAAGTGATCCCCTTTAGATTTCAGAGATGTTAATTCTGTATTTAAGAAAAACTCTACGCCGTTTTCTACTGCGTTTTCCGCATATGCCATCGTCAAATGGAACGGGCAGACGATCCCGCCTGTCGGCGCAAACATTGCTTCCACCACATCATCCGCGAGATTCGGCTCCAGCTTCCGCAGTTCCTCTTCGGAAAGGAGTTTCAGCCCGGGAACTCCGTTCTTTTCACCCTTTTCGAGCAATTTTTCCAGTCCTGCCCGATCCTGTTCCTTCGTCCGTACCACAAGAGACCCATTGCGCCGGAACGGAACATCCAGATTTTTGGCAATGTCATCCATCATTGCATTGCCTTTCACATTCAACTGTGCTTTGAGTGTTCCCGGCTCTGCATCAAACCCAGCGTGAACAATTGCGCTGTTTGCTTTCGATGTGCCGGTGCAAACGTCTTCGTCCCGCTCGACCACACAGGCCTTCACATCATAGCGTGAAAGTTCTCGCGCGATGGCGCTTCCGACGACTCCTGCGCCGATGATCGCTACATCATACATACCTGCTTTCTCCTTTTTTATGAACCTTTCTGACAACTGCTTCCAATTGCTTTTCCAATGAGATTTCTCGAGTGATGATTCAGGGTTGTCATTTTTCACGGAAAAGATTTATAATTGAATATGGAAATGCGAGATTGCGTTTTCTATTATAACATGATTTCGGAGGATTATCTACATGAAACCGGAACGTCTGGCTTCCAGATTGGATGAAATGTTTGCTTTGACAAAAAAAGGCTCTCTCGACTGGGTGGTGAACTTCCAGACCACTGAGCTCATGGAGGATCGACTCAAGGATCATGTCACCGACGAAAACGGCGACACCTGGTGCATCGATGAGTGCTACACCGAGTTTACCTGTAAATTTGCCGGTGAGCCCTTTCACCTCATCACTTATGAACTGATCAAGACCTGCGGAGACAAGACACAGACCAACAATCTGCTGTTTCTCGCCCCTGACGGGATCCGGAGGTTTGATCTGGATATCCTCGCTCCTTACAACGTCGAGAATTCCAAGATCCTGACCTATAAGATCCATGAATTGTGGCTTCTCCTTCTGGAAAAGGCAAAAGAAAAGAGCCCGCATGTCCGTCTGGATGCAAGCGAGCCCTCACTTTCCGATATGCCGGGCGCAAACACTGTTTCATAAACCAAGCAGCCGCTCGGACAGGCGGATCTTTTCCTCTCCGCCGCTGTTTTCCAAAATGATCTTCCCACGACCTTCGGACGGATTCCGGAGGTCGTTTTTCGTAAGGCGGCGTTTCAGCTCCCTTGCCGTCCCCTCTGCCCCATCAAAGATACGGACATCTTTTCCCCAGTAACGTCGAATGGCATCCGCCGCAAACGGAAAATGGGTACAGCCAAGCACCACCGCATCGATCCCGGCCTTTTCGTAAGGTGCAAACAGATCGGCAAGGTAAGCATCCATCTCCGCACTGTCCTGCTTCCCGTCTTCTACCAGCGTCACGATCTCAGGTGCAGGAAGCGGGATCAGCTCTGCGCGGTCAGAAAACCGCTTTGCGAGCTCATGGTATTTTTCCTCACGGATCGTCATCTCCGTGGCAAGAACCAGCACTTTCCCGCCCTGTTTGAAGAGTGCAGCCGGTTTCAATGCCGGCTCGATCCCGATCATCGGGATTGACGCGTAACGTTTCCGAAGAGCCGCGATCGCGGCGCTCGTTGCTGTATTGCAGGCAACTACAACTGCCTTGACCGCTCTTTCGCGGATCATCCGCTCCACATGCATCAGTGTCAGTTCCCTGACTTCTTTTAGCGGCCGGACGCCATAGGGCGCGTTTGCGGAATCTCCGAATACATATAGATCCTCGGACGGGAGAATACGGATGATCTCACGTACCACACTGATCCCGCCCACCCCGGAGTCAAAGATGCCCACGGGATTTTGCTTTTCGTCTGTTTCCTTTTCGCTTTCCATACCATAAATGTATCGAATCCGTCGTGGAAATGCAAGGTGGTTTGTGGTAGTCTTATACTATGAAACTCCTGTTTTTTCAGATCAAACCTACCAGTTACGAATCCTATCTGTACTTTTCCGAAGCGCTTGCCGCAGAGTTTCGAAAAGTGGGACGCGAAACCGTCTTTTTTCGCGCCGCCGAAGAACCTCTGGAAGCAATGGAGCGCTTTCGCGGTCAGCACTTTGATGCCGTCATTGATTTCAATTCCGTACTGCCGAAGGTCACGACTGAGGAGGACGGCTTTTTTCTGGACACCATAGATGCACCGTTCTTCAACGTGATCCTGGATCATCCGCTCTATCATCACAATATGTTAAAACAGGAATTAAATAATTACCATGTCCTCTGTCTGGATGTGAATCACGCTGATTACTTGAAAACATATTATCCGCATCTGAAGAGTGTGCATCTGTTTCCGATGACGGGATCGCCAGCGGAAGAGGAGATCCCTTTTGAAAAAAAAGAGATTTCCCTGCTTTTCACAGGCAGTTACACAAGCCCGGCAGAAGTCCGCGATGCGATCACAAAGATCCCGCCGTTTATGCAGGAACAGGTAAATGCACTCATCGAGCGGATAGAAGATGATCCTTCTCTCACGATCGAGGCCGCTGCCAAAGAGCTCTTTTCCGATACCATCGTGACGGAACTCTTCCCGCTTCACATGCAGGCCTTCTTTCTGGCTGACACCTATCTGCGCGCCGCAGTGCGTGACCGCATCCTCCATACGATCGTTTCTTCCGGTCTTCCTCTGACGCTTTGCGGCAACGGCTATGAAAAAGCCCCCTTCTACGCTGAAAAAAAGGCGGTCTTTCTTCCGGAAATCTCTTTTTCGGAGACATTCGCTCTGATGGCGCGTGCAAAAGTGACCATGAATATCCTGCCCCTCTTTCGAAACGGCGTCCACGACCGGATCTTCAGCGCTATGCTGAACGGATCTGCAGTTCTGACGGACCGCAGCGGGTGGCTTACTTCTCATTTCAAAGACTGTGAGCAGCTCTTTTTCTATGACTACACCAAAGATGCCCTGCAGACCCTGCCGGATCGCATCGCATCTCTCCTTTCGTCGGAAGATCAGCTCCGCTCTGTGGCAGAAGCGGGAAAAAAAGAAGCGTTCCTCCGTCATACTTGGGAGAAACGCTGCGAAACATTCCTGGAGATCCTGTCTGCCGTATCCTGATTATTTACTTGATCACTTTCCTGGGATTGCGGACACGGATCAGATCGAGGATATTCTCCTCCGGCTCGAAAATGATCCGATGTGTGCCCTTATCATCCTTATAGACCGCTACGTATTTCTTGTTTTCCGGCAATCTCGTTGAACAATCCTTCACCGACACAGAAGAATCCCGTTCATAATTGGAAACATCCCTGCTTCCCTCGGGCGCGATCACGAGAAGGTCCTCCACATCGATCTTCGCAACGGATTTGCGGCGGCTTTTGGCATAGATCCGGTCGATGTCGAGCTGTCCTTCGATCCAGGTGTATTCATACTCAATAAAATTATATTTGTGGATGAAATAAAATCCGATATAAAGGAGCAACGCCGGGAAGAAGAAGATAAAGGGATCGATCAGCACCATCACCACGGTCATAGCAATCGCAGCAGCCAGTACCAATATCTCGATCGCCCATCGCATGGGGGTCTTCTTCTGCGTGATCATTGTTGCATTTTCAAACACACTCATTGTTCTGTTTCCTCCGTTTCATCCTCTTGGCATTATACCCTTTCAGAGCGGCTTTGTCACGTCCGAGAGCCATTCACGCTCTTCCGGCGTAAGGGATGGACCTATCTCTTCATACACGGTCTGATGATATTGGTTCAAAAGGATCTTTTCTCGTTCAGTAAGCGCAGGAACATCGATCGCATCGCGTTCATACGGTACCAGGGTCAGCGTATCAAACCCCATAAACTGTCCGTACTCATTCTTTTCCATGTTTTTTGCCACCATGAGGTTTTCGATCCGGATTCCATACTGCCCCGGCAGGTAGATCCCGGGCTCGTTGGAGATCACCATACCCTCTTCGAGTGTCTGCTCCTTTGCATTTCCGATCAGTTTAAAACGGAATCCCTGCGGACCCTCATGCACATTGAGGAAGTATCCGACTCCATGTCCCGTGCCATGGTTATAGTCCATCCCCATCTCCCATAACGGAGCGCGTGCCAGGTAATCTAAGTTTAGTCCAATGCAGCCATATTTGAATTTTGCTGCGCCAAGCGCCAAGTTTCCCCGAAGCACAGCCGTGTACAGTTTCTTTTGCTCCTCTGTCACTGCGCCAAGCGCAATCGTTCGCGTAATGTCCGTAGTGCCTTCCAGATACTGTCCGCCGGTATCCAGCAGCAGGAAACTCTTTGCTTCGAGCGGAATATCCGTCTCCGCTGTCGCTTCGTAATGAATGATCGCGCCATGCGCGCCGTATCCGGCGATCGGTGCAAAACTCTGTCCGCGATAGTTCTCTCCCTGCGCACGGAACTCCTCCAGCTTCTTTGCCGCAGACATCTCTGTGACGGGCTCCTTTCCGACATGGTGCTTGAGCCAGTACAGAAAACGCGTCACCGCCACACCGTCCTTCCGGTGTGCTTCTTTGATATTGTTCACTTCCGTGCTGTTTTTCTTTGCCTTCGGAAGCAGTGTCAGATTGGATTCTTCCACGATCTGTGCAGATGCCGGCATACGATCGATGATGGCCGCCGTCACTCTTGCCGGGTCGATGAGTACACGCTTGTTTTCCGTATGAGCGGAAAGCGCCTGATAAAAATCCTCATAGGGAAGCAGCTGTACTTTATCATTATTTAATCTCGATATAATTTCATCGTTAAACGATTTGGTATTCGCGTACAGAAACGCCTCATCCTGAAGAACGATCAGGAAAGAGAGGAAAACCGGATTATACAGCACATCACCGCCCCTGAGATTTAAGAGCCATGCAATGTCATCCAAAGAGGCGATCACAGTGCAGTCCAGTTTCTTTTCCTGCATGCGTTCCCGGATCTCCGAAAGCTTATCCGCTCTGGATTTTCCAGCGAAGGAAACTACCAGTTCCGTTACCGGCTTCATCGGAAGCGCCGGCCGCTCTTTCCAGATTTCTCCGATCAGGTCGAGTCCCATGGACAGTTTTACGCCATCTCCAAGCGTCTTCCGGAGTTTCCGGAACAGACTGCTGCTGACTGTCCTTCCGTCAAACCCGAGCGTGGATCCATCGGCAAGCTTCTTTGCAAGGAACTCCTCCATTTCCGGCACGCCTTCCTCCATCATGCGATAAAGCGTAATCCCGGTTCCTTTCAGTTCTTCTTCTGCCTGCAGGAAATATCTGCCGTCCGTCCATAGTCCGGCTTCCTCCTGCAGGATGACCACCGTCCCTGCCGATCCGTCAAATCCGCTGATAAACTCACGACATTTGAAATGATCACAGACGTATTCCGATGCGTGAAAATCATCTGTCACAACGAGATAGGCATCCACCCCGTTTTCCTTCATTTTACTTCGCAGCGCCTCAAGCCGCTCCCTGACGATCCGGCTGTCGATCGGTTTCATCCGTATTCTCCTCTTCCTGGGTTGACCAGTTCATAAATCAGAAAAGGAGACTGGCTGTCTTGCAGTCTCCTCCAATAACTACAGTTGTTACCTGACTCACACCGCTTCGGACCCGATACCGTAACTCGTCACTTCGTGACTTCGAACGGTATCTGGCTCCCTTTTCCTTCTGCTTTGTTACGATGGTATTACTTTCCTTCATAGGAAACGACCGAAGCCACATCATACTTGGACAGGCGTTCCCTTCCCTTCAGCCCTGCAAGCTCCATCAGGAAAATGATCTTTACCACGGTACCGCCCAGCTGCTCCACAAGCTTTGCAGCCGCTTCGATCGTACCGCCGGTTGCGATCAGGTCATCCACGAGCACGACCTTCTGACCGGGTTTCACAGCGTCTTTATGCATTTCGATCGTTGCCTTCCCGTACTCCAACTCATATTCTGCAGAGATCGTCTCGCAGGGGAGCTTTCCGGCCTTGCGTACAAGGACAAAAGGCTTTCCGAGCGCATAGGCAAGCGGCATGCCGAAAATAAATCCTCTGGACTCCGCGCCGGCGATCACATCAAACTCCACACCGTCCAAAAGATGCAACATGGAATCGATCGCAAGCTTCAGACCGTCCGCATCCTGCAGGATACTGGTGACATCGCGGAACATGATCCCCGGTTCCGGATAGTCCGGTATGGTACGAATATAATCTTCTACTTTTTTCATGGTTTTCAACCCTCCAGTTATTTCCATTTGCAACAATGATTGTACTTTTCCGAAGGCTTTCTGTCAAGCATTCGCGCCAATCAGAGGCATTCCGATATGATCGTCCGACCAAAAAGTTTATAAAAATTTTATTTGTGTTCTCTCCCTCACCTTGCTATAATCTGTTACGAGAGAAAGACTTTTTGATTTATGAGATCTGTAAAGCAGCGTCTGGCGGCGTTTATTCCGAGATTCATCGGGGCGGGCACGGTTGCCCGGTTCCTGTCTTTTGTCAGTGTGCGGATTCCGGTTTCACAACGGAATGCACATTTGGCGCAAAACTCCATTGCATGGGATCAAATATGGGAAAAGGCCATGAAGGGCCGTTATATTGAGTATCAGCATACGCTTTTCGGTATCAGGCTCGGAAAGACGACAGCCGATCGGAATGCCTGCGAGGTGATCGCGACATACAATACGATGGCATCTCTTGCAGCGGCAGAGGCTTCCTGGGCAAAAAAACCGGAGAAGAGCCTGCGCTATCCGTGGTGGGATGTGACAAGAAGGCGCACCTTCCCCGAGATGCTGTGGGAGTTTGAATCACTCGGGCTTGCTTTAGCGGGGTATTTTGGTACGGCGCCCGGAAAGATCGTCAAATATCTCGAAAAGCACGGTTACGAGACCAAAACTCTTACCGGCAAGGCGATCACGTCGGAAAACACCCTTTCGCTTGCAGGGCAATTTCGCGCATTTGTGCTGATGGCATATAACGACCGGGAAAACATCATGGCACAGGTTCATACCCTCAGTATCACAAAGGAGGCTTATGGATTTCAGGTGCATAACGGAAATATGGAAGACCGGACGTTTCCGGTGTTGTATGATGCCGTTTGCGCGGTCAATCAAGGAAAAAGCAAACCGATCGTTCTGATCGGGGCAGGGAGCAACGAACAGTAATCTGTCTCACCCTGTCAACATTTCCCCATCCAGAAATCATATGAAAAGCAACAACACGCTCAAAACCGTCTGTGACGGACGTTTTGTGTGCCTTCACACCCTCGGAAAGGGCGGCGAAGGGACGGTTTATCTGGCACAGGATACTTCCCGGCAGCGCCTTATCGCATTGAAAGAGTATCCCTGCCGTACCGTCACCGCAAAACGGGTCGAAAAAGAGGCCCTTCGTCTAAAAGGGCTGTCTCACAAAGGGATTCCCGTATTTGTGGGATTGTTTCAGGAGAACGGCAGGATTTACCTCGCCATGGAATACATGGAAGGAACCAGCATCAAGGTCCTTCTGGAAAAAAAGGGACTGCCGGGAGAAAAAGAGGTGCTCCGGATCGCTTCAGAACTCTGTATCCTTCTGGAATACCTGCACAGTCAAAGCCCTCCCGTATATTATCCGGATCTGAAGCCTTCCAATATCCTCCTGGATCGAAACGGCGCCGTCTCCCTGATCGATTTCGGCGCGGATCGTGTACATACAAGAGGATATGCGGCGCCGGAACAGTATCTTTCGGATGCCGCACCGGATACACGAACGGACTTATATGCATTGGGTGTCACCATGCATTATCTTCTGACGGGAAAAAACCCCAATCATCCGCCTTTCACATTCGAAAACGCCAATAAATTAAATTCAAAGATAACAAAAGAGACTTCGCTTCTGGTTGAGCGGCTTTTACAACCATCCCGGAAACGTCGTCTACAGAGCGCAAACGAAGTGCAAAGTCAGATCCTTCAGATCCGGCGGGTGAGAAAGAAACGGCGATCTTTGCGGATCATGCTTACAATAGCGGCTGTCACATTGCTTTTGTCTGCGTTCACCGGACAGCGCTCCTTTTCGACAGCACTGTCAGCGGTCCATCAAAACGATCAGATGCTTCTCTCGGAGGAACCGTTACCCTCGGACCAATCTGCAGAGGAATCTTCCTTTTTTTCTTCTCCGTCCCTCTCCTTCTCGCTTCAGGACGGATCCTACGAAACCTATCAGTTTCTTACGGTCTCTTACGACCCTCTGTACGGCAATCTCTATTACACAACGGATGGGAGTGAACCCGGGACATACTCCACTCCTTATCAGGACGGCATCGTGTTGTCAGCGCCTTCCCAGACCATCCGTGTCTGCCAGCTCGGGTTGGACGGAGAAAGAACGGAGATCGAAGCCGATTACAAGATCACGCAGCCGGTTGAAGAAATCCCTCTCTCCCCGGACCGACCGCTAATGTGGGATATCTATTATGCACTCCAAAAGTCCTGGACGGAGCCTGTCTTTAATTATGAACTCGCTCGGATCCGGGAGCTTCCGGTAGCAGAGATCAAGGAGGAAGACAAATGGCTGCTCGCTTACATGCCCTATCTAAAAAAATGATCATGCTTCTGATCGCAGGAAGTCTGCTCATCATTGGCGTCAATGAAGCTGCACGGCGTTTCACAAAGATCGGAATGGAAAAAACAACCAATGCGGTCTGTTTTGCGTTGGATTGCAGCATCAGTATGATCGGAGAACCGCTGTCTGCCGCAACGAATGCGGTACAGCGGAGTCTGCAGCAGTTTCCGGATGGTATGGAGGCTGCGCTTGTGACATTTCAAAAGGAAGCCCAAACCGTTGTGCCGAAAACAACCAATTACAGGCTGCTTTTAGAGGCGCTCCCGACACTCTCCGCCACCGGTACCACCGGGATCTCCGAAGGAATCCTGGAATCGGAAAAAGTTCTTTCCTCCGTAGACGGTGTCCGTTCCATCATCCTGTTTACAGACGGAAAGAACGGTGAAGAGCGCATATCCGCGAAAGTTGCACAAGAACTCCGTAAGCATCGTACCGCGCTTTTTCTGATCGGAATCCTCGGTACGGAGGGGGACAATCTAAAACAGATTGCAGAAGACTCAGGTGGCAGCTTTCTTTCCTTGGAGGAAGGTCTGAGTTCCGCTGTCTCAGGCGTGGTGTATCGCGCTGAGGCCGGGAGGAATCTGAAATTTTCAGTCGCGACGGCCGTGGAACTCATTGCTTTCTGGGTCATTTCCGTCCTTCTATTCCGTCTGCGCAAAAGAAAAGAACCGCAAAGCGGTTCTTTACCAAATGCCGGTTATTTAAAACGGGAAGAAGTGAAACGGCTGATCCGTTAAGCCAGGATCGCCTTATCGCTTGCAAAGGTCTCGCCGCTGACTTCCTCAAATTTCTGCAGCAGATCCTCCACAGTCAATGTCTTCTTCTGCTCTCCGCCGATATCAAGGATGATGCGCCCTTCATGCATCATGATCAGACGGTTGCCGTGTACGATGGCATCTTTCATGTTGTGTGTAACCATAAGCGCCGTCAGATTGTGTTCACTGATGATCCTGTCGGAGAGATCCAAAACGGTTGCTGCTGTTTTTGGATCCAGCGCCGCTGTATGCTCGTCCAGAAGCAACAGCTTCGGCTTCTGCAGCGTTGCCATCAAAAGTGTCAGCGACTGCCGCTGTCCGCCGGAAAGCAGCCCCACCTTCACGGACATACGATCCTCCAGGCCCAGATTCAGTTCTTTCACCTGTTCACGGAACTCAGCATGCTCCTTTTTGGTAATACCCCACCGAAGTCCGCGCTTTTTCCCGCGTCGAGCGGCAAGCGCCAGATTTTCATCAATCTGCATCGTCGCAGCGGTTCCCGTCATAGGATCCTGAAAAACACGACCGATATAGGCAGCACGCTTGTATTCCGGAAGCCCTGTCACGTCTACGCCGTCGATCTTGATCGACCCGTTGTCCACAGGCCAGACACCCGCAATGGCATTGAGCAGCGTGGATTTTCCTGCGCCGTTTCCGCCAATGACGGTAACAAAATCCCCTTCGTTGAGCGTCAGGTCAACACCGTTCAGCGCAACCTTTTCGTTGATAGTGCCGGGGTCAAAAGTTTTATGGATGTTTTCTACAACTAACATAGGGCCTCCTTACACGTCGTTTTTGATGCCGAGCGCCCGCTTGGCTGCCAGTTTAAAGGAACTCTTCCGCTGTTTCCGAAGGTACGGCACTGCCAGGAAGATTGCAACGATGACGGCGGTAAAGAGCTTCAGGTCATCCGTCGGCATCTTGAGCCAGAGGATCAGGCCGATGACGAAATAGTAGACAATACCGCCAACCACGACGAATGCGAGCCGCAGCGCAAAATTCATCTGTTTTTTGAAGAGAGCCTCTCCGAGGACTTCTCCGATGATGACTGCCGCCAGACCGATGACGATCGCGCCTCTTGCCATCTGTACATCTGCAAATCCTTGGTACTGTGCCAGAAGACCGCCCGACAGTGCCACAAGTGCATTGCTGATGGCAAGTCCGATCAGCTCCATGTTTGCGGTATTGATCCCTTGCGCCTTACTCATCGCGCGGTTGCATCCTGTCGCGCGAAGGGCGGAACCCTGCTCGGTACCGAAATACCAGTACATGATGGCAATGATGATCGCAACAAAGATCAACGCAATGACAATGGATTGGCTGACGTTTCGCAGCGACAAGATCAGCGGATACTTATCCACGCTGATCGCCTGGTTCGCGCCGCCGAGAATGTTCAGATTGATGGAATACAGTCCGATCTGAGAGAGAATCCCCGCCAAGATAGGCGGAATCCCAAGCTTCGTATGCAGGAGTCCCGTGACAAGCCCGGCAAGCGCACCCGAGATCACCGCGATCGTAAGGGCAAGTGCGACCGGAACACCTGCGATGGTCAACATAACCGTAACCGCACCGCCGGTAGCCATGGAACCGTCGACCGTCAGATCGGCAAAATCCAGAAGCCGAAACGTAATGTAAACGCCAAGGGCCATAATGCCCCAGAGAATACCCTGTGCGATATTGCCGGGCAGCGCATTGACAAAAGCTGCCGGACTAAGAGAGGAAAAATAGGCTGCTATCATGAGGTTCGTTCCTTTCTGCGTGATTGTGAGGTTTTATTCTTCTGCGATGAGATCCGCCACATAAACGCCGCTGGCGGAGGCATGAGAAAGCGAATGTGTCACGCCGCTGCCGTCGCCGATGCAAAATAGTCCCGGATGGTTCGTTTCCAGTCGTTCGTTCAATTTGACTTCCATATTATAAAACTTGACTTCCACACCGTAAAGCAGCGTATCGTCATTTGCAGTGCCCGGGGCCACTTTGTCCAGTGCATGGATCATCTCGATGATCCCGTCCATGATCCGCTTGGGAAGCACAAGAGAAAGATCTCCCGGCGTCGCTGCCAGCGTCGGATGCACGGTGCATTCCGCAATACGCTTCTCCGTACTCCTTCTGCCGCGCTCCAGATCACCGAACCGCTGCAGGATCACGCCGCCGCCCAGCATGTTGGAAAGGCGGGCAATGCTCTCGCCATAGCCGTTGCTGTCGCGGAAAGGCTCAGAAAAATGCTTGGCAACCAGCAGTGCAAAGTTTGTGTTTTCGGTCCGTTTGCTCGGATCCTCAAAGCTATGACCGTTAACGGTCACGATGCCGTTGGTATTTTCATTGACGACAGATCCGTAGGGATTCATACAGAAGGTCCGCACACGATCTTCGAATTTTGCGGTCTGATAGACGATCTTGCTCTCGTAAAGCTCATCCGTGAGGTCGGAAAAAATGACCGCCGGGAGTTCGACCCTGACCCCGATATCTACACGATTGCTCTTTGTATCGATCTCCAGATCCTGACAAACGGTCTCCATCCACTTGCTCCCGCTCCTGCCGACGGAGATGATGCACTTGTCACATTCCGCGCTGCCGTCTTTATGCAGGATACGATAGCCGCCGCCCTGCAGCGCCTCGATCTTCTGTACCGGTGTCTGGAAAAAGAAGTCGATGTCGTCTTTTAACTCGTTATAGAGCTGCTCTAACACGATATAGTTGATATCCGTGCCGAGATGGCGTACCGAGGCATCCAGTAGGGAGAGCTTATTCTGCATGCAGAGCTTTTTGAGATGCGTTCCGGCAGTAGAATACATCTTGGTATTTTCGCCGCCGTGGGAAACATTGATGTCATCCACATAGCGCATCAGATCAAGCGCCCGCTCGCGTCCGATATATTCGTACAGCGTGCCGCCGAAATCATTCGTAATATTGTATTTCCCGTCGGAAAAGGCGCCTGCTCCGCCAAAACCGCTCATGATGGCACAAGTCTGGCACTTGATGCAGCTCTTGACCTTGACACCGTCAATCGGGCATTTACGCTTTTCCAGGGAATAACCGGCCTCAAAGACAGCCACTTTCAGACCCGGCTTTTTCTTACGGAGCTCATAAGCGGAAAAAATGCCGCCCGGTCCGGCTCCGATGATGATCACATCATAATCCATCTCAAATCCTCAATTCTTTGCAAAATGCTTTCTCATTATAGCACAAATTTTGAAAAAGTGGGATAAAAACGTAAGTGACCAAAAAAAGCCCGGGGATCTCTCCCCGGGCTTTACTCTTGATTCGACAAGAGATCACACAAAAGGATTTTCCGTCTTATACGGCAGGCTTGCCGGCTGATTGTAGTTCAAATCCTCAAGCGGCACACCGATATACTTGAATACTTCGTACAGTGCTTTGCCATAATGGCCGAATGCCACTGCGCCGTGGTGCGGGTAGTTCTTCTCGATCAATACGTGGCGATAGAACCGACCCATCTCCTTGATCGCGAAAACGCCGATGCCGCCGAAGGACTTCGTTGCAACCGGAAGCACCTCACCCTCTGCCAGATATGCACGGAGTTTGTTGTCCGCGGTGGATTGCAGGCGGTAGAACGTGATCTTGCCAGGCGCGATATCGCCTTCCAGCGTACCGTTGGTCACTTCCACCGGAAGCGATCTTGCCATGATGAGCTGATACTTCATCTCATGGAACGCAAGCTTCGTGCTGCAGGTATTGCCGCAATGGAAGCCCATGAATGTATCCGTATGCTTGTAGTCAAACTTGCCTTCGATGGACTCATGGTACATATCCTTCGGAACGGAGTTGTTGATATCAAGCAGCGTTACCACATCGTCGCTGACGCAAGTGCCGATAAACTCGGAAAGGCAGCCGTAAATATCCACTTCACAGGAAACCGGGATCCCTTTTCCGGTAAGGCGGCTGTTCACATAGCAGGGCACGAAGCCAAACTGTGTCTGGAATGCAGGCCAGCATTTGCCGGCGATCGCCACATATTTACGATATCCCTTATGTGCCTCCACCCAATCCAGCAATGTGAGCTCATACTGCGCAAGCTTTGCGAGCACTTCCGGCTTCTTGTTGCCGGCACCAAGCTCTGCTTCCATATCCTTGATGACATCCGGAATACGCGGATCGTCTTTATGCTTATTGAAGGATTCAAACAGATCGAGCTCGGAGTTTTCCTCGATTTCCACACCGAGATTGTACAGCTGCTTGATCGGTGCGTTACATGCAAGGAAGTTCAACGGTCTCGGTCCGAAGGAAATGATCTTCAACTCGGAAAGTCCGATAACTGCACGTGCAATCGGCACAAAGTCATGGATCATATCTGCCAGGTCTTCCGCATCCCCGACCGGATACTCCGGAATATACGCGCCGACATTACGAAGTTTCAGGTTGTAACTTGCATTCAGCATACCGCAGTAAGCATCGCCTCTGCCCTGGATCAGGTCATTCTGGCTCTCCTCTGCAGCAGCCACAAACATTTTCGGTCCGTCATAATGCTTTGCAAGGAGCGTTTCGGAAATCTCCGGTCCGAAGTTTCCAAGATAAACGCAAAGCGCATTACAGCCGGCCTTCTTGATGTCCTCCAATGCCTGCACCATGTGGATCTCGCTCTCCACGATACAGATCGGACACTCATAAATATCCGCTGCATCATACTTCTTCGTGTAGGCATCGATCAATGCTTTTCTGCGATTGACCGAAAGAGACTCCGGAAAGCAGTCACGGCTGACCGCAACGATTCCGATCTTCACCTGTGGAATGTTTTGCATGTTCATTGTAAAATCCCTCCTGTCCTTATTATGTTAAAATTTAATTTTTGCTCTCCACCCCGTTTTTTTCAGATTGTTTCTGCTCTTCTTTTTGTTCTTCCTTGTCTTCTGCCTCTTCCGTCTCCTCTTCTTTCTCCGGGATCAGAAGGCGTACCGCCGAAATGCTGCGTCCCTCCATCTTATCCACAGAAAGCGTATAGCCATTCTCCGTCGTCACCTGCTCTCCCTCTGCAGGTACATGTCCCAAGAGCTCCAGAAAGTAACCGCCCACGGAATCCGAATCTTCGCTTTTGAACGGAAGCGACAATTCCTCGCAGACATCCTCCAGATTCGCGGCTCCGCGGATGAGATATTCGCGTTCGCCCTCCACGCTGATATCCGCTTCTTCGTTCTCGTCATACTCGTCATGGATGTCTCCGACGATCTCCTCCAGCAGATCTTCCAGAGAGATCATGCCGGCCGTCGCCCCGTACTCATCCAGAACAATCGCAATGCTGATGGACGCCTCCCGCATCTCTGCAAGGAGATCTGCGGTGTTTTTGTTCTCATACGTATAGAAAGGCTCCCGCATCACATCCCGCGCGGAAAAATGCCCTTTATCCTCGAAGAAGACAAGATCCTTCAAGTAGATGATGCCGACCACATCGTCGGTGTTCTCTTCACAGACCGGAATCCTTGAAAAATGGGACTCCCGAAACAGTTCAATGAGCTCATCATATCCCACGGTCACATCCGTATAGGTCATATGATTGCGAGGGACCATCACCTCCTGCACCTTTGCATCGGTAAAATCAAAGAGCTTCTGGATGATGTCGCGTTCCTCGTTCTCAATGATGCCGTTCTCCTGGCTCACATCCACGATCGTCCGCAATTCATCCTCTGTGATCGGCTCAACCGTTGTCCCTTTTTTGATCCCAAAAAGGCGCAGGATCAGTCCTGCCAGGAAATTGATCGCAATGATCACGGGGGTCAAAACGATCATGATCACGTACAAGAACGGCGCATATGCTTTGGCTAATTTCTCCGCACGCACCATGGCAATGGTTTTTGGGGAAATCTCTCCGAAGATCAGGATCAAAACCGTCAAAAGACCGGTGGCGATCGCTGTTGCGATCCCTCCGCTCAGATGGATCACAATCGTCGTGGTCAGTGCAGATGCCGACAGATTTACCACGTTATTGCCGATCAAGATGGCGCTGAGCATCTTTGGGCTCTGCTCCTTGATCTTCAGCACCTTCGCCGCGCGTCTGTCACCATCCTCCGCCAGTGTCCGCATCCGGATGCTGCTGACCGTGGTAAATGCCGTCTCTGCAGAAGAAAAGAATGCAGAGAGCAGAAGAAGTATGATCAGGATCAATATCTCAAGTATAATGTCCGTATCCAACCGCGCCACCCGTTATTCCGTTTCCGCAAGCGCGTTACTGAAATCATTGACTGCCGACAGGTCCACTTCCGTAAAAGAAATCTCCTTTTCCGTACGGGAATCATTGTACCGATAGATCGAAAATCCGATCCAGAACACAACCGCAGCAGCAATTACGATCCCGAGAAGCCTCTCCAGAAACAGAATCCGTTTCTCTCGCTTCATCGTTTTGCCGCGATTTCTCTTCTGCTGTTTGTATGCGTCTACCTTCGCCTGACTCATAACTGCTCCCGTTTCGTTAGTAGCCCTATTTTATCATACTTCCTGCCGTGCTTCAATGTATTTCTCCAGCATCAGAGCAGTCCCTTCGATCCCGAGTTTGGTGCTGTTGATGCAAAGATCATAGGCAGAAGAATCGCCCCAGCCCTTTTTTCCGAAACGGTCATGATACATTTTTCTCATGCGATCCACGCGCTTGATCTTATTTGCAGCATCACCTCTCGCCAGCTTCTGGATCGACATGATCCGCTCCAATCTGGCTTCCTTATCCCCATTGACAAAGACCGAGATCAATCCTTCAAAATCCTTCAGTGCTGTTTCGGAGCACCTCCCGACGATGACAAAGGACTCTCCTTCTTTCGCTTTCTTTTTGAGGTAGTCAAACTGAAGCTCTAACAGGTTTTCCTCGAGGGAATTCGAATACCCGCGAACGTTCCTGCTGCGCATCCAGATATGCGGACGGTCATCCACCTTCCGGAATTCATCATTCTTGATCACTTTTTCATCCGCCATCTTTTCCAGGAGGTTACGGTCATACAGCGGAAGTCCCAGATCCTCGGCTATTTTCGCGGCGATTGCATGCCCGCCGCTCCCATAAGTACGGCTGATAGAGACCAGAACTTGTTTTTCCATAGGATATCCTCCTTATTAAATCTAAATTTATCTTTACAGATATCTTGCAAATATCATAAACATCGAGATCGCAACAACAATGATCGTTGCAGGTGCGGAAGTCTTCAGATAACGTCCCCAGCTGATCGGATAACCACTCTTCGCAGCAACCGAAGTCCCGACCACGTTTGCCGAAGCACCGATCGGCGTCGCACTGCCTCCGATATCCGTCCCCATGGCAAGCGTCCAAGCCAGCGTGTGGATATCCACACCCATGGTGGCCGAAAGACTCCGGATCACAGGCACCATCGTTGCGGCAAACGGAATGTTATCCACAAAGGCGCTTGCGCTCGCAGAAACCCAGATGATGATCGCAACCATGGCATATGCATTTCCACCGGACATCTTGCCGATCAAACCGGCGATCACTTCCAACACACCAGTCTGCTCTAAGCCGCCGACCACGATGAACAGGCCTATAAAAAACAGCAGTGTTTTAAAGTCCACACGTCTCATGATCTCCGGAATATGCTTTGCGCCTGCAATCAGTGTTATGATTGCGATAAACGTCCCGATAAACGCCACGGACAACCCTGTCTGTGCGTGAGTGATCAGCAGCACCACCGCACAGCCAAAAATCCCACAGCTGACGAAAAAACCTTTTCGATCCTTGATCGCTTCCTTCGGAGTCGGCATACTTGCCACGTCCACGCCCTCATGCTGCTCCGCGACCAGTTCCTTGCGGAATACGAGGAAATAATAAATAACCACGACCACAAGCGAGACTAACGCGATCAGACCGGTATTCGTCACAAACTGTCCGAAAGACAGACCCAAAGCCGTACCGATGATGATATTCGGCGGGTCTCCACACATGGTCGCCGAACCGCCCAGATTTGCACAAAAGATCTCGGACATGATCATGGGCACCGGATCGATCTTCAAGAGCTGTGCAAGCTCCACGGTCACGGCTGCCAAAAACAGGATCACGGTAATACTGTCGATGAACATCGCCAAGCCTGCAGACATGATCATAAATGCCACAAACAGCGGGATCGGCTTATAATTAACCGCCTTTGCAAATACCATGCAAAGCCACCGGAAAAACCCGGTTCGTGCCATGCCTTCCACCATGATCATCATGCCGAGCAGGAAAATGATCGTCGCCCAGTTGACGCCGGCACTTTCCGAGCCCTCTCCTCCTGCCGCGTACCAAAAGTCCAGAGTAAAAATACTCCGTATATTCAGGGTCTCCCAGACCGCAGATGGGCTCCTCATGGCAAAGCCGAACACGAAGATCAGTGTAAGCAGACCGCATCCGAGGGTCACATACTGACGCTCAATCTTATCCCATACGATCAAGATAAACATGACCACAAAAATGATCACTGCCAAAATTTGTGCTGCTGACATTTCTGCCACTTCCTTTTCTTTATTCTTCGGGTATTTGGTGCTTTCCAAAATCCTCTGTTATTGTAGCACCATAGGCAAAAAAACACCACCGACATTTTTTCGGTGGTGTTTCTACGTTCATACATTTCTGATGCTCTGTAGCTGTTATTCGAGACCGTCCAATCCTGCGTAATGGAGCAGTTTTGCAAGACTTTCTTCGAGCTCCTGCTCTGTCAGTGCATAATGTGTCTCCTGCGGCGTCGCGCTCTTGAACTCATCCGCCCTCGGCACAGCCGCCGTAACTGCAAGTTTCTCCTCTTCATCCGCCAGCATTGATCCGAAAGACAGGGATGTCCTGCGCGGTGTCTGATAATAAAATGCTTCTCTTTGTCCTTCCTGTGAAGAAGTTGAATACGGGCTCACCGGTGTGACTTCCATGATCATAATACGTACCTCCTGTACTTCCTCCGCCGTTCAGTCGGTCCGTAGGCTCTTTCCGACGCTTTGGCGGGCGATATCTTGTGTGTCCTCATTCAATCTCACTAGATATTGTGATTTATGTTATAGATATTATCGGACAGGAGATCGGATTCCTCAACCATGAAAAAAGTACTAGATGGATCCATCAAAAAGACTCCCAGGGTAATCCCCGGGAGCCTTGGTTCTTAAAGCTCGTACTCATTCAGTTGCTTTCGATCACTCGATGATGGAAGCGATACGTCCGGAACCTACGGTACGGCCACCCTCACGGATAGCGAAGGTAAGACCCTGCTCCATAGCGACCGGATGGATCAGCTCGATGGTCATCTCGATGTTGTCGCCAGGCATGCACATCTCAGTACCGCTGGGAAGGTTGCAAACACCGGTAACGTCCGTGGTACGGAAATAGAACTGCGGACGATAGTTGTTGAAGAACGGTGTATGACGACCACCCTCGTCCTTGGTCAGTACGTATACCTGAGCCGTAAACTTACGATGGCAGGTAACACTACCCGGCTTTGCAAGAACCTGTCCACGCTCGATCTTGTCGCGGTCGATACCACGAAGCAGTGCACCGATGTTATCACCAGCCATAGCCTCGTCAAGCTGCTTTCTGAACATCTCGATACCGGTTACAACGGTCTTCTGAACGTCTTCCTTCACACCGAGGATCTCAAGTTCCTCATTCAGGTGCAGCGTACCACGCTCTACACGGCCGGTAGCAACAGTACCACGACCGGTGATGGTGAATACGTCCTCGACAGCCATCAGGAACGGCTTGTCGGTCTCACGCTGCGGATCCGGGATATAGGAATCTACGGTATCCATAAGCTCCATGATCTTGTCGCCCCACTCGCCGGACGGATCTTCCAGAGCCTTCAGAGCGGAACCCTTGATGATCGGGCAATCCTTGAAGCCATACTCCTCAAGCTGCTCGGTAACTTCCATCTCAACCAGCTCGATCAGCTCCGGATCGTCAACCATATCACACTTGTTCAGGAATACTACGATGTACGGAACACCTACCTGACGGGACAGAAGGATGTGCTCCTTGGTCTGTGCCATCACGCCGTCAGTAGCAGCTACTACGAGGATTGCACCATCCATCTGAGCAGCACCGGTGATCATGTTCTTGACATAGTCAGCATGGCCGGGGCAGTCAACGTGTGCGTAATGTCTCTTCTCAGTCTCATACTCCACGTGAGCGGTAGAGATCGTGATACCTCTTTCTCTCTCTTCCGGAGCCTTATCAATGTTCTCGAAATCCGTAGCAACGTTTCCTGCAACTCTCTCGGAAAGCACCTTCGTGATCGCTGCAGTCAGCGTGGTCTTACCATGATCTACGTGACCGATGGTACCAATGTTACAATGCGGTTTGTTTCTTTCAAATTTTGCTTTTGCCATTTCGTCTCCTTTCGTAAACCTCTCTCTTGGTCTACTAAACATTATTGCGACTATTGTTGATTATATAAAAATTTTATGGCTTTTTCAAGCCTTATTTCTTGTGCTCCGAGATAATCTTATCCGTCACAGACTTCGGTGCCGGCGCATACTTCTCAAAGAACATGGAGTAGTTGCCGCGCCCCTGGGTCGCCGAACGAAGATCCGTGGAGTAGCCGAACATTTCCGCCAGCGGTACATGCGCCTTGACGAGCTTGCCGTTTCCGACGTCTTCCATACCTTCGATCTGGCCGCGACGGGAGTTGATATCTCCGATCACATCACCCATATACTCTTCCGGCATGGTCACTTCCACCTTCATGATGGGCTCGAGTAATGTCGGATCAGCCTTCTGCATAGCTTCCTTGAAGCACATGGAACCTGCGATATGAAAAGCCATTTCCGAGGAGTCTACCTCATGGTAGCTGCCGTCGAAGACGGTCGCATGGATACCAAGCACCGGGAATCCAGCCAGAATACCAGCCTGAGCAGCTTCTTCGATACCTTCGCCGACTGCCGGGATGTACTCCTTCGGGATCGCTCCGCCGACAACTGCGGATTCAAACTTGAAGGTCTCGTCCGCATTTGCATCCATCGGCTCAAAGCGTACCTTACAATGACCGTACTGACCACGACCACCGGACTGCTTCGCATACTTGTATTCCTGCTCCACCATCTTGGTAAAGGTCTCTTTATAAGCAACCTGCGGCGCACCGACGTTTGCTTCCACCTTGTACTCACGCAGCAGACGGTCTACGATGATCTCCAAATGGAGCTCGCCCATACCGGCGATGATCGTCTGTCCGGTCTCTTCGTTGGTGTGTGCACGGAACGTCGGATCCTCTTCCGCGAGCTTTGCAAGCGCCTCGCCCATCTTCTGCTGACCAGCCTTGGTCTTGGGCTCGATCGCAAGCTCGATAACCGGCTCCGGGAATTCCATGGACTCAAGGATTACCGGATGCTGCTCATCACAAAGCGTATCACCGGTGGCAGTCACCTTCAGACCAACCGCTGCCGCGATGTCTCCGGAATATGCCTTGTCCAGCTCGGACCGCTTGTTTGCATGCATCTGCAGGATACGTCCGATACGCTCTTTTTTGTCTTTCGTGGCATTCAACACATAGGAACCGGAGTTGACCGTTCCGGAATACACACGGAAGAACGCAAGCTTTCCTACGAAAGGATCTGCCATGATCTTGAATGCCAATGCTGCAAACGGCTCCTCATCGGAAGCATGACGCTCGATCTCGTTACCGTCCATATCGGTTCCCTTAATTGCCGGGATATCCGTCGGCGCAGGCATAAACTCTACGACAGCATCGATCAGCTTCTGGATACCTTTGTTCTGATGCGCAGATCCGCAGCAGACCGGTACACCTGCGTTGCTGATGGTTCCTTTCCGAAGCCCTGCTTTCAGCTCTTCGATCGAAGGCTCCTCGCCTTCCAGGTATTTCTCCATCAGGTCATCATCAAACTCGCAGATCTTCTCCACCAACTCTGTATGATACTGCTCTGCCTCATCTTTCATGTCATCCGGGATATCGGTGATCGTAATGTCCTCACCCTTTGCATCATTATAGATGTAGGCCTGCATCTCAAACAGATCGACAATGCCCTTGAAGTAATCCTCTTTACCGATCGGAAGCTGCGTTACAACTGCATTCTTTCCGAGCTTTGTGCCGATCTCCTTCACAGTATTGAAGAAATCCGCACCGAGGATGTCCATTTTGTTGACAAACGCCATACGGGGAACACTGTAAGTATCCGCCTGTCTCCAGACGTTTTCTGACTGCGGTTCCACACCGCCCTTCGCGTCAAACACACCGACCGCACCGTCCAGCACGCGGAGCGAACGCTCTACCTCAACCGTGAAGTCTACGTGTCCCGGTGTATCAATGATATTAATACGATGCTCTTCGGCACCCGGCTTCGGTTTCGCCTTCTCCTGGAGCGTCCAGTGGCAGGTGGTTGCAGCGGAAGTGATGGTGATACCTCTCTCGGCTTCCTGCTCCATCCAGTCCATGGTTGCAGTTCCTTCGTAGGTTTCACCGATTTTGTAATTCACACCAGTATAATAGAGAATACGCTCTGTCAGCGTCGTTTTGCCGGCGTCGATATGAGCCATAATCCCGATATTTCTGGTTCTCTCTAACGGGTATTCTCTTCCAGCCAAAATCTTTTCCTCCTGTTACTGTTAGAAGCGGTAATGTGCAAACGCCTTGTTTGCTTCCGCCATCTTGTGCATATCTTCTTTTCTCTTGACAGAAGATCCGGTGTTGTTTGCGGCATCCATGATCTCATTTGCCAGACGGTCTTCCATGGTCTTCTCGCCACGATTTCTTGAAAACGTGGTAAGCCAACGCAGACCCAGCGCCTGACGACGATCCGGACGCACCTCGATCGGCACCTGGTAGGTCGCACCACCAATACGTCTAGCCTTTACTTCCAGAACCGGCATCACGTTATTCATGGCCTCTTCAAAAACCTCCAGAGCCGGTTTCCCGGTCTTCTCTTCAACTTTTGAGAACGCACCGTATACGATCTTCTGTGCAACACCTTTCTTGCCATCCAGCATGATATTATTGATCAGCTTCGTGACAACCTTGCTGTTGTAGATCGGATCGGCCAGCACGTCTCTTTTCTGAGTATGTCCTTTACGTGGCACTTTACTTCCCTCCTTAATTAGACAATTAAATCATCGGTACTGCGTCGCAGCAAACTTCGCTCCTACTCAAGCCGGGCAAGCCCGCCTTTCGCTATCGCTTCGTTGCTGCTCCTTTCGAAAAAATCAAAGATTTTTTCGTGAAATACGCTCCGTGCCGGGTATATCTTCATATCTTGAAAAACATATCCAACACTAACCTTTGATCACACTGCTATGCTGCAGCGTTTCTTATTTTGCTTCCTTCGGCCGCTTTGCGCCATACTTGGAACGAGCCTGACGACGATTGCCGACGCCTGCTGTATCCAGCGTGCCACGGATGATATGGTATCTGGTACCCGGAAGGTCTTTTACTCTTCCGCCGCGGATCAGTACAACGCTGTGCTCCTGGAGATTGTGACCCTCGCCCGGGATGTAGCTCGTGACTTCGATCCCGTTCGAAAGACGTACTCTCGCGATCTTACGGAGCGCCGAGTTAGGCTTCTTCGGAGTTGCAGTCTTGACTGCCGTGCAGACACCTCTCTTCTGCGGAGAAGATACATCCGTATACTTCTTCTGAAGGGAATTATACCCTCTCTGAAGTGCCGGAGCCGTAGACTTCTTCATCGATGTCTCACGTCCTTTGCGGACTAACTGGTTGAATGTTGGCATGTTTTCACCTCCTTCTTCAAAAAAATACGGTAGAATGCGCTTTTTGCGCACACTACCGTATTATATAGACCTATTTTTGGCTTGTCAAGTGATTTTCCGGGATTTTTCTTACTCTTCCTCTCCGTCCGTCACAAGCACCGCCTCTTCTTCCGCTTCATCAGTGAGATCACCGTCTGCGTCCTCGACATCTGCCCTTGCTGCTGCAGCCGCTTCCATGGTCTCTTCAAAGGTATTGTCGATGTCTTCCAACTCGTCCTCTTCGACTTCCACATCCGCAAACTGATTCAGATCGGTATCCAACTTGATGTTGCGATAACGCTTCATACCGGTACCTGCCGGGATCAGCTTTCCGATGATGACATTTTCCTTCATACCGATCAGCGGATCGATCTTGCCTTTGATCGCTGCTTCTGTCAGCACCTTCGTGGTCTCCTGGAAGGATGCTGCCGACAGGAAGGAGTTGGTCGCCAAAGATGCTTTCGTGATACCAAGCAACACCTGCTTGCCTTCTGCGGGAGTCTTGCCGTTTGCTTCCAGTTCCTCGTTGATATCCTCAAAATCGAGGGTATCTACCAGCGTACCCGGAAGGAAATCGGAGTCACCGGCCTCTTCCACGCGTGTCTTCTGGAGCATCTGACGTACGATCACTTCGATATGCTTGTCGTTGATCTCCACGCCTTGGAGGCGATATACTCTCTGCACTTCACGCAGCATGTAATCCTGCACTGCGTTGACGTCTTTGATCTTTAAGATGTCATGCGGATTGACGGAACCTTCTGTCAGCTCATCACCGGCTGCAAGCTCTGCGCCATCCATGATCTTGATCCTGGAGCCATAGGGGATCAGATACGTCTTGGTGTCTCCGGTCTCTTTATTGCTCACAACGATCTCGCGTTTTTTCTTGGCATCTTTGATCTGCGCAGTTCCGGCGATCTCTGTGATGATCGCAAGACCCTTCGGCTTTCTTGCCTCAAAGATTTCCTCGACACGGGGAAGACCTTGTGTGAT
Organism: uncultured Lachnospiraceae bacterium; assembly: GCA_902779355.1. Classification (GTDB taxonomy): domain Bacteria; phylum Bacillota; class Clostridia; order Lachnospirales; family Lachnospiraceae; genus RUG12461. The sequence continues at coordinate 6,998 of CACZBF010000004.1, read as the reverse complement.
ATCGTTTCCTGCGATACCGCCGATATGGAAAGTTCGCATCGTCAGCTGTGTACCGGGCTCACCAATGGACTGTGCTGCAATGATACCAATTGCTTCACCGACCTGTACGGCATTTCCGGTTGCCATGTTAGCACCGTAACACTTCGCACAGACACCCATATGTGAGCGGCAGGTCAAGATCGTACGGATCTTTACCTTCTGGATCGGCTCGCCTTTTTCATCTACACCCTTTTCAATGATCGCAGCAGCGCGGCGGGGCGTGATCATATGATTTGCCTTGACGATCACATTGCCGTCTTTATCGCTGATCGTCTCGCATGCGAAACGTCCTGTGATCCGGTCTTTCAGGCTTTCGATCTCTTCTTTGCCGTCCATGAATGCTTTTACATAGACACCCGGGACTTCGCGCTTTTTACCTGCGCAGCAATCAGGCTCACGAATGATCATGTGCTGGGAGACATCAACAAGACGTCTCGTCAGGTAACCGGAGTCTGCGGTACGAAGCGCCGTATCGGAAAGTCCTTTTCTTGCGCCGTGCGCGGACATGAAGTATTCCAAAACGTCCAAACCTTCACGGAAATTGGATTTGATGGGCAGCTCGATCGTACGACCGGTCGTATCCGCCATCAGACCACGCATGCCGGCAAGCTGTTTGATCTGCTTATCGGAACCGCGGGCACCGGAATCAGCCATCATGAAGATGTTGTTGTACTGATCCAAGCCATCCAAAAGTGCCTTCGTCAGCTCATCGTCCGTCTCTTTCCAGGTTTCAATGACTTCTTTATAACGTTCTTCCTCCGTGATCAGACCACGGCGATACTGCTTCGTGATCTTATCCACGGTCTCCTGCGCACCCTCGATCAATTCGACTTTCTGCGCCGGTACGGTCATATCCGAAATGGATACCGTCATTGCAGCCTGCGTGGAGTACTTGTAACCCATCGCCTTCACATCATCCAGCACTTCCGCTGTCTTTGTTGCGCCATGGATGTTCATCACGTTTTCCAGGATCTTTTTCAGATGTTTCTTTGCAACGTGGAAATCAATCTCCGGCAGTAGCTCGTTTTCTTCAATGGAACGATCCACAAAGCCAAGATCCTGCGGAATGATCTCATTAAAGAGCATCCTTCCGAGCGTTGTCTCAATCACGGCTGTTTTCATCGTGCCGTCTTCGCGTTTTTTGCTCACACTGACATGGATCTTTGCATGGAGAGAAAGCACACCATTCTCATAAGCCAGGATTGCTTCATTGATGTTACGGAAATACTTTCCTTCGCCCTTTGCTCCATCGCGCTCCTGTGTCAGATAGTAAATACCAAGGACCATATCCTGCGACGGAACAGCTACCACACCACCGTCTGATGGCTTCAGAAGGTTGTTCGGCGAAAGCAGCATGAAACGGCATTCTGCCTGTGCTTCCTGCGTCAGCGGAAGATGCACTGCCATCTGGTCACCGTCGAAGTCCGCATTAAACGCGGTACATACGAGCGGATGAAGCTTAATTGCCTTACCTTCTACCAGAATCGGCTCAAATGCCTGAATACCAAGTCTGTGCAGTGTGGGAGCACGGTTCAGCATAACCGGATGCTCCTTGATCACATCCTCGAGTACATCCCATACCTGAGTTTCCAGACGCTCTACCATTTTCTTGGCGCTCTTGATATTATGTGCGACGCCATTCATCACAAGTTCCTTCATTACAAAGGGCTTGAACAGCTCAAGTGCCATTTCTTTCGGCAGACCGCACTGATAGATCTTTAATTTTGGCTCTACACAGATAACGGAACGTCCGGAGTAGTCCACACGTTTTCCGAGCAGGTTCTGACGGAAACGTCCGGATTTTCCTTTCAGCATATCGGAAAGGGACTTCAGCGCCCTGTTGCCGGGGCCTGTTACCGGTCTTCCTCTGCGGCCGTTATCGATCAGCGCATCAACCGCTTCCTGCAGCATACGCTTCTCATTACGAACGATAATATCCGGCGCGCCGAGCTCCAGAAGCCGGCGCAGACGATTGTTTCGGTTGATGATCCGGCGATAAAGGTCGTTCAGATCGGATGTTGCAAAACGACCGCCATCCAGCTGTACCATCGGACGAAGATCCGGCGGGATCACCGGGATTACCGTCATGATCATCCATTCCGGCTTATTTCCGGACTCGCGGAATGCTTCCACGACCTCCAGCCGTTTGATCAGACGCGCCCTTTTTTGTCCGGTCGCTGTTTCCAGCTCGCTGCGCAGCTCATCAAATTCTTTTTCCAGATCGATGTTCTTAAGAAGTTCTAAGATTGCCTCCGCACCCATACCGGTACGGAAAGAGTTCCCATATTTTTCTTTTGCTTCCTGATATTCTGCCTCTGTCAGAACCTGCTTTAACGCAAGTCCGGACTCGCCGGGATCCAATACGATATAAGAAGCAAAATACAGGATCTTCTCCAAGGTACGCGGAGAAAGATCGAGCATCAAACCCATCCGGCTCGGAATCCCTTTAAAATACCAGATATGCGATACCGGGGCTGCCAACTCGATATGTCCCATACGCTCACGGCGAACAGAAGCTTTTGTGATCTCAACGCCGCAACGATCGCAAACGACGCCCTTATAGCGGATCTTTTTATACTTTCCGCAGTGGCACTCCCAGTCCTTGCTCGGTCCGAAGATCTTTTCGCAGAACAGACCGTCCTTTTCCGGCTTCAATGTCCGGTAGTTGATGGTTTCCGGCTTTTTGACCTCGCCACGGCTCCACTCTCTGATCTTTTCCGGAGATGCAAGTCCGATCTGGATCGCGTCAAAAGACATGGACTGATTTATTTCACGGTTTTCCATTCCTGAAATCCTCCTTCATCACTCGTCGGTGTCATCAAAAGCGTCTTCGGCAAGCATGTCGTCCTCATCAAAGTCCGCATCCTCTTCCATTTCCTCATCGTCAATGGTCTCGAGCTCGCCGTCTTCATTGAATTCCTGCTTTGAAAATCCGTGCTTTTCAAAAGACTCGCTGCTTTCAAAGGCAAAATCCTTGTCACCCGCGATAATGGAATTCAGGTTGGTATTGCCGTACTCGGAAGTCTCCATCAGCTGCACTTCATTCCGTTCTTCATCCAGCACACGGACATCCAATCCCAGGGACTGCAATTCTTTCAGAAGCACCTTAAAGGACTCCGGCACACCGGGCTCCGGTATGTTGTCACCCTTGATGATCGCTTCATAAGTCTTGACACGTCCGACCACATCGTCGGATTTCATGGTCAGGATCTCTTGCAGTGTATAAGAAGCACCATATGCTTCCAAAGCCCACACTTCCATCTCACCGAAACGCTGTCCGCCGAACTGGGCTTTTCCGCCGAGAGGCTGTTGCGTTACCAGAGAGTAGGGGCCTGTGGATCTTGCATGGATCTTATCATCCACGAGGTGGTGAAGTTTCAGGTAATGCATGTGTCCGATCGTAACCGGTGCATCAAAGAATTCTCCGGTACGACCGTCACGCAGCTGCACCTTACCGTCACGGCTGATCGGTACGCCCTTCCACTCATCACGATTCTCCAGATGCTCACCCAGATATTTCAGAACATCTTTATGCAGCATGCTCTTGTATTTCTTTTCAAAATCCGGCCATTCCATGTTGACATAGTCGTTTGCCAGCTCCAGCGTATCCTGGATATCCGCCTCGTTCGCACCATCAAACACGGGCGTTTCGATGTGGAATCCAAGTGCTTTTGCAGCAAGGGAAAGGTGGATCTCAAGGACCTGACCGATATTCATGCGGCTCGGCACACCAAGAGGATTCAACACGATATCCAGCGGGCGGCCGTTCGGCAGGAACGGCATATCCTCTACCGGAAGCACGCGGGAAACCACACCCTTGTTTCCGTGACGACCAGCCATCTTGTCACCGACGGAGATCTTACGCTTCTGAGCGATATAGATCCGTACGGACTGGTTGACACCCGGGGAAAGCTCGTCACCATTTTCTCTGGTGAACACCTTTGCATCCACAACGATTCCGTATTCTCCGTGCGGTACCTTAAGCGATGTATCGCGGACTTCTCTTGCTTTTTCTCCGAAGATCGCACGCAGCAGGCGCTCTTCAGCCGTCAGCTCCGTCTCGCCCTTCGGCGTGACTTTTCCGACCAGAATATCACCGGCACGAACCTCGGCACCGATACGTACCACACCGCGCTCATCCAGATCTTTCAGAGCGTCATCACCGACACCAGGCACATCTCTTGTGATCTCCTCCGGTCCCAGTTTCGTATCACGCGCCTCAGCCTCATATTCCTCGATATGAATAGAGGTGTATACATCCTCCTGTACGAGACGTTCGGAAAGCAGTACTGCGTCCTCGTAGTTGTAACCTTCCCATGTCATGAAACCGATCAGCGGGTTTTTGCCAAGCGCAAGCTCGCCGCCCGATGTGGACGGACCGTCTGCAATGACATCTCCGACCTCTACATGCTCTCCCTTGAGCACGATCGGTCTCTGGTTGTAGCAGTTGCTCTGGTTGCTTCGAACGAATTTCTGAAGCTCATAAACATCCACATTCCCGTCTTCGTCGGCTTTGATGCGGATCTCATTGCTGACAGCACGTTCCACCGTACCGGAACGCTTTGCAACAACGCAAACACCGGAGTCCACGGCTGCCTTCGGCTCCATACCGGTTCCGACGACCGGAGTCTCTGTCGTTAGGAGCGGAACCGCCTGACGCTGCATGTTGGATCCCATCAGCGCACGGTTCGCGTCATCGTTCTGCAGGAACGGGATCAATGCTGTTGCCACGGAGAACACCATCTTCGGTGATACATCCATGAAATCAAACATATGCTTGTCATATTCCTGCGTTTCCTCTTTATAACGACCGGACACGGAGTTTCGAACGAAATGTCCCTTCTCATCGAGTTTTTCGTTTGCCTGTGCCACGTGGAAATAGTCTTCCTCGTCCGCCGTCATGTAAACGACATCGTTTGTCACAACAGGATTCTCCGGGTCGCTCTTGTCGATCCGGCGGTAAGGTGCTTCCACAAAGCCGTATTCATTGATCCTTGCGTAGCATGCAAGAGAGTTGATCAGACCGATGTTCGGACCTTCAGGGGTCTCGATCGGGCACATCCGTCCGTAATGGGAATAATGGACATCACGCACCTCGAATCCGGCACGGTCACGGGACAAACCGCCGGGGCCAAGTGCCGAAAGACGACGTTTATGCGTCAACTCACCCAGCGGATTGTTCTGATCCATGAACTGGGACAACTGCGAGGAACCGAAGAATTCCTTTACCGCTGCTGTCACAGGTTTGATGTTGATCAGCGACTGCGGGGAGATTACCTCCAGATCCTGCGTTGTCATGCGTTCGCGCACGACTCTTTCCATACGGGAAAGACCGATCCGATACTGATTCTGAAGGAGCTCGCCTACCGCACGGATACGGCGGTTTCCGAGATGATCGATATCATCCTTGTTACCGATACCCCACTCCAGATGCATATTATAATTAATAGAAGCAAAAATATCTTCTTTTGTGATATGACGCGGGATCAGCTCCGAAACGCTTTTTCTCACAGCCTCTTTCAGATCTGCTTCTTTCGGATTTTCCTCCATCAGCTTCTTCAATACCGGATAATATACCAGCTCGGAGATGCCGAGTTCTTTCCGCGGATCCTTTACCTTGGGCATGTAGGTACGGATATCGACCATCATGGAGGAAAGTACCTTCACATTCCGCTCCTCCGTCTGAATCCAGACATACGGAACAGCCGCATTCTGAATCTGCTCTGCGATCTCTCTTGTCAGGCTGGTCCCTGCCGGGAATACTTCTCCGGTGGTCTCATCTACCACGTCTTCCGCGAGCACCTGACCGCTCAGGCGATTCTTAAAATGCAGCTTCTTATTAAACTTATAGCGTCCGACCTTAGCCAGATCATACCGTCTCGGGTCAAAAAACATAGCGGTGATCAGACTGTCCGCACTTTCTACAGTCAACGGCTCACCGGGACGAATTTTTTTGTACAGCTCTAAGAGACCCGCTTCATAACTTCCCTGCGGATCCTTTTCCGTCACTGCCGGATCCTTTGCAAGGGATGCCATGATCTTCGGCTCTTCTCCGAAAAGATCTATGATCTGCTGGTTCGTACCGATACCAAGGGCACGAACAAGCACTGTGATCGGCACCTTTCTTGTCCGATCCACACGCACATAGAAAACATCATTGGAATCGGTCTCATATTCCAACCATGCACCCCGGTTCGGGATCACGGTGCAGGAATAGAGCTGTTTTCCGATCTTGTCATGCGCAATATCATAATAAATGCCGGGGGAACGTACCAACTGGCTGACAATAACACGCTCTGCGCCATTGATCACAAACGTTCCGGTCTCCGTCATCAGAGGAAGGTCTCCCATAAAGATATCGTGCTCGTTGATATCCTCTTTATCCTCTCTGTTGTAAAGTCTGACTTTCACCTTCAGGGGTGCTGCATACGTCGCATCGCGCGACTTGCACTCGGGGATGGAATACTTTACATCGTCCTTACAAAGTGTGAAATCCACAAACTCCAGAGAAAGGTGTCCGTTGTAATCCGTGATCGGCGAAATGTCATCAAACACTTCCCGCAGGCCTTCTTCCAAAAACCACTGGTAGGAATCCTTCTGGACTTCGATCAGGTTTGGCATTTCAAGGACTTCTTTTTGCCTTGAATAGCTCATACGGATACCCTTTCCGGCCTTGACCGGACGTATTCTGTTCTTCTCCATTTGACGCTTCCTCTCCTATATTCTATTTAGTCTGCACTATTTCAGGGCATAGGTTCCCTATTGCACCACAATAGCGCAAACTACATTATAATCACATTGCGGGTGCAATGTCAAGAAAAATTTTAGGTATTTTGACGAAAAAAAGAACCGCGACATTGCCAATGTCATTAAGATAAGATGACAACAAAAAGAAATAGAGAACTGAGAACCTGAATAAGGTAATCAGTTCTCTTTTTTTGATGGTTTTTAAACCTTCA
>CACZBF010000003.1:211057-232805 GCA_902779355.1 uncultured Lachnospiraceae bacterium | reverse complement strand
TAGGTCGCATCTCATTCATTCATTAGAATCGAAAGGATGTCATAGTTTAATGTAAACCTTTCAAGGTTGTTTCACTATTCAGTTATCAAGGTTCGTTGCACACCTGCTCAGCAGGTCAGCCTCATCATAATATCACCCGCATTTTCCTTTGTCAACAACTTTTTTAAAAAACTTTTCAAAAATTTTTTTGACGCATCATCATGCTGTTTTTTCCTATTATTATTATAGAAGAAAGCCACCTTATTTTTCGACGCCCTCTCATTGACACTGGTCAAAATCCACCCCATAATGAAACAGAAACCACAATTGCAGAACAGACGGAGGCAATCAGCGTATGCTCTCATATCCTATTATAAAGGTAACCGGGGAAATTGATTGGACGGCGCTCCCTGTCATCCCGATCGACCATGTTTTATGGACTGAAGACACAGGGATACAGGCACAGGGGCAATTATGCTACGATGATGAGTGTCTCTATGTTCACCAAAGTGCGGCTGAAAAAGAGATCCGGGCCGAATATACCAAGCCCCAATCTCCCGTTTGCGAAGACAGCTGTCTTGAATTTTTCTTTATGCAAGAAGGCGGTCCGTCCTACTTCAACTTCGAGATCAATCCGAACGGATGCTTAGGTATAGAGTATGGTCCCGCTCGCACAGATCGTCAGAAAATCATACTACCGGATCCCATCAGTTTTTTCCGGATACACACAGACAGGACGAAAGATGGGTGGGAAGTATTCTACGCCATTCCGCTTGCGTTGATCCGATCCTATGCGCCGGACTTTTCCTTTGCAGGAGAACTTCGCGCCAACATGTATAAATGCGGGGACAAGACCGTTCACAAACACTTTCTGTCATGGACACCAATCGATCTTGAGAAGCCCAACTTTCATTGTCCCGCTTACTTCGGCACAATGCATTTCAGCGCTTAAGCGCAACAGATCAAACTCTAAGGAGGTATTGATTCCATGATGCAACCGATTACTTTTTCCGAAAAGGATCGCATTGCCGTCATCGCCCCGCATCCGGATCATGTGGCGGCTGCGCAGACGTTTCGTTATCCACAGTTTCAATATGTGGAATGCTACGAGCAACTTGATGTCTATGCCTGAACGGGATTCGGTATTTGAAATCGGATCATTCTCTCGTTCTCTCCTTCATACGTCTCATCTCAGTATTTAGATCACATGCGATAAAATCTGCTTTTTCTTCAGGTGTTGTCCCCTTCGACAAAGATGTGAAGCAGTCAGTCTTAGCTTTATGAAGCTTCATGATCGTGTTGTAATAATCGGGAAACAGCCTTTTGGATGCAGAGTCCGGATTCCTTTGCATATATCTGAACATCACAACCTGCGATGTCAGGATGCTTTCGCAGATCCGCAGGTAGTCGAAGTTGAACATCCTGTCCTCGCCGAATTCCATGCCCTCTCTGAAGCGTATCCCATGTCGATCCAGCAGGGACTTCCTGTAAAACTTGTTGCAGGCCGAATAAATAAGAAGCTGTCTACTGCGTATATAATGATCCGCGAAATCCGATGCCGTTTCGTAGTACCTGTCTTCCAGCAGCATCGGCGTGACCGTCTCGCTTCGTCCCATCTCTCCTGCATCTCTTATCTCCACACGCTCGAAGCCGAATATATAAAGATCGGCGGCCTGCCTTGCCACCATCCGGCTTTTATGGAAAAAATCATCCGCCAGACAGTCATCACAGTCCATGAAAGCGATCATATCCCCTGTGGCCGCATCAATCCCCGTATTCCTTGCCGCAGATACACCTCTGTGTTCACAGAGGAGGATCTTTACATGATCCTGCGATCCTGATCGCATGGAGCGAAGCTTCTCTACAGTCCCGTCATTGGACCCGTCATCCACGAGAATAAGCTCTACGTCATCTGCAGGCTGGGAAAAAACAGATCCGAGCGTTTCATCGAGATACTCTATGCAGTTATATGTCGGGATAATCAATGACAACATATCTGTGCTATCCGTCACTCCTAAACGTTAATCTCTTGCCTGCGACATTGCGTTACAGAGACTGATATACATTTTCGTACCACAGCACAAATAGATATACGGCAAACACGACTCGAAACTGAGTAAATCCGCCGTCTATAAACTGTTTCCAATATTGCTCCAGTATTTTTTCATTGAAAAACAGCCTGCTCGTATCTCCCAAAACAACCTGTCGGATCATATCCCTGAATTCCTGCAGGCGAAACCATTCTCTTACCGGCACAAGATACCCTGCTTTTTTTCTGAAAGCAGTATCCTCGGACAGTCTCTTTTTCGCGGCACACCGAAGCGCATATTTCCCGATCTCCCCCCTTAATTTATAGTCTGACGGCATCGCAGAGCTGATATCAAACATTCTCCTATCTGCATACGGCAAAACAACCCTTTTCCCACACATTTTGGCGGATCTGTTTGCGCAAAACAAAATATCCCCTTCCAGCCAAAGTTCAATATCTGCCAAAAGCATCCGGGACAGACCGTCACAAGACTCGTTGATTGTATCCTTTAGAAGGTCATTGATCGGAAACTCTGTTTTCTGATCCAGGAGCGTTAACGCCTCATTCTGCGTCATAACTCCGTCACACCCAACGTAAACAGGTCCATCCTTACTCCCCAGTTCGGCTGATCTCCTGTACACATGATAACCTGCGAAAAACTCATCTGATCCTTCACCGGAAAAAACAATCTCTGTTTCATGATCAATATGACAGCATCCTAAATAAAAAGCAGCTCCCGCAGTATCCGCGACAGGAAGCTCCATGCATCTTACGAAATCAGGCAATGCTGCAAGATATGTTTCTGCTTTGATATTCAGCACATGAAAATCGGCTCCCAGCGTATCTGCAGTCCTTTGTGCATATGTACTTTCTTTGATACTTCCCCCTTCAAAGTCCATACCGTACGCATTCTTTATTTTCGACATTGCAAGAAGGTATGATGAATCGACACCACCAGACAGAAAGGAAGCGCATTTTGCCGAATGAAGATTCTGTTCATCCTCTGAAAGAATCTTTCCAAAAGTTTCTTCTATGGCTGATACCCACTCATCTTCTGTCTTTTCCCTGTCCGGATTGAACTTGGGTCTGTACCATATGCGCGTTATGATCTTCCCGTTTTCCAAGGTTAAATATCTTCCCGGCAATAGTTTCCTGATCCCCTTATAAAGAGTTCTCTCCCCGGCCGGGTAACCGAACATCATATACAGCTGCAGAGCTTCCCGATCCAGATCTTTATGATAGGCAGGATCATCCGCTATCGTTTTCATATCTGTAGAATAAAGAAGCCCTCCATCCTCTTTCAGGCAGTAGTAAAAGTTTTCGATTCCGAATGCATCTCTTGCGCAATAAAACCTGCCTGTTACATCATCTCTTATCACAAACGAGAATGAACCATACAGATGAGCAGGTAAGTCCCTTCCCCATCTCTCAAATCCTTTGAGAATGATTTCCCTGTCGGAGTCTGTACGCTCATCCGCTTCCGTAATTGACAAATCCCTAAGGAGCTGCTTACGGTTGCGAATATAGCCTTCGTACATGCATAGTTCCAAGTACGGTCACCTCTCTGAAAGAAGCTTTTTGAAACGGTTCATCCAGTCCATGATCCCGATAAGATCCTGCAGATATTGGAACGGATCATACTCATCCACGGATGTAACGCGATCATCCGGATAACAGCCGATCACATCTATTGTTCCGGGATAATCCCCTTTGATCATGGAATATGCCAATTGTAAAAACTGCCGGTTACAGTGTCTGTTGTTAGTAATAAACAACAGGCAGTCGTCAGCATCCATCTGTTTTTCATGCTCATAATAAAAACTGAGTGTATCCGCCGTATCGGCTCGTCTTTGATGAGGGTCTGAGGATGGTGCTGCAAAAATGCGGTATTTCCGATTGTCAGATCTTCCCAAATCCCTTATACACGAAATAGCGTTTAGATTGCGATCGCTTTTAAACTCCTCGGTAAATCCCTGTCTGTCCAGATCAAACACTCTCACAAAGCTCTCTGACATTGCCCCGAACTCCGTATCACAAAGACAGAATGATGCCTTAGCTCTCTCCGCCGTACCAATGGGCCTGTAACATGCCAGACCGTCCACATATCCTGTTGTCTCATCGATCCAGATCTTGGCATATTCGGTTCGTTCATTGCAGGCATTCAGGCTTCCGCCAAGGACGATCACCCGGCTGTGTCTGTTATTGAGAGGTTTATTGATATCAATAAATCCCAGCTCACGAAAAAGAGGATACAGCGCCTCTCTCTTTTCGTTGAGTGATGCCGAGGGTCTCAATTCCTGTAATTCTACGATCGATTTGTCTGAACGCGTCCTGCCATTATAGGTTCGTTCTATTGCATCGATGTCTATATCAAGAATTTTCAACAGATCCTGCAATGCTTTCGAATGTATGAAATCCTCCAGCTGCGAAAGAATAACTTCTGCTTTCTGAAAAGCATCATGTGTGTTTTCCGGCATGATAAATCGTATCATAGAATCTCGAACTCCCTAATAATCATAGCTCCTGCAACGAAATCTGCTCTATCGATCACTCCTGAAACGTTAATACAAAGAAATTCATTTCCAGGATGTACTGATAATCAATGGTCGTTGCGATCTTTTCCATCATCTCATAATTATCTATGGTAAGACGGTTGATATCCAAGTCATCCACCAGTTCTACACGCTCACCGTCATCCAGGATCGAAACACGGGCGCTGTTTCCGGAAAACAGAACATCGATCTGGATATCCACTTTCTCGTCTTTGTGTTCCGGCAAATGGAGATGCAATTTGCTTTTTTTGTGAGCCGCGGCCACATAGGCCACCATCTCCTCCATGCAAAGTTTGACGCGGTAGACGACCTTTTTCGGGAAGCCGCCCTCCATGCCGATCTTCTGGACCAGATGAGAAGCATCGACTGCCTCGTCGGGGTCCACAGACAGATAGATCCGCTTGTCCGTCGGATGTTCCAGTTCGAAATCTTTCTTGACCCGACTCCTGTATCTGAACAGGTAGATGATCACGATCAACACATCGCCGAAAAGGAACGACAGCCAGATAAAAGGCGGTGCCATCGTTTTCAGCAGAATGAATGCAAACAAGGGGAGCGTGGCATTCCCGAGCCAAGTCAGCGCAATCGTAAACCGTTTATCCTTCCTGTTGGTAAAATACTGTCTGAAGAGCGCGCACACTCCGGTGAATGCAAAGCTAAGAACACCAAGCCTAAGCGAAAGGATCCCGCCATCAGGAATGTCCGTGATCCCATGTAATTGGTAGAAAACCCCCGGAATCAATTCGATCACAACCGTTAAGGCAACTGCTCCGATGAACAAGATCCTAAGACTGTTCGACACCAGCTGCCTCAGCCCCTTTCTGTCGTCCGATCCGGCGAGCAGTCCGGACAAAGGCCGCATAGATCCCTGAACGCCGGACATAAAGATATTAACGATGTTGTAGCAGAAGGTCACAACTCCTTTGATCACACCGCCATCGCTCCCGAATGCGATCACGAGGATACTCATCATACAGTAATTCTGCAAAGCAGCAATGGCCAGGTTAGAGGCTTCCGGAAGTCCGGAGGAGATGATCTCTTTTACGTCAGACATGGATACCCTTGCATCACCAAACTTTAACAGATCCGTCCGGCGGCTGATATAGATCACCGACAATGTACACCGGATCAGACAGGCGCAGGCTGTCCCCATGCTGGCACCCATGACACCCATATGAAAGACACTGATAAACAGCAGGTTCAGCAGCAGGTTCGACAGACCCTCGACAGCCGTCAGCCACATCAGGGACTTTGACTTTCCAACGATCTGCAGTTGATAGGTGGCCACTGTCGAAATCACGGAAAACGGCGTCGAGATCATGATCCCGATCGCGTAGAGCCATGTCAATTGGTTTAAGTCTGCCGGTAGATGATATAACGCGATGAGCAGATACACCAGCGGGATCTGGACCACCGATATGATCATGGTGCCGATGATCGACAAATTCCGGACCGCCTTTTTCAGTACCCGGATCCCATCGATATTGTTCTTTCCCATGCAGGTCGACAACGCAGACGAAGCGCCGGTTGAAAGGATCGCGGTGGCGGCACCGATGAAGATCGTGACGGGGTAAAAGATGTTGACCGCCGACAGGGCCTCTGCTCCGATCAGATTTCCGACAACCAGACCATCTACAGACAGCAAAAGAAAGGTGGACATATTTGTCACGATCAACGCCGGCAAATACTCCAGCAATTTCTTATGGATCAATGTTCCTTTTCTTTGAAACCGTGTTTCTAAATTCGCTTCTGCCATAGACACCTCATTCAATCCTCATCACTTTGGAAAAACCTGTCAGGTCGAAGCTGTCCTTGATCTCGTCTGCCATGTGCAGGATCACCATGCTTCCCTGCGTGTTCATGACCTTCTGTGCATTCAGAAAGACCTTAAGCCCCGCCGAGGAGATGTACGCCACATCCTTGATATCAAAGACAAGCTCAGTCACACCTTCCAGATTGTCGTTCATGAAAGCATCAAACTCCTTGGAAGTGATCACGTTGATCTCTCCCTTCAGAACGACAGTCAGTTTGCTTCCCTCTCTTTTCGGTTCGATCGTAAGATTTTCATAGTCCTCGTTCATTTTTCCTCCCCGCTTTCTCCGGCGTAAGAGACGCATAGTACCGTCACATCATCCGGCTGGTGTTTCTTTTTGGCATATACCGCTACATTCTCAAAAACAGCCTCACAGGTAATCCTGCAGCTTTCCTTGATGTCCGTATCTGAAATTGGCTTGCTAAGCAGGTTTTGCAGCCTCTCTACTCCGTAATTTTTTCTTTGGGCATTTTTGGCCTCTGTCACGCCGTCCGTATACAGCAGGATCCTGTCGCCGGGACACAGCGTCAACTCCTGCTGCCGGTACGAAAACCCATCAAAAGCGCACAGCGCCATGTCTGTTTCCTGCGCAACATAGGACGCTTTTCCCTCATGGATCACCAGCGGCGGATTATGCCCCGCATTGACGTAACGGAGATTTCCGGTTGCAAGATCAAGCACACCCATCCAGGCAGTCACAAACATATCGACCCGTTCTCCCTCGCCGGCAAGTTCCCGGTTTGCCCTGGTAAAAACTTCCGCCACAGAATAACCGGTCTCCGTCAGAGTCTTGAGCGCGGACTTTGCAGACATCATAAACAGTGCTGCGGGAATCCCGTCGCCCGATACATCGGCGATCAGGAACAAAAGCTCGTTGGGAGAAAGCATGAAGAAGTCATAGAAATCTCCTCCCACCATTTCTGCCGCATCCATCGACGCATAGATCCCGAACTCCTTTCTGTCCGGAAAAGCCGGAAAATATGCCGGCAAAGCCGCACGCTGTATGACACGTGCGTAGGTAAGCTCATCCTCCAGCATCTTGGCTTCCTTCTCGGCCATGGCCCTGATGCGCGCGACAGTCGTGTTGATGTTGTCCGACAGGGATTCAAATTCCAGCGAAGTCCGCACATCGGCTTTTTCGTCGATATCCCCGTCCGCAATCGCCTGCAGAGAATCGTTGAGACTGACAACCCCTTTGATCACACGTCGTTTCAAAAAAATGTACACAAGCAAAAACACACCCGGAAACACAATGACTTCTATGGCAAGAAGCACACTCAAGGCTGCGCCAACTCCCCGGAACGCTTCCTCAACCGGATACAAACCTATGATATGCTGGCCGTATTTACTCACAATATAGGTCAGATCATAGGTCCCATCCTGCGCCGTCAAAGAAAAGGAACCGGATTCCATATCCGCGACATTTCTGCCATTGATCGTCGCCAGGTCTGCAAACGATACTCCGTTAAACTTATCACCTGTGCTTGCGCATACCGTAAAGTCCTCATCGCAAACCAGGAGTGAACCGTCCTGACCTACATGCTTGTGCTGCACGAAGTCCTTGCATTTATCCGCAAACGCATCCCTTAGATCCTCCTGATCAAACCCGGCCATAATGAATCCGTGATGATCATCGATCTGCACCGCCCCATACATCATAGGCTGTGATCCGTCCTTCGGGGAGGGTACATCCTCGCGGCTCATGCGATCCTCTTGATCCAGAAGTGACAAAAATGCGGCTGTTTCCTCTGCAGATGCCATATTATACCCGACATTTGCCGGCTCGGAAGAATAGATGATGATCCCATGCTCATCTACGACATTTGCCTCCGAAAATCTGATGATGTCATCATCCTTCTTCAGGTAAGCAGTGATCTCATCGGATGCGCCTGATGCATTCTCCAGCATCGATTGCAGGTCGTTCCACATAAGCACGGAGGAGTCGATCAGATAATCACGCATATCATCATTCAGTTGGGCGTTGATGTCCTCAACATTCTGGATCAGCAAATCGCGTGCATCATCATATTCCTTCTGAATGACTACGCAGGCACTGAGCGTAACCGAAATGAGCAACGTCAGGATCGCCGTGATCACAAAGGCTCTGCCGACGATCCGGGACAGTTTTCTTGTTTCTTTTTTGCTATTCATACTACTCCCCGATTGGTTCCGGGCTGCCGCTTCCATAGATCTCATTCACATATTTCATAAAGTGGTTCAGTTCGATCCAAAAGACGCCGTTTTCGTGTATCCCTCATCCCTATCTGCAAGTTCAGCTCTACTCATGATTACACCTCCGCAAGCGGAACACAAACGTCTTAACTAAGTATAGATTATCACATTTTGACCCGAGCGGCTATCTACAAAATAAAAGTCAGGGAGACGAGGGGGCGGTTCTGTGTCTCTTTCATACCGGTGTTTCCAGCTAGGGCCCAGTACGCATCGCACGTAAAAAGCTACCGTCGCCTATCGGCTCGGTAGCTTTTAAGTGCTCGTAGCGGCACTGCTTGAGTGCTCGTTCCGATGACACTAAACTCGACTGCGACTTGCAGTCTTGTCTCGTTAAGTGTCCCTGTATGCAACGACATCTGCTCTCTTTCGTCCTGCGGACTCAGTTCACAGTGTCTTTTGCTAAGCGGAGAAGGTGGGATTTGAACCCACGCGCCGCTATTAACGACCTACTCCCTTTCCAGGGGAGCCCCTTCGGCCAGCTTGGGTACTTCTCCAAATACTGCTCAAATCTTCATGTTTTATGAAGTTAATGGTCTTCGGATCGGTTTTCTCCGAAGACCATTACATACCATAACATAAGAAAACGATCATTTCAACCTAAAATTGAAAGCATTTTTTCAGTCTTCCAGGATCTTTTTCAGGGAGTCCTCCACATTGCCGGTCAGTTCGCGCATCACGCCGATGGATTCCGTCGTTTCATGGATGGAAGATACCAGATTCCCGGCTCTTTCATTGACCTTCTCCACGATCTCGGAAAGCCTCTCGGCCTCTTCGATCAGGTGATCCACGGTTTCCTTGATATCCTGATTGTTTTTATTGCTGTCATCTGCGGTAGACTTGGAATTTTCCGCAAGGTTCTTGATCTCATCCGCGACGACCGCAAAGCCTTTGCCTGCCTCACCGGCACGGGCTGCCTCGATAGATGCGTTCAGTGCCAGCAGGTTTGTCTGGCTGGAGATTGCGATGACATCCGCATTGTTGTCTGACAGTTTTTCCAGATACCCTTCGATATTCGCAAGCACTTCTTTCAGATTCGCAGCGAATGTATCTACCTCTGCCATGTCTTCGGAGATCCCTGCCGTCTGGGTCGCATTTTCTGTGCTGTCCTTCTCGATCTTTGTGATGGACTGTGTCAGTTCATCGAAGTTGTCCGAAATCTCAGATGCCAGAGAAGATTTCTTTACATCCATTTCGTCATGCGCACGCTTCACTTCATCCGCAAGCTCAAATGCCTTATCCTTCTCTTCATATGCGCGGTCTTTGATGTAGTGCACGCAGTTGTGATGATGCGAAAATCCGTTATAGATCGCTACTGCCATATCATGGCAGGAATGATACCCGCAGCATTCACAGTCGATCTTTCTCTTCTCGGCAGTATCTTTTTTCAGCTTTTCAAAAATCTTCTCAAGCTCTGCCGCAGAAGGCTCCTTGGTCTTGCAGTCGGCGCTTCTGTCGGTGTACTTTCTGACAAAATCTTCGAGTTTCAGGTTCGCAAACTGTTTGTTCAGCGCCTCCAGACGTTTCTTCGGCGGGATATTTCTGCCCCATGCGGATTTCTTCGACTCATTTCTGCTGTCCGAGCGGATCTTCTGGATGTTGACAAAAACGTCTTCATTCAGCGTCTTTCTATTGTCAACCCCTGTTCCGTAGAGGCAGCCGTTGGTACAGTTCAAGGCATCCACAAAAAGATACGGGATCTTTCCGCCTTTGATGCGGTCCTTGTTGCGCTGCAGATACTCATACATATGATGCTCGCCTTCCATCTGGCGAACGAGTGCATCTTCTCCGAGCAGCCAGTAGACATTTTCTTTAAGGCCTCCCGGCATCGGGTAGATCGATCCGAGGCCGTATTCGATCTCATCCTTATAAGGCGCTGCGCCGCTCACCGGATGCTCTTTCAGATATTTCACAAGGCGGGAGAATGTCAGGTTATAAGAAACCACGCCCTTGTTGTTCGGATCGTCGATCTCGTTTTTCTTTGCGATACAGGGGCTGATAAATGCGAGCTTGTCTGTCACATTCATGTATTTCTTCATGTAGATCGCCGCGCACATCATCGGGCTCTGCACCGGCATAAGCTTCGGCAGGAGCTCAGGCAGATAACGCTCGATATAACCCACCACTGCCGGACAGGGCTGGGAAATGCTGCCGTAATAATTTCTTTCTGTGATGTACTTGATGTAGCCCCACGTCGTGATATCCGCACCAAAAGAAACGCTGACGAAACGATTGACTCCGAGTTTCTTCAACATGCCAAGGTATTTTTCGTATTCGTTGGGATAGTTGGCCAGAAATGCAGGTGCGATGAGCACGGAAATTTTTGTGCCTTTTTTCAGATCTTCAAAGAATTGCTCCACATCGTCGATGTATTCTCTTGCATCATGCTTACATGCATCGATGCAAGCGCCGCAAGCGACACATCGTTTTGGGTCGACTTCAATGACGTTACCCCTTTCAAGCTCTACTGCGATGTTGGCACCGGTGGCGCTACAAGCCTTGATGCAGTTATTGCAGCCGATGCACTTCTCGTTTGTCCTGACTAAGCCCATTTTTCCACCTCTTTTATCATACTGATCGTCGTACTGCTGCAGTCGTTTTTTTATAGTATACACCTTTTCACATTATAGCATGAAAACAAAATATAACAATTATTCATTTTTTCAAGGTGAACTGTGTATGAACCGGTCAAAAAGCTGACCGGCCTCTGTTCTGCCATAAGCCGGAAATGTTTCGTATAAAGGAACAGAGATATAGTTGTACATTGACGTATCCTCGATTAAAATGATCATAACAAGGCAGAAAAGGAGGTTTTGGTATGGAGCAGTATGAAGAATTACAGAAAAGACAGATCACGGAGTTTCACGTGGAAGAGCAGCAACCGCAGCAACAGCAGCAGATGAATCCCTTTCTCCAGAAAACGATGATGGATCATGTACTGCAGCAACAGTCAAAGAGTGAACTGCAAAAAGGCCGTGAGAAGGTGGCAGAAAATATGCCGAAGACCTTAAAAGAGAAAAAAGGGAAAGAGGCAACCCCGTTTTCTCCGGAAATCACAAAGCAGCTTGAAGTCATCGTCCGCGACAAAGGGAATGCATCCGCCTATTATCAGCCAATCCAGAAGCTTTCCAGGACGCTTCTTGCACCGGATCTGACTGACGAAGCCAAGGTCAGCCTTTTTCAGGAGCTGATGGTCGCCATGACTTTTTATCTGAACCATCATGCAGAAACGGAAACGGCTTCCCTCGCAGACAAGAGACGCGCGCTTTGCCGGCGCACCATCAAAGGTGCCATGCTCTTTGTCCCACAGGCGCCTGCCGAATACAGTGTTGCCCTGAAAGAAGGGATCCAGAAGCTGAGCGGGAGTGAAAAAGAAGCGATCGTCAACATGGATGCCAAGGAATTGAGAAGAGGCCTGCTGGATTACCTCGACGAAGGAACGGAAGGAAATCCGGCAGATGAGAAAGACCCGAAGGAGCATCAACGCCCATGAGGATCGATACTGTCACCCTCGAAAAAGATGACATGGATTTTTTTGCCGGAAGAATTCCCGCCGACGTGATACGCAACACGGGTGAGGTCGGGTTTTTTACCATCGGTGCGGTAGACGAAACGAATCGGCTCCTCGGCGTCGCCCAGTTTTGCGTGGGCACCGTGGACAAAAATCACTCTGAGGCAGGACTGAATTATCTATATGTAGAAGAAAAAGACCGGAACAGAGGCGTCGGACGCACGCTCCTTTCCGATCTCATATCCATTCTGAAAAAAAGCGGGATCAAAAGGATCTTTGCACTTCCCGAAAGAGCTTATGCAATGGACGATTTCTTTGAAGCCAACGGCTTTGAAAACGCCGGCTCCTCGTACCGCTGGAAGGGAAAAAAACTGCCGGTCTGCTGGGTACGCAAGATCACATAAAAAAGGGTTTCCCGATTTTCGGGAAACCCTTAAAAAAACGGAGAGGGTGGGATTCGAACCCACGCGCCCTTGCGGACAAACGGTTTTCAAGACCGCCTCGTTATGACCACTTCGATACCTCTCCAAAGCCGTGCGGATGGAGTCCGCTCGGTCAATTCCAAATTTTAACACCCTGAAAAATGCGTGTCAATAGCCCCTCTTTTTCAGGATCGCCTCGGCGAGGAGCAGATCCTCCGGTGTCGTGATCTTGAGATTCTCGTAACTCCCTTCGGAAAGGAAGGAGGGGCGATCACACATGCGCTGGAGGACTTCCGCGTCGTCGGTCACGTCGGGCTGCGGGTGTTCCTCGATCATGAGGCGGTAAGCCTCTTTGATGAGATCGTAGGAAAAGGTCTGCGGCGTCTGCATCTGCCGCAGGGTTTTGCGCTCCAGCGTCTCTGCGGAAAAGCCGTCCGCGTCCACGCGCTTGATCGTATCTTTGACAGGAACGGAAGCGACTGCTGCGCCATGGCGTTTCGCATCGGCAAGTGTCCGCTCGATGATGTCGGCTGTCACGAGGCATCGCGCGCCGTCGTGGATCAGGACATAACCAGATGACGGATCCATGACATCCGAAAGTGCCGTCAGCCCGTTCCAGACGGAATCGTAGCGCTCTGCGCCGCCGCGGACAAACGCGCATACCTTTTGGAAGCCGTGTTTTTCAATGATCTCCCGACGGCAAAAGTCCTCCGCTTCATCGGAAGAAACCACGAGCACCGACTGCTGCACACTGCTTTCCTCAAACGCACGCAGTGTCCAGGTAAGCGCCGGTTCCCCGCAGAGCGAAAGGAACTGCTTCGGCACATCCGTCCCCATTCTTTTTCCGCTGCCTGCCGCCAGGATCACGGCAGCCGTCTGCACCTTTTTTTCCACAACAATCCTTTCCCGCCATTCCCGCCGGAGCGAGTCCGTCTATCCGAGCACCAGATTCGGCACGGCATTCAGGTCCATCCCCGCGCGTTTCCCGGCAATAAAATCATAATATCCCGCTGCGCCGATCATCGCCGCATTGTCCGTGCAAAGGATCGGCGAGGGATGGAAAAATGCGATCCCTTTTTCACGGCACGCATCTTCCATCGCTTTTCGCAGCGCGCCGTTGCTCGCCACGCCGCCGGCGATCGCGAACTTCTTCGCGCCTGTTTTTTCCACCGCTTCCATCGCATGCGTGACGAGGACTTCCGTCACCGCTGCCTGAAAGGACGCCGCCACATCCGCCTGAGAAAACGACGTCCCCTTCATCTTATATTCGTTCAGCGTGTTCAGCACAGCGGATTTTAACCCGCTGAAGCTGAAGTCATAACAACCTTCTCCGAAGCCCGGGCGCGGAAAATGAAACGCCTCCGGGTCTCCTTCTTTTGCGGCTTTCTCGATCTTCGGTCCGCCGGGATACCCGAGTCCGATCGCGCGCGCCACCTTGTCAAACGCCTCGCCGGCTGCGTCATCCCTCGTGCGTCCGAGGATCTCATATTTCCCATAATCCACGACATTCACAAGATGCGTGTGCCCGCCGGACACGACCAGACAAAGGAACGGCGGTGTGAGCTCCTCGTTCTCGATATAGTTTGCGCTTATATGACCCTCGATATGATGCACGCCGACAAGGGGCAGGCCTGACGCAAACGCCAGTGCTTTTGCATACGCCACGCCGACGAGCAGCGCGCCCACAAGCCCCGGCCCGTAGGTGACCGCAACGGCATCGAGGTCACTGAATGTCAGGCCCGCGGTGGAAAGCGCATGATCCACCACCGGCACGATCTTTTCCATATGTTTTCTGGATGCGATCTCCGGCACGACACCGCCGTATAAGGTATGGATATCAATCTGGGAATCAATGATGTTGGAAAGGACCTTCCGCCCGTTCACCACAACGGCTGCCGCCGTCTCGTCACAGGAGGTCTCGATCGCAAGCATGACAGTCTGCTCTTTCATCCGCCCGCCCCCTGTTCCTGCGGCTGCAGATAGAAAGCAAGGATCTTCCATTTGCCGTCCGTGTCTTTGTGCAAAAGATATGTCTCCGGGATCATCTCGTACGAACTCCCCTCCCGCACATAATAAACGCAATTGATGTAGGCATAGTCCTCCTTGCCGACCTTTTCCTTCCGGACGTCATTGCTGCTGTCGATCGTGATGTTGGAGATCTTTTTTCCCTCCTGCCGGTAAGAAGCGATGTCGGCTTTCAGTTTTGCCAGATACTGATCCTCCGGATTCTGCGCGAGCAGCTGCGGATCCAGAAGGCTGCGCGCCTGCGCCACCATCTCCTGCAGCTCCTCTTCCGAGTATTCCTCATTGTAAAAACAGGTTTGGATCTCGTTGTAGGCCTTCAGCACTTCGCGCGGCGTCTTCGGATAATCCTGTTCCAGGTTTGCCGTCGTGACCTTCTGTACCGCCGTGAGGTCGCCCTTATTCTCGGCATTGTTGTCGAGCCGGTTGGAAAGATACCAATAATACCCGACGATCAGCGCCACAAAGATCACTGCCACCAAAATCATTTTCGGGTTCAGCTTCATCTGTGCTCCTTTATCCCTCATCCTCTGAAAAAACGAGTTCTTTCGATTTTCCGTCTTTTCCCAGCAGCGCGTGCGGGAAGATTTTTTTTACCTCATCCATGTAATGATCCGCTCTCGTCATGGACGGTGAAAAATGGGTAAGCCACAGCTCCGACACACCCGCATCGCGAGCCATCGCCGCCGCTTCGTAAAATGTCATATGCTTTTTCTGCTTCGCCTTCTCCAGTTGATCCGGCTCCGCATACATGCCTTCGCAGATAAAAAGATCCGACTCCGCCGCATGTGCGACAATCCCTTTCGTCGGACGGGAGTCCGTACAATACGTCACCTTCAGCCCTTTTCGTTCGGGTCCCATCACCATATCCGGCGTATAGATCTTTCCGTCCTCTTCGCAGGTGTTTCCCTTCTGCAGAGGATTCCAGAACTTCAATGGGATGTCCTGGGCCTTCGCACGCTCGACATCAAACCGTCCCGCACGATCGATCTCCAGTGAATACCCGTAGCAGGTTACGTTGTGGCTGACCCGGAACGCCGTGATCCGATAGCCGTTTAGCGTCAACGTCTCCTCGGGCTCCGTCAGCTCGACAAAGCGGATCTCAAACGGCAGCTCCGGCGCGATCACGCGCAGCGAATTCACCACACGGATCAACCCGCGCGGCCCCACCATTGTGACCGGCTCCGTCCGCTCCGCATTTCCCATGGAAAGGAGCAGCCCCGGCAGACCGCTGATATGATCCGCATGATAGTGTGTGAGAAGGATCGTATCAAGCGGGTTCACCGACCACCCTTTTTCACGGATCGCAACCTGTGTGCCCTCGCCGCAGTCGATCAAAAGATCGCTCCCGTTATATCTTGTCATGAGTGCCGTCAAATGGCGGTACGGCAGCGGCATCATCCCCGCCGTCCCCAGCAGACATACATCAAGCATCTACATACCTCAGCATCATTACATACGCATCTTCCGGCGGAAATTGATAAAATCCCTTCCGCTCGCCTATGATCGCAAACCCGGTCTTTTCATAGAGCGCGATCGCTGCCGCATTGGATTTCCTCGTTTCCAACACAAGCTGCGTCAGACCTTTTTTCTCTCCGATTTCCTTCGCACGTGCCAACACGGCTTCCGCGAGCCCCTGCCTGCGAAAGGCCGGGTCCGTCGCAACGTTTGTGATCTCGCCCTCATCCGCCGCCACATACATCCCGACATAGGAAAGCGGCCGATCCGTTTCTTCCTCCGCTGCCACAAAGAAAAACGCATTTGGGTCGGATAACGCATCCTTGAACGCTTGCTCCGGCCAGGGTTGTGAAAAAGTGGCCTGTTCGATCGCGGCCAAAAACGGCGCGTCTTCGTCTTTCATCTCACGGATCTGCATTTTCCGGCGCTCCGTTCTCTTTGCCCATCTGCTCTGCCCGCACGCGCTCTGCCTGGGAAAGCCGCAGATACTCCGGCTTATGCGCGGCGGCAGTTTCCGTCCTGCCTTCTTTCAAATATTGCATGCCGAGCGCCGCCACAGAGGCTGCACTCTGCCTGTTCAAATGTGCGGGCGCAAAGATGTGCGGCACGGTAAGAATCTCCTCCAGTTTTTCCCGGAACACCGGCACACCGTCTCCAAGGAACGTCACCGCAGCGCCTTTTTCATTCAGTTTCTCCGCAAGCTCCGGCAGGGCGATCGCGCACTGAGCCAGAACCGTCTTCATCTCATTCCCTTCAAACGCATAGATCCCGGTATAGGTTTGATCACGCCGCGCATCCATGATCGGGCAGACGAGCCCTGTATTCCCACAGAGACGGTACGCCAATGCATCCACCGTCGGAACGCTGATGATCGGAAGCCCCAGCACCGCCGCGAGTCCTTTTGCCGTTGCAGACCCGATGCGAAGTCCGGTAAAACTGCCCGGTCCGCCGGCCACGGCAATGGCATCCAAGGTTTTGAGATCCAGCTCCAGTTTTTCCTGCAGCGCCTCCACCATCGGCATCAGCATCTGGGAATGCGTCTTTTTCTGTTGGATCGTGAACTCTCCTATGAGGCTGTCGTCCTCCATGACTGCTGCGCTGCAGACCAGCGCGGAGGTTTCGATTGCAAGCAGTTTCATCTTTTATCCGATCTCCTCGATCGTAATCTTCCGGTAATCAAAGCCTTTTTCCGGGTCCTTCTCCAGCGTCACCGCTGTCCGTTTCTCCGGCAGGATGCCGCTGATCTGGCTCGCCCATTCGATCAGGCTCACGCCGTCTCCGTAGACGTACTCTTCAAACCCAATCTCCTCCATTTCGCTCTCGTCGCCAATCCGGTACGCGTCGAAATGGTAAAAAGGGAGGTCTCTTCCTTCATATTCCTGTACAATGGTAAAAGTCGGACTGTTCACCGGCCCCTGCACGCCCATGCCGGCAGCAAAACCCTGCGCGAACACGGTCTTGCCGACCCCGAGGTCTCCGTCCAGCGTGAAAACAGCTCCGCTCTCCGCTTCTTTTCCGAGCTTTTCCCCGAGCGCAAACGTCTCCTCAGGCGCATGCGTTTCCACGACTTTCACAGTTTTACCCTGCGCGGCTCCATGTGTGCGAGCGCCAGATTTTTCAACGCTTCCTCCTGTCCGGAAAGCGCCGTCTTCGGGATCACATAAGCATGAATCCGGTTGCTGTATATATAAACCGCGGTCTTAACACCAACGACCTTGAACACCTGATCCCATGTGAGCGATGCGGAGTCCTCGTTTTTGGAAACGGTCACGCCGGTCTCGTCGATCTTGTAATGGAGCGGCTCTAAAACCTCCGGCATCAACCGGATTCTGTGTCTTGCGGCAAGCACGGTATTCCCGGGGATGTAGATGAGCACGAACCCGCCCACGAGAAAGTAGATCACGGTCAGCGTCGTGGAGACGCGCCCGTAAGACCATATCGCCACAAAAAATGCGAACACTGCCACGGCCATGGCAAACCAGCTCGAAAATTTGGAATAGGTGTGGTAAAGATTGAACCGCACCATATCCTGTTCTGTCAGGGTTACATCAAATTCCATTTTGGCATTCCTCCGTAAGTTTCATCATAACACTTCTTGCGCAAAGACGCAAAACGCGGGGCACGGGATCCTTCCCGCGCTCCGCGTCCGGTTTCTTCGGTTCGGGTTGTTGTTTCGGGTTACTTTTTCCAGGTCCCCTTGATGATCGGGGATAGATACTTGTAAATGACCATCGTGATGATCACAGACAACAGCCCCTTCACAAACGTAAACGGTACATTGAAGATCAGCAGGCACTGCCACAAACTTTTCACGCTCGGCAGGATCGCCTGGTACATCGACACGATCGTATCGATCGGCATAAACACCGAGTAGGCAGGATAAACGATGAAGTAGTTCGTCGGCAGCGAGATCAGCGCCATCAGGATCAGTCCCACGAAGGACCCGATCAGTGCACCCTTTCTGGTCTTCAGCTTGCGGTAGATCAGCCCTGCGGGAAGCACCAGCGCAACTCCCAACAGGAAATTGGAAAGCTCACCGACACCGCCGGTGGAGGTGATCGTAAGGTGCAGCAGGTTTTTGACCAGGCAGATCAGGACGCCGTACAGTGGCCCCATCGCAAACGACCCGATCAGCGCCGGCAGCTCGGAAATATCCATCTTCAGGAATTCCGGCGTCAGCGGTGTAGAAAATTGGATAAAAAACAGGACAAACGAAAACGCTGACAGCATGGCGGTCGCGGTCAGGTATCGGACATTGATCCTCCCCTTTCCGACAGACGTCAGATCGTCTCCCTGCTGCAGCGTCTTTTTCACTGCTTCTTTCTCTTTGCTCATTATGATGTCTCCTTTCATCCAGACTTAAAGCAAATTGCTTCTTACTGTCGGTTACGGATTCGCACCGTATCCTGCCTTAGGCTCGCGGACTTGTCTCTTTCGAGCATCACCGCCGATCGGGATTTTCACCCTGCCCCGAAGATTTTTTTACTACGTGAACTACCTTATCATGAAGACAGCTATCTGTCAATTGTTGCTGCGATGGATGTCCCAATCTTTTCATTATACGGGATCATCGTCGCCTGCACCGCATGATAAAGGTCGGATTTCCCCGGCCAGACCGTTCCCATGAGGCGATTCTTTTCATCCAGCTGATGAAACCAGGAACCGTTGATGTGATCCAGAACGACCTCATCCAGATATTGGCAAAATGCCGCATAGTCTTCTGCGTAACGTTTGTTGCCCGTCAAGCGCCAGAGCACCGCCGACGTATTGAGCGCCTCCGCCAGTGTCCAGTGCATCCGATCATGCACGACCGGCTTCCCATTCCAATCTGTCGTGTAAACAATCCCGCGCGCACCGTCTGCGTTCCACCCATCCGCCACGGCTCTTTGGTAAAGCGCCTCCGCAGCATCGAAATACGGCTTCGTTTCCTTCGCATCTTTGCCTTCAAAGGTCGCCATCGTCCATTGCGCGATCAGGCGTGCCCATTCGATTCCATGCCCCGGCGTTGCGCCATAGGGCTGAAACGGATCGTCCGGCCTGTCTTTATGACAATCGAGATCGGGCGTCCAATCCTCCCGGTAATGCTCCGGGATCCGCCAGTCATTGACTTTTGCAAAATCGATCACGCGCGCGATGATACGTCCCGCACGCGCCCGATAGGTGAGGTCTCCCGTCACATCGGCAACCGCCAGAAAGGCTTCTACCGTGTGCATGTTCGCATTCACACCGCGATAAAGATCACATGTCGTGAATGCTGTGTCCCAGGCATCACTCGTCATGCCTTCTTTTTCTTCCCAAAAATACCGGTCAAAAACCGACAGTGCCTCGTCAAGCAATTCCTTCGCGTCGGGGCGTTTTGCCAAAATCGCCGACGTCGCTGCAAGGATCACGAACGCATGCGCATAGCATTGCTTCCGCGGAAGGATCTCACCGTCCGCTGTTCGCCCGGCAAACCAGCCGCCGTGCTCCTTGTCCTTTAACTCTCCCGTGAGGCCGCGCAGGGCTTCATCCACAAGAGCAGGCGCGCCCTCAAAGCCGAGGAGCGTCGCCATGCTGTAAATATGTGCCATCCGGCAGGTGATCCAGGTTTCCCGCGGACGATCCTTCCACGGCGTCCCGTCGTCTCCGAGATAATACGCGCCTCCTTCCGGGGACGGGAAAAGCCTCCCGAAAGAAAAAAGCGTATCCCGGATTTCCTGCATCCATGCTTTGTTTTCTGTTGTGTCGATCTGATATTTTGTTTGCATAGCACCCTCAATTAAAGTATGCGTCAATCCCGTTTGCAATCCCCTGCGCCATTTTCGTCTGATAATCAGCCGTCGCCATCAGTGCATCTTCTGTCGGATTCGTCATGTATCCCATTTCAATGATTGTCACCGGCACTTGACTCCAGTTGATCCCGCTCATGGTATCTGTCTCCCAGACATACTGCTTGTTGGCGCCGGTCGCCGCGACAGCGCCATTCAGCACACAATCGGAAAGACGTCTGCTCGCGCTGTATACACCGCCATTGTACGGATTCGCCGCGGTCTGGCAGATCGTCATGATCCCGTTTGCGCCGCTGTTTTCCGATCCGTTCGCATGGATCCGGATAAACGCGCCCGCGCCTGCATTGTTTGCCATCTGCGCGCGCTCCGCGTTGCTGATGTTGACATCGTTTGACTCACGGCACATCAAGACCTGATACCCGCGCGCCGTCAGCTCATCGCGAAGTTTCTGCGCCACTGCGAGTGTCAGCTGGTACTCTGCCAGACCGCTTGCCACACCGCGCGTGCCGCTCGCCACTTTCGCTTTGGTCTGGCTGGCTCCGGGACCGACAGGCTCCTGTTCGTTATTTCCTTTCGCCTGATGACCGGCATCGATCACGACAAGTCTTCCGCCTCCTGTCACCGAAGGTGCAGCTGCTGCAACCTCCTCCGCTTCTTCCACACTGTCTGTCAGGAATTCACTCTTGATATATCCCTTCTGGTCTCCGTTTACGATCACCGGAATCCAGCCGTCCACCTCCGCAAACGCCTGCACCTCCGCGTTTGGATCCAGCGTCGTGATCTTTTCGGAGTCCGTGCTCTTATCCGCGCGCAGGTTCACTTTGTCGAGCGTGTACATCACGGTCGCCGCGCCGGCATAGTCATCCTCGACCGTGGTCGACTCCGCTTCCGCTTCCGGCTCGTCTGCTTCCGATTCGACCGGCATGACGGTGTTTCCCTCCGTCGCAGGCATTGCCGCTTCGGTCCCCGCCTCCGGGATCACCACCGATTCTTCAATGACCGCCTCCAGGACCTCCGTATTATCCCCCGGCCCCTCTGCTTTACTGCCACATCCCGTCAGTGCCAGCATCCCCGTCATCAGAATCGCTGCTAAAAATCTCATTCCACCTTTACTTTTCATCTTCTCTTTCCTTCCATTTCCTACATAAACGGCAGTTTACCTTCGTTCCTCCGCCATTGAAATCTGTGCCCCTCCGTCATGTCAGCTTACATGAAAATGACGCTCACATATCTCGGGACATGGCTTCTCTAAGCATTTGCGCAAGATTATTTCGACCGTACGCAACCAGTTCCAATGCGCCATCCATGGCGCATGGAACTTGGATTTGCCATCCAGGCAAATCCTTGCTGATATTGCGGCAAATGTCAAGAGAATCCAAGTCCCTCATAAAGTGTTCGCTTACCTTTTCATGCAACCTGCCATGCCGGACGAAACGTGACTTCGGCGGAGTAGTGCTTGTAAGGT
>CACZBF010000003.1:0-211042 GCA_902779355.1 uncultured Lachnospiraceae bacterium | reverse complement strand
AATAAAACGCCTTGCAAAATCTGATTAGGAGCACATCGAGCGAGCATTTGCAGACCGTTGGGCTTGTGACATACAGAGGACGACCGTATGGGTAGCCATATTAAACTGCCGTTTATCTTCTGTAGATGGTGTAGCCGGCATCTGTGAGGCAGCGGTGCGCCCGGGAGACGGCCTCGGCATTGTAAAATTCGATGTGAAGTACACCGTGTTCAAACTCGCGATTGTGCAGGATACCGATATTTTTCAGATTGATATGGGCATTGGCAAGAAGAGAGGTTACCCTGGCAATCTGGCCCTCGCGATCCGAAAGTTCGCTGTATAACTCGTGAACGGTTGCATTTTTGCTGGTGCGTACGGACAGAGAGTCGCGATAGTTTTTTGCAGAGGTAAAGAATTCACGAATCCCTGTGGCGTCTCCGACGGAAATCTGGCCTTTGATCTCCTGCAGTTCCGCTTCCAGTTCTACGATGAGATGCAAAATCTCCTGCCGGTTTTCGAGGCAGATGGACTCCCACATCGCAGGCGAGGAAGATGCGATACGTGTGATATCACGAAAGCCGCCGGCGGCGATCCGTTTTCCGATCTCTTCATTTCCGTCGATCCGCGCCAGTAGATTCACCAGCGTGGATGCAAGGACATGGGGAAGATGGCTCACCGCTGCCGTGATTCTGTCATGTTCGTTCGGATCAAGGACAAGCGGTAATGCACCGAGAGATGCGATAAAATTGACAAAACGCTGTACCGTATCTTCCGGCACGTCGTCTTCCGGCGCAAGCAGATAATAAGCATTTTCGAGGAGGATTGCATCTGCATTGGAAAAGCCTGTTTTTTCGGATCCCGTCATGGGATGACCGCCGATAAAGCGATCCGTCAGGGAAAGGGACACAGCAGCCTCGTGCATGGATCCTTTTACACTGCCGACATCGGTCAGAATGGTTTCGGATCCGAGGAAAGGCGAAAGTTCCTTCAGATATTCCAGATTCCTGCTGACGGGTGCACAAAGAAAGACCAGATCGCATGTCGCAAGCTCCTGTGGAGTCAGAAGCGCCTGATTTGTGATCACGCCTGCAGTATATGCCTCCTGAACAGTTTCGAGATGGCCGCTTGTCGCAACCATCTCGATCTCCGGATGCCTTTCTTTGATTGCTTTTGCAAGGGAACCGCCGATCAGTCCCAAACCGAAAAATCCGATCTTCATGTTACTCATTGTCCCAGCATTTCCTCTAGTTTTGTTTGCGCATCCGCAAGACCGTCATCTACACTCTTACGTCCATCCATGATCTCTTTCATTTCAGCGCCGAGGATCTTGCAAAAATCACTCCACTCTTCCATGATCGGTCGATAAACGCCGTTTTCAAGAGCATCACAGACCTCTTCATATTGCGGAAAACTCTCAAGCACTTTTGGATCCTGTAAACTGGAGTAACGACATGGTACGCCGCCTGATGAAACTGTCTTTTTTTGTACTTCCGGATCCATCAGATAGGTTAAGAGTTCTGCCGCAAGTTCCTTATTTTGGCTGTTCTCCGGGATGCCGATTGCCCAGATGCCATAGACATTGGCGTTGTGCTCAGGGGCGTTGTCGGAGGCCTTGCCGCTCAGTGCAATATAATCGGCAGAGGACCCATCCTCCGGCTTATACCATCCGGGCCATCCAATCCCCATCGCTGCCGCTTTGTTTGCGATCGCCATGATGACCTGGTCCTTTTCTGTGGCAGTACCGGTCTCGATAAGTTGTAAATAGAAATCCATGGCTTGATGAAAAGCAGGGGTGTCGACAGTGGGACGATTCTCTTCGTCTACCACCCATCCACCGAAAGAAAGCAGGATTGGCAAAAAATCAACTACGACATTGTTCGGCGTATCACCACGATACATAAAGCCATAATTTCCGCCGGCTTCTGTTTTAGTGCAGATATCATAGATGTCCTGTAAGGAATCGATTTCTTCAGACTGATAGCCTGCCTCCTCGATCAATGCTTTGTTGTAGAGCAAAACCGTTACATTGCCGTAATAAGGTGCCAGATAGACATCGCCGTTATGATAGCAGATTTCGGTTGTTGCGGGGATGATATCGGGATCAAGAGAATAACCAAGATCAGAAAGATCAGCCAATACGTCATTTGCAGCATACTGCGCCATCCAGGAACCATCCACCATGCAAAGATCATATAGCCCCGATTCATTTGCCGCATCCTCCAAAACGCGGTTATGAAGTTCGTCCTCGGAAAGCTCCAATACTTCACAAAATATGCCATGTTCCTCTTCAAATTTCGGAAGGCAGGAAACAAGAACGTCGGCATAAGTGCCGGATCGAAGCGCCAGCGTCATCGTCGGAAGATGCCGATTGTTTTCGCGCGGCGCGAGTTCTGCGCAAGCGGCAAAAGACATCCCCATGCAAATAATCAGCACGATCGAGATGAGTTTTCGCGGCAGTTGCTTCAATGAGCGGCCCTCCATTCATCCAGCTCTGTCATCAGATCTCCGTAAACAGAGGCATTGCTCGTGATGACACTCTGCGTCGCCTCCACAAAAGGCTCAAGATCCGGTTCATTGATGATCATATTGTTCTTTTCCAATTCACTGATCAACGACTCCGTCTGCGCTCGATTGCTTTTGCGATCCGCATCTGCGGAATTCAGGGCTGCAGTCCTCACAATGTCCTGCTGTTCCTGAGAAAGCTTCTCCCAGGTCGATTCTGCGATCGTAAAGCACATACCGGAATAGATGTGGTTCGTTATGGAAAGATAGTCCTGTACTTCATACAGATTGTTGTTGTAAATAACAGGGATCGGATTCTCCTGTCCGTCATAAGTCCCCTGCCGCAGAGCCGCATATAGTTCCGAGAACGGCAGCGGTTGCGCGTTTGCACCCAGTGCATTGATCGTTGCCATGATGACGGGGTTCTCCGGTGTACGGATGAGAAGCCCTTTCATATCGTCCGGAGTTTCGATCGGGTGTACTGAATTCGTCATGCAACGGAAACCGTTACAGTAATGCGCAAGTACACGCATATTGTCATCTAACAGCAATGCTTCGGCCTGCGCCTCAATATCACTGTCCATAAACTCCCACGCTGTTTCAAAGTCCTCGAACAGAAACGGCAGTGCAGAGATCCCCATCTTGGGTTCGTAGGTAGCGAAATTCGATGCATCCGAGATGACGATATCAAGTTTGTTGGAACCCATCGCAACCGCATCGATCATATCCGCATCGCCGCCGAGCTGACCGGACGGATAAACAACAGCTTTGATCGCACCGCCGCTTTTTTCCTCGACTTCTTTAGCAAAACGCTGTGCCGCAATATTCCTCGGATCCTGCTCTCCGGTCGAAACACCAATCTTTAAAGTCAGGTCTTTGACCCCTTCTTTCGAATAGCCTGGGTTCGATCCATTGTCAACGGCACAACCCACCAACAAAGTTAGCCCCATCGTCACTGCAAGAATTGTGGAAATCCATTTTTTCATGATCAAACCTCCCCTTTTAAATATTCAAGACTTTATTTTCACGGAAATCTGCTTTCAGGTAACTTCTCATCTGCTTACGTACATCCTCCGCGCATGCTTCCACACGCTCCATTGGGATATCGCAGAAAATATCAACAATCTCGGAATCAAGCTGTGTTCCTGCGGCCAGTTTCAGCACCATGATGCAGTCTTCATATGTCCGGCTGGCTTTATAGGAGCGTGCCATGAACACTGCCGAATAGGTATCTGCAACGGCTATGATCCTTGCTGCGAGAGGGATCTCCTCTCCTTTCAGCTGATGATAACCGGTGCCGTCGATCCGTTCATGATGATAAAGAATCCAATCGGAAACGGCATCAAAGGATTTAATCGGGCTAAGGATCATGACGCCGATCTCAGGATGCCGTTTCATGGACTTCCATTCCTCACCCTCGAGCTTGCCGGGTTTGTTTAATATCTTGCCTGGAATTCCGAGTTTCCCGAGGTCATGGAACAACGATGCGTAACGGAGATTTTCCTCATTGATCTGCGCCTTGTATTTCAAAGGCAGATAGTCATAGATCAACATCGTCAGATTGCAGACATGAAGCGAATGACCGTCCAGATTGGAATCTCCTGCATCCAGAATCCCGACTAGAGCCTTTGACACATCGAGTGTCCTGTCTTTGACACTTGCCACGATCGAGGCGTTCCAATAGATCATAAAAGTCACAAGTGCGCTTGACCCCGAAAGCAGGATACCGATCAGCGGATTGAAAAACGGCTTCGTACTGATCCACCAGAAAAAGATGCAGATCAGCACCAAGATCACTTCCAGCACGATCGTCAGATATTTATCTCGTTTACTGTCTGTCAGCACATCCTTTTTGATATGAAACAGGTATATGCAGATGCAGACATTGATGATCATCAGGATAAAGCCCAAAACAATCATGTAGTACCCCCTGTTGTTTCCCCGCAGAAGAAAGGTCAGATCTCGTTGAAAATCTGATAAATATCGATCTTCAGAGCATCTGTGTCAGAAAGACCGATAAAAACGCAGCCGTATTTATTGCGTCCGTCCGGAAGATCTTCATGACGAACAATTTCGATCACGGCGTCAATGACTTCCTTGGTCCAGATCTGAATCTTGGTATCATAATAGGTGCCGATTTCCATCTCCTGCTCTGTTACAAATGAAAGCCCGGAGCGCGAAATATCATGCACGTTCACATGAAAAAAACGGAGCGTCGTAATGCCATCCTTATCAATCCGTTCGAGCTGGATCGCAACATCAAGATCCAGACGTTTATGTCTGCGTTTTTCTTCCATTGTTCTTATTTCCTTCCTGCTGATACGACAAATAATCGCTCTCCCTTATATTGTACCCTATATGCCGCGCGTGCGCAAATCAAATTATCAACATCGCATCCCCAAAGCTAAAAAAACGATAGCGTTCACGGATTGCTTCCTCATAGGCAAGGAAAACCCGATCTTTCCCTGCAAAAGCGGAAACCAGCATCAGCAGCGTGGATTCGGGCAGGTGGAAGTTTGTGATAATCGCATCAGGCGCTTTGAACTGATACCCCGGATATATAAAAATCCCCGTGTCCATGCGCCCGGCATGAACAAGTCCGTTTTCATCAGACATGCTTTCCAGAGTCCGTACAGATGTCGTCCCGACACAAAAGATACGTCCGCCGTCCTTTTTACATCGATTGATCAGCGCTGCGGTTTCTTCCGTGATCTCGCAGCTTTCCGTATGCATCTCATGGTCTTCGATCAGTTCGACCTTCACCGGGCGGAATGTCCCGAGCCCGACATGCAGTGTGACTTCTGCAATAGAAACGCCCATTTCTTTGATCTCGGCAAGCAATTCCTTTGTAAAATGCAGCCCTGCTGTCGGAGCGGCAGCACTCCCCTCCTGTTTCGCATAGACGGTCTGATAGCGGTCTTTGTCCTGCAGTTTATGTGTGATGTACGGTGGCAGGGGCATTTCGCCGAGACGGTCTAAAACTTCTTCAAAAATGCCCTCATAGAAGAAACGAATCTCTCGATTCCCGTCAGGGAGTACCTTTACAATCTCGCCTTTTAGGATCCCCTCTCCAAAACTGACGCGCGCGCCTTCCCGCAATTTCTTTCCGGGTCTGACAAGCGTCTCCCAGGTATCGTCAGAAAGCCGTTTCAGAAGCAACACCTCAACCTGCGCATTTGTCGTTTCTTTTTGTCCGAGCAGGCGTGCCGGAATGACCTTTGTGTTGTTGATCACAAGGCAATCACCCTCTTGCAGGTATTCCTTGATATCAGAAAAAGAGCGATGCGTAATCTCACCGCTCTTTTTGTCCAGTACCAGAAGTCTCGATGCACTGCGATCCGCTAGTGGATCTTGTGCGATCAGTTCTTTCGGCAGGTCATAGTAAAAATCCGAAACCTTGAGGTTTTCATTCATGATCGGAGCTCCAGTCCCATTTCTTTCAGTTTTTTCATCACGCGCTCCATCGCTTCCGTGATCTCCTCATCGGAAAGAGTCTTATCCTTGCCGCGGAAGGTGATGGAGAATGCGACCGATTTATGGTTCTCCTCAATCTGGTCGCCTTCATAAAGGTCAAATAAGACAACGCTCTCAAAGTGCTCTCCGGCTTTCTCTTTGATCGCGCGCTCAATATCGCCGACCAGAATGGATTTCGGCGCAACAAGAGAGATATCTCTCGTCACCGGCGGGAAGTTGGACAATTTGCGATATTTCCTGCCTTCCTTGTCCTGAAGGGAAAGCACAGCAGGCAGATCTAAGACTGCGAGCACGACACGCTCCTTGATCTCATAAGTCTCCGCCACGACCGGATGCAGCTCGCCAATAAACCCGATCCGCTGTTTCTTGCATAGGATATCAGCTTTTCTCCCGGGATGGAGATACGGTCTTTCGCGGTCTGTCATCTCCGGTGTAAAGGTAAGCTCTCCGGAGATTTCTGCTTTTTCCAAAAATTCTTCCACGACGCCCTTCATCGTAAAGAAATCGCCTTCGCCGTACATGCCGAGGGTAAACTGCATGCGTTCTTCCGGCAATTCATCCGTCATCGGCAGAGCCTTCGGTAGATAAATATTGCCAAGTTCATACAGTCTCACATTCTTATTACGGCGTGCTGCATTCGTTGCAAGGCTGACAAGCATTCCGTTTAAGGAAATGGTTCGCATGATGGAAAAATCTTCTCCGAGCGGATTCATGATCGGCACTGCAAGCCGGTCCTTAGTGTCTTTTTCTCCTTCACTGGAAAGCGGTGGGATCATGAGTTTGTCAAAAACCTTCGGGCTTTCGAACGAATATGTCATGATCTGGGAGAATCCATAATATTCGGCAACGCGACGCGCGGTACGCTCGAGTTTTCTCTTTGGAGAGATACCACCCATCGTGGCTTCTCCTTTCGGCAGCGTCACCGGGATCTTGTCGTATCCGTAAAACCTTGCAACCTCCTCAGCGATATCTGCCGGTGCCAAAAGGTCTTGCCGCCAGGTCGGGCAGACCACTTCCTGTTTTGCATCGTCATATTTCAGGTCAAGTCGTGCGAGGTATGAAAGCATCGTCTCTTTCGGGATCTCAGTCCCGAGAAAAGCATTGATCCAGTCCGCGTCAAACGGAATATGGTGCTCTTCCAGACCTTTCGCATACACATCGACCGTCCCGCGCACGACGGTACCGCAGCCAAGTTCT
Organism: uncultured Lachnospiraceae bacterium; assembly: GCA_902779355.1. GTDB lineage: Bacteria > Bacillota > Clostridia > Lachnospirales > Lachnospiraceae > RUG12461. The sequence continues at coordinate 203,890 of CACZBF010000003.1, read as the reverse complement.
TCCACAAGCTGGCAGGCACGGTTGATCGCAGCAAGCGCATTATCGGGATCCAGTCCTTTTTCGAACTTAGAGGACGAATCCGTTCGCAGGCCGATCTTTTTGCTGGAAAGACGGATATTGGTCCCATCAAAGCAGGCAGATTCAAAGAGCATCGTCTTCACCTGATCGGTGATCATGGAATTCTCACCGCCCATGATCCCGGCCAAGGCAACGGCCTTTTCCCCGTCATTGATCGTAAGCACCGAGGAATCGAGCGTCCGTTCCTGCCCGTCCAGCGTCTTGAATGTCTGTCCATCTACCGCGCGTTTTACAATGATCTTTTTCCCTGCGATTGTATCCAGGTCAAACGCATGCATCGGCTGTCCGTATTCTTCCATCACGTAGTTTGTAATATCAACCAGGTTATTGATCGGACGGATCCCGTGGGAACGCAGGCGTTTCTGCATCCAAGCGGGAGAAGGCGCAAGTTTGACGTCTTTCACGACACGTGCGGTATAGCGCGGGCAAAGCGATGGTTCCTGTACTTCCACCGAGATATAGTCATTGACATCGCCTTCCACACCGGTTTCTTTTGTCTCGGGCGGACAAAATTCCTTTTGAAACGTCGCTGCTGCTTCTCTTGCGAGCCCAAGTACCGAGAAGCAGTCCACGCGATTACTTGTGATCTCATATTCTACGATGGTATCGTCCAAGCCGAGCACAGCAACTGCATCCGCACCGACCTCTGTGTCCTCTGGGAAAATATAGATCCCTTCCTCGGGCGCATCCGGGAAAAGATTGCGATCCGATCCCAGCTCCTCGATCGAGCAAAGCATACCATTGGACTCTACCCCGCGGAGCTTCCCCTTTTTGATTTTGATCCCGCCCGGGGTCTTCGTCCCGTCATGTCCACCTGCCACTCTTCCGCCATCCAACACCACAGGGACTTTCTGCCCTTCTTTGACATTTGGCGCGCCAGTCACGATCTGGATCGTGTCTGTCCCGATATCTACCTGGCAGATCACGAGTTTATCCGCGTCCGGGTGTTTCTCGATGGTTTTGATCTGTCCGACCACGATCTTTGCAAGATCCGCAGAAAGCGTTGTGATGGTTTCTACTTTTGATCCGGAGAGTGTCATTGCATCCCGAAACTCTTCGGGCGTAACAGCAAGGCCCGGCACCAGGTCTTTGATCCAATTGAATGAAGTTACCATGATTGTTATTATCCTTTCCGGTTGCCGGCATCCTTTGAAACCGGCATATGTTGTTTATCTGCAGCCAAAACCTTTTCTGTTAAAACTGGTTCAAAAACCGCAGGTCATTCTCATACAATAGCCGCATATCATCGATCTCATACTTCAGCAGCGTGATTCGCTCCAGTCCGATCCCGAATGCAAATCCGGAATATTCATCCGGATCGATCCCGCTCATTTTCAGCACCTTCGGATGTACCATCCCGCAGCCGAGGATCTCGATCCATCCCTCGCCTTTACAGAAGCGGCAGCCCTTTCCGCCGCATTTAAAGCAGCTGACATCCATCTCCGCAGAAGGCTCCGTAAACGGGAAATGATGCGGCCGGAATTTCACCTTAGTATCCTCTCCGAAGAGCTTTCTCGCAAACTCCGCAAGCGTGCCCTTCAGATCCGCAAACGTGATATGCTTATCAATCACCATGCCCTCGATCTGATGGAAAGACGGGGAATGTGTCGCATCCACTTCGTCGGAACGGAAAACTCTTCCCGGGGCGATCATACGGATCGGCAGTTTGCCTCTCTCCATAACGCGTACCTGCACCGGAGAAGTCTGTGTCCGCAGCACGATCTTGTCGTTGATATAAAACGTGTCCTGCTCGTCCTTTGCAGGATGGTTTGCAGGGATATTGAGCGCTTCGAAGTTATAATAATCGAACTCGACTTCAGGACCTTCGACAACTTCATATCCCATACCGATAAAGATCTCTTCCACCTGATCCAGCGCGATCGTATTGGGATGACTGTGGCCGATCATGCGGCGATCAGACGGCAGTGTGACATCGATCGTCTCCTCTTTGATCCGCTCCATGATATAACGGTCTGACAGTTTCTTCTTGGCTGCCTCCAGCTTTTCCTCGATCGCGGCACGTGCATCATTGACCAACTGCCCAAAAGCAGGACGTTCCTCAGGCGGAACCTCCTTCATGCTTTTTAAAAGCGCCGTCAATTCTCCTTTTTTGCCGAGTAACTTCACGCGCAGATCATTTAAGTTGTCGAGCGTATTTGCAGAGTCAATTTCTGCGAGCGCTTCCGCGCGGAGCTTTTCCAGTTTTTCTTTCATCATGTCATTGTTCTCCTTATAAAAGACCCGGAATGCCGTGCCTTGCTTTTTTGACTCCTAGCACACGCTAGGTGGGTAACCGCAGCCGTGCTTCTGTCTTCCACTGGTAACGGTTGAGGCCTGACATCCGCACGTTCATATAGGAATCCCATTGAAAGTAGATGTAGGTTCAAAACAAGCAAGGATATCGCACATCCCAGATCTTTTTATGGTTCTATTTTATCTGTTTTTTCCCTGTCTTGCAACATAGAAAAGACGAAAAAAAACGGCACAGCCGTCGAAAACGACTGTGCCGCAGGTAAACCTGATTTTAAAGCTTCGGACCAGCTGCCACCAGCTTCTTGCCGGCATCGTTGCCCTCATACTTCTTGAAGTTCTTCGTGAAGCGCTCTGCAAGATCCTTTGCTTTCTTCTCCCACTCGGAAGCATCTGCATAGGTGTCTCTCGGATCAAGGATCGCCGGATCTACGCCCGGAAGGCTCGTCGGTACTTGGAAATCGAAGATCGGAATCTGCTTGGTCTCAGCCTTCAGAACGTCGCCGTTCAGGATTGCGTCGATGATACCGCGGGTATCCTTGATGGAAATACGCTTCCCGGTGCCGTTCCAACCGGTGTTCACAAGATAAGCCTTCGCACCGGATTTCTGCATCTTCTTCACCAGCTCCTCACCATACTTGGTCGGATGAAGCTCCAGGAACGCCTGACCGAAGCATGCGGAGAAAGTCGGGGTCGGCTCGGTGATGCCGCGCTCGGTACCTGCAAGCTTTGCGGTGAAACCGGACAGGAAGTAGTACTGGGTCTGCTCCGGCGTCAGGATCGATACCGGCGGAAGTACGCCGAACGCATCTGCGGAAAGGAAGATGACGTTCTGTGCAGCCGGGCCGGATGAGGTCTCATGCACGTTCAGTACGATGTTCTTGATATGGTTGATCGGATAAGAAACACGGGTATTCTCGGTAACGCTCTTGTCTGCAAAGTCGATCTTGCCGTCCGCATCTACGGTCACGTTTTCAAGCAACGCGTCACGCTTGATGGCGTTATAGATATCCGGCTCAGAATCCTTATCCAGGTTGATAACCTTTGCATAACAGCCTCCCTCGAAGTTGAAGACGCCGTTGTCATCCCAGCCGTGCTCATCATCGCCGATGAGAAGTCTCTTCGGATCTGTGGAAAGCGTGGTCTTGCCGGTGCCGGAAAGTCCGAAGAAGATCGCAGTGTTCTCACCCTGCATGTCGGTATTTGCAGAGCAGTGCATGGACGCCATGCCCTTCAGCGGCAGATAGTAGTTCATCATGGAGAACATACCCTTCTTCATCTCACCGCCATACCAGGTGTTGATGATGACCTGCTCACGGCTCGTGATATTGAATGCCACGCAGGTCTCGGAATTCAGACCGAGCTCTTTGTAATTCTCAACCTTTGCAAGGGATGCATTATAAACAACGAAATCCGGCTTAAACTCGTTCAGCTCCGCCTCGCTCGGTTGGATGAACATGTTCTTGATGAAATGTGCCTGCCAAGCCACTTCCATGATGAAACGTACCGCCATGCGGCTGTCCTTATTAGCACCGCAGAAGCAATCCATCACGAAAAGACGTTTGTTGCAAAGCTCTTTCTTTGCGATCCCCTTAACCGTTTCCCAAGTTGCCTGGCTCATCTCATGGTTGTCGTTCGGATACTCCGGTGTGTTCCACCATACGGTGTCTTTGGAGTTCTCGTCCATGACAATGTATTTGTCTTTCGGGGAACGTCCGGTGTAGATACCGGTCATAACGTTGACCGCATTCAGCTCGGTGTCAACACCTTTCTCATAGCCGGTCAGCTCCGGTTTTTTCTCTTCCTCATACAGGAATTCGTAGGACGGATTGTGAACGATCTCCGTCACGCCGGTAATACCATACTGAGTTAAATCAATTGAAGCCATCTCTCTACCTCTTTCTTTCTTTGTATTTTGAAAACTTCGGTTTTCGCACTAGGGTTATTCTACTATCAGAGCAAAAGGATTGTCAATGAACAAATCTAACAGAGCCCTTTATTTGTCAGCCGTTTCCTCTGCTCTGAAGATCAGATGGACCGTTCCAAACGGATACATGATCGGGAGCATATACGTCCCTTCTCCCATAGAAAGATTCTCATCATGTTTCGTGTAGGGCGGCTGGAGGCTTAAACCTTCAGAGTGAGGCCCGAGATTGACGAGATACAGTCCGTTGTGGAGGTTCAAAAAATCTTCTAACGATGCGGAAATAAACTCCTCCGCATCCTCTCCGTATTGGCTGAAATCCTCTTTTGCATAGCGGTTTGCAAAGTCAAGCGCTGTCCTTTCCTCCAGCTCCAGCATCAGGAGATAATGTGCGTAACCCGTGATCTCCTGGGAAACGATGTGCCGTCCCTCTACGGAATCAATCTTTTGCAGGCTCAATACCGTAAAGTCATCTCCGATAAAGCGGATCAGATTATTGAAGAAGAGATTCAAAAACCCTGTTGTGGACTCGCTCATCGGATCTTTGGCGCTGCCGCAGTAATTCATGATGATCTTGAAGACATTATTGCGATCCGCATTACGCTGTTCAAGACTGGCGAGCTCGTTTTCGGACTGGTATTTCAGCAGGAGATTTTCAAATTCCGCATTCGTGCAATACCCTTTCTCGACCAGCAGCTGTCCAAGCAGCAGATAATCAGGGATCTGCTTGCCAACCAAGGTCTCCAGCTGTCCGGGTGTCAGATACCCCATCTCCACAGCAAGCTCTCCGAACATCTTATCCTCGTGGGTCTGCATGATAATGATGGAATCGACTTCATCTGCCGTCATATAGCCTTCATGAATTGCCAGCGTACCGAGCTTGATGTGCGCTTTTTGTTGGGCTGTCATGAGATCCAGTAGTTGATCCGGATTCACGACTTTGTTGTTAAGAAGAAAGTTCCCGAAAAACTGTGTATACATACCGCTTATCTCCCTTCAAAACGCGATGTAATGATGGATTTGATCAACGAAACGTTAAACGGTTTCTGGACAAAATCGCTTGCACCGGATTCCAGAGCCTCTTTTAACTGTCCCTGCGTCCCGACAGAAGATACGACAACAATGTCCGCATCAGGCAATTCGGAGCGGATCTCTTTGATCGCGGTAATCCCGTCTTTAACAGGCATCACAATGTCAAGGAAGATGAGATCCGGCTTGTGTTCGATCGCAAGCTTTACTGCATCGTCCCCATTGGCTGCCTCATAGATTGTCTTTCCGCCAAAAGAAATGACCACATCCTTCAATTGTTTTCTTGCCAGAATGGAGTCGTCGCCGATCAGAATGGTTGCATCAGAAATTTTCATGTGCCTGTTCCCTCCTGCGATAAGCGTATCGCTTATCTATTTTACATCAATTCCATAAAAAGCACAACCGAAATTCCGAGACTTTCCATTTGTTTTTTAGGGTTTTTTATGATAAAATAGCAATGTTTATGACTGACCAGGGAGGATATACATGACTGATACGATGTTTTCCGAGATCACACCTGAGGTGGAAGCGCTTGCAAAGCTTTGCGCAAATGCTTCCTCCATTGATCCTTCGTTATATACGAAATACGATGTTAAGCGCGGTCTCCGCGATCTCGAGGGACGCGGTGTGCTTGTTGGCTTGACGGAGATTTCTGACGTCAACGCAAGTTATATAGATGCGAACGGCAATCAGATCCCGAAAGACGGCGAACTCTTTTACCGTGGTTACAACGTAAAGGATCTGATCCACGGGCGCCCGGACGAAAGCCATTTCGGCTATGAGGAGTGCGCATATCTTCTGTTGACCGGCAAGCTTCCGACCGAAAAGGAACTCTCTGATTTTTCCGGTCTGCTTGGTAAATATCGCTCTTTACCGACCGGCTTTGTGCGCGACATTATTATGAAGGCTCCCAGCCGCGATATGATGAATACCCTTGCGCGAAGCGTACTGACACTCTATTCTTACGATGAATACGATGATGACATTTCCATTCCGAATGTCACACGGCAGTGTCTGCAGCTGATCGCGCTGTTTCCGCTCCTTTCCGTATATGGATTTCAGGCATATAAGCATTATCACGATGGTGATTCCCTGTTTATCCATCCTCCGAAGGAAGAATTGTCCACGGCAGAGACGATCCTTTATCTGCTGCGTCCTGATGGTAAGTTTACGCCACTGGAAGCCAAGCTCCTCGATATCGCGCTGATCCTCCACGCAGATCACGGCGGCGGTAACAACTCCACCTTCACGACCCATCTCGTCTCCTCTTCCGGGACGGATACCTACTCTACGATTGCGGCAGCGATTGGCTCTCTGAAGGGGCCGAAACACGGCGGCGCGAACTTAAAGGTCGTACGTATGTTTGATGATATGGAAGCTAAGATCTCCGACTGGAGGGATGAAGAAGCGATTGAAAAGTATCTACGTGGGCTTCTGCACAAAGAAGAATTTGACCATGCAGGTCTTATTTACGGTATGGGGCACGCTGTTTACTCCTTCTCCGATCCCCGCGCGCAGATCTTTGAGGGATTTGTGGAGCGTCTTTCTGAAGAGAAGGGCTTGCAAAAAGAATTTGAACTTTATAAAACGGTGGAGCGTCTTGCGCCGAAGATCATTTCCGAAGAGCGCATGATCTACAAAGGCGTCAGCCCGAACATCGATTTCTTCTCCGGCTTCTGCTACCGGATGCTTGGGCTTCCGGAACAGCTCTTCACACCGATCTTCGCAATCGCCAGAATCGCAGGATGGAGTGCGCACCGGATCGATGAGATCGCGATCAATGGCAAGATCATGCGACCCGCCTATAAATACGTGGGTGATCATTACGATTATATTCCGATTGAAAACCGCTAGAACTGACTGAGAGAAAAAAGATCGTACAAAGGGAAGGATATGTCAGATCATATACTTCCCTTTTGCTTTTGAAAGGCTTTTGAAAAACCAGAACATGACGACGAAAAAGATAAGGATGCCGATGATATTGCCGATCGCAACGCCCGGAATCCCGGGGATAACATCGGTCAAAGTCCCGAAAACGCCATAGCATGCGATCACAGACGCAAACAAGGCCATCTTCCCGTAGACTTCTTCAATAAACGATTCCTTGTCATGAATTCTTTCAATTTCCGAAGCAGGTACGATCAACGTACTGATCTTGCCTGTTTTTTTCATGCGCACCGCCGCAAAGATCATATATCCGCCAAAGATGATCAGCAGGATGTCAAATACCGTCATCATATCGAAACCCATAAGTTGCACTCCTTTTTCGTCATTTTGCTTTCGATTTTCGATTATACCACAGATTTATGATTTCGCAACAGAGAGAGACAGGTGATGGTTCTACGTCCCCTGTCTCTCTCAATTATCGATGATACTAAAGATTCATTCATTTATCATATGAGCGGATTTACGATAAAAGGTTGTACTTCTTCCCCACCTGCAACCTTATTAAGCTCCTCATCGTTGAGAATGATGCCTGCAGCTTCAATGTTTTTCTTTGCAGTGGCAAGGATCATCTCTGCCTCTTCTTTGGTTTTCGCGTTGTTCAGCTTCATTTTCAGTTCGTTTGTCAGCTGCATATAGCCACCTCCTTCTTTATGCCGGTCAAGCCTTCTTGTCCTTCTATTCCTTTATACGAAGAATTGTACATCCTGGCAACCTTTTTTTGGAATTTTTATTATTCCGATGTATGAACCGCCCCGAAAGTCTTCACGAAATGCGTGAGCTCACACAAGAAAGGATCCCCATGAATTTCTGAGACGTATTTACACCATCGAATGAATGCGCAAGCCTGTCTTATGACTTCTGAGCAGCAGATCCTCCTGCCACTCTTGATCAACCTTTCCCGGACCAACGGGGAATTCCCCCAACCGGGGAGCGGGAGTGCAGCCGGCAAGCAGCAATGCTGCTGTAAGTATGGAAAACGCGATCCCCTTGACGAGTAGTTTCTTCTTGTCCATCTTTCTGGCCCTTTCCGTTCTTATTTCAAAAACCCTCTCACAACATCCGGCATTTTGTCCGGGTCACAGACCGTGTTATGGAGAACAGCGGCGTTGCGGATCTCGGAAACCGCCTGCGGCAGTTCCACATTCGAGAGTGCGGAAAGCTTGTCCGCCAGTATGAAATCATCGGCCTCCGCCTTGTCTTCTCCGAGCGCTTTCATGACACTTCGTGTGAACTTGAACGGACTTGCGGTGGATGCGATGACAGTCTTTGTCGTATCCCCGGAGGTTCCCTTGTAATTGCGCACGACCTTCGAAGCGACTGCGGTGTGCGGATCGATCACATAGGACGCGTTCTCATAGACCGCACGGATCTCTTCTGCTGTCTCCTCTTCCGTCGCAAAACCACTTTTCATGTACGGCAGTCGATCAAAGACTTCCTTTTCGATCTCATAAGCGCCATTTCCGGAAAGCTTTTCCATACAGGAAGATACACCCTCCTGCCCGACAAGCCAGTACAGCAGGCGCTCCAGGTTGCTGGAGACAAGGATGTCCATCGACGGTGAACTCGTCACATAAAACGGCCGGTTCTTATCATAATGCCCGGTCTCAAAGAAATCATAGAGGACCTTATTCGTGTTGGAAGCACAAAGCAACGTCTTGATCGGAAGCCCCATCTGTTTCGCATAAAAAGCAGCCAGGATATTCCCGAAATTCCCGGTCGGTACTGCCACATTGATCTGCTCATCCTGCTCGATCGCTCCGTTCTGAAGCAATTTTGCATATGCATAGACATAGTAAACAATCTGCGGTACGAGACGCCCGATGTTGATCGAATTGGCGGAGGAGAATTGGTATCCCTGCGCGGCAAGTTCTTCTGCCATCGCCTTGTCGTGGAACATCTCCTTCACGCCGGTCTGTGCCTGGTCAAAATTCCCGCGGATCGCAGCAACGAGGACATTGTCACCTTTCTGCGTCAGCATCTGTTTTTCCTGGATCGGACTCACGCCGTCCTTCGGGTAAAAGACAATGATCTTCGTCCCCGGGACATCCGCAAATCCTGCAAGCGCCGCCTTACCGGTGTCGCCGGAAGTCGCTGTCAGGATCACGATCTTATTTTGGATCTGGTTTTTCTTTGCAGATGTGATCATGAGGTGCGGCAGGATCGATAGCGCCATATCCTTAAAGGCAATCGTCCTCCCGTGGAAAAGCTCGAGATAGTAGTTCCCGTCTGCTTCTGCAAGCGGCGCGATTTCCTCCGTGTCAAAGCCCGTTTCGTAGGCTTTTTTGATACAATCCTTTAATTCTTCTTCCGTGAAATCGGAAAAGAACAGTTTCATGACGTGATAGGCCGTCTCCTGATAGGACATCTCGGCAAACTCTGCGAAAGTGTGGTCAAACGTCGGCAGATGATCCGGTACAAACAACCCGCCGTCGTCCGCAAGACCCTTTAGGATCGCCTGCGATGCCTTCACTTTGTCAGAGGTGCTTCTCGTGCTTTGATAGAATACTTCCATTTTTTCTCCTTCTTACGCTATAATATAAAAAATGATGAAAGGAAGCTCAGCATGCTCCCCGGTGTATATCCCGCAGTAAAATCAGACGGCACACCTTATTTCCGTGCCTCACTCACTTTTCGCAGCAAACATATCAGTCTCGGCAGTTTCTTGACGGAGGCCGCAGCCAATCGTGCCTATCGGCAGGGAAAAAAGATCCTGACCGGCAAATCCGTGCAGATCGACGATCATGCCTCTTTTCCGGCTTCTCTCCCTCTGGACAAACTGATCTCGCTCTTAAATTTCCGGGACCGCAGTCTTTATTTCAAGACGCCGATCTATCTCCGTAACAATTATTTCGAATACTATCTGTCCAAAGAGATGATCCTGAAATTCGATATTGATGATCTTTTCTTTTATTCCAGCCACAAGATCCAGCGCCGCGGCAATCACCTTTTTGTCAGCGAATACGGCATGCAGACAGGCATCCTTACGCGCTATGGCATCAAAGCCTATGCGGTCGCCGGCAAGGATTACGTCTTTGCAAACGGCGACGAGACGGATTACCGCTATGCGAATATTCTGATCAAAAATGCATACTACGGCGTGGAACAGCTCGGCGAAGGTCCTGCCGCATCCTTCAAAACCAGAATACATATCAACGGCAACTACATCGTCGGTGTCTATGACACGGCAGAAAAAGCAGCTATCGCTTACAACAAGGCCGTGGACCTTGCCAAGGACGCAGGACTCCAACGCAATTACAGTCAGAATTATCTGGAATCTCTTTCCGCCAGAGAATATGCGGAGATCTATACGGATCTGCCGGTCTCAAAGGATTATCTGGCGTATCTTGAGAATCTCCCGAAAGAGTACCTGTCAACGACTGCTCCCTGAGCAGCTTCACAGCTCTTTACTGCTGTGCGTTGATATAATTCACCAACCCCTCGGAGGCAATAATCTTCTGCATGAACGGCGGGAACGCCTGTCCCTGATAAGAAGTCCCCTTCGTCAGATTCCTGATCGTCCCGCTGTCAAAATCAATCTCCACCTCATCTCCGGTCTCAATCCCTTCTGCCGCTTCCTTACATTCGATGATCGGCAGTCCGATGTTGATCGCATTCCGGTAAAAGATCCGCGCAAATGTTTCGGCGATCACGCAGCTCACACCACAAGCCTTGATCGCGATCGGCGCATGCTCTCTCGAAGACCCGCAGCCGAAATTCTTTGTCGCGACAATGATGTCGCCCTGCTGCACCTTCGAAACAAACGTTTTGTCAATGTCCTCCATGCAATGGGTCGCCAGTTCCTTCGGATCGGAGGAATTGAGATATCTAGCCGGAATGATCACATCCGTATCAACATTATCGCCAAACTTAAATACATGTCCTTTTGCCTGCATCGTATTTTCCTTTCTCTCTACATTCACTTATCAGATGGTCGCCGGGTCGGTCAGTTTCCCGGTCAGCGCACTTGCCGCTGCCACGGCCGGACTTGCAAGGTAGATCTCCGAATCCACATGGCCCATGCGTCCGACAAAGTTCCGGTTCGTTGTGGAAACGCAGCGCTCTCCTTCTGCCAGGATCCCCATATATCCGCCAAGACAAGGTCCGCAGGTCGGGGTGGACACAACCGCGCCCGCTTCCACAAAGCTCTTCAGCAGACCTTCTTCCATCGCCTGCAGATAAACTGCCTGCGTTGCCGGAATGATGATCGTGCGGACACCTTTTTTGACCTTCTTTCCTTTCAGGATCTCTGCAGCTGTCCTGAGATCTTCAATCCGTCCGTTCGTACAGGAGCCGATCACAACCTGGTCGATCTTGATGTCGTTGATCGAGTCAAATGTATGTGTATTCTCCGGAAGATGCGGGAACGAAACCGTGGAACGTAACGTTGACAGATCAATCTTTACTTCGGATACGTACTCCGCATCCGCATCTGCCTCATATACCGTATACGGTCTGCTGCCGTGCTCCTTCAGATATTTCTTGGTCTTATCATCCACCGGGAAGATCCCGTTCTTCGCGCCGGCCTCGATCGCCATATTTGCGATCGTAAAACGGTCATCCATGGAAAGATTTGCGACACCGTCTCCGGAAAATTCGAGCGACTGATAGAGAGCACCGTCCACACCGATCTCACCGATGAGATGCAAGATCACATCCTTACCGCTGATCCATTGATTAGGCTTGCCGGTCAGAGTCACTTTGATCGCGGACGGCACCTTAAACCATGCTTTGCCGGTCGCCATGCCCGCGGCCATATCAGTACTCCCGACCCCTGTGGAAAATGCACCAAGCGCCCCATAGGTACATGTGTGTGAATCCGCACCGATCACAACGTCACCGGCGACAACCAACCCTTTTTCAGGCAGGAGCGCGTGCTCAATGCCCATTTCTCCGACATCGAAGTAATTCGTGATCTCATGTTTCGCCGCAAACTCGCGCACGCATTTGCAGTGTTCCGCGGACTTGATGTCCTTATTCGGCACGAAGTGATCCATCACAAGTGCGATCTTATCCTTATGAAACACCCCGTTGGTCTTCATCTTATCCATCTCATGGATCGCAACCGGAGAGGTGATGTCGTTCCCCAGTACCAGGTCAAGCTCTGCTTCCAAAAGCTGTCCTGCCGTCACCTCCGGCAGTTTTGCATGTGCCGCAAGGATTTTCTGCGTCATTGTCATTCCCATGGCGTTCCCTCCTGTAATCTCAATTTCGTTTCATTTTATCATAAGCGTCAAATGATTTCCATAAAAAAACGGCAATCCCATTAGGGATTGCCGCCTCAGTCTGAACTGAATTATTTCTTGTTTACCAGATCCTTCAGAGCCTTGCCAGCCTTGAATGCCGGAACAGTAGCTGCAGCGATCTTGATCTCCTTGCCGGTCTGCGGATTGCGGCCGGTGCGAGCTGCGCGCTTTCTGGTCTCGAAAGTACCGAAGCCTACAAGCTGGATCTTGTCTTTTTTCTTAAGGGTCTTGCCTACAACGTTCGTGAAAGCGTTTACAGCCTTCTCAGCGTCTTTCTTGGAAAGACCAGCTTCTTTTGCGATTGCTGCTACTAATTCTGTCTTGTTCATCAATAAATCCTCCTGTAAGATTAATTAATTTGCAATAATATCGTAACACTCTTCCTACAGAAAATCCATAGGAAATCTTCATTTTTTATGTGTTTTTTATACGTCGAGGCTGATATGACGCGGTTTCACACTGATACATACTCCGCAGTGCCTGCTCGTAAGCGCTTTGCGCTTCCTCGGCTGTAAAGAAGAGGCCTTGCACTGCTCTTTTATGGTCGATCAGTTGTTGATCAGCTTGTCATCCTCATTGTTCCAACTGTAAAGCTTGCGGATCTCTTCCCCGATCTTCTCAGCCGGATGCTCGGATGCAAGCTTTCTCATTGCCTTGAAATGCACCTGTTTGCCTGCCGGAGACATATCCAGAAGGAATTCCTTTGCAAAGGATCCGTCCTGAATGTCGGAAAGGATCTTCTTCATGGACTTCTTGGTCTCTTCGGTGATGATCTTCGGACCGGTCACATAATCGCCGTACTCAGCCGTATTGGAGATGGAATAGCGCATCCCTGCGAAACCGGACTGATAAATGAGATCGACGATCAGCTTCATCTCATGGATGCACTCGAAGTATGCATTTCTCGGATCATAGCCGGCTTCCACAAGGGTCTCAAAGCCTGCCTGCATCAGTGCGCATACGCCGCCGCAAAGGACTGCCTGCTCACCGAAAAGATCCGTCTCGGTCTCGGTACGGAATGTGGTCTCCAAAAGGCCTGCTCTTGCGCCGCCGATGCCTGCACCGTAAGCAAGCGCTTTCTGAAGTGCCTTGCCGGTTGCATCCTGATGTACTGCCACAAGGCACGGCGTGCCCTTTCCTGCCTGATACTCGGAGCGGACCGTATGACCCGGTGCTTTCGGCGCGATCATCGTTACGTCTACATCCTTCGGCGGAACGATGCAGCCGAAGTGAATGTTGAAACCATGTGCAAACATCAACATATTGCCTGCGGAAAGGTTCGGCTCGATGTCGTTCTTGTAAAGCTCTGCCTGCTTCTCGTCGTTGATCAGGATCATGATGATGTCAGCCTGCTTTGCAGCTTCTGCTGCGGTATATACGGAAAAACCCTGCTCTTCGGCTCTCTTCCAGGACTTGCTGCCCTCATAAAGACCGATGATGACATCGCACCCTGACTCTTTCAGGTTCAGCGCATGCGCATGTCCCTGGCTTCCGTAGCCGATAATAGCGATCTTCTTGCCCTCGAGCAACGAAAGATCACAATCCTGCTGATAGTAAATTTTTGCGTCCATTTTGAATGTCCTCCTTTTTCTTCGCCTCTATAAGTATTATAAATTAATGACATCATCCGTTCCGCGGGACAACCCGGTCAGACCGGTCCGTGCAAGCTCCAGGATCTCATAATCAGAAAGCAGCGTCAAAAACGCATCCAGCTTATCCTGTGTACCGGTCAGCTCCACCACCATCGCGTCCTTGGTCGTGGAAACGATCCTGCCATGATAGATCTCGGTCACATTGATGACCTGCTGTCTTTCCTCGTTGCTCGCCCGGATCTTCACAAGGATCAACTCTCTGCAAACGGAATTCTTGACCTTCAGCTTCTTGATATGCTTCACGTCTTCCAGCTTCATGAGCTGTTTTTCGATCTGCTCTAAGATCTGTTCGTCACCGCTCGTCACGATCGTAAGCCTGGTAAATCTGGGATCCATCGTCGGCCCCGTGGAAATACTGTCGATATTATAACCCCTGCGTGAAAAAAGCCCTGCCACATGGCTCAATACACCCGGGTTATTTTCTACCAAAACCGATAAAATCTGCTGTTTCATAACATGTCCATTCTAAACCATTCCCATGATTTGTCAATCCTCGGCTATTGTTCGCCGAGATCCTGCGCATTGACAACCCCTGCATCCTGTACGGCGTCAAGGTCGATCCCGCCATCACCGAGATCTCCGGCCGCTTCTTCCGCTGCGGGCTCCGTGATCGTAGAAGTCCCGTTCTTTGTGGGCAGGGTCTGTACCCAGGCATTGATCGCATCAGCAAACCCCTGCTCGTATGCATCTGCGTTTCCGATCGCATTTTGGATATCGCTGGATACCGACATAAACGCAACCTCTGCCAACAGCGCTTCAACACCCATGTTGGAATCCTTATAAAGGTTTGCGCCGAAATACGGATTACGACCGTCAATATAAGCATTCGTCCAGATCGATCCCGGCTCTCTGATCATATAGAGATAATCCGTATCGAGCGTCAGATTGTATGGCGCAAAATTATTCCTGGCTGCTTTCTGATTGGAACTGTCAATCTGCTCCTGTGTGTACATCTTGACGTAAACGCCGTCCCGCACCTTATAAGACTTCTGGTTGGAGTACACCGCGCCGGATTCCTGCACAACGGTATCCGCGATCAGCCCTGCAAGCTCGGTATCGCCGCGGCCGCTGCAGTAGATCTCAAATCCACCCTTGGTCACTTCCTTGTTGCTGTTAAAATGGATGGATAGGCAAAGCTTTGCATGAGAAGCGCAGGCTTTGTTGACGCGCCCGTCCGGATCGTACATGGTATAAGCCATATCTTCATTCGGATCCTCGGTGCCTTCTCTTGTCAGCAGTACCTTATACCCCATTGCTGTCAGCTTCTGTGCGATCGCGGTCGCGTATTGCAGAGTCAGTTCCGCTTCCGTCATGTTGCTATTGGATGCACCGGGGTCTTTGCCACCGTGGCCGGCGTCGATCGCAAAATCATAGACCTCTGCCGGGAGTATCCCCTGTTCTTTTCGCATTTCCATAAACGGCTGCATCGAAGTCGGATCCTGCCCGAATTGCAGCTTCACTTCTTTATTGACACCGTCTCTCGTAATGGTCCAATAATCCACAGGCATCATCTGAGAGAGGTCGCTTAGCGTGTAGCGCGCTTCTGTCCCATCCGCGTAAACGGCGTGTAAAAGCACAGTATAGACTCCATCCGGCAATGCCTCCATGCTGATCCCGGAATTGATCTCTTCAGACGTTGTAAAGGTCACATTCCCAAGTTCATCTGCAGTGAACACAACCGGATAGGATGCTTTTCCGTTCGGATCAGGAGGAAACGTCTCTTCTGTCTCGGATTCCGACTCTTTCTCGGACGCCTCTTCTTCTTTTCCGGCAAAAAGCCTCTCAAAAAAGCCCGGTTCTTCCTCTTCTACGACTTCTTCCGGATAAATTTCTTCACGCGGCACCATCTTAGTCTCATAACCTTCATGCAGCTCGAGCGTAAGAGCAGTTACCTGCTGTCCGTTTTCCGGCGTCAGCGTGCCGATCAGTCGCAGCCATGGCCCGTATGTACCAAAGGATTGGATTGGAACTGCGCCTCCTGTCGCATCTCGGAGTCCGATGAAATCCTGTACTTCCACGAATTCCGGTTCCTTCGTCTCGGATTTCCCTTTGCTGAATATTTTCCCGAGCACGACCACAGCCAACAGGATCAGCAATGCGATCACAAGCAATAAAACAAGCCGGCGGATCATGCGCTGACGCCGTCGCTTCTTGCGGATCGCCATCCGTCTCCTGCGTTCTGCTTCAGTCATGGGGCGCCGCTGTGGGGAACCGCCGCTGCGTGGACGGTTTTGTCCCGCAGAAGGATGACTGCTTCTTGCGGATGGGCGAGTTTGTGATTGCCTGCCGGACTGCCCGCTAGGGCGACGTCCGTTGGAGGGGTTCCGTCTGGGCGTCATTTCCGGAGAAATGTGAATCGTCTTCTTTTCCATAGAAGTCTTTTTCGTAAAGATGTGTTATCTTTTTTGTATGATCTCGTCCTGTTTCTTGAAAATGGAGTCTGCCGGGATCACCCCGCGCACACATGATACCGGGTAGACGTTGGTATGCCGTCCGATGACAGTCCCCGGATTGAGGACGCTGTTACAACCGACTTCCACAAAGTCGCCCAGCATCGCGCCGAATTTCTTCAACCCGGTCTCGATCTGCTCCGTCTGCTCTTTGACAACGACGAGCGTTTTATCGGATTTCACATTGGACGTGATCGACCCGGCCCCCATATGGGAACGATGCCCGAGGATCGAATCTCCGACATAATTATAATGAGGAACCTGGACATGGTTAAAGAGCACCACGTTTTTCAATTCCGTGGAATTGCCCACAACAGTTCCTTTTCCAACGATCGCGCTCCCGCGGATAAACGCGCATTGCCGGATCTCCGCCTCTTCATCCACGATCAGATACTCTCCGAGATACGCGGAGTCAAACACCGTCGCACTTTTTGCCACCCAGACATGGGGCGCCCTCTCTTCAAACCGGTCCTTCGGCAGTGTCGACCCGAGCTTCGCAATAAAATCCTTGATCTTCGGCAGCACCTCCCAGGGGTAGGTTGCACCGTCAAACAGGTCTGATGCGATCGTTTCATTCAGATCATATAGATTCTTTATTTTTGCTGCTTCCATCGGTTACTCCTTTTTTCGTCTTGGTTGTCTTTTGCGGGGTACTTCTGACATTCGCACGGATATGCTGCAGGATCTCTCTGCTGCGGTCCGTTCCGCGGATATCTTCGATGTATTTGCGGACGTATCTTTCAAGCACCTCGCGGTATTCGCCGGCTGTGATCTCGCCCTGCTCCACCTTGGAAAGTCCTTTTTCCCAGCTCGCGGTCATCTCTGCGTTCAGCATGGATGGGAGCGTCATCACAACAACTTCGTAGATCATCTCGCCGAGTTTCCCCGGCGTCAGCACCTGTGTCTTCGGATTCAGTTCGAGATAGCGGATCTTCACCAGCTTCTCAATGATCCCTGCGCGTGTCGCGGAAGTCCCGATACCGGCACCCTTGATCTGTGCACGCAGTTCTTCGTCTTCTATGAGCTGCCCTGCATTTTCCATGGCAAGCACCATAGATCCGGAGGTGTATCGTTTCGGCGGAGAGGTCTTGCCGGTCTTCATTGTAAAGCCGTCTACCGCCACATGATCCCCCTTTTTCAGATGTTCGATCAAATAGAGGAAGTCTGCTGTATTGTTTTCGGTCTCTTCATTTTCCTCTTTCTCTTCCTCAGACGGATCGACAGCGTCTTTATTTTCATCCGATTGCGCATCTTTCGTCTTTTTTTCCGGTTTCGCAATTTCAAAGAAGCCCGGTTCTTTCAGAACTTTGGCATTCGTAAAGAAAGATTCGCTCCCGACCTTTACCGTGAGCGCTGCTTTTCGATAGACAGCGGGTGGATAAAAGATGCTGAGGAAACGTCTCACAATCAAATCATACACCTTTTTTTCCAATTCCGTCAAAGAGGGATATCCGCCGAGTTGTCCCGTCGGGATAATGGCGTAATGATCAGTGACTTTTTTATCGTCTGTATATTGGGTTTTTGCCAGATTGGAATAGAGATCCTGTTCTAAAACATTCTGAACGAATTCTGCCGTCGGGGGATAATTTTTTAACCCTGAAAGGTTTTTTACGATCTCCTTTGCGATCGCAGTCGTGAGTACACGCGCATCCGTACGCGGATAGGTCGTGAATTTCTTTTCATAGAGGTTCTGTGCGGTCTTCAGGGTCTGTTCTGGACTGATCTTGAACCGCTTGCTGCATTCTGCCTGGAGCTCTGCCAAATTAAAAAGGAGCGGCGGTTTCTTCTTCTCTGAGGACTTGGTAAGCGCTGTGATCTCGCCCTCCTGAAACGAAGCTAGTTCGTTGATGAACGCTTCGGCGTCTTCTTTTTTCAGAAATCCGTTTTCCTTATAGAGCTTCGGCGAGCCTTCATAGGCAGACCCTTCCACAGCCTTAAACTCACCGGAAAATAAGCTTTCTCCATTCTGAAACTGTCCGATCACACGGAAGAATTCTGTCTCAGCAAAAGCACGGATTTCACGCTCCCGTCTGACCACCATCCCGAGAACACACGTCATGACGCGCCCGATCGCGATCGCCGCATACTTCTTGGTCTGTGCCTCCTGATTGATCATGCGTCCGTATTTCACGGACAGTGCCCTTGAAAAATTGATGCCCATCGCATAGTCTTCGATCGCGCGCATGATACCGGCATCCGCCAGATTATCATAGGCTTCGATCGGCTTCGCTTCGCGGATCCCGCGCAGGATCTCCTCCTCGGTACAGGAATCGATCCATACTCGGCGCTCGATCATGCCCTGCCGCACGCCGCCGAAATTTCGGATCAACTGGATGATGACCTCACCTTCGCGTCCGGAGTCGCCGGCGTAGAGAATTCCTTCAATATCTTCCCGATGCATCAATTCATGTACCGTTTCATACTGTTCTTTCACATTCGAAATCACAGCATAACGATAGGTAGCAGGCAAAAATGGAAGATCTTCCATCTTCCATTTTGCGTACTTCTCATCATATTTTTCAGGGTAACTCATCTCGATCAGGTGTCCGACGCACCAGGTGATGACATAAGAATCGTTTTCGATATAGCCTTTACGCGTGCCCTGCACCTTTAAGATTGCTGCATACTCGCGGGCTACAGACGGTTTTTCCGTAATGATCAGCGTTTTTCCCATATTATAATTCGTTCATATCGATCAGAACGATCGTATCATCCTTCTTTGCCAATGCGCTCAGATCCATGTCAAATCCGCGCGCAGAGAACAGATACAGATAATCCGCCGACACATGCGCAAGCTTCATCCGTTCACGCAGTTCGTCCACCATCTTTGTGGAGATCTGCGTCCCGGACCAGTTGCAAAGGGAAACAATGCTGTTACGCGCATGATTCTGCGCGATGATATCGATATTTCCTTTCTTGCCGATCCATGTGCCCATTTTGGCAATCTTGATCGGGAGTTTCTCGATCTGATTCAGAAGATCAAGGTACTCGCTGCATACATCGATGAAGTAGCGCGTCAGATAAGCATCCAGCTCGCGTTCGATGTATTTTTCATAAAACTTCTCCGGTTCGATCGTATAGAGCTCGGAGAGATGCGGATAAACAAAATGAAACCAGAAGTTGACAAACGTATTACTGATGCGGTAAACACCCTTCTTGGTATTCTCCCATCCGCCGGTCTCAAAGGATACGACCTTTTCAATGACCTCAAACTCCATGAGGTTCTTCATATAGACACTGATCTTCGCGCGGGAAAACCCGGTATCAAGGAACAGGTCATTCAGCTTATTGTTTCCGGATGCGAGCGATGCAAGGATCGTCTGGTAGACCGCAAGCTCACGAAGCTCGGATGCGATAAAGCGTTCCGCTGCACCAAAAAGAAACCCGTCTTTGGACAATATATGTTTGCAGACATTTTCTTTGACAGAAAGTGTCCCGTCCCAACGGCGCACATATTCCGGCACACCGCCGATAATTCCGTAGATCTGCACGGATTCACTTGTCGTATACTTCGGAAAATGACGTACCACATCTAAGAACGTATCGTCGGGCAGCATTACTTTTGCGTCCAGCTGCTTCTCAAACTGATTAGGCAAAAGCGGCACATCCTTATTGACCCACACCAACGAAGACGTCGCCAGAATGATCAGCACCGGTCCGGGATAGTACTGCTTTTTCTTTAATTTGATCAAATGGGAAAGGAACTCTTCATCCTTCTTCACAAGATACTGGAACTCATCAAATACAAGCACCAGCTTTTTCTCATTTCCGCTTCTGATACGATCAAAGAAATGCTCATAGGTATACTCCGGCAGCTTTACATCATAATCGGCTTCGATCTTTTTTCCGAGCAGCTCTTTCTGCTGCTTCTCCGAAGCATTGGCACACCGGTAATAAAAGAACGGCTTATTTTTTGCAAAGGTGCGAAGCAGATCTTCTTTTTCAGAGCCTTCACGTCCATAGAGAAGGATCAGGTGATTCTCCTCTCCCTCGAAGTACTTCTCAAGCTCTTGAATCTCTGTCTTTCTGGTGATCATAAACTGTCTAACTCCCCTAACTGATGTCGCCACATGAAGAATGCGAAAGCGCCTTGTTTCTTTGCTCCTTCGCAATCTACCTGCTTCCCCGCTTACACTCGGGTGAAACGACTGGGGAAATCATATCACAATTTAAGTTCATTTTCAACGAAAGAATGAAAAAAAATAAATGTTTTTTATACATGAAAAGCGCCGTAAATACGGCGCTTCTAGATATTGTAGAATCAGCTTTTGAGGAACACAAATTATCTATTTTGCAGTCAGATACCCCTTCGCTTTGAGAAGCTCTGCAGAAAGTACAGCTCCACCTGCAGCACCACGAAGTGTGTTGTGGGAAAGACCGACGAATTTCCAATCATAGATCGTATCTTCTCTTAAGCGGCCGATAGAAATGCCCATGCCGCGCTCGTAATCCACGTCTTTCGTTACCTGCGGGCGATCGTCCTCTGTCAGATATTGGATAAACTGCTTCGGTGCGCTCGGAAGTGCCAGCTTTTGGGGCTCGCCGCTGAAGTTTTTGAGCGCGTCGATCAATTCCTCTTTGGAGGCTTTTTTGCGGAATTTTACGAAAGCCGCTGCTGTATGACCGTTTAAGATCGGCACGCGGATACACTGTACCGTGATCTTGGGAGACTCGGCAGCCACAATGACTCCGTTTTCGATGTGTCCCCAGATCCGCAAAGGCTCTTTCTCCGACTTCTCCTCTTCTCCGTTGATAAACGGAATGATATTGCCCTCCATCTCAGGCCAGTCTTTGAAGACCTTGCCTGCACCGGAGATCGCCTGATAGGTCGTCGCAACAACTTCGTACGGTTCAAAATCCATCCACGCAGTCAGCGCCGGCGTATAGGACTGGATCGAGCAGTTCGGTTTCACTGCGATAAAGCCGTTTTTCGTCCCGAGCCGTTTTCTCTGATCCGGGATGATATCAAAATGCTGCGGATTCAGTTCCGGCACAACCATCGGAACATCCGGCGTCCAGCGATGTGCGCTGTTATTGGAAACAACAGGCGTCTCCGCCTTGGCATAAGCTTCCTCGATAGCACGGATCTCATCCTTGCTCATATCGACTGCACTGAACGTAAAATCAACGTCCGCAGAAACAGCTTCTACTTCGTTCACATTCTTCACAACAAGATTCTTGACCGCTTCCGGCATCGGTGTATCCATTTTCCAACGTCCCGCCACGGCTTCCTCATAGGTTTTCCCTGCGCTCCTCGGGCTTGCCGCAATGGTAGTCACGGTAAACCACGGATGGTTTTCCAACAGAGAGATAAACCGCTGTCCGACCATGCCGGTTCCGCCGAGTACTGCAACCTTGAGTTTCTTTTCCATACGAATCATCTGCCTTTCCTTAGATTTTCACATGATTTTACTCGTTTCGGTTTGTTTTTGCAAGATATTCTTTACAAAACCGGATCTCCTGCTCCATTGCGCCCTTCCCCGGAGCGCCCTGCGTCAAGCGTTCGTTCACACAGGTTTCCATAGAGATCGCTTCATAGACATCGTCTTCAAATGCTTCGGAAAACCGCTGCAGCTCTTGAATGGAGAGATCGTCGATCGCGCAGTCTTTTTCCATGCAATAAAGGACCAGTCTGCCGATGATCCCATGCGCATCTCGGAACGGTACCCCTTTTTTCACAAGATAGTCTGCCGCATCGGTCGCATTCGTAAAGCCCTTACTTGCGCTGCGACACATCACATCCTTTTGGAACGTTGTAGTCGAAAGCATGCCGCCAAACAACACGAGGCAGTCTCTTGCCGTGTCCATCGCATCAAAGGCAAGTTCTTTGTCCTCCTGCATATCTTTGTTATACGCAAGTGGCAGCCCCTTCATCGTAGTCAGCAAGGACATCAGTGCGCCATAGACGCGTCCGGTTTTTCCTCTTACCAGCTCTGCAATATCCGGGTTTTTCTTTTGCGGCATGATGGAGCTTCCGGTGCTGTAGGCATCGTCTAACTCTACAAAACGGTACTCGTTGGAATTCCAAATGATGATCTCTTCGGAAAACCGTGACAGATGCATCATCAAAATAGAAAGCGCCGAGAGATATTCGATCAGATAATCCCGGTCAGACACCCCGTCCATACTGTTTCTGGAGGCTTCCGTGAATCCCAGTTCCTTTGCTGTAAAGGCGCGATCCAAAGGATAGGTTGTCCCGGCAAGTGCCCCCGATCCCAGCGGGCAGACATTCATACGTACGCGGATGTCTCCAAGGCGTTCCCGGTCTCTCCGAAACATTTCAAAATAGGCGCCCAGATGATGTGCAAGTGTAGTCGGCTGGGCTTTTTGCAGATGCGTGAAGCCCGGCATGATCGTGTCCTGGTGTGCCTCCATCAGAGAAAGCAGCGTTTGCAATAGTTCATAAAGGTGCTCTATAGTCTCATCCACGTGATTTCTCGTATACAGCCGCATATCGAGCGCAACCTGATCATTCCTGCTTCTCCCGGTGTGCAGCTTCTTTCCGGTATCCCCGATCCGCTCGATCAGAGTCGCCTCCACAAAGCTGTGTACGTCTTCATAGGTCTCGGACACCATAAGACGCCCGTCAGCCACTTCCTCCCGGATCGTCCGAAGCGCATCCTCGATCTGATCCGATTCTTCCGGCGTCAAAATCCCCTGTTTTCCGAGCATCCGTACATGGACAATGCTGCCCTCGATATCTTCCTTTAAGAGACGTTTGTCAAAACGGATCGATGCGTTGAAATCATACACCGCCTGCTCTGTTTCTTTTTCAAACCGTCCGCCCCATAATGTTGCCATACTGTCCTCCTATCATTCCTCTGACGGATGTCTTTCCCGATAAGAAAACGCACATCCGCAATAATCCTGCCGGTACATCCCATATTCCTTTGAAAGCTCACACGACCTGAGATATCCGTTTTTTTTCTTAAAGTCACTTGTCAGATAGGCCACGCCGTAAATATCCGCAAGTTGTTCCCCGATCGTATTCAGCCGCAGCGCATCTTTTTTCGGACTGACGGAAAGTGTCGTTGCAAAAAACTCAAATCCGCCCTCCTTTGCCTGCTTTGCAGTTTCTTCAAGCCGCAACCGGTAACAGACACTGCAGCGTTCTCCGCCTTCCGGGAGATCTTCCATGCCGCGCACCGCTTCCAAAAAGCGTTCTTTATCAAATACACCCTCTAAAAAGGAAATCGGATGCTTTGCCGGAAACTTTTTCAGAAAAGCCTGCTGTTCTTTTGCACGATGCGTATATTCTTCATCGGGATAAAGATTGGGATTGTAGTAAAAGACTGTAATTCGAAAGAATTCCGAAAGACGTTCCAGCACATAGCTGCTGCAGGGTGCGCAGCAGCTATGCAAAAACAGCGTCGGCACGCGTCCTTCCTCAGAAAGACGCGCGATCATCCGCTCCATTTCCAATTCGTAATTTCGTTTTTCCATTGCGATCCGGGATTATTCCGTCACCCGCTTCTCTCTTCTCGTGTTGCCGCGGAACCAGAAGCTGAGCACGACAACCCCAGCGAAATAAAGAAGTGCCGCAAGGATCATGAGGATGACGTTCTTCGTAAAAATGCCAAGCGCAAGCTCTGCGGCGATCACAACCACATGCAGCCATAACGGGGCTTTATGCATGCAAACAGCAAGCCCGGCCTGGATCAGTACGATAAACGCGACTGTCACGATCGGTACTTTCAGGGCAAATGCACTGATCACAAAAACGACCACCGCAAAAATGACATAAAGAATGAGTGCGATCTCAGCTTTTCCCAACTGCTTCATAAGTAACCTCCTGAAAATAAACGAACGCCGAAAGCTGTCTTCTCAGCTTCCGGCGTCATCCAGTCAGCCGATAGCCGGACTCGAACCGGCGACCCACGCATTACGAATGCGTTGCTCTACCAACTGAGCCATATCGGCAAAACACAGTGCTTATTCATTATAGGAGAAAGCATCTGCTTTTGCAATCTTTTTTTTCATGTTTCAAAATCTTTTCCATGGATCGCTGGTCTGCGATCACAGAAACGATACCAAAAAGAAGATACCTAACGCAATGAACTGCGGGATCTTATGCATCACGAGGATGGCAACAAACTCGCGGATAAAAGCGTTTGGCCAATAATACCATTTGGTATCGCTGCCAAGCCCTTCTGCGAGTAACCCTGCTTTCCTTGCAAGCATACCGCTTCTCAAGACATGATAGTTTGATGTAATAAAAGTCACTTTGGCGTTTTGCTTCTGTTCATCGATCAGTTCCTTTGAATAAACAAAGTTTTCGCGGGTGTTTCTGGATGTCTTTTCTGTGATGATCTCATATTCTTCCGCGCTGTGAGACATCAGATACAACGCGATGGCAGATCCCTCACTAATGACTTCATCTGCGCCTTGTCCACCACTTGGCACAAAGCAAACCGACTTTCCTGTTGCGATTTCCTGTTCCCATGCGAATCGCATCGCTTTGTTGACCCGGGAACGAAGCAGCGGAAGGAGCTTGCCTTTATTTCCGATGTAACATCCCAGAATGATCAGATAATCATTATCAAATGCCGGTCGATGTAACGCCGCCACATAATTGAGTATGACCGTCCCGAAAAAAATGCATTCATAGTAACAACCGACCAGCGCTGTGAAGAGATTCTTGCGAAAAAGAAGAGTCCCGACGATACCTACGACCCCAAAGATCGAGCCGAGCAAGTGCCGTGGACGGAAACGTTCACGTGCGAACATCGTGGCGTTGCATATGATCAGAAAGGCTGTCATGATTATGAGTAATGGCATCATCAGGGTCAAAAACCAAGCCGGATAGCCACGCATGACAGATTCCGTAAGTGGTTTTTGCGGTATCTGACAAACGTTCAGGTAGATCAGGAAACATAAGGCAAAGATACCGACACCGACGATCGTAATGCCTGTATACGAGCAGGTAAAGTTCCATCGTGTAAAATGATTCTTCATAAATGTAATTATACCATGAAAATTTATCTCCTGAACTCTTCGAAAAAAATAAGCACCCATGAACGGGTGCTTATCTTTTTGAACCTGATTTAGACGCAAAGTTTCTTTGTGTTGAAATCGTAATAATAAACATGATCCGACAGTACTTCATCCGATGAAAGATGAGCCTCGTTGATCTCCTGCACCATCTTCGTCAGAGCCTCTGAGGTGTCCGGTGTCTTTCGCGGCAGCAAGATCACCTCGTGTATACTGCTGGGCAGGACATAGAAACCGGAATGCTGATCATTTGCGATCTTCTCCAGCAGCGCCTCATCCAGGATGCAGCTCGCGCCGAAAAGGCGTTGCCGGTTTGAAAGCACATACATCTGACCGGTCTCCAATGCATCTTCTCCGCAGATTTTTTTCATCAGCGTGTTCATGTCCTCCAACTCGTAAGACAACAGACGCGGTGAATTTTCCTTTGCGATCGCAAACAGATCCTCAGTCGTTACATTCCAGTGTTCCATATGCTTCTGCCTGATCAGTACGGTTGCACTGCCGCTTTTGTTATCTTTCAGAAGGCAGCAGAACACAACCGCCAGATCAAGATATGGGACATACGGTACATCCTGCAGAAGCTCCTTATTTCTGATGCGGTTCACAAGTTTGTATACGATCCGGCTCTTTACTTTCTCATAGTCTGTAAAGAAGCTCATATCAAAATCCTCTGTCGGTCGATACTCTTTGTATGTGCGGATGATCTCATCGACAATGAGGTTCAGATCCGTACCCTCACAGTATTTTTGATAGTAATGATCGAGATAGATCGTCGGCGAAATGTTGCGGCCTGTTTCCGTGATCGTAAGGCCAGTAAGTCTCGTGTCATTATTTTTGATCACAGTATGCAATGCAGCACTGCATTCCTCCGGCAGCGAAACACGCACGAACGAAAGCAGCGCATCTGTAAATTCAGAATACGTCATAATGAAATTCTCCTTATTTGTGAAATCTTTGGAGTTGTAAGGGAGAATCAATTGAATTTAAGAAAAAAGAGTGTCCGATATGGACAAAGAGAATGATAGCATGATATCCCGGAAATTGCAATCGAAAAAATGAAGGGGACCACCAGCAAAAGTGTTCCCCTGAAAACATTCTTTTTTGTTTTTCTTGTATTTTGTCCTCAGAGTAGTCTCTGATAGAGCTTTGCATACTGCTCCACCGAAGTGTGCCAGGAGAAGTCCTGTTTCATGATCCGGCGCATGAGCGCTTCCCACTCGTCTTTGTGATTCTGATAGAGGTCATAGGCATACAGGATCGTGCCGTACATCTCGTGTGCGTTGTAATTGGCAAAGGAGAAGCCGGTTCCTTTCTTTTCATATTCGTTATATGCATCCACGGTGTCCTTTAACCCGCCGGTCTCGCGAACGATCGGCACCGTCCCGTAGCGCATGCTGATGATCTGTGACAGTCCGCAGGGTTCGAAAAGTGACGGCATCAAAAAGGCGTCACAAGAAGCGTAGATCTTGTGTGCAAGTTCCTCGGAATAGCCGACTGTCACGGTGATCCGATCCGGATACTTCCCCGCGAAGAAACGGAACATATCCTGATAACGCTCTTCTCCCGTACCCAGTACCGCAAACTGATAGCGTCCGGACGAGAGCATCTCCTCCAGCATGTAAGCGATGATGTCAAAGCCTTTCTGATCTGTCATGCGTCCGACGATCCCGATCAGGAATTTGTTCGGATCGACCGGCATCCCGGTTTCCTCCTGCAAGGCTGTCTTGTTGGCATGTTTTTTCTCAACAAGGTCCGCATCGTTGACGCTGAAATGTTCAAAGATCACTGGATCTGTTTCGGGATCGTATTCCCGCTCGTCTATCCCGTTGATGATCCCGCAAAGCCGGTTTCCTCTGTTTCGAAAAAGTCCGTCCAGTCCTTCTCCGCCTTCCGGCGTACGGATCTCTGCCGCATAACTCGGGCTGACGGTGGTAACGAGATCCGAAAAGATCACGCCGCCTTTCAGGCAGTTTCCCTCTCCGTAAAATTCCAGATAATCCGGCGTAAAGAGATACTCCGGCAAGCCTGTCATATCCTGCATGCCTCTGAGATGCCAACGCCCCTGGAACTTCAGATTATGGATCGTAAAGACGGTCTTCAATGATTTCAGTTTGGGATCGGCTTCATAGATCGTTTTGAGATAGACAGGTACCAGACCGGTTTGCCAATCGTGGCAATGCAGGATCTCCGGCGAAAAGTCCATATGACGGATCGCCTCCAGCACCGCCTTGGAAAAATAGGCGAACTTCTCCATATCCTCATGGATCAGATGGTAGGGCTGCGCGCCGCCAAAGTAAAACTCATTGTCGATGAAGTAATAGGTCACGCCCAGATGCTCGGCCTTAAATAGTCCCGCATACTGTTTACGCCAGCCGAGATCCACATAAAAATGGCAAAGAAATTCGAGATCTTTCTGCCACTTCTTTTCCATACAGGTATACTTCGGCAGGATGACGCGCACATCATAGTTGTTTCTGTCAAAGTATGCAGGCAGAGTCCCGGCGACATCTGCCAATCCCCCCGTCTTGATGTAAGGCACCGCTTCCGAGGAAGCGAATAATACGTTTGTCATGGTTTCCCCCTCTTCGCCAGCTCTTTCATTTCCCTGGCATTGGCAAGCACGGTCTCCGTCACACGGACGCCCCCGAGTAACCGCGCAAGTTCTTCCACACTCTCCTCCTCAGACAGAGAACGGATTGTGGATACCGTGGAATTGTCGCTGACATTTTTTTCGATCAAAAAATGCGTATCCGCCATTGCTGCAATCTGCGGCAGATGCGTGATGCTGATGATCTGGTGATCTGATGAGAGTGCATGCATCTTTTCAGATACTGCCTGTGCCGTCCGTCCGCTGATCCCGGCATCGATCTCGTCAAAGATCATGGTCGCGATATGATCCTGTTTTGCAAACACCGTCTTTAGAGACAGCATGATCCTTGAAAGCTCTCCGCCGGAAGCCACCTTTGAAAGAGGCTGCAGCGGCTCTCCCGGGTTCAATGCGATCATAAATTCTGCTTCATCTCTGCCGTTCTCGGTGAAGTCATCCGTCTCGGAAAAAGCCGTCTCAAATCGCACATCCGGAAAATTGAGATCCAAAAGCGACGACCGGATCTCTGCACAAAGAGACTCTGCGCCGGTCATACGCGCTTCATGCAGATTCTTTGCATATGCGTTGCATGCCTGTTCTTCCTTTTCCATCGCCGCCTGCTTTTCGGCGCGGAAACGATCCAGATCGGACAAGGTCTCAATCTTTGATTCTTTCTCTGCAAGCGCGTGGAGTACCTCTTCAATCGTCTTGCCGTATTTATCCTTCAGGCGGTTCACTTCACTCAGCCGCTCTTCTGTCTTTTGGAACTCTTCTTCAGAAAAATCGGCATCGGCAAGATACGCATTGGTTTCATGGCTGAAGTCTGAAAGCAAACTGTCAATCTCCGTCAGCTGATCGGAAAGCGAGGACAGTCTCTCATCAAGATCTTTGATGTCCGATAGTTCTCTGCAGGCACGACCGATTGCGGAAGCCGCATTGTCATTTCCTTCGGAAACAAGGCTCTGCACTTTTCCCATCGCGTCCAGGATCTTTCTCCCGCCGGACAGTCTCCGATAGTCCTTCTCCAGCGTTTCGTCTTCGCCGGGCTGCAAAGACGCATTCCGAATCTCATCCGCTTCGTACGTCAGGAGCGACAACTCCCGTTTCCTGCTTTCTTCATCAAGGGATGCCTCAGAAAGTTCCGCACGCAGTACCTTCAATTTTTGAAAATGTGCACGATAGGTTTTGAGATCATCCGCAAATGCCTCCGGCAAGTAGGAATCCAGAATGGAAAGATGCCTGCTCTTTTTTAACAGCGACTGGTGCTCATGCTGTCCGTGAATGTCGATCAGCAATGCGGCTGCTTCCTTCAATTTGGACGCTGTCACGGTCTCCGAATTGATACGCGCCGTGCTATGTCCATTTACGATCTTTCTGGTCAGGATAACCGTACCGTCGTCAGGCTCGATCTCCAGTTCTTTGAGGCGTGCCTCGTTTTCTTCATCCACCGTAAACACAAGCTCCACAAGGGAGTCTTCTCCCTCACGCAGCAGCTCCTTCGGCACTTTTTCTCCAAGTGCCAGACTGATGGATCCGATGATGATGGATTTGCCGGCGCCGGTTTCACCGGTCATAATATTGAGTCCCGGTGTGAAATCGACCTCGGCCTCTTCGATCAAGGCAAGATTTTTGACATGTAAATATTGAAGCATCTGTATTACCCGTAGATCTGTAATTTTCTCTGTAAAATTTCCAAGAAACTGCGCTGACTGAGCTTTAAGATCCGCACGCTCTCCTCGGCTCTCTTAATCTGTACGGCATCATCGCTCTGCAGCGTAACAGTCTGCCCGCCGTCAAAACTCAGATCGATCCGCATCGTCGGATCTACATGCGTCGCCGGTAATGTGATCTGCAGTTCAGACGCGCTGTCCAGCACAATGCTGCGATTGTTCAATGTGTGAGAATTGATGGGCGTCAATAAGATCATGGAGGATCTGGGATCAACGATCGGTCCGCCTGCCGACATACTGTATGCAGTGGATCCGGTTGGGGTCGCGACGATCATGCCGTCTGCGTTATACCGACTTAAGAGCTGCCCATTGACGGAAAGATGATAGGCGATCACATGTAAGGACCCTGAACGATGGATGACGATATCATTCAGTGCCTGGCGGGACACGACCTCTTGACCGTTTCGGATCACACTTCCGCGGAGCAACATGCGATGTTCCTCCACATACTGATCCTCAAAAAGCCGGTCAATAGCAGGATAGACCGTATCCTCTTCAAGTTCGCAAAGATACCCCAAATGACCGAGGTTCAGGCCTATCAAAGGAATATTACTTCCTGAGGTCTCCCGGGCTGCCTTGATCAATGTCCCATCTCCGCCGATCACAAGGATGCATTCGGTATTGTCCGGGATATCCTGCATCAAGGCGTTTTGATAATTCTGTTCATTCCCGTCCATACGCAGGAATCGGCATTCTCCGCCCTTTTTCTGAATGTAAGTGCTGATCGCTTCGGTCCGCTTGAAATCACTGTCCTTGAGCGCATTCGTGATGAGATAAAAATGCTTCATGCCGTATGCTCCTTATGCGTGAGTGCCACTGTCTCAGAAGCGGAGATCATCGGCTGCTCATCGCTGTTTGCATTCTTTTTCAGATATACCAGATACTCGATATTGCCTTCCGGTCCTTTGATCGGGCTTCCTGTCAATCCAAAAACAAAAAACCCGGTTTGTTTTGCGAACGCAAGGATCCCTTCGATCACTTCCTCATGAACCTTTGGATCACGTACCACGCCCTTTTTTCCGACCTTTTCTCTGCCGGCTTCAAACTGCGGCTTGATGAGACACACCATCTCGCCGTCCTCTTTCAGGAGAGAAAACGCAACGGACAGTACCTTTGTCAGGGAGATAAAGGAAACATCCGCAGAGGCAAAATCCAATCGATCCGGGATCTGATCCGTTGTCACGTAACGGATGTTGGTCTTTTCCATACAGACCACTCTCGGATCATTCCTTAACTTCCATGCAAACTGTCCGTACCCGACATCCACCGCATAGACCTTTGCTGCGCCGTTTTGCAGCATGCAGTCCGTAAAGCCGCCTGTAGAGGCGCCGATATCCATGCAGATCTTTCCCGTAAGAGAGATCGGAAAACTCTTCATCGCCTTCTCGAGTTTCAGTCCGCCTCTGCTCACATAAGGAAGCGCATTCCCGCGGATCGTGATCTCACATTTTTCCGGATCGAACATGTCTCCGGCTTTATCCTCCCGATTGCCGTTGACATACACCGTCCCCTCCATGATCATGGTCTTCGCCTTTTCTCTGGAGGGTGCAAGCGCGGATTCGACGAGGAGAACATCCAGTCTTTTTTTCATAACGTCTCTCCGTAAAACTCCGTACGGATCCGTTTCACGATGGAGTCCTCGTCAATCCCGACTTCTTTCCGCAGAATGTCCACATTGCCATGTTCCACATAGCAGTCCGGGATCGCGATCTGCATCGTCCTGAGCGGGATTTCATGAGATTCCACATATTCCGCCACATGTTCGCCAAGGCCGCCTGACAGGACATTTTCTTCCAGCACAACGAGGAACTTGTGATCCTTTGCAAGTTTGTCAATGCATTCCTCATCAAACGGCTTTGCAAATCTGGCATTGATCAGCGTACAAGGATGCCCCTGTTCTTTCAGGCGTTCCCTGACAATTTCCGCCGTTTTCACCATGCTGCCATATGCAAAAAGCGCGATCTCGGATTCTTCGTAGATCATCTCACTCTTTCCGTATGCGATCTGCTCGCGATGATTTTCGAGGCCGTCATAGGCAAGTCCTCTCGGGTAGCGGATCGCGATCGGTCCCGGAAACGCAACGGCATACTTCATCATATCGGAGAGTTCCCATTTGTTCTTGGGTGCCATCAACACAAGATTCGGCACCGTCGAAAGATAAGAGATATCAAAGATCCCCTGGTGGGTCTCTCCGTCGCTCCCGACAATCCCCGCGCGGTCGATCGCAAAGACGACATGGAGATTTTGGATGCAGACATCGTGCAGGATCTGATCGTATGCCCTCTGTAAAAAGGAAGAGTATACGGCAAACACCGGGATCAGCCCTGCGGCAGCAAGTCCTGCGGCAAACGTTACGGCATGCTGCTCTGCAATTCCGACGTCAAAGAAACGATCCGGAAAGAGGTTATGAAAGCGCTTCAGTCCGGTTCCGTCTTCCATTGCTGCTGTGATCGCAACGACTTCTTGATTCCGATCTCCCATCTTACGCATGATCGTGGAAAAGACGTCTGTATAATTCGCTTTGGTACGCGGTTTCTTCGGCAATCCGGTCTCGATATCGAAAGGTTCAGCGCCGTGAAAACGTGCCGGATGGCGCTCCGCCGGCAAAAATCCTTTGCCCTTTTTCGTGATGACATGGATCAGAACAGGGCCGTCGATATTCTGCGCTTCCTTAAACACCTTCACCATTGTCTCCACATCGGAGCCGTCAATAGGACCAAGATAAATGATCCCCATGTTTTCAAAATACATGCCGGAGACAAAGTTGGACTTGATTCCGTTCTTTGCGCGGCTGATCTGCTCGACGATCCTGTCGCCGTATACGGGGATGCTGGAAAGTGCATCCTTCACACCGGATTTCAGGCCTCTGTAAAATCCGGCTGTACGTACTCTTGCCAGATACCTGCTCATACCGCCCACGTTTTCACTGATCGACATCTTGTTGTCGTTCAGGATCATGATGAAGTTCTTTTTCAGCTTGGAGGCGTTATTCATCGCCTCATAAGACATGCCGCCCGTCAGCGCGCCGTCTCCGATCACGGTGATCACGCGATAGTCTTCTCCTGTCAGTTCCCGCGCAGCCGCATAGCCCAGGCCTGCGGAAATGGATGTGGAGCTGTGCCCGGTGTCAAACGGATCGCAGATGCTTTCTTTCCGCTTCGGGAAGCCACTGATCCCGCCGTATTTCCGGAGTTCATTGAAATTATTTTTCCGTCCCGTCAGAATCTTGTGTGTGTAGGACTGGTGTCCCACATCCCAGATGATCTTGTCCTGTTCCGGATCAAAGGCAAGATGCAGCGCCACGGTCAGTTCCACCACACCGAGGTTGGAAGCCAGATGCCCGCCTGTCACGGAAATACTCTCGATCAGGAACTCCCGGATCTCGTCACAGAGCACGGGAATTTCTTCTTTCGGAAGAGCTTTGATATCATTTGCTTTTTTGATCTTTTCCAGTGCCAATCTAGTTACCGCCTTTATTTTCTACGATAGACAAGTGATGCGATCAGTTCTTCCAAAAGTCCGTTATCACCCTGCATTTCATGGAGCTTTTTGATCGCATCCGATGAGAGCGCCTCTGTATGCTCTTCGGCTTTCTTGACGCCTTCATACGTGACATAGGTAGCCTTCTGGTTTTTCTCGTCACTGCCGATCGGCTTGCCGAGCTCTTCGGGAGTCGAGGTACAGTCGAGAATATCGTCCCGGATCTGAAATGCCAGCCCGACCTTCTGTGCGATCTCGCTGATCTTTGCGACATCATCATCGGAGGCCCCTGCCAGGATCGCACCGATCATCATGGACGCCTCGATCAATGCCCCCGTTTTCAAACGATAGATAAAGTCAATCTGTTCACGGGAAACATCCCCGGTAATATCGGTCTCTATGTCCACAGTCTGCCCGCCGATCATACCGTAGATCCCGCTTTTGCGGTACAGCAGTGCAATTGATGCGGCAATTCGGTTCACTTCCTGCGGAGCAAGAGAAAAGGCCGTCATCACAGTCTCCATCGAGTAGTTGAGAAGCGCATCTCCCGCAAGTACCGCAATCCCTTCGCCATAGGCCACATGGGTCGTCGGCTTGCCGCGGCGCAGTTCATCGTTGTCCATTGCCGGCAGGTCATCATGGACAAGCGAATAGGTATGGATCATCTCAATCGCTGCCAGGAAAGGTCCAATGACTTCTCCCTGGCCGCCGAACATCCGATACGTCAGCAGCATCATGATCGGACGCAGCCGTTTTCCGCCGGCGCGTACACTGTAATTCATCGCTTCGATGACCCGTTTTTGCAATCCGGCTTCTCCCGGAAGATAACGTTCGATCAGACCTTCGATTTCTCTGGTCAGGCTCTGCAGTTTTTCCTCAAAACTCATTCTCCGAAATCCTCCAGTCCGCCGTCTTCCGTCAATACCTGCATCTTCTTTTCCACATCTTCCATTGCACTCTGGCAGGCCTTGACAAGCTTGATCCCGTCCTCGTATAGCGCAAACGCTTCTTCGAGGGTCAGATCGTCTTCCGATAATTTACCGACCGTTTCCTCGATCGAAGAGAGCATCTCTTCAATGGATTCTGTTTTCTCAGTTTTCGTCCCCATAGATGATCCTCTTGTTCACTGTCGTCTCTGCCGCACCATCCGCAAGATAGAGTTTCACTGTCTCTCCTACGGAAAGTTCCTTGATACTACGTTTCGCTTTCCCGCTTGTATCGCTGATGAAGCCGTATCCCTGCCCCATCTTCTTCAACGGTGATGTGCCATCCATCTTTTCCGCCAGCAATGCAAGGCGCGCTTTGTAGCGATTCATCACTTCTTTTGCCGCATAGGTAAGCCTTGTGCGGGACTCCTGCAGCCGTTGTTTCTGGGTAAGCAGCCGCTGCTTCGGCCCGGCTTTCTGCAGGCGCATGGCAAGAAGCTGACATCTTTGCTTATCCGCCTCCAGCCTTCTTGAAAAGAGCCTATGCATGGCGATCCGGCTCTCCTCCAAGCTCTGCAGCGTCGTATTCAGGTCAAAAACAGCGAGCTCCGCGGCAGCTGACGGCGTCGGTGCTCTGAGATCCGCCGCATAGTCCGATAGTGTTGTGTCCGTCTCGTGTCCCACAGCAGAAATCACCGGTGTATCACACTCAAAGATTGCACGTACTACCTGTTCTTCGTTGAACGCCCAGAGATCTTCGATGGATCCGCCGCCGCGTCCGACGATCAGAATATCAAGCCCCATGGCATCAAGCGTGCGGATCGCTCCGACGATGCTCTCCGCTGCGCCTTCTCCCTGCACCTTGGCCGGACAAAGGATCATCTGCACAAAGGGGTTACGCCTGCGGCTGATGTTTTTGATATCCTGTACCGCTGCCCCTGTCGGCGCTGTCACGACCCCGATGCGTTTCGCATATCGCGGGATCGTTTTTTTATATTCCGGGGCAAACATCCCCATTTCTTCGAGTTCTTTTTTTAGCTTTTCAAACTTCTCAAACAGGACGCCCTGACCGTCACGCTCAATCTGCCTTGCATAGAGCTGATACTTGCCGTCCCGCTCATAGACTTCGATGGAGCCCGTTGCGATCACGCAGTCTCCGTCCTGCATCTGAAAGGTGAGTCCCTTGCGGCTTCCCGCGAACATCACCGCTGCAAGCGCGCCTCCCCCATCCTTCAGCGTGAAGTATATATGACCGGAGGAATGATATTTCACATTTGAAACTTCACCCTTCACACTGATCCGTCGAAGCATGAAGTCCTGTGCAAATAAATTCTTCAGGTAGGCATTGATCTGCCCGACTCCATAAACATTTTTATTCATGAATGCTCTGCTGCCACTTTCGCCAAGATACCGTTTACAAAAGAAGATGCTTCCTCTGTGCCGTACTTCTTGGACAGCTCGACCGCTTCGTTGATGGCGACTCCGGTCGGGATGTCTTCATCGTAAAGGATCTCATAAACGGCTAGCCGCAGGATCGTAAGCTCCGCTTTCCCCATACGGCTCGTTTTCCATCCGGCTGCACTCTGATTGAGCACAGCATCGATTTCATCCAGTATTTCCATAATCGCCTGATATTTGGCGCGGATATAAACCCGCTCCTCCTCAGATGCATCTTTTAAGCCATCCGTAAAAAGCGATTCCTGCTCTTTTAATCCTTGTTCATCGTAAAAATCTGCCCGGAACAGGATCAAAAATACCTGCTCCCGCAGCTGATGTCTTGTCATACCAATCCCTTTCTTCATACACAAACACGAGAGGATGTCGCAAAGACACCCTCCCGCTGCATTGTCTCTCAGTCATTTTCAGAAGCCATATCTACCGTTGCGATCTTGACATTCACAACGGAGATAGTTAATCCCGTCATATTTTCAACTGCTGATTTCACGCGTTCCTGCACTTTTGCGGAAACGTCCGGAATGTTATACCCGTAAGAAATATTCAGTGCGAGATAAACCTCGACCGAATGATCCTGCATCTCGATCCTGACGCCCTTGGAAAGGTTTTTCATGCCCAGCTTGCTGACCAGCTCATTTGTGATATTGCCGGCCATGGAACTGACCCCTTCCACTTCCGTTGCAGCTAACCCCGCGATGATCGCGATGACTTCATCGGATACCTTTACCTCGCCCATCTCGCTCTCCTTGATCCTGACTGCTTTTCGATCTTCCGCCATTGTATGGCCTCCTTATTTTCATGGTTCTGATCACTTCGCCGCCTTGCGTGAAGATCACGCACCTTTGACGACGTTCCTATTATACCAGATTAACCCCGATGTTTCAATGAGAAGGGAAACCGGCCTCGCTCCTTCCGGATCTTCGCTTTCACAGACTCTTTCGTGCAATGCGCAAACAGTTCTTTCCGATCGGCAAGGCATTCGAGGCAGAAATCATCCCGATTCCGGTTCAACCGTCCGCAGGTGCAAAGCCAACCGTCATTTCGTTTCTCCGCAAAACAAAGTGCGCGGCCCGAGTAGCGCCGCAGATATTCCTGACACTCTTTTTCCTTCTGGCGCTGCGGATCCAGAGCATCATAGAAATACAGTTTTTTATGCGGCTTTTGCTTTTCTCCTTTCAGCCCGTCCGCAAAGATCACGGACTCCGTTTCGATCTCGATCCCCGCAGGCATCCCATCCACCGTGCACTCATAGGAAGTCGACATGCGCATTGCCGCCTCAAGCTTCAGATCGGTAAGTGTAAAATCGATCGCCTCCTGTCCGTTCAGAAGTACAGGAGATTCCCCGGCGCTTACAGCCCGCATATGGAACGTCGCCTGTTTGATCGGACTCCCTGAAATATTATTCAGGTCTATGGTCAGCATCAGATCCTTTTGTTTTAACCGCACATGGATATCATTGATCCGGATATAAGCATGGTAGTCGACCATGTTTTCACGTTTGATCATGCCTGCTCTCCTGTCATCTGAAACAATTCGGCTTCGGTGATCACGGGAATACCGAGTTCTTTTGCTTTGGCGAGTTTGCTCCCTGCTGCTTCTCCCGCGACCACATAATCCGTCTTTTTACTGACGGATCCCGTGCATTTCCCGCCGTTCTTTTCGATGAGATCGGTTGCTTCTTTCCGTCCCAGCGTCGGGAGTGTCCCAGTCACAACGATCGTAAGACCAGTAAGTGCATCTCCGGTCTTTTCGTTCTTTGCCGTCATATTGACTCCTGCCTCCGAAAGGCGCTCAAGGATTTCTCGATTGTCTGTATCCGCAAAAAAATCCACAATCCCGCGTGCAGTGATCTCTCCGACATCCGGCACGGCAGTCAGCTGTTCCATGTCCGCATCAGCCAGGTCAAACAGCGTCGGGAAATGCTTCATGATCACGTTCGCAGAGGTCCTGCCGACATTGCGGATCGCAAGTGCAGTCAGCACAAGCGCTGCATCGTTCTGTTTGGATTGCTCGATCGCCGCAAGGAGCTTATCCGTATTCTTCTCCCTGCCAATGAGGCCTGAAGCGATCAGTTCGTCCCTCACTTCATGCAGATGGTAAAAGTCCGCTGCATTCCGAAGATATCCCTGATCCACGAGATCATCGATCAACCGTGTACCGAATCCTTTGATATCCATGGCATCTTTGGAAACAAAATAGGATAACGTCCGCTTCAGCTGCGCTGCACAAGACGGATTTGTACAATAAATATCACAGGTGTCTTCTTCCCGCTGCAGAGGATGGCCGCAGACCGGGCAGCACTCCGGCGCTTTGTATTCGGTTTCTCCCGGAACTGTGACGGATACGATCGCAGGGATGATCTCCCCTTGTTTCCTGCAGATCGCGCGACACCCTTCGGAAATTCTTTTCTCATGTATGAAGTCTATGTTATGCAGCGTTGCGCGTTGCACGTTTGTCCCGCAAAGTCTGACAGGTGTCTGAAACCGCCCGCGGAACGTAAGCTTTCCGGTGCGTCCGACATCCACTTCGATCGCTTCGATCACGACTTCTTTTTCCTCCGGGGGATATTTAAACGCGATGTGTCCTGCCGTATACTTGCTCCCCGCGGGAAAATCAGCGCGATAGGATGTCTGATCGATCTTAACGACTGCGCCATCCAGGTCATAAGGCAGTTCGCCTCTGGATTCACCGATGCGGTCGATCGCAGCAAGGATCTCCGGCACAGTTGTACAACGGAAATGTCTGACAGTCGGGATGCCCATGGACGAAAGCGTATCCATTCCTTCGCAATGCGACTGCAAAAGGCCTGCCGCATCGCCGATGGCATCCTGCACGTTAAAGATAAAAAGACGAAGCCCCCGCTCCTTTGTGATCGAGGGATCGAGTTGGCGTAAGGTGCCTGCTGCAAGATTACGCGGATTTGCAGCCGGTTTCTTCCCGAGGTCTTCCATCTTCACATTGAACGCATCAAATGCTTCATGCGTCATATAGACCTCTCCCCTGAGTTCTGTATAATCCTGAAAGGTGATCGTATGCGGCACATCCGGGATCACTTTCGCATTTAAGGTGACGTCCTCTCCGACAAGTCCGTCTCCTCTGGTCTCCGCAAGGGCAAGCTTGCCCCCTTCATAACGCAGTGTCATAGAGAGTCCGTCGATCTTTTCTTCCACAGAAAAAGCTGCATCCGGATGCATCGTGAGGACATCCTGCACCCACGCTTCCACATCCTCTTTCGTAAAGACATCCTGGATCGACAGCATCGGAACCCGATGCGTCACTTCCACACCAGCTTTCCGCTTCGCGTTACCGCCGATCTTTTGTGTCGGAGAATCCGGCGTCACCCAATCAGGATGCGTCTGCTCCATCTGCTTCAGCCTCTGCATCAACGTATCATATTCGAAGTCTGTGATCTCCGGCTGATCCTCGTTGTAATAGAGGTTCATATGATGGTCTATGGTTTGTTTTAACGCTTCATATGCGTTTCTGTCATCACTCATCTTTTACCTGTCAATCTGTTCGCGGAGAGTCCGTTCCTCTTCTGCGGTCAATTCACGTAGATCCCCCGGTTTCATATCGTCCAATGTCAGGTTGCAGATCCGCACCCTGATCAATTTTTTTACATGACAGCCCAGTTCTTTGCACATGCGCCGTATCTGGCGGTTCAGTCCCTGCGTCAAAATGATCGAAAATGTATCTGATCGCAATTTCTTTACCGTACACGGTCTCGTGGTCCGATCCAGTTCCGTGAGATACACACCTTCGGATAGTTTTTTGATCAATTCTGCGGTCACGGGTCGATCGATCTGTACTTCGTATTCCTTTTCATGGTAAAACCCCGGCCGCATCAGCTGCTGATTGAGTATACCGTCATTGGACAAAAGAAGCAGCCCTTCGGAATTTTTATCAAGCCTTCCGAGATAGGTCACCCGTTCCGGAAGATCGACCGCATCCAAAAGATTATCCTTTTCTCTGCGATCCTCCGTGCAGACAACTCCGATGGGCTTATAGTAAAGGTACACTTTCTTCTCCTGTTTCGCGGAAATGACCTCACCTTTATACTCTACCACATCTGTCTCAAAAACGGTATCCCCAAGGGTGGCGATCTGACCGTTGATCTTCACATGGCCCGATGCGATCTCCTGATCCGCCTTGCGCCTGGAGCAGATTCCGGCTTCGCTTAAAAACTTATTGATCCTCATAAACTTCCCTCAACGAAAGAAATGCGGAGACTTGCGCTGTCTCCGCATTGGCTTTGTATTGACTGATATGATCTTCCTAGCTCAGCAGATCGGTCCTGATATAGCCGG
Source organism: uncultured Lachnospiraceae bacterium (assembly GCA_902779355.1). Classification (GTDB taxonomy): domain Bacteria; phylum Bacillota; class Clostridia; order Lachnospirales; family Lachnospiraceae; genus RUG12461. The sequence continues at coordinate 163,841 of CACZBF010000003.1, read as the reverse complement.
TCGTGCCGTTGAATTCCACTTTAGACCACCCATTGCTTTCGTTTGAAAGCACCTTGATCTTGTCGCCGGTATAGGCGGTGCCGACCTTTTCGGAATCACTACTTGCAGAAGAACGGATCGTTACGACATTATGCTCCGACAACGTGACAGTACCACTCGGGCCGTCGGTCGTCTGCGTCGTATCGCCGCCAGTCTCCGCCTGCGTCTCTTCTGCTGCAGGTGCTTCCGCCCCTTGGGCATTGTCCTGTCCGTCTTTCCGTTTCAGATAATCGCCGATGATGTAACCGTTAGTCCCGTTATAAGCGACGCTGTACCAGCCGTTTCCGACATCGGATACCATCGCAACTTCTGTTCCCTCATCGAGCGTAACAAGTACTTCTCCATCCTGTGAGGAATCATCACGCATGTTGACGCGATTAGTCGTCACTAGAATCACAGGCGCTTCAGTCGCCGGCGTTTCTTCTGCCGGCTGCTCTTCTTCCGGGGTTTCCTCTGCTGCTTCTGTCTCCGGCGTCTCTGTCGTCTCTTCCGCGGCTGCGGTCTCGGTCTGGTTCAGACTCTTTGCCCAAGTCGCATACGCATCCGCGATCGTGGTATTGATCAACGTATCCAGATTCGGATCGGAGCTGATCGCGGTTTCATACTGCGTCTGAACATCACTTTGCAGCGCAAGCACATCCTCCTGCGTTTCAAACGCCTGGATCAGCGCGTCGATGGCCGGATCCGTCGGCTGTTCTTTGGTCAGAGAATTGTACTGGCTGTAGAGATTATTGATATAGTAGTTGCCATCCGGGTTCTTCTCGACATAGAAGAAATCGAGTCCGGGTGCAGGAGTCTCCACGCCATTGAACTTGATCTCCAGATAAACACTCACAAGATAGGAATCGTCGGTAAGGCCGCTTTTCGTGTAGCATGCGAGGTTGTCATAGTTTTCCACATAGTTGGAATACATCTGGATAAAACTCTTCTCACCATCGCTGATCGGCGTCGCCACGGTCTCCAGATTTGCGATATCACCGTTTGCGTAATAGGTATAATAGTTGCGGATCAGTTCATTGATCGCTTCATCGGCATCAACCTGATATCCTTCCGCGTTCTGATCGCTGAGTGCATGGACAGCCGGCGCATTCCCATTAGCGGGTGTCCCCTTCGCTGTGTCAGCGGGATTTGTGAATTTGATGACCAACACGGCGAGAAATGCGAACAGCGCACCTGCTCCGAAATATCGACCGTATTTTTTGAAAAAGGCAATCACCGTTGCCATAGAAAAATTCTTCATATATCTTACTCTCCTGAATGATCTAACCTTTTACAGAAAGTGCAACCGGCGGGAATCGAACCCACATTACAGGAGTCGGAGTCCTGCGTTCTATCCGTTAGACTACGGTTGCAAAATGCCGAACAGGCGGCACTACGATATGTTACCAAAAAAACGTCAAAAATGCAAGGAAATTAAAAGAAAATTACATTTAATGACAAACCGATGTGTATCAAAAAGGATGTTATCTCTCTGAGGACAGTTTTAAGAGCGCTTCGTTTAAATCCGAGCATACATAATCCGAAAGTGTGCGGATCTCTTCATCCGGCTCCATCAGGTCGATCACCATGACCGCTACGCAGCCTGCCGCATGCGCTGCGCGGATCCCATTGAAACTGTCTTCAAAGACATAACAGTCCTCCGGGGAAAGCGATAGTTTCTCAGCCGCTTTGAGAAAGATCTCCGGGTCCGGTTTCGCTTTCGTTACTTCGTCTCCGCAGATCACTGTATCAAAATACAACGCCAATCCGTTCTTCTCAAGATTTTCGTTGACTTGTGCGCGAAACGTGCTGCTTGCGACAGCCGTTTTGATCCCTTCCTGTTGAAAAAAAGTGAGGATTTCTTTCACGCCCGGCTTGATCGGAAGCGGTTTTTGCTGCTTGATGTGCATGCGCTCATAGACTTCGGTCGTGATGCGGATCGGATCATCCGTGTGATAAAACCTTCTGACGGCTTCATAGACACCGTCCTTGGATGCTCCTGAAACATGATACGTATATTCCGGCGGCAGCGTGATGCCCATTTCTGAGGCCACTTCCCGCCATGTTTCCTGGTACATGCGCTCCGTATCAAAGAGCACGCCGTCCATGTCAAAAATTGCGCCCTGTTTCATCCGGCTTACCCTTGATACTTGTGGATATAGACGCAGTTCGGTTTATTGATCGGAACCGGCTTGCTTTCCATCAGCATATAGCCTTCCTTGAAGTTGAGCTGCATCGTCGTGATCTCATCGGTATCATTGTTGAGACACATAAAGAATTTGTTATTCGGATAAATGGAAAGCACCTTCGGATAGTCGCCGCTGATCTTGTTCTCAAAACAGTAGGAAAGCTTTCCGCCTTTGGCTGCAATCTTGAAGATCGTCGCTGTATTCACGCCGGCGTTCGTCACGATGAGGAACTTTCCGTCACGGGACACCTCAATACCCGATGCTGAGCAAACGCCTTCTCCGTCCTTTTCTTCACTGGTCCGGATCGATTGGATCTTTTCAAATTCCGGTGCTTTTTCATCAGCCTTGTAGGAATAAACTTCCACAGTATTGGTCAGCTCGCAGAGGACGTAAGCGCACTTTCCGTCTCTGCTGAAACGGATCATTCTCGGCCCGGACTCCATACTCAATCGGACGATATCCGTCAGGATCATCTTTTCTTTTTCATAATCCGGGATGTAAATCTTGACCTGATCAAGGCCGCTGTCTACCGCACAGAGAAACCGTTGATCCGGCGTCATTTTGACACAGGTGACATGAGGCACGAAATTTCGCGCCGCCACGCTTCTCCCCATCCCTTTATGAAAGACGCCGTCTGCAATGCCGACAATGCTGCCATCCTCCGGATTAAGCTTCATCATCGTCACGCGTCCGTCATGGAAGCCGCCGACAAACAGGAATTGATCCTTCGCATCCAGCTCCACATAGCAGCCACGCATCCCACCGATCCACGCCTTATTGATCGGTTCGAGATCACCGTCTGGGAGGATACGAAATGCTTCTACCCCTTCGTCTGCAATCGAATAAAGAAACTTTTTGTTGTTGGACACGATCAGATCCGACGGATTGTTGATCGGGACAACCTTGCGTTCGGTCATCAATCCCTTCTCGATGTCCATGTCATAAAGATGAATGCCGATGCTGTTTTCATGCGTGTAAGTACCTACATAAGCGATATACTTTTCAGCCATCTTGCTTCTCCTTTTCCTCTTTTCTCCGCAGCACATCACAGGGTTCTGTTTTCTGATCGAGTGTAACCTGAAGGATCTGTTTCGCATGCGGTGCCGATGTCATCTCCGTGCCATCCTCCGCGCAAATCCGCTTTACCTTGGCATGCAGATTTCGCCCATCGGTTTTCAGGATCTCTACGGTCTCTCCCACGCAAAACTTATTCTTCTGTTCCATGACAAATGATCCGTCCTCGCGGCATGCACCTGCCATCCCAAGATATGTCGCGCCTTTTTCGTATGTACTTTCCGTATAGATCTGGGAAGATGCATCCGGTTTGCCGAAGAAAAATCCTGTGCCATAAGGCCTGTGGGTACAGCTGCAAAGTTCCTCCTCATATCTCGGGAGATTGTTACGATACCGTTCTTCGGAAGCCAGATAGTCCTCGATCGCATTCCGGTAAGTGCGTGCAACGATCGCGACATACAGGGCTGTTTTCATTCTACCTTCTATTTTGAAACTGTCAATCCCCGCCTCGATCAGTTCGGGAAGATATCCGATCATATTCAGATCCCTGGAGTTGAAAAGAAAGGTTCCCCGCTCGTTCTCATAAACCGGCAGATACTCTCCGGGTCTTGATTCTTCCATCACGGTGTAATTCCAGCGACAGGGATGGGTGCATTCTCCGTGGTTCGCATCCCGTCCCGTAAAGTAATTACTGAGCAGGCATCTGCCGGAATAGGAAATGCACATCGCGCCATGGACAAAGGTCTCGATCTCAAGCGCCGGCGGGATCTTATCGCGGAGTTCTTTGATCTCTGCAAGAGATAATTCCCTGGCTGAGACAACCCGCTTCGCGCCAAGCTGATGCCAGAAACGAAAGGTTTCGTAATTGGTATTGTTTGCCTGTGTGCTGATATGCAGGTCAATCTCCGGGCAGAGTTCTTTCGCGAGTGTAAAAATGCCGGGGTCTGCAATGATCAGGCCATCCGGCTTCCATGCACGAAGTTCTTTGAGGTATGCACGCACACCTTCCATATCCGCATTATGTGCAAGAATGTTGACGGTGACATAGACCTTTTTCCCGCGTTCGTGGCAAAATGTGATGCCTTCCTGCATCTCTTCCGGAGAAAAATTTTTCGCCTTTGCCCGCAGTCCGAATTCATTTCCGCCGATGTACACGGCGTCTGCGCCATAGTGTACCGCAACCTTCAGCACTTCCAGGCAGCTGGCCGGAAGTAAAAGTTCCGGCGCTTTCGCTTTGATTTGTGCCATACCAGATTCCTCTTTCAGGTTTCCTTCCATACGCTGATCGCAACCCCGTCTCCGATCGGCAGCACCGTCGTCGTAAAGTCGGGATCTTGCATCAATTTGAGCAGATACTCCCGCATCCTTTCATGGATCGTCCGGTCCCGTCTGGTCACTGCAAAACGGGACTCCAGGACATCTCCCTCCTGCAAAACATTGTCGGAAAACAACACCGCACCTTTTGCCATACACCGCTTTACTTCGGGGAGCAATATCGGATACTGTCCTTTCGCACCATCCATCAGCACGAAGTCAAAACGGCTGTTTGGTAGTGTAGGAAGGACCTCTGCGGCATCTCCTTCGATCAGCCGAATAGGCGCATCTGCTTTTTGGAACACTTCTTTTGCTTTTTTGATCCGCGGGGGATAATTTTCGATCGTGACCAGATCGGTAAGACCGGGTGTATGCATAGCGAAAAACATTGTGGAAAATCCGACGCCGGTGCCGATTTCGAGAATCCGCTGCGGTTTTGTGATTGCAAGGAGCACCTTCAATAGCCGCTGCGTATCCTTCCGAATGATCGGGATCTCATCCGCAAGCGCTTCCTGCTCCAGCCTTTTCAAAGCATCGGAACACGGATCATCCATGGTGGAAAGAAATACTGCAAACCGTTCGGGATCGATCATGAGGTCTCTCCCGGATCCTGAAGTTCGCCCTCTTCGTCCATAGTCTCAGTATCTTGTTCCATCGGACTCATGGCCGCGGCCATATCATGAACCGTCATGGACGTATTTAAGGTATACGTGCCGGGAGCAATCTCGTCATAATCCGTCAGTTTGTACTGGATCATAAAGAGCGTCGCATCGTTGACAAGCCCTTTTTGCTCGAGCATCTCCGCGACTTCTTTTTTACTCATGTCGGAGCGCACAAGCACGACGACATCTTTCCCCGGGGGTTCGTCCACCGAAGTCTCCGTGAAAATACGGTAGCCGAATTCATAGGCCTTTTTCCCGATGGAAAGAAACAGCATCAGGATCAATATAGTGATCAGCACCGCGATGCCAATCCGGATGATTCGAAAAATCAACTTCCTGGTCTTCATTGTTTGTCACTCACACTTCCATAATGATCGGAATGATCATCGGTTTCCGTTTGGTCTCTCTCCAAACAAATTCACCCATCGCATCCTTGATCTCGGATTTGATATGACCCCAATCCGTAATATTTTTGCTCTGGATCTTATCCATCGTTTCATTCATGGTTTTTCTGGCTTCCTCCAGAAGGTCGCCGGATTCGCGCACATAGACAAATCCTCTTGAGATGATATCCGGTCCTGCAAGAAGTCTGCCGCTCATACTCTCCAAGGTCATCACAATGATGATCACGCCCTCTTCGGCCAGATGCTGGCGGTCTTTCAACACGACATTGCCGACATCACCAACGCCGAGTCCGTCGACAAATACCTCGTTACAGGAAACATGGTCGACGACCTTCGCATGATCCTCGTCGATATCCAATACATCTCCTGTTTTCAGCAGAATGATATGATCCTTCGGTATGCCCATATCCTCTGCGATGGCCGCCTGCGCTTTCAAATGCCGGTATTCGCCATGCACCGGAATGGAGTACTTCGGACGGACGAGCGAATAGATCAACTTGATATCTTCTCTGCAGGCGTGTCCGGACACATGCACATCCTGGAAGATCACCTCTGCGCCTTTGATGAAAAGCTCGTTGATGATATTATTGACGGCTTTCTCATTTCCCGGGATCGGATGTGAACTGAACACGATCAGATCCGACGGTTTGATCTGCACCCGTTTATGCATGCCGTTTGCCATACGTGACAGCGCCGCCATGGATTCGCCCTGGCTGCCCGTCGTGATCAAAACAGTCCGCGCTTCCGGAATGTCTTTGATATTGTCCATATCTCCCAGTGTATTGTCCGGGATCTTGATGTAACCGAGTTCGGATGCAGTCTTGATGATATTGACCATGCTGCGTCCCTCGACAAACACTTTTCTTCCGTATTTATGCGCGGTATTGATGATCTGCTGCACGCGGTCCACATTCGACGCAAAGGTTGCAATGATGATCCGCTTCTTTTTATGATCGGAAAAAATATCATCGAGTGCCCTGCCGACGGATTTCTCAGACTGCGTAAAGCCTTCTCGCTCCGCATTCGTACTGTCGCACATCAACGCGAGCACGCCCTTTTTTCCGATCTCGCCAAACCGTTGCAGATCGATCGGATCTCCGAAAACCGGCGTATAGTCGATCTTGAAATCTCCTGTATGAACCACGATCCCGACCGGCGAATAGATCGCCAGTGCTGCGGCATCCTGAATACTGTGATTCGTGCGGATGAATTCCACACGAAAGCTTCCGGAATTGATATGCTGACCATAGCTCACGACTTTCCGTTTTACATCGGAAAGCATCCTGTGCTCTTCCAGCTTGTGATCAATGATGCCCATTGTGAGCTTCGTCGCATAGATCGGCACATTGATCTCTCTCAGGACATACGGGATCGCGCCGATATGATCCTCATGTCCGTGCGTGATAAAAAAACCTTTTACTTTATCCAGATTATCTCTGAGATAGGTAACATCCGGGATTACGAGATCGATCCCATACATATCGTCCTCGGGAAACGATAACCCGCAGTCCACAATGATAATACTGTCTTCATATTCAAAGGCAGTGATATTCATGCCGATCTCTTCCAATCCCCCGAGCGGGATGATCTTAAGACCCGGCTTCTGCTGTCCCTGATTCTTTTTTTTGCTCAAAAAAATGCCTCCGTTTCTTCTTTTTTCACATTTCCCATAACTGCAAAGAAGCGCCTCTCCCCGCTTGCATCAAGCGCGAAAAAGCCGCTTTTTCCAGCATGATGTATGTGTGTGGTGTCTTCACCAAATAATATCCGTATCGTCCAGTAGCTCTGCAAACACTTTGCCGATGCTTGAGAGCTCCTCGTCATCCTCTACAAATTCATATCCTGCTTCCTCTGTAGATACATCGGAAGTCTTACGCAGGATATAGGCCTCCGCCTCTTCTGCTTCGGATTCTGCGGCGAGGATGTATTCTCTTCCCGAAACTACCGTCTGCTCCAAGACATAAAAAGAAAGCGTCTCCCCTGTCTCAGGCGCGGTAAATGTGATCTTCTCCATATGATCAGGTGTTCTTCCCTGCACGCGCATCCAGAAATCCCCGCAGAATGAATTCCGCCGCGATCCGATCCACATGCTCCTTTTTTTCTTCCCAGCGAAGTCCGGCTTCGTCCATCGCGCGATCCGCCGCAACCGTGGTGAGCCGCTCGTCCCAGAGTGTGACCGGAAGTCCCGTCCGTTTCTCGACAAGAGACTGAAACTCCCGCGTTTTCTCGCATCGGTCTCCTTCGCTCCCGTCCATGTTTTTCGGGTATCCGAGGACAATTTCCGTCACTCCGTTGTCTGCAGCAATCTGCGCAATTTCCGCAAGCGTTTTCCGTAGCTTCTTCTCGGAGTCACGCCTGATAATGGAATAGCCTTGCGCGGTCAGCAGCAGTTCATCCGAAAGCGCCACTCCCACTGTTTTGGAACCGTAGTCAAGTCCCATGATCCTCATAGAACGTCAGTCTTCCCAGCCGCTGGTATGGATATATTCTCTCAAGACCTCCTCTACAAGCTCCTCACGCTCCACCTTCATGATGAGGCTTCTGGCGTTGTTGTGGCTTGTGATATAAGTCGGGTCTCCGGACATCACATATCCGACGATCTGGTTCACAGGGTTATAACCCTTTTCCGTCAGTGCCTTATACACCAGCTCCAGCACTTCGCTTACTTGGATCTCCGGCTCGCGTTCTACTTTGAAATACTGAGTATTACTTAAGTCCGCCATATGTATTCTCCATCCTTCTCGTTTTTATATCGGTTCCGCCAAAAACGTAACAATATCGTAACATATTCAAAATGGATTTTCAACCCATTTATCATTCCATGTCCGCCTTCGTTGGATAGGAGGCTATGGCGCCTTCTTTCTGTACGCTCTTCCCGCAGTAGCGATTGGAAAACTGCAGCATTGCCTTCATGGTCTCTTCTGACAGATCCGAAATGTTTTCTGCCGTCACACCTGCTTCCGAAAGTCTGTACAAAAACGACCCGATAAACGCATCTCCCGCGCCGGTGGTATCGATCGCTTTCACTTTCTCACAGGGTGACGATGCCTTCGCATTTTTCGTATAGGCCCGGGCGCCTGCCGCGCCTTCCGTATAGACGACAAGTTTCACTTCCCCTGTGAAAAGCAGCGGTAAGGCTTCCTCGATCGTCTCTTTTCCGGTGATAAAGGCGATCTCTTCATCGGAAACCTTCAGGATATCCGCGGCAGGAATAAACTCCAGCACTGCCTGTCGCAGCGCTTCCTCCGATGCCCAGAGGTTTTTTCGCAGATTCGGGTCAAAACTGATGAGAAGTCCCGCTTCTCTTGCATACCTGATCGCCTGTCGATGTGCTTCCTTCATGGGAAAATCCCCAAGGGATACCGAACAGAAGTGCAATGCAAACCCGTCTTTGAATTGATCTTTTCGAACGTCATTCGGATCAAACAACATATCTGCACCGGGTTTCCGGTAAAAACTGAATTCCCGGTTGCCATCCTGTTTTAATGCGACAAAAGCAAGGGATGTATTTGCTTTTTTCGTCCGTTTCATGAGAGACGTATCGATCCCGAAGTATTTTAATTCGTTTTCGATCTTGTCACCGAACGGATCTGCGCCGAGCTGCGTAATCATCGCTGATGGTCCGCCAAGCTTCGTATAAGCACCGCATACATTGGCGGGGGCACCACCGACCTTTGGCGCAAACGCATCTACTTCCGCGATCCCAACGCCGGTCTGCTGTGGGATAAAATCGATCAACGCTTCTCCGATGGCATAAAGCTTCTTCATGAGCCAGTCTCCCTTTTCTGTATCAATCCTGTATCAGATCTTCCGACTGTTTGTCAGGAGATCTGTGTTTCAAGCACGGTCTCTGCTTCTTTCAGCGCATCCGCAATCCCTGCCGGGTTCTTGCCGCCGGCCTGGGCCATATTCGGTCTGCCACCGCCGCCACCGCCGACCTTTCCGGCGATCGCCTTGATCAGGTTGCCTGCGTGTGCACCTTTTTTCTGCGCGTCGTCGCTTGCCTTTACGACAAGACTGACCTTGCCGTCTTTTGCGGAAGCCAGTACCACTACACCGTCAGACAACTTGTCAGATAACTGGTCGGAAAGGTCTCTCAGGCCGTTCATCTCCACATCCGGCAGCGAAACTGCAAGTAGTTTCACGCCCTTGATCTCTTTCACCTGATCCATCACGTCTGCCACTGCATCCTTGGCAGCACGGCTCTTGATAGATTCTAATTCGGATTTCAGCTGTCTGATCTCCGCATTCATGTGCTCGATCTTTTTCGTGAGGTTCTGCGGTGTCGTCTTCGCCACACTCGCCGCCTCATTCAGCATTTCTTCGACATGCTGATAATACCGCACCACATTTTTTCCGGTCAGGGCTTCGATACGACGTACACCGGCTGCGATACCGCTTTCCGAAATAATCTTGAAATTACGGATATCTGCAGTGTTCTGAACATGCGTCCCGCCACAGAGCTCTTTGCTGTAATCGCCCATGGATACAACGCGTACGGTATCTCCGTACTTTTCTCCGAAGAGTGCCATTGCACCTGTCTTCCGCGCTTCTTCGATGGACATCTCCGCCGTCTCTACCGGCAGTGCGTCACGGATCCGATCGTTGACGGCCTGCTCAACTCTATGGATCTCAGCCTCGGTCATCGCCTGGAAGTGAGAAAAGTCAAACCTTGTCCGTTCTGCATCCTGATAGGATCCGGCCTGCTCCACATGGGTGCCGAGCACATCTCTGAGGGCCTTCTGCAGAAGATGCGTCGCAGAGTGGTTGCGGCAGATATCGCGGCGGCGAATCTCATCTACACGAAGAGTGACATTATCGCCAACTTTGATGGAGCCGGTTTTCACAATGCCCACATGTCCTACTTTTTGTCCTACAAGCTTGATCGTATCGGTCACTTCAAAGGTGCCGTCCGGTCCTTTGATCACACCGTTATCGCCCTGCTGACCGCCCATCGTTGCATAGAAAACGGTCTCACTCGTGACGATCGTGCCGGTTTCACCGGCTGTCAGCGTTTTCACAACTTCTTTGTCGGTCGTGATCGCCTTTACCTCCGACGTGTTCGTGAGTTTGTCATAGCCGACAAACTTCGTCGTCAGCGAGGTGTCAAGCTGCTCATAAACGGTCGCATCCGCGCCCATGTAATTCGTGGTCTTTCTGGCAGAACGCGCCATGGCTTTCTGCTCTTCCATGCACTTCTTAAAGCCCTCGGTATCATAGGTCAATCCACGCTCCGCGAGGATCTCCTCGGTCAGCTCCACGGGGAATCCATAGGTGTCATAAAGTTTGAAAGCGTCTTCGCCGGAAAGCACCTTTTCCCCTTTTTCGCTCATCTTTTTCTGCATCTCGGCAAGAATGGCAAGTCCTTGTCCGATAATGGTCTTTCCGAATTTCTCTTCTTCCTGCGAAAGCACTTTCAGGATAAATTCCTTTTTCTCCTCTAGTTCCGGATATCCGTCCCTGCTCTCTTCGATCACAGTTTTGCTGAGAGTCGCCAGATACGTCCCTTCGATGCCGAGCATCATCCCGTGACGGGAAGCGCGTCTGATGATCCGGCGCAACACATACCCTCGTCCTTCATTGCTTGGGAGAATGCCGTCGCTGACCATAAACGTCGCGGAACGGATATGATCCGTGATCAGCCGGATCGAGATATCATGCAGCGGATCGGACTGATAAGTCTTGTGGGAAAGCTCGCAGACCTTATCCCGGATCGCTTTCATCGTATCGATGTCAAAGACGGAATCCACGTCCTGCATGACCACCGCAAGGCGTTCCAGCCCCATCCCGGTATCGATATTTTTCTGGGAAAGCTCGGTGTAATTGCCCTTGCCGTCGCCTTCAAACTGCGTAAAAACGTTGTTCCAGACTTCCATGTAGCGGTCGCAGTCACAGCCGACCTTACAGTCCGGCTTGCCGCAGCCGTATTTCTCGCCTCTGTCATAATAGATCTCGGAACATGGTCCGCACGGTCCTGCGCCATGCTCCCAGAAATTGTCGCACGCACCCGTTTCCGGATCACGGTAAAACCGCGTGATCTTTTCCGCCGGGATGCCGATCTCGTCCTTCCAGATCGCGAAGGCTTCTTCATCCTCCCCGTAAATGGATGGATACAACCGCTCCGGATCCAATCCGAGCACATCAGTCAAAAACTCCCACGACCAATGGATCGCTTCCGTCTTGAAATAATCGCCGAAAGAGAAGTTTCCGAGCATCTCAAAAAAGGTAAGATGTCTTGCAGTCTTACCCACGTTTTCGATATCACCCGTGCGGATACATTTCTGACAGGTCGCCACACGCTTTTTCGGAGGGATCTCCTGTCCTGTAAAATAAGGCTTTAAGGGCGCCATTCCTGCATTGATCAGCAGGAGACTCTGATCATTATGCGGGATCAGAGAAAAGCTTTTCATCACAAGATGTTCCTTGCTTTCAAAGAAAGCAAGGTACTTCCTGCGTAATTCATTCACACCGTTTTTCATTTTTCAGCCGTCCCCGTTTCCTCCTGGCTCACGGCTGCGGCTGCCTCCGCTGCTGCTAGCTTTTTGTTTTTATTGGCGCGCGCTTTCTTCCCTGCCAGAATGCCGAGAAAAGCAACACCCGCCAGGATCGCGGCTTCGATCAGATACTGCAGAAAACTGCCGAAAAAAGCCGTGACGCTTCCCTGTAAAATTGCAAGCATGTCAAAATCCTCCTTCAAGGTTGTCCATAATCTTAATTATTATACCCGAAAGGCCCTGGCATTTCAACCGTTACGATCCGGTGCCCCTGGCAGGCACCGGATCATAACCAAAGGTTCGCTTATCAGATCTTCAATTTCTCTTTCAACTGGAGGTATTGGCTTTCTTTTTCCTCGTGATTCTTGATCTCCTCCGGCGTCATCTGTTTCGGCTTGACCACCTGGTAGGTATCTCCGCTGAAATCGATGCCATTGTACTGTCTGACGTCTTCCAGGATCAGGTCCTTCACCATGCAAAGCAGGTCGATCCTGCCCCCAAGGTCCTATTCTTTCTTCTGTGCATACAGCCAGTCCATGAACGCATCATCCTCCATGACCGCCAGTTCCACATGGTGGTAGCTATAAGTGGAATCCGGCGAAGCGTCTGCACCGGCGGCATTCATTTCATCATCAGTGTATTCCGTGAATTTGACCTCTTTCGCGCCAAGCTTTTCCAACTGATCCACAGCCTTCCTGCTGTTCTCGATTGAGATCGTATTGTCATGCTCCGCTTGCGCAAACCAGATCGGGATCTCTTTGATCTTCTCAAGCTGCGCCATTGCAGTGGTAGAATAATTCAATGCAGGGCATAGCGCCAGGATCCCTGCAACGGCATCCGGATAAAGCTCTGCAAATTCAATCGAAGACATGCCCCCGAAGGAATTGCCCATTACATAAATTCGGTCCGGATCTGCTTTTCCCTCTTCCACCATCTGATCCAGCAATGCCTTCAGAGGTGTAAACACGGTGTTTCTTGCCGAATAATAGGTGTTATCGTCAATGACAGGCGCGATCACATAGCAGGGGCGTATTTCTTGATTCTCGGGTTCTGCCCACTCGACTGCCGTGCGATAAGTCCGGAGATTTTCGGTATCTCCGTACCCGTGAAACACAACGACCACGGGCATCTTCTCCTCGGTTTCCGGTGTGTAAAGCTCATAGTCAAACGCTGCGCCGTTTTCCTTTGTAAACGTCTGAAAGTCGTCCGCCACCCGCGTATCCACCTTTTCCACATCCTGGTCTGTAAAGGATAGCGCATCGTCCTTATCGCAGGAAACGACGAAGTTCTGTACATAGAAATATTTCTCCGGGAAATTCTTCGGATACAACACGATCGTATTGCCGTCGTTTTCCAGCTTTTCAAATTCGCAGGAAAACTCTCTCGTGTCATCGCTCCCCCACATGCCGGTTGTTCCCGTCATATGAAAGTCTGCCTCCGAAAGGTCAAGCTCCGATAGATCAACGCCCGCCGGAACGGGGCGGACGATCGACTCCGGAAATTGACCTGTGGTGCGTACCGATGTATGAATCACAATGCCGTCTGACATGGCTTCTGTCCCTCCTGCAGTATTTGATGCCATTTGTCCCGTTGCCATATCCGCAGGCCCGCCGCAAGCCGTCAGCAGCGTGGCCGCCAGCAGCAAGGCAGACACTCCGGAGTATCGTTTTCTGTTCGACATGCCATTCCTTTCTCTTCTTATATCCCCTGGTCTTACTATGAGACCGATATCCATTATTCTATCCTTCTGTCATGGATTTATCAACGTTATCGCATCATTTACCTTTGATCTTTTCAACAACCCAATTGAACAAAAGACCGATCGAAACCGTCTTACGCTGCCTTTTCGCTTGTATCTCCGGCGGATTCTGATCGTTTTGTTGCTGATTTTGCTACGGCTCTTGTTGTTCCTGTTGTAAGATTTGATTCACATCTGCCATCGTTTTATCCTCTTAAAATGAACTTCCTATATTCCAAAAACCTATATCTTCATTTCTTTATAGGAAGAAAAGGGCAACAGACAAAAAACGGTTGAAACAATCGAACGTTCTTTGTATAACTGTATTATATGATCATGCTGTGCAGGATCGATTCCTGCGAGCGGAAAGGAAGCAGTTCATGAAAGTTTTCATTTACACAGACGGCGCAGCGAGAGGTAACCCGGAGGGACCGGGCGGATACGGCGCTGTGCTGCAATATACGGATCCGAAAGGACAGCTTCACGAGAAGGAAGTGTCTGCAGGCTATCAAAAGACCACAAACAACCGGATGGAGCTGATGGCCGTGATCGCAGGATTGTCTGAATTGAACCGGCCTTGTGAAGTCGTCATCTATTCGGATTCCAAGTATGTGGTGGACGCATTCCGTCAGGGTTGGATCAGCAATTGGCAGAAATCCGGCTGGAAAAAATCAGATAAAAAGCCGGTCAAAAATGTCGATCTCTGGAAGAAATTGCTGTCTCTGATGGAGCCGCATCAGGTTACTTTCGAATGGGTGAAAGGACATGACGGCAATCTGCTGAACGAGCGATGCGACACCTTGGCTACGACTGCGGCGGACGGGGAGGATCTGCTGGTGGATGAACCGCTGTAATTCTTATCCCGACTCCCCTCCAAACAGTTCCCAAAATGCGATCGCGCTTGCTGCGGCAACATTTAGGGAATCCACATCCTGTTGCATCGGGATGCTGACGACATGATCGACGCCGGAAAGCAGTTTTTCTGAAATCCCGTGATCTTCATTCCCCAGGATCACCGCTTTCTTCTCCGAAAGGCTCAGATCATGGCGCAACGGAACGGCGTCTTCGCGCAGCGCCAACGCGTAGGTCTCAAATCCCGTCTCCTTCAGCAACGGTAATAACGTATCATCTGCATAGGTCCACGCGATCTGAAACACATTCCCCATACTCACCCTGATCGCTCGTCGATAGAGCGGGTCTGCAGAGCCCTCTGTCAAAATGACCCCATCGGCGCCTAACGCTGCTGCCGAACGAAAAATAGCTCCTACATTTGTCGGATTCTCGATATCATCAAGCACGACGATCCGTTGTTGGGCGGATAAAAATCCCTCCAAATCCTGCAGCGGTTTCCTGCGCATAGCAGCAAGTACGCCGCCTGTCAAAGAGTACCCCGTAATCTCTTTCATGACCTTGTAAGATGCCACGTAAACCGGAATATCATCCCGAATCTGAAGCGCAGCGACCTCTTCTGCCATCTTCTCTTCCAGGAAAAGAGAAACCGGCTCATATCCTGCCGTAAGCGCTCTTTCGATCACACGGATACTCTCGCAGATAAAGATCCCTGTTTCGGGTTCATAGATCCTTTTCACCTGTTTTTCGTTCAGATCGGTATATAGTGCCACTTCCGGCGCTTTGAGATCCGTGATCCTTGTCATTCTTTCCCCCATCCGCTCCGGTCGGCTATGAACTTTCGTAGCCCCGGATCATCCGGCCGACCGTTATTTATACACCTGACCATTATATCATTTTTTGCCGTTGACATGCGGAAAGATCTTTGAAAAAATAGAAGACATGAAACTCATATTTGTACGACACGGAGAACCCGATTACGAAAATGATACTTTAACGCTTCGCGGCAGAAAGGAAGCAGAAGCTTTGGCGCCGCGTGCGCATTTCTGGAAAGACAAAGAGATCTATGTTTCTCCGCTCGGCCGGGCGCAGCTGACCGCACGGATCGCGCTGGGATTGCCTGAAACGGGGGAGATCTCCTATCCGACGTTTGGCTGGTTGCGGGAATTTGACGCCCATATCAGAAGACCAGATGTAAGTGATAGACAGACGATCGCCTGGGATTGGCTTCCTACGGACTGGATGAAGGACGAATCTCATTTTCAGAGAGCGGTCTGGGATGAGACACCTGTTTTTTCTCAATCAGATACGAGGGAAAAATATGATCATGTCTGCAGCGAATTGGATCAACTCCTGGCAGATCACGGATATGTGCGTGACGGTGGAGATCGAGACATCCCGTTATATCGTGTCGAAAAAGAAAATCGTGCCGAGCTCATATTCTTCTGCCATTTCGGCTTGACTTGCGTTGCAATCTCACACCTTATCGGCGTTTCACCGATGATCATGTGGCACGGCTTTTGCGCGGCACCCGCTTCTGTCACGGAGATCCGCACCGAAGAACGGAGAAAAGGCATCGCAAACTGGCGTGTCAGCACTTTCGGCGATACCTCTCATCTTTATACTACAGGCCTTGAGCCTTCTGATCATGCACGTTTTACGGATATTTACTCGGACATGAACCTGCGTCATGATTGAAAAAACGGGATCATGGAAGGATACATGGTCATCACGTTTGGGATGACGACGTGGTGAAAAATAGAAAAAATGTCGCATTCGCGCCATGCGGCATAGCACTTATATTTTCCCCTCCGTCAACGCCTTATCTATCAAATTTCTGATCTCGACACGTTCCACGGAGTCAAACCCAATATCTTCCCGTTTTTCCAGTTCGATCAAATCCAGGATCGTCTCACAGGATTCTCTTTTCAGCGCTCGTGTCAGCCGCGGCCTCACTTTATCCCAGTTGATCTCCATGTCCAGTACCCAGCCTGGCGCTTCCTGCATCATGCGTTTTCGTAGACGCAGCAAAAGATGATCCGGGATGCATTTCTCCTGCAAAAAACGATATACCACGCAAAGGTCAGCGAACCCGATATACTCAGTGTCAAAGGCATCCATCATAGCCCCGATTGTGGCAAAACGCCCTTCTGTCAGGTCGGAAACATCCATCGCACGCACATGTTCGGGATCCCACAAAATCACTTTTTGCTCGTCCCCCTCTTCTGCGTACTGCTTGATCAGCTCGTTCAACTCTTGGATAGCCTGTACCCCAAGCCGTAGATGAAAGAGTTCTGTCGAGGAAAGCGCTTTGAGCTCCTGCAAATTCTGATAGCCGGCATTTGTAAGCAGTCTGTAGGTACGCGTCGACAATTCGCCGTTTGTATGCAATTCTTCCAACCGCACGTCTCTCATAAGCCAATTATAACAGATTTAGCCGGTGGAAGTAGTATTTTTTCCATTTCTATCCGTACGGCGCAGTATCCGCTTAAAACGTAAAGATCTGATTCTCTTCTGTGATGTCGACCACACGATCCGTAAAACTCTTATTGTCACTTCGTGACTTATACTGCCGGATCAATCCCAGCTGCTGCCACATGTGCATTGGGAACACATGATCCGCAAGGACCTTTTTCATGAAGTAGTCAAACCCCAGAAACTGATCCGGTCCGAGCCGCGGATCCATCACGACAAACGCATAGTTTACTAATTTCCCTTCCAGATATCGGAGCTGGTGCTTATACTCCTTCTCCGATCTGCCATTCACTAGCTCACCTACCCCCTGCATCTGCCACCAGTGCAGATCGCCGGCGTGGTAGATCGTCCTGCCTTCCGTCTCTACCACAAAGGCTACCCCTTCATCTGTTGAACGCAGGGTATGGATCTTCAGATCATCCACTTCATAATCTGAGATCGGTGTCACATACTTGACGCATGCTTTCACCTGATCCGGTACAAACCCGTGTTTTTTCAGGAAGTTCCCTGACATTTTCGTGTCCTTGGAAAGGATGTAGCGGACGTAAGGTTCTTTTTCCATCACATGGAGGATATCGATGTCGAAATGATCCCGATGCTTATGGCTCGCAAAGAAATAGACCTTCTTTCCGCCCAGATCCGGCAAATGTCCGGTAAACGGATATTCCGGCATTCGCGCCGGATCAAAATAATCAAAGATCAGGATCTTCTCTTCAAATTCCACAGCAAATGCGCTGTGATGGATATAATGAACCTTCACCATTATTTGCTACCCTCACGCATCCGTCCAAACAGCTGCATCTGCTTCGCAATCTTCTTCGCAAGTGCCGCATTATAACTGCCTGCTTTTGCGCGCCATTTCCAGTTTGTACCGAGCGTAGACGGCATATTCATCCGTGCTTTGCCACCAAGCCCGAGGAGATCCTGCATGGTCACGATCACGGTATCTCCCACCGAGCTCCATGCCCCGCGCATCATGCCCCAGTGATACCCTTCTTCCTTTGTCAGATTCAGGTACTCCTTCGCATTCTTTACGCTCCCTTTCGGCGCGGACTTCATCCAACCGTTGATCGTATCATTGTCATGTGTCCCTGTATAGACCACACAGAACGATGGATAGTTGTGCGGCAGATAGTCCCCGTTCTCTCTGGTGTCAAATGCAAACTGCAGCACCTTCATCCCCGGGAATCCGGAATCCTTCACAAGCTTCATGACAGACGGTGTCAGATACCCGAGATCCTCCACGATAATGTTGGTTTTCCCGAGCTTCTTTTCCAGGACATGGAACAGTTCAATCCCTGGTCCTTTCATCCATTTCCCGTTCTCTGCAGTCTTGTCTTTTGCGGGGATCGCATAATAGGAATCAAACGCCCGAAAATGGTCGATGCGAACGATATCATAGCGTTCGGAAAGGCCTTGTACACGGCGAACCCACCAGTCATAGTTCTGCTTTTTCATGACATCCCAACGGTAAAGCGGATTTCCCCAGCGCTGTCCCGTCGCGGAGAATGCATCCGGCGGGCATCCGGCCACCTTCGTCATCTGCAGATTTTTATCCAGCATAAAGAGTGCCGGTTCCGTCCACACATCTGCAGAATCGGATGCCACATAAATCGGCACATCCCCGATGATCTTGATCCCTTTTTTATTCGCATACGCCTTCAGCTTTTCCCATTGGCGGAAAAACAGATACTGCACAGCCTGATAAAAAGTGATCTCATCCGCATAAGTTTTCTTTGCATCGCGGATTGCTTCTTCCTCCCGGAAACGAAGGGGTTTTTCCCATTCCATCCAGGATTTCCCGCCATGTGCATCCTTTTCGGCCATAAATAATGCATAGTCGTCAAGCCATGCCTGTTGCTTTTTGCAAAATGCACGGAAAGGCCGCGCCTGTTTTTTCACCAGGCGGTCGCAGGCCATCTTCAATACCTGAAACCGGTTTTCATAAAGGATTCCGTAATCGACGGATTCCGGATCACTGCCCCATTGATACCGCAGGATCTCCTCTTTCGAAAGAAGGCCTTCCTGCACGAGCATGTCCAGATCGACAAAATACGGATTCCCGGCATAGCCGGAAAATGACTGGTACGGCGAATCACCGTAACTCGTCGGACCAACCGGCAGCATCTGCCAGTAGGTCTGACCTGCCTTTTCCAGAAAATCGACAAAACGATATGCTTCTTTTCCCATTGTTCCGATGCCATAGGGTGACGGCAACGAAGAAAGATGCATCAACACGCCGCTTGTTCTCATAATCGTATCCCTCCTCCATGATGCTTATTCATAACAGTCAGAAAGTCCGCGGTTTGGAAACGCCATCCGTCCCTCGGCGGAACAAAAGATCCATGTAAAAAATCTCTCTGTCGCATCGACTGATCCCTGATCTGCGATGCCGTTCAACGCGATGTAGGTTCGATCAGGCGCTGCTCTTTCGGGCACGCCAGCCGCTTTCCCACAATAATAAAAATACTCACTGGGATACCGCACTTTCTCTCCGAGTTCCGTGTCGGAAAGCTCCACCGTGTAGTCATCCCAGACATAGGCGGTTCTCGTATCCGGCAAAAGAAACGCCGTCGGCATCTTCTGCTCTGCCATTACCTGCTGCAGCCGGATATCATATTCATCCGCATCCACATACTCCACGGTCACGGGGATGCCTGTTCTGCGGGAAAAGATGCCGGCCATCCTCTCCCAGATCGACTGACAGTCACTGTCCGTATGGAGATAATAAATATATATATATTCTGTTTCCGTTGTTTCTGCGACAACGGATTTCTCCGTGACCGGCGTCTCTGCCTCAAGTTCCGCTTCGCTCCCGCACGCCGAGAGAAACAGTATCAACGCCCCCATGGATATAGCGATGGTACTTTTATTCATAGGCTTTCCAAAGCCAGCAGAAGCCATACGGCGGCAGTTCAATCCGATTTGCATCTGCTTTCTTGTTTTTGAACAAGTCTTTATACGGTTCGGTCTCACCGGTCCATACGATCTGCGGCAGATAACTGAAATTGAAAAATGCCAGCAGCTTTTCTCCTTCAAAATACCGTCCGATGCCGAGCACATGATCGTTCCCGAGCGGAATGATCCAGGTGTCGGCTGCACTCTCAAATACTTTCCGTTCTCCCCGCAGGCGGTATAACTTTTCCAGTGCTGTATAGATCCGACCCTCTCTGGTATTTTTCTTTTTACGGTTCTTTGCCGCATCCCAGTCAAATTTGCCGCGGTGAAGATAACGACTGTCGCTCCATTTCAACGGGTTTTCATGATAGGTATAGTCATTGAGCTGTCCGATCTCATCGCCGCTGTAGAGCACCGGGATACCGGACAAGGTAAAGAGAAACGCATGCAGCATGATATCAAGATCGATCCCTCGTTTTTCTTTCTCGATATTCTTTTCGTACTCCGCCGCCTCAATCCCGCAAAGAGATGCTGTCGTACCGCAGAGTCTTGCATCACCAAGTCTGGGGTCATCATTATACAGTTCGCCTCTGGATTCGCTGCCGTAAATATAGCCGCGGAAGAAATCATTCAAAAACTTCTTATGTTCTTTTTCCGTGATCCCGAAGCCCTTCAGAAATGTGAAGTCCAGCCCCCATCCGATATCATCGTGACAACGGAGGTAATTTAAAAACACATAATCCTTCGGCAGTGCAAAAACGGTTCCGAGCTGGTGCTGCAAAAGCCGCACGTCCTGTGTCGCCACAGTATGCCAGGTGGTCGCCATCGTCGTCACGTTGTATAGCATGTGGCATTCCGGCTTCTCGACGCTCCCAAAATACGGCACCACTTCCTTCGGCTCCATCACCACTTCCCCGAGCAGCAATGTCCCCGGGCAGACGATCTCTGCCGCGATCCGCATCATCCGGACAAGCGAATGGACTTCCGGCAGATTCCTGCAGGTTGTCCCAAGTGTTTTCCAGATATATGGCACCGCATCCAGCCGTACGATATCCACACCGCAGTTGCAAAGGTAAAGCATGTTCGCGGTCATATCGTTAAATACGGTGGGATTCCGGTAATTCAGATCCCATTGATACGGATAAAATGTCGTCATAACAACCTGATTTGCTTCGGCACACCACGTGAAATTGCCGGGCGCCGTCTGCGGAAACACCTGCGGCACCGTCTTTTCGTACTCGTTCGGAATGTCCCAGTTCTCATAGAAGAAAAACCGCTCGCGGTATCCGGGTTCTCCGTTCCTTGCCCGCACAGCCCAATCGTGGTCTTCGCTTGTGTGGTTCATCACAAAATCAAGACATACGCTGATGCCTTCTTTGTGAAGTTCATCCGAGAGTTCCGCCAGTTCATCAATGTCCCCAAGCTTCGGATCCACGCTCCGGAAATCAGAAACTGCATACCCGCCGTCACTGCGGCCCTCCGGGCTCTTTAAGAGCGGCATCAGATGCAGATAATTTACACCGGTTTCCTTGAGATACGGCAGAGCCTCACGTACGCCCTCCAGCGTATCCGCAAAACAGTCCACATACATAAGCATGCCAAGGCGCTTGTTATCCCGATACCACCCCGGATTCTGTGTCCGCTTTTTGTCCCAGGCTTTCAATGTTTTGCTCCGCATTTTTTCGTATTTTTCAAGCATGGAGCAAAAGTAGGTAAACGCCTGCATGTCATTGTGGTAGAGTTCACAATACAGCCACTTCAACTCGTCATAATACTGTGCAAGCCTTTCTTTAAATGCACTTGTTTTGCGTTCTGCCATCATTCTTCTCCTTCATGAAATCACAAACTGTTTCATTTGAAACATCGTCTCGTCCACGCCGATAACCGGCAGAGGGATGTGCCATTCACACTGTTGTGCCGCAAAGCTTTCTGAAAAAACTTCTCCCGTCCCTTCGTGAAACACTTCCATGCCAAACCGGTCCAAAAGCACCGTCAGCCCTGTCGTTTCTCCTTCCAGCGCAAACATCCATGCGCTCTCTTTCGGATCGCAAGTCAGGATAAGCGCTCCGTCAGACGTCGAAATCTCTTTCTCTGCTGTCTGCTCAGCCGCTGAAAAAAGTTCTCTGACCGGACGTTGGATAAGCCTCCTGTCCTGCACAGACAGTTCTCTCGGGATCGTCATCTGACCGGCGATTTTTCGCCCTCTCGTCTTTTCTTCTACAGTCGCCCAGCTTTGCATCCATCCGATCAAAATCCGCCTTCCGTCCGGCATTTCCATGGTCTGTGGCGCATAAAGATCAGGCCCCAGGTCCACTTGCTGTCTTGTCTTCGGATGGAAAGTCCAGGTCTTTTTATCCAGCGTTCCGAGATACGCAGTACTTTTGCCTCCCATCGGACTTACGATCAAAACGTCTGTCCCGTTTAAGCAAAAAAGATCCGGACATTCCAACATCACGCCGGCGCCACGCTCCCCCTGAAAAAGGACGGAAGTATACGCCCAAGTCTCACTGTCTTTCGAGGAAAACAGGAGAATCTCTCCATCGCCTTCTGCATTCCTTGCGGAAACCACCATCCGATAAGTCCCTGTATCGTCTCTCCAGATCTTCGGATCCCGAAAATCCTGCCTTGCATACCCTTCCGGCAGCATAGAAGGATCGATCACCGGGTTGTCTGCAGACTTTTCATAGTTCTCCCCGTCACCTGTTGCTGTGCATTGCACTTGCAATTCCTCGGCTCCCGTCACGCCTGTATAAAAAAGCTTCTGCCGCCCGTCAGGCATCGTGATCGCGCTTCCTGAAAAGCATCCATCCTTGTCCGCATCTGTATCCGGTGCCATCACGCACGGAAGGTATTCCCAGTGGCAAAGATCCGATGTCACGGCATGTCCCCAATGCATCGGTCCCCAAACCGTGTCATAGGGCGCATATTGATAAAAAAGATGAACCTTCTCCTTGTAAAATGAAAACCCGTTTGGGTCATTCATCCAACCGCAATATGGCGTCAGGTGCACATGCGGCCGTTCCTGCTTTTTGATCTTTTTCGCCGTTTTCGCTTCGTATGCTCTTGCTTCTTCAAGTTGTCTCGTCATCAACAGTATCCCTGGTATCCTGTTCTACAGATGATGCCTCTGTCCCTTCGATGTGCGCTGCATCTGTCTCACTGTCATAGGGCGCGTCACTCATCGCATCACCATTCTCTTCTTCTTTGCGCTCGATCATCTTTCTGATCACCGGATAATAGACCAGCGCAGACAAATACGCCGGCAGTGACAGCCCGAACAGGAAAAATAATGGCAGTAATTTCCATGACTGGGAAAGGACAAACGTCGTCACGAACCAGATCGCCGCCATCAAAAGCGTCCGCGGAAAGGAACCGATCGCAAGCCTTCCTGCGTTCCGAAAGGCGCCTCCAAATCCGCAGTCAAATCGTGCGAGTACCGGGAAGATCCAGACAAAAAAGAGCGCTGTCAAAAACAACAATACCCAAAGCGGTACCATCAGGATGCGGAGCGGATTGTCGTTCTGGCCGACAAGTGCATGATAATCAAACCACAGAAATGCTCCCACCAGAAGAAAAACGATCCAAACGCCGGTGGAGGTTTTTAGATTTCCGCGAAACTGCGTAAAATACCGTTTCCACAGATGCGCATCCTCTCCGTCCATCATCTTCATGATCATGTAATGCAGGGAGGAGAACGCTGCTCCGGCTGTAATCACCGGGAGACAGCAGATCGCCGTCATGATGTTTAAAAGTAATAAGGTAACGAGATTACTTAGAGCCCGCATAAGCGGGCCCTCAGCACTAAAAAAGTTCATGTAAGTCTTATCCCTTTACGGCGCCCTCAATCATTCCGCTCATGATCTGTTTCTGCGCGATCAGGAAGATAATGATCATCGGCAGGATCGCAAGCAAAGCGGCTGTCAGGATCAGATCCCACTGTTTCACATAGGAACCGACGAAAGCCTGTACTGCAACCGGAAGCGTTTTCACTTTACCGTTCTGGCCAAGCATCAGAGAAGGCAGCAGGTAATCGTTCCAGATCCACATACCGTTCAGAATCGTCACGGTTGTGATGACCGGTGTGAGAAGCGGGAAGATCACGCGGAAGAACGTCCCTTCCGGAGAACACCCATCGATGGAAGCCGCTTCCTCAAGATCATACGGAACACCCTTGATAAAGCCGGCCAGGATAAATACGGTCATAGCCCCGCCGAATCCACAATATGCAAACACAATACCCGGGATCGATTGCAGCATGCCGATGCCTATGAACTTTCCTACGTCACGGAACGTGGAGATCAACGGAAGCATGACAACCTGGAACGGGATGATCATGGATGCGATAAATACCATATAGATCGCCGCGGACCATTTTTTCTTGTTATTACGGCTGATCACCCATGCTGCCATTGCACCGAACAGAGCCAGCAGCACCAGAGAGATCACCGTGATCACAGCAGACGTCCCAAATGCATACCAGAAATTGAAATTGGAGTTGGTGATAACCGCATTCAGGTTTGATGCCAGCTGTTTGAATGAAGCGCCGGCAAAGCTGATGGGATTTTCTACGATGGAACTTTGCGCTTTAAAGGCGTTCAACACCACCAGATAAAACGGGAATAATACATAAGCCGCAACACCGACCCCGACGATGGTACATAGAACCGCACGGACTTTTGCTTCTTTTCCTACCTGTCTTCCGTCACCCATTACAGTTCCACCTCCTTCCGGTTGGAAATACGCACTTGGATCAGCGAGACAACCGCCAGTATGATAAAGAACAGAACGGCCTTTGCCTGACCGAGCGCGTAGCTGTTTTTCGAAATCGCTGTGTTATAGATATTCAGTGCAAGCATCTGCGTACCGTTCGTCAGATAACTTCCCATGAAGTTCGGAACAGAACCGGTACCGTTCGTCAACGCCATGTTCACATCGAACTGTTTGAATGCGGACGTCAGCGTCAGGAAGGTGCAGATGGTAAAGGTCGATGCGATCATCGGGATCTTCACCTGGAAAAGCGTCTGGACCGGCGTTGCGCCGTCGATCTTTGCAGCCTCCAGTACATCACCCGGGATCTGCGTCAGACCCGTGATATAGATCAACATGATATATCCCGCATACTGCCAGATATATACGATTACGATCGCGAATAAAGCCGTATTGGTCTTTACCAGCATGGAAACATTGCCGGTCAGACTGATCAATACGTTGTTAAAGACGAACTGCCAGATGTAGCCCAGTACGATACCGCCGATCAGGTTCGGCAGGAAATAGGAAGCGCGGAAGAAACCGCCGCCCTTCAGACCGGACGTACAAAGCAGCGCGAGAAGAAACGCCACAAGGTTGACCAGAACCATATTGAGTGCCACGAAGATGAACGTGATCACAATCGACCAGATAAAGGAAGGATCCTTAAACATGGTCAGATAATTCTGGAATCCGACAACCTGTGTAAACTTGATACCGGTCCAGTCCGTGAACGAATAGCCGATACCGAGTACCAGCGGTATGATCACGGTGACCACAAAAGTAAACAATAACGGGAACAGAAAGATAAAATAAACGATCTTCCGGTGATGTTTTAACGTCGGGAACAAATAAAGCCCGACAAAGAAAGCGATGATGCCGATCACGAGTAACGGACCGCGCGCATCAGATTTGCTTCCGGTGAAATCCATCGCCAGCGCCGCGATCAGCATCGCAATACCGGCCAGAAGGATTACGATCGAAAGTAGTTTTTTCCCAACACTTTGCATAAAGTACCCCTCCACAATCCAAGACGAACATGCATTGAGGCTGCAGCGTTTTCGCCGTAGCCTGTAAACGTGAGTCTATATTTTTATTAGGGGCGGCATTTGCCGCCCCTATCAATTTCTTGATCCTTACGGATTAGTTTGCGTAGTACTCCTGAACTTTGCTCATCACTGCCTGCGTGAACTGATCAGCATCCGGAATTACACCAAGAGTGAAGTCTGTGTAAAGCTGACCCAGAGCGTTCTGATCGAGGCCTGCTTTGTTCTTCAGCCAATGCCAAGCGGAGGTCTTGCCTGCTGCGGTGTAGTCCGCGATGGTTTGTGCAAAGGGATCCTCAGCAACATACGTGCAGGACTTGAACGGGCTTACGAAACCGGCCTTCATAACGAGGATCTCCTGTCCTTCATCCTCGCTCAGCCACTGCAGGAATGCAAGGGATGCATCCTTGTTGTCGTTGTCGAATACAGCCCACCAGGACGGGGAGTTCGTCAGGATCGTATCAATGCCTTCTTCGAATGCGTACGGGATCATGCCAACCTTGAAGTTGCCGGCTGCTGCATAGTCATCCTTGTACTGATCGGTCATGGATGCGCCGATCCAGGAACCCTGTGTTACAAACGCATACTTGCCGCTTGCAAAACCCTGTACCTGGTTGTCATAGGTGCCGGATACGCCGTTCGGGTCTGTGTATTTGTTGAACAGCGCTACCATCTCAGCGTAATCATGGAAACGGCTCTCATCGATCTTGCCGCCGTCTGCAAGCATATCAGAGTAGGTCGTATCATCTCTCTTCAGACCTGCATCCAGATAGTTTGCAAAGCTGTGGGAACCGGTGGACCAATACAGGTCTTTCGGCTCGGTGTACCAGCCGATGACTGCGGTCAGTCCAAGCTCATCCTTCTTGGAATCGATCGTCTCAAAGGCTTTTGCCATGGATTCCGGACCGGTGATCGACTTCGGATCAACGCCAGCCTTCTCCAGAATGTCTGCGTTGTATGCAAGACCGATTGCTTCTGTGGTATACGGGAAACCGATCGTGCCATAATCTTTGCTTACATAAGCTGCTTCCGTATCACTTGCCCACTTCTCACCGCTCATGTCTACCAGCATGCCGTCCCAGTTGCCAAAATCGTCATCGCTGCCGCAAACGAAGATGTCGGGCATGTTGTCTGCCTGATAGTAGCCCTTTAGGGTATCCTGAATATTGATACCGCCACCCATGGACTCGATCACAACCGGTACGCCGGTCTCTTCTTCATACTTTGCTGCTGCTTCCTTCAGCATCGAGTCAACCTCGATCTTTCCGTTGACGAGACGGATACCGCCTTCGGGCGTCTCAACAGCTGCTGTGTCTGCTGCTGTGTCTGCTGCTGCATCTGCGGAAGCGTCTGCTGCCGGTGCTGCTTCAGTAGCTGCTGCGTCTGCGGAAGCATCTGCTGCCGGTGCTGCTGCAGTCTCGCCGCAGGCTGCCAGCGAAGCCGCCATAACGCCTGTCATCAGAAGTGCCAAAACTTTCTTCTTCATACGTTCCTCCTTTAAATAAACCTGTGAGTTGCTTTACCGCAAAAGTTACAAGACACAAAGTATGTTTCTATGAACTTTTGCGTTTAAGTTAATATAACAATACCCCATTTCGAAAAAAATGCAACCTTTTTTTGACAAAAAAACGAAAACAAACGCATTTTTCGTCATTTTCACCAAATTACAGGATTTGTTTTTGTGGGTTTCATATAGGGAAAACAGAACAGAGATAAGTGCTCTGCTTTTCATAGAGGTCTCTGATATCCGACGATATCGCCTTTTTCAGCACAGAATACGCATGCGTATTCGGATCTTTCTGCCTGATGGAGTCTGAAACAGTGATGTATTTGAACAGTGTCACTTTCTCCGCTTTTTGGGCGGGAATACGGATCCTTGTGATGAGACGCTCGCCTTCTTCCCGCAGGACGATCTCTTCTCCCTCTTCTTTCGACACGGTATGTCTCGATGCAAGTGCGATACGCACGTCACTCTCCTGTATTTTTGTGAGTGACCACGACGTATCCCCACGAAAACCTTTGTCCATTGTTATCAATTCACAGAAGCGCTCCTCTCCGTCACCGGAGCTATCGCTTTCTAAAATATTGGCGGCCTCCGGGATATGATACGAATCAAACACAAGCTCTCCGGCAAAATTCAGCGGTTCTGCTTCATATTCGATCGTTAAGAGCTCTGGAATCAGGAAATGTACCATACGTCGGATACGGATGTGGATCTTTTTTCCGGAAGGGCTCTGACCCAGGTCATTGTACTCCGTGAACCCGGCTGGTCTGTCCTTTGGGACACCGCTCTCCGATCCGCTCTCTGGCCACAGCAG
Organism: uncultured Lachnospiraceae bacterium; assembly: GCA_902779355.1. Classification (GTDB taxonomy): domain Bacteria; phylum Bacillota; class Clostridia; order Lachnospirales; family Lachnospiraceae; genus RUG12461. The sequence goes on along the minus strand of CACZBF010000003.1, from coordinate 135,676 downwards.
AAATTCTTCTCCCGCCACGGTCAGGCCGATCGTCTGCATGGTCGGAAATTGGGACGGCACACCCTCCTCGAGTGTGCCGCATACCCCAATATAACCATTCGCATTTCCGAACATGGCTTCCTGTCTGTTTCGCCCGTTCGCGTCATTAGATTCAGTTTGTATGATCCGGATCTCAGTTTGCATAATAGTTTGTACAAACGCTCTGCAAGGTGTCAAGGAAAGTCTGTGCATCCGGGAAGTTGCCCATCGCATAGTCTTGGAATACAACACCGGTCGCATTCTGTCCGATTCCTTCCTTCATCGACAGCCAATGCCATGCAGAGGTCTTGCCTGCTGTGGTATAGTCAGAGATCGTCTTTGCAAACGGATCGTCAGCCGCAGCAGAGTTCGGATGTTGCGTACTGCGGGAAGTTTTCACCGGTACAGATCAACAGACTGTATCCCTTTGCATAGGCGTAATCACTGATCCCATGAAGGATATCCAGATAATATAACGTATCAAAATCGCTGAAGTTCAGGACGATGGTCCGGTTCTTCTCCTTCCGTTCCCCCGGGATCTCATAACCGAGTTCCTGCGCGATGGCAAAGATCTTCTCCCGTGTTTCCTTGGAAGCACTGTTCTTATGATGCAGTACGTTTGATACCGTTGAGATGGATACGCCCGCTTTCTCCGCAATCTCTCTGATTCCTGCCATCTGCTATGACTTCTCCTTCCTGTCATACGCCACTGTTTATTTCGAAATCTTTTGGATGCTTTCCCGGATGATGAGTTCCGTGGGCAGAATGACTTCATTTTCCTTTGGTCGCTCTCCTCGTATCATGCCGAAAAGCGTCTTCGTAGCAAGCTCTCCTTTATAGGCAATGTCCTGATGGACCGTAGAAAGCGCCGGTCTGCATAGCTTTCCGGTGAAGCTGTCATCAAATCCCATGATGGAAAGGTCCTCGGGAACCCGTATCCCCTGACGGAAGCATTCATTCATCAGCATTACCGCAAAGGTATCGGAGCAGCAAAATACTGCCGTCATTTTCTTTGCCTTTTCTGCCGCACGCTTGAGCGTTTTTTCCATATCCTCTTTTGTTGAACGGAAAGTCAGCATATACCGATCGCTGTACTCGATCCCGTTGTCGGCAAGCGCCCTCCGGTACCCGTGGAATCGCTCCATATCCACGCCGGACAGATCATCCGTCAGGAATCCGATGCGTTCATGTCCTGCTTGGATCAGATAAGAGACGGCATCATAACTCCCCTGCTCATCCGTCAATCCGATATTGACAAAGGAATTCTCAAACTGGTCGATCGTCTCCTTCTTGATATAGGTATCCACGCAGACCACCGGTTTCCGGTACTTCTTATAAATACGGAGCGCATCATCGTCCTGCATCCAGAACAGCAGAAGGCCGTCCACATTCCAGGTGGCTACATATTTCAGGATCTCGGCAATATCATCCGAGATGTAAAGCATCATAAAATAACCTGCTCTCCGGATCTCTTCTTCGATCCCTCCAAGCAGTTCCGAAACGAATGCATCTGCAAGAATATGCGTAAACCGTTCCTCTACCGTCTTCAATACGACGCCAATGATCTTGGACTGATTTTGGGCAAGATTCCGCGCGTTGATATTCGGGACGTACTCCACCTCTTCCAGAAACTTTTGTACGCGTGCAATGGTTTCCGGAGATACTTCTCCCGTCTTTCCCCTGATAACGTTGCTGACCGTCGTCGGGCTCATCCCGAGGCGGTTTGCAATTTCTTTGATCGTGATCATTCTTTCTTTTTCTCCTTATTTAGAAATCCCCTGCACGTCCATGTATGCGGATCAGTGATTGCCAAGCGCCCCTGCGATCATCTGATCGATCTCAGGGATCCTTTGCATCAGTTCTTCAAAATGATCGATGAACCGTTCTTTTCCGAGCCTGATCCATCGTTCATGTGTCTCGTTCGGATGATTCGGATGCAACACAGGGAAAAGAAGGAGTTTAAATCCCAACATCCAATTGATGGTCTCCTGAAAAAACTGTTTCTTTTCATCATCCGCATCGGCAAAATACTGCGCCATCAATATATTCCACAGTTTTGCAAGTTCCGCAACTTCCAGACCGAAAAACCTTTTTGTCACTTCCGGATGTTCTTTTCCGACGGTCGCACCGGACAACACCAGATCATAATAAGATGCTATAAAGTCGAAAACCGGGTTGCCATAGCCGATCTCCGCCATGTCTAAAAGGATCAGTTCGCCGAAGACTTCACCGATATTGTTCGGATGAAAATCGCCATGTACCACATTGTCACGCTCCGGCACTGCCTCCAGAAAAGCATTCATTTTTTCCCGTTCCTCATTCGACAGGTACTCTGCTTTTTCGATGAGTGCCGTAAAGGCTTCTTGTACGCTGTGTAGTTCGTGGAGGGGATCGCAGATCTCATGCATCTCCTTCAAGAGCGCCGCGAAACGCTGCGCATAGTCATCAAAATTGTCGTAATCCGCATAGATCAGACTCGCCAGGCTTGTCGTCTCCATCCGTTCAAACATGATCCCAAGCCGCTCTCCGTCGGTCACAATAGAATAGCAGATTGCAGAAGGCACACCGAGCGTTAGCGCGATCTTGGCATTCCGCCACTCTTCGTAGATCTCCTCCTCCGTGGTTTTGTCGGAAAACATTTTTACGATGATGTCATTTTCGATCACATACACTTCTCCGTTGGACCCACACGCGATGGGTTCGGTTGTGATCGGATCGATCTTGATAATCTGACGTTCCACCCGGACCTTTTTGGCAAGTCCTGTCATATCCAGTACGTCATAAACCTTCGGCAAAACATGGATCAGTCTTAAATCCGGTCTCTTCTTCGCAATGGTCAGTACCAGACGCAGCCCTGAACTGGAAAGATAATTCGTTTCGGAAAGGTCTCCGATCAGCGCTGTGTCTTTTGGCAGCGCATCGACAATTTTCATGTACTGTTCCAAATATTTCGGGGAATTTGCCGCATCCAGACGTTCCGGAAATAGCAGTATTTTGTTCTGTTCGTTTCGCGTGTCCATGGGAATCCTCCACCATCCGTTCCAAATAAATATATCATATCCGTTTCTGTCACGCCACTATTAGGTACAGGTAACATTTTTTCAAAAACAGGTTGACTTTTCCCCAAAACGTACTATAAATTGAAATTATACTTTACCGTTAAAGGAAACGAAAACTCTCGTTTCCCACACCGCATAAGGAGGAAGTCGCATGAACGAAAAAAAGGCATGGTGGAAAGAAGCAGTCATTTATCAAATTTACCCGCGCAGCTTCGCAGACAGCAACGGTGACGGGATTGGCGATATCCCCGGGATTACGGCACACCTCCCCTATTTGAAAGAGCTCGGTGTGGATGTCATCTGGCTGTCGCCGGTCTACAAAAGTCCTAACGATGACAACGGTTATGACATCAGTGACTACCGCGATATCATGGACGAATTCGGCACAATGGCCGATTACGATGTGATGCTCGCTGAGGCCCATAAACTCGGTCTGAAGATCGTGATGGATCTCGTGGTGAACCATACCTCCGATGAGCATGCCTGGTTTATCGAAAGCCGCAAAAGCAAAGACAATCCCTATCGTGATTACTATATCTGGAAGGATGGCAACGACGGCAAGGCTCCGAACAACTGGCAGTCCTGCTTCTCCGGTTCCGCATGGCAGTATGACGAAGTCGCAGGCCAGTATTACCTCCACTGCTTTACGAAAAAGCAGGCAGATCTGAACTGGGAAAACCCGAAGGTTCGTGACGAAGTTTACGATATGATGACCTTCTGGTGCGAAAAAGGCATCGACGGCTTCCGTATGGATGTCATCAGCATGATCAGCAAAGACCAGGCTTTCCCTGACGGCGAGATCAGTGACGGCCTGTACGGCGATATGTCTCCCTATGTCACAAACGGTCCGCGCATCCATGAATTCCTGCAGGAAATGAATAAGCGTGTCCTTTCCAAATATGACATTATGACGGTCGGCGAGACGCCGAACGTGACCGTGGAAGACGCAAAAAAATACGCGAACGACGAAGGTACGGAGCTTAACATGGTCTTCCAGTTCGAGCATACCGATGCAGCCTCCAAAGAAACCGGTGTCATCGGAAAATGGGGTTATACGCACCCGCGTCTGTCTACGATTCGTGCAATCTTAAACAAATGGCAGGTAGGACTTGAGGGCAGTGCCTGGGGCAGCCTCTACTGGGACAACCATGACCAGCCCCGCGTCGTTTCCCGTTTCGGGAATGACGCGCCCCAATGGAGGGTCTTGTCTGCCAAAATGCTCGGCACCCTGCTGCACATGATGAAGGGCACGCCCTATATCTACCAGGGCGAAGAACTTGGCATGACAAATATGCACTTCTCTTCCATTGACGACTGCAACGATGTGGAAGAGATCAACGCTTATCGCCAGTATGTCACCGAGCATCAGATGATCAGCAGCGAAGAAATGCTGAAATGTTTTGATGCGATCGCCCGTGACAATGCACGTACCCCGATGCAGTGGGATGACACTGCACAGGCCGGCTTCACGACCGGCACACCCTGGTTCCCCGTGAACCCGAATTACAAAGAGATCAACGCGAAAGCAGCACAGGCTGATCCGGATTCCGTCTTCCACTATTATCAGAAACTGATCCGGCTCCGCCATGAAAATCCGGTCATCGTCTATGGCAAGTTCCAACCGCTTTTCCTCGAGAGTGAAACGGTTTATGCTTATGAGCGCATCCTCGACGGAAAGACTCTTACAGTTGCCTGCAACTGGACAGACCAGCCGCAGCCCTGTCCTGTCTTCGACGGGATCACGGCGCCCGATCTGATCTCGAACTACGAAACGCACCTTGCGGGACAGCTCCAGCCTTACGAGGCCCGCGCAGTACTTGTTTAAACACATAAAGGAGAACAGACATGAAAAAGCAATGGTGGCATGAAATGACCGCGTATCAGATCTATCCGAAGAGCTTCTGCGACAGCAACGGCGACGGTATCGGTGATCTGCCGGGCATCATCAGCAAACTTGATTATTTGAAAGATCTGGGCGTTGATATCATCTGGCTTTCCCCGATCTATGTATCCCCTCTCGCAGATCAGGGCTACGATATTGCCGACTACAGGCAGATCGATCCGCGGTTCGGGACCATGGAAGACATGGATCGCCTCCTTGAAGAAGCGCATAAACGCGGGTTGTATATTTTGATGGATCTCGTGGTCAACCACTGCTCCGACGAACACGAATGGTTCAAAAAAGCTTGTGAGGATCCGGATGGAAAGTACGGCAAGTTCTTCTATCTTGCCGATGTCAAAGAGGGCGAACCGCTCCCCTGTAACTGGCGTTCCTACTTCGGCGGCCCGGTCTGGGACAAACTTCCCGGACATGAGGACAAATACTATCTGCACGTGTTCCATAAAAAACAACCCGACCTGAATTGGGAAAACCCTGACCTCAGAGAAGAAGTTTATGATATGATAAACTGGTGGTTGGATAAAGGTTTGGACGGCTTCCGTTTGGATGCGATTATCAACATCAAAAAAGCACTGCCGTTCAAGAACTATGAGCCCGATCGCGATGACGGACTTTGCTCCGTGCATCATCAGCTGCATGAGGCGGTCGGTGTCGGCCACTTCCTGAGAGAGATGCGCGATCGCACCTTCCGGCCGCATAATGCATTGACAGTCGGCGAAGTATTCAACGAAAAGCCTGAAGAGCTGCCGGATTTCATCGGCGATGACGGTTACTTCTCTTCCATGTATGATTTTTCCGGTACGGTCTTCGGCCAGAGCCAGAAAGGTTGGCAGGCGTATCAGGATATCACACCGGAAGATTATAAACATGTGATCTTCAAGACACAGGCTGAGGTCGCGGATATCGGTTTCATCAGCAACATCATCGAGAATCATGATGAACCGCGCGGTGTTTCCCGCTATATTCCGGAGGGAGATCAGTCCGTAACCAGCAAAAAATGCCTTGCCACGACCTACTTCTATTTGAAGGGATTGCCATGGATCTATCAGGGGCAGGAACTCGGGATGGAGAATCTCAAGATCACTTCCATCGATGAAGTGGATGACATCAGTTCCATCGATGCTTATCAGGTCGCGTTGGACGCAGGATGTTCCCCGAAAGACGCGCTGCATCTGATCGAAAAGTATGGACGTGACAATGCCAGAACACCGTTCCAGTGGAACGACAAAGAGAATGCCGGCTTCACAGACGGGACGCCCTGGCTTCGGATCAACCCGAACTACAAGGAGATCAACCTTGCAGCCGAGGAAAATGATCCGGACTCTGTCTTCGCCCATTACAAAAAGCTTTCCGCTCTCCGGAAAAGCGACGAGTATAAGGACGCACTTGTATACGGTGACCTGATCCCGTATCTTCCGGAAAAAGAAAACCTGATCGCTTATTACCGCAAAGGGGAAGACCACACCATGCTGATCCTCTCGAACTTCCAGAATGCACAATGCCTGGTGCCTCTGCCGAAGCCGGTGAAAGCGGTTGTATTGAACAATCTCTCCGATGCAGTGATCCAGGATAACGAAATACTGCTCGGTGGTTATCAGTCCGTCGTACTGGAGCTGTCTGAATGACAAATGATGAGTTCAAAAACAATATGAAGCATAATCTGCAGCGAATCGGGATCTCCTTTCGGTGGATCTTGTTCGCTGTTTTTTCGGGGCTGATCATCGGCACCGCCAGTACGCTCTTTTGCTTTTGTCTCAATTTCCTGACAGACACGCGAAGTGCCAATCCATGGCTGATCTTCTTCCTTCCGGTCGGCGGCATCGTGATCGTCTTTCTCTATCGTATCTTACATGAGGAAAATGATACCGGAACAAATCTCATCATTTCCGCGATCCACTCCGGAGAACGGGTGCCGCTTCGCATGGCGCCGTCGATCTTCTTTTCCACACTGATCACACAGCTCGTTGGCGGCTCTGCCGGACGGGAAGGCGCGGCATTACAGTTCGGCGGCAGTATCGGCCAAAGCCTCGGCAAGATTTTCCATCTTGATGAAAAAGATCAGCACATCATGATCATGTGCGGCATGAGCGCCGCTTTTTCTTCCATCTTCGGCACGCCGCTCGCTGCTGCGGTCTTTTCCATGGAAGTCGTTTCGGTCGGCATCATGCATTATTCTGCGCTCCTGCCCTCCGTCATCGCGTCCCTGATCGCACACGGAGTTTCCGTTTATTTCGGCTTCCCCGGAGTATCCTTTGCTCTCACAGGATTCCCTGCCTTCTCTGTCAAAACAGCCCTCATCATCAGCGGTCTCGCGATCCTCTGCGCGTTTGTCAGTGTCCTGTTTTGTATTGCACTCCATCAATCCGAAGCGCTTTTTGAACGGTTCTTTCAAAATCCCTATTTGCGCATCATCATCGGCGGTGCGATTGTTCTCGGACTGACACTGCTGATCGGGAACCAGCGTTATAACGGCGCGGGGATCAACCTCATGGCCGATGCGCTGAATGGCCAGGCACTTCCCTATGATTTTCTTTTGAAGATCCTGTTCACCGTGATCACAATCGGCGCCGGTTTCAAAGGAGGCGAGATTCTGCCTTCCTTATCCATCGGCGCCGGTTTCGGCTTTTTATTCTCTTATCTCACCGGTTTTGATCCGGCTCTTTGTGCTGCGATCGGTATGGCATCCATGTTCTGCGGTGTCACGAACTGTCCGATCACTTCGCTCTTTATCAGCTTTGAGCTGTTCGGTTTTTCCGCGATGCCCTACTTCCTGATCGCCGTCGCACTCTCCTATATGCTCTCAGGCTATTACGGGCTTTATCGCAGCCAGAAGATCATCTATTCCAAATACAAAACAAACTACATCAACAAGCACACGCATTGACCGTGCTTGCATTTCTCAGTATTTCACCCACATCATCGTGATATCATCATGCTGCATGGCACCTGCGGCAAACTTCTTCACATCATCATAGACCATTTGACATGCGGCTTTGCAATAGTCGTTTTTGTCATTGCCTTTGAGTTCTCCTGCCTTTTCTCTGATCAGCTGCAGCAGCCGTTTTTCGTCATAAGTATGATCTGCGATATCCATTGCCTCTGTCACACCATCCGTATACAGATAGATGCTGTCTCCATGCTGCAACGTGATCTCCTGTCTCGTGTAGTCGATCTCCTCAATCCCGCCGAGCACCATATCGATCTCCTTTTCGATGAAGAAAACTTCATCCTCCGAAGTTCCTTGATCTGTTGTTTTTTCCCTCACCAGCACCGGATAGGTATGACCTGCATGAACAAAGCTGAGAACCCCCGTATCCAGATCCAGGAATCCAATCCAGGCCGTAACAAACATCGCCGCCGTATTATCTTCACACAGCTCCTGATTTGCGCGTTCTGCGACTTCTTCTACACGGAGTCCCTGTTCCGCAAAAGTCCTGATCAGTGTCTTGGCACGCATCATATAGAGCGCCGCCGGCATTCCCTTACCGGATACATCTGCCATCACGATCACAAGCGTCTTCTCATCTCTCATAAAGAAGTCGTAGAAGTCTCCTCCGACAGCTTCCGCTGTATCCATGGAAGCATAAAGCCCAAACGGTTCCTGATCTTGGTACTTCGGAAACGTTGTCGGCACAATGGACGTCTGGATGCTTTTTGCGTTTTCCATTTCGGAACGGATCCTGTCTTTTTCATCTTCAATAAGCTGCTTTAATTTGTCTACCGTCCCGTTGATGCCATTCGACAGATCGACGAACTCCTTAGACCCCCCGGCGTCTACTTTCTGTTCCAGGTCACCGTCCGAAATCTGCTTCAGGCAGAAATGGGTTCTCTCCACCGCTTCGATCACAACCTTTCTCAGAAGCAGGAACAGCACAGCGAAAACGGTACTCAGGATCAAAACGTACAGGATCATGACCATAATGTTATTTTGCAGCTCAAACTGATCCGCCTCCTTGATCGGATAGACACCAATCAGATAAAAATCGTGCTCCTTCTGCGCAGCCACATAACTCTTTTCCCCATAAAGCACGGAGATGGATTCGCGGATCTCCCCCTCCTGATCCGGAAGCAAGTCCTCTTCCTCAAAAAAATCGCCCACCTCATCTTGCATCGTATGGGTCACGCAAACGATCTTTTTGTCCAGATCACAGTGGATGAGGTAACCGGTGATCCCGATCTTGGTATCATGGATGATGTCATAGATCGCATTGTACCGAAACTGCCTATACGCATCCTGATTGACACCAAAAAGCATAAATCCGTTTTTATCCCGAAAAGCTCTCCCGATGTATATCATATCAAGCGACCCGTCAAACGGGGAAGGATAGAGCTGATCCGAGTACCTGTCTTCCTCCTCCAAAAGGCAAAGGAACGGCGTCGTATGGGAACTGTCTGTCATGTGAAAGCCGATCAGATCCGGATTTGACGAATACGTGACGAACCCGTTTTCGTCCACAACGCTGATCTCAGATAAAAAAAGATGATTGACCTTAACGATCTTTTCGAGCCGCTCATTGTCAAAAAAAGCCTCTTTACCTTCTGACTCCTCGCCATCGATGACATCCATCCACGCGTCAAAACTGGTATGGATATATGCGGCAACGTCAAGCTCTTCCAAATAATCATTGAGATACGCACGGATCATGTCAAAGGAGTGCCTTCTCTGCAGATACATCTGTACAAACAGACTGACCACAGATACACTGACGGTCAGAATGATCATGAGAACGTTCAGGCGCCTGCGTATGACATCTTTTAATGTCTTCTTATTATCGTTGCCCTTCATACTACGTCCTTTGATACTGGTTTCTTGTATTTGATCCACATCATCGTAATGTCATCCACCTGCTCCGCACCGGATGAAAATTGCTGCACATCTTCCAGAACAACCTGACACGCTGTCTCGCAAAATGCGCTGTCATCAGACGCATCCATATCCTTGATCTTTTCGCGGATGAGCGCAAACAGGCGCTCCTCACCATATCTCTGCGACGCATGATCTTCGGCTTCAATCACGCCGTAAGTATAGAGAAAAATTCTGTCTCCGGCCCTGAGGGTCACTTCCTGTTTCACGTAATCTGCAGTACTGATCGCACCCAGCACGAGGTTGATCTTTCCCTTTACAAAGGAAACGTCATCGCTCACAAGGACAGGATGCGTGTGACCGGCGTCCACATAACTCATCACTCCGCTTTTCAGATCGAGGAAAGCGATCCATGCGGAAACAAACATGTCGATAGCGCCATCTTCGCAAAGCGTTTGATTGGTTTTTTTCGCCACCTGCTCCACCGGAAGCCCTTGCTCGGCATATGTTTTGATCAGCGTTTTGGCGCGCATCATATAAAGCGCCGCAGGCATTCCGTTGCCTGACACATCTGCCATAACAACGACAAGTGTATCGCGCCCGAGCAAATAGAAATCGTAAAAATCTCCCCCAACCGCTTCCGCCATGCTAAGCACGGCAAACAGCGCAAATGATTCATGCTGCGGGAAAGCAGCCGGCATGCCGGACTCCTGAATTCTTCTGGCATTTTCCATTTTTGCAGCCAGCGCTTCTTTTTCCTGTTCCAGCCTGTCCTTTAAATGATCCACCGTATCATTGATGCCCGTAGACAGTTCTACAAACTCAAGAGAACCTCCCACATCCACTTTTTCGTTCAGATCTCCTTCCGTGATCCTGTTCAAAGAATCATGGATGTCCTCCACCTGTTTGATAACACGGCTTTTGAGAAGCATCGTCAAAGTAATGGCAAGCGTTGTATAGGTCAGGAAAAACAGGAGCACGAACAGCAGATTCTCCTGTTTCCTGAGTGCATCTGCCTCCTTCGTGGGATAGACGCCGATCACATATAAGTCCGGTTTCTTGACAGCGGCTACATAGGATTTTTTGCCGTACAGATCCGTGATCGTTTCATTGATGTCATCTCCCTGCGGGAGCAGATCCGGTCTTTCGAATGCCTCGCCGGGCTCAAGATTCGTCGTATACGTGGATGCGATCACTTTCTGATCAGCATCACATGCGATCAGATAACCGCTCACGCCAATCCTTGCATCCAATATGATGGATCGGACGTTTGTAACGAGCCGATTATGCATAGCCTCCTCATCAATGCCGATCAAGAACAGCCCTTTGTTGTCCGAAAAGGCACATCCGATATAAACCATATTCAAAGAAGGATCAGATGTAAACGGATTCGGATAAAGCGGGGGTGCATAATAGTCCTCCCCGTCAAGCAGCGATAGATATGGAGTCATCTCCTCACTGTCATGCAGGTCAAAACCGATCATATCCGGGTTGGAGGAATATGCCACGATCCCGTTTTCGTCCACCAGATCCAGTTCGCTGACCCGGTCTGTATTGGCCTTTATAAATCTTGTCAGGACGCCATTATCTGAGTAAGTCTCTCTCCCTGCAGCCTCAACATTATCTCTCATCCAGTGCTCTTCTTCCCACTGGGTGACGGCATCCATATCCCACTCTCGGAAGAAATCAGCCAGATATTCGTTGATCAGCGTAAACGACTGCCGCTGCTGCACGTAGTTTTGAATAGCAACACCCGCAACCGCCGCAAGTGCAAAAGAAATGAGCATCAGCAGTGTCAGCCTTCTGTGGAGGATGCTCCCGATTTTTTCTGCTGCATTGCATCTTTTTTTGTTATCCTTCATGTTTGTGCCCTATGGAGCAATGCGTATCTATGAATGCTCCATGATAATAAAACAGCCATACTGTAGAAAGTATGGCTGTTTCGTTTCTCTGGAAAGTACAGGGCTCGAACCTGCGACCTTTCACACGTCAAGCGAATGCTCTCCCAGCTGAGCTAACTTTCCATTCATAAACATCTTACCACATTTCGGATAAGATGCAAGGGTGGAAATCATCCCTTTCACAGCCGGGGCTTCGTACTCTTCTCTTATTTTCCCTGTTCTTCTTCCATGAAATAGATCCTGGATGCAAAATCCGGGAAGAAACGGACGAATTCGCTGTATCCAGTCGTGACAAACGCCTGTAGCAGTGACACGCCTGCCTCCATCAGCAGGTCACCGTTCACATGATACTCTTCCTTCTCGCCGTCCATCTTCACAAACTTCGCGACCATGTCCTGCATGAGGGAATCTGTTTTGATATGAACCGGAGCAACGAGATTGACAAGGTCTCCGAATGCCTTGATATTATGCTTTAAGGCGCGGTTGTAGAAATGGTAAAGTTTCTCCGGATCCAGTCCCTTTGCATAGTAGGTATGAGAAGCGCGATTTGGCGTCATGAGTTCATGCATCAGAAAGCCCACCGCAGCCTTCTTATCCGGCGACACAACGGTCCACTCGTGGAGGTTTCCGTTGCGTCCGCGGTAAAATGCGCCGAACTGCATCGTCTTGCGCCATTTCTTATAGAGTTCCACCTGCGCTTTGATCGCTTCAATTTCTTGTTTTTTCATGTCGCAGAGATTGCATTCATAACCGAGCACTCCGAAAGCCGCGACGTTAAACCGCGTCTCCAGCGGCGTGTTGCGCAGCGTCTGATGGTTCGGGCAGGTGCTTACATGAGCAGTCACTGTGCTCATCGGATATCCGTAGCTGTAGTTTGTCATCATCCGTACCCGGCAGACCGCGTCGGTATTATCACTTGCCCAGATCTGCGGGAAATAGCATAGGATTCCAAGATCAAACCGGCATCCGCCGGATGCGCAGCCCTCAAACAGAATATGCGGGAACTTCTTTGTCAGCGTATCCATGATCTTATAAAGTCCCATCACATAGCGGTGGAACACCTCTCCCTGCTTCTCCGCAGGCAGATACGGGGAATACACATCGGACATCAGCCGGTTCATATCCCATTTCACGTAAGAAACGCCTTTTGAGGAAAAGACCTTGCACATCGCATCGATCACATAATCCTGCACCTCGGGATTGCAGAGGTCTAAGATCCGCTGATTACGTCCTTCGGAATGATCCTTCCCCGGCACCGCCATTGCCCAGTCAGGATGCGCACGGTAGAGATTGCTGTCTGCATTGACCATCTCCGGCTCCACCCAGATTCCGAAATCCAATCCCAGCGCGTTGATCTTCTCCGCCAGGCCTGCGATCCCGTTCGGTAGTTTTTTTGCGTTGACGGTCCAATCTCCCAGTGACTTCGTATCATTATCACGTTCGCCGAACCATCCGTCGTCCATGACGAAAAGCTCCATCCCGACTTTGGCGGCTTCCGATGCAAGTTTCAGAAGCTTTTTCTCATTGATCTCAAAGTAAGCCGCTTCCCAACTATTCAAGAGCACCGGACGTTCCTTCTTCGCCCATTCGCCGCGTACAATATGATTCTGTACGAATTTATGCATGTGGCGGCTCATCCCGTTGAAGCCCTTGCAGGAATACGTCATCACGGCTTCCGGAGTCTCAAACAACTCTTCTTTTTGCAGTGTAAAGCAGAAGTTCTGCGGATTGATGCCGGAAACCACTCTCGTCTGGTAAAACGCCGAGCCTTCACAGACGGTATAATGGTTGCCGCTGTAGATCAGGTTGAATCCGTAACAGCTGCCGTGGTCTTCTGTCGTGCCCGGTTCACTCAGCATCGTAAACGGATTCGAGCGATTGCTGGAGACACCGGTATAGGTGCTCACAACGATCTTATCCTGTCCGACCTGCCGCTCAACCTTCTCTGTCATGTCGCGGTTATGAGCACCGTGGAACGACGTGAACACATAGTCCGTATCGGCAAAATCCAGTTGCATGGAAAGCAGGCGTTTCACGACAAGCGGACCATCCTCATGATTGATGAGTTCTGCGCGTCTCGTGATCACATCGCATTCCGGGAACACATAGTAATGCACTCGTAGCTCCGTATCATAGGAATGGTCTTTCAAAAACAGGATGAGATGTTCAACCTCTTCTTCGGTGCCAAACGACCCCGGCAAGGTCTGCATCTGCTCTTTTCCTTTCCGGAGTTCACTGGACATGAACCTGAAATCAGAGGTCGGACTGCCGTCCGGATGTACCAGTTCAAGAAACGGCTCGCGGTAATCGCCCTTTCCGTATCCGGAAAGTTCCAGCCGCTCATCCTCGAGTGTCAGATGAAGATTATCCTGATCGATCACGACCGTATTGCTCGCAGCGAATGCATGCTTCTGCGTCAGTGCTTCCGCATTCACGTTGATCTTACGACCATAGTACAGGTGCTCCAGTTGGCCGGTAGGCAGTACCCAGAATGCATAGGTAGTATGTCTCGTATGCAGTTCAAAAACGTTGTCCCTTTTTGTGATCATAACCGGTCTCCTTATCTTATCTTTTAGATCTCGTCAGTCCCCTTTAGTTCTTTGATACGACCGAGGATCTTCTTCTCACCGAAAGCGAAGAAGATGCATGCGCCGACCATGCAGGTCACAAAAGCGATCCACGCCGTTGTACGATAACTGCTCTCCAGGCCGGATACCGTCACACTGGTAAAGACAACCATTGCCAGCGCCTGTCCCATCTTAAATGCAAACGTGCGTGCCGCAAAGAACATGCCGCTTCGGTCCTCGCCTGTCTCCAGTCTCGTGAGCTCCGCGATGTCGGCAACACAAGCCTGCGGAAGGATACCGAGGATCGCCATCGGCACTGCTGCAACCACCGCAACGATGAAGCCGAAATGCAGCCCCTCGCCGCAAAGTGCGGTGATCAAAAAGACCACGCAGTACATAAAGAACCCGGTGATGATGAGTTTTTTCTTGCCGATCTTTTTGGCAAGGATATTGACAAACGGATACAAGAGGACGCTGACTGCCGTCATGGTCGCGGTCAGAACAAAGGTCCATGTATCCTCGATCTTCATCAGCTTCGTCTCATAGAAAGCAAGTCCCGTCTGAAATAGCGTCAATGCGAAGAAGTAGATCACATCGCTGTAAACGAACCGGCGGAACTGTCCGTTCTTGAAGGTCTTGATCAAAGATGCAAACGGCTTGGTATCGCTTGGTTTCCCTTCGATATACTCACGCTCCTTGATATAGAATGCCGGGAACAGCATCGCGAAGCAGGCGATCGAAGCCATGATCGCAACCGCAATACGGATCGAATTCTGCTGGCCGACAGCGCCTTCCAATGCGCCTGCAAGGTTTGGGAGCATAAAGGAAATACTCTGGCCGACGATGAACGTGAACGAGATGTACGTTGAAACATTGATCCTGTGCTGCTGCGTATCACCGAGTTCTGCGATCAGTGCGTTATACGGCGTACAGAACATCGTCATGAACAGGTAGAATACCATCAGCAAAACGAAAAGGATCGTATCGTTAACGACAATGCTTCCGGTCTGCGGAAGCGTGAATAGCCCGATCGTGCAAAGTGCAAACGGGATCGCCATCACACGCATAAAGGGTACGCGCCGTCCGCTCTTGTATTTGCAACGGTCAGACCAACCTGCGATCAGCGGGTCTGTCACAGCATCAAAGATGCGTCCCAGTGCCAGTACAAGGCCGAACAACGTCAGTTTGAACAGGATCGGATCCTGTGTGATACCGGATGCAAACAGACCGGTATTCGGGTTTTTGGCATCCGGCGTGCCTGTGTAATAATACACCATCCAGTTGGATACGACACCGGACAGCAGGCTCCACCCGAACTGTCCCAGTGCAAAGATCCAAAGCAGCTTGTTGGTGATCGGCTTTAATGCCTTGGTTTCTGAACTCATGTTTCTTTTTCTCCTCTCTTCCTCTTCGTTTTATTTCCTCAGCCCCATGGCCAGTTCCACTACTTTATAAGCCCCGTCGTAAATGCCGATGGACTTATTGGTCAGGATGTTGTCGCACATCCCGTTCAAAAGATCCGGTTCGTTTAAGAACAGATCGATCATCTGCACGGTATGCGGGATATCGCGGCATTCCAAAGTCCCGTCTCCGATCTCTGCGGAATGGATCGCGCCCCACATCTCATGCTTGCCGACACGGCGGATAAAGAGCTTCGGGATCGGATAAAAAGCCAGTTCCGACGGTTTCGTTACAAGCACATCCGCGCTGCGCATCAACAGATTCGTACAATAAACTGCTTCAAAAATGTTGGCGTGATAGAAGCCATGAATCCCCGTCACATCACCGGTCAGCGCATCTTCGGCAAAGCTCACCGTATCCTGCCATGCATCAAAATGCTCCGTCGAAAGTCCCTTCATTTCCGGGATCTCCGCCTGCAGCGCATCCCAGACATTTTTGTAATCTCCTACGTTCACATAGAGCGTTGCCTTGTTCTCTTTGATCGCCGGCAGAAGATGTTTGATGATCGCCGCAAAGATCTCTTTCTGTGCGCCAGCACCGCCGATCGTCAAGAGGAAGCGCATCGGCTTTCCGTTTCCTTTTCTCGCCTTTCTGGCTGCGCAATCCGTCTCGATATTGGATGTCAGCTCATGGTCGATGTAGTGTCCGGTATAGACAAGTGACTCCTTCGGCATCGGCTTCAGCACCTGATCCTTTGCCATACCGTTACAGATCCGGTATCCCATGTAGGCGTTGTGGCATTGGATCGTATGAACGGATCCTTCGGAAAAATGAAGCGCCATCGGCCAGTTGTCCGGGATCGCATTCACTACATACTTCATTCCCGCATGGATCGCTGCCTGTGCCGGCCATACATGCGTTGCTACGACCGGGATCTCCTTCGGCACGTTCTTGTAGACCGGTGCCATCAGTTCTGCATTCTTCTGATCGGAGGAATTGTAGGTCAGTGCACGGAAACCCTCATAGTTGACCGGTTCCCAGATCAGCTTGTTAAAGATCGGATTCTTTGACAGGCGGGAACCCAGAGAATACAGGTCGTTCTGCGCGCTGATGACCTTTGTACAGGTCGTCTGCGGATAACCGTTTAAGTCCATCCAATAAGGCGTATATCCGAGATGATGCGCTGCGCTTGCGATCGCCATGGAGATCCTGTAATGTCCGAATCCCATGCGGATATTTCCGACGATCAGTCCCTTTTCGGTATCGAATCCCTCACCGCCGTCCGTGTCCTTCAGTTCTACGTTTTTGACCCCCAGCGACGGTCCGATATACGGATTCTCCGTCACGTTCGGGCGGTAGTCGGCGTTGCTGTCATCCCCGAATTTCTTCTGAAATTTTGCTTTTGATTTTGCCGCTTTACGGACGGCACTTTCCGGAAGTTTGTTTCCGAAAATCACACTTGATCTGTCCTGCATTTCCTCTCCCCTCATTTCTATCTTTCATGACCGGCACTGCATTTTGACCTGGTCATTCGTTCCTTGATCTTAAAGTGGATCACGGTGTCCTCCTGTCCCGGGACACTGATCGTCAGGCTTGCGGGGCCGCCGCTCCCGAGCGTGCGAACGTAGGTGCCTGCCATCCCGCCACGAAATGCGGTCACTTTCGGTCCGATGATCTCGATCGGCCCCTCCGTGGAAAGCATGATCGGCTCTCCGTAAAACGGCAGCGGCACACGGCTTTCATCGGTTGCCGTAATCCGGATGGACGCCACATCATAGGTGGTCTTTTCCGCCAGCTCCGTATGGCTCGCTGCTGTACAGATCCTGATCTTATCTACCGGCTTCCGGTACAGAGTCCTCACCACTCTCCCGTCTTTGATCGCCTCAAATTTATACGACGTCACTTTGCCGCCCCAGTCACCGATGTATTTCTGATAAAGATCCACCGCGTCATCTGCTTTCATATGATAGAAAAGCATCATCTTGACCGCGATCATCTTTATCTTGAACGGTAGATGCGAAAGCCCCTGGATCGCCGCTGTATTCAGCGCCAGTTTGATCTGATCGGCCTGGAGATCCGAGAAATCCTCTCCCTCTTTGATGCGGTTTCCGATGTAATCGTCCAGCAGGATCGGTCCGTGCACCAAGTGCTTGAATGGCGAATCCGATGCCTGAAATTCCTTGATAAAGATGTCGTTTTTGTACATCCGGACACTGTCGGCATTCGTGATGATCCAGGTGTCATTCCTGACACAAGCCGGGTGCTCGCCGATGTCCATCGAAGAGCTGACTGCCAATACCGGTTCGTTCTCCTGCTGGCTGTGATAAACCTCCGCAGCCAGTTTTGGATTCCGGAACATGTCCATGACGCCGTGATAGCAGATCCGGTCGCCGCTTCCGAAGTCCTTATGCGTGTTGTAGTCAAACATGCACCAGCCAAAACTCCCTGCGATATCCTGATAGCTTGCGATCGCATCCAATACCGTTGCATGCCGGATCGCATGTTCTTTTCGATGTTCCTCCGCATCAAACGCTTTGGTCGGGTACATATGCCCGCAATACTCTGTCACGAGATACGGTTTGGCGGAATCGCTTGTCACCGCGCTCTTCCCCTCGCATCCCGGCGTTTTCCCGTCATGCGAAAAATCGTTATATGTATATACATCTTCCAAAAGGCTGCTGCGTTTGTTTGCGCGGATCCCGCCGGTCTGCCTCGTCGGGTCGAGCTGATGCGCGATCTCATTGGTTTTCTGATAAAACGGATCGTCGTCTTTGGACTCGTTGATGCGCACGCCCCACAGCATGATGGACGGGTGGTTGCGGTATTGTACGATCATCTCATGCTCGTTTTCGATCGCCTGCGCTTTCCATTCGTCATCTCCGATATACTGCCATCCGGGGATTTCCATCAAAACGAGAAGTCCGATCTCGTCACATTCATTGATAAAATACTGCGACTGCGGATAGTGAGACGTCCGTACCGCATTTACTGCCAGCTCGCGTTTCAGGATCCTCGCGTCCTCACGCTGCATGGATTCCGGCATTGCATAGCCTGCATAGGGATAACTCTGGTGGCGGTTTAAGCCGCGGATCTTGATCTTTCTCCCGTTGAGATAATAACCGTCCGGACGAAAGATACTGCGTCGGAAACCGATCCGGATGCGTTTCTCATCGATCACCTCTCCGTCCCGAAGCAACTGATAGACCGCCTCGTACAGCACCGGGCTTTCCAGATCCCAGACTCTGATCTGCGGGATCGCAAAATCCGTCTGCGTCGCACCGTCTGCCGCTTTCACCTCGGTCAGAAACTCTCTCCGGCCGTATCCTTCCGTCTGTAAGACAGGGCAAAGGTTCGTCGGGATCCGGATGATGGATTGCCGCAAAAACACTTGATCCGATTCCGTATGCACACGTATCACGGAAGACAATGCACCATCGACTGCCGCATCCTCCTCCGGATCAAATTTGTAATCCTCAGGGATGGATGGCTGTGCAAAGACATCCTCTATATAGTCCTGATCCTTGATATCCAGATAGCAGTCCCGATAGATCCCGCCAAACGTCATATAATCTACGACAAGTCCGAAAGGGGGAATATTGCGGTCTTCCCTGCTGTCTACTTTGACGAGGAGGATGTTGTGTTCCTCTTTTTTCAGTTTCCCGGAAAGGTCCGTTGTAAAGGCTGTATACCCGCAGCGATGCGTCGAAAGTAATTCCCCGTTCAGATATACCTCGGCGATATGTGCGACACCTTCCATTGTGAAGAAGAGACGTTTTCCTTCGTAAGCGTCCTCCCACGACACCACTCTGCGATAGGCGCTCACCATCTGGTAACTGCTCTCGTCAAAATAATGAAGCGGCGTTTCCTTCACCGTATGTGGTATCCGCACTGTCTGCATTTTGGAGACGTCATAGGAGGCGTTCATCATCTCCTCTACAAACGTTTCCGCAAATTTCCAGTCATCATTCCAATAGAACCGTTCTGCCATGCGTCTTTCCCTCCGTCAGGCAATGATCCCCTGCATCAGGATCGAGACCACTTCTTCCAGAGCGTCGCTGTAAGAAATGCCGCTGTGGATCAGAATATCGCGTTGGAAAAACTGTTCCAGTGTTGCTTCAAACATTGTCTTGACGACGGTGATGTGGATCGGACGGAACACCCCTTCTTTGATGCCCTGTTCGATCAGGCTGATCGTTGTTTCCCAACCGTTTTCAAGCCGCTCTTCCACTTTCTTATAGATCTTGGGATAACGATCTTTCAGCATGTAGAGCTGACGAAAGTCAATGTCTTTATAGCCGTCCGGGAGAACACCGAGCAACTTTTTCAGGCGCTCTTTCGTATCCAGAGAAGGACTGTTCACGACCTCCCGTTCACTGTCTTTGATCTTGTCAAAGCAGTAATCAACCATCGCATAAAACATCGATTCTTTGTCACGGAAGACCGTGTAGATCGTTTTTTTGCTCATCGAAAGCTCTTTTGCGATGTCGTCCATCGTGAACTTCAACCCCTTCTGATTGAAGACCACGATCGTTGCTTCCAGAATTCTGTCTTTTACAGATGATTGATCCATATTTTCCTCTGCTCCCTTGTTTTTCTGCTCTTTTTTCACGGAAACGCTTTTCAGTTTCCTCGTTTCTATCATCATAACATCAAAAAAAGCGCTTCACAAGAAACGCTTTTCACAAAAATAGTTTTCATTTTTGTGCATATTGCTCACCCGAACCAGTTCTTGATCTGATTCAGTGCTTTCGCATTCTTTTTGATCTCCTCCGTGTTCGCTTTCAGATAGGCTTCCAGCCCTTCTACTTCTTCCGGGGAAAAGCCTTCCTGCCGTTCAATCCGGCCGTCCGGGACGACGCCCTCCGCATATTCGAGTTTCCCGTCCCGTTTCCGCTCAAACCGGACACATACAGCGTTGCGGTTGTCACGCTGCACCACGCCGGAATAGGTAAATGTCAGTTCTTCTTCAGGGTTCATCTGCTTACTCCGCTTCCTCTTCCTTCGATACATCCGCGATCTTCACCGCTTCCGCTACCACGACGCATCGGTTTTTGATCTTAAAAAAACGTCCCTTCTCGATCTCGGTATTACGGAAGGTTTCCCAGCTCTCGTCAAACTCTGCGGAAGTATCCGCGATCACGCGCCACGCATAGCCTTCCGGTGGATCGGGCATTGTCACCTTCAGATCTTCCCAAAACGTGTTGATCGCAACATAGATGATATCGTCCTCATCCTCATGCTTCTTCTTTCCGGCATACATGATGCCGATCAGATGCGTCTTGTAGTCAAAGGACTCATTATACGGATAGTCATTATGAATGCTAATGTCCGGAAGCCCCGACAGCGCTTCCTTCTGGCGTTTCCGAATGACCGGATGGTCTTTCCGGATCTTGATCATCAGTTTTGCGAACTCAAAGTTCTGCTTGTATTTTTCCCGTCTCGTCCAATCCAGCCAGGAGATCGGGCTGTCCTGACAATATGCGTTGTTGTTGCCGGACTGCGTGTTGCAGAATTCATCACCGGAATAAAACATTGCAGGACCGCGGCTCACCATCAGCGTTGCAAAGGCATTGCGGCACATCCGCTCGCGGAGCTCATTGACCTTCGGGTTATCCGTTTCCCCTTCCACACCGCAGTTCCAACTGCGATTGTCATTGCTCCCGTCGGTATTGTTCCACCCGTTCGCTTCATTATGCTTCTCGTTATACGCATACATATCGTACAGCGTAAATCCGTCATGACAATTCAGGAAATTGATGGAAGCCGTATCACCGCGGTACTCCGGGTGATAAAGATCTGTCGAGCCGGTAATGCGGTTGATCGCAGCACCTGCTTTTCCGTCATCACCTTTCAAAAACTCACGCACATCGTCACGGTATTTCCCGTTCCATTCCGCCCAGCGTTTGTATGCCGGGAAATTCCCGACCTGATAAAGTCCGCCGGCATCCCATGCTTCCGCGATAAGCTTCGTCTTCGCAAGGATCGGATCTCTCGCAAGCTCTTTCAGAAGCGGCGGATCCTCCATCGGCGCGCCGTTCTGATCACGTCCGAGAATGGACGCCAGATCAAAGCGGAATCCGTTCACACGATACTCCGTTACCCAGTAGCGCAGACAATCCACGATCATCTGCTGCACGATCGGGTGGTTACAGTTCATGGCGTTGCCGCAGCCGCTGAAGTTGTAGTAATACCCTTCCGGCGTCAGCATGTAATAGATCTTATTGTCAATTCCTTTAAAGCAGAAGGTGCGGCCGTGCTCATTTCCCTCCGCCGTGTGGTTGAAGACAACGTCCAGGATCACTTCGATCCCGTTCGCGTTCAGCTCGCGGATGAGTTTCTTTAACTCCGTCCCTTCTCTTCCGTGCGTATCATGCGCGGAATACGCAGTGTTCGGTGCAAAGAAGCAGACCGTATTATATCCCCAGTAATTGTACAGACGCTTTCCGTCGCTGTGGCGGTTGTCCTCCATCTCGTCAAAGCAGAAGATCGGCATCATCTCGATCGCATTGATGCCAAGTTCCTTGAGATACGGGATCTTCTCGCGGATCCCCGCGAAGGTGCCGGGGTATTTCACATGGGAAGACTCATCCTTGGTAAATCCTCTCACATGCATCTCGTAGATTACAAGATCCTCGAACGGAATATCCGACTGCTTAAAGAGCCCCCAGTCATAGTCATTTCTGACCACGCGTGCCTTGTAGAAATCACCCTCTACATAGCGTTCGCCCCAGACTCTTTGTCCGACGACTGCCTTCGCATACGGGTCCAGGATCATGTTCTTTTTCTGGAAGCGATGCCCCTTCTCCGGCTCGTACGGTCCGTCAAAAGAATAGCAGTATTCGAACTCCTCGATGTCCAGATCATAGACGATCATCGAATAGACATCACCGATCCGGCAAAAACTCGGGAACGGGATCCGCGCATACGGCACGGTCTCGGAGTTGTGAAACAGCACCAGTTCGCACGATGTTGCATAGTGGGAATGGATCGTGAAATTCACGCCCTCTGCCACGGGAAAAGCCCCGTTCTGTGCGAAATTTCCGGTGCGGACACGGAATCCACCGATCGTAGCAGTCGGTTGTTCTCTGTACAAATGAATCATGTCGTTTTCTCAGGAATCAAAGACTTTCCTGAATCCTCTCCATAATCTTTCTGGTTTCAAACAGGATTTTTTCTTCATCCATCGTCTTCATCTCACCGTTTTCCATCGTGATCTGTCCATCGATGATCACGGTCTCCGCCTCCGATCCGTTCGCGGAATACGAAAGCGCCGCAACCGGATTGTTCACCGGCCACATGGAAGGACGTTTCAGGGAAAAGATCGCAAGGTCCGCTTTCTTGCCGACTTCGATAGAGCCGATCTCTTTCTCCAGAGACAGGGCTTTGGCACCGTTGTCGGTTGCAAAATGCAGGGCCTGCTGTGCGCTGATGCACTGCGGGGATGCATGCGTTCCTTTATGGATCAGCGTCATCAGACTCATCTCGTGGATGAGGTTCAACGTGTTGTTGCTTGCAGCACCGTCCGTTCCGATGCAGACATTGATCCCGGCATCCACCATTTCCGGAACCGGCGCGAAGCCGTTGCCAAGCTTCATATTGCTGGCCGGGCAGCTCACGACACTCACATGATGGCGGCTTAAGATCTCGATATCCTTTTGGTCGATCTGCACACAATGCGCCGCGATGAAAGGAAATTCAAATAATCCTGCACGTTCTGCGAGTTCGATCGGCGTGCAGCCGTAATCCTTTGCACAGTTTTCGATCTCGGTCTTGCTTTCGGAGAGGTGCATATGGATCCCCATATGTTCCTTCGCCGCTTCCTCTGCGATCACGCGCAGAAATGCCTCATCACAGGTGTAGGGCGCATGCGGTCCAAGGCGGAAAGTCAGTCTGTCGCAGTCCCGGAATGCGTCACGCTCCTCATAGGCCTGCTTCAGTCTCGTCTGCCCTGCTTCATCCGTTCCCGATCCGACAAGTCCGCGGCTGATCACGGCACGCATACCGGACTCTTTCACGGCCTGGGTCGTCTGCATGATATTCATCTGCATGTCGTTGAAACAGGTCGTGCCGCATTTCATCATCTCGAGGATCGCAAGATTCGCTCCCCAATATGCATCCCGGTCAGTCATTTTCTGTTCGATGGGGTCCACCTTACCGAACAGCCAGTCCATAAAAGAAAGATCATCCGCCACATTACGCATGAAACTCATATAAGAATGCGTATGCGCATTGATGAGTCCCGGTGTCAGTAACCTGTCTGTTCCGTCGATCGTCTTTTCTGCCTGGAATCCCTCCGGCGCTTTTCCGATCCCGGTGATCCGGTTTCCTTCCACATAGACATCTGACTGTTTCACTTCGAAGTCTCCTGCAGCGTCTGCGCCCGGCAGTACCGCAAGAATGTTTTTGATCAGAATGTTCATAAAAAATCCTTTCTAAAATGATGCAAGCGCCAACAGTCACATGCACTTTTGACGCTTGTATCGAATATACCTGTTCACAATCACGATGTGCAAAGCGAAGCGTATGCTTTACAAAGATTGATTGAGATAAGCCTCCTGCTCCGGCGTCAATGTATCGATCTCCTTCCCAAGGAATGCGAGCTTCTTCACAGCCACATCGCGATCCACTTCTTCCGGTACATCGATCAGTTTTTCGGTCAACTCTTTGCCATGTTCGATCAGATATTTTGCGGAAAGCGCCTGGATCGCAAAACTCATATCCATGATCTCTGCAGGATGTCCGTCTGCACATGCCAGATTTACGAGCCTTCCTTCGCCAAGTACAGCAAGGGTCCTGCCGTTGGGCAGCGTGTAACCCATGATATTATGCCGTAACTCTGCAGACTTCACTGCAAGCTTTCTGAGCCCCGCCATGTCGATCTCACAGTCAAAGTGTCCGGCATTGCAGAGGATCGCTCCATCCTTCATCTCGTTGAAGTCTTCCTCATCGATGACCTTGTCGCATCCTGTCACGGTGACAAAGAAATCACCAAGCGCTGCTGCTTTCTTCATCGGCATGACTTCAAAACCGTCCATCACGGCTTCGATCGCCTTCACCGGATCGATCTCCGTCACGATCACCTTGGCGCCGAGGCCCTTGGCCCGCATTGCAACACCTTTTCCACACCATCCGTAGCCTGCAACGACCACCGTCTTTCCTGCCACGATCAGATTTGTGGTGCGGTTGATCCCGTCCCAGACAGACTGACCGGTACCGTAACGGTTGTCAAAGAAGTGCTTGCACTGTGCGTTGTTGACCTTGACCATGGGGAATTCGAGCTCCCCGGCACGGTTCATGGCTTCCAGCCTGATGATGCCTGTGGTCGTCTCTTCGCACCCTCCGATCACACCGGGGATCAGATCACGATATTCGGTATGCATCATATGCACCAGATCGCCACCATCGTCAATGATGATATTCGGTCCGACGGAAAGAACGGAACGGATATGGCGGTCATATTCCTCGTCCGTGCAGCCATACCAGGCATGGACTTCCAATCCGTCCGCAACAAGCGCAGCTGCCACATCGTCCTGTGTGGATAAGGGGTTGGACCCTGTAATATACATCTCGGCACCGCCTGCCGCAAGTACTTTGCACAGATAGGCTGTCTTTGCCTCCAGATGGACGGAAAGCGCCACCTTTTTCCCTGCAAAGGGTTTGGTCTCCGAAAATTCCTTTTCCAAGGTCCGCAACAGATCGCAGTGGTCCTTCACCCATGCGATCTTCATTGCGCCACTTGGCGCAAGGTTCGGATCTCTGATTTCACTTGCCATGTTATTCCTCCTAATCTTCCTTGAAGAACGCGATCTGTTCCATCAGGTTGTTGGAAACATCCTTCAGATTGTCCGCTGCAGTAGAAAGGGTCGCCACTGTGGCAGAAAGCTCCTGCATGGATGCGGAAGTTTCTTCCGTGGAAGCTGCATTCTCTTCGGAAATCGCAGACAGCGAATCCATCGCATCCACCACCACGAGCTTGGAATCGTTGCAGGCATCCGCGCTCTGGGTAATGGACTGGATCCCCTGCATGGTCTGGCCGATCTGGTTGATCAGGCCGTCGATGCTCTGTACGGAGTTGTCCAGGATCAAGCGCTGCTCCTCTGTGGCTTTCCGTACTTCTTCTGCTTTCTTCACGGCATCCTGAGACTCCTGCAGAAGAACATCCATCTGTTCTTTGATCTCGGATGCGGACTTCGCGGAATCATCTGCCAGTTGTCCGATCTCTTCCGCAACAACTGCGAATCCACGTCCTGCCTCGCCTGCCCGGGCAGCCTCAATGGAAGCGTTGAGTGCCAGAAGGTTTGTCTGGGAAGCAATGGAACTGATGGCATCCACCTTACTGTTGATGTTTTCGACCGCTTTGCTGGTCGCGCCGATCCTCTCATAAATCTCGTCAACGGCATGACCCATCTCCTCGGAGGAGACTTTCAGCTTGTCAAGCTGCGCCGCACTCTCCTTGCTCTCCTCATTCATAGAATTTGCGGACTCTTCAAGCGTAGAGGAATTGTTCGTCACGTTCTGGATATTATCGCTGATCTGGTTCGTATTTGTGGTGGCATTCTGAATCTCTTCCGCCTGCTGCGTTGCGCCGCTTGCGATATCCTGTACTGCATTGGACACATCATCCGCAGTCTGGGAAATCTGACCAGTGGTCTCTGCCAGTGCTTCGGAAGAGGAATTCACGGAAGATGCAGACTGCTTGATATTGGAAACAATCGCAGAAAGTTTATCGATCAAGGTATTGGTGGCTCTCACCATGTGCCCGAACTCATCCTTCCGACTTTCGAACTTATCGATCCTATGGAAATGTCCGTTGGAAAGCTTCGACAAAGATTCGTTGATAGCCTGGACAGGCTGGGTAATGGATTTTGCAAACAGCAGCGCGATCAGGATCGCTACAACAAGGCACACCACGCCGAGGATGATCAGGATGATCGCCACACGCATGGTGCTTGCCATGGTAACAGCGCGCAAACGGCAGGAGGCAACTACCCACCCTGAGCTCGGCTCTTTTTCCCAGGACACCATCCAGGTTTCTCCTTGAAACTTCGCCTCATAATCTCCGGCAGTCTGTTCTCCTCTGGAGTCGGTATAAAAAGGATTGGCAGACTGGTCTTCCGGTTCTTCCGCCGTCATTTCACGTGCAGAATGCGCGATCACCATGCCGGTCCGATCCACAATCAGAATCTCCTGCCGGTCTTCCACAACATCGCTTTCCACAAGTTCATGCAAAACGGACAGGTTGTAGTTGCGCTGTACGATACCGATGATCTGAGAGCCGTCTGCGTTATAAACAGGTGCTGAAAGCGTTGCGATCAAAGAGCCGCTGGACTTGGAAATCTGCATGTCGGAGATGTAAGTCTCGCCGGCCATCGCTTTCTGGAAATACTCACGCTCGGAAACATCCACCGGATCACCTTTGGACTTTACCAGCTGCATTCCATCCGCTCCGGATACCGCAATGGCATTTCCGTCTCCTATGTTCGCATCTACCTGTTGAATCTGTGCAAGTACTGCCGCTGCCAGTTCTTCATCGTCAGGATTTTCGAGGCACTGCACTGTACTCGGCGATGCCGCAACAGTCTGGATCGCTGTCATGTTCACATCCAGCGTGTCTGCCAGATCACGCTCTACGGATTCCACCTGAATGTCATTCATGGTAACGATGCTTTGCTCACCCTGTTTGATCGTGTTCAGTGTACTGAACAGAATGGTAAGCACCAGCGGTACCGCTACCAATGCAGCCATGACAATAATCAGCTTTGTGCGAATACTGTCCTTTGCTGATACTCCTTCTCCGTTTTTCAGGGCTGTCTTTTCTTTTTTTTCAGCCATTTTTACCCCCTGCCTTTCTTCATTTTTTATATTTCCCGGAAACCTACATCCGGTTTCTATTTACAGATTGGTGCGAATCGCCGTCTCCAGCGCAATCTCCATCATTTCGTGGAACGAGTTCTGTCGTTCTTCTGCGGATAATGCTTCTCCGGTGAAGATGTGGTCCGAGATCGACAAAACCGACAATGCTTTCTTGCCGTTGTTCATGGCCGTCAGATAAAGCCCTGCCGTCTCCATCTCTACCGCAAGCAATCCTGCTTTTTTGATCTTTTCATTAATGTTGCCCGACGGATGATAAAAATAATCCGAGGTGTAGACACTGCCCACCGCCGTGTTTACCTTCAGCTCCTCTGCGGCTGTTACAGCATTTTTCAGCATCTCCCAGTCCGCCGTCGGCGCGAGCACGCCCGGGATATCATAGGCAGATCCAGCGTCGGAATTTGTCGACGCGCTCATTGCGATCAGAACGTCTCGTACCTTAACATTGTCCGCGATCCCGCCGGCACTGCCGATCCTAATGATCGCTTCCACGCCGAAAAAGTTGAAAAGCTCATATGCATACAGCACCATGGACGGTACACCCATGCCGCTTCCCATGACGGAGACTTCCTTTCCTTTGTAAGTGCCGGTATAACCGAACATATTCCGAACGGAATTGAAAAGCACCGGGTTCTCCAGGTAATGATCTGCCACATACTTTGCGCGCAGCGGATCTCCCGGCATCAAGACACATTTCGCCACATGCGTGCCATCAATCAGCTCGATGCAGGCGGATGGTGAAGACTGCCCCATTGATCATTTCCTCCTTAGAAACATCGTTTGACTGCCCATGAAAAAAGAACACGTCAGCAAATCTATTTTATTGCTTATCCCGCTTGCTGTCAATGATTTTGCCCCTTCAATCGCGACGCCTTCCGCTGCCCCCTCTTGCCAGCAAAATGAGCCGGGCAAGCTGCAGAATCGAGGTAAAAAGTGCCGCAACATAGGTCATTGCCGCCGCAATCAGTACCTTCTTCGCGCCTTCAAACTCCTGACCCTCGAGCATATGGTCATTTTTCAGGATTGCAAGCGCCCGTCTGGAGGCATCAAACTCCACGGGCAGTGTGATCAGCTGGAAAGCGACCACGAACATAAACAGGAAAATGCCAACTCTGAGCATGCCGATCCAACCGAACAAGAGGCCAAGCAGGATCACCGGCCAGGAAAGGTAGGATCCGAACTTTGCGATCGGCACTGCCGCCGTCCGTAAGTTTAGCAGTGCATACCCTGTCTTGTGCTGAACCGCATGGCCGCATTCATGAGCCGCTACGCCGATCGCCGCCACGGAAGACGACCCGTAAACGCTGTCGGACAGCCGTAATACTTTTTCCTTCGGTGCATAATGATCCGAAAGATTGCCGCCAACCCGCTCAATCCCGACATCATAGATCCCGGCGCTCTCCAGGATATGCTGCGCCGCATCCTGCGCCGTCAGTCCCTGATGCTGCATGACCTTCGCATATTTGTTGTATGTCGTATGGACATTGATCGAAGCGATCCCGCTGATCGCCGCCCCGATAAGCACCAGAATGTATGTCCAATCAAAGTAATATCCGTAGTAATACATGATTCCCCTCCCGTATGAACATCAACTTGATTTTAGCAGATATGGGGTGATTGCGCACATTTATTTTGCTATTTTTCTTTCATGCGCTATAATAGGCGCATCGGTATCTGACTTTTGGCGTTTTCATCATCTGATAATAAGTAAAACCCAACCGAAAAAGGAGCATCCGGTTATGAGCAACGAAGGCAAACGACTGCAATTTGTAGACATGGTGAAGGGGATCGCGATCATTCACATGGTGGTCTATCACATTTTGGCGCCGTGTCTCGCAAAGGATTTTATCAATCACACACTTGAAATCTCACTGACTGCCTTTTTTTTCTTCTCAGGCTATTTCCACCGTTCCGGTAAAAAGAGCCTCGGAGAAAACATCACGAGCAGGGTGAAAGCGCTGCTCATCCCGTTTTTCAAATACTCTATCTTTTTCTGGGTGGTAGGAACCATCTATCTTGTGGCTTCCGGCGGCGCACCGATGCTGGAGACGCTCTACTGTCTCCGCAACTTCTATGGCGGCTGTATCTGGAATCGTGTGATCCAAAATTGGTTTCAGTGGGAATACTATCATCTCGGAAAACGCTATCTTTTCCTGGCCGACTTTTGGTTCCTTCTGGTCATGCTGCTTGCCAGCATCGTGTTCTTCCTCATCGTGGATCACGTGATCAAATCCAAAGCAAAACTGATCCTTACCGCAGCTGCGCTGTTTGCAGTTACGGGTGTGTTTCGTGCCTTTTCAATTGAGCTTCCTTACAATCTGCAGCTGGTTCCGTTCTGGGCTGCGTTTATGCTGCTCGGCTCTTTTGCCGGGAATTATCATTTGTTTGAAAGCGAGAAACTCTCCGGTGCGAAGGAATGGGTGCTTTCTATTGCAGCATTAACCGGCGGTATTGTAATCTCCATGCTGCAAACGGAAAATGTCGATATGTATCGTGGCACTTTCCCGGAGAACGAAGTCCTTAACATGCTGCTTTGCATTGCGGCATGCCTGCTCGGCATCTGGGGTCTTGGCGTCCTCTGCAAAAAGATCGAGCAGGCGGGCATGCGCGTCAAAGAGCTGGCATGGCTCGGCTCCCACTCTCTGCTGATCTACATCTACCACATGTTCTTCTTTTGGATCCTCTGTACCATCACGGGATTTCCGACACGCTACCCGGAGGATCCTTCGGCTGTATTCATTGCGCAGAGCGTTTTGATGCTGATCGTCGTCATGACGCTTTGCATCCTCAGATATGTGTTCGCAGACATCATCACCGGAAAATATTCCAAGGATCCGGCCGTCTGGGGAAAGGGTCGCTGGTTTACCTGTGCGATCGTTCTAGGCGCGATTGCGATCGGTTGTGCCTGCATGGGCTATCGTGCCGCAGAGGAAAGGCAGGCCCAGGAACTGGAATTTTACCAGCTCGCTGCGGTTGAGATCACACAGGACGATCTGATCTGAAGCAAAGGATCCGTTCGTTCTTCATATCGTTACAGAGTCTGAAATCCTGATCCGAAACATCATAGACCTTTACAATATCCTGAAGGTCCTGTTGTTTCGGATCATATTCTGTCAGCATATTTTTATAGCCGTCCATCAGTTCCGGATGAAATGCGATCGTCTTTTCATTTTCAAAGATCGCATTGTAAAGAATCCCCGCTTCCACAAGATCCTGGAAGAAATGACTGCCGTAAGAAAGCTCCGGATTATAACCGGCGCGGGAATCCGCGATCTCACAGATCGCCTCATATTCACTGATGTCCGAAAACAGAGCCGGGACGCCAAGTTCCGGCGACGAGGTCCCGATCCTGCCGGGTGTCATCAGGAGCATCTTTTTCTCCTTGCCGCGCATCGCCCAGTTGATGCCACCGATCGCGAGTCCAACCCTGTATTTTTCTTTATAGGGCATGTTGTAATAATTGACCGGGTCTACCGCAACGATCAGATCCAGCTTTTCATACCGTGACAATCCCATCGCAGAGCCCCTGCACTCAAACAGGATCTGCTCAGCCGGTACATCTTCCGGAAGCTCCATCTCCTCCGCATCCTGATAGACCTGCAGCGGCCGGCACTGCAGGAGGTTGATCACGTAGTCGCCGTCTTCGGACAGATTGATCGTAAACTCGGTATCGACCGGGTACTCATACTCTTTTTGAATGGCGGACAGGATCGTTTTCATCTGTTCCATCAGATCCTCTTTTTCCACGATCCCCTGACAGGAAACGAACTCAATTTCCCGGTACTGCCCTCTCTCACGGAAGATCCGTTCCGTATCATAGTCATGTTCAAACAACAGTTTCTTCATGAATGCCGGCAAAAACGGTTTCACGATATCCGGATCAAGCTGTTCGAGACTCCTCGTGGCACGGTTCATGAGTTCCAGTTTGCGCTGGGAATACAGATGCTTTTCCTTGCAATCTCTGGCTGTCGTTGCTTTCGGCTTATCCAGACTTACAAGCCTCGGATAAGACCCTTCCGTCCGGTCCACGGCAGAGGTTCCAAGCCCCATGACGAGCCGCAGCATCCCGGCTGTCGGATCCAGATCTTCCATAAATCGATACGGACTGTACGAGTAGCCGACACCTGCAACGCATGGCATATAGTATTCGCCGTAATAGGAACCGGACACCCTCTGCACAAGAAGCGCCATCTGCTCGTCCCGCTCCTGCAGGCCGCGCCGGCTCCTGTAATCGAGTGCCGACCTGCTCATGGTACTGGCATAGACTGTCCGCACTGCATTTTCCAGTTCCTCCAAACGCTGATCCATATCCCCGGAATTAGAGCAAAAGACCGATTCATATTTCCCGGCAAAGGCATTTCCGAAACCATCCTCAAGAATCGAGCTCGACCTGACGATGATCGGATCCTGACCGTAGTATTCCAGCAGTTTCACAAACTGCTCTTCCATCTCACGTGAGAACTTCCCCGTCATAAGCTTCTCTGCAAATTCCTCCGCAACGGAAAAATACTCCTCCTTGCTCCGCTGCCGGATCCTCAGATCCCAGAAACGGTTTTCCACGATAAAAGAGTAAAACACGTCAGATCCGATATAAAAAGAATCATGCGGTTCCAGTTTTTCAAAGATCTCCGGGCAGCGGTTTTCAATGATCTTTCTGGCGAGCAGCATGCCACAGGCTTTCCCGCCGATCATGCCGGTTCCGATCATGCGCTTTCTGACCGTCAGATAATCACGCGGTTTGAAATGATCCTTGATCATCACACGCAGCCGTTCGTCCCGCGTCATCATGATATCGCAGATGCGATGACATTGCTCCGTCACATCCATATTGTTTTCGACCATGGTTTCATACAGGTTGAAAAACCGGTCCCAACTGTCCATATTGCCGCGATCAGGAGAGGCTTCCTCTGCGCCGAGCACCTGATAAAAATGACTGGCGAGCACGCCATCCAGGATCGGTTGAAAGGTACCATCCTTTGGCACGAACAGATGCGGCAGAAACATGGTCTCGGAATACCGGTTCCAAACCTTATCGGGCCGCACATAGACATGGTTGTGATCTGCATAGACATCCAGAAAAAGCTGCGTCGTATCCCGAATCTTCGCGATGGCCTGAAAGGAATGCTTCCCGCGGATCAACGGGAAAAAGGCGACGGTATCCAAAATAAAAAGATAGGGACAGGTCACCTGGAAGAAATTGCCCATCATGAGGTCTGTCGACCATGCAGTCTGCAGCTCCGACAGGCAGTCAAAAACATAGAAGGCGTCCCGCCCTTCCTGCGTGATATGCTCCCGGATCTCGACGGTGAAGTTTTCAAAGCGGTGATTCAATTCCACCTCGATGATCTTGAGTCCCTCTTGCGGTTCGAGGAGCGGTTCATGCGTCGCAAAACGAAAATAGATCAGGTTTCGTTTATCCAGGATCGCCTGTCTGACATACGGTTTCATAAAGAGTTTGAACTGCTCCAGATCGTCTACGCGCCATACCACGTTGTCTCCGAGACGGATGTTGTCAAAGTTTTCATCCATCTCCGGAATCCCCGATTGCACCCTGTCAAATGCAGCCATATCGTTCTCCTCCCATTCTGCTTCCCCGAGAATTACGCACAAAAAAAGCAAAAGCTCCGAAATCGGGCGCCTTTGCCTTACTTGTATTATAATGCACGTTCTCATGCATTTCCAGTCTTATTTCAAGTTTTTCAGGTTCTATTTCATCCGGTTTAGAATCCCGTCCGTATCGATGCCGGGATGTGTCGTATAAATCTGCAGGATCTCTTCGACGAGTTCCCGCTCCACTCTGTTGCGCCTTGCGATCTCCGGCACGGGGTGATTCGCGTTCATATCTTTGATGATGTTTTTGATCACCACATCCATCTCTTTGCGGGGAGGGCGCTTTTCAGAGCGTTTTAGCACCGGCGACAGATCCTTCTGTTCGATCGTAACATCCCCATCTTCCGCGATCTCCAAGACCATCATCGTGACAGGCTGCGTGAAACGTCTCGACCCGCAGCTTCCGGGATTTAAGTACGTGATCGTCCCGTCCTTCCGATCCTCATATTTATGGGAATGTCCGTAGACGAAAAAATCGATTCCAGTGAGATCCGTTCTTGCATGGCTTTTGTTATGCACCATGTAAAAACGCTTTCCGGCAAGTTCAAGTTCGATGTCCTTGGGGATCATCTCTGCCCAATCTTTATCCGCATTGCCGCGCACAAAATGCACCGGCACCATCAGATTTCTGATCTGTTCATAAGTCTCTCTGGATGCGATGTCCCCCGCATGCAGCACATGATCACATGTCTTTATGATCTCTACGACCTCCGGCCGCAGGAAGGAATGTGTGTCTGAAAGTATGGCGATTTTCATAGGTGCCTTCTCCGCAACAGGTCTCCCAGCCTTTCAAAAATATATACAGTCACTCTTCGCTTCTTATCTGAACTGGAAGCTTCTTCAAAATCGGAGCAGAAATGTCATCAGATAAGAACATCACCATATATGCCGGAAGATACTTGATTTTCCCTTCAAAGTGTATATTGCAGTTGGCAAATACAATCGATTCTTTGATCTCATACTCCGGATTATCTGTTGCTTTCGTTATGGCGGAGTGCACATAATAATCCTTACCACTCTTCACCTCGATTGGGATTATGGACAGATCTCTCTCTATCACAAAATCCAGTTCTCCAAGTCTATGGCTGTTATAGAAGTACAAATCAAATTGATGTGCGTTTAATTCCTGTGCAATAAAATTCTCATATACTCCTCCCAGATTGACATTATCATCCGACATGAGTATCCGCGCTCTCAAGGCATTGCCATATTGGCAAGTCAGCAATCCCACATCTGATGAATAAAGTTTCAGCAAACTCCTCTTTGCATTTTGATTGAGGGATACCCTCGGTTCCGTTGTATTGTACACCGGTATCGACACTCCGGCATATGTGAGCCAAAGGAAACTGTCCTCAATTCTCTCAAATCTCAACTTTTTCTTAATATCACTGTAATTGAATCTCTTATTTTGTTTCAGGAGTTGTGAAGGGATCTGGCCGTATACCGCCACGAGCATGAGTTTTTTATTTTCGCTTTCATACTTTGTAAAATCGCGCTTATAGAACTCAATAATGCTCTGATGTATCTCCGTCACAGCTCCAATGTCTCCGGATTCAACATATTCGTTTACTGCCTGAGGCATACCACCAACGACGAGATATCTTTTCATGTGCTTAAATATGGTATCATTGACCGTTTCATCCACGGGAGTGCTCTCATCATAACATTTTTTGAGATAACCTATCGTCTCCTCCAAAACTCCTGATGCCAACAGAAATTCCTCGAAATCCAGCGGGTACATTTTTATTTCTGTAACATATCCCACCGGTGCTGACCTTAAATTGCGAAGTTCCACTCCAAGTAACGATCCGCTTAATACATATTGAAAGCGCTTATCTTCAACCCAGAATTTTATTTTTGTCACGATATCCTTACATTCCTGTACCTCATCAATAAAGAGTATCGTTTCGCCTTTTACCATTTTGTGGGATGAGACTGCAGTCATATTTGTGATCAGATCCTCTACTGTTGCCGACTCCGCCATAACCGGAATATAGAGGTCTCTTGCACTTTTTCAATTGATTTTTGATTAGATTTCGCACTTTTTCAATGATTATTTTCTCATATTTTTACACTTTTTCAATCTCGGTTTCTTCTGCCAAGTAGTCAGGATCGATACGCACCATTTCGACAAGGGCTTTGTTTCTGTAGTTCAAATCCTCACGCAAAGTAAAACCCTGCGATTCCCAAAAAGCATTTCCGCCTTCGTTCTTTTTGAACGCAACCAGAAGGACCTTATTGATTCCCTCTTTTTTCAGTGCATCAACGGCAAGGTCGACGAGTTTCTTTCCGATCCCCATCCGTCTGTAATCCGGCGATACACAGGCATGCTGAACGATCCCTCTCCTTCCGTCGTGTCCGCAAAGGATCACGCCGACGATCTTTTCCTCACGCACGGCAACATAAGAGGTGTTCGGATTTCGTTTCAGATATTTCTCGATCCCTTCGCGTGAATCATCTTTATCATTCAACCCGTTTCCACATTTGATCCAGAGATCATATGCTGCCTCGTAGTCATCGATTGTCATAAGGCGGTAGTCGGGCTGTGAAAGCGTCAGGGATTCGATCTTATCTCCTCTCGATTCCTCTGCTGATATCCTTTCAAAGCGATACGTCTGCGCAACTTCAGGATATTTCCCGTGATCTACCTCCCCCATGAACATTTCATATGGTCTTGCGTAGACCTTACAGTCGTCATAAAGCGCCTGATAGATCATCAGTTTCTCTCTGGACTCCGTATGTACCGCTATATCCATGATCCGATACAGATACCTGTCTGTTTTCTTTTCTTCTTCCGAGAGCATCTCACGTTTGAAATGCTGCACAATGTCACCCGGCTCGAACTGTCTCATTCTATACGCTCCAATCCTTATTATCACACCATTTTTTCGATCATGCTAAGGAGTTCTGGAACATCATCTTGTAATGTGCTATAAACAATTCTTCAAGGTCGATCCCTTTCATATGCGTCACAATAAAAGCCAGATCATCCCGAAGTTTACAAGCATAATACTGGTCGTTTTTTATATTATCCATAGATTCGGATTCCCTCCTTTAATACCTCTTTAAGGAGTTCTTCATTTTTCAGCAGTTGTTTCAATTCGAGAAGATCAACTTTTTTATGCAGCTCTTCTCTCAAACGTTCCGCGATTTCATAGAATCGAAGTTCGGTAACCTGTGTTGAGATAACCAGATCCACATCGCTTTCCCCACGTGCTCTTCCCTTTGCATAGGAGCCAAAGAGATAACAAAAGTCAACCGTGTATTGTTCAAAAACTCTTTCACATGCACTTCTGATCTCGTCAATCGCCAAGACACCATGTTCCTCATCCAGCGGATTAAAATTTTTCATCTCCTGTAATATAAACCGATATTTCGGCGTAGTTTTCTTCCCTTCATCATTTTCGTATGTGATGTAAGATCGTAAAGACACCCCCAATATTTGAGCCGCTTCACGCTGAGTAAGTTTTTTCTTTTGCCGGCAGGCTTTCAGTTCCGTCACGTTTTGCACCTCCATCCAATAAAAATTATGCAACATTTGCACTTCTGCGTCAACAGAAATGTGCAAATATTGCACATTGAATTCTATCACTGTGGCGTGTCATCAACACAAATCTATCCTTACCTACTTGTGGTTATGCTTATCCTATTCCGTCCATTCCACAAAAAACTCCGCTGTGATATCATCCTTACCACCGAACGCTTCCTGGATCTCTTCCGGTGTAGCATTGATATGCCCCAGCTTTGTGAAGTTCCATGTATTCTCATCATAATAGATCGTGACATGATCGCCTTCGTACAGGATCACGTCCCCGGGAGCAGTGGTAATCTCTTCATCATTCGTCGGCAGCTCCCATGGCAGATCTCCTACTTTCTCGAAATTACCATAATCATGCATATCGATCTGCACGTTTCCATGTTTGACCTTCTCAACAAAAGCCTCTGCGGAAGAATTGTCTTCCGTATAGATCGTAAAAACATTGTCTCCAACAATCACCCCAAGTATCGGCATCGGTGACATATCTTCTTTCTCACTATCTGACGCAGTCTGTTCCGTACTCTGCTCGCCAACTTCTATTTCTCCGTCCCAATCTTCAATCCCGCCAAACTCGTAGACTCGTGAATATCCCATCTTCGCCAGCTTGTCCGCCGCTTCCTTGCTTCGCCTCCCGGTTCGGCAATACACCAATATGATCTGGTCGGAGTTTTCCAATTCGTGCGGGGCTTCATATTCAGCAATGCTCTCGTTCGGAATCAGAATCGCGCCCGGAATATGCCCTGCGGCGTACTCGTCTTCCCTGCGGACGTCTACGATCACATAATCGTCTTCCTGCTCCATCATCTGCTTGGCTTCTTCCTGCGTGATCGATGTATAATCAAACGTACGTATCATACCGTCTCCGTCCATGATCTGCCCAAATCCCGGTCCCGCCGGTGTACAGCCGACAAGTAACAGTGCCGGTAATACGATTGTCATGATCCATGCTTTCTTCATCATTGTCCCTCAAATGTCTCTTCCAGTTTTTCTGCAGCAACTTGTTGCAGTTTTCAATAAGCATACCTCACAGGATATTTCGACCCTGACGATATTGCTCCATATAAGCCGCGTTAATCTCCCTGATCTCCCGCTTCCCATCTATATAATCCTGATAGATGTCCCATGGCGAGCCACCGCCAAGCCAGCAGGCGGAACAGTTCTCGCATCCGCCTCCGCAGTCCATGGAATTCTTAACGATTGCTTCCCGTTCTTCTTTTGTCGTGTCTTTTATGAGAATTGATTGCATAAAGGATGTCTCCGTTCTTTATGTTGCTTTGTCTGGCTGCTGTCCGTCATATCGGATCACGCATGACTGTTTTATCATGATCAGTTCCATCGGTTGCTCATAACCGGGAACATCCACAATAAAGCCACCGCAATCCTTGTATCCAAGTTTTCGATAAAAATGCTGCGCCTCCTCATCGACTTGCGTTGAAGTCATCAGCATTCCGTATCCCGCTGATCTCATATCCTTCTCCCAGCATTCCATCAATTGCTTTCCATAACCTCTGCCCCTATATTCGGCATCAATGAGCAACATCGTACAGAAGGGAGTATTGTCCCAGAAAAGGTTATACCGCAAGATGCCAATCACCTTTCCGTCTTCGATACACACATAGCCCTGTCTGCATCTTACCTTCTCATCTCCTCATCCGGCGATTCTCCGTTCACCGTCATGGCCATTTCGATCTCATCATCATACTCTGCGCCGGTAGCGGCAAAACCCTTTTTTTCATAGAGTTTTTGTGCGATCGAATTGTCTTTGTTGCAGGTCAATGCAATTCTGTTCGAGTCGCCGAAGGGTTTCGTCCTGATATAGTCGATAACCCGATCCAGCGCTTCCCTGCCATATCCATGACCCTGCCTCGACTCGTCGATCATCATATGCCAGATGTCATACTCAGGGATATCATAATCGTAGATCACCATGACATAGCCTACCATCACCCCTTCTGCATAAATGCCAAAGGGCTGACACTGATCTCTGTATACATAGGCCTGTGCAAGGCTTCGTATCGGATGAGACACAAAGCTTTCCTGCCCTGACGCCAACTTCAGGTTGAAAGCGTCAAGAAAATTGTCTTCTGTGATCGGTTTCAGTTCTACCATCTTTCACCCTCCATAGCACTCCGGACCATAAAACGGAGCGTCTGATACGCCCGTAAGCCGCTTCTTCAACAGCTCTTTCTCCTGCTCTGTGAGCGGTTCTTCAAAGATCTCGTCCTGATGTTCCAGTGCGAAAGAAAAATGTTCAAAGTTTCCGGGTGGAACAAGAATATCCTCTCCGAGAGAAACCGCGTATTTTAACGCGGCAAGGAGAACCTCATCATCTTTTCCCATTTCAAAAGGTTTGCACCAGGACTTCGGATATTTGGAAGCATAGCGTTCTTCAGGCGTCCATGCTTTTTCAATCATGGACTTGATGCCGAGGAATCCGATCCCTCTGCGTTTTACCTCCTGCCGCAGTCTTTCCCCCATGCCGTGCTGCATATGCATATGCCAGTTCAAAGGAAACATCACCGTATCAAAGTCATACCTTTCAAGCGCCAACAGCGCAGTCGGCTCACTATGCGCCGTAAAGCCGATGTTTCTCGCGATCCCCTGTTTTTTCATTTCGATCAAAAGTTCCATTGTCCCGCCGGGAGCAAAACACTCATCCAGTTCTTCCTCCGTG
This sequence comes from uncultured Lachnospiraceae bacterium, assembly GCA_902779355.1. Taxonomy (GTDB): domain Bacteria; phylum Bacillota; class Clostridia; order Lachnospirales; family Lachnospiraceae; genus RUG12461. The sequence continues at coordinate 96,333 of CACZBF010000003.1, read as the reverse complement.
ACCAGTCCGTGAAGCTGATACACATCGAAATAATCCGTGTGAAGAAGTGACAGGGATTCTTTCATCTCGTCCTCTGCTTCGGCACGGTTTCTGCGATTTGTTTTGCAGGCTAGATAGACATCCTTCCGATAAGACTGTATAGAATTTCCCATCAGAAGCTGCGCATCACCATAGGTCGGTGCCACATCGAAGTAATTGATTCCATGGTCGATCGCCCATGCGACATGATGATCAGACATTTTCTGTCCGTCCCCGGGAATGGCAGCTTCATCAAAGTGTTGCGATGAAACAATTCCGCCGTAACCGATTGCGGAAACTTTGTAGCCGGTCTTTCCAAAATCATGATATTTCATAGCCGTTTTCTCCTTCCTGTGCAAACCGTGTGAGTCAATTCTATCCTGTAGCCAGCCAGGTCACAATCTTCATTTCAGGAAAAACTGCAGCAACGATCAGATCAGGTCGTTCTGGAATCTCGACAAATGCTCGTAGGGCAGGATCAGTCGTCCACGGTACAGACCGCACCCGTCATTCACAAGGTTGTTATCCACCGCTCCGAACATGTTGACGTCTACCTTGGATAAATCCAGTTCCTGCAGTTTCATGCCGCGTTCATAAGCATCGTCAAAGTAGGGATTTTCCCCGTGCGGGATCTCCTCGCGCCGTGCGCGCTCACTCTCCTGACGCTTCTCGTATCCGAGATGATTGGCAGGACCGATCTCCGCATTGTCGTCCATCTCTTTTGTACGGATCTGTACCTCGATGTTGCTGCGCGAGGTATTGTCAAAAAAGGAAATATGAAGAGATCGATAGCCGAAATTGTTGGGGTTCTCGATATAATCCCGATAATACTGCCGATACGGTTCTTCGATCGTCTGGCTGACAGTCTCTATGCCGGACAGCTCCGGCTGAAAGCCTCGCTCCTCCAGAAAATCCGGCAGCGCATTCGCGATCTCATAGAGATACCCTTTCTCCCGCTCCTGCTTATCCTCCCCCGGGTTCACATGACACCGCGGCAGGGAGACCACGATCCGATAGGCGATGAGATCCTTGATCCTGCTGATCTGATCCTTGATCTCCGCCTCCGGCGGATAAACGCCGTGCTCCCGATGGTAGTCATAAATGAACTCCACGATATTACCGTTGATCTTCTCTTCCAGGCGGATCAGCGATTTGATCCTGCCCTTAAAAGTAAACACCAGAAACGGATACTTCTCCGCCATGAACTTATAGAACTCTCTGATCTTCTGCGACTGTGTCGTCAGGAAATCATTGTGCTCCAGCAGGTCGATCATCAGCAGCAGACAATTGCTGTGTGCCAGATCTATCCCGTTGTTATTTTCAATCGCACTGGCCTTCAGATCCTGCGAGTAGCTGTGCAGGATCTTCACCACCGTATCGCCGTTGTATAAGTAGTCGTTGAGGGTAAGCATGATGTCGCCTCCTGGTGGGGTTGCTGGATGTTTATGATTCTGAGTTTTCTTTTTGTCTGAAATACTCCTGGTTTTCTTCAAATCGATACTTGGATAAGTCCTCTATGCTGCCTGCCAAAGTACGATCCCCTCTTTCTCGATATTTTGATAAAAAGGCAATTCCTTGTTCCATTCGAGATAATTTGCATACTCTATGGGAACAACCGACAAAGTCACATCCAAGTCCAATTCATAATCCACTACAATATCCAGCATATCATCATGCATCTTCTCTGTGTTTCCATCCTTCAGAATTATCGCGATATCGACATCGGACTCCTCCGTCTGCTCGCCGCGTGCATAAGAACCGTAAAGGATCACTTTATCCAATGATGCTCCATACACTGCACAGAGTCTTTCGCTCATTTCTTTTAGAGAAAGCAATAGGTTCGGATGTGCTTGGTTGATGGTTGTGCGTTTTCTCCAGTTTTTGTAACTACCGTTCTTCACACGATTATCCTCCGGATATGTTGTGTCTTTCGGAATGATCCACTGTTTACCAAGCTTGTCTCCTTTGATCAAGCCCTTAATGAGCATCCGTCGCACGTTTCCCGGATCCTTGCCATATAACTCTGCAAATTCTGTAACGGTATAGTACTCTGACATAGGTTTCCCCTCCGCGAAAACATTAACACGGATGCGTGTAAATGTCAATCCCGCACATTTGAAAGGTCCGCATCACATTGCGGGCATTTCACGGCGATAAACCTAATAGACATATTCCCACCCCTTTTCCCTATTATTCCTGACAAAAGTCATTCAAGTGATGTCATCGCCTCAATGATCGCATTAGTGAGCGTTTCCTGCTGCGATGCTTTCAGGTCGTTCGATGTGCGGACAACCATAGTGCCAAGGACTGTATGCGATCCCGAAGCAAGAATGCTGCCATCAAAACTGCCAAGATAGGAATTCCGTGATTCTGCATCCTCCACTGTTGCATACGTCTCAACAGCGCCTCCGCCGGATGTTCCTTCATCGATCAGCACATCGCCGGTCAGGCCTTCCGTACCGAGCAGCGGAGTCCCAAAAAATACCGTAGAGGTATATCCACCGGGTTTGTTCAGATTCCCATTCGGATCATTTTCTTCTGTTACCGGCGCGATATTTGCGACGTCAGCCACGCGTCCAAGCCGCGTGATCACCCAGTCTTCCGATGGAGCTGTGATCTGTTTTTGAATGGCATAACTGTCTTCCAGTTCTTTGCTCTGCGTGTTCAGCGTGTTGATATAACCGGAATAATCCGGGACGCTTAGCCCCTCCATCTCCGTCATCGCTTTCTTTGCAAGGTTGTTGTTCTGCTCATCATCTGAAATGAGTGCTGCTGTTGCTGCCTCTATATCTGACTTCCCGGCTTTTTCCATATCCGGATCCGCCGGATTCTCCGGAATGATCTCCATCAGTTCCGGCGTGGCAGCCTCATTATTCCTGGCATCTTTGATGCTGTTGCTGAGTGTGGTAATCTTGGCTCCTTCATACGGGGTTTCCCCACAATCCACCAGTTCCTGCGCCGATGTGATCGCCGCCTCCAGCTCATCGTTTGCCGCGATCACTTCCTTTGCTTTCTCGTTATATTGGCCAATGGATTCATTACAGGTTTTCGCGGTTTCCTCATGCACTTGAACTTCCGCCAGATACGCTTGATATGCTTTATCATGCGGCACTTTCACGCCAAAATACCAGGCACAGATCCCGATCACGACTGCAGCAACGCCTCCAGCCGCAGCCAGGATGATCCTCTTTTTCTTCATCTCAGGCGTGACCGCTTTCCTTGCCTCTTCCTGCCGTTGTTTCTTCGCTTCTGCCGCAATCTCCTTTGCTTTCTTTTCCTCTTCTTTCGCCTTCTGTTTCTCTTCGCGTTCTGCCTCGATCTGTCCAAGCTTCGCCCGGATATCCTCAATCGGGCATCCGCAGTTCGGGCAAACCGCAGCCTTGTCACTCATTTCCTTACCACATTCTGTGCATTTGATCATTCCCATATTATTTTCCCTCCTGATCTTGTTTGTCCGGACCGATCACTTTGTAGCCGTATGACTCCAGCATCGCGATCACTTCCGGCGTGATATTGACCTGCAGGTTCGATACATTCATTCCTTCATGTTCGATGACCTGATGCAGGTCATCTACGGAAACATTCATCGCTTCGGACAATTTCCGCAGGTTATTGCGATCCGGCAACCCGCCGCCTGTTTCCCATTTCGCGATGGCTGATTTTGATACGCCTATCTTCTCAGCCAGATCTGCCTGGGTAAGCTGCAGGTGGCGTCTTCTGGTCGCAACGAAACGCCCAAAGCTTAGCTCTTTTCCCATCACACCACTCCTTCCGATTACGCTGCGTAAATCATTTCTGAATTCTTCTCTATCGTAGCAGTCATACAACAAAAAAATTCCCACCAAAATGGTGGGAATTTCTCACTCTCCGTGTTATTTCTATTCATCCTCTGTAAGTTTTTGAAATCCTTGTTGCATCAACAGATCGTCGACTTCACTCATACTATACCTGCGATTATTGATCGCGACGATGATGCAGGCATCTCTTTCATTCTTCGCATATAACTCGCTCATTCCATACAGTTTCAGTGCCCGGTTGGTTTCGTCCCAACTAAAGTGACCCGCAATGCATAGACGAATGATCTTATCCCGGTCTCTGGTTCGCTTCTCCATTCTGAGAAGCTGCCCGCCGTAGGATTCCGTAAAGCCGGCGAAGGAGTAGACGTCTTTCTGCTTGATGTTCTTTTCTTTCAAGACATCGCTCATATAATAGTAAAAGCCTCTCTCGGGATCCGCCATATATTCCTTGTTTTCCTTGAAATACTGATCCAACTGATCCGGCTTTGCTTTTCCTAAGATATTATTCAGTTCTCCGGTTGGTTTCTTTTGCATGAGCGCTCCCTACCTGCACGTCATCGCCAGCTTGATCGTCTTTTTGTCTACGCCGCTCTTCTTAATCGCTTCCGGTGTCTCTCCATTTCTCAGGCGTTGAATAGTGGTGGCCAGTAATTCCTGTCCTTCCTCTCGTCCTTCCTCTCGTGCCTGTTTACGTGCCTTTTTCAGTTCACTTCGCCGGAATTCTTCCTCATCCTTCTTGGTCCATGATGTAAAAAGCCCCATCTTAACCTCCTGTCTGTGAGTTCGTAGAAGATCCGCTAAGATTCCTTCCCGGATACACTCTTTGATTGCTTCATCAATCGCTCGATCCAAGTTCTTCGGATAAACACAAAGTTTTTCTCTCACCTTTGAAATTAATGCCGCATAATCCGAAAGTCGCCGGCACTTCTCCATAAGTTCCCGGTTGTGCCCATAATTTACGTTTAATTGGATTGCTGTGCACTCTAGTGCACTACCCATAAAAAGTGTATCTGCCTTTTCATTCGATAATTTAAAAGAATCCGAAAGTTTTAACAGCTTTCGTTCGGGTTGCTCCGTAGCCCCATTATAAAAAATGATGAACTGTGGAAACGGTATCGAAAGACGTGTCGTACTGTAAAGTTCCTTTCCTTCATACATCTTCTGATAGAGCCGTGCAAAATAGAACAGTCCTCTGAGCGGAAGATTCTCATTCACAGTGCTCTGATGCTCGTACAGGTTCAGTACATCCGTCAGCAGAAATGAGACATCATTGTGCATTCCCATGTAAATGAAGTGCTCAATCGTGTTGATCTGGATCTCATTCGGATCCTTGTAATCCGATCCGTTCAGCGCATTATAAAGCTCCAGAAGATCCTTCCTCGTACCAAAGACCTTCTTAAAAAGCCGGTCCTTGTACTTCCTGTTTGCTTTGTTTTTCCCCAAAGCATCTACCTCCTAAATTATAAATTGGTTTCTCAAATAGTTCAAGGAATTCCGGCAGAAGCGCCGATCTGAAAGATTAGAATATCAAGAACAATATTTGATGAGATGATTATAAGTCCGAATGACGGGGAAAACAAATAAAATTTTTATAAATTTTTTTGATGACGTCGTGGTTCAAGTGATAAATTTCTAACAACCGAGATCACGCCCTGTGTTGCGCAGATAACTGCGACAGCAAGACCTGCCAACGCTGCCACGTACCCTTTTTCTCCGAAAGTCTGATAGAGTGCTTCCAAAGGCGTCCCCGGTACTGGCTGTAGCAGAAACCAGTAATTGTACGCTGTGATCCTGTCAAAAAGATAGATCGGAATTGCAAAGACAAAGAGCATCAGAATGCTCTTCCAGAGGTCGCGGAATACAGGCCTTATCTCGCCCGTGATCAGCAAACATAGCGGCAGCATCAGCTGCAAGGTATGCCATGCAAAGCTAAGAAGGCTCATGATGCCTGTGATCGGATACATCGTCCAATCCGGAAACAGCAATGCAGCAATCGTCGCCGGGAGCAAAACGGTGCAGCAAAACCCGCCGATCACATTTCTGACCTTCCCTGGTTTCATAATCGCAACAGGAGGATATAGATAGATTGCCAAACTGCAGAGATGTAGCGGCAGAAAGCCAAGCCCCATCTGCCCCCAGGAAGTGAGAAGGATGATCTTCACAACTTCCATGATCGGCAAGAGGAATGCGATCACCAGAAGAAGCCGATGTCTGATCTTCTCATGGCGCACATATATCACAACCACGATTGCAGTCAGTACCGCGATCACCGTCAGCATCGCAATATGCTCTTTTCCGAACAGTTGAAAACCCACTCCTATCAAATACCTCCCAGATCGATCTCACTTGTTATTATAGCAAAAGTATGTTATAATTTCCGTACTGTAAAACGTACGGTTTTTGCTTGGGAGGATCTATGGTTATTGCAAAACAAATGGAAATTCGTGCAAATATAAAAGAATACTTTGATATGGCCTACGATGGAAATCCTATCGTTGTCCCACGAAAAGGGAAAAAGAATGTCGTCATCATTTCCGAAGATGAATATTATCGGCTCAATCAAGCGAAACGCCTCGCCGCATATGCATCTTCTTTTCGTTCGCCGCAGAATGCAACCTCTGATATGACACATCCGTCAGACTATCCTGACGTGAAGTCTTTTAATCTTGCCAAGTTGAATGTAATAAGCGGCCTTCAACCCGGATGGAACGGAAACGATGCTCCGGCTTTTGGGGAAAAATTAATCCGGAAGATTCGTGATCTGCTGATGCATCTTACGATCCAGCCGCAGATCTTTCCTACCGCTCTTGCCACTGTGCAGTTAGAATATGATAACGCCAGACGTGACCATATGGAGATCGAGATTGGCGACTCCGACACTGCTGAAGTGTTCTGTGTCACCTATGACGGACGTGAATCCTTTGAAGATATTCCCGCAACGGTTGCAGGGCTGAATAAAACTGTAAAGGCTTTCTATGGATGATACTTTTTTACCGAATGAAAAACTATATCGGGCTGTCTACCCGCCCGAACTAGCATCTATGTTCTGGCGCGATGACGGCGCCCTATCCTCTGCTGCATTCGCCGATCCGAAGGGATTCACGGTTCTTTCCCGATCAACTTCTCAATATCACTCTGCGCTGCTTCAGGATACAGCTCAGCCACGTGAGACACCAGCCGCTCCCAGGATGCTTTTGGGTCTTCTTTGTAGGAAGACGTTACAAGGTCTCTGCCCCACAAGGTTTCCGGCGGGAGCATGATCGATACCGGCATACCGTAAGCGTCTCCGCGTTTGTTCACACGACGCCTGAATTCCGCGATCACAAGGTACGTCTCCATCTGTAACTGTGTTACGATCCCCGGATAGTTCTTCTCACCGCCCTTGCCGAAGCCCGCCTGCTTCTTCAGGTCTGTGGAAAGGATCTGCGTGTCATGGTAAATGGTATCACCGTCTTCGTCCTCACCGATATAGAAATCCATGATCTTCTTTTCACGGCGGCTTGCTTTGCCATCCTCATAACGTGCGTCAAAGTCATAACCGCTGCGCCGGTAATTTGCAAACACCGGCAGCCATTCCAGGCTGATAAATCCCGCACGCTTATCAAAGAATTTTCCGTAGACGACCTCATGCCCGGAAGCAATGATCTCCCGCCATTCCCATGGATCCTCCTCACGCACGCCGGTCCACCAATAATCGACCGCTACGTGTTCTTCTGCGGAAAAGCCTTCGATCTCATTCGAAAAGAACGGGAGAAATCCGATCTCGTTGATCCAATTAACCAGTTCTCCTGCGGAACGGATCCGCAGCGGGTCGTTCCAATTCAGTCCTTTGATGATCCATTCGCCGTTTTCGTGTTCCATATCTGTCCTCGATCCTCATAATACGCTACGTAAGCAGTCCCTGTATCTCATCCACAGTAAACTCATATTTCTTGTCGCAGAAATGGCAACAGAGTTCCACCGGCTTTCCCTCTGCGATCATCGCATCCAGTTCTTTTCTGCCAAGCGAGAGCAAGACCCTGCTGACACGATCTCTGGAGCAATTACAGTAGTAGGAAAGGTCATCCTGTCCCTCTGCTTGCGGAGACAACCCAGATAATAAGATCTCCAGTAGATCCTCGGGCGTCTTTCCTTCATCCAGTGCAGCAGTCAAGCTTGGAATCTGTGTCAGATTTTTCTCAAGTGCTGTGATCGTTTCATCCGTACAACCTGGCATCACCTGTATCAGAAAACCGCCCGCTCTCTTCACATAGAAGCCATCAGCGTCATCCTTATCTACGAGCACACCAAGTCCCACAGAGGACGGAAGCTGCTCGCTGAGGACAAAATAGGCTGCAAGATCATCCCCAATCTCACCGGTCTGCAGATTGACCTGGCTGGAATAAGGCTGCCCGTATGCCTGATCTCTCGTAACGGTTAACGTTCCAGCGCCGACTGCCTTTCCGACATCAAGTTTCCCTGCATATTTCGGCGCAATCCAGACGTCCGGGTGATTGACAAATCCTTTGACACGTCCATGCATATCTGCAGTCACTGTCACGCCTCCAAGCGGCCCATCTCCACGTATCGCCAGTGTCAGCAGGTCCTTCTCATCCTTCATCTGCACACCCATCATAGCGCCTGCCGTAAGCAGCCGTCCAAGCGCGGCCGTTGCCACCGGACTCGTATTGTGGATTCTTCTTGCTTCTTCGGCCAGATCCTTCGTCGTTGCAGCAAACGCGCGCACCGTCCCGTCTGCGGCCATCATCCTTACCAGATAATCACTCATTTCATTCCTCATCTGTATCGAAAAAAAGAGCGCTTCTTCCCGAAGCGCCCCGGCTGTCTGTTTCTATTGGAAAATGGAATTCAGTTGATCCTCGAGGCCATCGAAAGCTTCTCCCAGTCCGTTATTGATCTCATCTGATACGCCGCCGATGACTTCTCTGGAAGCATCCGAAAGTGCATGTGTGGCTTCTCTTGTGGCACAACCCACGCAGCTATGGCATGCAAGGCACGCTATGAGACTGATCATCGCGAACACAACACCAAGAATGGAAAGTACTAATCCTGCCATTCTCAAACCGCCTTTTGATCCGCGGGATTTCGCAACGACCGCCAGAATAATGCCGAGCACACCGGTGATGAGCGCTATGATAGAAACGCCGGCAATACCAAACAGAATCGCAACAATACCAAGGATAAAGGAAGCGATCTCAAATCCTTTTCCACCGCCTGCCGTCACATCCTGCTGTGCAGGCTGCGTCTGATACTGATACTGCGGTTGCGCTTGTACCGGCTGTGCCTGAACCTGCTCAACCTCTGCCGGCTGCTGCTCAACCTCCTGCGGCGGCTGCTCAACTTCCTGCGGCGGCTGCTCCGCCGTTGGTGCCGACTGTGGATTCTCTACAGTTTCCGTTACCTGCGGTGTGCCGCACTGCGTACAAAATCTCGCATCATCCGCGATCTCAGCACCGCATTTGATACATTTTGCCATTTTATTTCCTCCTGTGATCTTGATCAATTCCGACAGCGCAAAACGTACTCATTGGCTGTCTCATCTGTTCTTTATCATAGCACAAAATATAAAAAAAACAACTTCACCGCACCGTCTGATCCATGTTAGCTCCAACCTTCGTCAGATCGCGCAGAACCTTCAGGCATCCCGGGCAGGATCAATCCGCCGTCGACGCGCAAGGTCACACCCGTAATATAAGATGCTTTTTCCGAAGAAAGGAACACGACTGCATTCGCAATATCCTCCGGTAGCGCCGCCCGGCCAAGCGGGATTTTTTTACCAAGTTCATCCCAGAAGTCCGAGTCCACTGCGTCTGCGCCGTCCAGAAAACGTTTATCCCAGAAATAATCCGTATCTGCGCCATGATCCATTGCCGCCATCTCTTCTTTTGTCCGGATCCGCACCGCGCCGGGCGCCACGTTATTGATCCGAATCCCATACGGCGCAAGGTCAAGCGCAAACGCCTCCACTGCGCGTGCAATCCCCGCCTTCATCCCGCAATACAGACCACAATTCGGATAAACCCGCTCGCCGCGCGAAGACGTGATGTTGATGATATTCCCTTTCACGCCGTGATCGATCATATAACGGGAAGCATAATGCATCATCATGAGATAGGTGCGAAGGTCCAGCGTCAGCAAATAATCCAGATTTTCCTCCGTAAAGTCCTGGATAGCTTTCGGCTTGTTTACTCCGGCATTATTGACCATAAGATCGAGCCCGCCGAGTGCCTTGATTCCCTGGTCGAAAAACTTACCTGCACTGTCTTTCTCCGAGAGATCTGCAGAAAATGGATATCCTTGGGCACCGCGCTTTTGCAGTTCCTCCATCGTCCGTGCAATTGCTTCCTCGGCTTGTTGCTCTTTCTCGTAATAAGAGAACGCGATGTCATAGCCGGCATCGGCCAGCGCATATGCAATCCCTCTGCCAATCCCACGTTCTCCTCCGGTGATCAATGCTTTCTTTCTCATAGCAAATTCTCCTTTGATCATTTTTCCAGCAACTGCATCCTCATATCGACATATTTCTGCACTTTATCTTCGAATCCGATCTTTTTATAAATCGGGGCTCCCTCCTCCGTCGCCATGAGGTCGATCCGGCACAAACCGCGCGCTTTCCCAAATGCAACCAAATTCTTCATAAGCTGCGTGCAGATCCCCTGTCCGCGATAAGCCTCTTCTGTATAGACGCTGAGCACTTCTCCGTCCAGTCCGTTTGGCAAAAACGGGTTCGCGGGTTTTTCGATCACGAGCAGATAGGCTGCCGCGACAAGCCTTCCTTCCGCCCTCGCGACAAAGGCAAACAGTTCGTTCCCAAGCCGCCTTCCAAAATACTCAGGAAGCTGCTCCCTCATGCACTTTTCTTCATATTCCGTGATCGACCCGAAATCATCGATCATATACGCAATCCGCAGCCGGATCAGCTCAGGAATATCGATCGCATCTGCGATATCAAAAATGATGTTTTCCATTTTTCATTTCTCCGATGTTTATAAGTTCTTTTCCATATAGTTTAACACCCTTCAAAAGGAATACAAGCAAAAAAAACAACGCAGTGGAACTTCCATTCCACTGCGCCGTTTTTTATTCAACAAGTATTCTCTTTATCCTACGGATGGCAATTTCCGCACGGATCATAACCAGCTGCAATTGCCTCTTCACGTGTCCCATAAAAAACTTGTTTGTTTTTCTCCTTCATCTTTGCAACGCTACCACATCCCGGAATATGAAATTTTTTCGTATTCGTGTTAAGAATATACTGCTGAGCAGCTGACTGCGGAACAACAGGTTGTGATTCTGAAACTGCTTGTGTCTCAGCATCTTTTGCCGAGGACTCCTGTACTACTTGTGTATCCTGCTTTGCCGCCTCACTCTCGACAACCTTCTTCTCCTGATCTTTCGAATCTACTGTTTCCGTTTTCTTTTCTTCTACCTGCTTTTCAGTGGCTTCTTCTTTCTTGCTCTCGCCGGTCGAATAGTCGATCGTAATCCCGGGCTGAACATTATAACAAAATGCGCAAAAACAGATACCCTTTCCATCGTCTTCCACCGACTTTGCTTCCATCAAAACGCCGCGTGCAACAAGTTCATCGCCCTCATAGACAGGCGTTACACGATACATCACATGGTTTCCGGTCTGTTCGATATATTCCAGTGTTTTTTCTTCAAAGGGCTGCATGCCGTCAGTGTTCAGATAACGTGTCCCGGTGATCAGATTCTTTTCATTCGCATTCTCCCCGCTAAGCGCATATCCTAGCAGATGGCACCGGTTATAAAGATAGTTTCCATCAATCCCGTCATACTTTACAGTCTGCCATCCTGAGGGCTTGATCTCCCCAATCTCTCCTCTTTCCTTCGTCGCCAGAGTATCGTTCCCCAGACATGCTTCCGCCGCCCCACATCGACCACTGGAATCCAGCGGTTTAAACTTCAGATAACTGGAATCCGTCATCTCGCTTTTCGAGAAAAAAGGATTATTCTCATTAATCTCAACAGACGCCTTTCCATCATAATCCGGAATATCAGAAAGACGGATCGATTTGTCCCTTGATTCGGCAGCATAAACTGTATCTGCGTCACCAACCGGCACTGTTGATTCCACACCGACCCACAAACCGCTCACGACGAAAAGAGCGATCAACACCTTTCCCATTTTTCGTAGCAATGCTTTTTTCATGCGCCATCCCCTCCCCAATATATCCTATCTGCTTCTTTGATTATACATCATGCTCAAAAAGTTTTTCTACAGACGATTTAATTCTCGCATTTTATTCTCATAGATGCTCCGTATCTTTGGAAACACAGGATCATTGGGAAAAGATATCATTGCCTTATTATAAGCCTGTTCCAGTTTATTCACCCATGTATTCGCAAGGGAAATATCCTTATATACTGTTGAACCTGGATTTCCTGCTAATGCATTCCTTTTTGTTTTTTTCCCGAAATTCACATCTATACTTGCACAGGCCAGCAAAATAAACTCTGATATCTCTTCTACAGTATTTGGAATAGGAAAAGATTTGATAAGCGAAACCTTTCTATCAAACGTTTTATCCGCATATGATTGGTTGATAAGGCGAGCGTACGCACCCCAATAGCCCCTCGCCTGCCTTGTTTCCGGGGCTTCCGCCTCAATCTTTGCAAGTTCCTCTGCGAACTGCTTTACAGTCTTTGATGCTTCTTTGTTTGCGATCTGAGTGCCACAATACGCACATGTAGCGCTCAACCTGTTGATAGCCGATCCACAATTTGGGCACTTGATCATCATCTCTGGCTGTGGTTGCGGTGGAATTACACCGTTCACAGGAGTTCCGCATCTAGCACAAAAACGCGCTTCCGAAGTTAATTGAGCCCCACAATTCATGCAATATGGCATTTCTACCGTCCTCCTCTTCACTTGCCAATCCATTATCTCATAACCAGGTTCATCAATAACAGAATCTACTTAATCCGTATATATCTCCAACATTTTCTTTGTGCAACGTGTAGTTACGTCAAGAAAATATTCCATATCTGCCGTTGACATATCCGATGATTCATAGGCATCATTTTGCTTTTCAAATTCCTCCATCCTTTTCATAATATCCGAATACTCATCCAGCATGGATACGACATTTGTCGGATCATCAAGATAGTTCTTCATAAAGTCTACATACTCATCCATGAACGCTTCATAGCTGTCCAGATAAGCTTTCAGATCAGGATCTACACCGTTACTGTTAGCTGAGTCTGATGAACCACTATTGCGTGTCGTTGTATCCGTCCCCGCGCCATTGGTACGTTTCGCAGTCTTCACCATCGTGTCAAATACGTCAAGATTCTCCTTTCCTGTTTCGTTATCATCAACAAGCACACCCGTAATCAGCACACCGTCTGTTTTTTCATTCAGCATCAAAACAAGACGTAACATTCCGTCTTTTCCGGATTCTTCAACTGCATAGTCCCTCTCCCTGCAGATCATTCCATCCACATCATATTCATTTTCCCCTTTTAGTGATAGCCCTTGTGGCATATCTTCAAGCATCCTATCAAGTATGACCCCACAGGCTTTTTCAATATCATTTTGGGTAGCATTGTGTGGTAGGCCAATATCGTTTACACCACAAAACAACAGCGCAGCCGTCCCTCCATTATTCATGTAGTAATCAATTCCGTTATTGTCGACTTTTCCAGATGCAAACTCACTCGGCATCTGAAATGTTATTCCGATATACTCTACTTTTGCATAACCGGAGTCTTCCTCTTCTGACGCAAGCACATCCGGATAAGCCTCACTTATCATGGATTGATATTCCTTTGCCGAATAGTTTTCTGCCTTATCAGAGACTTTTTTATAATGTTCGTCTTTCCATACAAGAGAATCCGATTGGAAATATAACTCCGAAGCATCTTCTCCTTTTACTTCTGCTGTCACGTCACACTCAGAAAGTACGCTTCCTCCCTTAAAATGCCAGAGAATCTCTTCATTCGCATACTCCCACGTACCATCATTATACATTTTGGGATCTGTATAGAAATAGTATTGTGTTGCGCCATCTGGAAACAAAGTCAATCCACTACCATCTTCGCCGGCATAGGTTCCAACGATGAATGTTGGATGCTCTTTATCCGCATCTATGTCTTGGCTTGTTTCCGTAGTCATCTCCGTTATTTTTTTTACGCCTACATTAAATACAACCTTGTATGCTGAGACTATCAATCCCATACAAGAAATAACAAGTGCGGCAATCGCAAATCCGTATAGTCGACCTCTTTTTGCCAGTAAAACTATTGCAAGCACGAAAGATGCAGCAGATATTATCAGCGCAGCCCATCCTGGCAAAAAAAACGCCACAATCGCTACAACAAATGTTCCAATCCCCCACAAAAAATGTGGGCGCATCTTTCCATCTACTGTCGCCACAGGCGGCACAGTATGAAATATTTTCTCTTCAGAGGCCGAGATAGATTGCGCCTCTATATTCAGCTCATTCTCCTGTTCAGGCGTAACCGTTTTTTCCATCACAGTCTGCTGTTCCGATGCACTATCCTGTATCGGTACAGTAGTCTGTGAAGCACCACAAAATGTACAGAACCGCGCCCCATCCGGAAGTTCTTTCCCACAGTTTATACAATAAGACATTTTCAAGCTCCTCCTTTTTTGATATGACATTTCATTGTTTAATTATAACACAGAATAGACCGTATTGGTCTTTTTCTCTGCGTTTCCATAGGTGTTTTTTATACTGAATGGTAAAGGAGAACATTTATGGTATACAAAAGAATCCGAAACCTCAGGGAAGATCATGACCTGACACAGACTGTACTAGCCACTTACCTGAATATTTCGCAGCGAGCGTATTCCCGTTATGAGACCGGAGAACGTCAGATCCCTACTGAAGCTTTGATCAAGATCGCTGACTACTACGGCACCAGCGTGGATTATCTGCTAAACCGGACGGATTCTGTCAAGAAATATCCGGCAGCAAAAAAATAATGCCATCAGTACATTCTCCCTGATGGCATTCATTATATTCATGATTTCATATTGAATGGTGTGCAGTCTGCACACTGTTTTTTTGCCAAAACGCCGAAAAATTTTCAGCCAAAACGCCGATAAATTCCTGCCAAAACGTCAAAAGACACCTGACCATAACAGCGAATATTACAATTTCCTTCACCCATACACCATATCAAAATGCTCCAGCACGTCCTGATAGCGGGACTGATCGACAAGCCGGTAGCCAAAATGCTCATACAGCCCGACGTTGTCCGGATCGTTCGTTTCGAGGCAGATCCGGTAATCTCGCTCATCCGCAAAGTCGCGAAGGAGTTTCAGAAGCTTTCCGCCATGGCCTTTCCCCTGCGCATCCTGACGCGTGGCAAAAATGTAGAGATACCATGTTTTCCCGTCGACATAGGCCTTTCTCTTTTCCAGCGCAAACTTTTCGAATTCCTCCAGCCTGTAAACTACGCCATGAAACAACAGTGAAAAATCTCCGGGTCGCGCAATTCTGATGTAATCTCCCATCCCGGTCTTTCTCGAAAAGGGCGGCTCGATGAGCATGACAGAGGCAAACTCTTCGCTGTCGGAGAGCCCCGCCATGATGCCGAGTCTGCTACGAAAGTCCACCGACATCATACGGGTAAATACATCGTTGTCATATTTCCCTCTGAAAAGATGCTGAAACAAGGAGTACTTGCTGTAGCCGTCCACTGCTGTCCGGATGTATTGTTCCTGATTGTATTCACTAAACAGGCATTGCTCCGGGATTCCCTTGCTTTCGGCAAAGTCATACAGTTCCTGGATGTATCCGCTGCTATTCGTGTAATTCATAGTCTTTGTCCTCAGTCATGATCTCCAGCATAACATCCGTGATACGGGGATCAAACTGTTTTCCCTTGCCATGGATCAATTCGTTCCTTACGGTCTCCTGCGACATATAAGTCCTGTAACTGCGATTACTGGTCATTGCATCATAAGCGTCCGCAACGCTGATGATCCTTGCATTTAAGGGGATATCCTCTCCCTTCAGCCCATCCGGGTAACCTCTTCCGTCATAGCGTTCATGATGCCATCTTGCACCGATGCCGATATCTTCAAATTCAGGCATCTCTGAAAGAATATCTGCCCCCATAGAAGGATGGGATTTGATCACGTAATACTCTTCATTTGTCAGACCGGAAGGTTTGTTGATGATCGCATCCGGAACACCGATCTTGCCGATGTCGTGCAACATGGCCATGTGGTAGAGGTTTTCCTGCTCCTCTTCGGAGAAATTCAACCGCTCCGCGATCATCCGGGAGTATTTTGCCACACGCATGGAATGACCATTGGTGTATTTGTCCTTGGCGTCGATCGTCTTCGCAAGCGCGTACATGGATTGCATTGTGATCCGCTCATTTGCTTTTTCAAGCAGTAAGTTTGCCTCGTCCAATTCCTCTTTCTTTTTTTCATAAGCCCGATTCTGATATTTGATAATAAACCCGAAGATCAGGGATACAAGGATCAGCGACTGGATGACATCGATTGCAACCGCATGCTCGTTTTCAAACGGTACAACAAGTTCAGGATGTGCCTCGCTGTATAGGATACAACCACTTTGGAATACAATGCTGGCAATATAGACGACATAAAGGATTTTTTTCCGGATGATTACCCAGCTGATCACAAGGCTGAGAAGTAACCACATCGGCATACCGCCGTGATATCCGCCGGAAAAGAAGAACATCACAGGAAACAGCAGAAAGTTGGCAACCACGGAAAACAGAACGGCCGCATATATGACATCCTTGGAATTCAGGGAAATGATCAGACAAATGACAGCAAACGCCGCCGTAAACAAGAACGCACCGATCGCAACGGGCGAGCTCCCAAGTGCCAGCGAAATGATCGCTGATGCCACAGATCCAGCGATCGCGACTAGCACCGCAACATTCAGCATCTGCTGCCAGAGATCATACCCCTCGATCAGTCTGTTGTAGATTCGTTTGTACAGCAACTGTTTCCCCTTTTTCATCCTTCTCTCCCCTTGTATCTCATATCAAAAGTTAATTCGCTGCGGCATCCCACAGAGAAAACGGCGTCCACTGCAGTGCCATAACGTCTAAGGTATCATATTCATCCAGCAGGGAGGCCGGATGTTCCTCAAACGGGATACTTCCTTTTGCTTTTAACCCCTCTTCAAAAACAAACCACCCGCCGATGATTTTTCCATCTTTTCTGCAGATTCCCGTCACACAGACCTCTTCGAGATCCAGATCACTGTTGTTTTTCACTTCTCCGGTAATGACCGTACTGCCAGATGGAGACTTCATGTTGGAGACATTTGATACCGGCAGCTCATCAGCATAAAGAATATCCGTTCCTTCCTGCAGCGCATAATCGTCCGCCTTCTGATACACTCTCATTTCCACTCTGTCTCCCACGCCCTGCTCCCAATAGAGCATGTTATCGCATCCGAAAAGGATTGTATCTCCGGCTGCTATAAACCGGATTCTGGAATCGTTGGTGGCAAGGATCGTCCCGTCTGCCGCACGCGCAACTGCCTCCACATGGATATTTTTCGCTGCTACATCCGTGTTTGGGTTATGAAGGACAAGTCCGTAAGTCGCGGAGTTATCTTTAATCGTATACCCGGACTCCACGATCTCCACTTCTTTGTAGTCCCCATCCGGCAAAGCCTCTGCAGTTTCCTCTCCTGCAAGAAGCCTCTCGAGCAGCGCCTCCTCATCGTATGCACCGGTTGTCCCAGATCCTCCTGTCGTCTGAGATACACTCCCGCGAAAGTTTCGGATGCCGAAAAAACATATCAGGAAAATGACTGCCGCTGCTGCACCGGCAAGTAGCAAGATCCAGCCGACCCTTTTTTTGCGCTTTCCTTGGAGTCGCTTGTTTCCGCTATGCCTTCCTCTTCCAACCGAATCGAATCCCTCAGCACCTGACGCTGCAAGAAACGCCTCTTCCATCTCCTCCGCAGTCTGATAGCGGTCCTTCGGATCCAGGCTGGTCGCTTTCCGGATCATATCACTGTAAGCAGTCTTCTCCGAAAAAAGGATCCGCATCAAAACACCGATCGCATAGAGGTCCGTCCGGGGATCCGATTCCGCAAACCCGTATTGCTCCGGAGCCGCATTGCCCTCTGTCCCGAGCAGCATCGTGTCTCGGTCTTTCCCGCCGTGGTAGATCTTTGCGATATCAAAATCCACCAGTTTCACCACGCCGTCTTCCGTCAGCATGATGTTTTCCGGTTTGATATCCCTATGGATGATCGGCGGCTTTGCAGCATGCAGAAAAGCCACGGCATCCAGCACGCCAACCACCGCTTCCTTTTTTTCTTCCTCTGAAAGTTTCGCCTTAGAGAGAAGCGACGCAAGGCTTTCGCCTTGCACATACTCCTCAATCAGTATCAGTGCCTCGCCTTCTTCATAGTAGCACTGTACATGAGGCACATGCCGGTTTTCATGTTCCTTCAGGTAACGCAGAACTTGTTCATCCCAGATAGACAGCGTCTTCTTCAGATAAACCTTCTGCGTTGTCTGATCAATCACCAGGCTTTGATTCTGCTCAGGAAGTTGATATAATTCCTGGTAGAATGTTTTTTCGCATTCCGATTTCAGATTATCCAAAAAAGGAGACCTCCATGGATCAAAAAACTACCGGAGAATTGATGCAGGTCTTGAATCACCTGTCGGATCAATCCGAATTAACCGATTATCTCGACGAGTTGGGAGAACCACTCGCAGATGCATTTCTCCCCTACTACAATGCGCTCCCGCAGGTACAGTCCTTGTCCAAAACGCAGCTGCTGCAAATGAGCGGACTCAACAAAACCACGTTTTACCATATCATGAACGGCAACCGTCAGCCAGGTCGTGATCATATCATAGCGCTCTGTCTTGCTGCAGGTCTTACCATTTCCGAAACGCAGCGGGCGCTTGAGCTCACGAAACAAGGAATTCTATATTCCAAAAACCGTCGTGATGCCATCCTGATCTTTTGTATCAACCGCAGGATCACAAACCATATGGACGTCAACGAATTGCTCGACCAGTTTGGCGAAAATCTTCTCGTAGAAGAAAAAGGATGACACAAAAACCGGCGGCTTGTACCGATGTTCCGGGAAGCCGCCGCGTTTTTTTATTTTTCTTCCAATACTGATGTGCAATGCGGGCAGCGGGTCGCTTTGATCGGAATCTTGCTGAAGCAGTAGGGACACTCTTTCTCGGTCTCTTCTTCCTTCTTCTCTTCTTCCTTCTTCAGCTTCGCTGCAGCCGTTTCCGCTGCGCTTTTCGCTTTGTTCAGCGCCTTGATGATACAGAACAGTACCAGCGCGATCAGCAGGAAATTGATGACTGCCGTGATGAACTTTCCGTATGTCAGCGTCACACCGCCGATCTGTACGGCGAGTGCATCAAAATTGGTGCCCCCGATCAGTCCGAGCAACGGGCTTATGATATCATCCACCAGGGATGTTACGATCGCCGTGAACGCACCGCCGATGATGATACCGACTGCCATGTCCATGACGCTGCCCTTGCTGATAAATTCCTTAAATTCACTGAAAAATTTTTTCATCCCAAAACACCTCCAAAAAATCTGACATCAGCCTATCCTGACATCTTCTTTAATATACCGCTTTTAATAGACCTTTTCAACCTCGTCTAGTGCGATTCCGTACTGTCCGAGCACCTCTTTCAGTTCTTTTTCATTCCGGATCAGAGAGACTTCTTCAAACTTGCCTGTCTCCCTGCTTCGGAAGCCGAAAACCTGCTCTCCGGTACATATGCTGCAGCGAAGCACCGGCTTTTGCTTCTCTTTATCATACGACACCTGCGGTGCATGTTTCTCTTTACGTCCGAACATGAAGCCTTCCCTCCCAAAAAGAGGGGACAGCCTTCCGGCCATCCCCTCTTCCTCTGAACAATTCACTCTGTCAAGGCTGTATGCGTTTCCGCCGGGAACTCCTTAGTTCTTCTTGTTCTCCTGATAATAACGCTTTGCCTCTTTTGCACCGGCTTTGATGCCTTCGATCCCGGCCTTTGCAACATCCTTGCTTGCCTCAGCGACGGTCTTTGCGATCTCCGTTGCCTTCTCAGCGGCTTTTCCTGCTGCGTCTTTGATCTTCTCTTTCGTTTCCTCGTCCATAATGCTCTTCCTTTCCGATTTCGCTGCTTTCTCTGCGATCGCCGCCTGTGCTGCCGCAAGTCTTGCAACCGGCACACGGAACGGTGAGCAGGATACATAATCCAGACCGATCTGGTGGCAGAACTCTACGGAAGAAGGATCTCCGCCGTGCTCGCCGCAGATACCGATGTGGAGGCTCGGATTCACCGGCTTGCCAAGCTTGATAGCCATATCCATCAGCTTGCCGACACCGTTGCGGTCAAGCTTTGCAAACGGATCGTTCTCCAAGATCTTGGTGTCATAGTAAGCACCAAGGAACTTGCCTGCATCATCACGCGAGAAACCGAAGGTCATCTGTGTCAGGTCGTTCGTACCGAAACAGAAGAAGTCCGCTTCTTTTGCGATCTCGTCGGCAGTCAGCGCTGCACGCGGGATCTCGATCATCGTACCGACTTCGTACTTCAGATCCGTCTTTGCTTTCTTGATCTCCGCATCTGCGGTCTCGATCACGACGTCCTTCACGAACTTCAGCTCTTTCACTTCGCCAACCAGCGGGATCATGATCTCCGGAACGACGTTCCAGTCTTTGTGCTTCTTCTGAACCTTGATGGCTGCCCGGATCACGGCTGCGGTCTGCATCTTTGCGATCTCCGGATAGGTGACTGCCAAACGGCATCCACGATGGCCCATCATCGGGTTGAACTCTTTCAGGCTCTCTACGATCGCCTTGATCTCTGCATGGGTCTTGCCAAGCGCTTTTGCAAGTTTCTTCTGCTCTGCATCCTCATGCGGTACAAACTCATGAAGCGGCGGATCCAGGAAGCGGATCGTCACCGGGTTTCCTTCCAGTGCTTCAAAGAGCTGTTCGAAATCGCTCTGCTGATACGGCAGGATCTTGTCAAGAGCTGCCTCACGCGCCTCTGCATTATCTGCGCAGATCATCTCACGGAATGCTTCGATCCTGTCCTCATCAAAGAACATATGCTCCGTACGGCAAAGACCGATACCCTCTGCACCAAGCTCTCTTGCTTTCTTTGCATCTGCCGGCGTATCTGCATTGGTACGAACCTTCAGTCTTCTTGCCTGATCCGCCCAGCCCATGATACGGCCGAACTCGCCTGCGATCTTTGCATCCACGGTTTTGATGATGCCGTCATAGATATTACCGGTCGTACCGTCGATACTGATCGAATCTCCCTCGTGGAATTCTTTCCCGCCAAGGGTGAATTTCTTCTTTGCTTCGTTCATCACGATGTCGCCGCAGCCGGATACACAGCACTCGCCCATACCGCGGGCAACGACCGCTGCGTGGCTCGTCATACCGCCGCGGACCGTCAGGATACCCTCTGCGCTCTTCATACCGGTGATATCCTCCGGAGAGGTCTCCAGACGAACGAGGATGACTTTCTCACCTTTTGCTTTCCATTCCACAGCATCATCTGCCGTGAAAACGATCTTACCGCAAGCAGCACCGGGAGAAGCGCCAAGACCCTTTCCGATCGGGGTTGCTTTCTTCAATGCCGCTGCATCGAACTGCGGGTGAAGGAGCGTATCGAGGTTTCTCGGATCGATCATCGCGACCGCTTCTTCCTGTGTCTTATGTCCTTCGTCCACAAGGTCACAAGCAATCTTCAATGCTGCCTGTGCGGTACGTTTTCCGTTCCGGCACTGGAGCATGTAAAGCTTCTTGTTCTCAACCGTGAATTCCATATCCTGCATATCGTGATAGTGGTTCTCCAGCGTCTCGCAGACCTTGATGAACTCCTCGTAAGCCTCCGGGAATTCCTGCTCCATCTGTGCGATCGGCATCGGCGTACGAACACCAGCCACCACATCTTCGCCCTGTGCGTTCTTTAAGAACTCACCCATGAGCTTTCTCTCACCCGTTGCGGGATCACGCGTAAATGCAACACCCGTACCGGATTCGTTGTTCAGGTTACCGAATACCATCGGCATCACGTTGACTGCGGTACCCCAGGAATACGGGATATCGTTGTCACGACGATAAACATTGGCACGCGGGTTGTCCCAGGAACGGAACACTGCCTCGATCGCGAGTTTCAACTGCTCTACCGGATCGGACGGGAAGTCGGAGCCGAGCTGTTTCTTGTACTCTTTCTTGAACTGCTCCGCAAGTTCCTTCAGGTCTGCCGCGGTCAGATCGACGTCAAACTTGACACCTTTCTTCTCTTTCATCTTGTCGATCAGCTGCTCGAAATACTTCTTGCCGACCTCCATAACGACATCGGAGAACATCTGGATGAAACGGCGATAGGAGTCATATACAAAGCGCTCAAACGCCGGATCCGGATTGCCCTTAATCATCGCTGCAACCACCTCGTCGTTCAAACCGAGGTTCAAAATCGTATCCATCATACCCGGCATGGAAGCTCTCGCACCGGAACGGACCGAAACAAGCAGCGGATTGTTCAGATCACCGAACTTCTTGCCGTTGATCTCCTCCATTTTCCGCACGCCTTCCAGCGCCTGCGCCATAATCTCGTCGTTGATCTTGCGCCCGTCTTCATAATACTGTGTGCAGGCTTCTGTTGTGATGGTGAATCCCTGCGGCACCGGAAGTCCGATATCCGTCATCTCGGCAAGGTTCGCACCCTTTCCGCCAAGGAGATTCCTCATGCTCATGTCACCTTCGCTGAACATGTAGACCCATTTTTTAGCCATCTGTTTTCTTCCTCCTAACGTTTATTTTTGATAGTTAGTCCGCTCTCTATTGTACCAGCAAACCCCTATTTTTTCAAGGGGAAACCGCGCTGCGACGGCGTCTTTTAAAGCGCCTTAAAACGCCAGTTTTTCCTCAAAATATGCCTTGAGATCAGCGATCGCGACGCGCTCTTGCGCCATCGTGTCACGATCACGCACCGTGACGGCATTGTCCGTCTCGGAATCAAAGTCATAGGTCACGCAGAACGGCGTCCCGATCTCGTCCTGTCTGCGATAACGCTTACCAATGTTGCCTCTGTCGTCAAATTCACAGTACCAGTATTTGGAAAGTTCCGTAAATACTTTCTCCGCGCCCTCATTCAGCTTCTTAGAAAGCGGCAGCACGCCGATCTTAACCGGTGCCAGCGCCGGATGGAAATGCAAGACGGTACGCATGTCAGGCGCTTCCTCGGTACCGATGTTTTCCTCATCGTACGCAGCGCAAAGGAAGGCCAGCACGACACGATCTGCGCCAAGCGACGGTTCGATAACGTAAGGCAGATACCGCTCATTCTTCGTGTCGTCAAAATAGGTCAGATCCTCACCCGAGGTCTCCTGATGGCGGCCGAGATCATAGTCCGTCCGATCCGCGATGCCCCAAAGCTCGCCCCAGCCGAACGGGAATAAGAACTCAATGTCTGTCGTATGTCTTGAATAGAATGCCAGCTCTGCCGGATCATGATCGCGGAGACGCATCTCCTCTTCTTTCATGCCAAGCGAGATCAGCCAGTCACGGCAGAAGCCTCTCCAATAGGTGAACCACTCATCATCCGTTCCGGGTTCACAGAAGAACTCCAGCTCCATCTGCTCAAACTCTCTCGTACGGAACGTGAAGTTACCGGGCGTGATCTCATTTCGGAAGGATTTCCCGACCTGCGCGATGCCGAACGGGATCTTTTTGCGGCTCGTCCGCTGCACATTTTTGAAGTTCACGAAAATTCCCTGTGCGGTCTCGGGACGCAGATACACCGTGTTCTTCGCATCCTCCGTGACACCTTGGAACGTCTTGAACATCAGATTGAACTGCCGGATATCGGTGAAATTGTGCTTGCCGCATTTCGGGCAGGGCACCTGGTTCTTCTCGATGAAGTCCAGCATCTGCTCCTGCGTCCATCCGTCAACGGAAGACTCCAGCGTCATCCCTTTTTCCTTAGCAAATCCCTCGATCAGCTGATCCGCGCGGAAACGCTCTTTACACTCCTTGCAATCCATCAGCGGGTCGGAAAAGCCGCCCAAATGCCCGGATGCCACCCACGTCTGCGGGTTCATGAGGATCGCGCAATCCACACCTACGTTGTAGGGATTCTCCTGCACAAACTTTTTCCACCAAGCCTTCTTGACATTATTCTTCAGCTCCACGCCGAGATTCCCGTAATCCCACGTATTGGCGAGTCCGCCGTAAATCTCCGAACCGGGATAGACGAACCCTCTGCCTTTCGCAAGATTGACGATCTTGTCCATTGTTTTTTCCATAAGTGCCTAAACTCCTCTCTACTGGTAGATAATATATGCCGGTTTCGTCGCTGCGCCGTCTGCGTCGTAGCCATCCACCTTTGCCGTATGCTTGTCCTGCACAGTCACATGCTCCGAATAATAAAGAATCTTTCCCGGAACGGAAACCACCGTGTTTTCACTCAACACAACAACAGACAGGTTCGGGTTTTCAATGACATCTTGGCGGGGGATTGATACATCTCCTGTCGCTTCCATACCGGCGCTGCTCTTCTCCCCGTATGAAAAAAAGGGCACATCAAAATCAAAGCCGTCCGCCTGCGCCAGCACAACCTTTCCGTTGAAAAACGTGCGTTTATTGAAATCCGCATAAGCCGTACTGTCCGAATACTTCGTGGTCAGCATGGCCGTGTCGCCGTCCATCTCGAACTTCTCGACGGAAACGCTCCCTTCTCCGTCGTAAGAGCTGATCTCCTCGTCAATGAACGCCTGTAGTTCATCTTCGCTGTATTGCGCACCCTCAAAGGACTGTACATTCGTCTCGTAGATCTCGCCGTTGCGCTTCAGGAAAAGCGTGTTCTCATCGGCATCATAAGAGCCGCACCCGGAAAGGAACAGCATTCCGGCAGCGGCCGCCGCGAGCAAACCATATGCTTTTTTCTTCATCCCAAACCGTTTTTCCATCTCGATCTGTTCTTCAGAGCTCCTTTATCATATTACAACTGAATCTCGTTCACTATATCACAGTCTCCCTATCACCGCAAGCGAGCGAAACTCATGGTTCGTATTTACGCGGATGAACCGGTCAATGACATCTGAAAGTTCCTTTAACACCTCTTTGGTCACGCTGAAGCGGTACAACTCCTTCACGGGCGTGTTGATGATATATCGCATCGCATAGTCCGCCGACTGCGACAGTTTGCAGCGCGCAGGATCCGGGTATTCCCCGTTGATGACCAGCATTTTGAGTTCGTAAACCCGCCGCACAAGGTCGTTCTCAAACGCATCTGACAGCAATGCCTTTAAGGAATAAAAAAGCAGCGCGACCGTTTCGCCTGCTTCCAGGTTTTCAAAAGAATAATAATCCGCGAACTCAAGAAAATAAAAGCCCAGCCATGCGGCATCGGGGTCCGACGCGATCTCACGGAAATATTCCGAGATCTCGGTTTTGTTCACATTGTAGGAACTGCGCCCTTCAAATACGTGAAACGTCCCAAAGGCAAACGGTCCCGTAGATGCAAGGAGCGGACTGTTCGGCCGTCTTGCCCCACGTGCAAACGCGCTGATCTTGCCGCGCTCTCTCGTCAGGAGCGACAGTCTTTTATCGTTTTCTCCGATCGGCATGGCAGACAGCACAATGCCGGTCAAGGTGAGATCATTCTCGTTCATGTGCAATATCCGTTTATTCTGATGCGGTATAGCCGAAATTCCGAAGCTGCACGTCGCTGTCCCGCCAATCTTTCTTTACCTTCACACGGAGTGACAGATTTACATGGCAGTTCAAAAGCCGCTCGATCTCATACCGGGCATTCGTCCCGATCTTTTTGATCATCGCACCGCCCTTTCCGATGATGATCCCCTTGTGGGAATCCCGCTCACAGATCACCACGGCTTCAATATCCATCAGTGTCTCAGAGCGTCCGTTTTGTCCTTTTCCGGCAGTCTTCTCGCGCTCCTTCATCGACTCGATCGTCACTGCGATCCCATGCGGGATCTCGTCGGAAAGAGCATGCAGTGCCTTCTCCCGGATCAATTCCGCAACGATCGCACGCTCCGGCTGGTCCGTGACGGTATCTTCGTCATAGTACATCGGCCCTTTGGCAAGATGCGAAAACAGCGTATCGAGCAGTTCCGTCTCATTGTCCCCGCGCAGCGCGGAAACCGGTACGATCTCCGCAAAAAAATCATAGGCTTTTCGGTAGCTGTCGATCACCGCGAGCACTTCATTGGGGTTCTTGCAGGTGTCCATCTTGTTGACAACGAGGATCACAGGGATACCGGTCTCCCGTAAAAGCTTTGCAATATGCTGATCCCCTGCACCAATCTGTTCTGATGGTTCCACCAGCCACAGAATCACATCCGCCTCAGCAAATGCCTGCTCCGCACGGCTCATCATGAATTCGCCGAGCTTATTCTTCGCTTTATGGATCCCCGGTGTATCTAAGAAAATGATCTGTCCGCGATCCGGGTCAGTATAGACCGTCAGAATACGGTTCCTCGTCGTTTGCGGTTTCTTGCTCGTGATCGCGATCTTCTGTCCGATCAGGCGGTTCATCAGTGTCGATTTCCCGACATTCGGCCTCCCGACCAGTGTCACAAATCCTGAGCGGAGCTGCTTTTCCTCTGTCATAACAGGCTCTCTTTCCGGTCAAACAGGTTCTGTTCCTCTCCGATCACAGTCTCATTTCCAATCGCGCACAGGCACTCGTCGGAAAGCACGGCCGTGATATACGGCTCCAGTGCGCGGATGTCCTTCGTCTCCGTAGAAAGCACCTCGTCGCGCTCCTTCTGCAGGATCTCCTCGGTCAGTCCGGAGAGATAAGCCGTGGTGCTCCGTACCCCTTTTGCATCCGGATTCATCGGCGTATCCATATCGCTGATCGTGCCAATGATATACTTTGTCATATCGCGATCGGATGCATCAAACGCCTTGACATAGGCCGGAACGCCCTCAAACACCTCGTTCGTCTCCGCAAGCTTCGGATCGCGGTAAGAAACAAAATAACTGTCTCCGTTTCTGGAAAACCCGCTCATGCAGCCGTAAGCGCCGCCCTTCATGCGGACATTCATCCACAGGTAGTCATAACTTAAGATCGTCTTCAGGATACGGAGTCTCCCGCTGTAAGAAAGCCCTTTGTTCAGGAAATTCCCGGCTCTCGCCACATACTGCACCTGGGAAGCATCCGTAAAGCCTTCGTTTTTCTTTTCCAATGCAAGGGTCTGATCTGCGCCGGGAGCGCCGTCCGCAAGTTTGCCAAGAAACGCCGGCAGTTCCTTTTCCGCAGTCTGGTATCCCTCCTGATCCGCAGTGATGCTGACAAGCACCCGGCTTTTCAGGAACACTTTCTGTGCAAGCGCGCTGAGTTTTGCGGAGAGATCTGCGCCCTCTTTTTCAAAATCCTTTTCGATTCTGTCGATCAGACGGTAATAACTGATCCCGCTGGTCAGATCACGGAGCGCCGCTGTCCTGGAAAAATAGGACAACGCTCTGCCGGAAGCCGTTGCATGACCCGCAGAGGAAAGCGTCATCTGCAGCCGGCTCTTTTGCTCAGCGATGATCTCATACAAACGCTTTTGATCCGTACAATCCGTTTTGAAGACCATCTCGCTGAGGAGCCGGATTGTATCGGAAACGTTCGCATAGAGCGATTTGGCATGAAGTTCCAGACAATACCGGGTCTCCTGCTTAGGCAGATTGGTGTAGGATTGCACCGCCATGCCGATCCCGCCTGTGTAGAGATTGATCTCATCGGACAGTTCCGCATAGGAAAAATGCTCCGTATCCATATACCCAAGGACCGACCGCAAAATCCCGAGCGTAGAGAGTTCCTCCGCCGTCAGATCAGTGACATCAAACAGGAGATGCAGATACAAAATCCCGTTTGTAAACATCTCATGGAGCAGGCCCTTTTGGCCGTCGATCGTAATCTCCTGATTCTGGAGCGGACGGATCTTCGTGCCGATATCCGAGCGTTTCAGCATCGGCAGCTTCTCGAGATCCTCCTGCGGAGAAGGCTCCTCCTGATACTGTTTCAGATGCGCCGTCTCATCGATGAGTTTCTGTTTTTCCTCGGCACTCAAGCTGTTCTTGTAGGCCGCAAGTTCCTTTGCGAGCTCTGCCTCTTGTCTGTCCACAAGTCCTTTCTCCGGCTTCACGATCACCACAGTAGAGAACGTGTTGTCCAGCAGATACTTTTGGATCAGCCCCTCAAAATAGCCCGTACCGATCTTTTTCCGAAGTTCTGCATAAACCGGCAACACTTCCAGATTCAAAAACGGCTTTTTCTCGTCATAGATCCAGGAACCGAGCACATCCAAGCCGTAGATCAGTCCCTTCGGATAGGAGCCGAAATCCGCTTCGCGGAAACGGAATTCGCTGCTGTTGATCGCTGCCTCGATCGTCTTTTTCGGAAGACCGTTTTGGATCTCTTTTTGCAGTGTCTCTTTGATCACGGAAAGGAATCGTTCTTTATCCGATTCGTTTGCATACTTTGCAACAACAGAAAACATGGGCTGCCGGATTCCGGAATCAAAACCGCCGATAATATCCTTACCGATCCCCGCATCCAAAAGTGCCTGCTTAAGCGGTGCACCGGGGCGTGACAGCAGCGCGTAATCCAAGATATCAAACGCCGTGATGAGCTTTAAGTCCAGCACATCACCGACAGAATAATTTAAGGTCAGATAGGTATTGTCCTTTTCGTCGTCCGTGCTCGCGAGATTGTACGTCGATACGATCTCTTTTTGTGCGGCAAACGGGCTCTGCACCTTGATCTCGGAATCCGGGTTGATCGCATCATACGCCGCGAGATACTCCGCATCGAGCCATTTTAAGCGCTCCTCCACATCCATATTGCCGTACAGATAGATATAGGCATTGCTCGGATGGTAGAGCCGCTGATGGAACTTCTGAAAGCCCTCATACGTCAGCTTCGGGATCTCGACCGGATCGCCACCCGATTCAAAGCCGTAATTGGTATCCGGATGAAGCGTATTCAGGATCAAGCGATCCACGACATCCTCCGGCGAGGAAAACGCCCCCTTCATCTCGTTATAGACGACGCCGTTGATCGTAAGATCGCCGTCCGGATCGTTCAACTCATAATGCCACCCTTCCTGCTCAAAGATCTCCTTGTGGTGGTAAATATTCGGATGCAGCACCGCATCCATATAGACGTCACAAAGGTTTTTGAAATCCTGGTCGTTTTCCGACGCAACCGGATATACCGTTTTATCCGGATAAGTGATCGCGTTCAGAAATGTGTTCAGTGACCCTTTCACCAGTTCCACAAACGGATCCTTCACGGGAAATTTATCCGAACCGCAGAGCACGGAATGCTCGATGATATGCGGCACGCCCGTGCTGTCAGGCGCAGGGGTGCGAAATGCGATAAAAAAGACCTTATTCTCATCGTCATTGGAGATCACGGAAACGTGCGCCCCGCTTTTTTTATGCTTCAAAAGGAAGCCGTCGGATTTCAGATCCGGCAGCGGATGATCTTCGATCAATTCATAGGTTTCTGGGATGTTGTTCTGTTTCAATGCGACTCCTCCTTCATACTTTCATCCTTGCTCAGGACTGCCGTTTTCATGGCAATATCGATCTTCTGATAGGGGATCTCGATCCCGTTTTCATCAAAGGCAAGTTTGATACGCTCGATGATGTCCCACCGCATCAGCCAGTACTGCTCTGTCGGCAGCCAGATCCGGAATCCGAGATTCACGGATGAATCACCGAGCGAATCCACATAGACCATGATCTCCCGCTCCGGATCGCGGTTCTCCGTCTTCTCAAGGACGTCTCTCAGGATCTCTTTTGCTTTTTTCAGGTCCGCATCATAAGCGATCCCGACCGTATAGATCAGTTTCCGCTCAGGCGATCTCGTGAAATTCACGACACTGCTATTCGCAAGATCTCCGTTCGGGATCACGACAGACCGGTTATCAACCGTCCGCAGCGTCGTGTAAAAGATCGTGATCTCTTCGACCACGCCTTCGTTTTTATGCTTGTCCTCCATGATGTAATCGCCCACGCGAAAAGGCTTTAGCAAAAGGATCAGCACACCGCCGGCGAGATTCGAAAGGCTTCCTTGCAGCGCAAGGCCGATCGCAAGCCCTGCGGAACCAAGGATCGCAACGATGGACGCCGTTGTCACGCCAAACAGCGCAAGGATCAGAAAGACCAGCAGCACATAGCAGATCGCTTTGATCAGGGAATCCAAAAACTGCCTAACCCCGGGATCTGCTTCACGTTTTTCCAGCGTCTTACGGACGATCCTGCGGATCAACGCAATGATCCGCCCGCCGACAAGAAAGATCACAATCGCAATCACAAGCTGCAGGCTGAATGAAAGCGCACTCCGCCCGAAATCCTTCAGAAATTCCTGCACGATCGAGGGGTCTGTATTCTTCAGTTCTGTCAAGTTGTCCAGCACGGTTTCGGTGCTGAATTCAATTTCAACCTTGTCCAACTGTCACTCCTGTTCCATCAGATCTCATGGATGAAAAGGCCGCTTCGTAACTTCGGTTCAAACCAGGTGGACTTCGGCGGCATCAAAAGGCCGGCATCCGCAACCGCAAACAATTCTCCGATCGTAGTCGGGAACATGGCAAACGCCACGGCGCAGTCCGTATGTACCCGATGTTCGAGCTCGGTCAGTCCGCGAATCCCGCCGACAAAGTCAATCCGTTTGTCGGTTTTCGGATCTCCGATCCCGAGCACCGGCGTCAGCAACAGTTTCTGCAGCAAAGAGACATCCAGCCCCTCAACAGGATCTGCGCTCTTATCTTCTGCACGCACCTTGCACGGATACCAGATCCCGTCCAAAAACATGGAAAATTCGCCCTTCTCCTTCGGATGGATCGGTACCGCAGACACTTCTCCGACGTCAAAGCGCTTCTGCACCTCTGTCAGAAAATCGAGTACGGAAAGTCCATTCAAATCCTTCACAACGCGGTTATAATCCATGATCGCAAGCTCGCTGTCCGGGAACAGCACAGACAGAAAGAAGTTGAACTCCTCCGTCCCGTCAAAGCCCGGATTATCTTCGCGTCGTTTCAGCCCCACCTTTACAGCAGAGGCTGCACGGTGATGACCGTCCGCGATATAGATCTGATCGATTCCCGCAAAGGAACTGCGCAGAATGTCGATGTCTGTGTCACTCGCAATCACAAACACCCGATGCCGCACCTTATCATCCGAGGTGAAGTCATACAGGGGTGTGCCTTCCTTCGTTTTTGCTACGATCTTTTCGATCGCTTCGTTTTTCCGATAAGCAAGAAAGATCGGGCCGGTCTGCGCGCCGATCGTATCCACATGGCGGATGCGATCCTCCTCTTTTTCTGCGCGGGTATTCTCGTGCTTCTTGATCACGCCGTTCAGATAATCGTCGATGGAAGCTGTCGCCACGATCCCGGTCTGGATACGGTCACCCATCGTCAACTCATAGAGATAATACGCCGGTTTTTCCTCGCGAACGAAATCTCCGTCCTCGACACGTTTCCAAAAAAGCTCCCTCGCCTTCGCATAGACTTCCGGCGCATACGTGTCCACACTGTCCGGGAATGCCGTTTCCGCGCGATCGATGGACAGAAACGATGCCGGGTTCTCCTTTACGATTTCTTTGGCTTCCGAGCGGTTATAAACATCATAAGGCAGCGCCGCAATTTGCGCTGCCTTTGTTTCCACCGGTCTGATACAGCAAAATGGTTTGATCGTTGCCATATAATTTACCGACTCCTTCCGTACTTAAATGGTTCTGACTCTCCTGACAAAATCGAGACCGGAAAGCGTTTTGATCACATCATCCGGCGTCTTGCTGTCGTTGTCAATAAGGGTCACGGCGTACTCGCCTTTGCTCTTGTTCATCATGTTCGCAATGTTGATGCCTGCGTCACCGAACAACGTGGAAAATTTACTGATCGCACCGGCGATATTCTTGTGCAGGATCACGACACGCTCCGGCGTCTCACAGCCGCCCATCGAGATATCCGGATAATTCACGGAGTTCACAATATTGCCGTTCTCGATAAAGTCGCGGAGTTCTCTCACGGCCATCACTGCGCAGTTGTCTTCGGACTCCTCCGTAGAAGCACCGAGATGCGGCGTGGTGATGACACCCGGCTTTCCGACTGTCGTGGGATTCGCAAAATCCGTTACATAACGATGGAGTTTGCCCTCTGCAAGCGCTGCCACAACAGCCTCCTCATCCACCAACAGATCCCGTGCGAAATTCAGGATCACAGTGGTCGGCTTCATCAGTGCGACACACTCTTTCGATAGCATCTTCTTTGTGGAATCCATAAGCGGTACATGGATCGTAATATAATCGCATTCCCTGCAGATCTCCTCGATCGCTGTCACATGATGCACACGCTGGGAAAGACTCCACGCCGCGCGTACCGAGATATACGGGTCATATCCGTAAACTTCCATATCCAGATCCGTCGCAGCGTTCGCCACACGGACACCGATCGCGCCAAGTCCGATCACACCGAGCTTCTTTCCTGCGATCTCGGTTCCGGCAAACTGTTTCTTCGCTTTCTCCGCGGATTTTCCGATGTCCGGATCATCCTTGTTTTCTTCGGTCCATGCAATACCGCCCGTGATATCACGTGCTGCAAGGAGCATACCTGCCAGCACCAGTTCCTTCACGCCGTTGGCATTGGCGCCGGGCGTGTTGAAAACCACGATCCCCTGCTCCGCGCATTTCTCCAGTGGAATGTTATTGACGCCCGCGCCGGCTCTTGCAACTGCAAGCAGCCCCTTTGGCAGGTCAAGGTCGTGCATGGATGCGCTGCGCACAAGCGCGATATCCGCATTGTTCAGATCCTCCACTTTACGATATTCCGCAGAGAACCCATCCGTTCCGATCTTGCTGATCGGGTTCAGCGTTGCATAATTCATTTGTTTATCCTCTCCTTTGATCAATCCCGCTTATTTGTTTTCCTTCTCAAACTGCTCCATAAAGGAAACCAGTTTTTCCACGCCCTCTTTCGGCATTGCGTTGTAGATGCTGGCTCTCATACCGCCGACCGTCCGGTGTCCCTTCAGGTTGACGAAGCCCTTCTCCGTTGCGGCCGCAACAAACTTCTTATCCAGCTCCTCATTGCCCGTCACAAACGGCACATTCATGAGCGACCGATCTTCCTTCACAACCGTGCCTTTGAAAAGCGTGCTGTTGTCGAGGAAGTCGTAGAGAATCTTCGCCTTTTCCTCGTTTCTCGTCTTCATGCCGGCCAGACCACCGTTTCTCTTGATCCACTTGAAGACCTTGCCGCAGATGTAAATGCCGTAGCACGGGGGCGTATTGTAAAGCGAATCGTTGTCGCTCTGCGTTTTCCATTTCAACATGGTGGGCGTGCCCGGCAGCACGTCATCCGTGATCAGATCCTCTCTGATGATATCGATCACAACACCGGCCGGCCCGATGTTCTTCTGAACACCACCGTAAACAACACCGTATTTCGTCACGTCCATCGGCTCAGACAGGAAGCAGGAAGACACGTCGGAAACAAGGATGCGTCCTTTCGTATTCGGCAGTTTCTTGTACTTCGTGCCGTAGATCGTATTGTTCTCGCAGATATAGACATAATCCATATCGTCCGTGATCGGCAGATCCGAGCAGTCCGGAATGTAGGAAAACGTCTTGTCCGCAGAGCTTGCAAGCTCCACTGCTTCTCCGTAAAGTTTTGCTTCCGCAAACGCTTTCTTCGCCCACTGTCCGGTCAGGATATAGCCTGCCTTCTTATTTTTCATCAGGTTCATCGGTACTGCCGCAAACTGCTGGGATGCGCCGCCCTGTAAGAAGAGCACTTTATAGTTATCCGGAATGGAAAGAAGATCCCGGATATCCTGCTCCGCCTCTTTGATGATCTCATCGTAAACCTTGGACCGGTGGCTCATCTCCATCACGGACATACCGGATCCCTTGTAATCCAGCATTTCCTCGGCTGCTTCTTTCAGCACCTCTTCCGGCAAAACAGCCGGCCCTGCGGAAAAATTGTACACTCTGCTCATAATCCTACTCCTCCTCTATTCCAGAAAATCGCTGATGTCCGCGCCCGGTGCCACCATCGGAAGCACCTTGTCGTCGCAATCTATGATACAATCTAGCACAACCGGACCGTTCTCCGCAAGTGCCTTTGAAAATGCATCGTCAAACTCCGCCTGAGACGTCACACGAAAGCCTTTTGCGCCCAGCGCCTCTGCGACCTTCACATAATCGGCACCGTCATCTAAGACCGTCGCGGAATAATGCTTCTGATAAAAGGCCGTCTGCCACTGGCGTACCATACCAAGCACATGGTTGTTGATGATCACTTCGATGAGCGGCAGATGATTGCGGGATGCCGTCGCAAGCTCATTCAGGTTCATCCGAAAACACCCGTCTCCTGCGATGTTGACAACCTGCGTGTCTCGATCCGCAATCTGCGCACCGATCGCAGCGCCAAGCCCGTAGCCCATCGTGCCGAGACCGCCGGAAGTCAGGAAATGTCGCGGCTTCTGATATTGATAAAACTGCGCCGCCCACATTTGATGCTGTCCTACTTCTGTCACGATCCGCGCGTTTCCTCCCGTCAGCTCGTAGATCTTCTCCACGATGTACGGACCGGAAAGCCCGTCTTTGTTGTAGGTCAGCGGATATTTCTTCTGATAGTCCGCAATGTGGGAAAGCCACTCTTCGTGCTTCGGGATGGACTTGTGGGAAAGCCGCTCGTTCACAGCCTTTAAGGTCTCTTTCAGATCGCCCATCACAAAGGCATCCACTGTCAGGTTTTTGTTGATCTCGACCGGATCCACATCAAACTGCAGGATCTTCGCCTGATGTGCAAAAGTCTTGGGATTGCCGAGTACCCGATCGGAAAACCGTGTGCCGAGCGCGATCAAAAGATCACATTCCGAAACCGCAAGGTTACTCGCTTTGCAGCCGTGCATGCCGAGCATTCCGGTGTAATTTTCCTTCGTGCCGTCATAGGCGCCTTTTCCCATCAAAGAGTCACAAACCGGCGCTTTCACAAGCGACACAAATGTTTCCAACTCCTCTGACGCTTCGGAAATGATCGCCCCGCCGCCCACAAAGATCATCGGTTTCTTGGCCTTTTGGATCATCGCAACTGCCTTGTCCAGATCCGCCTCCGTGATCTGATCCGTCAGCGGCGGTACCGGTTCCGGCTTGATCGCTTTGTACTCTGCCTTGTTTGCGGTCACATCCTTCGGGATATCGACCAGGACCGGTCCCGGGCGTCCGCGTCTTGCGATCTGAAACGCTCTTCGGATCGTGTCCGCAAGCTGCTTCACATCCTTGACGATGAAATTGTGCTTGGTGATCGGCGTCGTGATGCCTGCGATGTCCACTTCCTGAAAGCTATCCTTGCCAAGCAGCGGTACACCGACATTACAAGTGATCGCGACCAGCGGCACCGAATCCATATAGGCCGTTGCAATCCCCGTCACGAGATTTGTCGCACCGGGGCCGCTTGTTGCGAAGCAGACACCCACCTTTCCGGTCGTTCTCGCATAGCCATCTGCCGCATGGGACGCGCCCTGCTCATGGCTCGTGAGAATGTGTGTGATCTCCTCTCTGTGCAGATACAGTTCATCGTAGACATTTAAGATCGCGCCGCCCGGATATCCGAACACGGTATCCACGCCCTGCTCTTTCAGGCATTCGATCACGATCTGTGCTCCTGTCAGTTGCATAAAAAACTCTCTCCTACTGTTTCGAAATTTCAAGGATCGCGCCACGGTTTCCGCTTGTCACCATGGATGCATACCGCGCAAGATATCCCGTCGTCACCTTCGGCTCGCGAGGCTTCCAGTTGGCTCTCCGCGCCGCGAGCTCGTCATCGCTGACTTTCAGATCCAACGTCATGTGCGGGATATCGATCGCAATGATATCGCCTTCTTCCACCAAAGCGATCGGTCCGCCGAGCGCTGCTTCAGGCGAAACATGGCCGATCGAGGCACCACGGGAAGCACCGGAAAAACGGCCGTCCGTAATGAGCGCGACCGTACTGCCAAGTCCCATGCCGGCGATCGCAGAAGTCGGGTTCAACATCTCCCGCATGCCGGGTCCACCCTTTGGCCCTTCGTAGCGGATGACAACGACATCGCCCTCTTTGATCTTGCCGCCTTTGATCGCTTCGATCGCGTCTTCTTCGCAGTCAAATACCCGCGCCGGTCCTTCGTGTACCATCATCTCCGGTACGACAGCGGAACGCTTCACGACGGATCCGTCCGGTGCGAGGTTTCCTTTTAATACCGCGAGTCCTCCGGTCTTGCTGTACGGGTTGTCCGTCGGACGGATGACTTCCGGATCCTTATTGATCGCGTTTTTGATATTCTCGCCGATCGTATTACCGGTGACCGTCATGCAGTCTGTATGGATCAGTCCGATGTCCGCAAGCTCTTTCATGACCGCGTAGACACCGCCTGCCTCGTTGAGATCTTCCATATAAGTGGGACCCGCCGGTGCGAGGTGGCACAGGTTCGGTGTCTTTTCACTGATCGGATTTGCAAAACTGATATCAAAGTCAAACCCGACTTCATGCGCGATCGCCGGAAGATGCAGCATGGAATTGGTCGAACATCCAAGTGCCATATCCACGGTGAGTGCGTTTAAAATTGCATCTTTCGTCATAATGTCACGCGGACGGATATTCTTTTTCAGCAGTTCCATGACCGCCATCCCTGCGTGCTTTGCGAGACGGAGTCTATCCGAATACACCGCCGGGATTGTCCCGTTGCCGGAAAGTCCCATGCCAAGCGCCTCGGTCAGACAGTTCATCGAGTTTGCCGTATACATACCGGAGCAGGATCCGCAGGTCGGACAGACATGGTTTTCAAATTCCGTCACATCCTCCTTGGTCATCGTCCCTGCCGCATAAGAGCCTACTGCTTCAAACATAGAAGAAAGGCTGCGTTTCTTTCCTTTTACATGTCCTGCAAGCATCGGACCACCGGACACGAAGACCGTCGGCACATTCACGCGTGCGGCCGCCATCAAAAGTCCGGGCACGTTTTTATCACAGTTCGGGACCATGACGAGCGCATCAAACTGGTGCGCGATCGCCATACATTCGGTAGAATCTGCGATCAGATCGCGTGTCACGAGCGAATACTTCATCCCGATATGTCCCATTGCGATCCCGTCGCAAACTGCGATCGCCGGGAAGACAACCGGCATTCCGCCTGCTTCTGCGACGCCAAGTTTCACAGCCTCCACGATCTTATCGATATTCATATGCCCCGGCACGATCTCGTTGTAGGAGCTTACAATCCCGACCATGGGCTTTTTGATCTCTTCCGGCGTAAAACCGAGGGCGTTCAAAAGACTTCGTGCCGGTGCCTGTTGCATGCCGCATTTCATATTTTCACTGCTCATAGTTTTTTCAGTCTCCTTTCTTGTTGACTTTTAATAGTTAGTCTTTCTTCAGATACGCTCTGCGATGGCATCTCCCATCTCCTTCGTCCCGACCTGCTTAATGCCGCTCGCATCCTCCCCCTTTTGCGGGAAAATGTCAATTGTCCGGAAGCCGTCTTTCAGGACCTGCTTCACAGCCGATTCCACGGCGTCTGCTTCCTGATCCAGATCAAAACTGTAGCGCAGCATCATCGCTGCAGAAAGAATGGTTGCGATCGGATTGGCGATGCCTTTGCCAGCAATATCAGGCGCAGAGCCACCGCTCGGCTCATACAGGCCGAATTTCGTCTCATTCAGGCTGGCGGATGACAACATCCCGATCGATCCCGTCACCATGCTCGCTTCGTCCGAAAGGATATCACCAAACATATTCTCCGTCAGGATCACATCAAACTGCTTCGGATCCTTCACAAGCTGCATCGCGCAGTTGTCTACCAGCATATGGGAAAGTGTCACGTCCGGATAGTCCTTTGCGACCTCCTCCACGATCTTTCTCCAAAGCCGCGAAGAATCCAGCACGTTCGCCTTATCCACGCTCGTCACGATCTTCCGACGTTTTCTTGCGATATCAAAGCCTTTGATCGCAATACGCCGGATCTCATCCTCACTGTAGACGAGCGTATCCGTTGCTTTGACTTTGCCGTCGACGGTCTCCGTCTTTCTTTCTCCGAAGTAAAGACCGCCGGTCAGTTCGCGCATGATCAGCATATCAAACCCGTCTCCGATGATTTCATCCCGTAGCGGGCAAGCAGCGCGAAGTTCCGGATAAAGATACGCCGGTCTCAGATTTGCAAATAAATTCAGCGCCTTGCGGATTCCGAGCAGCCCAGCCTCCGGCCGTTTCTCCGGCGGGAGTTTGTACCAGGGAGAGGTCTTCGCATCTCCGCCGATCGATCCCATCAAAACCGCATCCTGTGCTTTCGCCGCTGCAATGGCTTCCTGCGTCAACGGTTCGCCGCAGGCATCGATGGAGCAGCCGCCCATCAGGATTTCCGTATAAGAAAAGATGTGTCCGCATTTTTCTCCGACACGATCCAATACCTTCCGCGCTTCCGCAACGATCTCCGGACCGATCCCGTCTCCGGCGATCACGCCTACCTTATATTCCATGGTTCTTCCTCCCCTTACACACCACAGGACGGCACTGCGGCCGTCCTGATCGTGTTTCTTTATTCATCCAGGATCAACCTGGCCGATCCGTACATTCCCGCGTCATTCCCGAGTGTGGCAAGTGTGAATACCGTCTCTCGCAAGGCGTGAAATGCATACTTTAGAAATGCTGCATGGGCAGCATCTACGAGTGTCTGTCCTGCATTGGAAACACCGCCGCCGATCACGACGATCTCAGGATTGGCGGTATTGCACGCAGCCGCAAGTCCGAAACCGAGCGTCTCACAATAATCCTCCACGGCCTTCTTTGCCAGTGCATCACCCTGCTTTGCCGCATCGAAGATTGCTTTTGCTGTGATCTCTTCTTTTCGC
Organism: uncultured Lachnospiraceae bacterium; assembly: GCA_902779355.1. Classification (GTDB taxonomy): domain Bacteria; phylum Bacillota; class Clostridia; order Lachnospirales; family Lachnospiraceae; genus RUG12461. The sequence goes on along the minus strand of CACZBF010000003.1, from coordinate 57,616 downwards.
AATACGGAATCTGCCGTCTCTTTTTCCAGCAGTTTTTTGGTCATCCGTACGATACCTGTTGCAGACGCGTATTGCTCCAGACATCCGCGGTTCCCGCAATTGCAGGACTCCGTCTCATCCTTGTTCACGACAATGTGTCCGATCTCGGCACCTGCGCCATGAAACCCCGTGATGATCTTTCCGCCGATAATGAGTCCGCCGCCGACACCCGTTCCGAGCGTCACCATCAGGACATCCTTATGTCCTTTCGCGCCGCCCTGCCACATCTCACCGAGTGCCGCCACATTCGCATCATTCCCGACGCGTACCGGAAGTGACAAGATCGAATTGAGTTCCTCGCCGACCTTTTTCACACCCCAGCCGAGATTCACGCAACGATTCACCGTGCCGTCCGGCAGTACCGCACCCGGCACACCGATCCCGACTCCTTCTACGTCATCCTTGGGAATGTTCTTTTCCGCAAGCTTTTTCTCGATCGCATCCGCAATGTCGGTCAGGATATGTCCGCCGTCTTCCCGTTTATCCGTAGGGATCTCCCATTTGTCGAGAAGCTCCCCGGAAGTTGTCAGAAGCCCGATCTTCACCGTCGTCCCGCCGACATCGACGCCAAAGCAATACTTCTTCATCCGCCTACCTCTTACTTACTCTCGCTCTTTTCCTCTTCTTTCTTCTTGCCAAACAGGCTAAAGCCCTTCTTCTCGGTCGCGTCCTTTTTGTCATCCTTGGAAGGCTTCTCTTCCACTGCCTGATCCGGCTTTTCGATCGCTGCAATCGCTGCACGCTGCATCGGAATGCGGCAGTTACGGTTGCTGCCGAATTCGATGATTACCGTGTCCTCATTGACATCAATGATGGTACCGTAAAAACCGCTCGTCGTCAGTACGGTATCGCCAACTGCGAGCTGATTCATCATCTCATTTTTCTTCTTGGTTTCTTTCTGCTGCGGACGGATCATAAAGAAATACATGAATCCGACCAGAACCACGATCCAGACGATCATCATCAGACCGCCGCCGGACGCTGCGCCGGTTGCCTGTCCGGCTGCCATTAAGATAGACATAGTTTTTTCCTCCTAAACTGCACAAAAAATCGCTTTTTCTATTCTACACGTTTTCCCTTGCTTTGTCTACGGTTTCCTCTCGACATTCTAATTCCAATAATCCTTCAACCGGTCCTTGATGATCCGCACATCAGAGCGGTTTTCCAGATCTTTTTCCACCTGCTCTGCCAGCTCGACTTTGTCCGTGATCACACCGTCAATCGCATCATCCAGGAAATCATACAGGCCGTCATAGGTATTGATGGTCCAGACTGTCACCTTCTTATCCGCGTCATGCGCCATCGAATACATGACATCCGACGCCATGCCCTCTTCCACGATCAGCATATCGCAGTTCAGCTTCTCCAGATCACCGGTCCCGAGGAAAAAGAGCACGCCCGTATCCATCTCCGGATAGGTACTTTCCACATAATCAATCAGATCATATTTTAAGGATATGATGGTCACGTCATCTTCGAGTCCTTTTTCCTTCACGATCCGTACGACATCATCTGCCATCTGACGATCCGCCGTTGCACCCTTTAATTCAAGGAAATAATGGATCTTTCCGCCGCTGCTGTCGAGAAACTCTTCCAACGTCGGGATCTTGACAAATTCACCGCTGCCCGTAGTGTCCCTGACATCCAGTGCCTTGATCTCCTCCAGCGTCATATCCTGCGCGGCTTTTTTCACGCCCGCCATCCGTTTGAACGTATCGTCATGGTTAATGATATAATACCCGTCTTTGGTCCTCTGAATGTCTGTTTCTGTCCCATAGCAATGGTGGATCACTGCCTCTTTCACGCCTTCCGCGGAATTCTCGGAAGCGAGATCGCCGCCGCCCCGATGCGCGATCAGGGGAACCTCCGGATCTTCGGTTACAAAAGTGTAATCCAGCGCGATCCCCAGCGAACCAAGAAAAACCACAGCGAACAGGCCAACGATACACACAACTTTGACAACGTAGAAACCCTTCTTTTCTCTTTGCCGCCATGTAATAGGCGGATCTTCACGTTCCGCACAGTCAAACTGCAGGTATAGTTTCGTAAAAAACAGCATCACGAATGCAGATGCCAAGAGCGTAACGACACTTTCCGCAAAGCCTCCCACCAACACGATGGTCGCGCACCCGAAACGATAGCCGACGGCCGCCTGTGTCTCCGGCGAGAAATCGAGTTCTCCGTCCTCCAGATCATCCAGGAAACTGTATTCCTCCTGCGCGGTTGTCAACGTCGCCTCCTGCTTTTCCAAAGCATCCGGGATCACATCCCGTACCAGGAACGATGTGCACTTTTGGATGCCGAATACCGCGAGCAGGACCAATGCCATCTGCACGAGCAGTTTCCTCCAGTTCTTTTTCAAAAGCCTGACGGAGTACTTCTTGGCTTCACGCGGCTTCATATCTGAAAGGAGTACCGCATGGATCGCAAACATATAAAGAAGCCCGAAGAGGATCAATGCGATGCAGCCGGCCACATAGAGGATCAGATAGATCGGCTTCTTCTGTACCACGCTCATCACAAAATTCGGCAGTTTAAAATGCTCCGTCACCTCCACGGAAAAGCCGATGCCGACAAGTGGTGCGCCAAAAAGGACGTAGATGAGGAGCGAAATGCCCGCCGGATTGATAAATTCTTTGATCCTGAGAAAAGACTGTTTGAGTGCCGAAAAGAATCCGGCTTTCTCTCCTCGTAAGATCGCCCCGCTGACGAGGATCTGGACAAACAGATCGATCGCGATCGCAAGCAGCCCGATCACCACGACAATGAGGATCACTACCGGTGCCTGCCAGCTGAGGAAAAAACGCTTCAGATTGGCGGATGTGATCGCTGTGATCTTCCTTCCAAGGATCGCAGATATCAGCTTCTCTGCCCCAAACAGCAGTAACGTGGCAAAAACCCCCGACAGCATTCTGGCCGCCAGGAGTTCAGGGATCGACTCCGCCACAAGACGCGGAAATCCGATCGTTTTTCTTTCTTTTGTTCTCGGTTCTGTTTGTTTCATGGGTGCTAATTTATGACCCTTGAGAAAGGTCCTTCAGTTTCTTTTCTTTATAAGAAGCAAATGTCCCGGCATCAAGTGCGTCCCGGATCTCTTCCATCAGATGGTTATAGAAATACAGATTATGCAGTACACAGAAGCGCAGGCCCAGCATCTCTTTTGCTTTGAGAAGATGCCTGATGTAAGCACGGGTATAACCGGCCTTGCAGGCAGGACATCCGCACCCCTCTTCGATCGGGCGAAGATCCCTTTCGTACTTTTGGTTCAAGAGGTTCTTCTTGCCGTGATTGGTATAGACATGTCCATGCCGGCCGTTTCTGGACGGATAGACACAGTCAAAAAAGTCGATCCCGCGGTCCACCGCTTCCAGAATATTCGCAGGTGTCCCGACGCCCATCAGATACGTTGGCTTCTCAAGCGGAAGGTACGGAACGGTCTCTTCCAGGATCCAATACATCTGCTCATGTGTCTCTCCCACGGCAAGTCCGCCGACCGCATAGCCGTCCAGATCAAGCTCTGCGATCCGCTTTGCATGCTCGATCCGGATATCCGGAAAGATCGCGCCCTGATTGATCCCGAACAGCATCTGGTGTTTGTTGATCGTCTCATCGAGACTGTTCAGCCGCGCCATCTCGTCCTTACAGCGATAAAGCCACCGGGTTGTCCGTGCAACACTATCCTCGACATAGTCCCGCTCTGCAAGCGCCGGAGGACATTCATCAAATGCCATCGCGATCGTGGAGGCCAGATGAGACTGGATCTGCATGCTCTCCTCCGGTCCCATAAAGATCTTGTGTCCGTCGATATGTGAGCGGAAGGTCACCCCTTCTTCCTTGATGGAACGAAGGCTTGCCAGCGAAAACACCTGGAATCCGCCGGAGTCCGTCAGTATCGGGCGATCCCAGTTCATAAAACGATGGAGTCCGCCAAGCTCGTGGATGAGTTTGTCACCGGTCCTGACATGAAGATGGTAGGTATTGGAAAGCTGCACCTGTGTCCCGATCGTCTTCAGATCTTCGGTGCTGACCGCGCCTTTGATCGCGGCAACAGTCCCGACATTCATAAAGACCGGTGTCTGAATATCCCCGTGGACGGTATGGAACACGCCGCGTTTTGCGCGTCCTTCCTGTTTCAGCAATTCATAACGAACGCTCATGACTATCCTGGGATGCCTCCTTTCCGTTCCTTAGGACATAAAAAGAAAAGCCCCGCCACTTCTGCGGCAGGGCTCTTTCGACTCGTCCGCGCAAGAACTATGATCTTGAGATTGAGATACTCTCTTACGTCCAGGAATTGAACATCGATCCGTTTACATTGTAATAACTGTAATTGCCGGATCCGCTGTAATTGCTGGCTTTCGTGATCTCGTTCTGTGCATAATAATTGACCATGGATGCTTTGGCAGAAACCTGATACCCATAGGAACCGGTGGAATTGAACAACGCCTTGACGGTGCTCATATCCGCTTTCTTGAAGTCATCTTCATCCAGAGTCAGTTTGTAATCTGTTGCACTGACAGAAATGCCGATGGAAGCGAGAAGTCCTTTGTTCTCATCGGTCATGTTGATCATACCGGCAGTCGCTGTCGCGATATTATTGGTATTGGTGGAAACCGTATTCTCAATCATGGAATTATAGGAATCCACGAACCCTTTTACCGCTTTATAGATCTTGTCGGTATCATACTGGTAGGAATCATATTCTTTACCGCTGGAGTCTTTTACTTTCTCCGTAGCAAAGACAGATTTCTTACCGCCTGCAAGTAACGTCGTCGCGCTCTCGGACAGCTCCTTTGCAGAAGTCTGGATCCTCGTCAGCGACTGAGTAGTGTCCTTCCCGGATGCGGTCTTCGTGCCGTCCGTGGAAGCGTTTTTCTTGGAAGCGTCCGATGCGTAGTAGGCCTTCAACGCTGTCTTGTAACTTCCGTTTTTGAGGGACGCATACTGGGAAAAGTCAATGCCATACATTCCGCTGTTGGCGTTATTGCCCGTTCCGAATATCGCGCCGTACATACTGCTGTTGAAACTGTTATTTACGTTCATATCATCACTCCTTTGATTGTCTCATCGACATCCGTGTCGATGGCTAACAGTTGCTACTTGCCTACAATTATAATACTATGCAAATCCTTATTTTTCAAGTATTTTTTTCTATGTGCAAAAGCCTGGTACACGGTCCGTTCACTTTACGATTTCCCGAATCGTCTCCCAGTCATAACATCTGCGGTAATGGTCATTCGGGAAGAGTGCGTCCCGATTCCACGGACGGTCGATCACAAGGACGTTGAGGTCCGGCAGATGGTCAAAAAACTTGAATGCCGTGGTCGAATCTTCGATCGCATAATCAAAGTGCATTTTCCGATAATCTTCAAGTTCCAGACTGAAATCACTGCCTTTCAGGAAGTTTTCCCTGCCGTATTTATCCAGACAGTACAGTTTGACCTTTTCAAGAGCGTGCGTATCCAGCCATTCCCTGGATGCCTCGAACGCATTAAAAGGCCGCCCGGTGATGATCGACACCTGATGGCCCTTGTCGATCCATTCGTTGATCACCGCCGCAGCGCCGGGCGTCTCTTCGATGGATAAAAGCACAGACGCTTCATGCCCCCTGACAAGGAGCGCATCATACTCCTCTTCTGTCAGGTCAAAAGACTTGCGGAGATTGAAATACCGCATTTCCTCATAAGGGACCAGTTTCCCATACATCTCATAAACAAGATCCGAAAACGCTTTTCCTGTTTCGCAGAGACAGTCGTCAAAATCTACGTAGATATTCATATGCTTTCCTTTTTTGAAGTAAGGCTATTACTGCTTTTTACTCAGTGTGACAGAGCCATCCGTAAACTCTGTCAGTCCGCCTTCAAACTCCAGATCCAGTACAAGATATCCCGTGCCGTCTTTGTGGAGTGTCCCCTCTGCAACCGCGCGGTTTCCGGCGTCTCCCACTTCACTGAACAGTTTCACACCAACCTGGTCTTTCCCCGGGTTTGCTTCCCATGTGCCGCTGAAGATCCAGGTGTAACTATCATCATAGAGCCCGAACGTCCCATCCGGCTCTATGGAAAGGATCGCGCCGTTTAAGAACAGCCACTCATCCGGAAGTTCTTTTTCGAGCGAATCCGTTTTCGGTTCGGTATCGCCTGCCGTTCCATATTTCCCCTGCAGCGTTCCGATCGGCGTCCAGGAAAGAAGTTTACATCTCTTTTCATAGCTTTCCATCAGTCCGTAGAAATCATCATCGGACATCTGCACCTCTTCGGCCTCCTTCACGTCAAATACACCTGTCGTGTTGTGATAAAAGCCAATCTTTCCGTCTTCCTTTTCGTCGGTAAAATAAAAATCATCCCATACGATCTCTGTCCCGTCCTTGCACAGATGGTTCTCTCCGAAAAGTGTGATCGCTGCCCCACCGGAGCCCTGATAGTAAAAATGATCTTCTCCCATCCAGTTGTAGCTGCTCCGCGCCCAGCCTTCAAAGACAGGATACGGTTTTTCCTCCTTGATGGTGAAAACATTGAAGATCATACTCTGCGGACCCACTTCGCCATAGTCCTCGTCGCACCCGATCAAAAGCTCCGGTACGCCGTCCCCGCTGACATCCGTCATCACATAGCCGACCGTCTCCATCAGATCTCCGTCGCCCGGATACATCACCTTTTCCATCAGACCGTTTGAGGCATACTGATATTCTTTGTCGTAATCATAGCCGTTCTCAAGTACCTCCAACACCTCTGCAAACACCGGTGCATAAAGTGCTTCATAATCGGGATCGGCTGCCGCCGCCTGTTCGGTTTCTGTCTCTGCTTCTGTCTTGGCGGCGTCACTCTCTTTCACTGTCTCCGTCGCCGTCTCAGAAGCTTCCGTCACCGTTTCCTCTCTGTCTGCCGCTGGCGTTGTCTCTCCCGTTTTCTGGCAGCCGGTCAAAAAAGCACAAACCATCGCTCCGGCCAATATGATCATACTTTTACGTTTCATCCTATTCCTCCGTCGGCGCACCTTTACATCGCCGGTTTCTCTTTCTGTTGCCCGCGCCGAAAAACTTGACCAGATAGATGACGAACAACACCGCCGCAAACACAAAGCCCACCGGATATCCAATGGATTTATCGAGGCGGAAACCTTCCTGCGCCATCAGGATATAGGTCAGGCTGACCGCAGACATAAATGCTGCGGGAATTGCCGTGAGTAGCGATCCAAACCGATACTTCCCTTGCTTCAGAAGATATGCTGTCGCAGTCCAAAGCGCCACCATGGCAAGCGTCTGGTTTGCCCATGAAAAATATCTCCAAAGCACGTCAAAATCCATCTGGGTCAGGAATGCACCTGCTGTCAGGAGCGGGATTGTAATGATCAAACGGTTTTTGATCTTTTTTTGATCCAGATGCGTGATCTCTGCCAAGATCAGCCTGGCGCTCCGAAACGCCGTGTCTCCGGATGTGATCGGGCAGATCACAACGCCGATCACGGCAAGAATGCCGCCTGCGCTGCCGAGCATGGTTTTGCAGATCTCATACACCGTTCCCGACTGCCCGAGATTCGTCAGCGCATCATACAAAAGGTTCGTCGTCCCGTAGAAGGCAACGCCTGCCGCCGCCCATACCAGGGCAATCACAGCCTCCATGATCATGGCTCCGTAAAAGACAGGCCGCCCGCACTTCTCGTTCGGAATACATTTCGCGACCATCGGAGATTGTGTGGCGTGAAAACCCGAGATCGCACCGCATGCGACCGTAATAAACATGAACGGCCAGATATAGAGTCCCTTCGGATGAAGGTCCTGCAACGTGATCTCCGGGATGTGATAGCCGCCTGCGATCGTGCCTCCGATCACACTGACCGCCATGATGATCAGGATGACCCCAAACACGGGATACAGTTTGCCGATCAGCTTATCGATCGGCAGCAGCGTCGCCAGCACATAGTAGACAAGGATCGCTGCGACCCAGAAATTGACAGGCAAGGTGTCCGGTGTGAGGTCCGCCAGAAGTGCTGCCGGGCTGTTCACGAATACTGTGCCTGTCAATAAGAGGAGCACAACAGAAAAGATACGCATTCCCCATTTGACCACATTCCCCAGATATTTCCCGGACATCTCCGCAATGGAAGCGCCCTTGTTTCTGGAGGAGATCATCCCGCACATATAGTCGTGGACCGCACCTCCGAGGATGGATCCGAAGATGATCCAAAGGAACACTACCGGTCCGAAGCACGCGCCCATGAGCGCCCCGAAGATCGGTCCCGTTCCTGCGATATTTAAAAGCTGCACCAGAAACGCCCTCCAGGGTTTCATCGGCACACAATCCACGCCGTCATTGATCTCGACAGCAGGCGTTTTGCGATCGTCCGGTGCAAAGATCTTTTCTGCCACTCTGCCGTAAACGCAATACCCGATCACAAGTACGGCCAGTGCAATGATAAGTGAAATCATGTTCTGTTCTCTTTATCCTCCCATTGAAAAAACTCACAGCAGATCCCCTTGTGTACATTTCTTCGCTCCCCGGAGCACAGGTATCCCTTTTTTCCTTATATTTTACCATAAAATGCTGCTTTTTTTCGAAAATATCACCCCGTTCTCCTATTTTCTTTCAGCCCTGCTGCCAAGCGCTGTTTTCTGAAATAAGATAGTCAAACCACCGGCTATTTGTTACAATAACTGACGGAGTGCTTTGCTGCGATATATCCTTCCCCCAAAAAAGAGGAGTGCCCCGGGCTCGTCACCGAACTCCGGGGCTATTATGAAAAAATTCATTTCTGCTTTTGCGACTATATATATCCTAACAGGTAATTATGAACAAATTATGAAGTTGAAGTAAACTTTTTTTAGTAATTACCCACAAAGTATATCCATTCCCTATACATCCGGAATCTGCCAGTCGATCGGATCTATCCCATGCTCCGCAAGGAACGCATTCGCTTTGCTGAAATGCTTGCAGCCGAAGAACCCGCGGTAAGCCGACAAAGGGCTCGGATGCGGCGCTGTCAGGATCAGGTGCTTCGGGTTGTTCAGAAGCGCCTTCTTTTCCTGTGCCGGACGCCCCCATAAGAGAAAGACGATCGGGCGATCCACCTCATTCAATGCACAGATCGCCGCATCAGTAAAGGTCTCCCATCCTCTGCCTTTGTGCGAAAAAGCCGCATGCGCGCGGACCGTCAGGATCGCATTCAAAAGGAGGACACCCTGTTCTGCCCACTTCACAAGGTAACCGTTGTTCGGGATCTTGCAGCCGAGGTCATCCGAAAGTTCTTTATAGATATTGACGAGAGACGGCGGCGCTTCGACACCCGGCTTCACGGAAAAGCAAAGCCCGTGTGCCTGCCCCGGCTCATGATAGGGATCCTGCCCCAGGATCACGGCTTTCACCTTGGAGAGCGGCGTCAGATGGAACGCCTGAAAAAGATCGTCCGCCGGCGGATAGATCACACGCGTCTGATATTCCTGCCGGACAAACGTATAGAGTTCTTTGTAATATGGCTTCTGAAATTCCGCCGAAAGAGGCGTCAGCCAGTCGTTATCAATGGCTGCCATGTGTCCTCTCCTCCTTCAGGTCCGCTGCGTCGGATCCAGTGAGACGGATCGGCAGTCCCTTCCCGGCAAGGTAGGATTTCAGATCCGGGATCGTCAATTCCTTGTAATGAAAGAGCGATGCCGCAAGTGCTGCTTCTGCCCGGCCCTCCGTCAATGCTTCATAGAAATGATTCATGGTCCCTGCCCCGCCGGATGCGATCACAGGAATCCCGACCGCGGATGCAATTGTCTTCGTCAATTCGAGATCAAACCCGGCTTTTGTACCGTCACAATCCATACTGGTGAGCAAAATTTCTCCGGCGCCAAGCTTTTCGCCCCGGATTGCCCATTCCACAGCATCGATCCCGCAGTCTAAGCGTCCGCCGTGTTTAAAGATATTCCAGCCTCCGTCTTCTCTTCGTTTCGCGTCGATCGCAAGCACAACACACTGGCTTCCGAATTTGTCTGCCGCCTCGGAGATCAGCTCCGGACGGTCGATCGCTGCGGAGTTGACCGAGATCTTATCTGCGCCCTCCCGCAGGATCGCACGAAAATCCTCTGTCGTGCGGATGCCGCCACCCACCGTAAACGGGATAAAAACCTTCTCCGCTACAGCTCGCACGAGATCCACAACGGTCTCTCTCGCGTCGGAAGAGGCCGTGATATCCAAAAACACCAGCTCATCCGCGCCCTGTGCATCATAGGCCTCGGCCACGGAGACCGGGTCTCCCGCATCTTTTAAGTTGACAAAATTGACGCCCTTTACCACCCTGCCGCGGTTGATGTCCAGACAGGGAATGATCCGTTTTGTGTGCATCAGTTTTCCCCCCCTGTCAAAGCCAAAAAGTTCTTTAAGATCGCAAGCCCGATCCGCCCGCTTTTCTCCGGATGAAACTGGCAGGCAAAGACATTCTCTTTTTCCACTGAAACATCCAAAGTCGCACCGTACTCAGTCTGCGCCGTTACAATCTCGCGCTCACCCGCTTTCAGATAATAGGAATGCACAAAATAGACGTAAGGATCCTTGGGAAGCCCTTGGAACAATTTCCCTTCCCTCGGGTAAGATAAGGAATTCCAGCCGATCTGCGGGATCTTAAGCCTCTCTCCCTCCGGAATACGGATGATCTCGCCTGGCAGAAGCGATAATCCCTCGACACCCTCGTTCTCCTCGCTTCCTGAGAACAGAAGCTGCAGCCCAAGACAGATCCCGAGAAACGGTTTCTTCTCTTCGCGTACAAAAGAACCGATTGCTTTATCAAGCTCCAGTTCTCTCAAGCGCTCCATTGCAACGCCAAAGGCGCCGACCCCCGGCAGGATCAGCGCATCCGCGGATCTGATTTCTTCAAAATCCCGCGTGACGCACGTCTCCGCGCCGAGATAGCGCAGCGCCTTTTCCACACTTTTCAGATTGCCTGCATCATAATCCACGATCGCGATCATGCTCTATTCCTCTTCGACCTTCTGCAAGCCTAGCTGACGGATGATTTCCTGTATCGTTGTGGAATAATCACTCCGATCTCTCAGATCATAAATCTCCATGGCCTGCTCAGCCGATATCCCGAATACATTCTGCAGCTCGATCGCGCTCTTGTCACGCAGTGCCGCGATCGCATCCGTAAGCTGCAATGCGCTCGCCTGCTCCTCATAATTGGTGCAGCGCCCGATACTCCGAATCAGGCTGTCCAGAGCCATATCATACTCTTCCATCGCATAGAGCACCTGGTAATCCTGGTACAATTTCTGGATTGAAGACAGAATCTGGGCTTTCTGATAAAGCTCGGCATCCGATTCCGAAAGCTGCATTCCGCTCAGTTCGCGGAAAGCAGAGACATAATCACCCTGCTCATAAGCCGTTTTTGCATCCGGAACCGATCCTGCTTTGCCAAATACCTTGACCGCCACCACGATGAGCGCCAGCAGAGAAACAGCAAACAACATGATCACAATGACTGGTTTCTTCGGAAGCTTCGGAGAATTGTCGACCTCCTTCGGCGGCTTCGGCTTCTTCTCCTTCTTCGGCTTCTTTTCTTTTTTCGGTTTCGGCTCCTTCGGGGGCTTTTCCTTTTTCGGTTTCTTTTCTTTCTTCTTTTTCTTCTTGCCGTCCGGTGCGATCGCGCCATTATCGCCTTCGCCCGCAGCATCCAGTTCTTTTAGGATCGCAAGATTTTCATCGCCGGCATCGGACACACCGCCTTCGGAAGCTGCTGCGGCGATGGAAGCATCATCCAGACCGTCCGGCTCATCAAAGAAGAACGCCGCCAGACGTTTGAAAAGGCCGGGGCCTTTCTCTTTCTTCTCCTTCTTGCGCTTCCGTTTTCCTTTCTTTTTTCCGTTTTCCGCTTCTTCGCCGTCTGCTGTATCCGCGTTCTTTTCACGCAGTTCTTCCTGCAGATTTTCGATCTCTTCCTGGCTTAATTCTTGAATGCCGGCCGCATCTTGATTCAAAAGGTCGCCGATATCCGCAAGCTCTTCACCCTCTGCGTCCAATCCATTCAAAAGGTTCAGAAGATCCTCTGAGGACTCTTCTCCTGCGCCTTCAGCCTCCAATGCAGCTTCGTCCTGAATCCCGGATTCTGCGGCCGCCTGCTCTGCAACAGCAGCAGGATCAAGGGGTTCCGCGGCACTGTCTTCCGAAGATTCTCCTGCACTCGTATCACCGGCATCTTCTGCACCCAGATCTCCGACGGTGATCTCCTCAAAGTCACCAAATTCCGAAAGATCTTCTACCGGTTCTTCAGCCTCCGGCTGTTTCTTGACGTGCTCCGGATTGTCGAGTTCTTCGCGGTCGATCTCGCCGCCAACTTCGTAATCGGCAACGATTTTATCGTCATCAGGACTTACGCCTTCAGCGGGCTCCTCAGATGCTGCGTCTTCAGCGCTCTCCTCCGGCGCATCAGACGTCTCTTCCGCTGCTTCGGGAGTCACCTCTTCCTTCTTCTCCTCTGTATTTTCCAGGAGATTTAAGATATCCTCCGGCACTTTTGATTCATCGATCTCCAGATCGGAATCGGACAGCCCCAGATCAAAATTCTCGTTGGAAGCCCGGGAACTCGTGGGCTTCATGTTATCAATCGTATCGTCTGCTTCTTCTTTGGACTGGCTGATCAGGTCATCCAGATTTTGGAAAGAGATTGGCTCTCCGTCTCCTCCAAGCGAATCGATCTCGGAAAACAGCAGATCATCATCAGACACGCCGAGGTCTTTTTCAAAATCCTGCAAAAACGCGTCTTCACTCCCTGCTTCCCCAAGATCATCTGCAAGATCTTTCTCAAAATCCTGCAAAAAATCGCTGCCGGAAACGGAACTCTTTCCTTTTTTTTCATCATCGACCATGCCGCTTAAAAGCTGATCCAGATAGTCTTCCGATGCGCTCAAAACAGTCCTCCCGAAAACAAATCCATGTTTCCTCTTTCACAAAATATGGGGATGTGACGCTGCATCACATCCCCACAAAAACTCACTTCCTTTATCTTGCAGCCGCATTGCCGTCGATCAGGCGATCCACAGCCTCTACCAGTTTGCCGATCTCCGGCTTGGTCAACTGTGCGTCTGCGCCGAGCGCCTCACCTTTTCTGCGCATCTCTTCATTCACGAGCGAGGAGAAGATGACCACCGGAATATCCTTCAGATCATCGTCCTCTTTGACGAGTTTCGTCAGACGGTGTCCGTCCATCAAAGGCATCTCAATATCCGTAATGATGCAATGTACTTTCTGGTGAACCGTGCCCTCTTTCTTAAAGGCCACGAGCTTATCCCATGCTTCCTGCCCGTTCGGGTTGACGATCAAAGACGTATAGCCGGATTTCTTTAAGCACTCCGTGATCATCTTGGAAAGCAGAGCCGAATCTTCTGCGATCATGATCGGGGAAGCAGAGCGATCTCTTCCGCCGAATTGCTCAATATCGGAGACCTTAAGTCCCGTCTCCGGGCTGATGTCGGTCACGATCTTTTCGAAGTCAAGGATCACGACAAGCTTGCCGTCAATCCTTACCACACCGGTGGAAACACCGGCTTCTTCGGTATTCATCGTAGCATTCGGGGTTATGATATCCGTCCAGGAAAGACGATGGATACCGATCACCTGATCTACATGAAATGCCACATGCAGACTGTTGAAATTGGTGATGATGAAAAGCCCTTCATTCTCATCTTCCGGAAGTCCCAGGCATCTCTTCAGGCTGATGACCGAGATCATCTGATCTCTCGGCATGAAGATTCCTTCCACATTCGGGTTAGCATTCGGAACCGGCGTCACAGGCTGGTAGGAAAGGATCTCCCTGATCTTTGCGACGTTGATACCGTAGTGATTCTCGTTCAGTTTGAACTCAAGAACCTCCAGTTCGTTCGTACCGTTCTCCAGTAAGATATTAGTTTCCATGAAATGCTGTCCTCCGCCTTTTTTCATCGTGCATTTTCACACACTTGTTATTATAGCACAACTTTTGTTAAAAAAGCACTATATTTTTGTAAAAAAGTTCTTGAAAAATTATCTTTGCGTGATCGACCCGGTCACACCATTCAATGTCACTTCCAGGTCGTAGGTATCGGAATCCGCAATATCTCCGGCTTTACGTTGGAAAAAGATACAGGTGTCCACCGATTGCCCGGCCGGTACATCCGCATTGTACGTAGCAAAATCTGTCGAGACAAGCATCTGAGCGGCATCCAGTTTCTGACTGCCATTGACGATCAAGGCGATCGCCGGTACGAGCTCTGCGATGTTACACCGCAGGTCATGATCCGTCGTGTTTTTGATCGTCACGGTCAGGATCACATAACGATTGCCTTTATTAGGCGTCGCAAGCGTCGCGCCGCTGGGATCCACGTAGTCATCCGCAACCTGAGTACCGGTCCATTGCATATCGAATCCTTCGATCCCGATGACATCAGAAAGCTCCATCGGTGTCGCATTCGACGCATAAGCACTCGCGACCGGATCGATGGCATCCACGTTGGTTCCTGTCGTTGTCGGTACGTCTGCAAATTCTTCGGGGTCATGATACCCCTCCGGAAGCTCTCCTGATGCGCCCTGCGTGCCATCGGATCCGGGCTGCATGCCAGGCTCTGTCGCCGATGTCCCGCCGGCTGCTTCTCCTTCCATCTCCGTCTCCACGATCGGTACATAGCAGAGGCCGTCCGGCTGCTTTTTGTTGAATTTGGAAATAACGTGCGCAGCGTAAGTAACGATCTTCGCTTCTTCTTCGTCCGTCAGATCAACAAGTTGATCCCCGCATCCTGTCATCAGAAGCATCATTACTGCAAGAATGCCAAGCACGATCGCTTTCCTGATCGATTTCTTTTTGTTCCGAAACTGCATTTTCATACCTTTTATTCTATCATTCTTGTTCAAGACGTGCAATACTCCGCGGTTCGGCATCAAGATCCAGATAAAACTCTACGCCGCCCGGCCGATTCTGCACACCGCAAGACTGGTTCATTCTATCCATGATCGCTTTCACGATCGAAAGGCCGATGCCGCTGCCGCCATACTCTCTCGTCCTTGCCTTGTCGACCTTGTAAAACTTGTCCCAGATCCTGTCAAGCGATTCTTCCGGGATCGGATCTCCGGTATTGTAAACATAGATACGTACCGCACGTTCCCGTTTCTCAATCCGGATACGGATCTGCTTCTCATTTTTGCAGTGATGGATCGCATTGCTGACATAATTGGTCAACACCTCTTCCGTCAAAAACTCATCTGCCCAGACCATCACACTCTCCGTTTCCGAAAAGTCCACCTGAATCCCTTCCTGCTTAAGACGCAGGGAGTTGGAAGAAAGGACGCCCCGGATCAGAGAAACCACGTCAAACCGCTCCATGGAAACCTTTTCTCCGCCGGATTCCAATTGACTCAGCGTCAGGAGTTTGCCGACCATGCGGCTCATTTTTTCCGCCTCATCAGCAATGACTTCGCAGTAAAACGCCTGGCTCTCGGGGTCTCCCGTCACGCCCTCGGACAGGCCCTCCGCATAACCGCGGATCAGCGCCAGCGGCGTTTTCAGTTCATGGGAAACATTGGAAAGGAACTCTTTGCGTTCCAGATCGATCTTCGTTTTTCGCTCATTGTCAAGCCGCAGCTCGTTGTTGGCGCTCTTCAGCTCCGAGATCGTCTGTTCCAGGTTTTCCGAGAGCCGGTTCATATTTTCGCCGAGCTCATCCACCTCCTGGTAGGAGGATCCTGTATACTTGGCGTCAAAATCAAGCTCCGCCATCCGATCCGAGATCTCTGTCAGCTGTACGATCGGCTTTGTCATCCGCCGGGTGATGAGATACATGATCACGATCCCGAAGATCGCGGCGACGATCCCCGTCATAAAAAGGAACCGGTTGGACAGATCCGCTGTGTCACTGATACTGGAAAGCGCGCTCCGTAGCATGATGAAATTGCCGTCATAAAGCGTTCCCCAGAGCACAAGGTATTCACTCTGCAGTCTCGTATCCGTCTGATGACGCAGCACGTAATTCTCCGTGCGTGTGATCGTCTCGTCCTGCCCGCCTTCCTGAAAGAGGATCAGTGTCATGAACTGGTCGCGCAGCTCGTCATAATTGTTGGCCGTCGCAAACACCACGGATCCGTCCGAAGTAAAAATGATCACGTCAATGTTCTCACGATCCGCCACGGTCTCTAATTGTACCGAAAAGCCCTCTGTTCCGATCGTGCTGCGCCGGCTGGCAAGATCGATGATCTGATAGGTCTCCTGCAGCGCCGTGCACTTTGACTGTTCATAGTAGTCCGCCAGGAAAAACGTATTCATCAAGACCGTCAGCAAGATCGTCCCAGCCAAAAGGCATGCCATGGCGAGCACGATCCGCGCGGTAATGGATCTGAAAAACTGCTTCATCTTCCTATCCCAGTAAATAAAACACCTTCGCGAGCGGCTGTTTCAGCCCGCGGAACGCTTCCAAAAATCCGTCATGGTGGCTTTCGATGTAGCCGGTGTCCTGATTCTTCCCAGCCATTTCAAGACCGAATGCCTCTTCTCCGAGTTCCTCGATCCCGAGAAGCCGCAGGGAACTCTTCATGGAGTGTGCAAGTATCGTATAGTTCTCAAGATCCTGCGCAGCCTTAAACCCGTCCAGATTCTTCGCCTGGTCTTCCAGTGAGTCGTAAAACTCTCTGAGAAGCGCGATATATACTTCAGGGTCATCACTGTTCCGGATCCCCGCTTCGACATCCACGCCGTACGCAGTCAGTACTGCAAGCTCGGCCGTGATGTCGTTCTCAGCGTCAGACACCTCTTCCGGTGCGATGGCCGCTTTACTCGCTTCATCGATCAGCTCCGTCTTTGCCTTCTTCTTCGACTCCGCTTTCTTCTCAGATCCTGCATCCTGCGGAGGCGTCCTTGTGATCTTCTCCTGGGGCAGATAGAATAGCAAAAGCTTTTCCAGTTCCCCGGAATTAATGGGCTTCGGCAGATAATCGCGAAAACCTTCTTCCAGATACTGTTCTCTCGCGCCGGCGATCGCATTTGCCGTCAGACATATCGCAGGCGCTTCATGATTGGCATTGTTTTCAAGGCTTCTCAGCTCATGCAGGACCTCAATCCCGTCCTTCTGCGGCATCATATGGTCGAGGAAGATCACATCATAGGTATGCTGCTTCATGAGGAACAATCCCTCATCACCGTCTTCTGCCGTATCGACCTGGATCCGGGTCTGTTTCAACAGACTCTTGACCACCATCAGGTTCATCCGGTTATCATCCACAACGAGCACTCTGGCATCGGGCGCAACAAACCGCGCATGGTAGCGTTCATGATCGCGCAGCCGCTCCTGCGCTGCTTCCGCATAGTCGCCGAGAGGCTCCCAGGACGTGACCTTCTGCTTCAGGACAAAAGAAAATACAGAACCTTTTCCATAGGTGCTTTCCACCTCTAGTGTAGAATCCATCAGCCCGAGCAGATGTTTCGTGATCGTCATGCCAAGGCCTGTGCCCTCGATATGTCTGTTGCGTTTTTCCTCAATGCGTTCAAACTCCACAAACAGCTTCGGAAGGTCTTCTTTTTTGATCCCGATGCCCGTATCCTTGATCGCCACATGCAGCAGCACCGTGTCTGGTTCGGATGCGATCTTTTCATGTCTGACTGAGAACGTGACACGTCCTTTTTCGGTATATTTCACGGCGTTGGTCAGGAGGTTTGCGATCACCTGCTTCACACGTACTTCATCGCCAAACAGCTGTCGGGGAATTTCGCGGTCAAACTCCGTGCAAAGAAGCAGTCCTTTATCATCTGCTCTTGTCCGGATCATCGCCACGAGGTCGCTGAGGAGCCCTGCCAGATCATAATCTTCGGGACGGATCTCCACTCTCCCGGCTTCGATCTTGGAAAAGTCGAGAATGTCGTTGATCAGTCCGAGCAGCGTTGCTCCCGCACTTTCGATGTTCTCGGAATAGGTTACGATATCCGGATCTCCCGCCTCGCGCAGGATCATTTCGTTCATCCCGAGGATCGCATTGATCGGTGTCCGGATCTCATGGGACATATTCGCAAGAAAGTCTGATTTGAAGCGGTTTGCTTCATCCGCCTGCTTTCTGGCTTGCTCCAGATCCGTCATGGACCGCATCAGATTTCTGTAGTCCGGTGTCTCCACGCCGATGTAGAAAATATACAATCCAAGGACTGCGCCGAAATAATTAAAAAGAATCCCGTCGCCTACGCCGACCGTATTCAGCGTCTCCATCAGAACCGCACCGATCACCACGGCATATGCACAAATCGAAGTGATCCGGGCACGCCTGCTCAGCATATTCCTGTAGACGATAAAAAGGATGCAGGTATAGACCAGAAAATACAGTTCATAGATATACCCCAGCAAAAACCGGATCCAGAGGGGCACCTGACTTGTCATATCTGTCCCGTTATAGAGCAGCAAAATCACCAGATACGCGACCGCCGTGATGATAAGGCCGGAGATCACCAGGATACGATGGAAGGCGTGAAAAAAGCCCTTCAGTCGGAACGCTCCGAAGAATCCTTCCATGTAACGCGCCATATAATAGGTCAGGAGAATATTTGCGACATAGACTATGAGCAGCAGGAAAAGCTGGATGGCAGCCGGTGTCGGAAAAACGCCGGAATCTCTGAAAATATTGTCCAGGATACTGAGAAGATTTCCGAACATGACGATCCCCGTCAGAGTACGGAAGGTGAGGTTGCTGTGAGACTGTTCGCCGCCACGCATAAATAAGAGCACGAAAAGGACCACGCTGAAGATAAGCGCCGCCATACTGAATGATATATGAAGCATCGTCTCCATGCCGATGATACTGATCATGATACTCCCCTCCGGTCTCTCACAATATCCGTCTATACTTCAAATTTGTACCCCATCCCCCAGATGGTCTTGATGTAGTCGCCCTGCTCTCCAAGCTTGCTCCGAAGCTTCTTCACATGGGTGTCAATCGTTCTCGCATCCCCGAAATAATCGTAATTCCAGACGCTTGTCAGGATCTTTTCTCTGGACAACGCGATCCCGTTATTCTCCATGAAATACGCCAGCAACTCGAATTCTTTGTAGCTGAGGTCGATGTTCTTCCCACCGATCGTCACCTGATGTGCCATGCGGTCCAGCGTGATATCGCCTGCGGTCAGCACCTTCTCTTCTTCGCCTTCCGGCGTCGTGCGACGCAGGATCGCTTCCACGCGTGCCACCAGGATCTTCGGACTGAAGGGCTTTGCGATGTACTCGTCCACGCCGAGGTCAAATCCTTGGAGTTCATCCGATTCGTCGCCCTTCGCCGTCACCATGATCACCGGGACCTGTGAGGTTTCGCGGATCTCCTTCAAAACTTCAAAGCCGCTCAATTTCGGCATCATCACATCCAGGATGATGAGAGACAGGTCTTTCTCGCGATAAAAGATCTCCAAGGCCTCTTCGCCGTCTCCGGCCTCCAGCACGGTAAAGTTTTTCCGTACCAGAAAGTCCCGCAGGAGCTTTCGCATTCTGCTTTCATCATCCACGATCAGGATCTTCGTTCTGTCCATGTCACGCACGCTCCTTTTCTTCGAGCACTCGTTCTCGTTCTTCCAGGTCTTTTTCCCATTCCTCGTATTTGTTGATCAGCTCGTTCTCATAATTCAAGATCGTCACGTTGTCTTTACTGAGGAACGTGATCGTAAACATCGCGATCACCATCGCAAGCAGCAGGAACACAAACATCAACGCCACAGCAAATTTTGCCTTGTAGTCCGTATTCTTCGCCTGGATCTTCTTTTCCCGGAGTTTCCGCTCGTCCTCATACTGCCTGACGGCCTGCTTCTTTTTTTCTTGGACAGTCTTCTTCCGGGATTTCTCAAAAGTTTCCGTCATCCGCTCCGTAATCGTAATCCGGTGGATATCCTCATCCTTGATGAATGGGATCGTGATCAGAAAGTCCTGCAGCTCTTTCAAAAAATAATAGCCCACAGGGGTCGCAAACAGCTGCTGGTCTACGGCCTGATTGTAGACGAGGAGCACCTGCTCCGGGTTGTCGCGATCCAGCTTTGTCCGGAGGTAACGGATGCCTTCCATCTCTTTTTTTGCCTGCGCGATTTCCGCAGGATCGGAAAAAAGAAATCCGTCGATCTCTACCTGATTCTTGTCTTCTTTCATGGTAGTTCCTTTTCCTATGCAGCCTCACTGCGCTGTAGGTTCTTTCCGTTTCGCTTTCGCGCGGAGCATCAACGCGGAGATCACTGCAAGCACCGTCCCGACCGCGCTGATGGCCGTTCCTGCTTTCAGCATCGCATCCACACCGAAGCTGTCGATCAGATTGCCGCCAACCAAAAACCCGATCGTATTGCCGCCTGCGATCGTCATGCCCATAAAGGCCTGCCCCGTCGCAAGGTCCTCCTCTGCAACCGTCTCATCCGTATAGTACACGCCGATACTGGCGATCAATGCAAAGGTCAGCATCTGGAAGATCTGGATCAGGTAAACCTCCATCACGGTACCGGCCGCCAGATACGCAAATCCCCTTGCAACAAGCGCTGCGCCGGATACCACCAAAAGCCAGTAGGATGGGATCTTCTTCGCAAGCCACCCGGAAGCGATCATGACCGGGATCTCCAAAACAGCCGCCAGCGCCAACGCGATCCCGAGATGCTCATTACCGCCGCCCACCTTCTCCATGATCCGCAAAAGGTAGTTGCTGTACATATCGTGAAACGTCAAAAACAGCGTACAGGCTGCGACCATCAGAAGAAACGCAGGATAACGTTTCAAAAAGGTCGCAAGACCGGTTTTCTTCCTGTCAGCCGAAACGCGCTCTTCTGCTCCGCCTTCATAAGGCATACTGAGTACGACCAGGATCTCACATACAAAAATTGCAATCCCTGCGATCACGACAACCTTGATCCCGCAGGGCGCGATCAGTTTCCCGAGGATTGCGGAAAGCACCGCGTAGGCAAGCGATCCGAGTGCTCTCGCAAAGCCGAAGTTCATGGAAGTCCCGCGGTGCTCATAATAAAAACAGGCAACGTTCACCATGGAAACGATCGTTGTCACCAGCATGGTAACGCCGCCAAAAAGGATTCCGACCGCCAGCTTCGCATTGGTAAACAACAGCCCGACCAGACATGCCAGCGTGAGCACATCCAGGATCAGCAAAATCCGCTTCCAGTGAAAGACCTTGCTTTTATCGGCAAGCCGCCCGAGGAAGGGCTGAAGCAAAGCCGCCGCCAACGCAAAAAACGCTGCGATCAGCCCGCTGACTCTCGACGAGTAGCCATATTCATCCAGATAAGAAAGAAAATATCCCCAGGCAACGCATCCTGACATCCAGTACAGGCATTGCAGGATCCGGTATTTGTTCTTGACACTCATAGTCCTATCTTATCCCATAAAGTCGAAAAAAACAATGCCCCGCCGTATTCGGCAGGGGCATTTGGGTTTTATTGATCGTTCAAAGGATCCAGTACCACACTTTTTAATTCCCGGGTACGTTTCATATCGATGATCCGTTGGTTCTCGGACCCGCGAAACCGCAGCATCAGGTTCTTCTTTTCCAGTACAAAACGCCCGTCCACAAGGACATCAATGTTGTCTAAGATCTCATCTGTCACATCGGTATGCTTCTCGCCTCCCGGGATCAGATCAAACTCATAGACAAAGCCGGTGTACATCCAGATCGTGCGATTCGGGAATTTCTTCCGTACCTTCCGGATGAGCTTCACGAGTTCTTCCTGATTCTGCGGTTCAAAGGGCTCTCCGCCGAGGATCGTCAAGCCTGCATAATAGGGCTTTTCGAGCTCCTTTAGGATCCGCTCCTCCATCGCCTCATCGTATGGCACGCCGTAATGGAAATCCCAGGTCTCCGGCTGGAAGCAGCCTGGGCAATGGTTCGTACAGCCGGACACGAAGATACTGACTCGTATCCCCGGTCCGTTGGCGTCATCCGCCGTGATCATTTCCGCAAGATACATTTATTTCACCGCAAACTCTTCCGGACAGATCGTCTTGTTGCCAAGATGCAGGACTCGCTCCTTGATCTCCTGCGTCCGTCCCTGATTCCAAAACTGGGAGCCGATGTAGCCACAGGTACGTCTTGCCACGTTCAGCTTGTTCTGATCGCGGTTGCCACAGTTCGGGCATTCCCAGACAAGCTTGCCGTCCGCATCCTCGACGATGGAGATCTCGCCGTCATAGCCGCAGCACTGGCAGTAGTCGGACTTCGTATTCAGCTCCGCATACATAATATTCTCATAAATATGACGGATCACGGTCATAACAGCCGGAATATTGCCCTGCATGTTCGGGACTTCCACATAGCTGATCGCGCCGCCCGGAGACAGCTTCTGGAACTGGCTCTCAAACGTCAGTTTATCAAAAGCATCGATCGGCTCGGTCACATGTACGTGGTAGCTATTCGTAATGTAGTTCTTGTCCGTCACGCCTTCTATCTTGCCGAAGCGCTGCTGCAGGCATTTCGCAAACTTGTAGGTGGTGGACTCCAGCGGCGTCCCGTAAACGGAGAAGTCGATGTTTTCTTTTGCTTTCCAAGCCTTGCATGCATCGTTCAGGCGCTGCATCACTTCCAATGCAAACGGGGTCGCAGCCGGGTCGGTATGCGGCTTTCCGGTCATATAGTAGCAGCACTCATGCAATCCTGCGTAGCCGAGAGAGATCGTAGAATACCCGTTGAAGAGGAGCTTATCGATCGTCTCGCCCTTTTTCAGGCGCGCCAGAGCGCCATGCTGCCAAAGGATCGGCGCCACATCGGAAACCGTACCCTTGAGCCGGTTATGACGGATCATCAACGCGCGATAGCAAAGCTGCAGACGCTCATCCAAAATCTTCCAGAAGGCTTCGAAATCACCGCCGGAAGACAGTGCCGCGTCCACAAGGTTGATCGTCACAACACCCTGGTTGAAGCGGCCGTAATATTTGTGCTTGCCTTCCTGGTAATTGCCTGCGTTCGCCACATTGCCCTTGACCTCGGAGCAACGGTCCACGGTCAGGAAGGAACGGCAGCCCATGCAGGTGTAGATATCGCCTTCTTTGAGCTGTCTCATCACTTTCGCGGAAATGTAATCCGGCACCATACGCTTCGCCGTACATTTCGCAGCAAGCTCGGTCAGATAGTAATATTTGGAATCCTCATGGATATTGTCCTCATCCAGAACATAGATCAGCTTCGGGAACGCCGGCGTGATCCAGACGCCTGCCTCGTTCTTGACGCCTTGAATCCGCTGCTTTAACGCTTCCTCGATGATGATGGCAAGATCTGCCTTCTCCTGCTCATTCTTCGCCTCATCCAGATACATGAAGACCGTCACAAACGGAGACTGACCGTTCGTGGTCATCAGCGTCACAACCTGATACTGGATCGTCTGCACGCCCTTCTTGATCTCGGCGCGCACGCGCTTCTCCACGGTGTGTTGGATCTGATCCTCTGTCATGGTGACGCCGGTCTCCTCCAGCGTCTCCTCGACCTCTTTGCGGATCGCCTTACGGCTGACATCTACGAACGGCGCAAGGTGCGTCAGGCTGATGCTCTGTCCGCCGTACTGGCTGGATGCCACCTGTGCCACGATCTGTGTCGCCACGTTGCAGGCTGTTGAAAAGCTGTGCGGCTTCTCCACCTTTGTGCCGCTGATCACGGTGCCGTTCTGCAGCATATCCTCGAGATTGACGAGGTCGCAGTTGTGCATGTGCTGTGCAAAGTAATCCGCATCGTGGAAATGAATGATCCCGGCTTCATGCGCCTGGACAATCTCTTCGGGCAGGAGAAACCGCTTCGTGATATCCTTGCTGACCTCACCTGCCATGTAATCACGCTGCACGGAATTGACCGTGGAATTCTTGTTGGAATTCTCCTGCTTCACTTCTTCATTATTACATTCAATCAGAGAGAGGATCTGCTGATCCGTGGAGTTGGATTTCCGCACGAGTGCGCGGCGATAACGGTACGTAATATAAGTACGCGCTACCTTGAACGCCTTCTTGTCCATGATCTGTTCCTCGACAAGGTCCTGGATCTCCTCGACGGAAAGGGCGCGTTTATTCACCTTTCCCTGATTTTCAATGTAGTTCGCAATTTCGTGGATCTGCTCGGTAGTGAGGCGGTCCACTTCCTCCACTTCCCGGTTCGCCTTATTGATGGCGGTCAGGATCTTGCTGATGTCAAATTCGACTTCGCTTCCGCTTCTTTTGATGATCTTCATAAAACTTCTCTCTCCTGTTTTCTCCCTGTGTTTTTGTGGTTGCATCTGATCTTTTAGACATGCGGCCAAGACGTGCTCTGCATCGACCGCCGACTATTATCATACCATATTTAGTGTCCAATGCAACCTCTTTACACTAAATATTCCATTTTCGGTAAAATGCACAAAAAAAGAGCGGGGAAGATTTTCTTCCCCGCTCAGTAGTACCTACGGATGTTACTCTTCGGTCTCCGTTGCTTCGTCGTTCATCTTGAAGAAACTCATCTCCTGATTCAGCTGCGTTGCCAGCTGCTTCAGATCTCTTGCGGAAGTATTGATCAGTTCGAAGGTCGCGTTCAGCTCTTCCATGGAAGCGTTGGTCTCCTGCGTGGAGGCTGCGTTCTCTTCGGAGATCGCGGACAGATCTTCGATGATCTCCATCAGGCTGTTCTTCGCACGGCCAAGGTTCTGGACCTTGTCTGCGATCATGACGGAACTGTCGGTTACGTTCTGCACGCCGTCTGCCATGCTCGTCATATCGTTTCTCGTCTGGTCGAGCTGCTGTGACTGCGCTTCGAATTCCTGATTCAGTTCTTCGATCGTCTTCACGCTCTTCTCGGACTCTGCAACAAGGTTCTTGACAACGTCGTTGATCTTGACAGCCGCTTCGCCGGACTGTGTTGCAAGAGAGCCGATCTCGGTCGCAACGACTGCGAAACCCTTGCCCGCCTCGCCTGCACGCGCCGCCTCGATGGAAGCGTTCAGAGACAGCAGGTTCGTCTGGCTGGAAATATCGGTGATGATCTCGGATGCCTGGCTGATATCCTTGACCGCGTCGTTCGTCGCACGGATCTGGGTATCGATGACCTGCATCGAGGAAACAACGTTTTCGTTCTGCTTCAAGAGCTGGTTCAACGCATCCATTGCGCTGTCGCAAGCTTCTTTCATGCGGTTTGCATATTCGGTCAGCTCGTCGATATTGGCCGTAATGCCCTCGATGTCGCTGCCGATGTCGTTCGTATTGTTTGCGGAAACCTGAATGCTCTCTGCCTGGGATACCGCACCCTTGCTGATATCGTCGACAGCCTCGGTCACCTGACCGGATGCCTGCGTCGCCTGCTCTGCGGACTCGGACAGATCCTCTCCGGATGCGCTTACGTTACCGGAAAGCTCCAGCGTTGCAGAGATAACGGATCTCAGCTTCTCGCTCATGTCCTTCGTATTTTCCGCGATCGTGCCGAGCTCGTCGTTGCGCTTCAGAAGTGCCGGATCCACCTTGACTGCAAGATTGCCGCCTGCCAGTTTCTCCAAGGCTTCCATGATGCCCTTCATTGCGCGGTTCGCATCTCTTCCGAGCATCAGTCCGATCACAAGGACAATAGCAACGATCACAACTGCCACAATGACCATGAGCATGATCGAAGAACGGATATGTGCCGTCACCGCAGCTGCGGTCCGTGCCGCAAAAGCGCAGCCGACTACCGAGCCATCCGGCTGTACAAGGGGTGTATAGCACGCATCATATTTCTGTCCGCCGATGACGATGCCACGCACATTGACAGGCTGTCCCGTCTGCACCTTCGCCCAGACTTCCGGGGAGATCTGTGTGCCGATATTACGTTCATTGGTTCCTTCCTTTAACAGGGTCGTCGCGATACGGGTGTCGCCCCAGATGATGGTGTAGTCCAGGCCGGTGTCCCCTTTCAGTTCGTCGATCAGTTCGTAGTTTTCATTGATCAGAGCGCCCCCTTTGTATACCTGGCCTGCTTCATCCACCGTCCACTCACCTTCATACGCCAGATCATAGGTGTCGGCCAGTGCCTCTGCCTGCATCTGAAGCATTTCCTGGATGGTATCCTCATAGGCTCTGTCAATCTGAAGAGCGCTAATGAGTGTCAAGATTACAGCAGTGGCTATCACTGCAATCAGCGAAATGCCCATCAGCTTGACGATCAGTTTTCCTTTCCGTTTCATAAAAAGTTACTCCTCTCTTTCTGTAAGTTTGTACTTTTCATTTCACGTCAAAACCAAAGTTGTTTTTTTAATCTATATTTAATGATATTCGTTTTCAGATAAAAAGCAAGCCATAAACTAAAAAATTAGACCTGAGGCGCGTTCCGCACGCCGATGATCAGACGTTCCTCGCCTTTTTCCAGCGTTTTCGCAGCCTTCAGGACCACCGGATGAGGCTCGCCGTTCAGCATCAGGCGATAGTTCATGTGAAAACTCCCGACCTGTTCAATCTCTTTCAGGATATTTTCTTTGGTGAAGGTTTTCACAAAGGCTTCCCGGTCTTCTTCAAAAATGGCGATCTCCGCGTCACGCGCCGCTTCCGCAAAGAAATCGTCTCCTTCCCGGTTCATCCCGAGGCTCTCATAATCCAACGCCGCATTAAACACCATATAATATCCGGTCTCGGGATTTACGGTATAAAACGCGATATACTCTCCGGAAAGTGCGGAGATCCTGTAGTACACGAGACGTTCTTCCTGCAAACGCTCCATGGTCGCCTGCTGCCGCATCTGCGCATCCACGTTGTTGACGCCGATGATGATATGATTGCCGTCCGTGCCGATACGGATCGCTTTCATATTCACATAGATCCATTGATCATTCATTAAGACACGGTAAGTCTTCGTAAAGACGCCATGTTCACGGAGATTCGCCACGACGTTTTCTTTGGTGAATGCTTCGATAAACGCGCGCTGGTCATCTTTATGGATCAACGACTCGGCATCACGGCGGCTGGTGGCAAAAAAGGCATCTCCGCTCCGTTCCTCGACGATGTCCTCATGTGCTGCATCCTGATGATATTCCACAAAATACTCTGTCTCCAGATCCACATAGAACAGATTGAGGTAGTCTGCGGAAAGGGCCTGCGCCACACTTGCAAACGACAACGCTCTCTGCGGCTCGTCGTCGTCGCTGATATCCAACATCACGACCACCACGGCATTGACATGGTTCACCGGATTGTGCGCGATCCTGCGGAGCAGAACCTTTAACTTCTTCCGGGTCGCTGTGCGCTCATCAATGATCTCCTGACCGCCATGATTTGCAATCTCAACGAGCTTGCTCATAAAATAAGCGCCATATCCGTTACCGAAAGCATCCTGTCTGACACGGACATATGCGTTCGACATCTGGAACAATTCCCGCAACATAGAATGATAGGATTTATTGCATCGGATGATCGCAACATCCGACTCACCGACTTCAAAGATCGCCATCGGCATTGTGTTGAAGTATGCCCCAATGCCATCGTTTTCATTATTCGTAAAAGAAATGTCGTAGAGGTTCACACGACCAATCTTGGCGTAATATCCGGATTCTCTCGGGTTCTCAAAACCAATCTGGTCGCCGACTTCATAGCGCCTATAGAGTTCTTTCAGCGGAATGGGCTTGCAGAAATAAAAGCCCTGCATCTTGGTGGCGCCGACTTCTTTTAAGAACTCCACCTGCTGCGCCGTCTCGACACCCTCTACCACGGTCTCCATACCGAGGTTCATCGCCATCTTGATGAGTTCGCTGATGATGATCCGGCTCTTTTCACCGTTATCAAACTGGCGCATAAATTGCATATCCAGCTTGATCGTGTCAAAACGGAACTTCTGCAGGATGTCCGGCGACGAATACCCGCTGCCGTAATCATCCATCCAGACATGGAAGCCCATGCCCTTTAACATATCCACCTGCTCTTTGATATAGTCGAGGTCGCTCCCGACCGTGCTCTCCGTGATCTCCACTGTCAGCATCTCACGCGCGATCCCGGCGGCATCCACACGTTTCGTGATCTCTCTGACAATATCACAGGATTTGAAATCGGCTCTCGAAACATTGACGGAGCAAGGCACGACAAAATAGCCTTTCTCTCCCATCTCTTTCATCTTTGCCAAGATCTGATCCACCACAAAGAGATCCAGCTTGTAGACCATGCCGCCCTCTTCCAGCGCGGGGATAAAGTCCGCCGGAGAAAGGAATCCAAGCGCAGGATCGATCCAGCGTGCCAGCGCCTCCTCATCGGAAACCCTGCCGTTTGCCGAACGAACCAGAGGCTGATAATAAACCTGCACCCAGCCCTCTTCGATCGCTTTATCAATGTTTTCCAGAATATAGCTTTTCAGCTGTGCGGCCTTGGTCAGCTCCTCCGTATAGTAGCTGTATGCAGAAACCGGGCTTGTCCGGTTCTGGTCTGCCGCCATCTTGGCCAAGTCAAATGCGGGTCCGATATTGCCGTTCTCCGGGATGTTCAGGCAGATCCCGACACGTACTGCTGCCGACTCGCCGTGATTGATCGCAGCGACATCCTCAAAGATATCTTGTAACGTGTCTTCCAGTCCCTCCGCAGCACCCAGAACGATAAAATGATCTCCGCCCAGGCGACAGCAATTCTGGTTGGAAAAATGCTTGACGAGCGTATCCCGAAGCCCCAGCAGCAGCAAATCCCCCTGTGCGAAGCTGTGCTTCTGGTTGTAGCCCTTCATGTCGTTAAAGTCAAAGTACATCAGCGCAGGCTGCTCTCCCGTTGCGCGCATCCGTCCGCAGGTCGACCCTGCCAGCCTAAAGAAATAATTGACCTGCGGAAGCCCTGTCATGGGCTCGTATTCCTGCCCGCCCTGGTTCCTGGCCTGGTAAAGCATCGTGTCCATGACCTGGTCAAATAAAGCTTTTTTATTCCCGGTATAGGCGCCCTCGTCCATGTACCAGACGACTGCAAGACGCACGTCCTCCACAGGGTAAAAGTGTTTGCCGTAAATATGGACGATCTTGTAGCCGTCCCCCACTTTCGACCGGAACAACAGGTCTAAGTCTCCCTCTTCTTTTGCGAAGGAAAACACGGCGTTCCCGAGCCGCGCCACATCATCCTGATGATCGCTGTCAAAAAGATGGTGCGCCAATTCTTCCATAGCCGGCTCCCGCCCCACTTTAAAAAAAACACAAAAGCCGTCTGAAACAAGCAGCGGAACAACACGTCCGGTGATTTGTTGGAAAACGGCAAACGGGATCACGCTTTCTTCAAGAATCTTTTTGGTTGTTTCGTCAAACTGATAGGGCTTCAAAGAGTTGCCTCCTCATAGGTGAACACTAGTTGTATTGTATCACCTTCCGACGCTCCCCGCAATGTTTTCGCGGGGTTTTCGCAAGGTTTTTTCATGGCATTTTTCTATTCTCTGACGGCCTTCATCGCCACCTTATTTTCATACATCGCCTGATCAGCCCGAGCGAATACACTTTCCATGTTGTCGTCCTTCCCGGGTTCGTAAAATGCGGCGCCAATGGATGCAGATACTTTCTCCCACGGCTCCAGTGCCGGGTCATCTGCCATCTTCTGCAGCTCGGCAGCAAACTGCTCCGTCAGAGCCTCGTAGTTGTCATAATCGTTGCCGCACAGAATGATGACAAATTCATCTCCGCCGATCCGAAACACCGGCGAGTGGTCAAATACGGTACAGACGAGCCTGCAGAGTTTCTGGATCGCCAAATTTCCTTTCTCATGTCCGTAGGTATCGTTCAGTTTTTTCAGGTAGTTCAGATCCACCATCGCCAGTCCGACCTTGGTTTCTCCATCCTGCAACCTAACCTCGATCTTCTTGATCTCGTGGTCATACGCGGTCTTATTGCGGATGCCGGTCAGTGCATCACGGTTGGCAAGCTCCTGCATGTTCGCGGCCTTTTTCTCCGCGCTTACCACGTCAGTGACGTATTCGCGCATATACTCGGTCATCTTGACGACGGCATCCGACAGCGCTTCCACTTCATTATCCGTATGGATCTCCGGTGCAACAAAATCAAGGGCTTTCACATCACGCTGTCCCTGGCTGTGATCCACAAACCTCTCCGCGCTCTGCTCCAAGGCCACGATAGGCTTTGTGATGTTTTTCCGTGACCAGAGCAAGAACACCATGATAAACCCGATACCGGTCAGCGTAACCAGAAGGATATTGACGATCGCATGCTCCAGGATCTGCTCCTTCAAAAACGTCATATCGATATCCAGGGCAAGTACTGCAACCGCGTTTCCGTCTGAATCTCGGATTGGGATCGCACCCGTATAGTCGATCCCCCATTCGGTATTTTCCTCAAAGTAGGTAACGGTATCGTCCCCTTCCATGATCTTTGCAAACAATGCCGCCGTCTCCGGATCGAACTCGTCCTCGGAGATCCAGCCGAGATAAAGGTTCCCCTCCGTATCCACATAGCGGTCGTAATAGCGCTCTGCGGAAAAGACGCTCATCATATTTCCGGTATCGTTTGTATTGAGGGGAAGCACGGCATACAGATAATGGATATCATCGATATGATCCATCAGGTTATCCATGTAAAGAAGCGACGCTTTATACTTCTCGCTTTCCTCTTTGCTTTCGATGCAATCCTTCAAGTCGTCGCCATCGATCTGCGAAAGGGAAACATGTAAAAGCTCACGGATATAGGTCTGATAATCATCATAGACATAGTTTGTGAATAAGAGATGATTTGCGATGCTAAGCAACACACAAAGCAAGATGATAAAGATGATACATCCGATCGTGATGCTGCGGTTCAATGGTTTCCTGTGATTTTTCATAGTTCCCCCTGTTTAAAATACCGTTTCGCCAAATCCTGCCCTGTCTGATCCAGCGCACTTATAGCAGTTCTTCAATATCCTGCTGTAATCCCGGTCCTTCTTCGGCCGTACGAATGTACTCGATGATCTCGTCGGCCTCCGGTGTCTTTTCTCTGATGTGTGAAAGGGTCGCGTCAAAATCCATTGTCCCATCATGCAAGCGGTTATGCAGGTCTCTGCTCCCATCGTTGTTGTGCAGGTGATACGCCCTGATCTGCGGCGCCAGATCGTTGATCAGGCGGATGATGTCCCATCCGTTGGCGTGTGCATGTCCGATGTCGATCAGTACTTCAAAATGCTGTTCCCTGCAAAGATCCGTAAACTCCTGCTGGTCAAGCAGCCTGTTTTTCTGCACGGTCGTCCCGGTATTTTCAACATAGACTGCACAGCCGATCGGATCGAAAAGTTCCCGCAGCTCCCGGTAGTTTTCCAAAGCGTTTTGCAGCATCTCGTCCTTTTTCTCCGGCACGACCACACAGTTATTCAGATGCATCGTGAAATGGCTGGCATGCAGTTCCTTTGCGTAAGGGAACATTTTATTCACATGCCACATGGTCTCCTCATACTCTTTTGTCCCGCGTTTGGCGGAATGCTCCGCACAGAAGACCGGACCGTGAAAAGAGATCTTGTGCGCCCTAAACGCAGGAAGCACCGGCTTCAGTTTCTCCTCATACTCCTGTATGTCAAACATGGGAAGGATCTCAAAGCCGATCCTTTCTCCGTACTTTGCAGCATAGTCCGGCACCTTCTCCAGCTTCTCCGTCATGTATACACAGGTGTTGACATAGATTGTCCGTTCTCCCGATGTCATAAATTCCTCCCATATTCTTTTTTTAATCGGATACTGACCTGATTCATTTTCAAAGTATACAAAAAACTCATGTCGTCTGCCGCTGCGTTCACAAGCAGCAGTCCCATGTGTTCGAACGACCTGTCATGGTGAGAAAGCCACTCCTTCGGATCAAAGCTTTTCCCGACGTCCCGGATGCAGAGCAGCCACTCCGCGCCCTTATCCAGCAGCATCAGGTAGGCGCTGCGCCAACGCTTCTTTTCCGTGGAAAAAGAAAAGCAGTTTTTCATGAGTTCTTCCGTACAAAGGCTCAGCTTATTCGCAACCGACTCGTTTTCCCCATGCGCCGTCAAAAAGCCCGCCACACGTTCGGAAACAGCCGTAACATCCGTCTGCTCCCGGCATTCGATGATCAGAAGATCCTCCTCCGGCACACCAAACCCTTCCGGCAGCAGCATCCAGTCAAGGAATGCATGCGGAAATCGTTTATTTCGGAACGCTACGATCAGGAACGTCATGAAAAGTGTCGCCGCTTCCGTAACAAGGAACGCTGCCCAAACACCGTCTACGGAAAAGCCTTTACCAAGTATCAGTGCAAAGAGGCAGACAAAGACCAGATTCTCCATGATCGTGATCAGGTGGCTCAAGGCACTCTTCCCGATCGCCTGGTAGTATTTCGCAAATATCGAATTGACCACAAAAACAGGCAGGCTGAGCGCAAACCAGCGGATCGAATTGACCGCCATTTGGGCCACGGCGGGATCGTCCGTGTAGATATTCACAAACGGCCGTGCCAGAAACCAGACCAAAACGCAGATTGTCGTGGTAACTACAAGACCTTGCAGCAACGCGGTTTTCAGCATCTGGCGGATCGCCGCAGTATTTTCCTCCCCGATGAAAAAGCTGCCTACCAGCAGTGTCGCCATGCCAAAGCCGATCACAACCGATCCGTACAGATTGTACATGGACATCCGGATCGAAAACGCCGATACGGCAGCCTCGGATGCGATCACAAGCAGCAACCGGTTTAAAAAGACCGAGCGGAATACGGAGCAAACCTGAATGTCCGCAGACGGCAATCCAATGGAAAGCATCTCCCCGCATTTTTTGATCCCTGCCTCTTTGATCCGAAAAGACAGCACATGCGTTTTCCCGAAATAACGGCCCAGCAGGATCACGGTCATCACGCCGTAGCTGATCGTGGTCGCGAGCGCGATCTCAAAAAGACCGCCGTGCAGAAGCAGCACCGCCACAAAATCTCCTGCGATGTTAACCGCCGTGCCGATGATCGCTGCAGCGATCGCCCGGTTCTGGTCATTTTCAAGATGCATAAAAGAAGACAGGGAAAGGGTCAGAATGATGAAAGCAGAGCCCGGCACATAACCGAGGAGATACGCTTTGACTTCCGTAAAAAGCTCTCCCGATTCTTTGGCTGCGCCAAGCAGGGTTGAGATCCCGTCTGAAAAGACGATGCAAAGGATCGTCACAACCAGACCGAATATCACACCCCATACCAGGACATTGGAAAAATAGCTGTCTGCGCTCTTCTGGTCTCCTCTGCCGAGCGCCTGCCCGCAAAGTGCCTGCCCGCCGCCGGAGATTGCATACGCGATACCGACTACAAGCACTGTCATCGGGATCGCGATCCCGTACGCGGCAATCGGGGTATCCCCGAGAAGATTGCCGATCACCATTCCGTCCACCAGCGCACCCAGCATGCTGATCATCGAAGCCAGGATGAGAACCAGTAACGATTGTGAATAAACACGTCTTACCAACATAAAAAAATGACCCCTCAGTTACTCCTTCACTCCTCCGATTATACGCCCTCAGATGCAATGTGTCCAACCACAAAAAACTCTCTGCAAATGAGCAGAGAGTTTCTTCGGTACAATTATTTTCAATTTGTAAAGAGTGCTGTTGAATAATATCTGTCGCCGCTGTCCGGGAGAAGCGCCACGATCACTTTCCCTTCGTTTTCCGGCTTCTTCGCATAAGAGATCGCTGCAAAAAGTGCTGCTCCGGAAGAGATCCCGACGGAGATACCTTCCTTCTTCGCAAGGAGCTTCGCCGTTGCAAAAGCATCGTCGTTGGAAGCCTTGAAGATCTCATCATAAACCTTCGTGTTCAATACATCCGGCACAAAGCCTGCGCCGATCCCCTGGATCTTATGCGCGCCCGCTTTTCCTTCGGAAAGCACCGGAGAATCTTCCGGCTCCAATGCCACGATCTTGACATTGGACTTCTGTTCTTTTAAGTACTCGCCGGTTCCGGTCACGGTACCGCCCGTGCCGACGCCCGCGATGAAGATGTCCACCTTGCCGTCCGTATCCTTCCAGATCTCGGGGCCTGTCGTCGCTTTATGGATCGCCGGGTTTGCCGGATTCACAAACTGTCCCGGGATGAAGGAGTTCGGGATCTCCTTTGAAAGCTCTTCGGCCTTTGCGATCGCACCCTTCATGCCTTTAGCGCCTTCGGTCAGCACGATCTCTGCGCCGTATGCCTGGAGGATACTTCTTCTCTCCACGCTCATCGTCTCCGGCATCGTCAGGATGATGCGATACCCTTTTGCTGCTGCGATGGATGCAAGGCCGATGCCGGTATTTCCGGAAGTTGGCTCAATGATGACAGATCCTTCTTTCAAGACACCGCGCTTCTCCGCATCCTCGATCATCGCTTTTGCGATACGATCTTTCACGCTTCCCGCCGGATTAAAGTACTCCAGCTTAACCAGTACGGTTGCCTTCAGTCCAAGTTCCTTTTCAATATTGGTCACCTCTACAAGCGGGGTGTTTCCTACGAGTCCGAGTGTTCCTTTATAGATATTTCCCATTGTTTTTTCCTCCGTTATTTATGATAGTTTTTTTTCAGATTGCCGCAAATCCTTTTTCAAGATCTGCGATGATATCGTCGATGTGCTCTGTGCCGATCGAAAGACGGATCGTATTCTGATGGATCCCCTGATCGTTCAGTTCTTCTTCCGACAGCTGGGAATGTGTCGTGGATGCTGGATGGATCACAAGGCTCTTCACATCGGCCACATTTGCAAGGAGCGAGAAGATCTTCAGCTCGTCGATGAATTTCCATGCTTCGTCTTTGCCGCCCTTTACATCAAAAGTAAAAATGGAACCGCCACCGTTCGGGAAATACTTCTCATACAGCACATGATTCGGATGCTCCGGCAGAGACGGATGATTGACTTTTTCCACCTTCGGATGATTCTTTAAGAAGTCGACCACCTTCTTCGTATTTTCTGCATGTCTTTCCAGACGAAGGGACAGCGTCTCCACACCCTGCAGCAGCAGGAATGCATTGAACGGCGAAAGCGTCGCACCGGTATCTCTCAGCAGGATCGCGCGGATGTATGTCACGAACGCTGCGGGGCCGACTGCATCCGCGAAAGAGACACCGTGATAGCTCGGGTTCGGTGCTGCGATGTTCGGATACTTTCCGCTTGCTTTCCAGTCAAACTTGCCGGATTCCACGATGATGCCGCCAAGCGTCGTGCCGTGTCCGCCGATGAACTTGGTTGCGGAATGCACCACGATGTCTGCTCCGTGCTCGATCGGACGGATCAGAAATGGGGTGCCGAAGGTATTGTCGATCACGACCGGGATTCCCTTCTTATGCGCAAGATCAGAAACCGCATCAATATCCGGAATATCACTGTTCGGGTTACCGAGTGTCTCGAGGAAGATCGCTCTCGTATCTGCTTCGATCGCACCCTCCACTTCCGACAGATTATGGATGTCCACGAACGTGGTGCGGATCCCATACAGCGGAAGCGTATGTGCAAGGAGATTATAAGTCCCGCCGTAGATCGTCTTCTGAGCGACAATGTGTCCGCCGTTTGCCGCAAGTGCTTGAATCGTGTAGCTGATCGCTGCTGCGCCGGAAGCCAGTGCCAATGCTGCGCTGCCACCTTCCAAAGCGGCGAGTCTCTCTTCCAGAACGCCCTGCGTCGAGTTCGTCAGTCTGCCGTAGATATTGCCTGCGTCTGCAAGTCCGAAACGATCGGCTGCGTGTTTGCTGTTATGGAATACATAGGAAGTGGTCTGATAGATCGGTACTGCTCTTGCATCCGTCACCGGATCTGCCTGTTCCTGTCCGACATGCAACTGTAAGGTTTCAAATTTGTAATCGCTCATTTTTATAATCTCCTTTTTCTGATTGTTTGACTTTTTCTCTTTCGCTTGCTTAAAAAGAGCCCGGAATCTGTTTCTTCCGGGCGAATGGATTTACAATGTGATCAGCAACAACATCGTTCCTCGGTACACACAAGTAAGCCTCTGTGTGATCCGGTCAACCATCGCACCCGGGCATGAAGCATTCGACAACACATACAAGTATTCCATTTGCTCGCGGTCATGTTACTCATTGTTTTCCTCCTCATTTTTTTCGATACAGCAGTTGTCGGTGATTGAAAAACCAACTGTTGTAAAATTATCACTACTTACCTACCGTGTCAATAGGTTTTTAGAAAATTTTTATTTTTTCTTTTTTTCATAGTCTTTCAGCGCTGATCGGATCGCTTCTTCCGCCAACACGGAACAGTGCATCTTGTAATCCGGCAGACCATCTAATGCCTCCGCAACTGCTTGATTGGTCAGCTGCATCGCCTCGGATACCGGCTTCCCTTTGATCAGCTCCGTCGCCATCGAGCTGGATGCGATCGCACTTCCGCAGCCGAAGGTTTCAAACTTCACATCTGTGATCGTATCGTTGTCGATCTTTAAATACATCTTCATGATATCTCCGCACTTGGCGTTTCCAACCTCGCCGACACCGTCCGCATCCTCGATCACGCCGACATTGCGCGGATTGCGAAAATGATCCATCACTTTTTCACTGTACAAAGCCATCTGTTTTTCCTCCGTTGTTATAAAATGAACTGCTTTTTTCCTGTGGTCAGGTCTCTCCAGATCGGAGAAAATCCTCTCAGATACGTGACAACCTCTTCCACTGCACAGATGATCTCTTCAACGTCCGCATCACTGGTCTCTTCGCTGATGCTGAGACGCAGCGACCCGTGTGCGACATCATGCACTCTTCCGATCGCCAGCAGCACATGGCTCGGATCCAAAGACCCGGAAGTGCAGGCGCTCCCGGAGGATGCCTGAATCCCCTTATCGTCGAGCAGCAAAAGCAGTGACTCTCCTTCGATCCCTTCAAAGCAGAAATTCACATTTCCGGGGAGGCGGTGTTCCCGGTCGCCGTTCAATGCGGAATGCTCGATCGCGCCAAGCCCTTCGATCAGCCGGTCACGTCTCTTTTTGATCTGATCTGCGTTCGTTTCCATGCTTAAAACAGCCTCTTTCAACGCCGTTGCCATTGCCGCGATCCCGGGGACATTTTCCGTACCGGCGCGTTTTCCTTTTTCCTGCGCGCCGCCCTCGATGAGATTGGTCAGCCGGACGCCTTTCTTTGCATACAAAAACCCGACACCTTTCGGTCCGTGAAACTTGTGCGCAGATGCTGATAAGAGATCCACGTTGTCTCTCTCTACGTTCACCGGGATATGTCCGACAGCCTGTACAGCGTCCGTATGGAAAAGCACACCGTGTTTCCGGCAGATCTCTCCGATCTTTTGGATCGGTTGGATCATGCCGATCTCGTTGTTCGCGTACATGATCGTGACAAGACAGGTGTCTTCCCGTAATGCTGCTTCTACTTCTTCCGGACGTACCAACCCGTCCTCGTGTACATCCAAAAGCGTAACCTCATAGCCTTCTTTTTTCAGGGCTTCCAGGGTATGCAGCACCGCATGATGCTCAAATGCAGAGGAAATGATATGTCGCTTCCTGTTCTTCGCGCCCAGCGCTGCTGCGGAACGGATCGCCTGATTGTCCGCCTCGCTGCCGCCAGATGTAAAGAGGATCTCCTTCGGATCCGCGCCGATCACGGCTGCGATGTCCGCTCTCGCGTTCTCCAACGCTTCCTTGGCGGTCTGCCCGAAGCTGTAGAGACTTGACGGGTTTCCCCAAGTTTCTTTTAAATAGGATGTCATCGTATCGATCGCCGCTGCGCTCATTTTGGTTGTTGCGGCATTGTCTGCGTAGATCACTCTGTTTTCCTCCTGCTGTGATTGTCATGTTGGATTATATTCCTATTCGCCTACCGTGTCAATAGGTTTATAAAGGATTTTTTAAGGAGACAGGGGGAGGTCAAACGTCACATGTCACGAAGTGACATTGTGACCTTTGCGCAAAGATCCGAGTGGACACGCTAGCGTGTCCATCCGGATTTCTGCGCAAAGTGCACATGCGATTTCATCGCATGGCACGTTTGACCTCCCCCGTCTCCTGTCTTCTCTTAAACCACCGCCATGCGATAATCCTTCAGAACAAGAATATCATTTTCCGAATACTGATAACGGTTGATCACGCGCAGTTTCTCCGGGATCCCGGGTATTTCGGTGTATTCTGGTTTCACCAGCACTTCCTCGGAGAAAAGGAGTTCCGGTGGCATCGATTCTTCTTCTTCGCTCGTCAGAGTACGTTCGATCACATCTTTCCTGGCGCTTCGTTTGATCACGCGATACTCCTTCTTATCATCAAAGAAGTGGCACTCATAAGGCTCTTCTTTCTCAAAGAGCTCCTTTTCGGGAAGCTTTAACTCTCCTCCCTCAACCTCATAAGGGGAAAACAGCAGTTTCTCCTTGAAATACGCCATCACGAGGCCCTTTTGAGGCAATCTGTCGATTAAAATATTCTGCATGCTGCTCCTCCTTACACGGCTTTCCAAGCATTCTTATACCACTTGATCAGTTTCCCGACCGATACCGTCGGCTCATAGTATTCCATTAATTCCACGAGCAGATCCACCGGAACGTCTTCTTCCGCCAGAATGTCTCTCTGGCTTCCTCTGCGGTCAGCGATCGCAAGCGCGGAGATGCGGCTTTTCAGGACGTTCCGGAGAACCGATTTGGTGAAGCTTGCGCCAATCCCGATCCCACGCAGCGGTATCTGATAGTTACGTTCATAGCGGGAAGGTGCGACATTTTCTGCCAGCCGGTAGTACTGCCCTCTGGCCGGATAAGCGATCAATTCTCCATAACCGTCTTCTATGCGTTCTCCGACAAAGCAATGCCGCAGCGGAGAGATATCGATAGGTTTCCCATCAACCGTATGGATACGCAGTACAGATCCTTTTGCAAGGCACCTTACCACGGGGCCGTCCGCTCCCCATTCCAGATTCCGGCTGTAATCACGATAGACATTCGTATATCTGCCCTCGATCTCCAGCCTCCCTTCATATCCAAGCAGATACTCGATCTCCCGCAGCAGATCCCCCGCCTTACAGGAAGGCATCCCGTCATCGTTCAAAAGAAGGGTGTCAGAAACGCAGCTCACATCAAAGGTTTTGGCCAGGATCTCGGCAGGCGGCTCCTCGTCGCGGAGCGACGTCACATTCATATAGGTCTCTCCGTATCCCTGTTCTGTCAATATGCCCACATAGGCTGCATGTTCCCGCCTCATATGGGTCAGGATCTTCCGGATTGCCGCGTCGTTCCCGTAGATTGTTCCGGCAAACGTCTGTCCGGTAGACAAAGCATCATAGATCTCGCCGTCCCGCGATGCAATGTGCTCGGTCTCGGGCGTCGTATATTTCATGTAATGGTTTTCAAAATCCTCTGCAAAGCAATCTGAAAGGCCTACATCCTGTTCCACCCGGTTTGGATCCTTTCCCGGCGCCAGGCGGTAGCGCAGCTGCTTTTTGTCCAGCTTTACGACCGACATGCAGGCAGGCACCGGCAGAAGGCGTTTTTTGTGTCTGCTGATATAAGCATTGTCACAACGCACACTTT
Organism: uncultured Lachnospiraceae bacterium; assembly: GCA_902779355.1. GTDB lineage: Bacteria > Bacillota > Clostridia > Lachnospirales > Lachnospiraceae > RUG12461. The sequence continues at coordinate 18,247 of CACZBF010000003.1, read as the reverse complement.
CCTTTTCTTCCTGTGTCAGATCCGGCACTGCCTCGAGGACGGTTTTTCTGATATAGGCGCCCGGAATGTAAAGATAGGTCCTGTTCCCTTCTTCATAGGGCGCATGGATGCAAACCGGTGTCACCAGCAGCATCGTGTAGTCGATAGCGGTGTATTTTGTAGCAGAAGAAATCTCCATCCGGTCCGCAATGTTACGCTTCATATCCAAAAGCTGCAACTCCACCTCTCCGGTGATATCCTCGGTGGTGATCCCAATATACTTCCGCCCGTTCAGCTTCTGTTTGAGGGCCTCGACGCGATCTTCCGGTGCCTGCACGGCAGCAAAGTAACTCATGCCGCTCCTAAGGCTCCGGATGCGGACGCCCTCCTCTTTCAGGAATCTGTCCTTCACAAAATATGATTTGATAAAGGCAACACAATCCGGAGATCTTTCCAGCAGTTCGATGGCACTCAGGGAAAGCCCCCGATACCCGTCCGGATGCGCAAATCCGATCCTCACGTCTTCATCAATCAGCCGCGCATGCCGCAGCATCGCCTCTATCGGAATATACGGCAGCATCAGATTATCAAAGGGGATATCGTACCGGTATCCCTCTTCCAGCTTCATATGGCTGGGAAATGCCACTTCTCCAATGGTTTGAATCTTCAAATAAAGCATAGATCTTCCCTTCCTGTTTTCTGCGATGCGTTTATTTCGTATCCGGTACAAAGTCTATGAGTTCCACTGCATCGAACCAGACCGCATGGACCTGCCGATCCTGATCCGTATAAGTCGGGGCGCCCAGAGCCGCGCTCAGATCCACGCCATTTTCTTTCATCTTGCGGATCCATTGCCCGTGTGCCAGTCTCCCAACGAGATAAGACTGTCTGAGGATATCCATCTGTTCCTTCGGAAGATCGAGCTCTTTTAACTTTTTGACGCGCTCGATCAAGGTCCGGTAATAGCAATCCTTCTCACGATCCTCCTCATCTCTGCTGTATGGGCGCAGCATCAGATCGACGCCCTCCACAGTATGATAGGAACGCTCTCTCAGCATATCCAGTTCCTGCACATTCGGGTTATCGCAGACCTGGAAATCAATCCAGTTTCCTGCCAATCCGTCAAGCAGGTTCTGTTCTTCTTTCGCAGAGGTCTTGGCACTCTTGCAGCATTGCTCGGCCAACCCGTATGCGGCATGGAACGTGCTGTCCTTTGTCACAAACGAAATGCCTGCGCATACATACAGAGGAACCCGCTCCCCGTCCTTTTCCCAGATCGTCGCGCCTGCAAGATTCTGATAGAAAATATCCAGAAACGGAAATGCCATAGAGGCATTGCACACCAGATTAATGTCATCTCCCGCGCGGTGGAACACCTGAAATTCATAAGGGAAGTCTTTTTCCTCTCCTCCGTTTTTCAGATAGTATTCCTTCAGCTCTGCCTCCGTCTTCGCCATGATCGCGGCATATGCCTTTTCAATATTCCGGTTGATCGTACGCCTTGTAAGGATTCCCTCCACGTAATCCGGAGAGGATTGCAAAATCCGCCCGATCGTAATCCCGAGATTATTCCCGTCCGCATGGATATAAGCGAAATAATCCTTCCCGTCGCTTGCGTGTGTCGTCCGGATATCCCTCTGGTCAAACTGGACTTTTCTTTTCTTTGCCTCTTTCCTGCGGATCACGGAAGACATGGAAACATAGTCCCCATATTCCTCATCAAATGCAACAACCGGCTCACCGGTTCGTTTCTCCCTCATGATCACGGGCAGGGTCCCGAGCGGATCCGAAATGTCCGAGGCAGCCTTGATATTGTTCAGCTTTTTATAAAGATGAAAAATGTCGTTCCCGAGATGGTCCGTCTTTTCGGTTGCCGTTGCAGCCAGATTCAAAGAATACCCTCTCTCCAGATAGTAGCGGGAGATCCTGCGGATGATCTTCTGGCAGAGCGCACCTGTACGAACCAGACACAGCGCATTCCCTGCTGCGCAGATGATGAGCTGGAACTTCACCTCCGGTGATGTGAAGTAAGGAATGGCATCGGCAGTCGGCTCCACCGAAAGCGCGTATTCCTCCTCTTTGAGAGGCGTGTCAATGCTCATCATCGCGTCCCGGATCGCATCCCACAGAACATGTTCCATGAGATCACTGCCGCCGATGGTGTCCAGAAACGTATTGCTGCGGAACATAAATCTCTGGATCTGTCGTGTGTCGAGGATACATAAGACCTCTTTTTCCATCAGTTCTTTTTCCATTGTGCCTTCCTTCCCGAAACGAAACTATGATTTCGTACTTTCTTCATAATACGCATATTTACGGAATCTTTCAAACAAAAACACAGACTTTTTTTCATTGGTCCCATCAGGCCTTTTCACTTCCTCTGTGACCCGTTTGGAACAGGACGTCATCACATTGACCCCGTCATGCAGCAGCTTATCCACGAGCATAAACTGAAATGTGAACTCTCCTGCCACAAGCACGGCTTCCGGTTTCAGCGCCTCGATCTTTTCGGCATACTCCGCAGCGATCTTTCTGAGATCCTCACTCTCTGCGGACGGGTCGATCTGCGGGAACGGAAGATCCATGACCTCACCGTAAAACTCAGCCGCCTTACGCTGCGGCTCATTCCAGATCTCATAGGGGTGGTTCGTGCAATTGATCAGCATTTAGACAACTCCTTTCTCGTTCAATCGTTTCATATGTTTCCGGCATAAGATCAGACTGAGGGCAAGCCAGCATCCCTGGCTGATGACCGATCCCTGCCAAATACCCCAGACGCCGAAGCCCGCCGGAAATGTCAGCAGATAGCTGCACAATGGGTTGAGGAGCAGCACGCAGACCGTGGCGAGCCGTCTCGGATCTTTGACCTCTCCCATCCCGCGCATTACGCCAATCTGCACGATCCTGACGATCTGCACGATGGTCAATGCCGATGCGATCACCGAAGAGCGTGCGCCATCCATGATCGAGGCCTGATCCGAAAAGAACGCGCCGTAATAAGGATATGCCGTTGAAATATAGACAACACTCAGCATCACGGAGCAGACGATTGCGATCATATTTGCAATCTTCGTAAACTGCTTAAAGGAGGTCAGGTCTTTCGCGCCATAACTTCGCCCGGTCAACGCCACGACAGCGCTTTGGATCCCGTCTCCAAATGCAAACGAATAATTGAGCAGGATCATCGCAACCGAATAAACAGCCGTCTCATCTGAAGACAGCATGGAAACGATGATACTGGAAAGCAAAAAGCCGATCCGCGTGAAGAAATTCTCAAAGATAATATTGCCGGCCTTGCTGCCGATCGCTTTCAGCCCTTCGCGGTTTGAAAGGATCCGATTCCGGAAGAATCCCCGGAAGGACAGAAAATCGGATTGTTTTAGGATTGCGATCACACTGACGAGGCAGGCAGCAACTGTTCCGAATACGGTCGCGATCGCATCTCCTCGTACTTCCAGACGCGGAAATCCAAGATGTCCCTCGATGAGCAGATAATTGAACAGGATGTCGACAAGTCCCATGGCAATGTTGGAAACAAGCGTCACCTTTGTTTTGCCGATCCCGCGCAACGCTGCATTCAAGACGGTGGAAACCGCCTGAAAGATCAGAAAACCGGAAACGATCCTAAAGAAAGAGACGGACATCCCCAAGGTGTCTGCCTGCCGGTTGCAAAGCATCATGATCGGCTCCGCTAATAACCAGAGCAGGATCCCGAGGACCACGGAAAGAAACAGTGTGATCTTTAAGATCGTATGAAAAAAGTAGTTCCCTTCCTTCGCATCCTTCTTTCCGTTCGCCTGCGCGACAAAGATCGTCACGGTGGTACCGAGCGCAAAAAAGATGGAGAAAAAGATCAGCTTCGGCTGGCTGGTAAACGAGACCGCCGAGATCGCAGGTTTCCCCAATACGGAGATCATCTTGGTATCAATAGTCGTGATGATGACCGATACCAGACTTTCCAGAATGGCAGGGATCGCGATCTTCAAAAATTCTTTTGTTTTATCTTTCAGCTGTGCCTGCACGTTTTTCCTCCCTCTGGTTTTCTAATGCGCAGCCCATAGCTGATGGCGTCATGCGGACAATTCTGTTTACACTCTCCGCATTCAATGCATTCCCGGTCTCCCACACACCGTACGTCCATCTTACAGTCTTTCACACATAGGTTACAACCGACACATTTCTCCTGATCGACCCGGATCCCGAAGAAAGCGACCGGATTGAAAAACGAATAGATTGCGCCGAGGGGACAGAGGAACCGGCAGAATGCACGGAAACAGAACATGCAAAGCAGCAGGATTCCTGCCAGCACGAATACCTTCCAGGAAAAGAGAAAGCCGATCTTGGAATGCAAAATCTCATTCATGAGCACCAGAGGGATCCCCGCTTCAAGCGTCCCTGCCGGACAGATGTATTCACAGAAACCCGGCTCCAGCCGGACAAGCGGGATCACAACGACAAAGATGATCAGGATCACATACTTCAGATAGGAAAGAGCGCGCGTAACGCGGCTTTTTTTAATCTTCGGAACAGGAATCTTATGAAGAAGTTCCTGCAGAAAACCAAAGGGGCAAAGGAATCCGCAGATCAGCCTTCCGAGAAACAGACCGAACAAAAACAGGAGCCCCAGCATATAAAGCGGAAATCGGTAAGCGGAACTCGCGATGGCGTTCTGCAGACTCCCGAGAGGACATGCCGCGACAGCGCCCGGACAGGAATAGCAGTTCAGTCCCGGTACACAGACACCCTTTGTGTTCCACTTGGAAATCTTTCCCGTAAAAAAACCGGTGAAATGACAATTGTACAGTACTGCAGCAAGCAGTTGAATCCATCTTCGCTTCATCCGATCCCGATACACTCCATACAGATCATCACTGCTTTTTCCCGGACTTCCTCAAAATCTCCAGCCACGAGGCCGGAAATCAGCAGCAGCACACTGCCGGCCAGAATCAGCGCCCGAAGCAGATTCTTTTTCCCCTGCATCGTCTTCATCTCCGCTCACCCCAGCAATTCCGAGAGACGTTCAACCGCATCCGAAAAACCGCCGCCATCCATAAACTCTCCAACCATATGTCCCTGCCTGTCCACAAAAAAAGCAGATGGCGTAAACTGCATGCCGCTGAGCAACGGCTGCACGCTGTCGGACAGGAGAATACTTTGGAACCTGGCGCCGGCGTCATCCATGATATCATTTGCCTCCTGTGCACCCTGTGTATCGCCCTCGTAGACGTCAGAAACGATTCCGATCAGATTCACATTTTCAGGCAGATTCTCATAAAGCTCTTCATAATCCGGTATCGAACTGATACACGGGCCGCAATACGTCGCCCAAACAAAGACCAGCGTGAGATCCGCATCCCCGAATAGATCGCCGGTCACCGGTGTCCCGTTCAGATCGACCGTCGTAAATTGGATGGAGTCTTCGTCAAACCCCGCTGCTTCTGCCGTAGCCACTCCCGCGCCTGTTTCTTCACCTGCGCCGGACTCTGTCTCATCTTTCACGATCTTTTCCAGCCTGAGTACAGCGGATTCTCCGCTCCCGCTCTCCGCAGAAGATGCGGACTCTCCACTCCCGCTCTCTCCGACAGATTCTATTTCGGAAGCGATCTCAACCTCTGCATCGCTTTCTCGCTGCGCCTCTTCCAGGACTGCTCCTGCCAGCGCCTGCGTCAACCGCCCGCAGCCGGTTGTCAGTGACACCCCGATCAAAGAGACGCTCACCACACCTGTCAGCAGCCATGCCGAAAGTTTCTTATTCTTATTCTTATTCTTTTTCATATTAATCATCCCCTTTGGCATGTTTATTTTTCTTATCATACACCATTCCAACGGGCTCTGCAAAAACACCTCATTTTCGAACGTCAGTTCTTTGCCCCTTATTCACTTGGCAATCGTAGCATTTTTACGGATTTTGTCTATAATATCCACGATCTTCTTCTGTTCATCCTGAGAAAACAGCGCCGTAAACTTCGTTGGTCTGTCAAAAGGCGTCTTCATCAGATCGCGCACCTCATTGACGCATCCATTTTCCACAAGATAATCCACGACTTTCTCTATAAAATGAATCTGTTCTGCATTTGGTCTGTTCTCCGCGATAAAGTCCTCTAAATCTGCACCTGTCGTCAAATTCTGCTTTAAGGTGAAATGAATATATCAAATTATAACAATTCGTTTTTCTCCAAACCCAAAACGTGTACGTTATGATATTTCCAGCAGATCTTCCATCCTGCAATTAAGCGCACGGGACAGTTGGTATACCGTAGAGGAAGATGCCCGGTTAATGTCTTTTTTCCTCTGTTCATACTGTTCGATCATCCTGACGGATACCCCTGAACGCTCCGCAAGCAGTCTCTGTGACAGTCCTGCATAGGCTCGTAATCTGGCCAGGCGGGATTCTTCCTGTCGGCATTGCATTCTTCGGTCGATCTCATCTACAAACTTCGTAATATCTGCCTCGTGATACGGATTGTACATATCCCTGATCTCATCGATCGGAACAAGCTCATTGATCCGATCAAAGGGGATCGCTCTGCACCATTCATAATAAGCGACAGCCCATCCGGTCCAGTACTCGGGACTCTTATCGAAACTGTATGAGGGAACGATTTCCATATACCTCCCGGTAGCGAAATGCATCACTTCCAAGGCCAGTTCTATGCCGGACATGCCCACGGTGTATTTTGGTTCACCCAATCCAAAACCATATGCGATCCTTGAATGAAGAAAATGGCTGTAGAACTCCGACAGACCCATACCGATATCATAAACCGCGCAATGAAGCATATTTCCAAGCGCGACCTGCGCCTTCTCTATATACAGTTCACTGTAAGCGTGCATCATCTTTCTTCATCTCCTCATCGATAATTCGGGTAACGTAGATATCGCCACGGATATATCTTTTATCGGTAGAATGATAATCCTTTCTGGCTTTGTCATCTCTTGCTTTTCGTTTTGGATACCATATACTGCTGTCAACCTCTTCATAACCGGCAAATTTGATGTGCTCATAAGAATTTTTGCTGATCAGCGCAATCTGATTACCTAAATTACCCAATTGCATCGCCTTTCGTAACTGTGCAACCGAAATGGTTCCATTCATAAAATCCTGTGCAAGAGAGAAATAACTGTCATCCGCTCTGTACCCGGTGATCACATCGTAAGAGCCGTAATCAAATCCAAACTCTTTGATAAGATAGGCATGCGCTTCTCGGGCAAGCGGAGAATTCAACTGAAATACCCTGTTCTGAAGCAGGACGGACAGCCACGTAAGGATGGAATACTCATTCAGATTGAGAATCGACAGACCATCTATGTCAAAATCATAGCTGTTCAGGATTCCCGTTCGACCGGGTGCAGCACTCCACTCTCTGGCCATATCTGAATATTCAGTACAATAAAATCCATAACCATAATCATTATTTCTTCTCCCGCCGTGATAGGTCGGCTTCTCAATGATATGCTCCGATCCGTGATATAAAACCATACAAGCCCCCAAAAAATACACCTGTGGATGTATCATCATTATACATCTACAGGTGTATTTTATCAACAATTAACTCACGTTCTAGTGGACCAGGCGGGAATCGAACCCGCGTCCAAAAACCTATTCCCCGTCCTTCTACTATCATAGTCGCTGTTTCCGGTCTAAGACCATTTCCCGCACGAACCCGGACACCGACAACCACGTTCGCTCGGTAGCTTCATGATACGCCCGCCGGCGCAAAGCTTAACCGGCGTCGTTTCCTGCTGGGATGATGCCCGGTCCTCACTCAGCAGGGATAGCGAGGCGGACATGCCGTACTCAGACGGCGGTTTCGCGCTTAGGCTGCCTGAGCAACCGGTGCACGAAACGCTACGATGTTATCTTTAGCGTTTAATTTAGGTTTGCGATTTGACGCATCGCCTGCGGATAGCTTCTCCGGCTGCAAGATCCCTGTCGAAACCTTTACTAGCCCATTTGTCTATATTATACGCCGCGTTTGTGCTGTACGCAACCCCGACGCAGGTTCACTGTTGCAAAAATTTCTCCACTCTGTTCGCGACGTTTTCCTGCAGATTTCTGTAGTAAAACTGATAGTCATAAATGTGATATGCGCCTTCCGGCAGCAACTCCAGTACTGCAGGAAAGTCTGCTTCCGTGACATCCGTCACTTTGACCACACCGCGCTCCTCCTCGATATAACAACCGCAAAGCTCCGGCACCTCACTGACAATCGCGCCGCTGTAATCGGTAAAGCAAGCGCCGCTGTTTAATGACCGATCCGCAGGCGTCGCATCCGTCTTCCAGTTCAACGGGTTGATCGTGTACGCATGCATATCCGCAGGGTTGATAAAGGAGTCGTTGCATTCCGGTGATTCACAGTCGAAGCTCACGACGACGCCGAGGTCATCTGCCGAGGCTGCCGGTTTGATCTGCGGATACTGCGCCACCAGCTCTTTCGTGCACGGCCATCCGATCGCATAAACGGCAACCAGCTTCTCCCTGAGCGCCTCGTCATCAAAATACTCTTCGAGTAGCCTGTAACACATATCGGCACCTTGAGAGAATCCGGCCAGCACGATCGGTCTGCCGTTGTTTTCATGCTCCAGGTAATACGCAAATGCCGCGGAAATATCCTCGTAGGCGATCTGCATATACGGCTCCCACTGATCCCGGTCCAGACTGTACACCTTCATCGCCGCCTGCCGATAGAAAGGAGCAAACATCCTCGTGCTGTCTTCATAGATCCCCCGCTCCATATTCAAGGCACCGGTAAAGTGCTCCTTTGTCTCCTCATCATCGAGAGACAGATTGTATTCGTCATTCATATCGACGGTCGGGCAGATCAAAAACAGGTCTGCAGCCTTATCCGCACCATCACTGTAATAGGCCCAGTTCTCCCGATCGGCATAATCCGTGACCGATGCCGTCTTTCCTTTGGTACATCCGGCAAGCATGGAAAGCACAAAGACAAGCAGGATAAGAACACCGACGACTCGTTTTTTCATGTCAGACACCTCTTTTCATAATGTGAATCATTACGTTCCACACCGGAAACATCTATGATTGTACCATAACCGAGCACAGGATAAAAGGACCGCCCCGCGTGAAAATAGCACCCTCCCTTGACACTGCGGGCTTCTCTTTGTATCATCAAGGCACTGAAGGCTTTTTCATCATCGGAGTAGCTATGTTTGATCTGCTGAGAACCTATCAATTAAACATCATGCTCTGCATGAGCAGCATTTGCGGCATTATCGTTTTTTTCATCCTCCTGACACGAGGGATGCCGCGTTTCCGCAAGATCGCGTTGACGCTGACGGAAGCCGGCGGTATGTTCCTGCTGATCTTCGACCGGTTTGCCTATATTTTCCGCGGCGATGTAAGCACGCTTGGCTGGTGGATGGTGCGGATCAGCAATTATCTCGTATTCGCGCTCTCTCTTTTCACTGTCTTCGGTTTCAATATGTATCTGTCCGATATGCTGACGCACGAGGGCGAACTCACGCAAGTCCCGAAACGCCTCAAGGCTGTCTATGGGATCGTTGGGATCGGAGAACTCCTTGTCTTTCTGAATCTGTTTACCGGATTCCTTTATACCTTTGATGAGACGAATCGGTATCAACGCGCCGCAGGTTATCCCATCAGCTTTGCCCTTCCGCTGATCGCGCTGATCCTCCAGCTTTCCGCCATCATACAGCATGGCAAAAAGATCCGGATGCGCATGCGTCTGCCGCTCTTTTTGTTCTCGACCATGCCCATTCTCGCTGCAATTCTCCAGTTCTTCTACTACGGGCTGTCTCTTGCCAACATGTCGATCGTCGGCGCGGAGATCGTTCTCTACGTCTTTGTGGTGTTCGATATGAATGCCGCGGAGGAGGCCAAAGAGGAGGCTGAAACCGAAAACAAAGCGAAGTCCGCCTTCCTTGCGAATATGTCTCATGAGATCCGTACCCCGATCAATGCAGTGCTCGGCATGAACGAGATGATCCTGCGCGAAAGCAGCGATGAGAATATCCTGGAGTACGCAGGCAGCATCAAGACAGCCGGAAATACGCTGCTCGGGCTCATCAATGATATTCTTGATTTTTCGAAGATTGAGGCGGGGAAACTGGAGATCCTTCCGGTGGATTATGACATCACAACCGTCCTGGCAGATCTCGTGAATATGACACGTTTGCGCATGGAAGGCAAAGGGCTGCGGCTCTTTCTTGATTTTGACGAAACACTCCCAAAGCTCCTGCACGGCGATGAGATCCGTCTGAAGCAGATCCTAAGCAACATCCTGACCAACGCCGTCAAGTATACAAATAAGGGCTGGATCAACTTTTCCGTAGGTTATGAAAAGGTTGCGGATGAGCCGGATCAGATCCTCCTTGTTGTCTCGGTCAAAGATTCCGGGATCGGCATCAAAGAAGAAGACATGGCAAAACTCTTTTCCGAGTTCGAACGCATCGAGGAAAAACGGAATCGTAATGTGGAAGGGACCGGCCTTGGCATGAATATCACGCAGCAGCTCCTGTCGATGATGGACAGCCGTCTGGAAGTGGAAAGCGTCTATGAGGAAGGCTCGACCTTCTCTTTCCGCCTGAAGCAGGACGTCGTCAAATGGGAGCCGCTCGGTGATTATGAAAAGTCTTATCACAACGTACTCGCGAAGCGGAGCGCCTATCATCAGAAATTTGTCGCGCCGGATGCCCGGATTCTCGTGATCGATGACAACCCCATGAATCTGCGCGTGTTGAAAAACCTGCTGAAAGAAACCCGCGTGCAGATGGATGCGTCAACCGACGGCAATTCCGGGCTTGCGATGACGCGCAAAAAGAAATATCACATCATCTTTATGGATCATCTGATGCCGGTGAAAGACGGCATCGAGACACTGCATGATCTGAAAGCGGACGCTTCCAATCCGAACCTCCACACGCCGGTGATCTGCCTGACGGCAAATGCGATCTCCGGTGCGCGTGAGCAGTATATGGCCGCGGGATTTGACGATTATCTGACGAAACCGATCGACCCGGATCAGCTGGAAAGCAAGATCCGCGAGCTCCTGCCGGAAGAGATCCTGGAAAAGGAGGATGCGGGGGCGAAGGAGACGGAAGATTCCGATGCCGCTGGTGATGTAAGCGCGGCAGCAAAAGAATCCGATGCGTCGTCTGTGTCCGGAGATATCCCGGAAGAACTTGCGGCATTAAAAGATCAGCCCCAGATCGACGTCTCGTATGGTTTGCAGCACAACGGATCTATCAACGGCTATCTTTCCGTCCTGCAGATCTATGTCGAATCGGTCGATGAGAAAGTTAAAGATCTGAACGCGTTGCTTGCCGAAGAAGATTTTACAAACTATACGACGAAAGTACACGCGCTGAAAACTTCGCTGCGGATCATCGGCGCAGAAGGGCTTGGCGAAGAAGCACAGGCATTGGAAAATGCCGGAAAAAGCGGTGACACGGCATACATCAAGGCGCATCATGATGACTTTCTAACCGCGTGTGAAAGTTTAAAAGAACCGATAGAGAAACTCTTTGAAAGCAGCTCTGCCTCGGTCGATGAAAAGCCTGTCGCCGACGCATCCATTCTGGATGTGATGTATGATGAAATCCGGGCTGCAGCTGAAGCATTGTCCTGCGACCGTCTGGATGAAATCTTTGACGAGATGTCAGACTACCGCATCCCCGAGGAGCATGCTGCCCTCTTTGAACAGTTGAAGGATGCGGCAGGGAATTTTGACTATAAAAAGATATTGGAGTTGCTCAGTTCCAAGACTGTTTGATCTCCCGGATGATGACGCGCTCATCCATCGGATATTTCTTTCCTTCAATCTCCTGATAATCCTCATGCCCTTTGCCGGCGAGGATGATCACGTCTCCGGGTTCGCCGTGTTCGAGGACATAGCGGATCGCTTCACGTCTGTCCGTGATCTTCTCATATGTACCGCCGCCTTTTTCCACACCTGTGATGATGTCCGCGATGATCGCTTCCGGATCCTCGTAGCGCGGGTTGTCGGAAGTCACGATCGTGAGGTCGGATAACCTCGCACTCACCTCTCCCATTTCAAAACGGCGGTTGCGGTCGCGATTGCCGCCGCAGCCAAAGAGCGTCACGATGCGTTTCGGATCATATTCGCGGATCGTCTGCAGAAGGCTTTCCAGCGCCACCGCATTGTGTGCGTAGTCGATCATGACGGTATAGTCGTCACGGACGGGAATGATCTCGACTCTCCCCTTTACAGCGATATTGCCAAGCGCGTCCTGGATGCGTTTCACGTTGTCTGTAAAATGCAGGCAGACCGCAATGGCTGCGAGAGAATTATGTACGGAAAAACTGCCGGGCACATCCACGCGCACCGGGAAATTTGCTTTTCCGGAAACCTTGTATGCGGTGCCAAGCTTCCCTTTCTCCTGAAAGAGTGAAATGTCTGTAGCGCGGTAATCCGCCTCCTCCGCGAGGCCGAATGTCTCGCACTCGCAGGAAGCCCCTTCCATCATTTCCTTCGCATAGGGATCGTCGATGTTAAAGATCCCCTTCCAGCACTGGGAAAACAGCATCTTTTTACACCGCTTATAATCGTCAAAATCCTTGTGTTCATTCGGCCCGATATGGTCCGGAGACAGGTTCGTAAAGATCCCGTAATCAAACGTGAAACCGCCGACGCGATGCAGCATCAGCCCCTGTGAGGAAACCTCCATCACAACGGCTCTCGTCCCGGCTTTCACCATCTGATCCATCGCTTCCTGGATCAGGAACGATTCCGGCGTCGTATTCGTATTCGGTGTCCGCTTCTCGCCGATGATGGTCTCGATCGTGCCGATGAGCCCTGTGCGAACGCCGACGCCCTCTAAGATATCGCGGATCATGTAAGTCGTGCTCGTTTTTCCTTTCGTCCCGGTCACACCGATCGTGATCAGTTTTTCCGCCGGATAAGAAAAATAAGCCGCCGAAAGCTCAGCAAGCGCATCCCTCGTGTCCTCCACGCGGATCACAGTCGTACTGCCCATGGACGTGAGATCGATGTCATGCTCGATCACGACAGCCGCTGCCTTTTTCTCCGCTGCCGCTGCCGCATGCTCATGCGCATCAAAGTTAGCGCCGCGGATGCAGACAAACAGATCGCCTTCCTTCAGCTTCCTTGAGTCGTAAATGAGCCGTCCGACCTCTCTCGCCGTGTCTCCTTGTACGACTTCATATTTTATGCGTTCCAATAACGTGTTCAGCTTCATCGTCTGCTCTCTTTCCGCCTTTCGGCTGTCTGCTGGTGACTTTTACTACTTATGGCAGTGTGATCTCTCCCGAAAAGACCTCCGTCGCGCCGCCCTCCATCAGGACGCGCTCCGCCACACGGTCATAGGTGATCCTAAGATCCCCGCCGAGGAGATGAACCGTCACAGTCTCTTCTGTCAAACCATTCAGAACACACGCCACCACGGATGCACAGGCGCCTGTCCCGCAGGCCATCGTCTCACCGGAACCGCGCTCCCATACCCTCATACTGATCTCATCTCTCGAGAGGACTTTGACAAACTCTGTATTGATCCGATCCGGAAACCACGGATGATGTTCAAAGTGCGGTCCGATCTTCGGCAGATCGAGGTCTTTGTTTTCCTCTACAAACACGACACCGTGCGGGTTGCCCATGGAAACACAAGTAATCCGCCAATCTGCGCCGTCGACCGTGATCGGATGATCGATCAGCGCCTCCACGCGCTCTTGCAGGTTCACAGGGATCTTCTCCGGTGCCGTTTCAGGCTTTCCCATATCGACCGTCACGGTTTTAACGATCCCGTCCTTGGTATGGAGCTGCAGCGTCTTGATGCCGCTGCCGGTCTCAACTGTGATCTCTTCTTTTTGCACGAGCCCGTGGTCGTATGCATATTTCCCGACACAGCGGATCCCATTACCGCACATCGCACCCTCAGACCCGTCCGCATTGAACATCCTCATCCGGACATCTGCGACATCAGAAGGACAGATCAGGATCAACCCATCGGAGCCGATCCCGCAATGTCGGTCGGAGATCACTTTGCTTACCTCTCCCGGCGCATTGACCTCCTGCGCTGTACAGTCCACATAAACGTAATCGTTACCGCAGCCGTGCATTTTCGTAAACTTCATGATGTCCTCCTTAGCGATTCCGTTCTTTCAGCTCGCGTGCCATCTCACGCTTTGCATCCTTCTTTGCGATATCCTGCCGCTTGTCGTAAAGCTTCTTTCCTTTGGCCAGCCCGATCTCCACCTTCGCCCGACTATCCTTAAAATAAACCTGCAGCGGGACAAGCGTATAACCCTTGGCCTGGATTCCCTGCTCGAGCTTTAAGATCTCTCTTTTATGAAGCAGGAGCTTCTTCGGCCGCAGCGGATCCCGGTTGAAAATATTGCCTTTCTCATAAGGTGCGATATGCATCCCGTAGACAAACATCTCCCCCTTTTCGATCCGCACATAGGCTTCCTTGATGCTGCATTTGCCCATGCGGAGAGACTTCACTTCAGTGCCGTGCAGGCAGACGCCCGCCTCGTATTTTTCCTCAATGAAAAAATCATGATATGCTTTTTTATTGTTTGCGATCAGCTTGATATTTCCGCTCACGACGCACTCCCTTTATTCCGAGGCCACGGCAAAATCGATCTGCCGCAGCAGCCTGTCCGCACGATCCACTCTGATCCGAACGTGCTGTCCGATCTGATATCGCTTCCCGGTCCGTTCTCCGATGAGCTCACAGGTCGTCTCATGAAAATGATAATACTCTCCGCGTAATGACGCAACAGGAACCATACCCTCGATCGTATTCGGCAGCTCCACATAAAATCCCCATCCGGTCACGCCGCTGATAACGCCCTCAAAGATCTCTCCGATCCTTGTCTCCATGTACTGTACTTCTTTCAGTTTGTCCGCTTCACGCTCTGCCTCCACGGCCCGGCGCTCGGTCACGGAGGAATGTCGTGCGATCTCGGGGAGGCATTTTTCATAGTGGCTTCTGCGCGCCGGAGAAAACTTCCCGTGTATCAACTCCTTCAGGATCCTGTGCACGATCAGATCCGGATAACGTCGGATCGGCGATGTGAAATGGCAGTAAAACTCTGCCGCCAATCCGAAATGGCCGGTGCACTCGACCGTATATTTCGCCTGCATCATGGAACGCAGCGTCATGCGTGCAATCATGTCTTCCTCCGGACTTCCCTCGATCCGTCTCAGGAGCGACTGGATCTCCTTTGGCGTCACCTTGCCACCGGGGAGACGTAAGGTAAAGCCAAAATTCTGCACCAGCAATGACAGCTTTTGCAGTTTTTCCAAATCGGGCTCCTCATGCGTCCGGTAAACGAGCGGCAGTTCTTTCCTGAAGCAATGCTCCGCCACGGTCTCATTCGCCGCCAACATAAAGTCCTCTATGATCCGCGTCGCTTCATTCCGTTCATATCGCTTGATCTCTGTCGGATTCCCGCTTTCGTCGAGAAGGATCTGCTTCTCAGGAAGGTCAAAATCCACCGCGCCGCGGTCATTTCTTCTTTTCCGGAGGATCTGCGCAAGTTCCTCCATCTTGCGGATCATAGGGATCAGTTTTTTGCATTCTTCGGCCAGCGCAGGATCTGCATCATCCAAAAGCTTTTGCACCTCGGTATAACTCATGCGGCGCGCCGTACAGATCACCGACTCCGTGATCTCATGCGCGATCACTTTTCCTTTCGGATCGATCGTCATCAGACAGCTTAGCGTCAGCCGGTCTTCTTCACCGTTTAAGGAGCAGATCCCGTTTGAAAG
Organism: uncultured Lachnospiraceae bacterium; assembly: GCA_902779355.1. Lineage (GTDB taxonomy): Bacteria > Bacillota > Clostridia > Lachnospirales > Lachnospiraceae > RUG12461. Next base: position 2,534 of record CACZBF010000003.1, on the reverse strand, counting down.
CCGCTGCGGCAGCATCGGCACAACGCGATCCGGCAGATATACGGACGTCCCCCGCGCACGTGCTTCCATATCCAGCGCACTGTGCTCCTTCACATACTCACTCACATCCGCGATATGCACGCCGAGAAGGTAGTTTTCTCCATCCATGGAAAGAGAAACCGCATCGTCCAGATCCTTTGCGTCCTCTCCGTCGATCGTGATCGTCTGAATTTCGCGCAAGTCACGCCTGGATCCGAAGTCTTCCTCGGCGATCCTCTCCGGCATCGTCTCCGCTTCCGCAAGCACATGCTCCGGAAACTCTGTCGGAATCCCATAGGCACGCAGAATGGAAAGCGTGTCCGTCCCGGGCTCTCCGGCATGACCGATCAGCTCGACGATATGCCCCTCGGGGCTCCGTCCGGGCGCACCGTAATCATCCATCTCCACGACAACCTTGTCCCCGTCATGTACATTTGCCGGGCGCTCTTTCAAAAAGACCTCACGATACAGCCGCGGGTCATCCGGCCGCATCATCGCAAAGGTGCGGAAATCCAGATAGGTCCCGACCAGCTCCTTGCAGCCGCGTTCCAGCACCTTGACAACTTTTCCTTCTTTTCGCTTGCCGTGGCGCGGGACCAGCTCAATCTCCACGGTGTCCTTATGAAACGCGTCTCCGGTATATTCCGCCGGGATCAGGATGTCCTGCTCCTCTCCTTCCACGGTCACGAATCCGTTGCCGTTTTTATTGGCCGTGAAGGACCCCGTCATGCGTACCTTTTTCACGACGATCCGTTTCTCGCGCTTACCACCTCTTTTGGTGGCATGTGTATTCTTTTTTCTTTTTCCGGAAGTATGATACTTCCGCCCGATTCTACTCACGTTTTCTCTCCTGTTTCTGATAAAGAAAAAGCCGTTGCAACTGTCTGCAACGGCCCGTATGTCTGTTTCGATCCGGCTTAGGTAAAGCTGCCGATATTTAGGACTGCGGCGATCACAAGAAATCCGATCACAGCGATTCTGGTCATCTTGATCAGGACTCCTTCCATCGACCGTCCTTTATTCTTGCCCCAGTAGGTCTCCGCTGCGCCGCTGATCGCGCCGAGTCCTGCGGACTTGCCTTCCTGTAACAGAATAATGACCGTCAAAAATATGCAGATGATGATAAATACAATGGTAAGGATTGTTTTTGCGATTTCCATCATAGACTCCTTTCGTCAAACGCAACAAGTATTATAGCATTGCATTTCCTCGATTTCAAGAGAAATCTGGAGAAATGTGGGGAAATATGCTATAGTAAGACGCGAAAGGAACGATTGCCATGATCGATACCGCAGAAACCCTGCAGGAGATTGCCGAAAAAAACGCTTCCGACATCTTCGTCATCGCAGGCCATCCGCTAACCTATAAAGCATCCGGTGCCATCAAAAAGCTCAATGAGATCCTGCTTTTGGAGGACGATACCAGAGCATTTGTGGAATCCATCTACCGTCTCGCCGATAACCGCTCTACAGAGCGGCTGCTCCGTCACGGGGATGATGATTTTTCCTTTACGTTGGAAGGGGTCTCCCGCTTCCGTGTCAATGCTTATCGTCAACAAGGCGCGCTCTCCGCAGTCATCCGTATCATCCGTTTTGAAGTACCGGATCCTAATACGCTTGGCATCCCGGAAGAAGTCATGGCGCTTGCCAATCAGGAACGAGGGCTCATCCTGATCGCCGGTCCCGCTGCCAGTGGAAAATCCACGACGCTCGCCTGCCTGATCGACAAGATCAACAGCGAACAGGTCAAGCACATCATCACGATCGAGGACCCGATCGAGTTTCTCCATCCGCATAAGATGAGCCTTGTCAGCCAGCGCGAGATCATGACCGATACTGACTCTTTTGAAAGCGCTATGCTCTCTGCGCTCCGTCAGAGCCCGGATGTGATCCTGCTCGGCGCGATGGATGATCCTGATGTCATCCGCCTCGCGCTCACCGCTGCGGAGTCCGGCCGTCTCGTCTTCGCCCCGATGCATACGGAGGGCATCATCCAGACCATCATGCGTCTGATCGGCTCCTTCCCTGCAGACCGTCGGTCAACGGCCTGCTCCCGGATCGCAAACTCTCTGACCGCTGTGGTCTCCCAGACCCTCGATTTAGGAAGCGCGGACGAAAGTCCTGTCTCCAGCTTCGATACGATGCTGGTGACTGACGAGATCCGCCGTATGATCCGCGAAGACAGGATAGCGGACATTGCCGCTGCACATGCCGTAGTGTCTGCATAACATACAGCATCCTTTGCACCGCTGGTTACGCGTCCGCTCACTGAATAAGATCCAGTACCAAAACCGTTCCGCTCTCTCTGCTCTATCCATATCTGTCCTCCTTCTTGTCCTATCTCCTGTGCTCTACAATCTCTATTGTACGCACGAAGTGTCCAATAAAAAGGACAGCAAATTCCGAGCCCGCCGGCGTTGTTACTGTTCAGTCGTTAGCCGGAAGGCTTATCTCGTAACCACATTGCTACCAAATTTTCTTTTGAAAAAGTGCGTAAAACAGCGATTTTTTCGCTTT
>CACZBF010000002.1 GCA_902779355.1 uncultured Lachnospiraceae bacterium | reverse complement strand
AAGAGTTCCACTGTCGCTCCTTCGGTACCTCCGACCGCATTCGTCATTACTTCGTCTTCTACTTTCATATTCTCTGCCATTGTCGTTTCCTCCCTTTTCAATCGCGGTTGTTGTTTTGTTTCTTGCCTTATGATACGTTGCCGCAATCTGAGTTGGCAGTGTTTTTGCGTATTCGGTCGTTTTTGATGCCTAAGTGGTCAAACAGCCTATCCAACTTTACCGAATATCTCCAAAAAACTACCACTTAGCGAAAAATGTGGTTTTTGATACATTTTTTTTGTAAAATACTGACATTATCACAAGTCAACGAGGAAGGAGCAAGCGGCATGGGAGATACGGTAGTAAAGATTGAGAATCTTGTGAAAAAGTATAAGGAGCTGACAGCAGTCGACCATTTGAGTCTGGAGATCAAAAAAGGCGAGATCTTCGGACTGCTCGGGCCGAATGGTTCGGGCAAGACGACCACCATCAGCTGTCTTTTATCCCTGCTTGCCTACAATGAGGGAAATATCGAATTATTTGGAAAACCAATGACGCCGGTAAGCTATGACAGTAAGGCGAAGATCGGCGTTATCTTACAGAATGTGGCGGTATTTGACGAGCTGAATGTATATGAGAATATCGACTGCTTCTGCGGGTTGTACATCAAAGACAAGGCAAAGCGCAGGCAGTATGTGGACGAGGCTATCGAGTTTGTTGGGCTGAAAGATTTTACCAAATTCAAACCAAAGAAGCTTTCCGGCGGTCTTTTGCGGAGACTCAATATCGCCTGCGGGATCGCGCATAAACCGGAACTGATCATTCTGGATGAGCCGACGGTCGCGGTAGATCCGCAGAGCCGTAACAAGATCCTTGAGGGGATCGAGGAACTGAACAGAAACGGCGCCACCGTGATCTATACGACGCATTACATGGAGGAAGTCGAGCAGATCTGCACGAGGATCGCCATCATGGATCATGGAAAGAAGATCGCCGAGGGGACGAGCGGCGAATTGAAACGCATGATCAAGAATACCGAAACGGTAACGATCGAAATGGATGAGCCGGATAGTGGCCTGCTTGAGACCATGAAAAATCTGGAGAACGCTTATGAAGTCAGGTGGGAAGCAGGGAAGCTGAAGATCTTTTTTGCAGGCGGAGAGCACAATCTCCTAAATACCATGGACACGATCAGGACGACCGGGACGCATTTCGGACAGGTTACTTCCGAACTCCCGACGCTGAACGACGTGTTCCTGACCATTACCGGCAAGGAACTGAGAGATAAAGACTGACGAAGAGGAGGGAAGTACTCTATGTTTTTTCATAATCTGAAATACGAGATCATCCTGAATCTGAGGGCAAAGGAAGTCATTATCTGGATGCTTGCTTTTCCGATCGTACTCAGCGTCCTTTACAAGGCGGCTTTCGGAAATATCTACGAAAACGGCGGGATCACCACAGTGCCGGTTGCGATCGTAGAGAACGAACCGGATGAGATGTTCCGCGCCATGGTGGATTTCATGGGAGAAAGTGAATCGACCTATGCGCAGGACGAGAGCAATATCGGCAGCTGGCTCTCAAAGACCATGCAGCAAAAGGAACAGGATGATCCGCAGCAAAAGCCTCTCCTGCATGCGATCTACTGCAGGGAGGACGAAGCCTATCGGATGCTGGTGAACGGAGATGTCAAGGGGATCATCTTTGTGGATGCGCCGGAGGGGATGGCTGCCTCCGGGGGAAGCGTGGAAGCAGGAGATGCGGATATGGCGGATACGGACACCTCGGAAGAGGTGACGGCAGAGTGGAGCGCGGAGGCGATCAAAAGCTTTCTGGATGCTTTCGATGGCAGCGAACGCTATCAAAACGCGGATGCGGAGACGATCTTAGCCGGAGAAGGGCTGTCTTTGCAGGATGCGGCCTCCTTTAAGGATATGCTGGATCAAAAACCGAAGCTGTCCTTAAAGATCAAGAGCAGTGGCATGGAGCAGTCGACGCTGAAACGGTTTCTGGAAACCTACGGCTCTCTGACTTCGATCTCCGGGAAACTGGCAGATCAGGGCGGAACGGGCACTTCCTCCTCGTCGATCATGGATTCCGATCTCATTGAGGTACGGAAACTGACGGAAGGGAATACCGATCCGTTTGTGACCTATATGTATAACATGATTGCCATGGTGGCGCTTTTTGGTATGACGGTGGCATTGCATGTCGCGCTGTTTTCCGAAGCAAATCTCTCGGATTACGGTGCGAGAAGATCCTGCTCCCCGACGCCGAAGCTGACAACGATCATGTCGGGATTATGCGGGTGCTATTTCACACAGATTCTGTGCGTGGCGGTATGCATCACCTTCCAGGCATTTGTGCTGAAAGTGGACTTCGGCGGGAGGCTGCCGCTTGTCTATCTCGGCGGCGCGCTTGGCGCGATCATGGGTGTCTCCATGGGCTTCTTTGTCGGTGCCATCGGCAGACTGAAATATGAGGCAAAAATCGGGATCAGCATGGCGGTTGTCATGGGCTTGAGCTTCATGAGCGGGTTGATGTTTACCGGGATCAAGGCGTCGATCGAAATGAATGCGCCCATCATCAATGATCTGAATCCGGTTGCGATCATCGCCGACTCCTTCTATTATCTGTCTGTTGATCCGGATCTTTCACGGTACTGGGGAAAACTTGCGGTTGCCGGGATCTACACGGTGATCTTTATCCTGCTGGGATTTTTGATGACAAGGAGGAGAAAGTATGAAAGTCTTTAAGCTTTTTTTCAAGATCGCAAGAGCGAAGGCCGGCATCATCCTTTTGTATGTCGTGATCTTCCTTGCCATCTGCTTCCCGCTTGTCAATTCGTCCAAGGAGAAGCTGGACTTTGAGGAAGCGTCCATTGCAATTTCAGTGATCGACGAGGATCAGACGGTGGCAAGCCGCGCGCTGATCGATACCATCGCAAAGAGAAATCATTTGGTGGAGCTGCCAAACGATAAACAAGCCATCATGGATGCCTCATTTTATGAGGTCGTGGATGACACGGTGGTGATCAAAAAAGGGTTTGAAGAGAGACTGCAGAACCCTGATGATACTTCCACAGAGCCGCTTTTTGAGACCTTACAGATGCGAGACACCTTCCAGACTGCCATGACGGAGCAGTTTCTGAACAACTACATCCGTTTTATGAAGGTTTATGTCGCGGACGGCGATTCTCTTGCCGAGGCAGCGGAGAAGGCAGATACGGAACTATGCAAAGAGGCGGATGTGGAGATCGTCACCCCACCCGGCGCAGAGGTGCTGGATACAAATTACACGGAAAAATTTGCGTTGTATTTCCGGTTCCTCCCTTATCTTTTGATCGCGATCATGGTGAATGTGCTGAGCACGATCCTGACCTCCTTAAACCGGAAAGATCAGAAGATGCGGATCGAGTGCTCCAGCGTGAAGATGTCGTCCTATATGAGCCAGATCTTTCTGGGGAGCGGCGTGTTTACCGTACTGATCTGGGGCATCTTTATGATAAGCGGCATGCTCGTATACGGAGGCGTTTACCGGGGATTGCACTGCGCCCTGGCGGTGTTTAATTCCTTCCTCTTTGCGGTCATCGCGGCGCTGATCGCGATTCTGATCTCGTCCTTTAATCCGAACGGGACGGTGGTGAATATGATCGCGCAGATCCTTGGACTTGGGATGTCGTTCCTTTGCGGCGCGTTTGTGCCACAGGCTATGCTGGGAGACGGCGTCAATATGGTTGCCAGGATCTTCCCCGTTTACTGGTTTGAAAAAGCCAACGATATGCTTGCCGGGATCCAGAAGGGAAATCTCAGTGATGTGGGAATGTGCTTTATAGCGGAAGCGATCTATATCGGCGTGTTTGTAGTCCTGATCGTGATCTTATCCGCAAGACGCGGCGGGCTCGTGCGGCAGAAGAAGGTCGTAGCGAACGCCGGATAAATACATATATTTCAACACAAAGGAGGAAATGAAAATGAATCTGAAAATCTTGATCCCCATCGTGGCAATGGTCTCCGTGTTTGTCATGTTCATCTGGAGCTATCTGGAAGGAAACTGGAGCCACAGCTGGCTGGCTGTCATGGCAGGCGGTATTGTCATCGTGATCATCTCGATGTTGATCCACGGGAAGGGGAACGACAAGGGAGATCAAAAAGATAAGGAGTGAACCGGAAGAGATGGAAACAAAAAAAGATCTGTCGATTGTCAACTGTATCGGTACGAGTCTGCTGGCTTATTTTTTCTCTGTACCGGTGCATGAACTCTTTCATCTGCTGACCCGCGTTTTTTACGGAGATCCGCTGGTGTGTTATTCGGCCGGTGCCGTGCAGGCCATCGAAAACTATGAAGGCATGTCGGTTTTTGACAGGATCATGGATGCGGGAGGAAGCGCCTCCATCATAAACTGCATTGTGGGATTCCTGCTGCTTGTCATCGTGTTGAAGGCTCGTATGGGAGCGACGCTGCGCCTTTTTATGATCCAGCTGACGGGGGCGCATTTCTCCATTGGAATCGGCTACTTCATGATCGGCGGCTTCTTTGGCGCCGGAGACTGGGGAAATGTATTCGCTGTCCTTTCTGATGTGCCGGGTGTCGTGACGGCACTTCGGATCGTTCTTTCCATCCTTGGAGCAGGAGGGATCGTCTGGCTCTTCTTCCTGCTAAACTATCTGTCTTATTACTTTATCGAAGATAAGGATAACAAAAAGGAACGCTTGTATGTAGCATTTCGCCTGCATCTTCTGATGCTTCTCATCGGATATCCCGTGGGTATCATTGTGACCCTGCTATCGCCTGCGATGCAGAGCGGAGCATTGAGCCTCGGTCTTGGGCTCCTTTATAACATGATGTGGGTTCCGTTTTTCTGGGGATTTATGTTTACAGGCCCGATGAAAACCCTTCCGCCGAAGAAAAGCCGCTTTCTATACAGCCTTCCGAAGAAGCCGAACTGGATCGTTTTTGCAGCCGGTGTGGCATTGATCCTGGTGGATATTTTTGTGTTCGGACCGGGCATTTACTTTACCTGAAAGGTGGCGCGTAATCTGTCTTTTTGATAGGAGCGCTTCAAAAGAGTCCGCATTATATCGGAGTAAAGGAGGATGAAGAGATGAAAAAGAAACTGATTGGAAAGCTTCTGGCAGGAGCCATGATCATGTCAATGGCCCTTGGTCTTGCCGCTTGCGGGCAGGAGCAGACTACGGTAGCGGAGACGCCCGCCGTAACGGCCGCAGCACCGGCTACGGAGAAAGCCGCGGAGAAGGAGACCGTGGCGGAACAGCCGAAGGAAACGGAGACGCCTGCTACAGAAAAAGAGACCGAGAAGGCGACCGAGACCGAGGCCGCGACGGAAGAAGCGACCGAGACCGAAAAAGAGGCCGCAGCAACAGACGGATCGCCGCTGCTGGGAGAATGGACACTGGAAATGTTCGTGTTCAAGTTTAACGAGGATGGCACCGGTGACTACATTATCGCGGGGACTTCCATGCCTTTCACCTATGAGGATCACGGAGATTCCGTTTTTGTTCAGTTTGACGGGGACTCCAACGGAGAGGAGCACAAATACCGGATCGAGGGCGACACACTCTATTTTGAAGACAGCATGGGAGAAGAAGTGGAATACAAAAGATAGGCGGGAAATGACCACTTAGACATCCAAAACGACCACTTAGACATAAAACGTGCCGGATCCGATTGCATCAACGTATAATAAGGCAAGAAACAAAAAACACAGCAAATCATTCAAAGGAGGAAAAGAACATGGCAGAAGAGATCAGAAATTGGAAAGTAGATGACGAAATGATGGCACAGGCAACCGGCGGCACGATAGAGCCCATCACTCCCTATAAGGTGGGGGATCGGGTTTATGCAAAAGGAGACGAGGGTGAGCTTCACGGAGTGATCCTTGCGGTCAACATCCACGATGAGCATATGTATCTGGTTTCCTACACCGTGAAATTCGACAATGGTGTGACCTACAAGGAGATCCCGCACTTCGCTTTAAAGCTGGAGAGTTAAGCAAAGAGTGGGGATACGACAAAACGATTTTGCACATAAGGGCTGTCGCATGGCGACAACCCTTTTGTGGTATGACGAGGAGAGATCACTATGAGAAAAAGGCTGATGAGTATGCTTCTGGTGTTTGGGATGATCTTTTCATTCTCCGCCTGCGGAGGAACGGGAGCCCAGAGCACCACACAAAGCAGTGATCCCACAGCAGAGCAGGAAACGACAGCGGTACCGACGGAAACAGCAGAAGAACCGGCGACGCAGGAGAGCGGGTCGGAAAACTTCCGCATTGGCATCGTGACCGGATCCTATTCACAGTCCGAGGATGACAGACGCGGTGCCGAGGCTTTTCAGGAAAAGTACGGGGCGGATCAGGTGACGCTTCTCATCTATCCGGATAACTTTACCGAGGAAATGGATACCACGATCCAGATGATCCTGGATCTTGCCGATGATCCGGATATGAAAGCCATCATTGTGAATCAGGCGGTGGATGGGACAACGGAAGCATTTCGACAGGTTCGTGAAAAGAGACCGGATATCCTTCTGATCGCAGGGGAAGCCTATGAGGATTTCTCAGAGATCGGGCCCGTGTCGGATCTCGTTGTAAACTGTGACTTTGTCAATCGCGGATATCTTATTATTTACACCGCGCATGAACTGGGGTGTGACACCTTTGTCCATATCTCGTTTCCCCGTCATATGGATTACGAGACAGTCGCAAGACGTGTTGCCGTGATGGAAGCCGCATGTGAGGAATTCGGCATGAAATTCGTGACTCTGGAAGCGCCGGATCCCACGACCGAAGTCGGCGTTCCCGGCGCACAGAGCTATATCCTCGAACATGTTCCGGAATGGGCGGATCAGTACGGTCCGAATACCGCCTATTTCTGTACCAATGATGCGCATACGGAGCCGCTGATTAAAAAGCTTCTGGAGTGCGGCGGATATTTTATCGAGGCGGATCTTCCTTCTCCGATGATGGGGTATCCGGGGGCGCTGGATCTGGATCTCACGAAGGATGCCGGAGATTTTGATAAAATGCTGACAACGGTGGAGGATGCCGTGGTCGCAAACGGCGGTGCAGACAGATTCGGGACATGGAAGTATTCTTACGGATATACCGTATCGGCCGGACTTGCGGAGCACGCCAGAAATGTGATCCTGGGCGAGAGCGAACTGACGGATATCAACGATCTTGCCAAGGCATACCGCGTTTTTTCTCCGGAGGCAGACTGGAACGGCGCCAAGTATACCGATGCCGCCACCGGAGAGAAGACGGAGAACACGATCCTGATCTATCAGGACACCTATATCTTCGGGAACCCGGGGCATTATATGGGTACCACAAAAATCGAAGTGCCGGAGAAATACTTCACGATTCAGTGAATGGGATCAGAAAGGCAGTAACGGATGGACGAGCGTACATGGAAAGAGGAAAGAAGAGAAGAACGGAAAAAACACCGTATGGCGATCCCTCTCATACTGGTGCTCGTTTTTGTCGTTGTGATGGTATCCTATACCTCCAAACTGATCTATAACGTGGCGGTCTCCAACGCGAATGCCATCATTGAGGACAGGATGCTGAACATCTCCTCCATGATCGAAAACCATCTGAACACTGCTGAAAACGTGCTTCACGTGACCGCAGATTCCGTGTACCACATGCTCGTCAGTGGCAGCACGCCCGCCAGGATCCAGGAGTTTCTTGTTGAGGAAACGAACAACGTTTCGGAACAGTTTGATGAAAACTATAACGGTATCTACGGGTACATCATGAGCAGGTACATGGACGGTCTGAATTGGATTCCGCCGGAGGGATATGATCCGAAAGAGCGTGATTGGTATGTGATCGCAAAGGAACATGCGGGCGAGGTGGTCTTTGTGCCTCCTTACATTGATGCCCAAACCGGAAACATGATCATCTCCGTCAGCAGGATGCTGCCCGATCGTCAAAACGTGCTCTCTCTTGACGTTCAGCTGAAGGGCATCCAGTCTCTGATGAAGGAACTGACGTTGAACAATAAGGGCTATGGATTCGTGGTGGATGCGACGGGTCTCATCATCGCGCACCGGGATGAGGATCTGAAGGGAACAAACCTCAAGGATACCGAGGGCGGCGCAGAATATCTGAACGCGATCAAAGAAACGGGCGCCGGCAGTTTTTCCTATGTCTGTGACGGGGAAAAAAGCACGGTCTTTGTCAACAGCATCATGAATGACTGGTATGTTGTGATGGTGGTCAGTGACAAAGAACTGTATGCGGAAGTGCGGGGACAGCTTATCATCAACGCTGCGATCTGTGCTTTGATCTTTCTTCTCATCACTGCTTTTTATTTCAGCGCGCAGAAGAACGAACGTAATTATTCGAAGCGCATGGAGGAGATGCGGCTCGAGGAGCAGAAGGCCGTCTATGAAAGAAAGATGCTGGAAGTGGAAAAGGATGCGGCGGATGTGGCGAACAAAGCGAAGAGCGATTTCCTTGCCAATATGTCCCATGAGATCAGAACCCCCATGAACGCCATCATCGGCATGGATGAGATGATCCTGCGGTCCCATCCGGACAACACGATCCGTAAATTCGCTCTGGATATCCAAAGCGCGGGAAGAACGCTGCTTTCGATCATCAATGACATCCTGGATTTTTCCAAGATCGAATCCGGTAAGATGGAGTTGGTCCCTGTGGAATACAGTTTCGCATCGGTGATGAACGATGTGGTTAATATGACCATGAAGAAGGCAGACGATAAGGGGCTGGAATATCATCTGAACATCTCCCAGGACATTCCGTCCGTCTTTTACGGCGATGAGATCCGGATCCGCCAGATCATGCTGAACCTCATCAACAATGCGATCAAGTATACGCATGAAGGCAGTGTCACCGTGAAGGTATCCTATGACCCATTCATAGAAACACTTTGCGTTGTGGTCAGTGACACGGGTATCGGGATCAAGAAAGAGGATCTCGGGAAACTGTTCGGATCGTTCCAGCGGCTTGAAACCGATAAGAACCGGAATATCGAGGGAACAGGACTGGGACTCAACATTACCCTGCGTCTCGTGCGGATGATGGAAGGTGACATCTATGTCGACAGTGAATACGGAAAGGGAACCACATTCACAGCCACGATGAAGCAGGTGGTCAGAGACCGGACGCCTGTGGGAGATTTTGCTCAAAACATCGCAAAGCTTCAGTCTCGTGTCGAGGAATACAGGCCGTTCCTTTGCGCTCCCTCCGCCCGCGTCCTGATCGTGGATGACAATGAGATGAATCTCGAGGTGATCGCATCGCTTCTCGGCGACACAAAGATGCAGATCACGACTGCGGAATCCGGGTCGGAATGTCTTCAGATCCTGCAAAAAGAATCGTTTCATATCATCTTTTTAGATCAGATGATGCCGGGCATGTCCGGGGTACAGACGCTGGAAGAGATCAGAAAACAGAAGCTTGCGCAGGATGCCCCTGTCATCGCGCTGACAGCAGACGCGATCGTAGGTGCGCGTGATATGTATCTCAAGGAGGGATTTTCCGATTACCTGAGTAAGCCTGTGATGTATGAGGCACTGGAGCAGATTCTGCAGAAGTATCTGCCGGAGGATCTGATCCAAAATGAAGCGGCCGCTTCCGGGGCGCCGGAGGAAGGGGAAAAACCCGTCGTGATCGCGATCAGCGATTCTCCGGAGCAGCTGCGAAGGATCAAGGGGCTTCTCGGAGAGTCTTGTAAAGGCGTCTTTGTCAGGGACTCCAAAAGCGCGGCACGCTATCTGAAAAAGATCGATGAAGAAAAAACGGATGACTGAATCAGCACCGTCGTGGTATGATAAGGACGTTCGGAGTTTTGAAGTACACGGAAAGCGACCTGAGATGAAAGATAAGAAGGAATTATTGACTGAAGCGGTCTGGGAGCTGACGGAGGCGCTGCAGTCCGAAAAACAGATGGAGAGTGCATTGTCTTCCTGCCTTGAGATCATGAAAGGAAAGGTGCAGTGCGAAGCAGGCTTTGTCTGGGTTGCGGATCAGGATACGGAGCGCCTGCTGATCATCGCCTGCGAAGGTTCGTCGGATGTGACGGGGGTGACGATCGGGAAGAATCAGGGCATCGTGGGGCACGTGTTTGACACTGCGGAGCCTATGCTGATGCATGCGGAGATCCCGGATGACAGCCCCCTTTACGGGTCAGATGAGGCCACAGGCATGAAGGTTTCGACGCAGATGGTGACGCCGCTGCGGACGCCGGGCGGAGAACCCTTCGGCTGCATCCAGCTGGTCAACAAGACCGCCGGAGAGCATTTTGATGAAGAGGATCTGCGGCTGGCCACACAGCTGACGGCGCTTATCTCTTTGGACATGGAAGACAAGGGTTACGAGGTGCCGCAAAGAGAAGAGAGCGAGCCGATGATCACCCTGCGCAGCGTTGTCCGGGAGTTTCCGTCCGGGGATGAAACGATCCGCGTGCTGAAGGGGATCGATCTGGATATCTATCCGAAAGAGTTTCTCGTGATCCTCGGAGAAAGCGGCTGCGGCAAGACCACCATGATGAATATCATCGGCGGGATGGATGCGATGACATCCGGGACGCTCACAGTGGACGGAAAGGATTTTTCCCATCCCGGCGACGCCGAACTGACGGAATTTCGGCGGGATTACATCGGCTATATTTTTCAGGCCTATCATCTGATGCCGAACCTTTCCGCACTGGAGAACCTGCAGTTGATCGCGGAGATCAGCAGGGAACCCATGAACCCGGAGAAAGCGTTGACCCTTGTGGGGCTTTCCGACAGGGCGGGGAACTTTCCCTCCCAGATGAGCGGGGGACAGCAGCAGCGTGTCTCCATCGCCCGTGCGTTGACCAAGAATCCGAAGCTGATCCTGGCAGATGAACCGACGGCAGCACTTGACTATGAGACCAGTATCGAGGTGCTTTCGATCGTGGAAACGATCGTAAGGGATCAGGGAAAAACCGTTGTGATGATTACCCACAACCCGGAAATCGCAAAGATGGCGGATCGGGTGGTAAAACTACGCGGCGGTATTGTTTCCAGTATCCGCATCAATCGCCATCCGCTTCCGGCGAAGGAATTATCCTGGTAAACCCATGATGAAGAAAACACAGACAAAAGATGCGCTCCGGAATATCCGAAAGTATTTTGTGTCCTATCTCGCGGTGGCCATCGTGACCATGATCGGCTGCGGCGTCTATTTTGGTGCATTTTTTTATGCGGATGCGCTGGTCCGGTCCGGGCAGGAATTCTTCCGGGATACCAATTTTGAAGATATGGATGTGATTGCCGTTCGCGGTCTTTCCGCGGATGAGATCAGAGAAATCGCTTCGATTGACGGGATACAGGATGCAGAGGGCACTTATCAGATCACAGGCGCCACGGCGATCTATGCCGGAGAGGATTATGACGTCACTGTTTTCGGGGCGACGGACCGGGTCGGAGAATCCGTCATTTTGAGCGGGACGTATCCTTCGAAGGAGGGAGAATGCGCCCTTCCCAAGGATGCCATGAAGGAGATGGGCGTCAAGATCGGCAGCACCATCCAGTTAATGGTTCCCTCAGCGATGGAAGGGCTGCTCAAGACAGATACATATACCGTGACAGCGGAGATCATGCATCCGGAGGATTACCGGACCGGCAGCGTCAACTACGTCATCCTGTCGAAAGAGTCCTTTGATCAGGAATTTGTGGAGGGGAATTATACCTTCGTGAGAGTCAAGGCAGGAATCCCCAAGGATACCAATATTCGGTCCTCCGCTTACTTTACAGCGCTTCAACCGATCAAAGAGGCGCTGGACGAGGGCTTGAAAGAGATCGCCGCAAAACAGAACAGGGATCGAAAAGCAAGGGCGGAGGCAGTACTGTCGGAGGAAGAAAAAAAGGCGAATGACCAGATCCGGGAAGCGGAGCAGTCTCTGGCGGAGAAAGAGCAGGAACTGGAAGAGGCCGAAGCACAGATCGCAGAAGGAGAAGCACAGATTGCAGAGGCGGAAAAACAGCTTGAGGATGCCAAAAATGCAGTAAACAGCCGTGCTGGAATGGTTTCCAAAATGGAGGGTCTGCTTCATCTGCCGATTCCGGGCGCAAGCAGCAAATTAGGGTCTGCCAAGGCGCAGATCGAAGAAAACGAAGCGCTTCTGGAAGAAAAGAAGGCGGAGATCGCAGAAGCGAAGGAACAAGCAGAGGACGGCCGCAAACAGCTTGACGATGCCAAAGCGGAGTTGGAGGAGAAAAAAGCGGAAGCCGAGAAAAAGATTGCGGATGCGAGGGATGAGATCGACGCGATGGAGCCGGCGGTCTTTGCCGTGCTCACCCGGAATGAAAAGGAAGGCTATGTGGCGCTGGATCAGATCGTCAACATCTTAAAAAAACTGGCATCCGTCTTTGTGGTGATCTTCATGGCGATCGGTGTCATCGTGGTGCTTTCCACCATTACCATCCTGATCGATAATCAGAAAAAACTGATCGGTTCCATGAAGGCCTTTGGTTTCCGGAACAGCGAGATCATTCTGAAATATGCGATTTTCGGCGTAAGCGCCGTGTTTCTGGGGATGCTTATGTCCATTGTGCTGGCAATTCTTCTGGAACAGGTCATTGCCATCGCGCTTGGCGGCATTTTTGTGGTGGAGCCGCAGAAGGTCTTTTTCAGAATCGGAGATTTCCTGCTGCTGCTACTGATCGAGCTGCTGCTTGCGGGATTTGTTGCGGTTGCCGCCACCTATCTGAATGCCGTCCGCTCTTCCGCGGTGGATCTGATGAACGGCGTGACAAAGGAAAAAGGGTTCCGTTTTACGGTGAAGAAGGGAACCGGGAAATCCCTGTATTCCCGTTTGATCTTCCGCAACATGCGAAAGGACGCGGCGCGCGTCATCTGCTCGGTGATCATCATAGCGGGAAGTTGTCTCATGATCGGCGTCGGATTTACGATGGATCTCGCCTTCCGAAAACTGACGGTGAAGTCTGTGGAGCAGGTCACCCATTATGATCTGGAGATCACGATCCCGAACGGAACAAGTGAGGATACGATTGAGAAGCTGAAGGAGATGCTGAAGAATGAGGAGCTGCCCTTTGCGGAAATGTACTCTGCTCAGACCCGTTTCATCCATGACGACAAGGAGGAGTTTGTGCGTGTGATCTCCGGAGACAACGCGTATATCGGAGATTATCTGATCTTTTCCGATATGGAAGGAAAGAGCCGGTATCCGCTTGATGCGCAGCGCGTGCTTGTGCCTGTACGGCTGAGGGAGTCGTTTGATATCAAGCCGGGGGATGAGATCATCTTTTACGACACTGACATGAAGCAGCATAAAAGCACAGCCGGGGAGACTATCAGGAATTATATCGGACGCAATATCTATCTTTCCGAAGACGTCTACCGGAATATTTTCGGAGAAGACGGAGAAAAGAACCTGCTTCTGGTCCGAACCGGCGACAGGGCGAAAGAGGAAGTGATGCAGGAGATCAGGCAGGCGTTTCCGAGGATGACCGTGGAGCGGACCGATACGCTGCCGGATGCGGTTTCCGGATTCTGGACAAGAGTATTCCGCACTTTGATCGCTGTGATGACGGGACTGTCCATCTTGATGTCCGTGTTTGTCTTGTTGAATCTGGTCAATATCTTTGTGGGGCGGAGAAAGAATGAGTTGATCATCATGGCCGTGAACGGGTTTTCCTATCGTCAGAGGATCGGGTATCTTCTGCGTGAGACCATCGCAACCACGGCGCTCGGACTCCTGCTTGGGACGGGCGGCGGATGCCTGCTTACGAATTATCTGGTGCGCATCATCGAGCCTACGGACGCCATGTTCGATCGTTCGATCCAGCCGCTGGCATGGCTGATCGCCTGCGGGATGGAGGCGGTATTTGCTTTGCTGATCAATTTCTTCGCGTTCCGTCGCGTGAAAGGATATCAATTAACAGATCTGACAAGAAGTTGAGAGTGTGAGGGACAGTTTATGAACGGCGGGGGCAAAAGTGCCATGTGACTTTTGCCCCCGCCGATTTGAATTGCTTTAATTGTATAAAATATTACCAAATAGCAGCAAAACTATACCGAATAGCGACAACTCATTGAATCAAAGGGATTTCTTTTATACAATAATTCGTAGTATGCATTGCGGGAAGGATGGGAACGATTCTGTATGGAAAATGAGACCATTTTCAGAGACAAACCCATGGAGCGGGTCGCGTCCGCGGACCGGCTGAATGATTATGTAAAGCTCTCCAATCCGGGGCTTTGGTTTATCTTGATCGCGGTGGTGATCATCCTTGCCGGGGCGTGTGTTTTCGGACTTGTGGGACACATTGACTCTACGGTGCCATGTGTGGCGATCTCTGATGGGCAGCATACGGTATGCTGGGTTAAAAAAGAATACGATGACAGATTCAGTGCGGAAATGGCTGCCAAGATCGACGGCAAGGAGTATCCTGTGTCTCTTCATGAAGCGACGCCGGTTTCCGTGGATCCCGGGACGGATACCTATGTGATGTTTCTGGGCGATCTGCAGCCGGGAGAGTGGATCTATGAGATTGATGCGGAGGGATCGCTGCCGACCGGCTCATATGAAGCGCAGCTGGTGACGGAGCGGATTTCACCGCTTTCCTTTTTGTTTGGCGGGTCATGAAGGAGAAGACGAAGATCAAACAGCCGGCACAAAAAAAGGTCGCAAAAGTGCCGTTTATCATGCAGATGGAAGCGCTGGAATGCGGCGCGGCTTCTCTTGCCATGGTGCTTGCTTATTACGAAAAGTGGGTGCCGCTGGAGCAGGTGCGGCGGGATTGCGGTGTGTCGAGAGATGGTTCCAACGGACGCAACATCCTCCTTGCAGCCAGAAACTATGGGCTGGAGGCGAACGGATACCGGTATGAGCCGGATTATCTGAAGGAGCATGGAACCTTTCCCTGCATCGCCCACTGGGAATTCAATCACTTTGTTGTGGTGAACGGCTTCCGTAACAACAAAGTTTCCATCAACGATCCTGCGCGGGGAACGATCCTCGTGCCGATGGAGGAGTTTGACGAAAAGTTTACAGGGCTCTGTATCCTTTTTTCCCCGTCGGAAACCTTTGAGCCCGGCGGAAAGCAGAAATCCACCCTGGCCTTTGCGAAAAAACGGCTCGTCGGATGTGGAGCGGCGATCGTGTTTGTCGTTGTGATGACGCTGATCTCGTCCTTGATCGGTGTGATCAACCCGGTCTTTTCCAAAATCTTTATGGATCGTCTGTTGACAGGAAAAGATCCGGGATGGCATATTCCGTTTCTGATCGTGATGTCTGCGTTTGGCTTTCTGCAGATCCTGACACAGCTGATCAGCGCGATCTATTCCAAGCGGATCGATGGGAAAATGGCGGCTTCCGGGACGACCTCCTATATGTGGAAGGTTTTGAACCTGCCGATGGATTTTTTCTCCCAGCGCTTTGCGGGTGATATTTTATCGCGCCGCGCCGGAAACGCAGGGATTTCCAATTCACTCATTTACACGTTCGCACCGCTCATCCTGAATGCGTTTATGATGGTGTTTTATCTTGTGGTCATGCTGAAAAACAGCGTGATCCTGACGATCATCGGGATTTCCTCCATCGTGATCAATCTCCTGATCTCCAGGCTGATCTCAACGAGACGGGTCAATATTTCCCGAATCCAGTCCCGTGATTCCGGAAAACTGTATAGCTGCACGACCGCAGGGATCGAGATGATCGAAACGATCAAGGCGAGCGGTGCAGAGGATGGCTATTTTCAGAAGTGGGCCGGTTTCCAGGCCAGCGTGAATACGCAGAAGGTGCGCTTTGCAATGTTGAACCAGTATCTGGGAAGTGTGCCGGGGATTGTATCGATCGTAACGAATACGACAGTGGTTGCCGTGGGAATCTTCCTCGTGATGCGGGGGCAGTTCACCATCGGTTCCATCACGGCGTTCCAAGGGTTTCTTGGCGCATTTACGGCGCCGGCGACCACCTTTATTTCCACGGGTCAGACGCTGCAGGAACTGCGGACAGATATGGAGCGGATCGAGGATGTCATGGAGTATCCGGATGACACGAACGGCGCAGCCCGCATGCTGACCGGAGAGGTTAGCTACAAAAAACTGCGGGGGGCCGTTGAGATGCGGCACGTGACCTTCGGCTATTCTCCATTGGAGGAACCTTTGATCCGGGATTTTTCGCTGAAGCTGACACCGGGCAGCCGTGTTGCCTTTGTGGGAGAGAGCGGATGCGGCAAATCCACGCTCGCGAAACTTCTTTCCGGGCTGTACAGCCCATGGGAAGGGGAGATCCTGTTTGACGGGAAGCCGTTTTCCGAGATCGACCGGAATGTGTTTACCGGCTCTGTGGCGGTTGTTGATCAGGATATTATTTTGTTTGAAGATTCTATTTCTGAAAATATCCGCATGTGGGACGATTCCATCAAGGAGTTTGAGGTGATCGCCGCAGCGCGGGATGCACAGATCCATCAGGATATCATGGCGAGAGAAAACGGCTATGAGTATAAAATGACAGAGGGCGGAAATGATTTTTCCGGCGGTCAGAGACAGCGGATGGAGATCGCAAGAGTGTTGGCGCAGGATCCCACGATCGTGATCCTGGACGAGGCCACCTCTGCGCTGGATGCCAGAACGGAGTGCGATGTGGTAAATGCGATCAAGGACAGAGGCATCACCTGTATCGTGATCGCGCATCGCCTGTCTACGATCAGAGACTGTGATGAGATCATTGTCATGGATCACGGGAAAGTAGTGGACAGAGGACGGCATGAAGAGCTCTATGCCAAGGGCGGCTATTACCGTGAACTGGTACAAAGCGAATGATCGCCGAAATCCTGATTTCGGCGAAGAGGAGGAATGGCGAAGCGATGGCGAGAACCGAGTCTACGAGGTTTGAGCAAAAAGCGTAGCCCATGACGACGATGAGTTGGTTTGAGGATCAGGTAAAACTCCGAAAACAAAGAGATGATCAGTCCTTTGATAATACCTTTCTGAAGATTGCCAGAGCCGTCACCGGGGATCATTCGATCGGCACAAAATACGATGACGATGCGCGCGGAAATGGTGTGATCAATAAGATCCTGGAATACTATCGTGTGCCAAAAAGAGAGATTCCCAGAAACTTAAGTACGGTCGGGGAAAAGTTGGAGTATTCCCTGCATGCGTCCGGTGTGATGTATCGCAAAGTGGAGTTGTCCTCAGGGTGGTATAGGGATGCTTTCGGCGTGATGCTGGGGTTTCGGAAGGCAGATGATGCGCCGGTAGCCTTGATCCCGTTTGGATTGACGCATTACCGCGCTTACGATGAAGAGACGGATCGATATGTCCTGATCAGAAAAAAGAACGAAGGCGAATACCGGAAGGAGGCTTACGCTTTTTACCGTCCGTTCCCGCTGAAACGCTTGAAGCTTACCGACCTTGCGGTTTATCTTCTGCGCGTGATCTCACCTGCGGATTATGTGATGATCCTTCTGGCGACGCTGCTTGTGACATTGGTCGGCATGCTGACGCCGCGGATCAATCTGTTTCTGTTTCAAAATGTGGTGAGCAGCGAAAGCGTCGCCCTGTTGCTTGTGACGGTACTGTTCCTGCTGTCGGCATCGATCGGCGCATTGATGTTTGGTGCAGTTAAAAATCTTGTCACGACAAGAATCGATACGAAAATGAGTATATGTGTGGAGGCGGCGACCATGATGCGGATCCTGACGCTTCCGGCGGTTTTTTTCCGCTCTTACAGTTCCGGTGAGCTGTCGTCCAGAGCGGGTCATGTGAATTCACTATGCAGCACGCTCGTGTCGGTGACGCTGAGCACCGGGTTGACCTCTGTTTTTTCGTTGGCTTATATTTCACAGATTTTTCTGTTTGCGCCGGGGCTGGTGGCACCTGCGCTTGTGCTGATCCTGACTACGGTTGCTTTTACGGTGCTGTCGTCGCTTCTCCAGATGCGTCTTACCAAAAAGCAGATGCTGCTGGACTCCAAGGAAAGCGGCATGAGCTATGCCACGATCACGGGCATCCAGAAGATCAAACTGACCGGTGCGGAGATGCGTACTTTTTCCCGCTGGGGCGATCTTTATGCGAAGGTTGCATCGCTCCGCTACAATCCGCCCCTTTTTCTGAAGATCAATACCGTGATCAGCTCGGCGATCACGATCATAGGGACGATCGTTCTTTATAATCAGGCGATCGTGTGTCATGTGAGCGCTGCGGAGTATTACGCGTTCCAGTCTGCTTATGGGACTGTCTTTGGTGCCTTCATGTCATTGTTTGGTGTAGCATTGACCGCTGCGAACATCAAACCTACCTTTGACATGGCAGAACCGATTTTACATGCGGTGTCTGAAATTTCGGAGCAGAAGGAGATCTTGACGAAGATCAACGGCGGGATTGAGGTGATGAATCTGACATTCCGTTATTCAGAGAACAGTCCGGTGATTCTCGATGACCTCTCGCTTACGATCCGACCGGGACAGTATGTTGCAATTGTCGGCAAGACCGGATGTGGGAAGTCCACACTGATCCGTTTGCTGCTCGGATTCGAGACGCCCACCAGAGGCAATATTTTTTATGATGGAAAAGATCTGTCAACGCTGGATCTCAGGTCTCTGCGTAAAAATATCGGGGTCGTCACGCAAAATGGCAAATTGTTCCAGGGCGATATCTTTTCCAATATCGTGATCGCAGCGCCATATCTGACATTGGACGATGCGTGGGAAGCCGCAAGGATCGCGGGGATTGACGAGGATATCCGCCGGATGCCGATGGGGATGCATACGCTGATCTCCGAAGGGAGCGGCGGCATCAGCGGAGGACAGAAACAGCGGCTCATGATCGCACGTGCGGTGGCGCCGAAACCGAAGCTTTTGATCATGGATGAAGCCACTTCGGCGCTGGATAATATCACGCAGCGTAAGGTATCGGAGGCGCTGGATGCGATGAAATGCACGCGGATCGTCATTGCGCATCGCCTTTCCACCATCCGCCAGTGCGACCGAATCCTGGTTTTTGACGGCGGTAAGGTTGTAGAGGATGGGACTTACGAGGAGTTGATCGCGCAGAAAGGATTTTTTGCAGAGCTTGTAGAACGGCAGAGAGCGGATCTGTAAACAGGTGTTATGATGAGGAGAGAGAAATGGGACAGCTTGAGGTAACATGGGAGATCGAGGACGAGAGCCTGCATCTCGGATTGAAAGGGAAACTGAATACGCTGGAAGCGATGAATCTGGATGAGAGACTGAGTCAGATCCCGGAGGATGTAAAAAACATTTATTTCGATTTTGACGGGCTTATCTACATCGCATCCGCGGGACTTCGGATTCTTTATTGGGCAGGTGAGTACACGGCAGAAAGAGGTGGGGAGGTATCTGTCAAAAATGTCTGCCCAGAGGTGCTTGAATTGCTGGAAATGACGGGCTTCAGCGAATACCTTGCCGAGGGATCCGCAGCGGAGTGAGAGAGGAGTTTTTTATTGTCATGAACAATATGATCGATATCGACGTCGTTCTGGACGAAAAGTACATCGAGCCAAAAGTAACGATACAGACCAGAGAAAAAACAAAACAGGTGGAGCATATTATTCAGGCCATTGATTATGCGTCGGATCGCGATTTTCCGGTGGTCATGGCAACCCTCGATGACAAGCTTACGCTTGTGTCGCAAAGGGATGTGATCCGTGTTTTTACACACAACAAGAAAGTGATGCTCCAGACCGCTGATCAGGTCTATCTGATGAAAAAAAGTCTCTCAGCTTTGGAGCAGATCCTGAATCCGGAGCGGTTTGTCCGCATCTCACAGTCTGAGATCATCAATCTCTATAAGATCAAATGCTTTGACCTGAACATCAAAGGGACGGTTGGCGTGGAATTTGAAGACGGAAACAAATCCTGGGTTTCGCGGAATCGCCTGCATGAGATCAGGCAGGTCTTGAGAAAATATAGCAGATAAGGGCGAATGAAAAAACATGTCAGAATTGTTGGATATTAAACTGATCATTGATCAGGAGTGGCCGAAGCTAACGGTCTACATCAAGAATAAGGAGCGGAATGAGGATGTTGAAGCGTTGATCGCAGCAGTGCAGGCTTTTTCCGACAGAAAGATGCCGCTGATACCGGCGTATTTCAGAGAGAGTCTCGTGATGCTGCCGCAGCGGCAGATCATCCGGCTGTATGTCCACAACCGGAAGGTTATGGTGCAGACCGCGGAAAGGCTGTATGAAGTGAGAAAAACGCTGCGTGAGGTGGAGGAACTGCTGGATGTAAGCCGATTTGTACGTATTTCCCAATCAGAGACGATCAATCTGAGGAGGGTCAAAAGTTTTGATTTTTCGACGGTCGGAACGATCGGGGTGGAGCTTGAGAACGGGGAGACCACATGGGTCGCAAGAAGACGGGTAAAGGACGTTAAAGAGGCGTTGGCACGGAGGGATCAAAATGAATCTAAAAAATAGAGCAATCTTTTTATCGGCGCTGGGATTTTCTATAGGTCTGCTGATCGGCGCGGTGATGTATGTGATCTTTGCTTCGCCCGAAGACCTTTTAAACAGAGGCGCACTGATGGCGCAGCTGATCGGATCCGGGATCTATGGTGCGATCGCGATGGGCGGTTCCGCTGTCTATGATATTGAGAGCTGGAGTCTGCTTCGGGCGACATTGACACATTATATCATGACCTTTGGGTCGTTTTTTGTCGTAAATTTTCTCCTAAGGTGGTTTGGCGGCTTAGGAACACTGATCGCATTTCTGGCGTTCTCAGGGGCTTATTTTGTCATCTGGATCATGCAGTACACCCTTTGGAGACGTGAGATCCGTAAGATCAATGAAGAGCTCTCCGAGATGATCACTAACGACAAGATCAACCAATCGCGCATGTAAAACGACCGATTGCGCAAAATCCCTTGTAGGGAGAAGGCAGGTGCGCTTAAGCTGAACGTGAGGCAAATGGCTGTAGCGTTTGAGGAAACGTGCAGATCGGGACAAGGCGGACTGTCAGATACATGGAGGGATGGAAGGATGGAAGAAAAAAAGAATATCCGGGTGGAAGATGATATGCTGTTTCAGGCGACAGGCGGCGTAAAGACGGACGCGGACTGTCTGCCGGATTATGACGCGACGGGGGTTGTGGTAAAGCAGATGGGCAGCGGAGAAAGTCTCGTGTGTTTAAGCGACGGTGCGCAGGTACTTGCTGTGACAGAGGATGGACATGCACTGGAGGACGGCCAAAAAGTCGGGTTGTTCGCGCAGGGCGGCGGCTGGATCATGCAGAAGCTGCCCAACTGATGGATGGACATTTGCAAAGTAATAAGCACCATACCGTTTGTGAAAAGAGTTGAGGAAGGAAGCACCAATGACATTAAAAGTGCTGGTGACAGGAAAAAACCGCAGGATCGCAAAGGATATCTGCGAACATCTGGAGAACGACAGAGGGTATCTCACGATCAAGAGCAGGCCGGATAAGAAGGCGCTTTTTGACGTGGTATACTCGGAACTGCCGCATGTCATCATTATCTGCATGGGCGATGAGACTGCGGACGATGTGGCTAACTACGATATTTTCCGGGAGGCTTCGAAAAGAGGCGGGATCACGGTTATGGTCGTGGCGAATGAGGAAGACAAGCAGCTGTTTATGAAATATACCAAACTGCAGAAGATGTTTTTCCTTTCCCGACCGGTCTCGCTTTTTGCGGTCTATGAGAAATTGATCTCGCTGGAAGCAGAGATTGAAAAGAAAAACAGAGATAACCTCCTCCAGATCGAGGAGTATGAGAATCCATATGCGGCGGAAGCGGAAGGGCGCAAACGGATCCTTGTGGTGGATGACGATACGGAGATGCTGATCCAGATCAAGGATTTCTTAAGCGAGTTTTATGCCGTGACGCCCGTGAAATCCGGGGAGGCGGCATTCCGCTATCTGGCGAGGCACTCCGTGGATCTGATCCTGCTCGATTATCTGATGCCTGTGATGGACGGCCCGGAGGTACTGACGCTCCTTCGGAAAAAACAGGAGCTGGAGGATATTCCGGTGATCTTTCTGACCGGTGTGACGGAAAAGAAGACCGTGATCAAAACGCTGACGGAGTTGAAGCCGCAGGGATACATCGTGAAGCCGACGAAGAAGTCGGAGCTTGTGGCGAAGATCATAGACGTGCTTGGATAAGGAGGGCTTATGGACTACGATTTTTCCTGGCTTGGCGGTCTCGGGATCGATCCTGAGACCGGCATTTCATATACGGGAGGAAAAGACAGGTATCTGTCTGCGCTGCAGCGGTTTTATCAGGGTTATGAAAAGAACTGCGCGAAGGTGGAAGACTTCTATGCCAAGAAGGACATCGAGAACTATATGATCACGGTGCATGCCCTGAAAAGCAACGCGAAGATGATCGGTGCAGCAGACCTCAGCGCAGGATTTGAACGGCTGGAAAGCGCTGCGAGAGACGGAGACACGGATGTGATCGAAGCAGAGAATGCATCGATTCTGGAGCGGTATGGCGCACTTGTGAAAGAGCTGACGCCCATTGGTGAGATGGAGAAGGTAACGGCAGCGGATGAGATCTCTGCGGAGGAAGCCAGAGAGACGGTGCAGTCGCTCCTCGCCGCGCTGGATGATTTTGATGACGAGGCGTCTCTGGCGCTCATCAAAAAGCTTTCCGGCTATCCCTTCCGACTGACACAGAAAGAACTTTGCCAAAAAGCGGAAACGTTGATCAGAGATTTTATGTATGACGAAGCAGCAGCAGTGATTCAGGAACTTTCCGGAGCAATCGAATGAAGGTAATTCAATACATTCTTTCTGCCATGGTCGTGCTTGTGTTCGGCTATCTTATCATCGGACAGTTTGCCTTTCCGGCAAATTCTCCGCGAAACGGCGATATCTGCGAAACCCTGCCGGGTGACGCCTGGGTGGAGGTCAAAGAGGACGGCACTCGTGTGCCGTTTACGGTACCGGGAAGGACAGACGGTGAGATCACACTGGAGACGACACTGCCGGATCCATTGGATAAAGACATGTCTGTGCTTTGTTTTCGCGGTATGGACATGGAAATCTATATTGACGATGAACTGCGGGAGGAACAGACCGTAGAGGACGATGCGCTCCTCGGAGACCGCTCTGCCGAATGCTACGTGATGGCATCGCTCTACCCGGAGGATGCGGGCAAGATCCTGCGTGTCCACTATGATTACAATGCCGGCATGGTATATGAAGTCTACATCGGTACGAGAATCGGGATCGTGGCCGCTTTGTTTAGGCAGTTCGGGGCAGAGTTTTTTGTAGGTCTCGCTTTGATCCTGCTTGCGTTGATCTGTTTTGTCGCATCCATCTTTTACAGGATCGTCTATCACAGATATCTGGAAATGCAGCATCTATCGCTCGGCGTTATCATCGGAGCGGTATGGGTGCTGTACAATTCCATTTTCCGGCAGCTCTATTCCCGCAATATCTCGATCATGTCCGATACGCCGTTTCTCATGGTGATTTTGATGCCGCTGCCGTTTCTTGTTTTTATCAATTCCCTGCAGGAAAATCGCTATCACAAGCTCCTGATCGCGGCATCCATCTTGGAGATCGCTGATTTTGCTGTTTGTATCACATTGTTTATCACAGGAAAAATGACGCTGGTCCAAAGCTTTCCGATCGCGGCGGGCTGTGCCTGCGTGAGCATTCTGGTGATGTTTGTGACCTTGTTTTTGGATATCCGTGCGCATTTCGTAAAGTCGTATCTGTTTGTTGCGATCGGATTTGTATTCCTTGCCATCGCGGCGGTATTCCAGATTTTGATGTACCAGTTTGCGCACAACGGCGTGTTCTCCGGATTTTTCATGGCGATCGGACTCTTTGCCTTCATGCTTTGTTCCATCATCCACACGATCAAGCAGCTGATCGGGATTCGGCTTGTGGCGAATAAGGCTGTGCTGGCAAATCAGGCCAAGGATGATTTTCTGGCGAGGATGTCCCATGAGATCAGGACACCGCTGAACGGCATCCTCGGGATGGATGAGATGATCCTGCGCGACACGAAAGACAGCACGATCAAAAAATATGCGATGGATATCAAAAGCGCCGGCAACACGCTGCTTTCCCTCATCAATGATATCTTAGATCTCAGCAAGATCGAGGCCGGGAGTTTTGAGATCGTGCCGCAGGAGTATCATGTGGCGTCCGTCCTGAATGACGTGTTGAACATCACGAGGCAGCGCGCGGTCGCCAAGGACCTCGTCTACCGGTTTGAGGTCGCAGAGGATCTGCCGAGTGTGCTGTATGGCGACGAGATCAGGATCCGGCAGATCATGTTGAACATCATCAACAATGCTGTGAAATACACGCAGGAGGGATCTGTGTCTGTGGAGATCCGATCGGAGAAACTCGTCGTCGTGGATATGATGTGTCTTGTGATCCGAGTCAGTGACACGGGCATCGGCATCCGCGAGGAGGATAAAGACAAACTTTTCCAGAGTTTCCAAAGGCTGGACGAACGGAAAAATTACAAGGTCGAAGGTACAGGGCTCGGGCTTCATATCACGGAACGGTTTGTGGAGATGATGGGCGGACGGATTGATGTGGAAAGCGAATACGGCAAGGGTTCCGTCTTTACGGTATATATCCCGCAAAAGGTGGTATCGGAGGAGCCCATCGGGGATTTCAGCAAAGCGGTCTCAGCGTTTGTCAAAGAGATGACGCTGGACGAGAGTACGCTGTATGCGCCTGACGCCAGGATCCTCGTCGTGGATGATAATGAGATGAATCTGGATGTCATGGAAGGGCTTTTGCGCGATACGGGTGCGAAAGTGGAGACGGCATTGTCCGGCACAGCCTGCATTGGGAAGATGGAGAAGCAGCAGTACGACTGCGTCCTGCTGGATCAGATGATGCCGGAGATGAATGGCGAAATGACGCTGCAAGAGCTTATGCGTCGGGACCTCGTGCATGGCACGCCGATCATTGCGCTGACTGCAGATGCGATCGTGGGTGCAAAAGAAAATTACCTGTCCATGGGTTTTACGGATTATCTCAGTAAGCCCGTGAAATATGAAAATCTGGAGCAGGCGCTAAAGCAGCATCTGCCGAAGGAAAAACAGCTCACAAAGGAAACAGCCGCGGAGACGCTGCCTGTGATGTTGCTTTGGGGGACGGATGCAGGACGGCTTCGTGATGAAAAAGAGCGCTTAAAAGACATCTATCAATGTGTCTGCGTGGTTGGCAGTGCGGCGAAGGATAAATATCTGACAAAGCATCAGCCGGATGGGGTGATGCAGGTGATCTGATGCCGCGATCAGAAAAGCTATGGCGCAAAATCACAAAGCCACAATGCCACTTCGTGGTATGTGGCTTTTCTTCGTATTTGTGATATAATGTCTAACATGAGTCTGACAGATACACCTTCGGGAGAAAGAGTACATATCGCATTTTTCGGGTGCCGCAATGCGGGCAAGTCTGCGCTTGCCAACGCGTTTACGAACCAACCGATCTCCATCGTATCGGATGTTGCGGGGACCACGACGGATCCGGTGTCAAAGAGCATGGAGCTCTTGCCGGTTGGGCCTGTCGTGATCGTTGACACGCCGGGCATCGATGACACGGGAGAGCTTGGTGAAATGCGCGTTTCAAGGACGCAGCAGGTGCTTGCGCGCACGGATGTTGCGGTGCTGGTGGTTGCGGCGGATATCGGCATGACAGAAGCGGGTCGCCAGTTTTTGGAGGTCCTTGAGGAACGCGATATCCCGACCTTGGTCGTCCACTCAAAGGCGGATCTTCTGCTGGAGCACGGCGTGGACCGGGAAGGACTGTTTGTCAGCGCAAAGGACGGATACCAGATGGATCTGCTGCGCGAGAAAGTGGCGGCATTGTGGGATCCAAAAAAAAGGAACGCGACGCTGACCGGAGATCTTGTCGGCCGCGGAGACCGGGTACTCCTTGTTGTACCGATCGACAAAGCAGCGCCGAAGGGAAGATTGATCCTGCCGCAGCAGCAGGTGATCAGAGATCTTTTGGATCATGGCGCGATCCCGGTTATCTGCAGGGACACAGAGTTGGAGGAGACGCTTTCGCAGAATGTTTTTTCTCCGAAGCTTGTGATCACGGATTCGCAGGCATTTCACAAAGTCCATGCCGCGTTGCCGGCAGAGATCCCGCTGACTTCGTTTTCGATCTTGATGGCGCGGTATAAGGGGATCCTGACTTCCGCAGTCCGGGGTGCCGGTGTGATCGGCGAGCTTTCCGAAGGCGATACTGTTTTGATCAGCGAAGGCTGTACGCACCGCAGGCAATGCGGGGACATCGGGACGGTAAAGTTACCGGCTCTGCTGCAAAAGAAAACGGGGAAGGACCTCAATTTTGCATTTTCTTCCGGAACGCATTTTCCGGAGGATCTGACGCCGTACCGGCTGATCATCCATTGCGGCGGCTGTATGCTGAATGAAGCAGAGATGCGTTCGCGGGAGCGTGCTGCGGTGAAAGCGAGCGTGCCCATGACCAATTACGGGGTTGCGATCGCCTATTGTAACGGGATTTTGGAACGGAGCATTGCGATGCTGCCGGAGTGTGCGGCAGGGAAATAGGAGGAAGCAGAAATGCTTGAATTAAAGAATGTTTCTTTTTCCGTTGAGGACGGGGAACAGCTGGAGATTGTCAGAAATGTGAGCCTGACCATCGATTCGAACAAATTTGTGGTGATCACGGGACCCAACGGCAGCGGGAAATCTACGCTGGCGAAACTTATCGCGGGAATCCTGACGCCGACGGAGGGACAGATCTTTTTTGAGGGAGAGGACATTACCGGTCTTTCTATTACGGAACGCGCAAAACGGGGCATCGGCTTTGCGTTTCAGGCGCCGGTGCGGTTTAAGGGACTGACGGTACACGACCTTTTGAAGATCGCAGCGGGACAGGAGATCTCGGTTTCCGACGCCTGCAAATATCTTTCCGAGGTGGGGCTTTGCGCAAAGGATTATATTGACCGCGAGATCAACGCCTCTCTTTCCGGCGGTGAGTTAAAGCGGATCGAGATTGCGACGGTGCTCGCGCGGAAAACAAAGCTGACGGTGTTTGACGAGCCGGAAGCGGGGATCGATCTCTGGAGTTTTCAGAATCTGATCCAGATCTTTGAAGGGATGCGCCGGGATATCAAGGACAGTTCCATTTTGATCATTTCCCATCAGGAGCGGATCCTAAATATCGCGGATGAGATCGTGGTACTCGAGGCAGGGCAGGTCCGTTCGATCGGCTCGAAGGATGAGGTTTATCCGCAGGTGCTCGGCACGGAAGCAGGCGCGCGCATGTGCTTCGGGCAGGCGGCGAGAAAGGAAGGGTGCTAACAGATGGAAATGCTGGATGGGATCCAAAAAAGACTGATCGAAGAAGTGGCGGATCTGCATGAGGTACCGATGGGTGCATACAACTTCCGCGCCAACAGCAAACTTGCAGGACGCCAGACGACAGCGAATATTGATATCCAATCAAAGGAAAACGGAGAGGGGATCGACATCAAGATCAAACCCGGTACCAAGAAGGAGAGCGTGCATATTCCGGTAGTGCTTTCCGAGAGCGGGTTGAAAGAGACGGTCTACAACGATTTTTATGTCGGTGAGGATAGTGATGTCGTGATCGTGGCAGGCTGCGGGATCGATAACTGCGGCACACAGGACTCCGAGCATGACGGGATTCACCGTTTCTTTGTCGGGAAGGGCGCCCATGTGAAATACGTGGAAAAGCATTATGGCTCCGGCGACGGCAACGGCAAGCGGATTTTGAATCCGGTGACGGAAGTGTATATGGAAGAAGGCAGCTCCATGGAAATGGAGATGGTGCAGATCAAAGGCGTGGACTCCACAAAGCGGACGACCATGGCGGAGTTGAAAAAGGACGCTTCCCTTGTGATCCGGGAACGCCTGATGACGCACGGTGAGCAGACTGCAGACAGCATCATCAAGGCGACGATCCTCGAAGAAGGTGCCAGCGCGGATGTTGTATCGCGTTCGGTGGCAAGGGATCATTCCTATCAGAAATTTGATGCCTGCATCATCGGCAACGCTCCCTGTCACGGGCATACGGAGTGCGATTCCATCATCATGGATGAGGGGCGGATTCTTGCAGTGCCGTCATTGGAGGCAAATGACGTGGATGCGGAGCTGTTCCACGAGGCGGCGATCGGCAAGATCGCAGGAGAGCAGCTGATCAAACTGATGACGCTCGGTCTGACAGAAGCAGAGGCAGAGGAGCAGATCATCAACGGATTCTTGAAGTAGCCGGGTATGGACGATTTTGACATTACCTTTCACCGCAAGAAGGTGAAACGTTACAGTATCAGGATTGATGGAGACGGCACCGTGATCGTTACGGTGCCGTTTTCCGGTACGATGAGAGACGCGGAGCGCTTTGTACAGAGCAAGGCGGACTGGATCTTAAAGAAACGGCAAGAGACCCTGCGGCGGATCCCGCTCGACCCTGCGACGCTGAAGTTTCACGAGGGAGACGCGGAATACCTGACGTATCTTACGGAACAGATCTATCCGCTGTTTTCTTCCTACCGGATCCCTTTTCCGAAGCTCACATTTCGCGTGATGAAGAGCCGCTGGGGGAGCTGCACCAGGAAAAAGGCAGAGGTGACGCTGAATAAACTGTTGAAACTCCTGCCAAAAGATTGCCAGGAATATGTGATCGCGCATGAGTTGTCGCATCTCGTGGAAGCCAACCACAGCAAGGCTTTTTACAAGGTGTTGGCATCCGCTCTGCCGGATTACCGCGACAGAGAACGGAAACTGGACCATTTTTGGATCGTGCGGCCGGAAAAAACGGAGTAACATCGTATGGAAAAAAACCTATTGCTTCTCTATCCGGCGCTGCTTTTGATTCTGACTTTTTTTGGAGCGAAGCGCGCCGGGAAACATGAAATATCCGGGGAGTTTCTGTCTTTAAAGCAGGCGAAGCTGATACAGGCTTCTGCCTGCCTAGGGATTCTTTTGCATCATTTGACGCAATCTGTGACAAACTATGCCTTTCTCCCGCAAATGCCGATCACCATCCTCAACTTTTGCGGCTTCCTTTTTACTGCCATCTTCTTTTTCTTTTCCGGATACGGACTTTTGACCAGCCTTCAAAATAAGCCCGGATATTTGAGCACCTTTCTGCAAAGGCGGCTGGTGGCTGTGCTGGTTCCTTTCTGGATCATTAACGCACTGGGAGTCGTTCTTCTTGCGGCCGGATACGGGATCAGCTATACATGGAAGGACGCATTGTCCGATATTTTTGGGCTTACGCTGGTGAACAGCAACGGGTGGTTTATTATCGAAATTGTCGTTCTTTATATTGTGTTTTTTGTGCTGTTTTCTTTGTTTCGGAACAGGGATCTGGCACTTGTGCTGCTTTGCATTTTTACGGTTTTTTTGATCGTTTTTGCTTCGCTCAGGGGGCATGATGTAAATGGGGTGAAATCCAGCTGGTTCAAAGGGGAATGGTGGTACAATTCCACGATTGCATTTCCGTTCGGGTTGCTTTTCGCCCGATTTCGGGAACGCCTGAT
The DNA here is from genome assembly GCA_902779355.1 of uncultured Lachnospiraceae bacterium. Lineage (GTDB taxonomy): Bacteria > Bacillota > Clostridia > Lachnospirales > Lachnospiraceae > RUG12461. The sequence continues at coordinate 258,301 of CACZBF010000002.1, read as the reverse complement.
CGCTTTTTTCAACAGGCGTTATCCGTTGAAACTTTTGATCGTCGCGTCGCTTTTTGTGGTTTTATTTATCCTGTCTGTCATCACCGTATCTCGTTATGGTTATTATCACACGATGACCATACATGCGAAACGAGACGAGACGATCACACTGATCTCCCAGTCGGCTGCTGCAACCTTTTTCGTGCTGCTGGTTGTGCTCCTGAATATGAAGATTACGCTTGGGAACAGAGCGCTTTCGTATATCGGGGGCATCGCCATGGAACTGTTTTTGGTGCACGGTTATTTTGTGAACCAGGTTTTCGGCGAAGTCAGGATGAACGCGATGCTGCGGTTTGCCTGCGTCATCGCCTCCAGCATTGCCTGTGCTGCCGTTCTGTCACCGTTGATAAGGCTTCTCGTGAAAAAGATCACCGGCGTTTTGACAAAGAAACGGATCGTCCGCGATACACTGGAAGGCAGGCGTGCGGAGGAGAAGCGGGAAAAGACAAGGAAGATGATCCGTACAGGCGCTGGGATTGCCGTATTGGGAGTATGCGTTTTTGCTCTGATCTCCACATTCGTATGGTTTTTCAGGATCCGTTATGAATACGGGGAGGAGATGGAGACCATACGGACGGCCGAGGTCGGAGACCGGGTCTGCTTCGGATATTTCGATACGGATTTGATCAAACCGGGGAGAGAGAGGTTGTCTTGGATTGTCGCTAAAAAAGACGGAGACCGGGTCTGTCTCTTGTGTGAGCAAGGGATTTCCGGAAGCGCCTATCATAAAAAACATAAGGAAGTCACTTGGGAGGATGCAGACATCCGTTCTCTCATCAACTCCGGAGAGTTTGCCGAAATCTTCAGTAACTATGAGATGGAGGTTGTCTGCAAAAAGGATGGTGACGTGCTGACACTTCTGACACCGGAGGAGGCCGCGCAGATGTTGCCGACGGATACAGAAAGGGAGGTTTCCATTACGGATGTCGCGATGGTGCGGGGGACAAATGCAAACACCTTTAGCAAGGACGGGCATTGGGACATGAAAGGGTATCGATCCTCGTGGTGGTGGCTCAAGGGGGAAGAGAAGTCTGTCTACGCCCCGTATGTCACAAGCGATGGAGAGATCATCTTGGAAAAAAAAGAGGTAAACCGCCCCAACGGCGCGATCCGGCCGGTGGTGTGGGTGGATCTCTCAAAAGCCCGTTGAAAAGGCAGATCGCCAGGGCAAAATCTTGAAATCGTTTTCGTAATTGAGTATAATATGTTTTTAGGCTTCATATCATTTCATGCAGAGGAGGTGAGGATTTTGTCAGATTTTTCAACGGAAAAACTGGAAGAGCTGGAAAGCCGCGTCATGTCAAAATCCGCCACCTTGCCGAAGCAGAGCGACTTCACCGACCCGGCCGACCTGTACGGACATCTGATCGAGAATGTCCGGCGCTATCACCCGTCGGACGATATTTCCATGATTGAAAAAGCATATTCCGTGGCCGAAAAGGCGCATCAGGGACAGATGCGTAAGTCCGGCGAGGCGTATATCATTCACCCGCTGAGTGTCGCCATCATTCTGGCAGAGCTGGAAATGGACAAAGAGACCATTGTGGCGGGGCTTTTGCACGATGTGGCAGAAGATACCGTCTTGACCATCGCGGACGTGGAACAAAATTTCGGCCCGGAAGTGGCGCTGCTCGTGGACGGCATGACAAAGCTGCAAAATCTGCAGCTTCATACGGATATCACGGACAAACGTCAGGAGCGTTTGGAGCTCCAGGCTGAGAATCTGCGGAAGATGTTCCTTGCGATGGCAAAGGACATCCGCGTCATCATCATCAAGCTGGCGGACCGCCTGCACAACATGCGGACATTAAAATACCAGCCGCGGGAGTCACAGGTTCGGATCGCGCGGGAGACACAGGAGATTTACGCGCCGATCGCGCAGCGGCTTGGTATCAGCAAGATCAAGATTGAGCTCGACGATCTGGCGCTGAAGTATCTGGAGCCGGAAGCCTACTACGACCTGGTGGAAAAGGTTGTCCTTCGGAAAGATGCGAGAGAGGAATATATCGGGAATCTCGCGAAGGAAGTGCGGGAGGCGATCGAGGAAGCGCACATCGAGGCGGAGGTTTACGGCCGCGCCAAGCATTTCTTCAGTGTGTATAAAAAGATGGTCAATCAGGGTAAGACGATCGACCAGATCTACGATCTTTTTGCGATCCGCATTATTGTGAATTCGGTCAAAGACTGTTATGCGGCGCTCGGGATCATCCATGAGATGTATAAGCCCGTGCCGGGGCGGTTCAAAGATTATATCGCGATGCCGAAGCCGAATATGTATCAGTCGCTGCATACGACGCTGATCGGGCATGACGGGCGTCCGTTTGAGATCCAGATCCGTACGGCGGAGATGCACCGTACTGCGGAATACGGTATCGCAGCGCATTGGAAATACAAGGAAGGGTCGGACGGCAAGGACACTGCGGGACAGGAAGAGGCAAAGCTTTCCTGGCTGCGGCAGATCCTGGAGTGGCAGCAGGACATGGCGGACAACCGCGAGTTCATGAGCCTTTTAAAGAGCGACCTGAACCTGTTTTCGGATACGGTTTTCTGCTTTACGCCTACCGGAGACGTGAAAAACCTGCCCGCCGGATCGACGCCGGTGGACTTTGCCTACAGCATCCACTCCGCAGTCGGCAACAAGATGGTAGGTGCCAAGGTAAACGGCAAACTCGTGACGATCGACTATGAGATCCAGAACGGCGACCGGATCGAGATCCTCACCTCCCAGAACTCCAAGGGACCGAGCCGCGACTGGCTTTCGGTCGTGAAGAGCACGCAGGCGAAAAACAAGATCAACCAGTGGTTCCGCAGCGAACTGAAAGAAGAGAATATCGCCAAAGGCAAGGAAATGATCCTCGCTTATTGCAAGGCGAAGTCTATTGATACAGCGATCCTCGGCAAACCGGAATACCAGCAGAAGGTCGTACGGAAATACGGCTATCATGACTGGGAAGCGCTGCTCGCATCCGTCGGACGCGGCGGCTTAAAGGAAGGCCAGATCGTCAATAAGATGGTGGAGGAGTACGAAAAGGACCATCCGATCCATGTGACCGACGCCGAACTGATCGAGGAGCTCAACGAGGGACAGCAGAAACGGGAGGTCTTGCACAGCAAGAGCGGGATCATTGTGCGCGGGCTTTACGATGTGGCGGTGCATTTTTCGAAATGCTGCAGCCCTGTGCCGGGGGATGAGATCGTCGGTTTTGTGACGAGAGGCCGTGGTGTTTCCATCCATCGTACGGATTGTGTCAACATCATCCATCTGACGGATGACGAGAAGGGACGCCTTATCGAGGCCGAGTGGCAGCATGATGCGTCGGCGGTGAGCGGCGAGTATCTGGCGGAGATCAGGATCTTCTGCCATGACAGGACAGGCCTCCTTGTGGACATCAGTAAGGTTTTCACAAGCCAGGAGATTAGTATCCACGGGATCAATTCCTCGGTCAACAAGCAGGGGACAGCCACGATCGCCGTTTCCTTCACTGTAAAGAACAAAGACCAGCTGGCGGCGTTGGTCGCGAAGATCCGCCAGATTGAAAGTGTCATAGATATCGAACGGACAAGCGGGTAAGCGGAGAGGAGATTTATGCTGGAAGTCAAACATCTGACTGTCGGAATGGTCGGTACCAACTGCTATGTGGCAGCAAATCAGATGTCAAAGGAAGCGGTGATCATTGATCCCGGTGATGAAGCAAAGCGGATCGACCGTCTGATCAAAGAAAACGGTTATGAGCCCCAGGCGATCCTTTTGACGCACGGGCATTTTGACCATGTGATGGCGGTAGACGCACTTTCCGCGGAGTACGGGCTGAAGGTCTTTGCGCATGAGCTGGAGCGGGAGACCCTGGAGGATCCGGAGATGAATGTCAGCGGGATGATGGGAAGGACCATGACATTTCATGCGACGGATTATGTGAGAGACGGAGAGCTTCTGAATCTGGCGGGCTATACCTTTCAGGTGCTGCTGACGCCCGGACATACGAGAGGCGGCGTCTGCTATTATCTGGCTTCGGAGAACGTGCTCTTTTCCGGAGACACGCTGTTTGCCGGCTCTGTCGGGCGGACAGACTTTCCGGGCGGCAGTATGGGCGTTCTGGTCGGCAGTATCCGGGAAAAACTGCTTACGCTGCCGGACGAGACGATCGTGTATCCGGGCCATATGGAGAGCACGACGATCGGCGCCGAAAGAACCGGAAATATGTTTCTCTGAAAGTGAACGGACCATGATCATTGTCAGAACAGATCAAGATGATTTTACTTATGACATCCACTCGCTGGTGAAGGCGTTTTATCCGGCGGAGGATGTCATTGTTTTACCGCCGGGAAAGGAAGCTCCTGTGCGGCAGCGGCAGACGGAAAGCGCTGCCGAGGTGTCCCGTACGATGGATGTGGTGATCCCGCAAGGCCTTCCGGATCGGAAGCAGACCAAGGACGCGCTGAAGCAGGGATTGTATCAGAGACTGGTGGCGGAGACCGGGCGGGAACTGCCATGGGGGTCGCTGACCGGGATCCGGCCGGTGCGTATCCCTATGATGATGCTGGCTGAGGGGAGAACGCATGCCGAGATCTCAGACCACATGCGCCAAACCTACTTCTGCTCCGAGAAAAAGGCGCGTCTCGCGATCGAGATTGCGGAGCGGGAACGCAGTATTTTGCAGGAAGCCGATTATACCGCGGGTTACAGCCTTTATGTCGGGATACCTTTTTGCCCGACCACCTGCCTTTATTGTTCGTTCGCCTCATATCCTGTCAAAAAGTGCCATGATCAAATTGCACCGTATCTCTCGGCGCTTTTCCGGGAATTGACCGAAACGGCGGCGCTTTTTGCCGGTCGAAAACTTTACACGGTCTATCTCGGCGGCGGCACACCGACAGCTCTGGAACCTGTGGAATTAGAACAGGTTATCTCAAAAATAAAATCGACATTTGATTTATCGTCCTGCCGGGAATTTACCGTGGAGGCCGGGCGTCCGGACAGCATCACGGAAGAAAAGCTTGCGGTTTTGCGGGCATACGGGGTGGATCGGATCTCCGTGAATCCGCAGACGTTTTCTCAGAAGACGCTTGACCTGATCGGCCGCAATCATACCGTTGCGCAGACGGAAGAGGCTTATGCGCTTGCGCGCCGGATGGGCTTTTCCAACATCAACATGGATCTCATCCTCGGGCTCCCCGGAGAAAACACGGAGGACGTCTCACATACAATGGAGCGGATTCGCGCGCTTTCACCGGACGATGTCACGGTGCATTCCCTTGCGATCAAACGCGCCTCGCGCCTGAAGATTGAGATGGACAGTTACCGGCAGTATCAGATGGAAAACACGTCAGAGCAGATGGAGATCGCGGAATCGGTTTGCCGCGAGATCGGGCGGACGCCATACTACCTCTACCGCCAGAAGAATATGGCCGGCAACTTCGAGAATGTGGGTTACGCCGCTCCGGGCAAGGCCGGCATTTACAACATCCTGATGATGGAGGAAGTGGGAGACATCGCCGCCTGCGGGGCAGGAACGGTGTCGAAAAGAGTGTTTCCTGACGGCAGAGAGGAAGGAACTCTTACGAGTTCCTCTGAAGTCGCTCAAAGCCGCGACGGGCTCCCTCGAGCGAAGCTCGAGGGCAGAATCGAACGCTGTGATACGGTCAAGGACCTCGACCAATACATCAGCCGGATCGGGGAAATGATCGAACGGAAGAGAGAACTGTTCGGAACAGAGAAGAATCTCTGAGATATGGCAGTTCTGCATTCAAAAGAAGTAGAAACAATATTCCTGCAAAAAAAGGAACCGACGCCGGCGTCATAGATGTAAACGATATCCTGGAGTCCCTTTCTGTTGACTTTCCGTTGCATCGGTATTTATAATCCTAATAGATGTCTTTTATTCGGCTGTAATCGGTTTACGGGGCTTTTGTTATGTTGGAATTATTTGCAGATCATCAGCTGAATATCATGCTTTCCCTCGGCAATATCTGCGGAGGGATTGCCTTATCGATGCTTTTTGGCTTGAAAGACAGGAGGAGAAGAATCCTATTTTTCCTGGAATGTGCCGCGTCGCTTCTTATCATTTCTGACCGGTATATCTGGATATATGAAGGGGATCTTAGCACTGTGGGTTGGTGGATGAGCAGGATCAACGCTTTTATCTGCTTTGAAATGACCATGGCGATCTTTGTGGCCTTTAATCAGTACTTACGGTTCTTATTTGCGCAAGAAGGATTGGATTCGGATCTGAAACGCTTTCGCTTCAATAACGTTTTACTTACGATCGGGGGCATACTCATCGTTGTTTTCCATTTTACGGGACTGTATTATTACTATGATGAGAATGGGATCTATCATAACGGAGATCTTCTCCAGCTGTTTTCCGTCATCACCTTTGTATCCATGGCGGTACAGATTTCTCTGATCGTCCAGTATTACAAAAAACTGTCAAAGACGCTGCGCTTATTCCTGCTTTTCTTTGCGATCGTTCCGATTCTCGATCCGATCTTGCAGGCGCTTTTCCCCGGTTTCGATACAACGAATATGGCCCTCACTTTCATGGCAATTCTTTTGTTTACCTTCGACCTGATCGATACAAACAAAAAAGCGGAGATGTCGCTTCGTGCCATGAAGGAGAACAAGGCCAAGAGCGCCTTTCTATCTAATATGTCCCATGAGATACGTACGCCGTTGAACGCCGTTCTGGGCATGAATGAGATGGTACTCAGGGAAAGCGATGATCCCAAGATCCTTCAGTATTCGGAGAATATCAAATCCGCCGGAAATACGCTGTTGGGGCTCATCAATGATATTCTGGATTTTTCAAAGATCGAAGCCGGAAAGATCGAGATCCTCCCGGTGGATTATGACCTTTCCTCCGCGATCAATGATCTCATGATCATGATCGGTCCGAGAGCGGACATGAAAGGGATTGCGCTTGTGATCGATATTGATAAGGATACGCCGAAGTTCTTAAACGGCGATGAGATCCGTGTCAAGCAGGTCATCACAAATATCCTGACCAACGCTGTCAAATACACGGAGACCGGATCGGTCACGTTTCGGCTTGGATTTGAATGGCTGGATGAGAAGCAGGCGGTCAATCTCATTGTGTCCGTAAAGGATACCGGGATCGGGATCAAGGAGGAAGATTTAGCGAATCTGTTCTCAAAATTTGACCGGCTTGAGCAGGAAAGAAACCGGAATATCGAGGGAACCGGGCTTGGCATGAACATTACCAGAAGCCTTCTGGAAATGATGGGTTCGACCATAGAGGTGGAGAGCGTTTACGGGGAAGGCTCGACCTTTTCGTTTAAGCTTCGGCAGAAGGTGGTCGATCCGACTCCCATCGGCGATTACGCTGCGGTATTTCAAGAGCGTGCCAGACGGCATAAGAAGTACACCGAAAAACTCTATGCGCCGGATGCACTTGTGCTGGTCGTGGATGACAATGCCCTGAATCTGGAGGTGTTCCGGAATCTGATCCGCCTGACGCATATCCAATCGGATATGGCGGAAAGCGGTGAGAAATGTCTGGAGCTTTCCATGGAAAAGAAATATGACCTGATCCTCCTGGATCATATGATGCCCGGCATGGACGGGATCAAGACCCTGCACCGCCTGAAATCGATGGTGGGCAATCCAAACACATTTACGCCGGTGATCTGTCTGACGGCAAACGCCATTTCCGGCGCAAGGGAGCAGTATATCTCGGAGGGTTTTGACGACTATCTGACGAAGCCCATCGACCATGAAAAGCTGGGAGAGATCCTGATCCGCTATCTGCCGGAGGAGAAGGTGACATATCATCTGTCGGAGGAAACGAAGGCGGAGGCGGATACAGAGGAAGAGGAAGCGCCGGAACCGGAGGAACTGCCCCGGGAAATTTTGGCTCTGCAGGGACAGGACTTGATCGATGTGGAAGCCGGCGTGGAGAACTGTGATACGGTGGAGGCGTTTCTGATGATCCTGCAGATATTCTACGAGTCCCTGGATGAAAAGGTGCAGGAGTTAAAGGATCTGTACGTCGCAGGAGATCTTCAAAACTATACGATCAAGGTGCATTCGTTGAAGAGTTCTCTGCGTACGATCGGCGCGGGGAAGACGGGTGAGGCCGCCCAGCTGTTGGAGAACGCAGGGAAGGCCGAGGACATGGAGTATATCACAGCGAATCAGGAAGCGTTTTTTTCTGATGTCATGAAGATCAAAGAGCTTCTGCAGGGCGTGTTTTGAGCCGCGGCAGATGTCACCGAACCCAATGGAGGAACTATGAAACGCAGTAAAACGGCAGCGATCATTTTCAACACAGCGATCCTCGGAATGACTGTTTTCGGATATCTGATATCCGTCTTTTTCCCGCAGCACAACCGGCTTGATGTGTCAGGCCTGTCGGGTCTGCGGTTTTTTACCACGCTTTCCAACTTCTTTGCCGGAGCGGTTGCGCTGATCGTGCTCATCTATCTGATCAGAAACAAGGAGGATATGAGCCTTCCGGCCGGTCTTGCCAGGCTGAAGCTGATGTCTGCATCGGCGGTCATGGTGACGTTTCTCGTTGTGGTCGCATTCCTGGGACCGGTGTACGGATTTGACAAAATGTATGCGGGCTCCAACTTTTTCTTTCATCTGGTGATCCCGCTGGCGGCATTTGTAGATTACTGTTTCGTAGAGAAGATCGGGAAAAACCCGTTCCGCGACACGGTATTTGCGGTAATCCCTGTTCTTCTGTATGGTGTGTTTTATCTGACGAACATTGCGATCAACGGCGTGGGCGAATGGCCGGATACCAATGACTGGTATGGATTCACCACCTGGGGGATGCCGGTGGCGTTTGTGATCTTCGGCGTGATCATGCTGATCTCCTGGATCCTGGCGGTCGTCATGCGCGCGATCCATCAAATCTTGCGGCAACGGACCTGATGTGATATAGTCAAAACGTGATTTGGGGAGGTAAAACATATGGATAAGGAATTTCTAGTTGTCAGCGTCATCAAAACAAATGCGATCCAAGTCATGAAGACCTCGGACTTTGCGGATAATTACGCAGAGTACGAACCGCTTGCCGAGGCGGACAGCCAGGCAGAGGCGGAGGAGATGGCAAAAGGATTTCAGTAAACAAAAACTGACAATCACAAAAAGGAAAACAGAGGATCGGCAGAGAACTCATCAGATGGATTCGAAGCCGGTTTTTTGTTTTTCGGAAAAACTTCCGACCAAAGAGAACGTGTGATAAAATAGGGGTGTTCGAAACTTCCGTTAGGAAAGGGGAATGATTATGAAAAAGAAAACTTTGTGTACTTCGATCAAAACACTTGCGATCACGCTGCCGCTGATAGCGGCGGTCAGCGGATGCGGCAGTACCAATGCGCCGGCAGAGAAGCCGGCTGCGGCTACGGAAACGGTTGCAGAAGCTGCGCCTGTTGTTACACCGGAGCCGGTCAGCACGGAAGAGACAGAGGCCGCAACAGAGAAGGAATTCCCAACGAGAAAAGACGGCGAACGGTTTGAAGCGACCATCGTCATGGAAGGGATGGAGGAAACCGTCCAATACGAGCATATCGTAGATGAGGCGATCGGGATCGAGATGGATTATGACTATGAGCAGTTTGTTCGACAGAAACGATCAGATCGGGAGGTCTTTGTATCGGAATACGACGATCCCGAAAACCCGGAGAATTATCTTGAAGTGTCTTACAGCCCGGAGGATGCGGATACAGTCATAGCGATGGTGAGTGAGATGCTTTCCCAAACGTATGATATCACGCAGGAGTCCTATGACCTCGATTACGCAGGTCCCTGTACACGGATCGGTGCTTCTGAAGACAAAGGCACCAACCAAACGGCAGAACAGATGCAGATGGTGTATGTCATTCCTGCAGAGGATGGCAGCAGGATCGGGATCGCGCACTATTCGTTTGAGGGCGCGGAAGGCTTTGGGAGACGCTTTGCCTATATGATGAACACTTTGATCGTGATCCCCAGAAGCGAAGGCGAAACAGCCACGGATGGAGCGATCACGGACGAGCAGGCGCTTTCGGCGATCAAAGATTATTGCTATGCCAGCATCCCGGATCTGAAGAGCATCGAAGAAGAATACCCGGTCTATTGGGAGATTGAATCCAGTGACGGCGATCAGATCGTGGTCTTATTCCGGTCATACACGGGCGCACTGGTCCGCTACTACATCGATCCTGCTTCGGGCGAGACCTACGTCACAGAGTTTGTTTCCGGGATCACCCCCGAGGAAGAACGGACAGAGGAAACCCTCAATGTGAAAGACTACATCAAGTAGGAGGGAACGGATGCTTTGTGATCATTGCGCCAATTATGAATATGATGAGGACGACGAGGCATGGTACTGCGGCGTGAACATGGATGAGGATGATTACTATCGATTCCTGACCGGCGGAAATAAGAACTGCCCGTTCTACCGGAGCGATGACGAGTATGAGGTCGTAAGACACCAAATGTAGGAAAAGAAGTTTTTGAGGGAAATATGACAGATTATCAATTGATCAAAGTTCAGATCAAGGGGTTTGCAGAGACAGATCCATGGCTCCTGCCACTTCTATCCAATGCGGCAGCAGTTCTTTACCAGTCTCTCCCGGATATCAACTGGGCAGGTTTTTATCTGATGCATGAGGGCAGACTTGTGCTCGGCCCATTTCAGGGGAATCCTGCTTGTATTCATATTGCGATCGGGAAGGGTGTTTGCGGAACTGCAGTGAAGGAGAAGCGAATCATTCGGGTAGAGGACGTTCATCAGTTTCCGGGGCATATCGCCTGCGATAGCGCCAGTCGCTCTGAGATTGTGCTTCCGCTGGAAAAGAATGGGGAGATCTTCGGAGTTCTGGATATAGACAGTCAGGTGTTGGACCGGTTTTCTGAAGAAGATGAAGCTGGACTGAAAGAAATTGCGGAGTTGCTCCAGGAAATGATCGACTTACGGGGTCAGGGACAGCTATGAGTGGACGGACTGTAAGAAAACAGATTGTTGTATCCGGCCGTGTCCAAGGGGTCGGATTCCGGTATACGGCTTCCCATGCGGCACGGATGCTTGGCTTGACGGGCTGGGTCAGAAATGACGCCAGCGGTACGGTAACCATGGAACTGCAGGGAGAGGAAGACTTGATCGGCCAGATGGCTTCAATTCTGGAGCAGGGATCCTGGATCCGGATCACGGAATGGAAAGAAAAAGTGATCCCGCTGGAGAGAGATGAGTATGGATTCTCGGTGAGGAGATGATCACTTCAGCATGTACAGGCTCATAAAGCCGGGCTTGACATGGAATGACGGAAAAGGCGAGGATATAGAAAAAAGGCATCTGATTAGTCCGGAGGAACTGGAACGAGTTGTAAAAAGAAGATCTATTTTGCGTTAAGCAAAAATGCAATCATTGCCATCTTGAACGATAGCGCTGATGAGCAGGCTTTTCTGAATGACTGCCCTGTCGGCAAAACTATATAAAAAAGAAAAATCATACCAATGATTGACACCCTACAATGTAGGGTATACAATGAACATATGAAAGAAGAACGTTCAGACGGATTAATTAGAACATTTGTGGAAGTTCCTCTGTTCTCCAAGAGATGGGCTGAAATAGGTCTGGGAGACGATGAACTGCTTGCATTACAGATTTTTCTACTGAAGGATCCCCAGGCAGGACCTGTAATGGAGGGAACAGGAGGAATTCGAAAAGTGAGGTTTCCTTTGGAAAACAGAGGGAAAAGCGGCAGTGTTAGAATTTGTTATACAGATTTTGAGGAATTTGAGGTCACCTATTTAATAACCGCTTTTACCAAAAACGAGAAAGACAACTTAACAAAGAATGAGAAAAATGTCTTAAAAAAACTGGTCAAATCTCTAAAGGCTGAAGCAGCCAAGAATAGGGGGTACGTATCATGAGTTCATTATTTGAGGATCTTAAAACCGGATTACAGGAAGCAATTGATTATGAAAAGGGTTCCGGAACTGCAAAAACCCGCATACTAATGATAGACCCGGTAAAAAAATATTCAAATACGCAGATAAAGGCTATCCGAAATAAATCTGGCATGACACAGTCGGTATTTGCTAATTACATGGGGGTATCAAAGAAAACAGTTGAGGCATGGGAATTGGGACGAACACATCCGACGGGACCGGCTTATCGTCTCATTAATATATTGGAGCAAGGAAAGGAAAGTGAGCTATCGTTTATTTCTACGACACAATAGGCGTTAGAACACTCTGCCTGTCTTATAAGACTTGAACTATAAACTATCTCCTGGGAAATGTCGTTTCTGAAACGACATTTCCTTTATTTCATTACAGTTACGCTTGCTTTGCTTTGCGTTTCTTTTCCGGTTACCCCTTCTTCACTTCCAATTCCGCAAAGGAGATATAATGCTTTACCGGAAAGCTTTCCGGTGCCGAAGCTTCCAGCATAGCTTTATGTTCCTGATCCCATGCAGCAAGCGCTTCCGGGGACATAGATGCCCCGACGCCTCTGCAGGCGCGCATCCTGCCGTGCCAGCCATCTCGTGAAAACGGGATATCTACCCGGAATTCTTTTTGCGTTTCTATCACAAATCGATCCTTGTACTGATCCGGAACCCAGACAGGGTGCACGGTATCGCCGTATGATGACCACTCCGGATTATGCTTCAAAATGATCTCCTCACTTTTTCCTGCGATCGGATCTTCGTAGGGAAGCCAGCCCATATAGAGGATCAGAAACTTTCCGCCGGGCTTCAGCATATTTGCAAACTGCGGCGCCGTGACATCGTGGTTGAAATACCAGATGCACTGGCAGGCCGTGATCACGTCAAAGGTATTGTCAGGGAAAGATACATCTTCGGCGCCTGCCACAAAGAACGTGATCTCCATCCCCGCTTCACTCGCGAGTTTTTTTGCCTGTTCGATCTGATTCTCAGCGACATCCGTACCCGTCCACTTCGCGCCGTATTGGTACATGTTTCGCGGGAGGACGCCGGTCCCCGTGCCGATATCCAGAACGTTCTGCCCATCCTTGCATAGTCCGAGATCCAAAATGCAGTCATAGAATTCCTGCGGATAGATGTCCCTGTATTTTGCATAATCTGAAGAAGTTTTTCCCCAGTCAAAAGATTTGCCCTTGTCGATATCCTGAATGATCATAAAAGGCTGCTCCCTTCTACAGAAACCACTATACAGGAGTCTGCGGGAGAATGCAAATGCCGAGCCTGAAGAGGGTTCAAATGATATGACGGTATTGATCCGGGTGTCGCTCAAGAGCGAGTAAAAAAAGTATAGACATAAAAACAGAGAGGCGTTATCATGAATTAGGCAAGGCTAACCAAAGAGGTAACGACAATACCTATTTTTTTGTTCAACGATTAGCTTGCGCTAACTACAAAGCGGAGGAAAAGGAAGTTGTTACAGGAAGCGATGATCGCGCATTGCGCTCCGACACTGGCAGGCATCAAGACGGGAAATCTGTTTTCCGTGCATACGGAAGAAGAGCTCACGGACGAGATCCGGGCGTTAAATGGAATACTGACAAAGAAAGGCTTAAGACTGATCCCGGTCAAGAAGGCGGAGAAATATACGCTTGTCTATCTGTACAGACCAAAGAAGCTTCGGGACGATCTGGACAGCCCGGAAGCAGCAGACATTCTGGAAGAAAAGGGATATCCTTGCAAAAATCCGAACTGCTGTCTGGTTGAGCTGGTAAAGCATCTGGAGAAAGATGAGGATTTTCCGCATGAGATCGGACTGTTCCTCGGATATCCGCCGAAAGACGTAAAGTGTTTTATGAAAAACCCCTGTGAAGGAGTCCGGTGCAGTGGATGCTGGAAAGCATATACAAATTGCAGAAAGGCCCAAAAGACCTTTGAGCAGTTCAAAAAATGCATGCGGGTATACAGAAAGAAAGCAGAAAGCGGGAGACCTTTGGAAGATATGATCGTTGCGGAAAGAGATGAATAAGATATTTTCATTGCAGATCGGAGCATTAGCTGCAAATCGGAGTGGCAATCAGAAACGAATGAACCACCCTCAACCGACTGATGTCGGATGGGGTTTTCTCGCAGAGTTATTATAAAAGTTGAAGATGGACAGACTGTGATGAAAGCGGTAAAGTATCTAAGGCGATCAATGATTTTACGAACTTGACGGAATTAGGAGGCCCGAAGATGAGATTTTACACCATTGAAAAAGACAACAAAGAACAAGTCGCTGTTGAGATTGAAAACGGAAAACTGGCTCTGCTGGAAAGCCTAGGGATCACGGTCTGTGATATGAATGAACTGATCAGAAGATATGAGGAGCTGGAGAACGCGATCAAAGGCGCATGCAAGGCGCCGGCTGCAGAGAGTCTGGATCTTGCAGAGTGCCGCATTCTCGCGCCGATCCCCGTGCCCGTGGGAGATGTGTTATGCCTTGGCGTCAACTACAGAGAACATATCGAGGAGACAGTGCATATTACGGATTTTACCAAGAAGAAAGATGCGGTGTATTTTTCAAAACACGCTAATCGCTGTAATGATCCGGATGGCGTGATCCCGGCATATGAGTTTGTGGACTGTCTTGATTATGAGGTGGAACTGGGTGTGGTTCTGAAGAAAGATGTGCTTTCCGTCAGCCATGAGGAGGCACACGATGCCATTTTCGGATATACGATCGTCAATGATGTCAGCGCAAGGAATCTTCAGTTCAAGCATCAGCAGTGGTTTCGCGGGAAAAGTCTGGATGGGTATCTGCCGATGGGGCCGTGCATTGTCACAAAAGAGGAGATACCGGATGCCTATGATCTTGACTTATTCTGCTATGTGAACGAAGAAGAACGACAGCACAGCAATACTTCCAAAATGATCACATCCATAGAAGAAGCGATCTCGGAGTTATCTCAGGGAATGACGCTGAAAGCCGGAACAATCATTGCAACGGGCACGCCGGGCGGTGTCGCCATGGGCATGAAGAACCCGGTTTACCTGAAAAAAGGTGACAAAGTCAGGTGCGTCATTAAAGGCATCGGGGAGCTTATCAATACGGTAGGAGAAAAATGATCGGGGCACTCAAGCCTCGGCGATCCTGCGCCTGAGCGTATTCAATACGCGTTTCTTATCCGCACACCATTCCGGTGCGAGCAGCAGTTTTTTGTCGCCGTCTCCGGTGAGCCGGTGGACGACCACGTCTTCCGGAAGCAGCCGCAGACATTTGCAGATCAGATCACAGTATTCGTCCAGAGAGGGCAGGGAGAATTTCCCGGCAAGATAGTCTACGGCCAGATCCGTGCCCTTCAATACCTGCAGAAGCTGCAGCTTGATCCCGTCAACGCCGCTGTCTGCGACATATCTTACAGTCTCCAACATATCCGACTCATTTTCTCCGGGCAGGCAGAGGATCACATGAACGATCACAGTCAGGCCTGCTGCTTTCAACCGTTTTACCGCGTCGTCATAGACGGTAAGCGGATATCCCCTCCGAATGTATGCAGCAGTTCTTTCATGGATCGTCTGCAGGCCCAGTTCTACCCAAACCGGCTTGATCCGGTTCAGCTCTGTCAGCAGAGAGACAGTTTCTTCGGGCAGACAATCCGGCCTTGTGGCAACAGACAGGATGGCGACATCCGGGTGATGGATGGCTTCCGTGAAGAGGTCTCGCAGACGCGCTGCGGGCGCATAAGTGTTTGTGAAAGCCTGAAAATAGGCGATGTATCGTCCGTCCCGGATCTTTTCCGAAACTCGTTTCTTTCCCCGTTCAATCTGCTCCGTTACCGAAAGCTCGGCATCCTCTGCAAATTCTCCTGATCCTTGCCCGGAGCAGAAGATGCATCCGTTCGTTCCGATCGTTCCGTCCCTGTTCGGGCAGGTGAAGCCTCCGTTGAGTGCGATCTTATAGATTTTTTCTCCGTAGGTTTCTTTCAGATAATCATTCAGGGTGCGGATCTTCATCTCCGACAGCCTCCGTTCCGTTGATCTTCCGCTTTGGAAGATCAAGTTGTCTTTCGACTTATTGTACCACGATTAGGAACATAGCGGATGACTTTCAAATACCGATTGAATCATCAGCGGAAATGCGCCACAATGAAAACATGATGAAACTCGTATTTGTTTCGGACTCCTTGAAAGGCAGTCTTTCCAGCAAAAGAACAGGCGAGCTGCTGCAGACAGCGGCACAATCCGTCTATGGGGAATGCGAAACCGTGATCGTCCCGATCGCAGACGGAGGAGAAGGGACCTTGGAAGCGGTGCTTTTCGCAGAGCAGGGAAGAAAAGAAACCATTTCGGTGCATGACCCTTTGAACCGCCAGATCCTGTCCTCCTATGGGATCCTTTCCGACGGCTCGGCAGTGATCGAAATGGCTGCGGCTTCCGGGCTGACGCTTCTGACGGAGTCAGAGAGAAATCCGCTTTTCACATCAACCTTTGGGACCGGCGAACTGATCCGGGATGCGCTACTTCGCGGATGCCAAAAGATCACGATCACGATCGGAGGCTCTGCGACGAATGATGGCGGGATGGGCTGCATGCGTGCTCTGGGGATTCGCTTTCTTGATGAAAGCGGTGTGGAATTGGCCGGAATCGGAGCAGACCTTGGAAGGGTGAAAAGCATCAATGCTTCCGGTTTATTGAAAGAGGCAGGAAATGCGAAGCTTACGATCATGAGTGATGTCACGAATCCGCTCTGCGGAGAAAACGGAGCCACGATGACCTTCGGCCCGCAGAAAGGTGCCTCGGCGGATGACCTTAAGTTACTGGAAGAAGGAATGCAAAATTATCGTGACGTGATCAAGACGAACTTTGGTATAGACTGCGACTGTGTTTCCGGCGCAGGCGCCGCCGGTGGGCTTGGCGCTGCACTGCATGTTTTTTTGCAGGGGCAGGTGCGATCAGGCATTGAAACAATGCTGGATCTGGTACAGTTTGACCGGCTCATCAAAGGTGCGGACCTGATCGTGACGGGAGAGGGCAGAGCAGATGAACAGAGCTGCCACGGGAAAGTTATGCAGGGAGTCGGACTGCGCGCAAAGAAAGCAGACATTCCGGCAGTTGGTCTGTGCGGTATGATCGCGCCCGGCGCAGAAGTGTTGAAGCAGTACGGGATCACAGAACTATATGCAACGAAACCGGATCATATGCCGCTCGCGGAAGCGATGGAAAAAGCAGAGGAGTTGTATCTTGCTGCCGCGAAGAAGATGTTTGAAGATATGAGGAAGTCAAAGGCTACATAGGGAGTTTTCCAACCTGAAGTAACAGGCGTGCAAGCAGCACTTTTTTCTGTTATGATAGAGACAGCGTTGTAGTTTATGTATTTGGAGGGAAAACATGAAACGAAATGAGAAGATACCATTTTTGAAAGCGCTTTTATGTGTGGCAAAGGCTGACAGCGATACGGATATTACGGAGTTGTCCTACTACCAGACATTGGGTGTGGAGATCGGACTCGGCAGCGACGAAGTTTCCAATATTCAATCGGCTGTCCTGAGCGGAAAAGAAACGCTCGAGGAAAACCTCGATCAAATTGAGGAAAGAAGCACAAAGCTGCAGCTTTTGTATCAGATGATGATCTTGGCGTGTGCGGACGGCGTCATTGGCGAAGCAGAATATCAAGGGATCAAAGGCGCGGCAGACCATCTGAACGTGGAAGAAGATAAAGTAAAAGAAATTGTCGAGCTTGTAAAAGAAACCGAAGCGCTCAAAAAGAAGAGAGAGCAGATTTTGGAGAGCGTGTGAGCTGAAAAATGTTGGAAGAATTAAGACGTAAGCTTACCATTTGGATGCAGGGACGATACGGGATAGATGAGCTGACTAAGATGCTCAATATCCTCGGTATCGTCTTATTGCTTTTGTCGTTGATCAGACCGCTTCGATTTCTGTCGCTGGCTGCTCTTGTTCTGATCGGGTTTAACCTGTTCCGTATGACATCAAGGAACATCCCGAAACGTTTGGAAGAACGGCAGAAGTACCTGCTGTTTGTCAGCCGCATCCGGCCGTTCTTTACCGTGATCCGACTGAATATCAAGGACCGAGGGACGCATAAATACTTCCTTTGCAAGGACTGCAGAAAGGTGCTCCGTGTCCCGAAAGGGAAGGGCAGGATCGAGATCCGCTGCCCGGAGTGCGGGAAGAAACTGATCAGAAATACGTGAGGCAGATTACGAGGAAAAATGGAAACCTGTATTGTAACGGCTAGACAGAGGAAAAAGCGGCATGATCTACACGGAGATCGGAAGTGTTGGGGATAACTAAAATATAATTATGGGTTTGATTTCGCCGCGAGCTGTTCTTTTAATTCGGCGATCTGACGGTCTTTGTCTTCGAGCTCGGCTTTGGATTTGCTAAGTTCAGCGGTTTTAGTTTCCAACTCAGCAGTTGTTGCCTCTAGTTTTGAATTTGCTTCATCCCGTTCCTTTATCGCTCTATCAAAGAGAGTTTGTGCATCAATCTGTCGACGATGGTAGTCCTCGCGCGCTTCTATAAGCTGGCGCATACGCTCGTCAGCCGATATCTTCAAGATGGTTTCCCCGGCTTCAGCCCAAATGGAATCAGATACAGACAGCATTTTGAGTTCCTCCCAGGTTTTTGCTTTGAAGAGGCGAGCCCATTGGTCGATCTTATGACGCCGATCCTCTTCGGTTGCGAGATCTATGTGGTTTAAGTCTATCACAGAGATGCGCAGTTTGTCAGTAAAAATCTGATGGGTGCGCTTATTCATGAACAGATAGGTTGCATAGAATTCAGGATGATCAGGAAACAAAGTATAGTCGAGAAATCCGATATGATAGGAGGGCTTCACGTTCAGGTAGCCCTGCCCTGATTCGAGGTTTGAATAATTCCGACAAAGATAGTACGAGGCACGTTCTACCCAATCTTTTTCATTTTCGACCTGCATCTCGATGTCTATGATCGCATTGTTGTTGAGGAGTAATTTGACATCGAGAACAACATTCTTATCATCGATTTTTTCGCCCGGTATGATCGGATTCTGGACCACAGCAGATTTCACAGCGCTTTCATCCAAGTGGAGTAGCGCGCAGACCAAACCAGTCAGCACATGGTTGTTGCTCTGAAGAACTGCCTTGAACATAAGGTCATTTGTCATCTTGTATCGGATGGGACCTGTTGCGGAGTCGAGAAGTGAATGGGTGACATTGGATTGCTTCGCAGACATGAGGATACCTCCTGAAAATAGAAATGATAGTTAGAATTGCCCCGCCGAACGGCGGTGCGACAAGAGATACTATAGCATGGCAAAAAGCGCAAAAGCAATAAAGAAAGTCTAAAATATTTCTAAATTTTTTCTAAACTACAGCGGTAGGAGTGCAAGAGGATTTCTTTTTTGCTATGATGAAAAGAGAACATCTGGAAGACGAATAGAAACAGCTCGATTACAGGGGTGAATATGAAAACAATCTATCTTGCCGGAGGCTGCTTCTGGGGAACACAGAAGTTTTTTGACCAGTTTGCCGGTGTCATGGAAACGACCGTGGGGTATGCAAATGGGGACAAAGAAAACCCCACATATGAGGAAGTATGCAATAACAGCGGTCATGCGGAAACAGTAAAGATCGTTTATGATGAGAAGATCATAACGATCCGGCAATTACTGGAGTACTATTTTCTGGTGATCGATCCGACTTCGGTGAACCGGCAGGGCGGCGATACCGGAATCCAGTACCGCACGGGTATTTACTATACGGATCCTGAAATGCTTCCGGATATAGATGGATTCATGGAATTGAAAAGGAAAGAATATCAGGTTCCGCTGGCGGTGGAAGTCATGCCGCTAAAATCCTTTTACAACGCGGAAGAATATCATCAGAAGTATCTGGATAAAAATCCCGGTGGGTATTGCCATATCAGACCGGAGATGATGAGATTGAAAGACGCAGAACCGTCCACTGTTTCTTCGGGAGCAAACAAAGCATGACATCAGGTGTGATCGAGGTGGATCTCCACGGCCTCAGAGTGGAGGAAGCCATCAAAAAGGCAGAGAGTGAAGTGAAAAAGGCTTCATCCGGCGTTTATATCATCAGACTGATCCATGGCTATCATGGTGGCACAAGGATCCGCGATGCGATCGAGGAGGAGTTTTCCTATGGTCGCAATGAGAAGGTAAAACGTATCAAACAGGGATCAAATCCGGGAATTACGGAGCTTGTGTTAAGAGAATTATGATGAAATGGGTGTGTATTTATCTTTTGATCATAAGTGTCATAGCCTTTATTTTGTACGGGATCGACAAATACAGGGCTGTGAAAAAACGCTGGCGGATTCCGGAAGCCACGCTGGTCTTGTTTGCTGCGATCGGCGGAGCGGCGGGCGCGTTGCTTGGCATGTTTGTCTGGCATCATAAGACCAGAAAGTGGAAGTTCCGGATTCTGGTGCCGTTATTTCTGGTGATCTGGATAGGAATTCTGATCTATGGTTTCGGCCACGGACTGACAATGAATTGACGGCAAAAAGCAGCAGTACAAAAAGGAACGTGATTTGAAATGAAGCAGATCGTATCAGAAATGAAATGGACAAGGGAACCTGCGGGATACACGGTGCAGCCGGATCGGATTGAAATCACGACGGAGCCCCATACAGACCTGTGGCAGCGAACCTATTATCACTTTCGGAATGATAACGCGCCCGTGTTTCAGATGGAGACAGAGGATAAGTTCTTCTCGTTCGTGGTAAAGACGGACTTTTCTGATAGTCACCATCGGTTTGACCAGTGCGGGATCGTGATGTATCTGGATAGCGAGAACTGGCTGAAAGGGTCTGTGGAGTATGAAAACGAAACATTCCAGCATCTTGGTTCTGTGGTGACAAATCATGGATATTCTGACTGGGCGACCACGGAGATTCCTTCTGATGTGAAGTCTATGTGGTATCGTTTTAGCCGCAGAGAAGATGACTACTGTATTGAATGTTCAAGTGACGGGAAAAACTACAGTCAGATGCGAATCTGCCATATGTGGGAGGGTGCAGGAAAGATCAGATTTGGCATATATGCCTGCAGCCCGGAAGAATCCAGTTTTAAAGCCGTATTTACAGATATGAGCCTTACGGAATGTGTGTGGAAAGCACATGACGGACAGCAGCCCGACTGATAAAAAGATCTTCGCTGCTCTATAAAAACGGCCACAAACGAAAGTTTGTCGTATATAATAGCGAGGAACGGAGAAGGCCTGAAAAAAGGAGGTACGAGATATGAAACTGACAGGTGATCTTCCTTTACTGCAACGCATTCCACCCGGTTTCATGCCAGCACTCTCCGCTGCCGATCTGGGAAACGGAAGAGTAGTAGGGCATGGGGAGCGTGCCGGTGAGATCGACCGCTCCGGTCAGCACGTCTGCTACGGCGTTTCCGCCTTCCGATCCAGGCAGATAGCACATGATGCAGGAATCCCAGTTATCGAGATAATCGTTGATGAGCACATTGCGCCCGGCGATGATCAGCGTCAGCGTGGGCTTCCCGGATGCAGCGGCTTCTTCGATCGCCTGCTTGTTTCCGTCTAGTGCCATATCCCCCACGATGGAAAGATCCTCGGTGTCGCCTTCCCATTCCGCATAGGGATGCTCGCCGACACACAGCAGCACCAGATCGCAGTCCCCGATCTGTTTCGGATCCGTGATGATTTCAAAGCCGTTTTCTGTGGCGGCAGCACTCAGCGCTTCCAGGATCGTGGGGTCATTCGGAAGAATCCGCTCGTCATAAAGCGTATCGCTTGCACCCTGCCAAAGATAAGTCCAGCCGCCGCAAAGAGCGCCGGTATCCGTAGCTGCGGGTCCGGTCACATAAACCTTCATCCCTTTTTCGATGGTCAGATGCTTTCCGGCTTTCAGCGGCACGAACGATTTTGCCGCCAGTTCCCTTGCCACCTGATGCGACTTCTCGCTCCCGTATTCATAGGTGGGGTCCATCTCTTCCAGATAAGGATCCCGGAAAAGGCCCGCGTCCATTTTTACTTTCAGGATCCTCGTGACTGCATCGTTGACACGTTCCTCGCTGATGCCGCCTTCCTGGACCGCCTCAACGATATACTGTCGGCATTCTTCATAGTGTTCCGCTTCCATCAGCATATCCAGGCCGGCGTTGATGCAGAGGATTACATTATCTTTCACATTTGCGCCGGAGCATTTCTCAATGGAATCCCAGTCAGACAGGATAAAACCGTCAAATCCGAGATCCTCCTTCAGATAACGGATATACTCTGCATTCTCATGCATCTTCGTCCCCCAAAGGGAAGAGTGGGAGATCATGATGGATTGCACGCCTGCGTTGATCAGGGCTTCGTATACGGAAAGCTGCGCTGCGATTTCTTCCTCTGACATCTGCGCATCCCCGCGGTCGATGAGCCTGGCAACCGAGTCGGAATTCTCGCCGCTCCCGTACTGCGTATATCCGCCGCCGAAGAAATGCTTGGCACAGACCACGACGCCTTCGGACAAGAGGCCTTCTGCGTAAGGGACGGAAAGGTTTTTCACGATCTCGTTTTCATTGGAAAAGCATTCGTAAGTCCGGCCCCATCTGGGATCCTGGGCCGCATCCACGCAGGGGGAAAAGTTCAGGAGCATCCCCGTGTGGACGATATCCGATCCTACAAGCGCACCGTACTCCTTCATCAGGGCCGGGTCGTTGGCAGCGCCCATATTGATGTTCTGCGGAAAGATCACGCTGCCGGAGGCATAGTTGACGCCGTGTACGCTGTCCTGCCCGTAGATATAAGGGATTGCTGCTTCGGAAGAAAGTGCGTCGTGCTGATAGGCATTGACGATCTGAAGCCACTCCTGATCCGTAGGATTCGGCAGCTCATCGAATTTGGAAAGGACGGAACCATAGTCGTATTGCTGCATCTGCGCATCACTGATGCAATAGATCGCGCCCTCTACCATCTGTGCAGCCTTCTGGTCAAGCGTCAGCGTATCGACGATCTCCTCCGCCGTCATGCCGTCGTATTTTCCAATGCCTTCTGCAGCTGCCTCCTGTGAAACAGCCGCCTGTCCCGGCGATGCGGCCTGTGCAGCCGGTGCGCAGGAAGCAAGCAGCAAAGACAGAGGAAGCAGCAGTGCAATGATTTTCCGGTAGTTCATACAAGAAGTCCTCCCATTTGACAGATCATACAGTTCATTCATGTATCTTCCATGACTATCTGAAACATAACAAATCAGCGCAAGGCTTGTCAAGAAACGGCCGGACACGGCGTCATTTTCACGCCGGAAGTTTTTTTCAAAAAAGTTGTTGACAACCGAAAACAGGAGTTGTATATTTACCTCATCAGACATAGTACGACAGACGTAGTACGACACACATAGCACGGCACACGTAGTACGACCGGCGTGGTACGACTGTCGGAGGAAAACAGAATAAAGGGCAGAGCCCGGGAGGAATCATATGGTAGAAATCAGCAGCGATGTGATCCGCGGATACAATGATACCATCATCCTGAGCATTCTCATGAAAGAGCCGTCGTATGGCTACGGCATTTCCCGGCAGATCAAAGAGATCTCGGACGGGAAATACGCCATCAAGGAAACGACACTCTACTCAGCGTTCACACGCATGGAGAAGAACAGGTACATCGAATCATTTATCGCGGATGAGGATCCGAAAGGAAACGGAAAGAAACGGACTTATTACCGCATCACAGACGAAGGCAAGGCTTATTACGGCACGAAATGTGAGGAGTGGGACGTGACGCGGGAAGTGATCGAAAAGTTCATTGCAGATAAAGGAGAATGAAAATGGAAACCATCAAAAATTACCTTGAGACAATGTTTGCCTCACTGCCGAACACCGCAGAAGTGCGGAAAGCCAAGGCGGAGCTTCTCCAGATGATGGAGGACAAATACAACGAGCTGATCAGCGAAGGCCAGAGTGAAAACACAGCCGTCGGGACGGTCATTTCCGAATTCGGAAACCTCGATGAACTGGCGGATGACCTCGGTCTTTCCAAAGAGGTCGAGGAAACGCGCGCGAAGGAGAGCGAAGTGCCGCGCAGACAGATCTCGATGGATGAAGCGATGGCGTATCTTGCTAACAACACGAAGAAATCTATTTTTCGCGCAATCGGCGTGATGTGCTGCATCATCGCTGTGGGTTGGACGATCCTGTTTTCCGGGATCAGTCCGGTCGGCGGTGTGTGCCTGATGTTCGTATCCATCGCAGCCGGCGTCGGCTTCATCGTATACAGCAACTTTGTGGATGCTGATTGGAAATTCATGAACACGGAGCTTTGCAGGGTTGATATGGCGACAGCCGCAGCTGTCAAAGAAAGAAAGCGCAGCTTTGAATCGGTACGCGCGCTCTGTGTGACCCTTGGCGTGGTGCTCTGCATCATCTGCTGGGTACCGAATCTTTTTGCGGGAAGGATCAGCACATTTGCACCTGCCCTGATGTTTTTCCTGGTCGGCTTCGGTGTGCTGCTGATCGTCTATGCATCCAATGTATACGGCGGATTTGAAAAGCTTCTGCAGATCAATGACATCAATGTGCCCGGTGCGTCGTATGATGCACCCGGAAATGCGCCTGTAAAGTACAAGAGCAAAGCCGCCGAAACGGTCGTGGCGATCTACTGGCCGCTTGTAACATGCGCCTATCTGATCGTCAGTTTCCTGACATTTCACTGGGAGCTGACCTGGATTATCTGGCCCATTGCAGCAGTATTACGTACCGTGGTAGTGATCAACTGCCGCGCGGATGAGGAATAAAAGGAGGAGATTATGACTACAGCAGGAAAGATCATTGTCACGCTGGCTTGCATCGCCACCGTGATCGCGATCATCGCGGGTGTGTTCATGCACGTATTGAAAGGGCGGAGTTTTCGTTTTAGCTCCAAAATGACAGAAGACAAGGTGACCCTGGAGGGAGAGATCAGGGATCTGACGGTCAACATCGATTATGCGGATGTGACCGTTCAGCCCGGAACGGAGTTCTCTGTCGCTTATTCCCTGCCGGAAAGCATGGTGCCGGAGATCTCGCTGCAAAACGGCGCTCTTACGGTTAAAAGCCCGGAGAACCTCGTTACGATGCCTTTGCAAGGAATCGGGAACTGCTACGTGACGGTCACGATCCCGGAGAAAACGGATCTGGATCGGGCAAAACTGAACGTGGATGCGGGTAACCAGAAGGTTCTGGATCTGCAGTGCGGCGATCTGGATGTGCATGCGGACGCCGGAAACGTCGAGGTGGAAAATGCGAAGACAACGCAGATGGAGGTTCATGTGGATGCCGGTAATCTGGAACTGAAAGGATGCGACATAGAGACGCTGTCAGTGAATGCAGATGCGGGAAATCTGGACATGGAAGATTGCTCGGTTGAAAGGATCGAGGCAAAGGTGGACGCCGGTAACATCGAGGCGAAAAACAGCACGATCGATACTGGAATCTGTAAGACGGATCTTGGGAACATCAAGCTTTCCGGAGAGATCGGCGATGTCGAGGCGAAATCTTCGCTCGGAAATGTCTCGCTTCCCCAATAGATCGAAGACCATACTCTTTGATAGCAAGGCCAAAAGCGGTAATATTGCTTTTGGCCTTAAATTTTCATAGATCACCGCCACAAGCGGTGGCTTTTCGTATATAATAATGAAGACTGACCGGGAAAGGAGACAGGTGTAAGATGAAGATCACTGCGATCACAAAGGAGAATATTGAGGGGTTCCGGTATTTGATGCTCCCGGAGGTGGCAGCCGCCATCCGAAAAGGAGAGGATGTCGGTGCACTCGGCCTTTATGAGGAGGGTGAGTCGGTGCCGGTCGCTGTCGGCGCCATCACAGGGCTTGCAAGCAGAGATTTATTCAGGATCCTTTCGATCTATGTAGAAAAAAAGTATCGCGGCCAGGGCTTGGGAAAACAGCTTCTGGATGCCTTTTGCGGCGAAGCGGAACGCTTTGAATTGCCGCTCTGCGTGGATTATCTTTCTACAACACCGGAACACGCCGAGCTGGAAGGGTTTCTTACGCATCTCGGTTTTCAAAAGATCGAACCGATATGCCCGGTGGTCCGTTTTTGTCTGGACGATCTGGACGAAACGGAGATCACTAAGGAAGAGAAAATGCCGATCAGCGAGATGGTCGTGGAGGAAGTTTCCGAAAAGGTTTTGATCCTTCCCGTTACAGAGGTGCATGTCCCCATTGACCGCATGGCGGATATCCTTGCTGCGGCGCTTCAAAATGCAAAGAAGCGGTATCCCGGGGATACACAAGTGTATATGTATGTTGCGAATGATATGATCGGGGACTTCATCGGACAGCGCTGCAAGACGCCTGAGATCGTATCGCAGAGGTATATGAGATAAAAGTCGAAAATTCCAAATGCGAAAGAGGGATGACAAATGGATGAAATTACTCTGAAAAAACAGGAACAACAACAGATACAAAAAACGGAGCAGGAGCGTCTCGCGGAGATCGATCAGTCGCTGAAGCAACAAAAGGATCGTCTTTATGAGATGACCAAGGATGCAGACAAACAGGATGAATTCCGTTTTGCATCCAAACAGAAGATGGAGATCATCAATAAAGAGATCACGGATGATTTAAAAAAGAAGTATGGCGTGACCATGGCGGTTTCAACCCGGAAGACGGAGCTGAAGCAGGACGTGCCCGCGGCAAAATACTGGTGGTGGAGCCGTCACTCGGAAGAGAACGCTCTGAAAAAGGCCAAACAGAAATACGGCGCGCATATTACGGTCAACTCTCTTCGTGAGCAGAAGGCCATGCAGCAGTATGAAGAGATCCGCGAAGCGCAGCAGGATCAATATTCGGATCATGCATATTTCCTGGAGGATGATATTTCGGTCGACAAGAAGAAATTGAATGCCTCCAACCTGTTTTTCGATGTGCAGATCGACGGCTATGACAGGATCGCAGAAAGACTAAAGAGGGTGGAGAATAAATATTCCAGAAGGCAGGAGATCAATAATGGTCTGAAGGCCTTTTTCGGTATGCAGAAAACCTCGTGGTTCTTCTGGAAGAAGACGATCGGCGCGCTGGGAACAGAGACGTTGGAAGAAGAGAGGGATGCGAAGTCCTATAACAAGAAACTGCTGGACGACTACACAAAGAGCGCGGCAGGATCAGAAAAGCGCAAAAAAGTTTTGGATCACTTGAGAAGAAAGATCATGAATTTCGAGATCAAACCCAAGATGCTGACGGACGGATACCTTGCGGACAACTCTGCGACACTGCGGAGATTCGTGGAAATGACAAAGGGGTTTCGCATTCTGATCGCAACAAATCCCGGCTATCTGGAGGAACTCCCGGAAGAAGAACGCATCATGCTGGGCAATACCATCAACTACACCGGCCCTCTGATCGAGGAGTTTCTGACGAAACATCAGGCATACAAGCATCTTGAAAAAAAGCGCAAAAAAACAGTTTTGATGGAGCATGCTGACGAAGATTTTTCTGCCCGAAATGAACAACTCATGAAAGACACCTGGAAGAAACTCCAACAGGCGGATGTAGCGGAGCAGACGGCGATCGGGCTGAAAAACAAGAAGGTGGTCGCACATCTGGACCGGCTGGAGGAGACAGCAAAGAAGCGGAGAAAGGAAGAGGCAAAACATCAAAAACTTCCCGACTATGCCATCGTGCTGAAGTATGACACTACCGGAGAAAGAGAGGCACATCTTCTCAATGTGCAGGATCAGATCCGTAAAAACGCAGACGTCTATGAGCTTTTCGGTAAAGATATGGAGAAGCTGTTTGAGCGCTTTGCCAGATCCTTGATCACATGGGATACGTTGGACGCCAGGATCGAAGCACTGAAAGATGCAATGGAGGAAACGAGGAGACAGGAGGTTAAGCAGGGGCCGGATCGCAGATATAGCGCATTTCTCGAGTATGCGGAAAATGAAAAGAGAAATCTGGAGCATGACAAAGACCTCATGCTGGCGCAGGCAAAACAGTATCGCAAAGCCGTGGATTATGTCTGCAACATCCATATTTCGGAGGATGACATCACGCTTCCGAAAATGAAAGAAAAGGATGCCGAGGAGATCCAAAAGGTTCTGCAAACGGAGGATCTTTCTTTCCTGCTGCATCTGGAGGACTGCCGTTTCTATGCGAAAGAATTTACCGAAATTTCAGGCGGCAAGTTCCAGTTTAAAGAGGTCATGAAGGATGCGATCAGCAGGGCGAGAAGCCAGGAAATGAAGGTCCATGCGGATAAACTGGAGGCTCTCGAAACGAAATTCGGCAAGCATCAATTGGAGACCTATCAGATCCTCGCACTGAAACCGGAAGACTTGCAAAAATACAACTTCGACGGATATACGGACGAGAAAGGCGTGCGCCATCACGGCGCCCATGACCTGATGGATGAGGTGAACTTCAAGCATATGAAGGAGATCGCGTCCATTGCCAATATGGATCTTGAGAAGGCAAAGGAGCATCTGAGGCAGGTCTGCGAAGAGAGCGGCAATACGCCGGAAGAAACAGAAAAACGCATGCTGGATCTCGAAACGAAGTATGCGCTCTTCAAGGATTACGGGAAGAAGTGGGAAGGCACATATGCGGGGCTCAAGACCGAAGCGTATAAGTATCTGCCCCAGATTCCGGATATGGAAGGAAAGAACGGTGTCTTTCAGGATCCCCATGTCTTTCAGACATACAAAGAGAATCTGCAAAAGAAACTGGAGGAGAAAGAGAAGAACGAACCGGACTCCCCGGATATCAGTCGTTATCGCGATATGATCGCGCTCATGGATGCCATGCTGATCCGAAGCGGACTCCTGTTTGAAGGAGACGAGGATATCAAGCTCCTCAATGCGGAGGCTTATCAGGCGCGTTATCAGCAGGTGAAGTATCAGAAGCGGCTGAATAAGGCGCTGTCGGCCATCATGAAAAACGGAAAGAACGCCAAGGATCGTGATCGGCTTTTGAAACGCGCGGATGATGCCCTTTTCTTCCAGGACAAGTATGCGGAGCTGGAGAAACACTACGGGAAAGGGCTGGGAAACAACCTGCTGCAGGGGATGATGGACCGCTCCATAGAGAAGGCAGAGACCGAGGAAGAAAAAGAAGAAGCGTTGAATGCTTTCTATGCGAATCTCGGCGTGACCGTGCTGGAGTTCCGGAACAAGCTGACCCCGGAATTCTTTACCGAAGATTACATCCGGAACAACTTCGATGAATTTGCAAGGACCATCCTGACCATCCGGGATTTTGGCCGTATGATCAAAAATGAAGATGACTTTAACCGGATGATGGAGGGGATTTCGGAGGAAAACAAAGACGTCGTCGGAGAGGCTGCAGATGTGCTGCTGCATTTGTCGGGCCGCTTGAGCATTCTTCTGTTCACTGTATTTGGCGCAAATAATGTAAATCCTGAAAACGGTCAGGTCTTCTCCAGCTATAACCTCGTGAAGATGGAACTGCAGGTGCTGCCGGAAAATGAACTGTCGCAGGAGTATCAGAAGATCTCCGAAACCCTGAAGGCGCAAAAGAAGGCGAAGGAGGATGAGGAAGCAGCGGGGAACAAGAGGGCATATACGATCCAGGAGATCAAGGAGCAGACGGAGCTTGCAAGGAGAGGCATGGACCTTGTTGGGGAAGCAGCGGAATTTGACAGCGAGCTTGCTGAGGACTTTCTGGATCATAACCTGACCATCCAGCTGCAAAAGCTCCGGGATCTTGATACGCTGATCGGATCAGAGAAGAAAAAAGCTCTCTTTGAAGGTAAGAGTCCCACGGAGGAGCTGTATCAGTTCCTTTATTCGGACAAAGAATCCAAAGACCTGTCGTTTGCCGGGGATAAGGAAGTATGGAAGAGGGCGCTCAGAAAAGCCGAAGGAAAGACAGGTGGGCGCTTTAAGGCAGGGCTCACGAAAGAAGCCCGGGACGTTGCAAAAGCCATGCAGGAGGACCCGCAGAAGATCGAAGACTACCTGCAGTGGAAAGTACGGCAGGATTCTAGAGTGTATATGAACGAGCGGAGCAAGATGCTGGGCGTGAAAGAAGCCCAGGAGGACACCAATGTCGCGCTCGAGATCATGGACTCCATCGAAGAGACGCATTCCGCCGTGCATAACACGATCAACCAGAAGCTGCGGTTTACCCTTTTCCCTGAACTGGAAAAGCAGGGCATCGATCCGGAGCAGTTCATGCACCTGTTGCGTATCGTTCACCGTAACAGTTCCGGCATGGCCGGGCGCATGGTGGATATTACGAACCAGTCCGCCAACATGGATAAGACAACGCGCTACATGGATCCTTCTTCCAAGGGTGACTTTATCCGCCAGGTCACTTCCGAGGTCATGAAGTTTGAGATCACGGAAAACATGCTGTCAGAGGAATACCTCAAGGAGCCCGGTAATTTCCGCTATATGTATTTTATGGCGCAGAAACTGAAGGCGTATGAGCAGCTCTATATGAAAGACAAGAAGTCCGTGGAGGAAGCACTGGAGGAGCATGAGAACCTCCTGCAGAAGGTGAACGAGCGGTTCGGAACGTTTTACGGAAATCTGTCGGATCAGGTCTACCGGATGGTTTTGAACTTTGCGGCGAAGTACGGCGTGGATCAAAACGGCGCACGTACCTTCGGCCTTTCCGCAGAGGAATATGAGAAACTTACGGAGGAGATGAAGACAAAGGACTTTGCGGCTAAATCGCAAAAGAATATGGCAAACGCAAAGGTACAGTTCCAGGAGAACGCATCGGAGATCAAAAACCGGTATGCACAGCACAGGACAGCCGTTGCAACGGTCAACGCCCTTCAGAGATACAAAGCCTTTGAGGTGGAGAACTGGCTGAAGCAAAAACCGGAGCAAACGGAGTTTGTTTATAAGGCTGCCGGAATGGAGCAGCAGGTGAAAGACAACCGCCTTGTGGTATCCGGCATGGAAAACGCCATCACCCTGAAGGAAGACGAGACGAAGCGAAGCAAAACAGCCAGAAAGACAGTGAAGAAATTGGACAACCGCTTCAGGATCGGGGATGTTGCATACCTCCTTCCGGAACAGTCCTATCGGAAAGACATGAAGAAAAATTGGACGTTCGGGGAGAGGAGCAAAGGCATTCAAGACCTCACGGACCTGTTTTCCGGCAACGCCGTGCGGCAGATGAATTATCTTCTTTCGGACGGGCATTTGGATGGGATCTTGGAGCTCTTCAAAAAGAATCAGAAGATCTCGGTTTCTTCCAAGGTGGATCTGTCTTCCGAAGACTATCTGACAAAGAATTTTTCGGAAGAATTGTTTGTGGATGCGAAAAAAATGGCAGTCTATGCCCTCCTTCCCACGATCATACCGAATCTTTTTGAGGACGCTTTTCTCAAAGAGGCCGGCGTCAGCGTCGAAACGGTACAGGCTTCGGAAGCGTATGCGCAGTTGACGGAAAACATCGAAACGTTCCAGGAACAGAGTGAGAGCATCAGCACGAATACCAGACAGCTCAGCAGCGCCGGGAAGATCACGGAAAGAGACAAGGCAGAAGCGGAAGACCTCGTGTCCAGGCTGGACAGGCAGGTGAAATTTGCGGAGGAAGACAGAGAGCGCCTTCTCCCGAAACTCAAGACCAAGGCAGAAAAGAGCAAGGTGAAGTCGCAGTTGAAGGAACTCAAAAAGTTTATCGGATCGACGGCGCAAAGAGAGTTTTACAAAAACTTTGCAAACCACCTGCAGAGATATGCGAGAGTCTGCGGCGTGAATACGGAGTCGCCGGACAACAGCCTCGGCAGCTTTGTTTCCGGCATGACGCAGGAAAAGATCAACGTGACGGTTGAAGCGATGAAGAGCGACTTTGCGGACAGTCAGGAAGCGCTGAAGAAATCGATGAAGTGAGTCCGGACTGGGAGGACCGGAAGGAGCAGCACGAGAAAGAAATGTGAGACCATTTTTTGCAACCTTCCAACCACAGTTGTCGCTATCCATAGTGACGGGAAAGAAGAGGAAAACCTTTGACAGACACAGAGATCATCGATCTATATCTGGAACGTGATCAGAGTGCGGTGCAGCACACGTCGGATAAATACGGAGTGCGGCTGCGCAGGATTGCGGAAGGGATCACGCGGGATGCAGGTTCGGCAGAGGAGTGTGAAAATGACACGTATCTGAAGACCTGGGAAGCCGTCCCGCCGAGTGAGCCGAGAGACTATTTTTTCGCATTCCTGGCGCGGATCACAAGACATCTTTCCCTGGATGTGTGCAAGGAGCGAAACCGGCTGAAACGCAAAGCGGAGCTGAGCGAGTTCACGAAGGAGCTGGAGGAATGCATCGCGGGGGCGGATGATACGGCGGGGGAAGTTGAAGGAAAACTGCTCGGCGAGATCATCGGAAAGTGGCTGCATGCGCAATCCGAAGAGCAGCGAAATATTTTTCTGCGCAGATACTGGTATATGGACAGCGTGGAAGAGATCGTGCGGCGTTTCGGATACAGCGAAAGTAAGGTGAAATCTGTGCTTTTCCGCTCCAGAAACAGCCTGAAGGAATATTTGCGGAAGGAGGGATACGTGGCATGACAGGAATGGATCTTTTGGATGCAATGGAACATGTGGATCCCAAACTGATCGAAGCGGCAGAGAACCCTCCGGTGAAAAAGAAAAAAGTGGTACCCTTTGTATGGACAGGGGCTGCAGCGGCAGCCTGCCTTGCAGTGATCGCGGGCGTTTCCTTTATCGTGGTACAAAGCCGATCCATGGGAGGGAACGCTGCGGCCAGTGCAGACACCGCAGCGGAAGCTTCGGCATACGAGGAGATGGGAGAGATGCCGGAAGCAGCGATGGATGCGATGCCGGAAGTCGGCGCGGATGCGGATGCAGGCGCGATGCTTGCTCCTGAGGCTGCGGCAGAAGGCGCGGAGAGAGAGGATGCTGCCATGGCAGAAAACGCGGCAGAGATATCTTCCGAGGCGCAGATCATCGCGCAGCTGAATGAAGAACTGCAAGAACGAACTGCGGACGAAACCGCATTCCAAAGCATCGAGCTTGTCATGAAGGACGGGACACCGACCTTGCAGGTGACGATCACAAAAGAGCAGGCGGACCTGTATGATACGCTCCTTCACAGACGGTCTGACGGGTGTCGTATACATTGAGGGGCAGACAGAACCCTATAGATTCTTTGATCCCGAACAGGTGTGGTATTGACGGACAGAACCGCCAACATCGGGATCCGGATCGTGACCGGTATGGCGAAGAATGTAAGCTATCAGAATATCCTGGGATTGAACGTGCTGAACATAAAAATTTGAGATTGAAAGTCGTTTCGGGTATGATGGATAGCATAGGAGGAAGAGGAGAATGAAAAAAAGAATGATCGCGGCGCTCCTGGTGGCGGCGCTTGGACTTGGAATGCTGTCAGGATGCGGAGAAAAAGGGGCGGCAGGCGATACTGCGCAGAATACAGAGCAGACCGAAGAGATGCCGAAACAGCCGGATCCGGCAGATGAGCCGGAGATCCCGTTGAAATACGACCCGACGCAGGTGGGCGCGAGAGTTTCCCGGATCGGAATGCTGTCGATGCTCAATATGACGCCGGAGGGGATGGGTACCTACAGCCTGACGCGTGCAACGGCGCTTTCCCTTCTTTCGAAGGAGGGCTATGTTTGGTTTCCATTTCAGTTTGATGTGATGGGCAGCATGCAGAGCGGCCAGGTGGAGATCAAGTTCTACGATTCCCTGACGGAAATGCAGATGGCGCTGAATGCCGGCGAGATCGATTATATGAACTGTTACAAGAACGTGGGCGACTATCTTTGCTCGCTGGATGATTCTCTTGTGACGCTTTATATGTACGACATGAACAAAGAGCGCAACACCTTTGCGGACCTGATGTTCCGCGGTATTCTCAGCAACGACTTTTCCTTCCTGATGATGGAGGACAGGACGGATCTGCGGGATCTTTTCAATGCCGCGATCGCGGATATGAAGGTGGACGGTACGATGGACCGCCTTATTGAAGAGCAGATCACGAACGTGATCAACGGACAGACGCCGCAGCCCGTAGCGATGGACAAGATTGACGGTGCCGATACGATCCGCGTGGCGGTTACCGGTGCGTTGCCGCCGATGGACTATGTATCCGCAGACGGCAAGCCGGCAGGATTTAACACGGCAGTGCTTGCAGAGATCGGGAAACGGATCGGGAAGAATATCGAGCTGGTGGTCGTTGACAGTATCGGCCGTGCGACGGCGCTTTCCAGCGGCAATGTGGATGCGGTCTTCTGGACCAGAACTTCCGCAGCGGCAGATGAACTGGCCAACGCGACGGATGAAGAGAAAAAGAATCAGAAAGAAGCGCTGATGCAGAGCATGACGGAGGAAGAGCTGGCTTGCATGAGCTACATTGACAGCATTCTGGACTTTGCAAATTACGGCAAACTGGATATTCCGGATCGCACGATCACGACGCAGTCCTATTACTCGGATCTGATCACGAACGTGCTGACGAAGCAGAAGCAGCAGGAGATCATGGAGGAAGCTGCGAAGTAATGACGTTTCAGGAACAGTTATACAAGGTTTTGATCGAGGGAAACTCCTACCGCACGATCCTTGGCGGGCTTCTGGTGACGCTGCAGATCACGGCGGTTTCCCTCCTTTTCGGGACGCTGCTCGGTGCAGGCGTCTGTTTTTTGCGTACAAGGAAAAATAAGGTGGTCAGTGCGATTGCGGGTGTCTATATCGCGGTGCTCCGCGGGACGCCGGTGCTTATGTTGCTCTTGCTGTTGTATTACGGTGTGTTCGCCCGTGCAGGCTTTGCGCCCGTGGTGGTGGCGATCATGACGTTTTCACTCAACCTTTCCGCGCATGTGGCAGAATTGCTGCGTGCTGCTTCAAAGGCAGTGGATATCGGACAGGTAGAAGCGGCGCGGACGTTAGGGTTCGGGAGAAAAGAGGCGTTCCGCCTGGTCGCGCTTCCGCAGATCCTCACGATCGCGAAGCCGGTCTATCAGTCGTTGATCGTGAACCTGATCCAATGGACGAGCGTGGTGGGATACATCTCGATCACGGATCTGACGAGAGTGATCAATAATACGGCGGCACGCACAATGCAGCCGTTTCTGACGATCACGATCGGGATGCTTTTGTATCTTGGTCTGTCTTATCTGGTTTACGGGATCTTCGCCCTGACAAACCGGAGGAAGAAAGGAGCCCGCCATGCCGTTGATTGAAGTAAAAGGGCTTTGTAAATCCTTTGGGGATCGGCAGGTGCTGCAGGATGTGGAGCTGACTGTGTCAGAGGGCGAACGGATCGCGATCATCGGAGAATCCGGCTGTGGGAAAAGTGTTTTTCTGCGGTCGTTGGAACTCCTTACGGTGCCGGACAGCGGGCAGATCTGGATCGACGGGCAGGAGATCACGGCGAAAGGCGCGGATGTGGACAAGATCCGCCGCAGTATGGGCATGGTTTACCAGAAATTCCACCTGTTTTCCCATATGAACGTGATGGACAATCTGTGCCTCGCCCCGGTGAAACTGCTTGGCATGTCGCGCGAGGAAGCGGAGGAAAAAGCGAAGGACCTTTTATCGCAGGTCAGTCTTTCCACGCGGGCCTATGATTACCCGGACGTGCTCTCCGGCGGGCAGCAGCAGCGGATCGCGATCTGCAGGAGCCTCATGATGAGCCCGAAGGTGCTGCTGTTTGACGAGCCGACGAGCGCGCTGGATCCGACGATGGTCGGTGAAGTGCTGGCCGTGATCCGGATGTTATCCAAACGCCATCTGGCGATGCTGATCGTGACGCATGAGATGAGTTTTGCGAGAGAGCTTGCAGACCGGGTGCTGTTTTTTGCGGAGCACGGCATCTATGAGCAGGGAACGCCGGCAGAGGTGTTTGAGCATCCCAAGCGGGAAAAGACGGTAGCTTTCATCCAAAAGATCAAATACTTCTCGTTTGAGATCCAAAGCCGCACGTTTGACCTTATGAAAATGCAGGGCGGGCTTCTGATCTTCGGCGAGAAATACGGCATGCGCCATAAACGGATCGGCAGACTCCAGCTTTGTTGCGAGGAACTGGTCTATGAGATGATGGCACAGTGCTATGAGCCGAAAGAACCGGTTTCCATGCATCTGGCGGTTTCCTATGCCGAAGCGGACGGCAGATGCGAGATCGAACTGACCTGTGGCGGAAAAGAATACAATCCGTTTGCCCAGGAAGAAGACGAGCTGGGCGTCACGATCTTAAAGAAAATGGCGGCCAGGCTGGAATATACCTATGATGGCAAGAGCCGGATCTCGATCCTGCTGTAAGGAAGGCAATTGTGGGACGCCTTGCCGCCGTTGACGGAAAGGCGCGAATTCGCTAAAATAAAGACTGTTTCAGAGATTTTGTGTAGGGAGGAAAGAGCAGTGAGCAAACCGGAAGAGATTACAACGGAAGCGCTCTATCGCATTACGGGAAAAAGTTTTGCGGATTATTTGGGCTATCCTTCTTTTCCGGAATACCAGCGCAGGACGGGCTATTTTAGGGCCGACCTGACCAATGGGAAAGTGGGATATTCGCATCTTGCGGAGCGACTCCGGCTCGCGGCGCGTGAGAGCGATTATGACGCATTTGTCGAAAAATTGCTGGAACTGATGGACCCAAAAGAGAAATCGGGTGAGTTATATACAATCTTTCAGAGAGAGAACCTCCTGCAAACCTATCGGGACGGGGAGACGTTCCTCTGTGTGGACGGAGACTGCGGCGAGGAGGGAAATACCCGGCGGATGTTGGTGTCCTGTGAACTGTCGGAGGAAGATGATATCGTCAGCGCGCTGTTCCTCATGAATGATATTTCAGAGCTTTATGATCCGCATTCTCTGGCGCGACGCTATGCAGAATATGATCCTTTGACGAAGCTCTTCAGCCGTCATGCGGGAGATGCCTATGCCAAGGACTATTTCAACCACCATTCGGACGAGCCGGCGGCGCTGGTCCTGATCGAAGTGGATCGGTTTAAGGACTTCAACGAATGCCACGGACATCATACGGGAGATATGGTGTTGAAGACGATCGCAGAGGAGCTGCGCACCTTTTTCGGGACGGAGTCTATCATCAGCCGGAATGCGGGACAGGAATTCCTGGTGCTCATCAAGAACCGCAAAACGGATGAGGTGCGAGAGATGGTCAGCAAATACTCCAATGCAGCGCACGAAATGGAATTTGACGGCAATACCTATACGTACACGCTTTCGGTCGGATACTGCATCTATCCCGAGCAGGGGATCTTGTACCACGATCTGGCAAGGAAAGCGGATAAAGCGAAGTACAATGTCCGGTTGGGCGGCGGCAACGGATTCTGCCGTTTCGAATCGGAAATGATCGACCTGAATAATTATTGAGCTGCGTGATTGCAGGTAGTGAAAAGCAATCTATGAAAACGGCATCAGGACTCCGTCACCAACGCAGTTGGTGACACCTCATGCCAAAAGCTGGAGGCAATCAATGGGATTATCCAAGAAACCCGTAAACGGCATGAAGGACATTCTGCCGCAGGAAATGGAAATCCGGGACTATGTCACCGGAGTGATCAAGGAAACATACCGGCAATTCGGTTTTACACCGATCGAAACGCCTTGTATGGAGAATATTGAGAACCTGTCGAACCGCCAGGGCGGAGAGAACGAAAAGCTGATCTTTCAGGTGCTGAAGCGGGGAGAAAAGCTGAATTTGGCGGAAGCGAAAGAAGAGCGGGATGTCGTGGATTACGGCATGCGCTATGACCTGACGGTGCCGCTTTCGAGATTTTATGCCAATCATGCGAATGAGCTGCCGAATCCGTTTAAGGCCTTGCAGATCGGAAATGTATGGCGTGCAGACCGTCCGCAACGCGGTCGTTATCGCCAGTTTACGCAGTGCGATATCGATATTCTCGGAGAAAGCGGGAATCTGGCGGAGATCGAGCTGATCCTTGCGACGACGGCGACGCTCGGTAAACTCGGCTTTAAGGGCTTTGAGATCCGGATCAACGAGCGACGCATTCTAAAAGCGATGGCCGGATACAGCGGTTTTCCGGAGGAAGCCTATGACAGCATCTTTATCGTGCTGGATAAGCTCGATAAGATCGGACTCGACGGGGTGTCGGCGGAACTGATCGAAGCAGGCTATGCAAAAGAAGCAGTTGAGACGTATACGGGGCTGTTTCAGGCTCTTTCTGACAAAAAGGATGTTCCTTCCGGCGTGGACTTTTTGCTGCAAGAACTGGGAGAGCGTCTGGATCCTGCGATCGCAACTAGCTTAAAGGAGATCGCATCTGCCGTGGAAAGCGCAAAGGAAGCGGATTTTGCGCTCGTCTTCGACCCGACGCTGGTGCGCGGCATGAGCTATTATACCGGCACGATCTTTGAGATCGCGATCCCGGAATTTGGCGGGAGCTGCGGCGGCGGCGGACGGTATGATGAGATGATCGGGAAGTTTACCGGGACAAATGTCCCCGCATGCGGCTTCTCCATTGGATTTGAGCGGATCATCCTGCTGCTTTTGGAGAGCGGGTTTACGGTTCCCACAGGTGGGAAAAAGACGGCATATCTCATCGAAAAGGGATACCCGGCCGAGAAGCTTTCGGCCGTATTTGCGGAAGCGAAGGCCGCCAGGGCAAACGGCGATCAGGTTCTGATCGTGCGCATGAACAAAAACAAGAAGTTCCAGAAGGAACAACTGACGAATCAGGGTTACGAAGAGATCAAGGAAATCTTTAATAATTAAGTAGCGATTTAATAAAGCGAGTATAGAGGAGAGTAAGAAAGATGACACAGTCAAGAACGCATACCTGTAACGAACTGCGGCTTTCGGACGCGGGCGCGCAGGTGAAGCTTTCGGGATGGATGGAAAATTTCCGGGAGGTGGGTGCATCTCTCGGTTTTGTTGTGCTGAGAGATTTTTACGGTACGACACAGATCGTGGCGGAGACCGAAGAGATGGTGAAACTGTTCCGGGAGATCACGAAGGAGTCCACGATCTCTGTAGAAGGAACGGTCAGAGAACGAAGCGCAAAAAATGCGAACCTCCCCACCGGTGAGATCGAGATCGTGCCGGAAAAGGTGGAAGTGCTTGGCAGATGCCGGTTCAGAGAACTTCCGTTTGAGATCAACCACAGCCGCGAGGCGGATGAGACCGCAAGACTCCGTTACAGGTATCTCGACCTTCGTAATCCTGCGGTGAAGGCGAATATGGTGCTCCGTTC
This sequence comes from uncultured Lachnospiraceae bacterium, assembly GCA_902779355.1. Taxonomy (GTDB): domain Bacteria; phylum Bacillota; class Clostridia; order Lachnospirales; family Lachnospiraceae; genus RUG12461. Next base: position 219,226 of record CACZBF010000002.1, on the reverse strand, counting down.
CAAAGTGATCGCAGCACTCCGGCAGTCGATGACGGATCACGGTTTTCTGGAGATCACGACGCCGATCCTGACGGCTTCCTCGCCGGAGGGTGCACGGGATTATCTCGTGCCGAGCCGTAAGCACCCGGGCAAGTTTTACGCACTGCCCCAGGCGCCGCAGCAGTTTAAGCAGTTATTGATGACGGCAGGGTTTGACCGGTATTTTCAGATCGCACCGTGCTTCCGTGATGAAGACGCCAGAGGCGATCGGAGCCCCGGGGAATTTTATCAGCTTGATATGGAAATGGCATTCGCAACCCAGGAGGATGTCTTTGCAGTATTGGAGGATGTTCTGCCGCCGATCTTTGCGGAATACGGACTCTATGACAGGGCGAGCGCGTCGCCGTTCCAGAGGATCCCTTATCTCGAGGCCATGGAGCGTTTCGGTACGGACAAACCGGATCTGCGGATCGACCTCGAAGTCACGGATGCGACCGAAGTTCTCTCCGGATGCGGGTTTGAGCCTTTCGCCGGGAATACGGTGAAAGCAGTTGTGATCTCTGATTTCAAGGAGAGCCGCAAGGTGATCGAAAAGACCCTTGCCGAGGTGGAGGTGGTGGCCGGCAACAAGGCTTACTGGTTCCGTGTGGACGAAAATCAGGAGATCGTCGGCGGGATCGCGAAGTTTGTGACCCCGACAAAAGAAAAAGTGATCGAAGCGCTGTCCTTAAAGAGCGGCGATCTCGTGGTGCTCTCTGCCGGCGCACTTTCGGCGGTGCAGAAGACCGCAGGCGTGATCATCAAGACGTTTGGCCCGGTTGTGCCTGGCCATATGGATAAAGAACAGTATACCTTCTGCTGGATCGTGGACTTCCCGATGTACGAGATCGGGGAAGAGTCCGGAGAACTGGAATTCTGCCATAATCCATTCTCCATGCCGTCCGGCGGGATGGAGACACTTCTGAAGGCGGAACGCGGAGAGATCGATCCGCTTCAGATCAAGGCGGATCAGTACGATCTGGTCTGCAACGGGATCGAGTTGTCCTCCGGTGCCGTGCGAAATCACGATCCGGAGATCATGGTAAAGGCCTTTGAGATGGTACGGCTCGGGGAAGAAGATGTGAAAGCGAAGTTCCCGGCGATGTATCATGCATTCTGCTACGGAGCACCGCCGCATGCAGGCATTGCGCCCGGGGTTGACCGGATGGTGATGCTGCTCGCGGGCGAGGAGTCGATCCGGGAGATCATTCCGTTCCCGATGAACAAGAACGCACAGGATGTGATGATGGGTGCGCCCGGTCCTGTAGAGGACAAGCAGCTGAAAGAACTGAATATCGCGGTGACAAAGACGGAGGAGGAAGTCTCCGGGTAGAGGCGTTTACCCCAACAGTCTTTGTACCACTTTTACGCAATCAGCGGCGTCGGCGGCATATCCGTCGGCGCCGATTTCGTCTGCAAAGCTTTCCGTGATGCAGGCGCCGCCGATGATGATCTTGCCGGTATAGTGCCGTTCCTTTGCGAGCGTCACGACGTCCTTCATCCGCATCATCGTGGTCGTCATCAGCGCGGAAAGGCCGATGAATTCAGCGTTTTCGGCAAGGGCGCGGTCTACGATCTCCTCTGCGGCTATGTCTTTTCCGAGGTCGATGACCCGGTAGCCGTAGTTTTTGAGCATGAGGACCACGAGGTTTTTGCCGATATCATGGATATCCCCTTCCACGGTGGCGATGACGATCGTGGCAGGTGCTTCCGATGCAGCGTCTCCGCCGAGGTACGGCTCCAGATGATCCATGGCTGTTTTCATGGCGTTGGCACTGGAAATGAGTTGGGGCAAAAAATAAATCTGCTTTTCATATCTGTCTCCAACCTCGTTAATTCCAGGGATCAGGAACTCGTTGATGATCTCACCGGCGCTTTTTCCCTCTGCAAGTAATACCTTCACATCCGCGACGATGTCCTGCTTTTCTCCGTTTAACACATCCTGATAAACCTTTTCACCGGGAGTAAGGGTTTTCTTTTCGGAAACGCCGGCAGTTGGACCGTTCGCCTGCTCCGTGGGCGGATAGAGCATATTCATACGGTTGATATAGGCGAGGCTGCTGTCTTCTTTATGCAGCAGCAGATCCGTTGCAAAGGCAACATTCAGCAGCAGCTCCTGGGATGGATTTGCGATGGCGAGCGTCAGGCCTTTACTGATCGCCATGGAAAGGAAGGCGGTATTGACATACAACCGTTGCGGCAGTCCGAAACTGATATTGGAAAGACCGCAGACCGTCGCAAGCTGCAGCTCCTCTTTGCAGTAGCGGATCGTTTCCAGGCATTCCAGCGCGGCGGTCGGTTCTGCGCCGACGGTCGCAACAAGTCCGTCCACAACAATATCCGTTTCGTCCATGCCGAGCGCTTTCGCTTTTTCCATGACGGCATGGATGATAGTCCGCTTTGTTTCCTGATCTTTCGGCAGTCCCTCGTCTGAAACGGGCAGCAGGATGAACATCGCGCCGTATTTTTTTGCAAGAGGCAGGATCTTTGTGATCTTTTCCGATTCGAGAGAGACGGAGTTCAACAGTGCACGGCCGGGATAGAGGCGCAGTGCGCTCTCGATGACCTCCGGCGAGCTGGAATCGATACAGAGCGGCGTGTCGACGGTATAGGCAACTTCGTCGATCGCGTCGAGCATCATCTGTCTTTCATCAATGCCGTTGACGCCCATGTTGACATCGAGGATCGCAGCGCTGAGTGCATCCTGCTCCTTCGCCATCTGCTTGACCAGAGAAAGAGAGCCTTCCCGCAGCTGTTCCTGCAGTTTTTTCTTGCCGGTCGGGTTGATCCGTTCGCCGATGACGCCGAACGTCCCGTCGAGTGTGAGCTCGTAAAATCGGCGTTCGGAAGTGACGACACGGCGTTTTTTTGCATGGACTACGGGGGTCGGCAGATCTTTGACCGTATCCGCAAGTGCTTTGATATGAGACGGCTCCGTCCCGCAGCAGCCGCCGAGGATGGCCGCACCTGCTTCAATGAGTTTCGGACCGTAGGACGCAAAGGTCTCCGGCGTCATGCGATAGATCGTGTTCCCATTATCATCCAGTTCGGGAAGCCCTGCATTTGGTTTGGCAAGAAGGGGGACTGTCGCATATCCCTTCATTTTTTCGATCAACGGCAGCATATCCTCCGGGCCTGTGGAACAGTTCATGCCGACGGCATCCGCGCCGAGAGACTGCAGCACCACGACGGAAGTCACGGGGTCGGATCCGAACAGGGTCTTGCCGTTTTCGTCAAAGGTAAGGCTCGTCATGACAGGGATCTCTTCGGAAAGTTCCCGGATCGCGATCACAGCTGCTCTCGTTTCCTGCAGGCTCATCATCGTTTCTACGACAAAAAGATCGCAGCCGGCTGACAAAAGGACGTCGGCCTGCTCGCGGTAGACCTCTACCAGTTCTTCAAACGGCAGATCGCCGAGCGGATAGAGCTGGCGGCCTGTCATGGTCATATCACCGGCAACATAGGCGCTGTCTCCGGCAGCCTGGCGGCAAAGCGCGATCAGCTCCGTGTTGATCTCTTTCAGACGGTCGGAAAGACCGTACTCGGCGAGTTTGATGCGGTTTCCGGTAAAAGTCGGCGCATAAAGGATCTTTGTCCCCGCTGCGACGAAGGCTTTCTGCAGATCCAGTGCTTTTTCGGGGTGATCTAAGATCCATTGTTCCGGACAGACACCTACCGGCATACCGGCTTTTTGCAGGTTTGTCCCGGTTGCACCGTCCAGAAACAGCGGGTGATCTTTGGTCAAGGTTCGGAAGAAATCTCTTGTCATGATAGTTGCACGCTCCTAAGTGTTCATGATATAAATGAGAAAGTGCGATCCGCACATTACGTTCATGAGAACAGAACTATCATATCATATAAACAAAGAAGGATACAGAGTGAAAAAACCAAAACTACTTGCAATGGATCTGGATGGGACCTTGTTTAACGAGGCCAGTGCCGTTTCCGAAAAAAATAAAGAGGCGATCACCGCGGCGCAGCAGGCGGGCGTTGTCATTACAATCTCGACAGGACGCCCGTATATCGGCCTGCCGCTTTCTTATATGGAAGAAGCGAGGATCCGCTATGCGATCACAACGAACGGCGCGGCGGTCTATCAATATGACGGAAACGGGCAACGGACCTGCCTGTTCTCGCAATGTATGAGCCTGGAGAAGATCACGGAGATCCTGCCGTTCCTATTGGAAAGACGAGTGCATTTTGATGTGTTTATCGATGGGGACGGCTATTCCGACAAGAAATGCCGGCAGTATATTGATGAGCTTCCGATGCCGCTATCCCTGCGGAATTATATCAGGGAAAGCCGGAATGTGGTGGATGATATTGCATCTTACGTGGCAAAGGCTCCCGATCCCGTTCAGAAGATCACGATGAACTTTCCGAAAGATGAACAGGAGGGCGCGCGCCGCGAAGTCTGGGAGCGCTTTTCTAATGACCCGTATTTTCGGATCGTGTCCGGTGGGTTTTCGAATCTGGAGCTGACGAGACATGATGTGAGCAAGGCCATGGCACTTGAAAAACTTGCGGAACACCTGGGCTTTACGCTTGCCGATACCATGGCGATCGGAGACAGCGGGAACGACCTCGATATGATCCGTGCTGCCGGGATCGGCGTTGCGATGGGCAACAGTGAAGAAGAAACGAAAGCCGCCGCGGATCTCGTCACCCTATCCAATAGGGAAGACGGTGTCGCGGCGACAATCTGGGGGTTTCTTAAATCCTGATTTATTATCTCATAAACTGCTGGAAGAACTGCATGATATCTTCCTCGGAGTACGGGCTCGGCTGCCCCTGACCCTGCTCAGGCACCTGCTGATCCGGTGTGTCCTGTCCTCCTTCGGACGGCTGATCCTGCGGCTGTTCTTCCGTTGCAGCATCTTCTGCCTGCGGTCTGTCGGCCTGGCTGCCGAGCGTTACCGTCACATCCGTTTCCGGATAGGATCCGTTATCTGCCGTTGCAACCGTCACAGTGATGGTATCTCCGCCTTTATGGCTCTGGACTGCCTGTGACAATTGGGATGTTGTTGTGATCTCCTTGCCGTCGACCTTGGTAATGATCTGCCCCACGCGAAGTCCTGCCTGCTCTGCTGCGGAATCGCTTTCAATCTTTGCGATATAAACACCCTGCGGCATATTGTATTTTTGGACTTCTTCCTCGCCGATGTCCCAACCGCTGACGCCGAGATAGCCGGCCTGCATCTGAAGTTCTTCCAGATTTCCGTTGATGATCGCTTCCACGATCTCTTTTGCGGTGTTCACCGGGATCGCAAATCCCATGCCTTCTACAGCCGTATCAGAATATTTTGCGGAGTTGATCCCGATTACGGCGCCGTTCGCATTCAGAAGCGCGCCGCCGGAGTTTCCGGGGTTGATCGCGGCATCTGTCTGCAGGAGCGTTAAGGTGACGGTCTGTCCTGTCTCCGCATCCTGTGAGGTGATTTCGCGCCCCGCTGCCGAAATGATGCCGGTGGTCACGGACTGGCCGTATCCAAGTGCATTTCCGATGGCGATCGCTGTTTCGCCGACCTGAACCTGATCCGAGTCCCCAAGCGTTGCCACGCGGATGTTATCCGTCGTACCGTCTTTCAGATCGGAAAGAGAGATCTTCACAACCGCAAGGTCATTTCTGCTGTCTGTTCCCTGTACCTCGGCCGGTGCGGTGGAATTGTCCGCAAACTGCACTGTCAGCTCCTTAGCACCGGACACCACATGGTTATTCGTCGCCACATAAAGGTAGTTTTGATCCTGTGCGACGATGATGCCCGACCCGGCTGCTTTGCTCTGGTAGGTCTGACCGGTATGCTGTCCGAACATATCCATGTACTCGGCTTCCGAGAGTGTCGTGATCGCCACGATGGAAGGCATCACTTCTTTGGCGACCGCTGCGACCGCTGCCTCCGTAGCACTTCCGTCCACAGGCGTTGTGGTCAGTAAGCGGTTTCCGCCGGAAGACTGCTCCTCCTGCACGATCACAGGCTGATTTTCGCTGACAGCGGACGCTTCTGCCCGGTCAAATGCGCCTGTGAGTTTGGTCACGCCCGTGAACGTACCGCCGGCAACGAGCCCGAATACAGCGGCTCCCGCCGCGACCACCGCCATTTTCTGGATAAATTTTTTGATTCCGCGTTGTTTCATTGCAAACTCCTTTCACAAGTTTCTGTTTCGATCTGCACGGATCGCGCACATCTTTTATGCACTGTTCTTTCTGCACTTATCCTAAAGAAAAACTGTGAAAGAAGTTCGTTGTTTTTGTGTTGGAAATTCGTTTTTTTTGTGAAGAAATTGTGTTGCAAAAGAAAAGGCCATCGCACGTATCCGTGTGATGACCTTTTTCGTAGCGATGGGGAGACTTGAACTCTCGACACCACGGGTATGAACCGTGTGCTCTAGCCAGCTGAGCTACATCGCCATATTGTTGATCTTGGAGACGGCCGAAACCTAAGCCGTATCGTAAACGATCAGATGGGACCTACAGGGCTCGAACCTGTGACCCTCTGCTTGTAAGGCAGATGCTCTCCCAGCTGAGCTAAGATCCCGTATGCCATTCCCGAAAGAACCGCTTTGGTATTATACAATGACGTCAGACAGAAAGTCAACATTATTTTTCTGGTTTTTTCCGTGAAAACTTGGTACAATAGAAACAGTGTGTGGAGGGTTTTGGCATGGATCATTATCTGGATGAATTCAGTCTTCGGAAAAAGCGGCTTCATTTCCTATTAGATGCCGTTGTGCTTGTGTTCTGCTCGTGGTACACGATCCTGGACATTAAGTATAACGGGACGCCGAGTTATATGCATATCGGCCTCATCGGCTTCTCATTCGCCCATATGTTTGCGATCATCCTGGCCGGTTTGTTTGGCTATGTGCATTCGATGGTCTTTGTCGTCCTGATCTTTTTGTATGCGGTCACGACGGATATCACACGCAGTTATATGGTCTTCCTGTTTCTTGTGATCTCAGGTCTTGCCTATTTCTTTTCCAGAAAACTCTGGCTGAAAAGCATCTGGAAGACCTTGCTTGCCGCTGCGATCTCGGCGCTCGTGCTGGGTGACGGCTGGTATCTTTTGACTTGCTCTTTGACCGAAACCGGTTTTTCGCAGGTGTCACTGCTCGGCCTTGTCATGCTGTTTGTCATGATGCTTCCTGAATGCCTGATCGGTTATTTGGGATTGTATCTGTTTTTTAAACTGGCGCCGGATCGTGTGAAGGACTTTTTCTTCGTTGGCTACTTTTATACGAGCCGCTATGCGAAACGCAAGGCCGAGGTTGAGGAGAAGCCCTCGATCCTCGGGAGACGGATGCTGACCGGACTGGTGATCGATCTGATCGTGATCATGTTTGCGGCGATTCTGCTGGCGGGCCTTTTATTCGGTGCGATCGCGCCGAAGTCGATGTCCGATCCGGATACGCGGGAGTCTATCGGGAAGAGCGAGAGTGTGCAGGCGGATACGGCACACGGAGAGAATGGCGCTGTCGGCAGCCTCTCACAAATCATCACCATCGATGAAACCTATGCCGAGACCGGAGAGATCGTGCCGGGCGCAAGCGTATCCCGCGGGGATACTTACTATGCCTTTTGCATGGAGCTCGGCATGATGATGGCTGTGGTAGTCGTTCCGGTCATCGTGCTGACCTATTATGCGGTGAATACCTATGCCGTGAACCCGATGCGCAAGATCGCCTCCTTCATGAGCTCGTATGCCGATGCGACTGATGAAGAAAAGGAAGCGCTCCTGCAGGAGATGCCGGAGATCGAGCCGAAGGTGCGGGATGAGATCTGGGATATCTATCATTCCCTGCTTATCATGCTCGGCAACATGAACCGTTATATCACAAAGATCAAGGAAGACCGGCAGATCGAGGCAGAACTTGAAATTGCGAGACAGGCGAGCGACGCAAAGACTGCTTTCCTTTCCAATATGTCCCATGAGATCAGGACTCCGATCAATGCAGTGCTCGGCATGGATGAGGTCATTATCAGAGAGACCAAGGAGGAGAACACCCTTTCCTACGCGCAGGATATTCAAAGCGCCGGCCGGACGCTCCTTGCCCTGATCAACGATATCCTTGATTTTTCCAAGATCGAATCCGGTAAAATGGAGATCATCCCGACGGAATACGACGTGCGGGAGATGGTGGAAGAACTGGTCAATATGATCGGCTTCCGTGCCAGAGGAAAAGGTCTCAACCTGGAGGCAAAAGTCAGCCCGCGGCTCCCGCAGCACCTTTACGGCGATGAACTGCGGATCCGCCAGATCATAACGAATATCCTGACAAATGCCGTGAAATACACGGAAAAGGGATATGTCACGCTGTCTCTGGATTATGAGAAGCTGGATAATAAGCATATCCTGCTTAAGGTTTCTGTCAAGGATACCGGGATTGGGATCAAGAGCGAGGATCTGGAAAAACTGTTTGCGCCGTTTGAACGGATCGATGAAAAACGCAATCTTACCATCGAGGGAACCGGCCTTGGTATGAGTATCGTGCGCAGCCTTCTTTTCCAGATGGGATCCTCTCTGGATGTCAAGAGTACCTATGGCCGCGGGTCGAATTTTTCCTTCGAACTGGTGCAGGAGGTCCTGGAGTGGAAAGAGGTCGGTGATGTCGACATCATGTCTTCCGAACTGAAACCGCAGAAGAAATATCGGGAGAGTTTCCGGGCGCCGAACGCGACTATCCTTGTGGTGGATGACACTTCGACGAACCACATGGTCATGAAGGGTCTTCTGAAAAATACCAAAGTCAAGATCGATACCGCTGACAGCGGCAGTGAAGCGCTTTATCTGATGAAAACGCATCATTATCATATGCTGTTCATCGATCATCGTATGCCGGGCATGGATGGCATCGAAGTGCTGGATCATTTGCGCGAAATGCCGGATAATCCGAACTATGACACGCCGGCGATTGCATTGACTGCGAACGTCGTATCCGGTGCGCGAGAGATGTATCTGGAGCACGGCTTCTGGGATTACCTCAGCAAGCCGGTCGACGGGGCACGGCTGGAGGAGATGATGATCACCTATCTTCCGCCGGAGCTCGTGGAAATCCCCATGGGAGACGGGTTTGAGAGGGAGGAAACGACTACGGCCGGATCGTCCGGACAGGATGAGAGTGCAAACGGTGAAACGGGAGAGGGCATGACAGATCTGATGAACCTGCAGGGCATTGATCTTTCCGAGGCGCTCAAAAACTGCGGAGATGCGGATACGCTGCGGGGGATCGTGAAGGAATTCCGGACGTTGATCCTGGAGAAAGCGGACAAGATCGAAAAACTGTTTCACGACCGCGATTACGAGAACTACACGATTGAGGTGCACGCCCTCAAGAGTTCTGCCAGACTGATCGGAGCCATGGATCTTTCCTCGCAGGCTGCTCATCTGGAGCAATGCGGAAATGACAAGAACGAGGCAGAGATCAACGAAAAGACGTCCGGTCTGCTTTCCTTATATCGCAGTTATGTGGAAAATCTGTCGGCCATTTCCGACGAGGACGGCGAAGATGAGGACTCCAAGCCGTTTTTGGACAGCGAGGGATTCCTGTCTGCGCTGGACGATCTGAAAGAGCTTTTGCTCGTCTATGATTATGATAATGCGGATCAGATTATGGAACAATTAAAAAATTATCAAATACCGGATGAATATCAGGAAAAATATGATAGAATAAAAACGTTGATGGCAGGGGTGGATCGTGACCGTCTGCTGGAGATACTTTGAGATAGGTGGGGCGGATGGATAGACAAGTACTTTTGATCGGCGATTTTAAAAGTTTCATGGTCAATGCGATCGAGACGGACTTGGGAAAAGAAGGCTTTGATGTCCTGCATGTATTGCCGGATGTGAACGCGATCGATCGTCTGGAGAAGAGACCGGACATTTACCTGATGTATCTGGACGGCGCTGCGGTTGACCGAGACCTCTGTGTTTACCTCAATGACCGGATCGACGAGGATGAGATCGATCTCTGCGTCATCGGGAAATACGAGGAGCTGGACACATTTTACAAGTTGATCCCGGAAGAGCGACTGTCTATGGTCTGCAAACGTCCCGTGAATATCAAAGAGCTCGGCGAGAAACTGCAGAGCGTGATGGAGGCGGGAGAGCACCGGTCGGATAAGAAGCGTATCCTTGTGGTGGACGATGACGGGACGATGCTCCGTGCGATCAAATCCTGGCTTTCCGGAAAATATAAAGTGTTCATGGTGAATTCCGGTATGGCAGCCATCACATTCCTTGCAAAGAATGATGTGGATCTGATCCTGCTGGATTATGAGATGCCGGTGACATCCGGACCGCAGGTGCTTGAAATGCTGAAAAGCGATGAGACCACCAGAGATATACCGGTCATGTTTTTGACCAATAAAAGCGATCGAAAGAGTATCATGAAGGTGCTGGCACTGAAACCGGTGAAGTACCTCCTGAAAACAATGAAACCGTTTGAACTTGTGGCAGCCATTGACGAGTACTTTGACAAAGACAAGGTCGTAGTCAGTGGAATACCGCGAAGAGCTGAATAATTAATTTTTGATATAATTTTTAGAAGGGAGATTCCGGAATGTCTTTTGTTGTACCATTTCTGATCTGTTTTCCATTTCTGGTATCGATTTTGATGTTCTGTATCCGGGTAAACAAGGTTCGTAATGCCATCGCCTATGCCAGCGCCGTGGTCATCATGGTCGCGGTCGGCGTGCTCGCGGCGTTATGGGGGCTTGACGGAGGCGAGACCGTCCTGCTTTATCAGAACACGGAAGTGGCAGATCACGTCATTAGTGTCGCGGAGATCGTGCTTATGGTTGCCGTGACTTACCTCTGTTTTAAGTATAAGAGGTATTGGATCAGCCTGCTGATGATCTTCCCCACGCTGCTGCTTTTGTGGCTGGAGTTTTTCGGACCGGAGCTGGCACCGTTAAATCATGTGAGGATCGATCACCTGGCCATTTTGATGTGCATCATCATCGGCCTCATCGGAGGACTTATTATCGTCTATGCCGTTGGGTATATGCATGGCTACCATCACCACCATCTGGAGTTTCAGGATCGGCGGTATTATTTCTTTATGCTGCTGTTTGCGTTCCTGGGTGCGATGTTCGGATTTGTCCTGTCGGCGAGCCTCCTTTGGATCGATCTGTTCTGGGAGATCACCTCGATCTGCTCGTTCCTTCTGATCGGGTATACCAAGACGGACGAAGCGGTCGAGAATTCTTTCCGTGCGTTGTGGATGAACCTCCTCGGCGGTACGGCACTTGCTTGCGGGATCGTGTATTTCGCATTGGCACAACATGATGTTTCCATTATTAATCTGGTAGAGAAAGGCGTCTTTGAAAACAGCGCGACGGTGATCCCGATCGCGTTGATCGCATTTGCGGCGCTGACGAAATCCGCGCAGCTCCCGTTCTCCAAGTGGTTGATGGGTGCGATGGTTGCGCCGACGCCGTCATCGGCATTGCTGCATTCGGCGACGATGGTTAAAGCCGGGATTTATATCCTCTTCCGATTATCGCCTGCCATGGCAGATACGCTGACGGGCTCGATGATCACCTTTATCGGTGGTTTCACGTTCTTTATGGCATCCCTGATGGCGATGGCACAGAGCGACGGCAAAAAGGTGCTCGCCCTTTCCACGGTCAGTAACCTCGGCCTGATGGTGGCCTGCGCCGGCGTCGGACAGGCAGAGACAGTTTGGGCGGGTGTATTCCTGATGATCTTCCATGCCATCAGTAAATCCATGCTGTTCCAGGATATGGGTGCGATCGAGAACTCCACGCACACCAGAGACATCGAGGATCTGAACGGTCTGATCTATCGGCTCCCGATGCTGGGTCGGATCATGTTTATCGGTATCGCGGGTATGTATCTGGCACCATTCGGTATGCTCGTCAGTAAGTGGGCGGCGCTTCGTGCTTCGGTCAACGAGCACAATATCATCCTTGCGCTGCTGATCTGCTTTGGTTCCGCAACGACGATGTTCTACTGGACCAAATGGTTAAACCGTCTTTTAAGTTCTACGACAGAGCCCAAGATTAAGGATATTACAAAGAAAAATGAGCAGATTTCGCTGATCATACATGCGGTTCTGATGATCGCGCTCTGTGTGTTGTTCCCGGTGCTTTCCACGACTTATGTAGAACCGCTTCTTCTGGAGACCTTCGGGTATTCTTCGGCGGCGCTCCCGAGCAAGCTCTTGTACGTGCTGATCGTGGTGATCGTGGTGATCTTTGCGGTGCCGTTGATCGCACATTCGGCCACAAAGAACATCCCCGCGAATCAGAAGATTTCTTACATGAGCGGCGTGAACCGCGGCGACAACCGCGACTTTACGGATTCCCTCGGAGATCCGAAAGAACTGCAGCTTTCCAACTGGTATTTTAAAAATTACGTCGGACAGCGGAAATTGATGGAGCCGAGCAGCCTTGTGGCGGCTGCGGTGATCATCGTCATGCTGGCCATGATCATAGGAGGTGCGTTGAGATGAGCAGTGTAATCGCCATTGTATGTTTCCTCGTCCTGGCACCTTTCCTCGGTGGTCTTCTGGACGGATTGGATCGTAAGATATCCGCACGGATGCAGGGGAGGATCGGTCCCCCCGTGTTACAGCCTTTTTATGATGTACGTAAACTCTTTAATAAGCAGACGATCGTCGTCAACAAGGCGCAGACCTTTTTGATGCTGACCTATATGGCCGTACAGATCTTTGTCGGTGTGCTCTTTTTCGCGGGTAGTGATATTCTGATGTGTTTCTTCCTGCTTTCCACGGGCGCGACGTTCCTCGTATTTGCCGGATCGGTCACGCACTCACCGTTGTCTACCCTCGGTACCAACAGAGAGCTCCTGCAGATGATGGCATACGAGCCGGCAGTACTCCTTACCTGCTTAGGCTTTTATCTGGCACCGCCGGATCACACGTTCAGCGTGTCTGAACTGATCCAGACACCGGTCAGCCTGATCTTGTATCTGCCGGGATTCTTTGTGGCATTTGTCTTTATCCTGACGATCAAGATGCGCAAAAGCCCGTTCGATCTTGCGACGGCACATCACGCACATCAGGAAGTGGTTAAGGGTATCACCACAGAGCTTGGTGCCAAGAACTTTGCAATCTACACCATTACAGAATGGTATGAGAAAGTGTTCCTGCTGGCAGTGGTTGCGCTTTTCATCGTGAACGACAATCCGCTCAGTTACATTGCGGCTGTGATCGTAGCACTGGCAGTCTGGTTTTTGGAGATTCTGATCGATAACACGTGTGCGCGTGTGAAATGGGATGTGCTCCTCAAGGTTACCTGGGTCGTGACGCTGCTCGCTGCAGGTGTCAACATGCTGATCCTGATGCTGGTATTCTAAGGATGCGAGGTGGAAGAAAATGGGAAAAGTAAAAAAATCTCCGTGGGTGCTCCACTATGACGGTGCGAGCTGTAACGGATGCGATATTGAAGTACTGGCCTGCCTGACACCGGTTTATGATGCGGAGCGCTTCGGCATCGTGAATACCGGGGATCCGATGCAGGCGGATATCCTTCTTTTGACCGGCGGGATCAACGCCCAGTGTCAGGAAGTGGTGAAACAGATTTACGAGCAGATGCCGCGGCCGAAGGTTGTTGTCGCGATAGGCACCTGTGCCTGCACAGGCGGTGTGTTTAAGGAAGCATACAACATTCTTGGCGGGGCTGACACAACGGTTCCCGTGGATATTTATGTACCGGGATGCGCGGCCCGTCCGCAGTCGATCATCGACGGGATCGTCAAAGCCGTGGCGCTCTTCCAGCAACGATCGGATGAGCATGACAAAGAGAAAAAGACCGGTCGAAGGGAGGAAGGCTAAATGGCGGAAGTGATCTGTCCGGAGAATATCTTAAGAGAAGTCGATGTCGACCGCATTCTCGATGAAAGCATGATCATGAAAAACAAAGGACTCCGGCTTTCTCAGGCATGTGCGGCATACGTAAACGGAAAATATGAGCTGTCCTATTCCTTTGCGGAAGAGGGCACCTATCAGCTGACGACGCTCAGGACCGTGATCGATCCGGAGACAGAGGTCAGCAGCATTACGGAGTTTTTCCCTTATGCATTCCTCTATGAAAATGAGATGAGGGAACTGTTTGGTGTCAAGATCCAGATGACGAAGCCGGATTATCAGAACAAACTGTACCGGATTCGTCAGGAGACGCCGTTCTTTAAGAAAGCGGAGGAGAATGCGTAATGGGTAAACAAAGTATCATACCTTTCGGTCCTCAGCATCCGGTACTTCCGGAGCCGATCCATCTGGATCTCGTAATGGAGGACGAAAAGATTTTGGAGGCAGTGCCCTCGATCGGCTTTGTACATCGCGGGTTGGAGAGCCTTGTCGAAAAGAAAGATTATCAGGAAATGGTCTATGTCATCGAGCGTACCTGCGGGATCTGCTCTTTTATGCACGGCATGGGCTATTGTGAGAGCATCGAGCACATCATGCAGGTGGAAGTACCGGCAAGAGGGCGGTTTCTGCGGACGATCTGGTGTGAAATGAGCCGGATTCACAGTCACCTTCTCTGGCTTGGCCTGCTGGCGGACGCTTTCGGTTTTGAAAGCCTGTTCTATCAGTGCTGGCGGATGCGTGAAAAGATCCTGGATATGTTTGAGATGACGACCGGCGGACGCGTGATCTTTTCCGTGAATAAGGTCGGCGGTGTGTTAAAGGATATGGATGAGGACCAGATCCGTCAGATTCTGGAGACGATCGACTGGATCGAAAAAGAGCTGACGAAGATCAAAAAGACGTTCCTCTTTGATTACACGGTGGAGACGAGACTGCGGGGGGTCGGTGTTCTGACAAAGGAACAGGCGCATGATCTTGGTGCGGTCGGTCCGTTTGCGCGTGCATCCGGCGTGGTGCTTGACCTGCGGAAGCGCGGCTATGCGGCTTATCCGGAACTTGATTTTGAACCGGTGACCTCAGAAGACGGCGACTGTTGGGCACGTTGCGAAGTCCGTATCAACGAGATCTTCCAGGCGATCGATCTGATCCGCCAGGCTTCCGCGAAGATCCCGGCAGGGGATCTTGCGGTAGAGGTGAAAGGCAATCCCGAAGGCGAATACTTCATGCGCGTGGAACAGCCGCGCGGAGAAGCGGTTTATTTCAGCAAAGGCAACGGCACCAAGTTCCTGGATCGGATGCGGGTGCGCACACCTACCTTTGCCAACATTCCCGGCATGCTCCAGACGCTGAAGGGCGCAGATTATGCGGATGTACCGATCCTGATCCTGACGATCGATCCCTGCATCAGCTGTACGGAACGGTGATTCGTCGGAGGTAAGTTTAGTATCTTCGGAGATGAGGAGAAAAATAAGATGTCAAACATTATGAATTTTTCCGGCACGATTTTGAAAAATCTGTTTTCCAAGCCGGTCACCAAAAACTATCCCGCAGAGCCTGCGCAGTATCCGGAGCGCAGCCGCGGTCATATCGAGAATGATTTTGACCAGTGCATCCTGTGCGGACTGTGTATGCGTAACTGTCCCACAGGCGCTATCGTTGTGGAAAAGAACGAGGGGAACTGGAAGATCAACCGGTTTGATTGCATCCAGTGTGGATATTGCACGCTGAAATGTCCGAAGAAATGCCTGTCCATCGTGCCGGGCTATCAGGAGCCGGGACCGGAGAAGTTTGAGGAAGTACAGCACAGAGATGTGCCTGCACCGACGCCGAAACCTGCAGCAGCGGACAGTGCAGCGCCGGCAGGAGAGAATGCAGCACAGGCAGCGGCGAGCACCGGAGACGGTTATCCGCAAGCAGATCTTTCCCAATGTGTGTTCTGTACACTGTGTGCAAAAAAATGTCCGCAGTCTGCATTGACGGTGGATCGTACCGAGAAGAAATGGGAGCTTGCAAAGGAGGATTGTATCCAGTGCGGGCTTTGCGCGCAGAACTGCCCGAAGAAGTGTATTTCAATGTAGGTGCTTTGGTGAATGGAGACAGCAATGGAGATCCGGGTGTCCGGTATGGTGCAGGGGGTTGGTTACCGGCCCTTTACAGCAGAACTGGCAGAGGAGCTCGGAATACGCGGAAAAGTGAAGAATGCCGGAGGGATCGTGGAGATCACGGCCTCGGGAGAAAAGCAGGCGATGGAGGAATTTCTCCGTCGCCTCTGCGTCTCTGCCCCTGCGGGTGCCAGGGTTGACCAAGTGGAAAAGGTAGAGATACAGCTTCTCGATCCGTCCGCATACGAAGGCTTTCTGATCGAGGACAGCACACCGGGAGAGGAATCGATGAGGCTACTGCCGCCGGACCTTGCGACCTGCGCGGAGTGCGAGAAAGAGCTGTTTACGCAGGGGAATCGGCGGTTTCATCATCCCTTTATCAGCTGCGCTGTCTGTGGCCCGCGATACAGCATTTTAAAGCGTGTGCCCTATGACAGAGACCGTGTTACAATGGATGAATTTCCGATGTGCGCGGATTGTGCGGGGGAATATCAGCGGCCGTATGACAGAAGAAGGCATGCGCAGACGATCTGCTGTCCGGATTGCGGACCGGAGCTTTCCGGGATCGCAGGGGCTTATTTAGATGGCATATATCTCGGAAATGCCAAGAAGGATGTCGGAGAAGCGGCCTTGGAAGAGGCGATCTATCAGATTCGAAACGGCGGAATTGTTGCGGTCAAGGATATCGGTGGATTTCATTTTGTCTTTCTTCCGGAGGATGTGCCGGCAGAAAGGCTGCGTGAGTTGAAACATCGGGAGGCAAAGCCGCTTGCGGTATGCTTTCCTTCGTTGGAAGCAGTGGCGGATCATTGTGCGATCTCCGTGGAGGAGGAGCGTCTCCTTTGCTCTGCCGCGCGTCCGATCGTCTTGCTGGAGTGGCATCGCCCGCTCCCGGACGGCATCTTGAAAGGAAGCAGCAGGATCGGTGCTATGCTGCCCTGCAATCCGCTGCAGATGCTGTTGACCAGAGAACTCGGCCCGCTTGTTATGACAAGCGGAAACCGCGGAAATGAGCCGATCATCACGCATACAGTGGAAATGCAAGGCCTGCTGAAAGAGGGCTGTCCGGATTATATCCTGACCCATAACCGCAGGATCCTTTCTCCGCTGGATGACTCCATCTATCAGGTGGTTCCGCTGTCTGACGGAAGTCATGTAACACAGATTCTTAGACGTGCAAGAGGGATTGTACCGGATCCGATTTTGTTAAATGAAGAATTAAATACTGAAAAATTTGCCGCAGGTTCGGACTTGAAAGCAGTGTTTGCATTTGGGAAAGGCAAAGCGGCTTACCTCAGTCCTCATTTTGGCGACCTCATGGAGTTCTCCTGTGTGCAGGCACGCGAACGGGAGATTGATCGGATGAAGGACCTGTTTTCTTTCGCACCAAAAGTGCGTGTGGGAGATCTGCACCCGGGATATATTTCCGCACAGGGGGTCGAAAAGCGGATTCAGCATCATTATGCGCATGTTTTGTCCGTCATGGCAGAGCATGGCTGCAAAGGGCCGATCCTCGGACTTGCATTTGACGGCACAGGCTATGGCACCGACGGACGCGTCTGGGGAAGTGAATTTTTGCTCTGTTCCAGAGAGCGCTTTGAGAAAGCAGGGTCTCTGCGTCCCGTGGTATTTCCAGGCGGTGATGCGGCTGCAAAACGCCCTGCACTTGCATTGGCGGCGTATCTGAGGGCAGCGGGGATCTCCTATGGCGATCCGGTCTTGGATGCCGCATTGGAAAGCGGGATCCATACCGTGGAGAACTGCTCGATGGGGAGGCTCTTTGACGCGGCTTCCGCAATCCTCACGGGCTGCAAAGAGAATACCTATGAAGGACAATCCGCAGCAGAGCTGGAAGTCCTTGCGGAGCAGGCAAACGAAGCCTATCCGTTGACGCTGCCCCGCATCTCTTCGAAAGGGATGCTTTTCGGCGACGGTCCGGCATTGATCGCGGCGATCTATCAGGCCGTGCAGCAGGGCGTTGACCGCTCGGAGCTAGCGCTGGGGTTTCATCATGCCGTGGCGCAGTTTGCCGTGGAGATGGCAGGTCATATCGCAAAAGAAAACCAGATGGATCGGATTGCCTTGTCCGGTGGCTGTTTTGTCAACCGGATCCTCCTGCGGGAGACCGTTCTGCCGCTCCGTGAGCGAGGCTATACTGTGCTCCTCAACGAGAAAGTCCCCTGCGGCGACGGCGGCCTCGCCTTGGGTCAGCTATGGGGGATGTAATACATCCGAGCAGATTGCGCTGTGCTTCCTGTAAGCAGACCTTAGCTGCTGCTCGTTGCTTAGCGAGCGAAGCGAGTTTAGCAACGTGAGCAAGCAGCTCAGAGCGAAAGCGTGTCTGCGCACAGCAAGCATAGCGAAATCTGCGAGTATAGAGAAATGATATAGAAAAAGATAGGAGCAACATCATGTGTGTCGCATATCCGGGAACCGTGATCAAGGTACAACCGCATACAGCAACCGTAGACTTCAGCGGCAACCGCGTGGAAGCACGTACCGGCCTCGTGGATGTCGCCGTGGGTGACCGCGTGCTCGTGCATGCAGGCTGTATCCTGCAAAAAGTCTCCGAAAACGAGGCGGCGGAGCTGGAAGCATTGATGGAAGAGGTGAAGGCAGACGCATGACAGATCTGGCGGAGATGCGAAGGTTTTTGTCACAATACGATGGACCTAAGATGCGTATCATGGAGATCTGTGGCAGCCATACCGCATCGATCGCAAAGAACGGGATCAAGGAGATATTGTCCCCCGCGATCCAGTTGATCAGCGGTCCCGGCTGTCCGGTCTGCGTAACCCCCACAGCCTATGTCGACCGCGCGATCGCCCTGGCAAAGCGGCCGGATACGTGTCTTGTGACATTCGGCGATCTTCTGCGCGTGCCGGGAAGCAGCGAAAGCCTTTCGGCTGCAAAGGGAATGGGCGCAAGCGTAGAGATGGTCTATGCCCCTGCGGATGTCGTGACGTTTGCAAAAAAAGAACCGGACAAACAGTTCGTGTTTGCCGCCATAGGATTTGAAACAACCATACCGGTCTATGCACTTTTGATGGAAGAATTGCTCCGGGAGGAGATCACGAACGTCAAGCTCCTGACAGCATGTAAGACGATGCCGGGGGCGGTCTCTTTTCTGCTGGAGAACGGCGCCGACCTGCAGGGATTTCTGGCACCGGGCCACGTCTGTACTGTAACAGGCAGTGACGCGTTTGCGCCGCTGGCGAAAAAGTATGGGATCCCCTTTGCGGTAGCAGGGTTTGAAGGCGAGGAGCTGCTTGCAGCGCTGTACGGGCTCTTGCATATGCAGGGAAAAGGGATGGTCAAAAACTTTTACCCCTCGGTGGTGACGGCAGAAGGCAATCCAAAGGCGAAAGAGCTGATCGAGCGTTTCTTTGAACCGTCCGATGCGGCCTGGCGTGGCCTCGGGATCATCCCCGGGAGCGGTCTGTGTCTTCGCGCGGCGTATGCATCCTTTGATGCCGGCAGCCGGGATCTGACGGAAGACAACCAGCAGAATCAAGCCTGCCGCTGCGGACAGGTATTGACCGGGAAACTCGCGCCTACTGACTGCCCGCTTTTCGGAAAAGTATGCACGCCCCTGACTCCGCAGGGCGCCTGCATGGTCTCCGAAGAAGGCAGCTGCCACACTGCAATGCGATACCAATAACTGGCGGGGCACAGGGCAGCATGCCATGCCGGGAGGGCGGGGCGACCCGTAGGTGAAACTGCCATATAGCAGAGTATAAGGAGGAACACCATGGAAAAGATCGAAATGATCCACGGAAGCGGCGGACAGGCAACGTCCGACTTGATCAATGAAGTCTTTGCAAAGGAATTCTGGAACGGATACCTGGCCCAGATGAACGATTCCAGTGTCGTGGCGGGAGGCGCGGAACTCGCGCTGACCACGGATAGCTTCGTGGTGAAACCACTGTTTTTCAAGGGCGGCGACATCGGCAGGATGTCTGTTGCAGGGACGGTCAATGACCTTCTGATGCGGGGCGCCGTGCCGGAATACATGACGGTCGGTTTTATCATGGAGGAAGGGCTTCCGATCTCCGATCTGAAAAAGATCGTCCATTCCATGGCAAAAACGGCAGAAGAAGCCGGAATTCTCATCGTTGCAGGAGATACAAAGGTCGTGGAGGGGCACGGCGGCTTGTATATCAATACCACCGGTGTCGGGTTTGTGCCGGTCGGGATGGAGATCAGCCCGGCGCAGATCGAAAAGGGTGACGTGATCCTCGTATCAGGGAATCTCGGGGATCATCACGTCGCGATCCTGAGCAGCCGCATGAGCATTGAAAATGAAATAGCAAGCGACTGCGCGCCGTTAAATGATATTGTGCGTTCCATGATCAATGAGGGCGTGCCTGTCCATGCGATGCGTGATGTTACGAGGGGCGGCCTTGCGACCGTATGTAAAGAGGTGGCTGCGCAGAGCGGTAAGACCTTAATGCTCCAAGAGGAGCAGTTGCCGGTCAGCGCACAAGTGAAAGATTTTTGCGCATTGACGGGCCTGGATCCGCTTTATATGGGAAATGAAGGAAAACTGGTTCTGGTATTGCCGGAAGAAGCGGCGGAAAAAGCACTCTCCATTATGAAAGCGTCTCATTACGGGGAAGATGCCTGCAGAATCGGGCATGTCTTAAGGTTTGAGGAAGAAGAGGAAATGCAGATCAAGCCGGACGGCGGTGAACTGTTTTTAAAAACTGCCATCGGCGGAACGCGAAGGCTCTCAGTATTGCAAGGAGAAGGGCTTCCGCGGATTTGCTGAATAAACGGAACGAACGGCCGGGATTCTGAGAACGATCAGGGTCTCGGCCGCATCATTTCCGGCTGGAAGTAGACGACGTCCTCGCTGAGGCGGCGCGCCGTCTGGAACGCAATGGATGCACCGTTCATGAAACTGGTGATGGTGTCGCCCTTTTGTCCTTCGTAGATCCCGAGACGTGCGAAAAAAGGGATCTGGATCGCCTGATCCATATCTTGCACTTCGATGACAGCATCTTTCAGATACTCGTGAAATTCCTGAATACGTTCTTTCAGAAGGAGCACATAGAAGTTGTCTCCGCCATAGTGAGCGCCGAGCTCGCAATCCGTATCAAGGAAGCTGAAAAGCTTGTGGCTGACGCCAACTAAGTACTTTTCGATCAGACGATCGTTGTATTTGTGGATAAAATGCTTGGTATCTTTCAGGTTCAAAAAGATGCCGGTATATTTCTCCGGTTCTCCTTCTGCGATCAGCGTCTCGCCTACAGTCCGCATCCCGTAAGAATTAAGTAACCCCGAAGACATATCAATGAGCGGCATACGTGACACGTTCATCAACATGATCCGGCGTTCCAGGATCATCTCCAGAAAACGGGTGAGCCCGAGCAGCCGCTTTTGTGTCTCGGGATCATCCCAGGAAGCCTTTTCGCCGGGGCTGATCCTGATCTCGCAATATCCATTCTCTCCGAGAGAGGCGTGCCGCATATAGTCATGCGCACGTGAAGAAGAACTCTCGTCAAAAGAGGTGAAGAACAACTCTTTGGACGGGTTGATCGGGAATGCTGTGGGATAGGCAACAGCCTTTCCGGAAATCGATGCAAAATGCAGGTGTGTGGAAAGGTCATACAGCGAATTGTGCAGGATTTCCGAGAAAGTCTGCTTGGCAGCGCTTTCTTTTTCCCCTTCACTCTGTTCGACTTTCTCCATGATCCTCATTGTTGCTTCTACGAAGATGCTATCCAGCTCCATGATGTCTCCTTGTCTGAAAATAAATGGCCTAGAGTTTAAATAACGTGTTCAAAAGGCCTCTGCCGAGGGATGCGCCGACATTGCCGCCCAGTGTCTTTCCGAATTTGCCGAAACTGCTGCCGACGGATTTGCCGACCTCGCGTCCGATCGTGCCGGTGACTGTCGTGCCGACGGATTTCACGGCGCGCTTTTTACGGGCGGCGTCTGCTTTTTCCTGCTTTTCTTTTTCTCTCGCTGCCGCAGCTTCTGCCTTGGCCTGTTCTTTCTCAAGTGCAGCCTGCTCGGCTTCTTTTGCGGCGGCCGCTTCTGCTTCGAGTCCCATCCGCGTCAGGAATTCATAAGCCGAATCCGGATCATGCGGTGTGCTGTACTTGCTGTAAAGAAGGCTTCCCTTGATCGCGCGGTCTCTTGCTCCGTCATCGATCCCGCCCATCTTGCTGCGCGGGGGCAGAACAGATACTTTTTCCGCGATGCCCGGCGCACCGTCCTCCATGAGGAAGGAAACGATCGCCTCGCCGGTGCCGAGGGAGAGGATGGCTTCCTCGGTGTCAAATGCCGGATTGATCCGGAAAGACTGTGCTGCAGCGCGGACTGCTTTTTGATCCGCCGGCGTGTATGCGTGCAGGGCATGCTCAACTTTGTTGCCCAGCTGTGAAAGGATGCCGTCCGGGATGTCACGCGGATTCTGAGTGATAAAGTAAATCCCGACGCCCTTGGAACGGATCAGTTTGACCACCTGCTCGATCTTTTCCAGAAGCGCTTTCTGGCAGTTCTTAAACAAAAGATGCGCCTCGTCAAAGAAGAAGACCATCTTCGGCTTTTCGGGGTCACCCACTTCCGGGAGCGTCTCAAAGAGCTCCGACATCATCCAGAGCAGGAAAAGCGAGTAAAGCGTGCCGTTCTGCACGAGGCTCTGGCTGTCCAGAATGCTGATCATGCCTTTGCCGTTCTGGTCGACCGTGAACCAGTCGTGGATGTTAAGCGCCGGTTCTCCGAAGAAAGAGTCGCCGCCGGCCGCTTCCAAAGCCACGATGCTGCGGATGATGGCCGCCACGGAGGTTTTGTTGATGTTGCCGTATGTCGGCGCGAATTCCTGATTGTTTTCAGCCATATAGTTCAAAATGGCTTTCAGATCCTTGGTATCGACGAGGAGGAGGTTCTGATCATCTGCCACCTTGAAAGCTACAGTTAGCAGATCTCCCTGAACGTCCGTCAATCCGAGGATGCGGCCAAGCAGTAGCGGTCCCATCTCAGAGATCGTCGTCCTAAGTGGGATGCCCTTTTGACCGTACAGGTCATAAAAGGTTGACGGGTATGTCTGATAGGAAAAGCCGGCCTCCGCCAGTCCGAAACGTGCGATCCGCTTTTGCATATCTTCGCTGTCAACGCCGGATTCGATCATGCCGGCCAGATCTCCTTTGACATCTGCGAGAAAGACCGGTACGCCGAGATCGCTGAAAGATTCTGCAAGCACCTTCAGGGTGATCGTTTTTCCGGTGCCGGTCGCGCCTGCGATCAGACCGTGTCGATTGGCCAGAGACGGGAGAAGGCAGATCTTTTCTCCGTTTTCATTGGTTCCAACCCAGATTTTTCCTTCTGTCAGCATGGCTTTGTGTCCTCTTTTCAAAGAATCATTTTGATTATAGCATAAAAAACAAAAAATATGTTTTTTTCTTTTGAAAAAAGAAATTCTTGCGTTAAAGTCTTGCGTTAAAGCACCAAAAAGAATATCATATTTGTGTAGGCTTAATTATTGTGGGAGTTAGTATGGAACTGCAATCACTCGACCCGATCAACCGGAGGAAAATGTGCAAGGCGATGTTCGTCTTTGTCGTTTTCTTCATCATTGCGGATTGGCTGTTCTTTTTTGTATATCTCATTACCCGGACATTGCGCGGAGATGTGTATTATTACCTCGTCGTGCACGTGCTTCTGTCTATTCTGCTCAATATCCTCACATGTGTGATCGCGACTAGGGCAGATAAGGACAAATCCGGGAGGTTTTCCGAGGAACAGAAGAATTATATCTGCACCTTCTCATTTTTTGGCATGGCAAGCACGATGTCGCTGCTTCATGCGTACTTTTCACCGCTTTGGTGTGCGCCTGCGATCATCATGATGTATGCAAGCTGCTACCGTGACGCCAGGATGCAGAAGATCCTGCTTGTGCTGTGCTATATCGTCACCTGCTTTTCCGCAGTGTTCATCATTGCGGAGCGGCCGGAGGATCTTTCCTTCTACATGCAGAACTTGATCGTTGTGATTGTTATGGATACGGTGCTGTTTTTCATCTCCACGGTCATCCAGGACAACAATAGCGAGATGCTCCGTCTGACGACGGAATATTTTGACCAGCAAAAAGAATATAAGCATCGTCTGGAGTATGACAATCTGACCGGGGTCTTGACGAGACCGTTCTTCCAGGCGGCGGCGGATGAGATGCTCCGCTGGGCGCGAAAAGACCATCCGATTAGCATTGCGATCATCGATATCGACAATTTCAAGCATGTCAACGACACCTACGGACATGACAACGGAGACGTGGTGCTGCGTGAGCTTGGACGGCTGATGAACAATTACGTCAATGATAATGTCATCTGCGGACGATACGGCGGAGAAGAATTCGTATTTGCCTTCAGCAGCGGCAACCCGAAAGAGGCGGAAGACACCTTGAATGCGCTGCGTGAGGATTTCGGACGTGCCCGCTATGAGTTTATGAACGATAGAACAACGTTCAGCGGCGGGATCAATACCGTATACTGGGTGACGGATTTTGAAGATGCATTTGTCGGTGCCGACGATGCGTTATATGATTCCAAGAACAACGGAAAGAACCAGGTCACCAAATATATGCGAAAGTAGAAGCACCAAACGGCGCCAGGCTGTGGCTTAAGGGAAAAGCACCGGTCCTTCGTTCAGACAAAGGAGCGGTCTTTTTTTGACAGTAAGTTGACCGCATCGACGGAGGGACAGAATATGCAGAACAAGGAGATGCCGGAATACGCCAATCTGGACTGGGAGCGCAAAGAGCGGACAGGTTATGCGGAGGTGGTTTTTTGCGAAGGAAAAGAGGACAGCCATCTTGTCGGCATTTTTCAGCGACTGTACGAAAAAGAGGGAGAAGTGCTCGGGACACGCGCGAATGAGGCGCAGTATCAGGCTGTGAAAGAGGTGCTTCCTGCCGTGACCTTTGACCCGGAGTCTCGTCTTCTGAAAGTCCTGCCGAAGGAGCCGAAGCCTCTGATCGGTCGCATTGCGGTCTGTTGTGCGGGGACCTCGGATATCGGCGTCGCGGAAGAAGCGGCGCAGACGGCAGAGTTTTTCGGGAATCGCGTGGAACGCTATGTGGACATCGGTGTCAGCGGCTTGCATCGTCTGCTCTCGAAGATCGATGAGATCCGGAAAGCAAATGTCGTGGTGGCTGTGGCCGGAATGGAAGGCGCGCTGGCGAGCGTGCTGGGCGGACAGGTGAGTGTTCCGGTGATCGGTGTACCGACTTCCGTTGGGTATGGGACTTCCTTTCAGGGACTGACACCGCTGCTTGCGATGCTCAATTCCTGCGCCAACGGGGTATCTGTGGTAAATATTGACAACGGTTATGGTGCGGGGTATCTTGCATCTCAGATCAATCGTCTTGCAACGAACGGCAGAAGAGACAACTAAGGGATACGGACAGACAGTGCCGGGGAAGGAGCAAACGATGGGAAACACGCTTTACTTGGAATGCTTTTCGGGCATCAGCGGAGATATGACGGTCGCAGCGCTGCTTGATCTTGGCGCAGACGAACAGAAATTGCGGGAAGCCCTTTCTTCTTTGCCTCTTTCCGGCTATCGGATCGAGATCACAGAGGTGAAAAAACACGAACTGCGCGCCATGGATTTCCATGTGCGGCTGGATACGGATAATCACGATCACGATATGGCGTATCTATACGGACATACGGCGTCGGCCCATTCTCACGAGCATCACGGGGAGGAAGGACACCACCATCATGACGGGTCACATGAGCATGCACATGCGCCGCATAGAGGCATGAAAGAGATCCGCGAGATCCTTTCCGCAGGCAATTTGACGGAAGGCGCGAGAGAACGGGCACTGTCCGTCTTTTCGGTGCTGGCGGAAGCAGAAGCGAAGGTACACGGTACGACGCCGGAGGAAGTGCATTTTCATGAGGTCGGCGCTGTGGATTCCGTGATCGACATTGCGGCAATCGGGATCTGCTTGGATGACCTCGGGATCACGGATGTGATCACGCCTGTACTCTATGAGGGAGAAGGTACGGTACGCTGCCAGCATGGAATCCTGCCAATCCCGGTTCCTGCAGTTGCAGAGATTGTCAGCGCGCACGGGATCATATTACATAAGATGCCTCTGGAAGGGGAGTTTGTAACCCCTACCGGCGCGGCGACTGTTGCAGCCATTACCACGTCACGTACGCTGCCGGAAGCATACGAGATTGAACGTATCGGGATCGGTGCCGGAAAGCGCGATTATGAAGGACCGGGGATCTTGCGGGCGATGCTCGTAAAAGAAAGAAAATTATCGGAGAAATAAATTGGACGAAACACCGAAAAAAGAAAATAAGAAATCAAAGATCATCTGGACAACGATCTTCATTGTTGTGAACGTGATCGTGATCGGCTGGACATTTATCAAGGAATACCGCGACGGACAGGGCGCTGCGAAGTTTACAAATGTCCATTTAGATGCGGTCTATTTGATCCCGGCGGCGCTTTGCATGATCGCTGCGATCGCAGCGGAGACAGCCAAGTATGCGCTTGTCATGAAGCGGACGCTTGGGTATACCCGCTGGACACTCTGCCGTCGGACCGTGCTACTCGGACGATACTATGACAATATCACTCCGTCCGGCATCGGCGGGCAGCCGTTCCAGATCTACTACATGAAAAAGCACGGTATCCCGAATGCGGAGAGTGCTGCGATCCCCATCGCGGGGTTTCTTTCCATGCAGTTTTCCTTTATCATCTTAGCGCTGCTTTGCGTCTTTTTCGGTGCGAAGTATGTGGAGAGTGATGCGGTAAGGATCGCCTCTTATGTAGGTATTGTCTGCTACTCCGTATTCCCGTTTCTCATCCTTCTCTTTACATTCTTTCCGACGTTTTCAGAGAAACTGACGAGAGGCATTGTTACGCTTCTGGCAGGGCTTCGTCTTGTGAAGGACAGGGAAAAAACTTCCGCCAAATTCATCGAAAACGTGGAGGGCTACAGCCATACACTCCGGGAGTTTTTAAGACATGTGCCGACCTGTATCGGCGTCATGATTTTGGCGCTGGTCTATCAAATCGCGCTGTGTTCGGTGCCATATTTTGTGATCCTTGCCTTCGGAGGTCAGATCAGCTTTTTGAACAGCTTTGTCACGATGGTAACAATCTATGCCGCGATCACATTCATTCCGACACCCGGAAATGCCGGCGCTGCAGAAGGCGTTTTCTATGCGGTCTTTTCTGTGCTGACTAGCGGCTACGTGTTCTGGGCGATGCTGACCTGGCGGTTTTTCGTTTTCTATGCATACATCATCTACGGGATCGGCCTTACCATTGTGGATTCCCTGGAGCAAAAGCGAAAGAACAAGGAGGAGACAGATGGCAAAGCGACTTAGGATCGGTCTGTTTCTTGATGCATTCTTTCCCGTGATCGACGGTGTCTGTGAAGTCGTGAATCATTATGCCAGAGAGCTGGCGCCATACGCAGATGTCTTTGTTTTTGTCCCTTCTTATCCCGGAAAACCTTATGATGACAGTGTGTTTCCGTATCCCGTGATCCGTTGCGGATCACTTCCCGTTCCCATGATCGACTATAATCTGCCCACGCCGGACCTGGATCCGCTTTTTTTACGTAAGGTAAACGAAAGCGATCTGGATCTGGTTCATATCCATTCGCCTTTTTCTATTGGGAAACTTGGGATCCGCTATGCGAAAAAACATGGGATTCCCGTGATCGCCACGCTTCATTCCCAATTCCGGCGGGATTTTATGCGCGCAGTTAAAAATGAAACGATCGCGCAGAATATGACGACGCAGTTGATGAAGACCTTTGCGGCCTGTGATGAGACATGGACCGTAAACGATGCGATGGAAAAATTGCTGCATGCGGACTATGGGTATCGCGGAATCTCAAGGGTCGTGCGCAATGCGACCGAGATGGAACCGGTTGCGGACAAGGAAGCGGCGTGTCGTATGATCAACGAACGTTTTTCCATCCGGCGGCGCGACAAAGTGTTTTTATTTGTCGGCAGACTCAATATGTTAAAAAATGTCTTCCTGATCGCACGAAGCCTCGTGTATTTGAAAGAGCGCGCGGATTTTCCATTCAAGATGCTTTTTCTGGGAAACGGCCAGGACGAGAAAAAGCTGAAGGCGTTGATCAAGGAGAATGGCGTGGAAGAACTGACGATCTTTGGAGGCAGGGTGGCTGATCGTGACGTTCTCGCGGCGGCTTATGCGAGGGCGGACTTGTTCTTGTTTCCGTCCCTTTATGATGCATCTTCTCTTGTTCAGGTCGAGGCGGCCAGCCAGGGTACGCCGGGCGTCTTTGTGGAGGGTTCGGCGACGTCGGATACGATCACAGATGACGTGAACGGATTTTTGTCGTATAATGATGCAGAACTCTTTGCAGAAAAGGTGCTTTCGGTCATGCACGACCCAAAGAAACGCAAGAAGGTCGGGGAAAACGCGAGACGTGATCTCTACCTCAGGTGGGAGGACGTCGTGCAGGAGGTGTATCGGAACTATCTTCAGATCCTGAATGAGGATACCGAATGAGGCTTAACACACATTATCTCAAGAGAATCAGCCCCAGGCTGCTGATCACCTTTCTGGTGGCGGCCACTTGTATGGTGGTTCTTTTGCTGCAAAACTTTTTTGCCCTCTACAATGTGACGAGGGATGATATCATACGGATGGGTGAGACCAGGGCGATCCGTGCGGCAGAGGCTTATGCGGAGTATTTTCAGACCAGTATGGATGCTGTGGATCTGATGGCCTATTCCGTCGACGATATGATGCAGGGCGGTGCGAGTAATACCATGCTGGAGCTTTACCTGGTATCGGAAACCGACCGCTATAAAGCTGCGATCAGCGAGGAATACAATGATATCTATGCCGTGCTCCGCGGGAAATTTATGGACGGCACGGGATGGATCCCTGAGGAGGGGTACGATCCGACTACGCGCGGCTGGTACAAGACAATCCAGAAGGGTGGCGGTAAAACAGTATTGATCACTCCCTATCTGGATGCGCAGACGGATACGATCATGATGTCCGTCGGCAAGCTTCTTTCTGACGGGGAGAGTGTGGTTTCCATGGATCTGACCATGGAACGGCTTCGTGAGATCACGGAGGCCAGTGTAGAGGGATATGCCGGAGACAACTATTCGCTTGTGCTGGACAGCGATGACAGGATCGTCTCTTTTGCCGGCAACCATGATGGAAACGGTGGGAGTGAACATGACGGGCAGACCGCTGCTTCGATGATCAATGCGCTGACGGCTGTCGCACCGATCGAGAATGGCAGATCCTACGAGGTCAGGTACGGAGGAAAGGACTATCTGGTCTACGCAGAAGACATCCATGACCAGTGGCATGCGGTTTCCATCATGGATGAGAACACGCTGTTTACTTCCCTGCGCGAGATCGAGGCGCTTTCTCTCGTCGTGATGGTTGTGACGCTGGCATTGGCATTTTTCCTGTTCTTTGAAATGAGTAAGCGACAGATCCGTACGCAGGATCTGAACAGGCAATTACAGTCCGTGGCGGGGATCTACACCTGCCTGCACATCATTGACCTACGGACAGACACCTATGCCGTGATCCGGAGCAATACCGATGATGTGACACGTATGCTGGCGGGCAGAAGCGAACGCGCCCAAGATACGATCCGGATCATGTTGAACTATCTGACGGATCCCGACTCCAAAAATGAAGTGATGGAGTTCATCGATTTCGATACACTGGAGGAACGCCTGAAGGATGCCGACACCATCACCGTGGAGTTTAAAAACAACAAAGGGAAGTGGTGCCGTGGTCGGTTTGTCGTGGCAGAACGCGATCTCAACGGCAAGCTAACCCAGGTTCTCTGGATGGTGGAAAATATCCATGCCGAGAAGCAGAAGCGCGAGCGCCTGCAGTATCTGTCCGAAACGGATCTGATGACCGGGATCAATAACCGCGGGAGCGGTGAAGGCAAGATCCGTAAGTACATGCTCAAGGGCGAAGGCGGGATGTTTATCCTGATGGATGCGGATAAGTTCAAGACGATCAACGACGATTTCGGACATGAGACCGGAGATAAGGTGCTGATCGAGATCGCAGCATGCCTGAAACGATCGTTCCGCGACAATGACGTTGTGATGCGCCTCGGCGGCGACGAGTTTGCTGCTTATGCACCGTTGGTATACAATAGGGAAGCCGGTGAGATCATCCTGGATCGTTTGATGGAAAAGATCCAACGGATTGAGATCCCGGAGCTGCTCGGGAGACCGGTGTCAGTCAGTGTGGGAGTGGCATTTTATCGGCCGAGCGACCGCTTCTCTTTTGAAGAACTGTACCGGAGAGCGGATCGCTGTACGTATCTCAGCAAGAAGCATCCGGGCTGCTACGTGACATATTATAACGGGGAAGGACCGGAAGAATGAAACTGTTTCAACGCAAACCGAAGATCAGTATGACGGACCCTTTGACGGGCCTCCATAACAGAAATTACTTTCACTATACTTATGGCGAGCTGTCCCAGTTGAAAGACACAGCCTACCGAACCATGGCAGTATTTGATCTGGATCATTTCAAAGCGGCCAACGACCTTGTGAACGGTGATAATGTGATCCGTGATATCGTGCGCCTTGCGAAAGAAGCGATCGGAGAAAAGGGAGAACTGATGCGCTGGGGCGGCGATGAGTTCATGGCGATGCTCTCTATGACTCCCGATGAGGCATTGCATGCGATGAAGCGCTTCACCGAGGAAGTGAATCAGAAGACCCCCATCACCGTATCTGTCGGCTTGGTAGAAATCCGCACGGAAGATACGACGAAGACAAATTACTACCGCGCAGTGCAGAGATGCTATCTTGTCAAAGAGATGGGTGGTAACGGGGTGAAATTATAAAGTGATCCGGGATATAAAGTGATCCGGGATACAAAAAGTGCCATGCGAATTTTACGCATGGCACTTTTTTGATCGGAGATCACTCGTAGGTATAGCCGCTTGGTTTGCCGAGTTCGTCGTCTAAGAGCTCCGGATGCGCAAACACATATTTGAGAAGGTTTAAGCTCCGGACGAAATAGAATCCGTCCGCGATGCGTTCATCCAGCGTCGCGCCGATATCAAGCATTTTTCTCGTCTGATAGGTGCCGTCACTCTGCCGGACATCCTCATCACGTAAAGTTCCGATCGTCACCATAATGCTGTTGGTCCCGTAGTTGTTCAGGTGATGATAAACCGCGGGGGCCTTGATGCTGCCGAGATTGCTGCAGAGGATCGTCGTATAGTTCGGATCGCCGTCCGTGAGGAATCGCGGGTTGATGCCCCAGAAGTCGAGGATCCGGATGATCCGGATCGCAAGCGCGAGGATCGGAAAGGGCAGTTTCATAAAGTCGTCCAGGGTCTGATCGATCCCGCCGGTGGCATGTTCACTTTTTCTTGTCTCCGCGACATTCCCGACGATCTTTTTGCTGATGGAATCCAGATTGTCGTTTTCCTGCGGCGTGAGCACCATGAGGGACTCCTCCGCACCGTCGGTGAAACGTCTTTTTACCACAAAACTGATGGAGATCTCGTTACGTTCATAGATCCTCCAGCCCTGAATGAACCGGTTCATGAGGGGACGCTCCATCAACATCTTTGACATGGCTGCGATGGCACAGTGAAAGATGGTGGTCTTATAATCGGGATGAGACAGATTTTTCTTATCCAGATAAGCCACAAGCTCCGTGACGTCCAGATCATCGTGGAGATAGACCTCACAGTCCGTCCGTTTCGGGAGGAGAAATCCCATGATGGACTGCAATCCCGGCGCCCGGACACGCCTGGCGTCCCGTCTGTCATACCAATGTCTTTTATTCTGCTTTGATTCACTCATTTTACAATACCTGCGATTCCTTTGCTGCTTCTTCTTCCAGTATACGATAAGCGACTTTGCCTACAAGGGTACGGGGCAGTTCGCTTCGAAATTCGATCTCTCTCGGGAGGGCGTATTTTGCGACCTCCAGCCGTAATGCGTCCATGATGCGCTGGCGGCATGCGTCATCGGCCTTTTCACCGTCTTTCAGGACCACATAAGCGCGGACCCGGTGCATCCGTCGTTCATCCGGAACACCGATCACACAGCTGTACGCGACCTCCGGCAAGCTGTCGATGACGTTTTCGAGCTGGCCGGGATAGACATTGTAGCCGTTCGTGATGATGAGGCGTTTGATCCGCTGGCGGAAATAAACATAGCCTTCTTCATCCATATAGCCGAGGTCGCCGGTATAGAGCCATCTGCGTCCGTCGGCCAGGATCCGGATGGCGTCCGCCGTTTCCTCTTCGTTCTTCAGGTAGTGCAGCATGACGGAGGGGCCGGTCAGGATGATCTCGCCTTCCTCTCCGGGCGCTTTTTCATTTTCCGTGCCGGGTTCTACGATCCGGTAGATCGTATCCGGGAACGGGATCCCGATGCTGTGTTCTTTGTAGGTATCGCGTGGTGTCAGGCAGCTTGCGGTCACACATTCCGTCAAGCCATAACCTTCCCGTACCTGAATGGTAGCACCGTGCTCTTTCAGGAAAGCATCGATCTTTTTCTTCAGTTCGACGGAAAGGGAATCCCCGCCGCAGAACATCCCCCGGAGACAGCTTAAGTCAGCGGACTCCAGTGCGGGGATATGGAGAAGCGCCTCAAAGATGGTGGGAACACCGGCGATAAAATTCGGCTTTTTCCGGATCAGCATCTTGGCGTAACTCTTGGCGCTGAAGGTGGGCATCAGGATACATTTTGCACCGTGTACCAGAACGGTATGGATATTGATCCCGAGACCGAATCCGTGAAACATGGGCATACAGCTTAGCATCCGGTAGCCGTTGCGAAACTCCATCCCCAGTGCTTCACGCGCCTGCAATGCACATGCGTTGAAGTTTAAATCGGAAAGACAGACCCCCTTCGGCACACCGCTGGTGCCGCCGCTATAAAGGATGACAGCGGTACGCTCCGGATCAAAGGTGATCTCCGGAAGCTGGATATCGAAGGTCCCGCGCATCAGGAAGGAACGATAGGTCTTTCCGTACCGGGGATCCGGGAACTTCAGATAATCTTTTCCTTTTTTGAAAAAATAAGCCGTTGCATAAGCCGGAGTCAGTTCATCCTGCATCCTGGCCACAATGATCTTCACCGGCTGGGAGACATTTTTGACCGCCTGCTCCACCGTTTCATAAAAGAGATCGGCAGTCACGATGAGGCGGCTCTCGGAAAGACTGAGGTAAAACGAGATCTCGCTCTGCGCGGATAAGGGATGCACCATATTGGCAATGGCACCGATCCGGTTCAATGCATAGAAGCAATCCAATGCCTGCGGGATATTCGGGAGACAGATGGTGACAGCGTCTCCGGCGCGGATCCCTTCCGCGAGGAAAGCGCGCGCAGCGCGTTCGATCCTCCGGATGAAACCGCGGTAAGTGGTGGGAAATCCGTAAAACTCATATGCGGTCTCGTAGGGGTATTGATCCGCGATCCGCTTTACCATTTGAAACATGGTAAGCGAGGGATAGTCCAGATGGTCGCGCTGCTTGTATTGCTTTTGCTGCGCCGGTTGTTGCGTTGTCATATTTAAATGATCCTCCGTTATTTGCCTTTTTTCGGGCTCACAGAGCCTATTCAAGCGGTATATGCGGGCGACAGGACTTGAACCTGCACACCATAAGGCACAAGAACCTAAATCTTGCGTGTCTGCCAATTTCACCACGCCCGCAGAGAGTCGGATGTGTTGTGCTGTTGTGGGAGCGGTCAAAAGTGCCATGCGATGAAATCGCATGTGCACTTTGCGCAGAAATCCGGATGGACGCACTAGTGCGTCCACTCGGATCTTTGCGCAAAGGTCACAATGTCACTTCGTGACATGTGACTTTTGACCGCCACTTTCTACCCGTCATTTTCTTTAGACCGCACAACACCATAATCTTATCACTCCCTACACAATATCGTCAACGATTTTCCGACTCGACAAGGTTTTTTGACCCACCTTTGGTTTTATAGTATAATCAAAAAGACAATTTGAACGGAGAGGGATACTTGGGAATGAAAAATCGAGGAATCCTTGTGGGTACTGCGGTGGTTTTGATGTGCGCTTCTTTCTTCGGATGCGGAGACCAGAAGGGTGTTATCGGGGCGACTGAGCAGTCGACACAGATGGATGCATATAAAAACGGGACAGCGAAAATGGTACTGGGAGATGTGACATTTGAAGTCCCGTCCGACTGGAAAGCAGAGGAAAACGAGGAAGGACGTCTCGTGGCAGTGGCAACAGACGATGCCGGCACGGACGTTGCCTTTACATTTACATATACGGAAGTAGAAGAACCGCAAAAGAATCATGATCTTGTGGATGAAACGTTGGCAACGGGCGCTGCGATCGTCGGATACCCTGATGATCAATGGCAGACCACCGGTTTTCAGGACGTGACGGAAGCAAAGAGCGGGACCTATACCTATACGGTGGATGACGTGACCTATCAGGAAACCGGTCTTGCGATACCGATCGGCGGCAAGGCTTGCTTTATTGTACGCAAGACCATTGTGGATGGGAATTACGACGCGTTTGAGGATGACTACGATTATATCATCAAGTCGATCAAGCTTCCGGAGAAGGCGGATGATGACCATGCTGCGGGATTGGAATACTCCTCCATCTATGAGACTTCTTATGAGCTTCCCAGCGGGACAAAGCTGTCGGCATCCGTCGCAGAAAACGATGAGGATGAAACGATCAGCTATCTATATGAGCTGGACGGGGACAATGCGAATACACTTTCCTGCGATACGATCTATCTGTATCTGCTCGTGACAGGTGCCAACCAGACAACTTACCGGATCACGACCCATTTTGGCGATCTCACGGCGACAGTCTCCCCGACGGAGCGTTCCGGGACCAATACGGATGGATCATTCGTGGAGATGGGCTTTCCGGATTGGCTCAACCCCTATTTCGAACAGACAGCCGAGGGAGATCAGGATGTGATGGCAATGAATAAGAACCTGACGGAGTTCTTCTCGGCAGCAGAAATGGCAACGCCGAAATAATCATGGAGACGGATGAGCATGGAAGAAAAAGTAAAAGAGCGACCGACAAAAAAGAAAAAACGAAAAGTATGGCAAAGGATCGTGCTTTGGACCATCAACATTCTGTTGGTGCTTGTGGGTGCGTTTGCGATTCTGATGGGAATTCTGTATACAACGGAATACCGGCCTAACGATGTGGAGTCGATCGGAGTCGAATGTGTGTTGGAGGACTACGTGCCGAGTGGAGAACCGATCAGTCTCATGACCTACAACATCGGATACGGCGCATTAGGTGATAACGCCGACTTCTTTATGGATGGCGGCAAGCACGTGAATACGGCCAGCCGGGAGCGGATCAACAGCAACATGGAAGGGATCATCAACGAGACGAAAAAACTGGATCCGGATTTTATCTTTTATCAGGAAGTCGATCAGGATTCCCACCGCAGCAAGCACATCAACGAGGAGCTGAATCTTGAGGTGGCCTTCCCTGACTATGAAACAGCATTTGCATACAATTTCCGCGTGAGGTTTATCCCATATCCGATTCCGCCGATCGGAAGGGTTGATGCAGGCATTATGACATTAAGCCGCTACGAGATCGAAGAAGCGGAGCGGATTAAACTGCCGTGCCCGTTTACCGGGATCGAACGTCTCGGCAACTTGAAACGATGCCTTTTGGTGTCTTATATCCCCGTTGAGGGCAGCGACAAAGAGCTTGTTCTGGTCAATCTCCATCTCGAGGCTTATGACAGCGGAGAAGGGAAAGTGGCACAGGCAGCTATGCTGCGGGATGTTTTGCTGGAAGAATACGAAAAAGGCAATTATGTGATCGCCGGCGGCGACTTTAACCAGACATTTTCCAATGTGGATCTCTCTGATTATCCGACCTATCCCGACAAATGGACGCCGGGCCTGATCAATGTGGATGATTATCCGGCAGATTGGCAGTTTATCATGGACAATGAG
The DNA here is from genome assembly GCA_902779355.1 of uncultured Lachnospiraceae bacterium. Classification (GTDB taxonomy): domain Bacteria; phylum Bacillota; class Clostridia; order Lachnospirales; family Lachnospiraceae; genus RUG12461. Next base: position 183,288 of record CACZBF010000002.1, on the reverse strand, counting down.
ACACCGACTTGCCGTTCACTCGATAAGCCGTATGTCGATGCGGATCCGGCGACCTTCCAGTATTATATGATCGATGGATTTATTCTTTCGCCAAATGTGAAACTGTTAGATGTGGAGACACAGGATCTGCAATTTGTCTGCGCAGATCACAACCCTGTCCTGATGAGAGTGGAATTGGAGGACGAGGATTAAGAGAAAGGAAGGGCGACCGAAATGGAGGAACAGATCAATCCGATCCTGCTGCGTTTTTTAGAGGCGGAAAGCGCGGAAGAAAAGAGCGAGCTGCTAAAGATCCAGGGGCTTGAGGTGACAGACCGCCTGATCGATGATCTCGCGGCATCGATGGATCTCGTGATTCCGGACGGACCGACGGATGAACGTTTTCAGAAATTGAAAAACGCCGTGTCGACCCGTGCGAAATACGAGCTGGATCGCTCTCGCAGATCATAAGGAGCGGATTCTCTCACTTAATAAACGAGATGCTTTTTGACTTCATAGACGGTGGCATCATCGGATAAGTAGCGGACGATCGCAAGCGCAAAGTCTATCGCGGTGCCCATGCCGCGGCTTGTGATGATGTTGCCGGATTGGACGACGGTGACGCCGGTGACGACCTCGGCACCCGTGAGCGTCTCTTCAAAGCCCGGATGGCAAGTGGCTTCTTTTCCGTTTAAAAGACCGGCAGCGCCGAGGACGGATGGCGCAGCACAGATCGCAGCGACCAGCTTTTGCTCCGCTGCGAATTTTTTGATCAGTTCATTGACACCCGCATGTTCTTTCAGATGATTGGTGCCGGGCATGCCGCCGGGCAGGACGATCCCGTCTAAGGCATCAAAGTCGGTGTCTTCAAACAGTTGCTCCGCCAGAAACTGGATCTTTCTGGAGCCGTGGATCATCAACTCTCCGGTGATGGAGATCATGCGGATCTCAAGTTTTGCACGGCGCATCACATCGACTACGGCAAGCGCTTCAATCTCTTCGCAGCCATCTGCGAGCAGAATACCGATCGTTTTCATAACAAATCCCTCCGTTTTGACAGTATCGTATTGAGACGGCTTCATCATAACACATATCAGAAAAGGAGAACAACGTCGAATGGAGATCGAGAGAAAATTTTTGATCAAAAAATTGCCGGCGGATCTCAAGGCATATCCTCATGAACGGATCGAACAGGGTTATCTGTGTACGGATCCGGTTGTCCGCGTGAGAAAAGAGGGAGACCGCTATACACTGACCTATAAAGGACGCGGGTTGATGGCGAGAGAAGAAGCCAACCTTCCGCTGACAGAGGAAGGATACCTTCATCTCATTGAAAAGGCAGACGGAAAGATCATCGCCAAAACCAGATACCGGATCCCTTACCTTTCTTATACGATCGAATTGGATCTTTTTGACAATGTGCAGATCGAAAAAGGGGAGGATCTCATCATGGCAGAGGTGGAATTTCCGACGATAGAGGAAGCAAACGCGTTTGCACCCCCGGCCTGGTTCGGGGCGGATGTGACAGAGGATGTCCGTTATCACAATAGCAGGATGTCCGCGCAATCATAGAAAAACCTTTGCAAACAGTTGAAACTGTGCTATAATGCATGAATGGCTGCAAGGGGGATGGTATGCCCTTTTTGCGGTGACAGAAATGTAATAGAAGGAAAGAAGAAAGGTAGTTAGAACAGGCATGAGCGTACAGGTAGAAAAACTGGATAACAACATGGTGAAGCTGACCATCGAGATCCCGGCGGATAAGGTGGAGGAAGCGATCAAAAAGGCATATCATAAGCAGAAAGGCAAGATTGCCATTCACGGTTTCCGGAAGGGCAAGGTGCCGCAGCATATCATCGAGAAGATGTACGGAGCGGAAGTGTTTTATGAGGAAGCGTCCGACATTCTGATCGAGGACAGCTATTCGGATTCACTGGATGAGTGCGGAGAGGAGATTGTTTCCCGCCCATCCATCGAGATCGTACAGATTGAAAAAGGAAAGCCGTTTATCTATACGGCAGAAGCGGCAAAGCGTCCGGACGTAAAGCTCGGCAAGTACAAAGGCGTTACGGTGACCAAAGTGGATACGACGGTGACCGACGCAGAAGTAGACGAGGCGGTCGAGAACGAGCGGAACCGCAACGGCCGTTCCATCACGGATGAGAACCGCATCATCGAAAACGGCGATACCGCAGTCATCGATTTTGAAGGCTTTTTGGACGGCGCTCCGTTTGAAGGCGGAAAAGGCGAGAAGCATCCGCTTGAGATTGGATCCGGCAGTTTCATCCCGGGCTTTGAAGAGCAGCTGATCGGCAAAAAGGCCGGCGATGAGGTAGATGTGAATGTAACATTCCCGGAAGACTATCACGCAGAGGATCTTGCGGGCAAGGCAGTCGTCTTCAAGGTAAAGATCCACGAAGTGCGCTACAAAGAGCTGCCTGAGCTGAATGACGAATTTGCACAGGATGTGTCCGAATTTGATACGCTTTCAGAGTATAAGGAAGAAGTCAAAAAGAACCTGACCAAGAATAAAGAAGACGAGGCGAAGCGCAAGAAAGAAGACGAGGCCATCGAGAAGATCATCGAGGACTCCGAAATGGATATCCCCGGGCCCATGATCGAGACTCAGATCGATTCCATGATGAGGGAGTTTGCGCAGCGGATGCAGATGCAGGGACTGAACGTGCAGCAGTACATGCAGTACACCGGTCAGACGGTGGATATGATGCGCGATCAGATGCGTGAAGAAGCGGAGAACCGCATCAAGAGCAGCCTTGTGCTTGAACAGATCGTAAAGGATGAAGGCATTGAGATTTCCGACGAGGAAGTCGAAGGCAAGATCCGTGAGATGGCGGAAAACTACAAAATGGAAGTGGATGAGCTAAAGAAGATGTACGACGACGCCCGGACAGACACGTTAAAGCGGGAGCTCAGCATCGAAAAAGCCATCGATGTTATTTTGGATAACGTCAAAGAAACAGCTGCAAAGAAGACATCCAAGAAAAAGACCGATAAGGCGGCTGAAGAGAAAGCAGAAGAGAAAGCAGAAGAGAAAGCAAAAGAGGAGGCTTAAGGAGGAGTAAAATGAGTTTAATCCCTTATGTCATTGAACAGACCAGCAGAGGAGAGCGTTCCTATGATATTTTTTCGCGCCTTCTCAAAGACCGTATCATTTTCCTCGGAGAGGAAGTGAATGCCACCACAGGAAGCCTTGTTGTGGCGCAGCTCCTCTTTTTGGAGTCCGAGGATCCCGGGAAAGACATCCATCTTTACATCAACTCTCCGGGTGGAGAAGTACAGAGCGGACTTGCAATCTATGATACGATGCAGTATATCAAATGCGATGTTTCGACGATCTGTGTCGGAATGGCGGCGAGCATGGGCGCATTTCTTCTGGCCGGCGGCGCAAAAGGAAAGCGTTACGCATTGCCGAATGCCGAGGTTATGATCCATCAGCCCAGCGGCGGCGCAAAAGGCCAGGCGACGGAGATCCAGATCGCAGCGGAAAACATTTTAAAGACCAAAAAGAAACTGAACGAGATGCTGGCGGCGAACACCGGAAAACCGTTCGAACAGGTGGCGGAAGACACCGAACGCGATCACTGGATGGACGCACAGGAAGCGCTTGATTACGGCATCGTGGACAGCATTATCGAAAAGAGCCAGACGGACGAGAAAAAGGAAGAGAAGTAAAAGGAAAAGGACATGGCAGGACGAAATACGATCGATGAAAAGATCCGCTGCTCTTTTTGCGGAAAGAGTCAGGATCAGGTAAAAAAACTGATCGCAGGACCGAACGGCGCTTACATCTGCGATGAATGCGTAGATATCTGCGCAGAGATCATCGAAGAAGAGATGGAGGAAGAGGAGACTGCGGAAGGCGAAAAGGATGCCTTAGAGATCAATCTCATCAAGCCGGAAGAGATGAAGGCGTTCCTCGACGACTATGTGATCGGTCAGGAAGATGCCAAGAAGGTGCTTTCCGTGGCAGTCTACAACCACTACAAACGCATCACGGCGGATCAGGAATCCATGGATGTGGAGCTGCAAAAGAGCAACATCCTGATGCTCGGGCCGACCGGTTCCGGAAAGACGTTGCTCGCACAGACACTGGCGAGAGTGTTGAATGTTCCGTTTGCGATCGCAGACGCGACGACGCTGACTGAGGCCGGCTATGTCGGCGAGGATGTGGAGAATATCCTCCTCAAACTGATACAGGCGGCGGACTATGATGTGGATCGCGCACAGTGCGGCATCATCTATATCGATGAGATCGACAAGATCACGAAAAAGACGGAGAACGTTTCGATCACGCGGGATGTTTCCGGGGAAGGCGTGCAGCAGGCGCTGCTCAAGATCCTGGAAGGTACCGTGGCTTCCGTTCCCCCTCAGGGCGGCAGAAAGCATCCGCAGCAGGAACTGATCACGATCGATACGACGAATATCCTCTTTATCTGCGGCGGCGCGTTTGACGGGCTGGATAAGATCATCGAGAGCCGGATCGACCAGAGTTCCATCGGGTTCGGTGCGGAGATCAAAGAGAAGCAGGATACCAACGTCGGCGAAATGTTTAAGAAAGCCGTCCCGCAGGATCTGATGAAGTTCGGCTTGATCCCGGAATTTGTCGGTCGTGTACCGATCGTCGTTTCGCTGGACAATCTGGATGTGGAGGCGATGATACGGATTCTAAAAGAGCCGAAGAATTCGCTGATCAAACAATACACCAAGCTTTTTGAGCTGGACGGCGTGGAGTTGACCTTTGCAGAAGACGCCATCAAAGAGATCGCCGAAAAGACCATGCGGCTGGAAACCGGGGCGAGAGGCCTGCGATCCATCATGGAAGAAGCGATGATGGATCTGATGTACAAGATCCCGTCGGATGAGACCATAGAAGCCTGCCGGATCACAAAGGATCTGATCAAGGGCACGGGAAAAGCGGAGATCGTATACGGCAAAGCCGATGACGATGCCGGCAACAAAGAAATGAAAAGTGCTTAAGGCAAAGAGAAGTGACGGTTTAGCAGGTTGACACAACCTGCTAAATCTTTATCAGGGAGATTCAGATATGTATCAGGAAACCGGACATTTTCCAACGATTGCATTGCGCGGGATGACGATCCTGCCGGGGATGATCGCGCATTTTGATGTCAACAGGGACAGATCGAAACGAGCCGTGGAAGTGGCCATGAATGAGGACCAGAGAGTTTTTCTCGTCACCCAGCGTGATACGGAGATCGACCGTCCGCAGGCAGATCAATTGTATAAGATTGGCGTTGTGGCCGTGATCCGTCAGGTGCTGAAGATGAAGGACGGTGTCGTCCGCGTCATGGTGGAAGCGAAGGAACGGGCAGAGCTCTGCAAACTCGAAGAGGAGAATGACCACCTGATCGCAGAAGTCTTGTTATACGGCACGGAAGAAGGGAAAGAAGTGCTTCCGGAAGCAGCAGCCGCAATGGTCAGGAATCTCCGGGAGACCTATGGGAAATACGTGGTCGCAGCCGGACGCAGCGGGAAAGAGTTTTTAAAGCAGATCGACGAGATCGATGATCCGGCAAAGCTCATGGATCAGCTGGTGAATAATCTCCCGGTGCCATACACAGAGAAACAGCGGTTTCTTGAAGCGACAACCGTGGAAGAACGCTACATGGTATTGATGGGGATCTTGCTGTCCGAGATCAATGTGGCATCTTTTCAAAAGGAATTCCGCGAGAAGGTCAAGGAACAGGTTGACCAGAACCAGAAGGAATACCTCCTGCGCGAGCAGATGAAGGTCATCAAAAAGGAACTGAAAGAGGACAATACCGAAAGTGATGCCGACGGATTTCGCAAAGATCTGGAAAAACTGGAGGCATCGGAGGAGATCAAAACCCGGATCGCAAAAGAGATCGACCGGTTCCTCAATATTTCCAGCAACTCCTCCGAAAGCGCCGTGGCAAGGGGCTATATCGAAACACTGTTGGCGCTTCCATGGGACAAAGCATCTACGGACAACCGCGATCTGGCGCACGCAGAGGAGATCCTGAATGAGGACCATTATGGATTAAAAAAGGTGAAGGAGCGAATGCTGGAGTTTTTGGCGGTTCGAAATCTCACCTCCAAGGGTGAAAGCCCGATCATCTGTCTGGTGGGACCTCCCGGAACCGGAAAGACCAGTATTGCGCGTTCCGTGGCAAAGGCGTTGGATAAAAAATACGTACGGATCGGACTCGGAGGCGTGCGTGACGAAGCGGAGATCCGCGGACACCGTCGCACCTATGTAGGTGCGATGCCGGGAAGGCTGGCGTCGGCGCTCCGGTATTCGGGCGTGAAGAATCCGCTGATCCTTTTGGATGAGATCGACAAGGTCTCGAGCGATTATAAAGGAGATACGTCATCAGCCCTGCTCGAAGTGCTGGATTCCGAGCAGAATTCGGCGTTCCGGGATCATTATGTGGAGCTGCCCATTGACCTGTCCGAAGTCCTTTTCGTAGCAACGGCCAACAACGCGCAGGACATCCCAAGACCGCTGCTCGACCGGATGGAAGTGATCGAGGTTTCTTCGTATACGGAGAACGAAAAGATGCATATCGCAAAGGAGCATCTGATTCCGAAACAGGCGGAAAAGAACGGATTGACCGAGGGACAGTTCCAGATCAGCGATAAGGCTCTGCAGAAACTGATCCGCCATTATACGAGAGAGGCCGGTGTGCGCGCTCTGGAGCGCCGGATCGGAGAACTTTGCCGTAAGACTGCCCGTGCAGTTTACGAAGGAAAAAAAGAGGCTGTCAAGATCACGGCACAGAATCTGGAAAGCTACCTCGGAAAGGAAAAGTATTCCTTTGACCGCAGGAACAAAGAGGACGAGATCGGGATCGTGCGCGGGCTGGCATGGACGTCTGTAGGAGGCGATACGCTGGAGATCGAAGTCAACGTGATGCCGGGCAAGGGCGATCTGGAACTGACAGGACAGCTCGGAGATGTCATGAAAGAGTCCGCAAAGGCCGGGATCAGCTATATCCGTTCCGTCAGCAAGAAATACCGGATCCCGAAAGAGTTTTTCCAGGAAAATGACCTGCATGTGCACATACCGGAGGGAGCTGTGCCAAAAGACGGACCGTCAGCCGGGATCACAATGGCAACGGCGATGCTGTCTGCGATTACAGGCAAAAAAGTGCGCGCGGATCTTGCGATGACAGGTGAGATCACGCTGCGGGGAAGGGTTCTGCCAATTGGCGGACTGAAGGAAAAGATCCTTGCGGCTAAGAATGCCGGGATTCACACGGTATTGGTGCCGAAAAAGAACCGGAAAGACATCGAGGAGATCGAAGCGGAGATACGCGAAGGTATCGAGATCCTCTACGTCGAGACCATGGACGAAGTGCTGCGGGAAGCCATTGCGCGCCCCGGCAGCAAGTAAAAGGTATAAGGTATAAAGGACAGGCTATGGTAATCAAACAGGTCGCATTGGAAACCGTTTGCGGGATCACAAGCACACTCCCCGAAAATACGTTGCCGGAAGTGGCATTTGCAGGGAAATCCAATGTCGGGAAGTCTTCTCTCATCAACGCGCTGATGAACCGGAAGTCCCTCGCCCGCACCTCGGCGCAGCCCGGTAAGACACAGACCATCAATTTTTACCGGATCAACGATGATCTGTATCTCGTGGATCTGCCTGGATACGGTTTTGCGAAAGTGCCGGAATCGGAAAAGCAGAAATGGGGAAAGATGGTGGAACGGTATCTGCAGAAAAGCAAACAGCTCCGTGCCGTTTTTTTGCTGGTGGATATTCGACACGCCCCCGGAGAACATGATAAAATGATGTATGATTGGATCATCCGACAGGGATACGAGCCGATCATCATCTGCACGAAATTGGACAAGATCAAACGATCCCAGAAGGAGAAGCAGTTGAAGCTGATCAAGGAGGGCCTTTCCGTCAGGAGCGGCACAAAGGTATTTGCCTTTTCCGCGGAGACAAAGCAGGGACGGGAAGAACTCTGGGAAGAAATGGACCGGTTGGTCGGACAGGAGGATGTATGAAGATCTCAGAGGTTTTAAAAGACAAGAGAGTGACGGTTTCCATGGAGGTTTTTCCGCCGAAGACCGATGCAAATTTTGAAACCGTGGAAAAAGCGGTGGACGAGATCACGGCGATGAAGCCGGCCTTTATCAGCTGCACTTACGGTGCAGGCGGCGGGACAAGCGCCTATACCGTGCGGATCGCAAAACGGATCGGAGAAGCCGGTGTATCCTCTATGGCGCATCTGACCTGTGTCAGCTCCGCCAGAAGCGAAGTAAAGGAACAGATTACGCGGATCAAAGAGGCGGGTATTGAAAACATCCTGGCACTGCGCGGTGATATTCCGGAGGGGTCGGACTTCCCTGGACCGGATAATTACGCACATGCGTCCGACCTGATCGGCGTGATCAAGGAGGTTTACCCGGAGGCCTGTATCGGTGGTGCCTGCTATCCGGAGAAACATCCCGAGGCAAGGGATAAGCGCGAAGATATCCAGAATCTGAAGAAAAAAGTAGATGCAGGCTGTGAATTTCTGACAACGCAGATGTTCTTTGATAATTCGATCTACTACAATTATCTTTATCGCATGCGGGATGCGGGGATCATGGTGCCGATCCTGGCAGGGATCATGCCGGTGACGACAAAACAGCAAATGAAACGCTCCATAGAGCTTTCCGGGTGCAGCGTACCGCCGCGTTTTAAAGCGATGGTGGATATGTTCGGCGATAATCCGGATGCCATGAGATCGGTGGGAATCCTGTACGCATCGGATCAGATCGTAGATCTGATCGCAAACGGCATCACGCATATCCATATCTATACGATGAATAAACCGGAGATTGCAAAGGGAATCTTGGAAAACCTGAAAGATGTGATATAATAAAGGCATGCCTAGAATTCTGATTGTTGATGATGAAGAACTGAATCTGAGTCTTGTGACCAATTTCCTGAAAAAAACAGGGCTTACGATTGATACCGCAAAAGACGGCGCGTCAGCGCTGAAGCTTTTGCAGGAGTATAAATATGAGCTCATGTTTTTCGATCACATGATGCCGGGTATGAATGGCATTGATCTGCTGAACAATCTGCGCGGACAGCTCGGCAATCCCAATCAGGAGACGCCTTGTATTGCGATGACCGGCAATACCGCGGATGATGCGAAGGCGACCTATCTGAAGGCGGGATTTCAGGATTACATCAAGAAACCTGTTCAGAAGCGCGTGCTGGACAAGATGATCGGGGAGTATTTTCCGGATCTGAAAGTCGAAGAGCGTGCGCCGACGAAGTTTTCGGATGATACGGCTGCTGCAGACCGTGAAGTCATCGCCGCGCCGACGATGTCCTTGGAAGAAGCGAAGCGCGCGGCACGCGGTACTGTCAGTATGGATGTCCCGAAGCGCAAGGATGTATCCGAGGCGACGAGGCAGGCGCTTCCGGAGTGGCTCATTGATACGGAAGGGCTTGACGTGGAGGCTGGGATCCAGATCAACGGTTCTCCCGATAGCTATATTTCCGCGATCCGGATCTTTTCGGAGTCCGCGCAGCGCAAAGCGGACGAGATCGAGGATTTTTACCAGAAGGGTGATGTCACGAATTATACGATCAAAGTGCATGCGCTGAAGAGCTCCGCGGGTGTGATCGGAGCAAAGGATCTGGCGGATCAGGCGACGGTGCTGGAGACGGCCGGCAATACCGGCGATTACGATACGATCAAAAAAAATAACGCCCAGTTTTTGGATACTTATCGGACTCTTGGGGAGGCGTTGAAGACGGACATCCGCGGACAACATGTCGAGGAAGAAAAAGAAGATGTCCATTTCCTGGAGCGTAAGATCCTTTTGATCAGTGCCATGGAGCATATTCTGGTGGGAGGACTTGAAGAACGTCTGGAGCAGAATGACTTCCAGTGTATGCGATGCGGGATCACCATGGAGGAGCTGGAAAACTACCAGGAATCCGCAGATCTGCTCATCTACTACATGGATGAGTTGCTCTACAAAAATACGGATTCTCTGGTCTACCTGAAAGACCTTGTGGTCGAGCAGGACAAGCATCTGATCCTGATCGGGACGCGCACGGAGTATGACGCTGCACTGGCAAGTATTCCGGAGAGCTGCATCACGAAATGGGTAGAACGCCCGTTTGATATGGATCGGTTTTTGATCTTCCTCGAGAAGTTTTACCGGGAAGATGCCAAAAAAGACGAAAAGCATAAGATCCTGATCGTAGACGATGATGAAACATATATGGAACTCATCAAGGCATGGCTCGAGGATCGCTATGATGTTGTGATGGCGAGTTCCGGGCTGCTGGCGATCCGCTGGCTTGCAAGAAATAAGCCGGATCTGATCCTCTTAGACTATGAGATGCCGATCACGAACGGACCGCAGCTTTTGGAGATGCTGAAGAGCGAAGCGGGCACGGATAATATCCCGGTGATGTTTTTGACCGGAAAACAGGACAAGGGCAGCATCATGCGTGTGCTGAATCTGAAGCCTACCGATTACATCCTCAAGACGATCGACCGCGGGTCTCTCCTCGAAAAGCTTGACATGTTTTTTAAGGCACGCAGACTCCTGTAAAGAGCGTGAAAAAAGTTTTTGCACTTTTTCTCATGTTCGTGTAATATAAAGTGAGGTTATTCGCAGAGAGGAGTGAGCGGCACACAGGATGGAAACAAATCATATCTATGTGAATGGGCAGGAAGACAGAATTGAGTTGGCTCTCGCCGAAGCGGATCATTTTTCGGAGTATCAGAACTTGTCTGTGAAGGATGCACGCAGGCTCAGACTTTTGACCGAAGAGCTGCTCGGCATGATACGCGGACTTACCGGTGAATACACGGCGATGTTCTGGATTGAAGGAGAGCCAAAGAAATGCCGCCTTCATCTTCAGGCCAAGACTGAGATGAGCAATGAAAAGAGAGCCGAACTGATCGCTGCTTCCACCAGCGGTAAGAACGCCGCGGCGAAAGGACTTGGCGGAAGATTACGGAATCTGATCGAGATCGGTTTACAGAGTTTTGATGATGTTGCAAAATTAAATTCACAGAGCGGAGAGTCGGCAGCGATCTATACCTTCGGGATGGAGCCCTCCGCAGCGACATTTTCACCAAGCAGTTGGACACTTTCCAGATTCCGGGAGAATCTTCCGGCGCCGGAGGAGGGAAAAGAAACGGCAGCCGTCTGGGATGAGCTGGAGAAATCAGTTCTGGCGAATCTGGCGGACGATGTGAGCGTCGGAATACGGGATCAGAAAGTCGACATTATAGTGGATAAAAAATTCAAATCATAAACAACAAATGGGAGGAAACAAACATGCAGATCGAAAAAAACAAAGACGGTAACAATCTTGACGTAAAACTGATCGGAAGATTGGACACCACAACTTCTCCGGAGCTTGAGAAAGAGCTTGGAGAAAGCCTTGCGGGAGTTACCCGTCTGGTATTTGATGTAAGCGAGCTTGCTTACATTTCTTCCGCTGGACTCCGTGTTCTTTTGTCTGCACAGAAGACCATGAACAGCCAGTCCGGCAGCATGGTGATTCGTCATGCATCGGATGAGATCATGGAGATTTTTGAGGTAACCGGCTTTACGGATATTCTTACGATCGAGAACGATTAACCATAAGGAATGCTTCTATGAAAAAAAAGACTTCGATCCAGCGATCGACAGTCCATATGATCGTGGTTGTGTCTCTTCTCCTGAGCATCGTGTTTCTTGCGGTGGCGTCATTCTTTTTTGTGCGTGAGCTGACAGGAGTCTATAGTGACATGGAGATGGCAGTGACCGGAGCGGCTGCTGAGGCTGTTGCGCCTGAGGACCTTCGGAAACTGGCACTAGAGTGTAACGAGATTTTTCGTTCCTTAAAGGATCCGATCACAGAATATGAGACAGATAGGGAAACCTATCTTTCTCATTTTAAGGGAGTAGAAGAGTCGGAGCTCTACAAAGAGGTTTGGCAGAAACTGAACGAAGAGCGCAAGCCCACTGGTGTCACTTCGTTGGATTACGTCCTGCTTTTTCCGGAGTGGAATATCGGCATCTATATTATGGATACCAGTGACGTCAATGTCCTTCCGTGCGGCGAGATCTTCACGATACAGGAAACGTTTTATTACAGATGCATGATGCTGGGCATTGATCTGTCTGCTTATAGTGATAAGTTCCGACAGAGCCTTGCAATCTACGGAGAGGAACCGGGGCGCGATTTTGACGGATTTATTTCCTATTCCACGACATATCATGAGGTGTGGACGGACGGACGCGCGATCTGTATAGACACACATAAAGGGGTCTATGGCTATCTGATGGCGGATATTCCGATCAACGAAGTGCAGCTTCATGCGATCATATATTTGCTGCAGGTTGCAGGTGTGTCTATTGTCCTGACGTTTTTTATATGCCTTTTTTTGGGGCGGAGGACCGACAGGATCATTGTGGAGCCGATCAGAGAGATCTCCTCCAAAGCGGACCAGTTTGTGGAGAGCTATGAGCTGCGCGCAGACACCAGGGATGAGACGCATATCTTTGAAGAGATCCATACAGAACGCGTCAGGATCACGGAATTGTATGAGCTGGCACTCTCGCTGCAGAGCATGGAGATGGAGATGAATTCCTATCTCCGTGATCTGGATACCATGATCAATGATCGTGCGAGGATCAATACTGAGCTTGATATAGCAACGCGGATCCAGACGTCGATGCTTCCCAGTGTGTTTCCTGCTTTCCCGGATCGACAGGAGTTTGATCTTTTTGCATCTATCAAACCGGCCAGAGAGGTCGGAGGCGATTTTTATGACTTCTTCCTGGTGGATGACGATCATCTGGCGATCGTCATGGCGGATGTTTCCGGAAAAGGTGTTCCTGCAGCGCTTTTCATGACGGTATCCCGTTCCATGATCAGAAACCGTACTGAGCACGGCGGCACACCGGCCGAGATTTTGACCAATGTCAATGACAGCTTGTGTGAGCAGAACATGGGAGATATGTTTGTAACTGTATGGCTCGGCATTCTCACCATTTCAACCGGAGAGATCATCGCATCCAACGCGGGACACGAGTATCCCGTAGTTTATGGGAGCAACGGGAAATATGAGCTGATCAAAGATAAGCACGGATTGGCTTGCAGCGCGATGAAGGGCGTGCGCTATCACGATTATACATTGACGATCCCGGCAGGCGGACGGCTGTTCCTCTATACGGACGGTGTGCCGGAGGCTACGGATGTCAATGAATGTCTGTTCGGGACAGATCGGATGGTCGAGGCACTCAATGATTCCGAGGCTGAAAATCCCGAGGAAACGATCGAGGCTGTTCATGAGGCGATCGTAAAGTTTGTCGGAAATGCGGAACAGTTCGATGATACAACGATGCTTTCGCTTTGGTACAGAGGGGCAGAAAAAAATGACGGAGGTAAGGGGATGAAGGAACTCCGAGTCGAAGCAAAGATAGACAATCTTGCTGCCGTACAGGATTTTGTCGGAGGCTTTCTGGAAGAAATGGGTTGCGATATGAAGACCCAGTTATCCATTGACATTGCAGTGGAAGAGATCTTTGTGAATATAGCAAGTTATGCTTACGGAGATGCCGGCGGAGACGCCGTGATCAAGGTCGAGCCGGAGGATGGGGGAGCCGCGATCACGTTTGTGGACACCGGTGTACCGTATGATCCGCTGGCGAAGGAGGATCCGGATATTACGCTTTCGGCAGCAGAACGTCAGATCGGGGGACTTGGCATCTTTATGGTCAAGAAATCCATGGACGATATGCGCTACGAGCGTAAGGACGATCAGAATATCCTGACGATCGTCAAGAAGTTTGCATAACGGGCAGGGGTAACATTTGAGTACAAAACTGATCTCATGGAATGTGAACGGGCTTCGTGCCTGTAGAGAAAAAGGGTTTTTGGATTTTTTTGCGGCGGCGGACGCTGATTTCTTCGCCGTACAGGAGACCAAGCTCCAGGAGGGGCAGATCAAGCTGGACCTGCCCGGCTATCAGCAGTTCTGGAATTACGCAAAGAAAAAGGGTTATTCCGGCACGGCGCTGTTTGCGAAGAAAGAGCCGATGTCCGTATCCTACGGGATCGGGATGGAGGAGCACGATCAGGAAGGCCGCGTGATCACGCTGGAATATCCGGATTACTATGTGGTGACGTGCTATACGCCCAACGCGCAGGCTGAGCTGAAGCGGCTTACTTACCGGATGCAATGGGAAGATGATTTCCGTGCTTACCTGATGGGTCTGAGCAAAAAGAAGGGCGTGATCCTCTGCGGGGACTTGAACGTGGCACACGAGGAGATCGACCTGAAGAACCCGAAGAGCAACCGTCAGAATCCCGGTTTTACCGATGAGGAACGCGGGAAGATGACCGAACTTTTGGAAGCCGGCTTTGTGGATTCTTTCCGGCATTTTTATCCGGATAAAACCGATGCTTATTCCTGGTGGTCTTATCGCTTTCATGCCAGAGAAAAGAACGCCGGATGGCGGATCGACTATTTCCTGGCATCCAAGGATCTGACCGACCGGCTTATGGGGGCATCCATCCATTCGGAAGTGTTCGGCTCCGATCATTGCCCTGTGGAACTGGTTATCGCATAGATGAGACGACTGATCCCTTATTTATCCGCTTACAAAAAAGAATGTATTTTGGCACCGCTATTCAAAATGCTCGAAGCGATCTTCGAGCTTTTTGTGCCTCTTGTGGTTGCTTCCATCATCGACCGAGGCATCGGCGATGGGGATGTTTCTTATATCCTCTCCCGCGGCGGGATTCTGTTTTTGCTTGCGCTGGTCGGCATGGTATGGGCTATCACGGCGCAATATTTTGCGGCGAAGGCAGCGACCGGATTTGCCTCCGGCCTGCGGCGGGCGCTTTTTTCCCATGTACAATCCCTTTCTTTTGCAGATCTCGACCAGATCGGCACCAGCACCCTGATCACACGGACAACGTCGGATATCCTGAAGACACAGAATGCGGTGAACCTCTTTCTGCGGTTGTTTCTGCGTTCCCCGTTTATCGTGATCGGCGCCATTGTCATGGCGTTTTTTGTGGATGCAAAGACAGCAGTGGTATTTGTCGTGACGATCCCGCTGCTTTTTGTTGTAGTACTGCTTTTTATGGGGCTCACGGCGCCGCTCTACCAAAAGGTGCAGGCGAAGTTGGATGACTTGACGCTTTCCACGAAGGAGGCGCTCGGCGGTGCACGTGTGATCCGTGCGTTTCGGCGTGAAGAAAGAGAGCAGGCGGAGTTTGAAGAAGAGAACGGCGTTTACTATCGCCTGCAGCTGCTGGCGGGCAGGATTTCTTCCCTGATGAACCCGCTGACACTTGTGATCGTCAATCTGGGGACGGTCGCGATCCTGTGGTTTGGCGCACGGCAGGTTGACGGCGGCATCATGACACAAGGGCAGGTGGTGGCACTTGTCAACTACATGGCACAGATCCTTGTGGAACTCGTAAAGCTCGCAAACCTGATCGTGACGCTGACAAAAGGTCTGGCTTCCGCAGATCGGGTGGCGGATGTGCTGGAGATCCAACCGTCTCAGGAAAAGGAGGCGACCGCCGACGCATCATCCGATGCTTTTTCCGGCGCGCCGGAGGTTGTGTTCTCGCATGTTTCCTTCCGTTATCCGCAAGCATCTGCGGATACGCTGACGGACATTGACTTCTCCGCAAAGGAAGGAGAAACGATCGGGATCATCGGCGGAACGGGCGTCGGAAAATCGACGCTGGTCCAGCTGATCCCGCGCTTCTATGATGCCACGGACGGCAGGGTCATCGTGGACGGACAGGATACGAAGGAAGGCGCGATCCCGGTGCTCCGTCAAAAGATCGGTATGGTACCGCAGCATTCCGTCCTGTTTCAGGGGACGATCAGAGAGAACCTGCAGTTTGGAAAAGAGGATGCAACAGACGGGGAGATCTGGGAGGCCCTTCGGATCGCACAGGCAGAGGAATTTGTGCGTCAAAAGGAAGGCGGGCTGGACTTCGCCGTTGCGGAGGGTGGTACCAATCTATCCGGCGGACAGAAACAACGTCTTGCGATCGCCAGAGCCCTCGTGAGAAAGCCCGGGATCCTGATCCTTGATGATGCGATGTCTGCGCTGGATCTGGCAACGGATGCGGCGCTTCGAAAAGCGTTGGAGGAGATCAATCCGCGCCCGCTGACGTTTCTGGTTTCGCAGCGCATCTCTACCCTGATGAAAGCAGACCGGATATTGGTGTTGGATGACGGCGAGCTGGTTGCACAGGGAAGTCATGAAGAACTTCTTGCATCCTGCGCTCTGTACCGCGAGATCCACGCATCTCAGACAGAGGAAGGAGGGAATCACGATGCAGCGTAAAGAAACCCTCCGCGCCCTGCTGCGCGATCTGTCCGGCTATCTGCCGCTGATCCTTCTGTCACTGCTTTTGGCGGCATTGTCCGTGGCGACCTTGCTTTCAGTGCCCATCCTGACGGGAGATGCGGTGGATCTGATCTTAGGAAGCGGGCAGGTGGACTTTGACGGACTTATGCAGGTGCTCCGGCGAATGGGGACGTTCATCATCGCTGCGGCTCTGTTCCAATGGCTGCAGAATGTCTGCAACAACCGGATCACCTATGGGGTGGTCAGAGATCTGCGCACAAAACTCTACCGGAAACTCATGACGCTGCCGCTCTCCTATCAGGATGCGCACCCGCACGGTGATCTTGTCAGCCGCCAGATCTCCGACATCGATCAGCTCGCAGACGGTCTGCTCATGGGCTTTACGCAGCTTTTCACCGGGGCGCTGACGATCGCGGGCACACTGTTTTTCATGTTCCGGGAGAATCCCTGGATCGCTTTGATCGTCGTCGCGCTAACACCGCTTTCCATTGTGGCGGCTCGTTTCATTTCCCGCTACTCTTACCGGATGTTTGCGCTGCAGTCCGAGGCGCGCGGTACGCAGACAGCACTGATCCATGAGATGATCACGCATCAGAAGGTGGTACAGGCGTTTGGGCAGGAAGAAAAGGTGCAGGAGCGCTTTGACGGGATGAACGAGACGGTGGAAAAGTACTCCCTGAAGGCGGTCTTTGCGTCTTCTCTGACAAACCCCTCGACCCGGTTTGTCAATAACCTCGTATATGCGGCAGTGGCGGTGGTAGGTGCGATCCTCGTGATCCGCAGCGACACCTTTACGGCCGGCTCGCTGACTGCTTTTCTGGCCTATGCCAACCAGTATACCAAGCCGTTTAATGAGATCTCCGGTGTCCTCACGGAGCTCCAGAGTGCGTTTGCCTGTGCAGCGAGGGTATATGAACTGCTGGCCGAGGAGAGCGAGCAGGAAACAGCAGCTGCAGGGGCTGCGCGCAATGCGCTCGACGGACGGGTCTCTTTCGAGCAGGTTTCTTTTTCCTATGTGCCTGACAAAAAGTTGATCGAAGACCTGAATCTTTCCGTGTCACAGGGACAGCGGGTTGCAATCGTCGGTCCAACGGGCAGCGGCAAGACGACGCTGATCAACCTCCTGATGCGGTTCTATGAGGTCGATCACGGCGACATCAAGATGAGCGGCCAGAGCATTTATGCTTCAACAAGAAAAGAAGTGCGCAGCGGCTTCGGGATGGTGCTGCAGGAGACGTGGCTGAGGCACGGGACGATCCGTGACAACATCGCATTCGGAAAACCGGAGGCAACGGAGGAAGAGATCATCCATGCCGCAAAGGAAGCCCATGCGCACAGTTTTATCAGACGGCTCCCGCAAGGGTATGACACAGTGATCGGTGAAGACGGCGGCAGCCTTTCCGAAGGCCAGAAGCAGCTCCTTTGCATCGCGCGCGTGATGTTGATCCTGCCGCCGATGTTGATCCTGGATGAGGCTACAAGCTCCATCGATACGCGCACCGAGTTGAAAGTGCAGGACGCTTTCCTCAAGATGATGGAAGGACGCACGAGCTTCATCGTGGCGCATCGCCTTTCCACGATCCGCTCGGCGGACGTGATCCTTGTCATGAAGGACGGACATATCATCGAGCAGGGCAGCCATACAGAACTCCTCGCGAAACGCGGATTCTACGCCACCCTCTACGAAAGCCAGTTTGCATAGGCTTCCTTCACTCGCCAAAAGAGACGTTGCTTTCATATCCGAAGACAGTGGCTTTTGGCGAGTGAAGCCTTGCAGCTTTTGCATTCTAAAGACTGTACTGAGTTACATAAAACATAAAGAGAAGAAAACGCCCGCAGCGTCTTTGAATGAAGAAGGTGATTTTTACCTCCCTTGACATTTACACTTCTAGAGATTATGATGAGGATGTCGAAAGACAAAAGGATATAAACATATTCACGGAAAGCGAAAACCCTCGATTTGGTGGAATCGAGGGTTTTCTTGCGTCTAAGGCGCGCTACACCGGGCTGTTGCCGCTGGTACTTTCCGTCCAGCCACTTGCAGATATAGTAGGCGGCTATACCTGCCAAAACAGAAAGAAGAAAGGATAAAACAATATTCACGGCTTCACCTCCTTCCTACCGGAAGGCGTCGCGGCTTGTTCAGAATATCAGAAAGACATTTTTAAGGCAAAAAAAGAGATTGCTGATTTTATCAGCAATCCCATAAGTCCAGGGGAAGAGGGGTTCGAACCCCCGTGAACGGTTTTGGAGACCGTCATACTACCACTGTATGATTCCCCTTTGACAACTTTAGGTACTATAGCATGTTTCAAAAGCATTGTCAAACGATGCTGTAATATTCTTTCTCATGCGTACTGCACACGTCAGAAGCAAAAAGCCTCTCATAGCATATATCATCTATGGACAGTTTTTTAGAGAATGTAAGCGAACATTATGAGGTGCGTGACTTCTCTTGACATTTGCAACTATTTCAGCAAGTCTGAGCCATGGATGGCGAAGACAGGGAGCACACGCCAGGACGGCGTGTTGCGACCGGTTGCGTACGTTGAGTATCATTAGCGCAAATGTTTAGAGAAGCCAGGCACCGAGTAGACGTGAGCGTCATTCTTTAAAAAACTGTTCATGATTATAAAAAACTGAAGGGCTTTTGCTTCTGACGTTACGGATATGGATGAGAGAAGTGATTGAAAAAACCTGCCGGGTTGCGGCAGGTTTTGTATGATGACAAAGCAAAATACAGCGTCTCCTGTCAGCCGTTCATTTTCTTGTATTCTTCCTGAAGGCGCTGCTTTTCTTCTTCCGGTAATTGTGCGTAGATTTCTCGAGCCATTTCATAGGTCTGTGCAAGCCGTTTGACCGCAAAAAGCCATAGCTCAAAATCCATGAGTGTTTCCTCCTGTTAAACGTTATGGCAGAACTGATTCATCGCGCGCCGGTTACGGTATTCCATGATGGAAATGATCTTGGCATTGCCGTTTTGCCGGTTGTAATCGATGAGGCTCTCCATCCCGCGCAGGATGCCAACAAATAATAAAGAAATGAGGATTCCTTTCATAACGCCAGCCCTCCCTGCTATCTATTTTCATATACATTTTAGCACATTTGTAGTCCTGCGACAAGTCTAAAAGCGCGTATTCTTGCACTTCGCAGGTATTGTGCTTTTTGAAAATACCTCTTGCATCCATCCACAACATATTGTATATTTATAAATGTGGGTAAAAACGCAGGATGCCGGGTGGTGAGATTCCCCCGGGATCACCATTGGAGGAGGATGGTTATGTCAGCAATTCAGATGGATGAAGTGATGCTTGAGGGGGCATGCGGAGGCGACGCGGAAGAGATCGTGCGTTGCCAATGCCAGATCGAGACGGCTCCGAACCGTTGTGCCAACGCGGATAAGTGCCTGTACTACGCGTATTACAAGTGCAGGGAAAGGTTCATCGTATCCAACGCTTCCTAGGGAAAGACTACCAGTCTTTCCCTGGGTGCGTCGCAAGGATGCACAGAAATCCGCATGTGAAAACGCTTCGCGTTGCGGATTTCGCGCAAGGAAACGCCTTGAGCAGCGTTTCCTTATAGAATTACCGACCATAACTATAGGCGAAGCGCAGTCTACACTGACTGCGCTTCTGATATATAAGGGAAAAGAGACATGGGTCAGGACAAGATCGTACTGATTGACGGACACAGCATCATGCACCGCGCGTTTTACGGCGTGCCGGATCTGACAAACAGTGAAGGCCTCCATACAAACGCCGTTTACGGGTTTTTGAATATCCTGCTGAAGATCCTCGATGAGGAGCAGCCGGGCTATCTTGCTGTGGCCTTTGACGTGCACGCGCCGACGTTCCGCCACAAGATGTATGAGGCTTATAAGGGGACGCGGAAGCCCATGCCGCCCGAGCTGAAAGAACAGATGCCGCTGATCCGTGAGATGCTTGGCGCGATGCAGATCCCGATCTTTACAAAGGAAGGGTATGAAGCGGATGACATCTTAGGGACGCTGTCGAGACAGTGTGAGGAGCAGGGGCTGGAAGTGTCCGTGCTGTCCGGAGACCGTGATCTTTTGCAGCTGGCTTCCGACCATACGAGGATTAGGATCCCGAAGACGAAGCGGACGGGGACGGAGATCGAGGACTATTACGCAGCAGATGTGCAGAAGACCTATCAGGTTACGCCGACCGAATTCATCGATCTGAAGGCGCTGATGGGAGACGCGAGTGACAATATCCCCGGCGTCAGAGGGATCGGGGAAAAGACCGCGACCTCTATCATCGTGAAGTTCCACAGTATCGAGAATGCGTATGCGCATGTGGACGAGGTGACGCCGCCCCGCGCCAGAGACAATCTGAAAACGGACTACGAGCAGGCTGTGATGAGTAAACAGCTGGCGACGATCGATCGTCATGCGCCGGTGGATTTTTCGCCTGCCGATGCGGCGATCGGCGAGCTTTTTACGGAGGAAGCTTATCTCCTTTGCAAGAGGCTGGAGTTCAAGGCACTCCTTTCGCGGTTTGGCGGGAAGCCTATGGACAATGCGCCGTCGGAGGCGTTCTCCCTTGTGACGGACGAGGCGGAAGCGGAAAAAGTATTTGCAGAGCTCGAAGGGGAGGAAACCTTCGGTTTTCACATTGTGACCGGGAAAGAAGGATTGCTCGGAATCTCTTTTGCATGGCAGGATCGTGCCGCGCTGATCGGAATAGATACTGCCGATGCAGCGGAGCGGGTGCTGAACCGGGCAAACCGCCTTTTTGCAAAAGAAAGCGTGTGCGCGGTGACGCACGGTCTGAAGGAAGCGTTTTCCTATATCAAGGAACGCAACGTGGCGCATTTCTTTGATACAAAGATCGCCTACTATCTTTTGAATCCCCTGAAAAATGAATACCCGTATGAGGATCTCGGAAAGGATTTTGCGGGTCGTTTCGTGCCGTCCGTTTCCGACCTTCTCGGGAAACTCCCCCCGGAAAAAGCAAAGACAGAGAAGCCGGCGGAGTTTTTGCGCGCGGTTTGTTATCCTGCTTTCCTTGCACTCAAAGCAAAAGAAAAGCTGCTGACCGCTCTGCGGGAAAAGGGAATGGAACGGCTCTTCTTTGATATTGAGATGCCGCTGGCGTTGACCCTGTTTGATATGGAGCAGATCGGCATCCGCATGGATAAAGAGATCCTGGAGACCTATAGTGCAGATCTCGGAGTGCGGATCGGAGAGTTGGAGCAGAAGATCTACGCTGAAGCAGGAGAGACCTTTAATATCAATTCTCCCAAGCAGCTGGGCGAGATCCTGTTTGAGCGCCTGATGCTCCCGAACGGCAAAAAAACCAAGACCGGCTATTCCACGGCGGCGGACGTGTTGGAAAAGCTCGCGCCGGACTATCCGATCGTGTCTGATATCCTCGAATATCGTGCGCTTGCAAAACTGAAGTCCACTTACGCAGACGGACTGCCGGCCTTTGTGGCGGAGGATGGGCGCGTGCATTCCACGTTCCACCAGACTGTGACTGCGACCGGGCGGATCAGCAGTGCGGATCCGAACTTACAGAATATCCCGATCCGGACGGATCTGGGGAGGCAGATTCGGAAAGCATTTCTGCCGGCGGATGGTTTTGTCTTCCTGGATGCAGATTATTCCCAGATCGAGCTCCGCGTGCTTGCGCATCTGTCCGGTGATGAGCATCTGATCGAAGCATATCGTTCGGCGCAGGATATCCACAGGATGACGGCATCCCAGGTCTTCCACATTCCGTTTGAAGAGGTGACACCACTCCAGCGTCGCAATGCGAAAGCGGTCAACTTCGGGATCGTGTACGGGATCAGTTCATTCGGCCTTTCTCAGGATCTCTCGATCTCGCGGAAGGAAGCGCAGGCGTATATCGAGCGTTATTTTGAAGTCTATCCGGTGATGCACCGGTATCTGCAGGATCTTGTGACACACGCGAAGGAAGACGGTGTCGTGCGCACCATGTACGGCCGGATCCGACCCGTGCCGGAGCTTTCCTCCAGCAATTTTATGCAGAGACAGTTCGGCGAGCGGGTAGCGATGAACTCTCCGATCCAGGGGACGGCGGCAGATATCATCAAGATCGCCATGATCCGTGTCCACGACCGGCTCGCAGCAGAAGGCCTGCGGTCACGCCTTGTCGTGCAGGTGCATGATGAATTGCTCATCGAGACAGCCTTAGAGGAGACGGAGACCGTGAAGCGGATCCTTGCGGAGGAAATGGAAAAGGCAGCGGATCTATCCGTCCCGCTGGAGATTGATATGCATGAAGGAAAGGACTGGTACAGTGCCAAATAAGAACTTGCTTTTTGTCGGGATCACGGGAGGTATCGGTGCAGGGAAGACGACCGTGATCGAGTATATTGCAGCACATTACCCCGCGCGGATTCTTTCTGCGGATGAGATTGCAAAGAATCTATGCAGGCCGGACGGAGAGTGCTACGAAGCACTGCGGGCGACTTTTTCGGATGCATCATATTGGAATGCAAACGGCACGATGAGCCGGGAGACATTTACCGCAGAGGTTTTCTCGGATGAGGAGAAAAGAAATCGACTGAACGCTATTGTACATCCCGCCGTAAAAAGATATATTATAAAGGAGTTTGAAAAAGAGAAACAGACCGGAGAACATGACTACCTGATCCTGGAGGCAGCGCTTCTGGTTGAGGATCATTATGATGAGATCTGTGATGAACTCTGGTATGTTTATGCATCGGAAGAAACAAGGCGTGAGCGGCTGATCCGTACCCGCGGCTACTCTAAGGAAAAAGCGGATCAGATCATGCAAAGCCAGCTGCCGGAGAACCGGTTTCGGCATGTATGCGAGCGGGTGATCGACAACGACGGGACCGAAGAGGAGATGATCGCTTCGATCCGGAAAGTATTCGACGAGGTCGCACGGTAACAGAAAAAAAGTACTGCGAGAGGGTTTCATCATGGGTGAGATGGAAAACGGAAAACAGATGGTATTCGGACTTGATATCGGAACGCGCAATGTCGTCGGTACCGTTGGTTATAAGGATGGAAAAGAGTTTCGCGTCGTCGCACAGTATACGACGGAGCATGACACGCGGGCGATGCTGGACGGGCAGATCCATGACATCGGGCGCGTCGGTGAGACGATCCGTGAAGTGAAGGAAGCGCTGGAGGCAACGACCGATCTGACGCTGACGGATGTCTGTATCGCGGCCGCCGGTCGTGTGCTGAAGACCGTTACGACAACCGTGGAATATGTCTTCCCGGAGGAGACGGTCGTCACCGGCGAGCACATCCATACGTTGGATCTTCTCGGTGTGGATCAGGCGCAGACGATCCTGAAAGAAAAAAACGATACAAAGTACAAATTCTATGTGGTCGGTTATACGACCGTCAAATATTTCCTCAATGACGAAGTGTTCTCCAATCTCGAGAACCACAAGGCGGAACGGATCGGGGAAGAGATCATCGTGACCTTCCTTCCGGAAGACGTTGTGGATGGTTTGTATGCAGCAGTCGGGATTGCGGGACTGGAAGTTGCCAATATGACGTTGGAGCCTATCGCCGCGATCAATGTGGCGATCCCGGAAAACTACCGGATGTTGAACATCGCGCTTGTCGATGTCGGCGCCGGCACGTCCGATATTTCCGTGACCAGAGACGGCAGCATCATCGCCTACGGCATGATCCCGTTTGCGGGAGACGAGCTGACTGAAGTGCTGGTCAAGAATTTCCTCGTGGATTTCAATACGGCAGAGAAGATCAAGCTGGATGCCAGCGAAGGGAAAGAGATCGTCTATGAGGACATCATGGGGATTCCCCATACCATCGCGGCAGAGGATGTCTGGAAGTTGACGGATCCTGTCGTGGAAAAGATCACCACGGAGGTGGCGGAAAAGATCGAGGAATTAAACGGCGGTGAGGCGGTCAGCGCGTGCTTTATCGTCGGCGGCGGCGGCAAGATCCATGGGTTTGTCGAAGCCATCGCGGACAAGATGGATGTGCCGCGGGAGCGCGTGGCGCTGCGCGGGGAAGAAGTCTTAAAACAGATCGTTTTCGAGCAGAAAGAGATTGTAAAAGACCCGCTGATCGTGACGCCGGTTGGAATCTGCCTGAATTACTACGATCAGAAGAACAGTTTCATCATGGTGACCTTTAACGGGGAGCGCCTGAAACTTTACAACAACAATCATCTCACGGTCGTGGATGCGGCGCTGCAGGCGGGTTTCCCGAACGAGAACCTGTTCCCGAAGCGCGGGAAAGAGATCCAGTATACGATCAACGGCAGGAGCCGGATTCAGAGAGGCGCGACCGGAGAGTCCGCGGTCATTATGTTAAATGACCGCGCGGCC
Organism: uncultured Lachnospiraceae bacterium; assembly: GCA_902779355.1. GTDB lineage: Bacteria > Bacillota > Clostridia > Lachnospirales > Lachnospiraceae > RUG12461. The sequence goes on along the minus strand of CACZBF010000002.1, from coordinate 158,613 downwards.
AATCTGAATACACAGATCATGCCGAACTGCCATATCACAATTCAGGAGTCTACAGCCGGCGCCGATGCAGAGCTGACCGTGGAGCAGTTAGAGGAATATCAGAACAGCGAGATCGACTTTGTGGTCAACGGGCGGATCGTGACGTGTCCGCGATTTGTGGAAGTGAACGGCGTACTGGAATCGCCGTCTTATCAGATCCGGAACGGCGACCGGATCGAGACCAGAAGTTACTATACGGTGAGCCAGCTTGCGGAGTTTATGGATGTCACGCCGAATCCGTATAAGGCGATCCTGGTCAATAACCGCGAGGCGGATGAGAATACGCTCGTTTACGAAAACTTTGACGTGGAATGGGATGCGGAAGCAGTTGCCTACGGCGGCAAAGTAGAGCGTACAGAGGACACGGCAGACCGCGGCTTCGATGTTTCGCCGGCGGCTTCGGCTCGCTCGATCTTGAATGCGGAGCGTGCACAGGAAGCGGCCGCAGCGGAAGAAGCGACAAAAGAAGCTGCGACGGGATCGGCAGCGGAGTCGGCTGCGGCAGAAGCTCCTGCAACAGTCGAAGAATCGACCGAAGAAAACGAGCCGGCAGCAACGGAGGAGCCTGCAGCAACAGAGGGGCAGACCGAAGTGAAAGAGCCGGCAGCAGAAGAGCCTGTCAAGACAGAAACGACGGCAGCGGTCGAAAAACCGGCAGCAGAGAAGCCGGCAGAACCGGCGCAGCGCACATCATTTGGCGCGGCAAATTCCGCAGAGCGGATGCTGCATGACGGTCCGAAGGTGGCGAAGCCGCTCAGTGTTTTTGTGAACGGCGAGGAATACCGGCTGGACGGCAAGATGGACTATGTGTTTGTCGATATCTTTAACGTGATCGATTTTGATCTGAATGAATCCAGAGGACGCGCGATCGTCACGACCGTGAACGGAGAAAATGCGCAGTACACGCAGAAACTGAACGACGGCGACAAGATCGAAGTGTATTGGAAGGAGAAAGAATAAGCATATGCAGCTTACGAGCATAGCAAGCGGCAGCAGCGGTAATTGCATCTGTGTCGGCACGGAACACACCCATGTCCTGATCGATGCGGGTGTCAGCGGCAAGCGGATCGAGAGCGGTCTGCAGGAGCTTGATCTGACGACCGGAGACATCGAGGGGATCCTGATCACACATGAACACAGTGATCACATCGCAGGACTCGGTGTCATGGCGAGGCGTCACGGCCTGCCGATCTATGCGACCCATAAGACGATTCAGGCGATCCGAAAGATGCGGGCTCTCGGAGAAATTGATCCGGTGCTGTTTTGCGCGATCGAGCCGGAAGTGGACTTTATGATCGGAGATATGCTGATCCATCCGATCCGGGTTTCCCATGATGCAGCGGATCCCGTCGCGTATCTGGTGCGACAGGGTGAGAAAACAGCCGGGGTGATCACGGATCTCGGCGTGTATGACGAGTCGCTTGTGGCCCAGCTCCAGGATGCGGATGTCCTGCTTCTGGAAGCGAACCATGATATCAAGATGCTGGAGGTCGGGCCGTATCCGTATCCTCTGAAACAGCGGATCCTCGGAGAGAAAGGACACCTTTCCAACAGTGCCTGCGGACAGCTATTGTCGCAGATTTTGCACGACTCTTTCCGCACGGTCATGCTGGGGCATCTTTCCAAAGAAAACAATTATCCGGAGCTCGCGTTTCAGACGGTTTCCGTAGAAGTGGATATGGGGGACTGCCCTTATCATGCAAAGGATTTTCCGATCCATGTGGCACCACGGGATCGCCTGTCCGAGACGATCCGGTTCTAAGGAAAGGATCTTATGACGGAGTGTCAGGTCTGTTTTCATCATTGTAAGATCAACGAAGGCAAAAAAGGACGCTGCCTGGCAAGGATGTGCAAGGACGGCGTTATTGTTCCGGAAAACTACGGGATGGTGACCGCGCTTGCTCTGGATCCGATCGAAAAGAAACCGCTTTCCCGCTTTTTTCCGGGAAGCATGATCCTGTCGATTGGCAGTTACGGCTGCAACCTTTCCTGCCGGTTCTGCCAAAACCATGAGATTGCGCATCCACCCGTGGATGAGCGCCAATCGCCGATGGTCAGGGTGCGTATGATGACGCCGGAAGAACTTGTAGACGCCGCAAAGCGCACGCAATCCAATGGCAACATCGGACTTGCATTTACCTATAACGAACCCCTCGTGGGCTATGAATTTGTACGCGATACCGCAAGAATGATCAAGGAAGCCGGGATGCACACGATCCTTGTGACAAACGGCACGGCAGAGCTTTCCGTGCTGGATGAGATCCTGCCGTGGATCGACGCGATGAACATTGATCTGAAGGCATTCACAGACCGATTCTATACGGAGCTCGCCGGCGGCAGTCTTCCCATGACAAAAGCGTTCATTGAGAAAGCATCGGCACACTGTCACGTCGAGATCACGACACTGATCATCCCGCGTGAAAACGATACAGATGCCGAAATGGAGGCGCTGACAGCATATCTCGCCGGATTAAACGGCGGTGCAGGGAAAGAGATCCCGCTGCATATCACACGCTTTTTCCCGCGCTATCAGTTGACGGATCGCGGAGCGACACCGGTGGAGACGATCTATCATCTATGTGACATCGCAAAAAAGAACATGACCTATGTCTATGCAGGCAATGTATAAAAGGAGCATCTTATGGAACATACCGAAAAAGAAAAAGTGATCATCACGGTGGTCGGAAGGGATACGGTCGGGATCATCGCAAAGGTCTGCACGTATCTCGCAGAGAATCAGGTGAACATTCTGGATATTTCCCAGACCATCGTGCAGGACTATTTCAACATGATGATGATCGTGGATCTCACCGGAAAGACAGAACTTTTTGGAAAGATGCAAAAGGACCTGGATGAGCTCGGAAACGGGATTGGTGTCAACATCAAATGTCAGAAGGCGGAGATCTTTGAAATGATGCATCGCATCTGAAACGGAGAAAACAAGTGATCAACATTGGCGAAGTCATAGAAACAAATGAGATGGTCGAGCACGAGAATCTGGACGTGCGTACGATCACGGTCGGGATCAGTCTGATGGACTGCATTGATGCCGACCTTTCCAAATTGAAGAGCAAGATCCTGGCGAAGATCACGCGCGTGGCGGATAAACTTCCGGAGACCGCGGAACGGATCGAGAATGAATTCGGGATTCCTGTTGTGAATAAGCGGATTGCCGTGACACCGATCGCGCTCGTCGGCGGAAGTGCATGTAAAAACGAAGCAGATTTTGCAGAGCTTGCGACGACGCTGGACAAGGCGGCAAAGGCAGTCGGGGTCAATCTGATCGGTGGGTATTCCGCATTGGTCAGCAAAGGTATGACAAAAGCGGATGAGCTTTTGATCCGTTCGCTCCCGTTGGCGCTGGGTCAGACGGAGCGGGTCTGCAGTTCTGTGAACCTTGCATCCACGCGCACCGGCATCAATATGGACGCGGTGCGGATGATGGGCGAAATCCTTCTGCAGGTTGCAGAGGGCAGCAGAGACCGTGATTCAGCGGACTGCATGAAGCTTGTGGTCTTCTGTAATGCGCCGGATGACAATCCGTTTATGGCGGGCGCTTTTCACGGTGTGACAGAAGGAGATGCTGTGATCAACGTCGGCGTCAGCGGCCCCGGCGTAGTCAAAACCGCGATCGAAAAGATGCACGGCGCAGATTTTGAGACGCTTTGCGAGACGATCAAAAAGACGGCGTTCAAGGTGACACGTGTCGGACAGGCAGTTGCGAAAGAGGCTTCCCGGCTGATGAACATCCCGTTCGGGATCGTCGATCTTTCTCTGGCACCGACGCCTGCGGTCGGGGATTCCGTGGCGGATATCCTTTGCGAGATCGGGCTTGAATATGCAGGTGCACCGGGGACGACGGCGGCACTGGCGCTCTTAAACGACCAGGTCAAAAAAGGCGGCGTGATGGCTTCCTCCTATGTGGGCGGGCTCTCCGGTGCGTTCATTCCGGTCAGTGAGGATCAGGGCATGATCGATGCCGCATCGATCGGTGCGATCACGCTGGAAAAACTTGAGGCAATGACCTGCGTCTGCTCGGTGGGGCTGGACATGATTGCCATTCCGGGCGATACCCCGGCGACTTCGATCTCCGGGATCATCGCGGACGAGATGGCGCTTGGCATGGTCAACCAAAAGACAACCGCGGTCCGGCTGATCCCGGCCATCGGCAAAAAAGTCGGCGACAAGGTGGAATTCGGCGGACTCTTCGGCTACGCGCCGGTGATGCCGGTCAATGCGTTTTCCTGTGCGGATTTCATCCGGCGGAAGGGACGTATCCCTGCGCCGATCCATAGCTTCAAGAATTAAAAACACAGATACATACAAAAAGGAGAGACGATGAAGACAACAGCATTATCAGAAGAACTCGGACGTACTTCCTATCCCGGCAGGGGGATCGTGATCGGGAGGAGCACGGACGGCAAGACGGCCGTCACAGCCTATTTTATCATGGGACGGAGTGAGAACAGCCGCAACCGCGTTTTTGTGACCGAAGGGGAAGGCATCCGTACCGAGGCGTTTGATCCGTCCAAGATGAGCGACCCGAGCCTGATCATCTATGCGCCGGTGCGCGTGCGCGGCACAGATACCATCGTGACGAACGGCGACCAGACGGACACGGTCTTTGACGGCATGGCGAAAGGGCAGACGTTTGAAGAGTCCCTTCGCTGCAGAGAGTTTGAGCCGGATGTGCCGAACTACACACCCCGGATCTCCGGTGTGATGCATGTACAGGACGGCAAGTATTCTTACGAGATGTCGATCTTAAAGAGCGATGAGGGAGAGGCTTCCGGCTGCAACCGGTATCATTTCTCCTACGACAATCCGAGAGCCGGAGAGGGGAGATTTTTGCACACTTACATGGGGGACGGCAATCCGCTTCCATCATTTGAGGGAGAGCCGACACGCGTGAAGCTCGATACAAACGGCGGGATCGACGCCTTTACGAATGCGGTTTGGGAGGCACTTGATCCGGACAATAAGGTATCCCTGTTCGTTCGTTTCCAGACGATCGCAGATGGTTCCTATGAGACACGGATCGTGAACAAGAATCAGTAACAGTGTAATAGACAAAAAAGGAGAGAGGCTATGCAAGAGTTTGAATTGAAATACGGCTGCAACCCGAATCAGAAGCCGTCCAAGGTGTATATGGCAGACGGTTCCGCGTTGCCGTTTGAAGTGAAAAACGGAAGACCCGGTTATATCAATTTCTTGGATGCGTTCAATGGATGGCAGCTCGTGCGCGAGCTGAAAAAGGCAACGGGTCTGCCGGCAGCGACGTCGTTTAAGCATGTTTCTCCGGCAGGGGCAGCAGTCGGCCAACCGCTTTCCGAGATCGAGCGCAAGATCTACTGGGTGGATGATCTGGATATAGAGTTTACGCCGCTTGCGAATGCTTACGCCAGAGCGCGCGGTGCGGACCGGATGAGCTCTTTCGGAGACTTTATCGCGCTTTCCGATGTGTGCGACAAGGCGACCGCGACGATCATCAAAAGAGAGGTCAGCGACGGCGTCATCGCACCGGGATATGAGCCTGAAGCGCTGGAGATCCTGAAGGAAAAGAAAAAAGGCAACTACTGTGTGCTGGAGATCGATCCGTCCTATGAGCCTGCAAAAGCGGAGCATAAAGAAGTGTTTGGCGTGACGTTTGAACAGGGCAGGAATGAGCTTGTGATCGACGATGCATTTTTCTCCAACATCGTGACGGAGAACAAAGCACTGACAGAGCAGGCGAAGATCGATCTTGCGATCTCTATGATCACCTTGAAGTATACGCAGTCCAATTCGGTTTGCTATGTGAAGGACGGTCAGGCGATCGGGATCGGCGCGGGCCAGCAGAGCAGGATCCACTGCACGAGACTCGCCGGCCAGAAGGCGGACAACTGGTGGCTCCGTCAGGCGCCGCAGGTATTAAACCTTCCGTTTGTCGATGACATCAAAAGAGCGGATCGTGACAATGCGATCGACCTTTTCATCGGGGAGGATTATCTGGACGTACTCGGAGAGGATGTCTGGCAGAAGACGTTCAAGACGAGGCCGGATGTGTTTACCGCACAGGAAAAGAAAGACTGGATCGCAAAGAATACGAATGTGTCGCTTGGATCGGATGCGTTCTTCCCGTTCGGAGACAATATCGAGCGGGCGCATCGCAGCGGCGTGAAATACGTGGCGGAGCCGGGCGGCTCCATCCGCGATGATCATGTGATCGAAACCTGCAACAAATACGGGATGGTGATGGCATTTACCGGGATCCGGCTGTTCCATCATTAAAGAAGGGCACCCGACCCTGACCGGAATTACGGCAGTTTCGGGTGATGCGGATCTATGATCGGAATTTCATAGGTGACGGACAGGTCGAGGCGTTTGATCAGCGCCTCGGCTTTTTTTAATGTTTCGGCGTCAGAAAACAGAGCGGGGTTGTGCGCATCATATCCGACAACGATGGTATTGCCGCATTCCTTTGTAAGCCGGAAGAACCGGTCGCAGGGGTAGTGGCGGTCATAGAGGAATCCGTTCAGATTGATCTCCAGAGGGATGCCTTGTTCTTTGGTGGCGAGGCAGATCCGCCGCATATGTTCTTCATAGATATCATCCGGCCCGTTGTAGTGGATGAGATCCGGATGCGCGAGATAAGTAAAGACACCGGTGGAAAGACCGGCGAGCACATTTTCCACATAGGCGGCGAGATGTGCCTCCTCATCGGTTTCCGTCCCGGAATAAAAACCGGTGTATTCGTTGTCGACAAAATGCGCACCGAAGATCAGATAATCAAACGGATACTGCGAAAGCTCTTTCAGCATCTCGGGAAAGAGATCCGGGTCATATTCCGCCTCGTAGCCGAGCAGGATTTCGATCCGGTCGCGGTATTCCTCCTTCAGGGAAAGGATAGAAGACGTGTAATCAGGAAGCTCGTTGACCCGCATGCGGATATGCGATTGGAAATGGTTGCGGTAAGGCATCGGCACATGATCGGAAAAACCGAGGATCTTTACGCCTGCCTCAATCGCGGCTTCGACAAAATCACGGTCGGCACCGACCGCATGATTACAGCGTTCTGTATGGGTGTGCAGATTGGTCGTAATTGTTTTCATAGGATCTCCAATGGGTGTTCATAATCGTTTGGGAAAAGTGTTCCGGTCTTTTCCGAACATACCAGATGATAGATCTTTGAGGCACAAATGTCCAGCGAAAAAAGCCGCATCGCATCGGAATGCAGGAGAGCTGCGGCATCCGCATTCTTGGACAGGTACGGGATCTCCGCGCTTTTTTTGACGGCGGACAGGAGTGTTGATGCATCCCGCCGGAAACCGAGCATCTTCGCGTACAGCGCGTTTTTTTTGCCTTCCCCGGAAAAAGCAGAAAGCGTTTCCTGTCGGCGATTGAGCATGATATTGAGGAGCACGCGGCTGATCCTCGTATAGGTCAGATCCTTCGTTTTCAAGAGGCTGACAAGTCCGCTGAACGTGCAGGCGCGGGAACGGACCTTGATGAGTTTCCTTGAGAGGTCTTCGCTGCAGTCCGCGTAGCCGGAGAAGTCTTCCTCCAGAAGGAGTTTATAAGAAAGCATTGCGGAAAAGTCGTTGGAAGCAGTGAGTCCCTGCGTATCGATCGCTTCTGATAGGGCTGCAAAGGCTTCCGCAGGCAGGTATGCTTCGACAGGCTCTCCGGAAAAAAGGAGCGTACGGATCGCTTCTGCGGAACGCATACCATGATACCCGTCATCCGTGCGCGGGATCGGGAAAAGTTCCAGGCCGGGTGCAAAACGACGGATGGCACGGGTGTACTCCAACGCCAGGATGTTGTTGGAATATTGCAAAAACGAAGCCGCTTCCGGAAAGACCTGCGACAACGCTTTTGCCCGCGCGGCAGGATAGGAGAAACCATCTCTTAAGAATGCCTGCAGCGCGGTCTGGTAGGACACCGGTTCTTTGTTCAGATAGTCCGCAAGTGCTGCAAGGAGGGATTTGATCTCCGGGCCAAAGTCTCCTTCATACCCGAAGCAGAGGGTATCAACGCAGCCAAGCGAGGCGAGAAGCCGCACTCCTGCGGTGGCGAAATACTCCGCGCTGCTGACGGCAAAGAGCGACGGGAGCTCCAATACGAGATCCGCGCCGCAGGAAAGCGCCATACGGGTGCGCGCATACTTGTCCACGATCGCAGGCGCACCGCGCTGGACAAAGTCTCCGCTCATGCAGACAACGACATAGTCGAACCCCGCTTCCTTCAGAAGCCGGATCTGGTGGGCGTGCCCCAGATGGAACGGATTGTATTCTGCAATGATCCCTGCAACTTTCATCGTGCTAACCATTGTACTACGGATCGGCAAAAAAGGGAACACGCGTGAAATCTGTGATTGACGGCAGGGGGATATGGAAATATAATGAAATTTGGGGGTTTTGTGATGAAATACGTGATCATTACCGAGTATGCGTGTACGCTGATCGCAGGATTGCTGTTGTTTTTCATGCTGTACACGAAACCGCGGAAGACATTCGCCTATACGATCCTGTTTGCTGCCGATATCACATCGCTCTGCGTTTCGCTTCTGACGATCCTGCAGACTGCGTGGCAGTCTTTTATGCCGCATACCTCACCGGCGATCCCGGCATTGACGGGCGGTCTGTTTATGCTGGGGTATCTGGTGCTTGCAGGCCTTATTTATGCGTATATGTCTACGCTGACCTCCAATGACCAGTTCTTCCACAAAAGTACGATCCTGACCGTGAATCTCTTCGGAGTGGTGCTTTATATCTCGGCGTTGGCTGCTTATCTGACGGGACGGCTGGATGTGCGCGATGCGCTTTCCATGACCCATTTTGTGGCGACGCTTGGAGCACTGGCGACGCTCTGGACCGTGTTCGTGATCGGTCGGAGGATGAAGCACACATCAAGGATAGTGCGACTCTCCTTTTTTGTTTTTGTGCCGTTGGAGCTTCTGATCCTGGTGTCGCAGGCCTTTTCCGATCAGTGGATCTTTCTGGGTCTTTCCTATGCGATCCCGTTGACGTTGTTTTACATCCTGTTTCACAGCAATCCGTACAACGAGATGACGGGAACCATGAATGTGGATTCCCTGAACACCGCCCTTTCCCGCCTGATCAAAGGGAAGCGGGATTATATGATCATGATCGCGGAGTTTCCGCAGCTGAGGAAGCAGTATTATCTGAACGGAGAAGAGACGATCCGCAATGTGATGATCGATGTCTGCCAGCGCGTGGAGCGGGTAGCGCCTACGATCCACATTTACCGGATGAATGACAACACCTTTGCGTTGACGTCAGTCGTTGCCAATGAAGCGGACAGGAAAGAAAAACTGGATGCGGTGATCGATGCGATGGAAGGGATCAACAATTTCGGAAGATACCAGTCCTACTACAAAGCGGTGATGATCCGGCGGTTTAAAGGCGTGGACAATCTCCTGAGGCTGTATGCGTTGTGGTCTTTTTCCAGAGAGCGGCTGAGTCTTGAACGGAGAAGCGAATGCTTTGTTGTGACCAACTCCGTATTTGAAAAGTTTATGGGTCAGCAGAAGATCCGAGAGACCCTTGAAGAGATCCGAGACCGCAAGGATATCAACGATCCGCGCGTGCTATGTTATGCGCAGCCGATCTACAGTGTCAGGACCGAGAGCTTCCGTACGGCGGAGTCGCTGATGCGGCTTCAGGTGGGCGACAAGGTCGTGCAGCCCAATGAGTTTATCTCGCTCGCGGAGCAGATCGGCGCCATTCACGATCTGACCCGTATCATGCTCCATAAGGTCTGCGCTGCAGTGAAGGCGCTGGAAAAGGGACACGACTTTGACGGGATCACGATCAACTGTTCTGCGCTCGAGTTTATGGACAGAAATCTGCATGCGGATCTTCTTTCCATCCTGGATGAGAGCGGGATCGACCATAAGCATGTCCGGTTTGAGATCACGGAGAGTTCCATGGGAGACCAGTATGATGCGGTTCTTTACAACATGGAAAAAATGAATGACGCCGGGATTATGTTTTACCTCGACGATTTCGGAACGGGATACTCCAATCTGGAGCGGATTCTGACCTGTCCGTTTGAGACGATCAAGTTTGACAAGAGCATGTTGTACAAGGGCATGACGGACAAGGCAATGGATTCCATCGTAACGACGATGGTGGATGTGCTGAAGGAAAGTGACAAGGTCATGCTCGTGGAGGGCGTTGAGACCGAGGAACAGTCCGAATACAGCATCAACCGCGGCTTTGATTTTATCCAGGGTTTTAAATATGCGAAGCCGCAGCCGATCGAGAAATTAGAAGGATATTTTCCAAAAAGAGAAAATCAATAGAAGAAAAGGAGAGAAACACATGAAAGTACTGGTAGTAAACTGCGGGAGTTCTTCCCTGAAATATCAGGTGATCGACTCGGAATCCGAGGAGGTTCTTGCGAAAGGACTGTGCGAGCGGATCGGGATCGACGGGCGACTGGTTTATCAGAAGACCGGCGCAGACAAGGAAACAACTGAGGCAGCGATGCCGACACATAAACAGGCGATCCAGATGGTGCTGGATGCGATCGCAAATCCGAACACCGGTTGCATCGCGAGCCTGAAAGAGATCGGAGCTGTGGGACACCGGGTGGTCCACGGCGGTGAAAAGTTTGCAGACTCCGTCGTACTGACGGAAGAAGTGCTGAAGGCTGTGGAGGATTGCAACGACCTCGCACCGCTTCACAACCCGGCAAACCTGATCGGGATCCGTGCCTGCAAAGAACTGATGCCGGATGTACCGATGGTCGGGGTGTTCGACACCGCATTCCATCAGACCATGCCGGAGAGAGCCTATATCTACGGGCTTCCCTATGAGTATTATGAGAAATACAAGGTGCGCCGCTACGGCTTCCACGGTACGAGCCACAGCTTTGTATCTAAACAGGTTGCTAAGACGGAAGGTCGGCAGGATTTAAAGACGATCGTCTGCCACCTCGGCAACGGCGCCAGCATCTGCGCTGTGAATGCCGGAAAATCCGTGGACACCTCCATGGGGCTGACGCCGCTCGAAGGTCTTATCATGGGGACGCGCTCCGGTGACATCGATCCGTCCATTATGGAATTCATCGCAAAGAAAGAGAATCTGGATATCGCCGGTGTTATGAACGTCCTGAACAAAAGATCGGGCGTGGAAGGCATTTCCGGTGTTTCTTCCGACTTCCGTGATCTGGAAGCAGCTGCAGAGAGCGGCAACGAGAGAGCACTTCTTGCGATCGAGGCGTTCAGCTATCGCGTGGCAAAATACGTGGGCGCATACACCGCAGCGATGAACGGCGTGGACGTGATCGCATTTACGGCAGGCATCGGAGAGAATACCGCCATTGTCCGCCGTCAGGTGTTGAGTTATTTAGGCTATCTTGGGATCACGATGGACGAAGCGGCGAACGCAAAGCGCGGCGAGGATTATTTCACGATCTCCACGCCGGACTCCAAAGTGAAGGTTGTTGTGGTTGCAACGAATGAGGAGCTTGCGATCTGCCGGGAGACCGTTGCGCTGGTGAGATAAAAAACCTGTTGACAAAGCAGGCGACAGTCTGTATAATCGAAAAGTGCGGTTGACTGCAACCGCGAGACGTGAAAAGTGACTGACAGAGGAGGTGGAAACGATGTCAATCTGTCCTAAGAATAAATCATCCAAAGGAAGACGTGATCAGAGAAGAGCAAACTGGAAAATGTCTGCTCCGACGCTGGTAAAATGCAGCAAGTGCGGTGAGCTGATGGTTCCCCATCGTGTCTGCAAGAACTGCGGTACCTATAACAAGAAGGAGATCATCCCGCAGGAATAAGAAAGCATGAAACGACTCTTATGGAAGACTTGCAAAAAGAACCGGGACAGAAGAAAAATTCTGACCCGGTTCTTTTGTATTTACGAAAACGTTTAAGAAGTCTGAAAATAGTTCTAAAGTACCATAAGAAAATAGAAAAATTCCATTTTTTCTCTTGAAAAGTCCGACAATAATAGTTATAATATAATCAGCGGGGAAACGTGTTTTGTATGAACCGCTAAAAAACGCATTGGCTACGGGGTATACGGAGAAACGATATTTCAGAAACAGCAACAAACACAGTAGTAACCAGTCACGAGGGGGTGACGAAGATGTCAGATCGAACGTTTTACTATGATGACATGAGCGATGTTGTACGGGAAGCGTTTGAAGAGTTCTTCGGCGATGCAGTGGAATTCGTGGAAAGAAAAACCGAATACGGACAGTACGGACGCTTTTGGTTGAAGTTCCGCCTGACAGAGAAGGACATTCAGATCACGTTTCTCAGTGAAAAGGACATGATCCAGATCATGCTGGAGGATCCCGAGGGAGCCGTGACGAGTCTCGCCGGCATGTCGGTCTATGGCAACGAGCTGAGCGAGGAAAACATCATTACGGCAATCCGTTTGCTGAAGCGGATCTTAGACGAGTATGAGCCTGTCTTTGCGCAGGATCACGGCAAGAATGTGATGCTGAAAAAGCACGGGGTGAAGAGCCTTGTTTCTGCAGGTGAGTATCGGCGTATGATGACGGCGCATGAGTGTAAGATCCCGATCGAGCAGCAGAGGATCCGCTTGATCCGTCAGGCGTAAGCCAGGACATTTCAAACAACCAAAAAGGAGGGGCAGAGCGCTCCTCCTTCTTTTGTGTAGTTTAGCCTTTTCCTTACTCCCAGCAGGCGATGCAATAGCCTTCCTCCAGGCCTTTTCCGCGGATGATATAGGAAATATTCTTCACAAGGAATGTGCCGGTCTGTGTGAAACCGTCCAGCTCGCGGATGACAAGGGTATCGCCGAGATGGAGATCTGCTTTCACGAGCGCGCAGCGGCATTTCTGTGTGGAGATTTCATAATATTCATCCTTCTGCAGCGTGATCTCTTTCCGCTTTTCTCTGGAGACTTCATCATCTTCTTCATAATCCTGCGGATTTCCGGAAAGCGTGTTGGTGCGTGCCACATAGCGGGATCCGCCGTTGTCTTTTTTGAAATCCGATCCGGTTGCGGTTTTATACAGTTCCTGGATCAAGCTCTCTTTTGTTTTTAATTCCATCGTAAAAACCTCCTGCTGTGTGATAGAAAAACAGTATTTCCCCAAATACTTATTTGGCTCAGATCAGAGTCGTGCCGGTTGAGAACAGGGCTCTTGCGGCCGGACTGGACTGGTTGTTTTTGTACGCCCGGTAGGCATCCTGCTCCTGCTTCTCCTGCTCCTCCTCGGCTTTTTCATTGCGGAGAGCAACAAGCCGGAGATAGAGCTCGATGAATTTCATGTAGTCATTGTACGAGAATAGGAGGGATCGAAGCTTGGCGGAAAAGCTGTTGTCATTCGCGGAAGAAGCGATGTTGGTCTCGTCCTCTCCGGGAGATGCCGCTGATACGGGGGTGCCTTTTGTCACCGTGCCATCCGGCAGCGTCACGCCGGTGTTCATATAGCCAAGCACTTTCTCGACGTAATTCTGTGTCTCTTTAAAAGGCGGGATCCCGCCGTATTTGTCTACGTTGTTGCCGCCGGCATTGTAGGCCGCCAGTGCATAAGAAATATTGCCATCGTATTTATCAAGCAGCTCCCTGAGGTATTTCGCGCCGCCGTTGATATTCTGCTCCGGATCAAAGGAATCCGTGACGCCGAGTCCTGCAGCGGTCTTAGGCATCAGCTGCATGATCCCCTGCGCGCCGGCTTTGCTGACAGCGTCCGCGCGGAACGTGGACTCCTGCATCCCGACTGCAGTCAGGAGCGAAAAAGGCACCTGATATTTCTCGGATGCTTCCGTGAAGATGTCTTTCAGGGTTTTGGATCCGGTCTTCAGATATTCCGCGAAAGGCTCGCCGGTGGACTCTTGGACAACGCCTGTGGATGCGCCGCTGACCGGGTCCAGAGACTGGATCTGTTTTACAGTGATCGCCATACTTACCTCACTCGAAATCACTTGACACGACTTTCTTCCCTATTATAGAATACAATCCGAAAAAAAGAAAGCAGATTTGCAGTGATTTATGGCACTTTTGCCCTTGAAATCACTCGGTGGGAGACTTATGAAAAAAACAACGTTTGTGACCAAAGAGCAGGTAGACGAGATCAAAAAAACGTACCCGACACCATTTCATTTGTATGATGAAGCAGGGCTGCGAAGAAACTGCGAAGCAGTGAAGGAAGCGTTTTCCTGGAATCCGGGATTCCGCGAATACTTCGCGATCAAAGCGCTTCCGAATCCCTTCATCCTGAAGATCTTCCAGGAATACGGCTTCGGCTGTGACTGTGCATCCCAAACGGAGCTGATGCTCGCGAGCGCCTTGCATTATGCACCGGAAGAGATCATGTTTTCTTCCAACGATACGCCGGCGGAGGAGTTCCGGTTTGCAAATGAGATCGGTGCGGTCATCAACTTCGATGACATCACGCACATCGATTATTTTGAGGAGCATGTGGGGGCGCTCCCGGAGACCGTCAGCTGCCGCTACAATCCGGGCGGGGTCTATGAGATCAGCAACGGCATCATGGATAACCCGGGTGACTCCAAGTACGGTTTTACGAAAGCGCAGCTCTTTGAGGGCTTCAAGAAATTGAAAGAAAAAGGCGTGAAGCACTTCGGGATCCATTCGTTCCTGGTCAGCAATACGGTGACGAACGACTACTATCCGCAGCTGGCGCGGACGCTCTTTGAGCTTGCGGTTGAGCTGCAGGAGACGACGGGATGCAAAATCTCGCTCATCAACCTTTCCGGCGGCGTCGGGATCGCCTATCTTCCCGAGCAGACGCCGAACGATATCCGCGTGATCGGTGCGGGAGTGAAAAAAGCCTATGAGGATATTCTCGTTCCTGCGGGGATGGGAGACGTTGCGATCTACACCGAGATGGGGCGGTTTATGAGCGGCCCTTACGGCTGCCTTGTCACGACGGCGATCCACAAAAAACTGATCTACAAAAAATACATCGGCGTGGATGCCTGTGCGGTCGACCTCATGCGCCCCGCGATCTACGGCGCGTACCACCACATCACCGTGCTCGGAAAAGAAAACGAGGAGTGCGACCATCTCTATGACGTGACCGGCTCGCTTTGCGAAAACAACGACAAGTTTGCGATCGACCGGATGCTGCCGAAGATTGAGATCGGGGATACGCTCGTGATCCACGACACCGGTGCTCACGGCTATTCTATGGGCTATAATTACAATGGCAAATTAAAGAGCGCTGAGCTCCTTTTGAAAGAGGACGGGAGCGTGCAGTTGATCCGCCGCGCGGAGACGCCGAAGGATTATTTCTCGACGCTGGATTGCTTTGACATCTATAAAGAGTTGGCGTGAGGATGTTGCAATCACACAGCCACTGTGGTAAGATAGTTTCGCTGCTTGGAATGGGCAGGCCGGCATGTCGGAATTGGCAGACGAGGCAGACTCAAAATCTGTTGGCGGCAACGTCGTGTGGGTTCAAGTCCCACTGCCGGCAGTATCAGGGTTCCCGTGAGATCACGGGGGCCTTTTTTGTTACAGGTGATTGAAAAAAGGGTCGTGATGTGACATCATAGACTAGGCGAAAACAATCGCGACTGAACATCATATAAGGAGGAAGAAAGATGCCGTTTATCGATTCGAAAGTAAGTGTCAAAATATCAAAAGAACAGGAAACACAGTTGAAGGAGCGCCTGGGACAGGCGATCTCTCTGATTCCCGGAAAGAGCGAGAACTGGCTGATGGCAGGCTTCGAAGATGAGTACCATCTGTATTTCCGCGGCCAGGACGACGAACCGATGGCGTTCGTGGAAGTCAGGCTTTTTGGCGGCCCGGACAAAGGCGCATTCCAGAAGATGACCGCAGAGATCACGAAGATCTTCGGCGAAGTCCTCGGCATCGCGCCGGATCATATGTACATCAAGTACTCCGCCACCATGGACTGGGGCTGGAATGGAAGCAATTTCTAAACGAAAAGATGGCAGTATACACAGTATCAGATCTACACGGACAATATGATGCGTTTGTGGAAGGATTGGAAAAAATCGATTTCGGGGGATCGGATGAGCTTTACGTGATCGGTGATGTCATTGACAGAGGGCCGGATAGCATCAGGATCCTGGAGCATATCAAAGAGCATAAAAATATGGACCTTCTGATCGGAAATCATGAGTTTATGATGCTCAATTCCGTGGATTTGAACGGGAAGGAAAAATGCAACGGAGAGGACGCAGACCTTTGGCTTTATTATAACGGTGGCGTGAAAACCTTTGAGCAATACAGAAAGCTTTCGTTGGAGAAAAGACAATCGCTTCTTTTCTGGCTCATGCGAAGATACGTGATCAAGACGTTGGAAGTGGAGGGAGAAACCTTTTGCCTGACACATTCGTATTTCAAAGAGGGGCTTGAAAATAAAACCTATGACGAGCTCTCTTATCAGGAAGTGTGGAACATCGTCTGGAAGTCCGTTTACAGGTCGGAATGGGAAACGCACGGCGTGGATATCTACAGAGACTACGATTACACTTTTGTCACGGGTCATGTGCCGGTGATCTTGGCGATGCGTGAGTATGCAGGACGCAGAGACTTTAACGAGCTTCGTATCTATGAAAGGGGTAACATGATCGACATCGACGGCGGATGCGCAGTTGGTTACCGGGAGGGCGTGCACAACGGAGCGTTGTTTCTCAGACTGGATGACAGGAAGGTATTTTCGGCTCCGTTGAAGCAAAAGTGAATGGGAAAGAAAAACGCAGAGAGATCACTCATCCCGTTCCAGCACGCTCTTCAAATAGAGATTTGCATGCGCATCCTCGCGGATCGGGGTGAGCCGCCTCCACGCATGATAATGGAACTATGAAAAAACAACTTTCTCACAAACAACCATTTCTTGTACTGCTTTTGATGCTCTGTCTTCTGCTGCCGGGCTGCACGAAGGCACAGCCGGCGACGGCAGACACCGCAAGCCAGGCGCAGCCGGCGACCGAAAGCGTCGAGAGCGCAAGCAACACGCAACCGGCGGCGACAGAAAGCGCAAGCGGCGCAGGTTTTGAGATCCCGGAATATAACGGGCAGCCTAGTGTGGAGATCAACGGGAACAAACCCAACTTCACGGAGGCGGATCTGACTACGACTTCGTTCGAGCATTACAGCGACCTGGATGCGCTCGGCAGATGCGGCGTGGCGTATGCCTGCATCGGCCGGGATCTCATGCCGACAGGGGAACGCGATTCCATCCGGGAGATCCATCCGAGTGGATGGCATTCCGAGTTCTATGATTTTATTGAGGATGAGGCGCTGTATAACCGATGCCACCTGATCGCATACTGCCTCACTGCAGAGAGCGCAAATGAAAAGAATCTGATCACCGGCACCCACTACATGAATAACGAAGGCATGAATCCGTATGAGAAGCTCGTGGCGAAATACCTCGACAACCATGCGCATCATGTCTTGTATCGGGTCACGCCGATATTTGAAGGAGACAATCTGGTCGCTTCCGGCGTGGAGATGGAAGCCATGTCAGTGGAAGATGATGAGATCTGCTTTCACGTCTATTGCTTTAATGTGCAGCCGGGGGTGATCATCGACTATGCGACCGGAGACAGTCAGGCCGATCCAGACCACACGGTGGAGAGGGAAAAACTTGATTTCCCGGAGGGTACGACCTATGTGTTGAACACCCACACGCATAAATTCCATCTTCCCGATTGTGACGGTGTTTACAAGATGCAGGAGAGAAACCGCGAGGCTACGGATAAGAGCAGAGAGCAGCTGATCGAAGAAGGATATTCGCCCTGCGGCTCCTGCAAGCCGTAAAGACAGGCGAAACCGCCCGAACAGATTGACAAAAATAACCCCCCGGGGGGCTTATAAAGGCAATTACCCGATGGTAGAATCAAAAAAGACGATTTTTTGATTTTGGAGGAATGATCGAATGAAAAAACGGGTAATTGCTTTTTTGATGTCCGCGATGCTGATCGCGGGAGTCACCGGGTGCGGTGCACCTGCGCAGGCGGCAGCCGGAGCCGCATCAACCGAAACAGCAGCGGCGGTTGGTACGGGTGCGGCTGAAGCGACAGCAGCGCCGGCAGCGGAAGGCGAAAAGGTTTTGAGAACGGCAGCTTCCTTTGCCTATCCGAGCCTGGATGTGCACAAGGAGTACTACGGTTGGTACACTTCCATTTACGGGATCTCAGAGGCCCTGTTCAAGATGAATGAAAATTCCGAAGCAGTGCCCTGCCTTGCCAAGGATGCCGTCGCAGATGGGAATACATGGACGGTTACGTTGAATGACGGCGTGACATTTTCCAACGGGAATCCCCTGACAGCCGATATGGTTGTGAGGAATCTGAAGAGAGCGGCAGAGGAGAATTCCAGATTTGCCTATCTTTCGGATTTCACGATCGAAGCGGTGGATGACAAGACGATTACGATCACGACGCCCGAGATCTATCCCACGATGAAAAATGACCTGGCAACGCCGGAACTCGGCATGATGGATCTGGACAGCACGACCGACTTTGACAATGCGCCGGTCTGCACCGGTCCTTTCGTGATCGATACGTTCATTCCGGAAGGCGATGTCACGGTTAAGAAAAATGACAATTACTGGGGCGGCGACGTCAAACTCGACGGCGCGATCTTCTACTACATGCAGGAGGATGACCCGAAGCTGCTCGCAATGCAGAGCGGGGAGATCGACTGCTACAACAGCGTGTCCTCCGCGGCGCTGGAAGTCTACAATGCAGATCCGGCGCAGTACAATGTCGTATCCATCCCGGGCGCAAGACTCCAGTTTTACATTCTCAACGAAAACCGGCTTGACGATGCGGTCAGGGAAGCGATCAACCTCACCGTGGATAAGGACAAGATCGCGGAATACCTTTCCGGGACTGTTTCCCCTGCGGTCGGCCCGTTCAGCACGAATACCGCATACGGCCAGGTGACGGTGCCGCCTGTCGATACGGACAAGGCAAAAGAGCTGCTCGAGGCGGACGGCTACAAGCTCGGCGCAGACGGCATCTATGAAAAAGACGGCGAGAAGCTTTCGATTGACATTGCCTATTATGCGGCAAGGTCTCTCGATACACTCGCGCTCCTCATCCAGGAGCAGCTGGCGGCGATCGGCGTGGATTCCACGCTGTCCGTTTATGAAGATCCGGATTCCACCTACATCGCAACGGGCGATTTTGATCTTGCGCTGTATTGCTCCATCGCTGACAAGTCGGGCGACCCGCTTTACTTCATCGACTCCACGCTGTCGGACGGCGGATACTATGACTGCGGCGGGTTTGACGATGACCATTGCCAGGAACTGATCGATCAGCTTCGTTATGAGATCGATCCGGCAAAGCGGGCGGACCTTGCAAACGAGATCGTGCAGATCGCGATCGACGACAACGCGTATGGATATGTGGGCCTTTTCAACCACACCACGGTACTCCGGAACGGCGTCAGCGGGTTTGCGGAGAACCTTCCCTTTGACTTCTACGGCGTGAGCGCGGAGACAGATATTCAGTGATCAAAAAAATTGCGGGAAAGATCATCGGACTGATCGTCATACTCCTGATCCTCAGTTTCTTCGTGTTCCTGCTTCTTTATCTGGCGCCCGGCGATCCGGCAGAAAAACGACTGACCTCTCAGGGGATCGTCATCACAAAAGAGGTGCTGCAGGCAGAACAGGAGAGACTCGGACTTTTAAAGCCATTCTTCGTACGATACGGGGAATGGCTTTTGGGGGTTATACGGGGAGATTTCGGGCTATCGTTTAAGGACGACCGGCCGGTTGCGGCAAAGCTTGCGGCAGGACTTCAGAACACCTGCATTCTGGCAATGGCAAGCCTTGTGTTTTCCCTTCTTATATCCTACCCGCTCGCCCTGCTTTCCGCGATGAGAAAGGATCGGATCGCCGATCACATCATCAAAGTGTTTTCCTTTATCGGGAATTCGCTGCCGAACTTTTTGATCTCGGTCCTGCTCATGTATTTCTTCTGTATCAAACTCAATCTGTTTCCCGTCATCGCAGACGGCTCTTTGAAAGGGCTGTTTCTGCCGATGCTTTCCCTTTCCATTCCCATGATCAGCAGATTTACGAGACAGATGCGATCGGAGATGATCCTGCAGTTGTCCGAGGACTATGTGACGGGTATGCGGCTGCGTGGCGTCAAAGAGCGCTACATCGCCGTCAACATCATCCGCAACTCCCTCGGCCATGTGATCACGATCATCGGCCTGCAAATCGGGACGCTGATGGCAGGGTCGGTTGTGATCGAGACGATCTTTCGCTGGCCCGGGATCGGAAAACTTGTCATGGATTCCATCACAAGCAGGGATTATCCGGTGATCATGGGCTTTGTGCTCGTGATGGGAACGATCTATGTGGTCATTAACCGGCTGACGGATCTTTGTTATCATCTGCTGGATCCGAGGGTCAGAACATGAAGACGCGGAGCAAAAAAACAAGAAGACAACTGCTTATAAGGATTGGCATCGCAGCGGCCATCGCCATGCTCCTGATCGTCGTGGTGGTCTTTGCGGGTGCTTTTGCGCCAAACGACCCCTACCAGACGAATGCGGCCTTTATCCGAAAACCGCCATGCGCGGAGTATCCGCTCGGTACGGATAACCTCGGGCGGTGCGTGTTGTCTCGCGTGATCTACGGCGGCAGGACGACGATTGCCGCAACGTTTTTCCTCGTGGCGGTGTCCTTTGTGATCGGAACTGTGATTGGGATCTTGTGTGGCCTTTTCGGCGGGATCGTAGACCGTTTTCTGATGAGGATTGCGGATGTAACGCTTGCATTCCCGCAGATGGTGATCGCGCTGGCAGTGGCCGGGATTCTCGGCGGCGGGCTCGGCGGCGCGCTGATCGCGCTCGGCATTACGATGTGGGTTTCCTTTGCGCGTCTTGCGCGCAGCCACACGCTGTCGATCAAGAATGAGCCCTACATCCAGACCGCTCTCTTGGCGGGAAAAAGTACGGGCTACATCGTGCTGCGGCATATTTTGCCGAATACTATGGCGCCGATCCTGACAAATGCGCTGACACAGATCGGTATGACGATGATCGGGATCTCGGGACTTTCCTTTCTGGGACTTGGCGTGGTGCCGCCGACTGCGGAATGGGGTTCCATGATCAACGAGGCCAGAGCCTATATCCAGATCGCGCCGTGGGCGGTGCTGGCGCCGGCGGTTGCCACGATCATCACCATTATCGTTTTCAACTATCTCGGCGATGCCGTGATGGATTACAGGGATTTATGATGGAACATCACATGTTGGAGATCAGAGAGCTGACAGCTTCATACGACGATTTTCAGGCGCTCCGCGGCGTTACGCTTGATGTGCCGAGAGGAAAGATTCTTTGCATTGTGGGCGAGAGCGGTTCCGGCAAGTCGACCGTGATCAAAGCGATCACCGGGTTTCCGGGTCTGACGGTAAACGGCGGAAGGGTGCTCCTTGACGGAGAGGAGATTTCCTCCATGCCGCGCGCGCAAAAAAGGAGGCTCCTTGGGGAGAGGATCGGTGTGATTCCGCAGAACCCGGCAGGGTCTTTCAACCCGATCCGCGTGTTCGGACCGCAGTTCAAAGAGACGATGAAAAGCCACGGGATCGCTTATCAAAAAGAAGACGTAATCCAATCGTTCACGAAAATGGGATTAAAGGATGCAAACGAGATCCCCGGTATGCGGCCGTATGAGCTCAGCGGCGGGATGAATCAACGAGTGGCCGTGGCGGCAGCAATGCTGTTGGAGCCGAAGCTCCTGCTCTGCGACGAGCCCACCAGTGCGCTCGATGTGAATACGCAGGATCGCGTGATTGAGGAGTTTTTGCGGATCAACAAGGAGCGCGGCACGACGATCGTGATGGTGACGCATAACCTCGGCCTGGCCAGAAAGATCGCGGACACGATCGCGATCATGTATCAGGGAAGGATCATCGAACAGGGGACGGCGGAGGAGATCATCCATACGCCCCGCGAAGCATACACGAAACGGCTCATTCAGGATGTGCCGAGACTCAGAAGGCAGGCTTGAGATGGAACTGCTGAAGGGAACAGAACTGACAAAAGCATATCGGAAAAAAGACCGGAAAGTTACAGCGGTGGATCGGGTTTCTTTTTCACTACAGGAAAAGGAATTCCTTGCGATCGTGGGGGAAAGCGGTTCCGGAAAAAGCTCTCTTCTGCGGCTTATCGCGGGATTAGACCGCCCGGATGCAGGACGCCTGTATTATCGGGGAGAGGATTACACCGGAAAAAAATGCGGTGACATCGGACGGTTTTTGCAGATGGTTTTCCAGGATGCCTACAGTTCCTTTGATCCGAAGATGAAGATGCTGGACTCCGTTAGGGAATGCGGCGCCGGCAAGTCGGAGGAGGATCTAAGGGAGCTTTTAAAATCGACGGGCCTTGATGAGGCGCTGCTGATGAAACGCCCCGGGGAACTTTCCGGCGGCCAGTGCCAGCGAATGTCGATCGTACGGGCGCTCTACAGCGGTGCGCAGATCCTGCTGTGCGATGAGATCACGAGTGCACTTGACGTTTCCACACAGGCACAGATCGTGCATGTGTTTCAGCAGTTGCGGGAGGAACGGATCTTTTCCGCGATCTTTGTCTCACATGATATTGCGCTGATGGGAGAATTGTGCGAACGGATCATGGTGATGAAGGACGGCGTTTGCGTGGAAGAAGGAATGATGCAGGAAGTCATCGCACATCCCACACATGACTACACGAAATTGTTGATCGAGAATGCGAGAAAGCAGAGCTTTTGAGAGGAGAGAAGGATGTCGGAAGAAATGATGCAGCGGATCATTGCCTACTGGGCGAAACGCGCGGACAGCTATTCGAAGCTGAATGTGGAAGAACTCGGCTGGGGGATGAATGAAAAGTGGCTGGAAACCATGGAGGCATGCTTTCCGGACAAGCCGAAGGACGAGATCCGGATACTGGATATCGGCACCGGACCGGGCTTTTTTTCGATCCTGCTTGCGATGGCGGGCTACAGACCGGACGCCGCAGACTGCACGGAGGAGATGCTTGAGGAGGCAAAAAAGAATGCAGGTGCGTATCGGGAGAAGATCTCTTTTCACCTCATGAATGCGGATCACCTTGGGTTTGCGGACGAAACGTTTGATGTGGTGGTCAACCGGAACCTCACCTGGAATCTACAGAATCCTTGCGTCTGTTATCAGGAGTGGATGCGGGTGCTAAAGCCCGGCGGGAAACTCCTTGTGTTTGACGCCAACTGGTATCATTACCTTTATGATGAAAAGGCAAAGGAAGCTTATGACCGCGACCGCGAGGCAGCGGCCAAAGAAGCGATCATCGATTTCAACATCGGAGACAATTATGAGGTCATGGAAGAGATCGCATTAGATCTTCCGATGTCGAAAAAAATGCGTCCGATGTGGGATAAGGACAGGCTCCTCGGACTCGGCTATTCTTCGGTGGAGATCTGCGACGACATCTGGAAGACCGTCTGGACGAGTGCGGAGAAAACAAACTATGCGTCCACACCGATGTTCCGCATTGCGGCAACAAAGTGAATCAGGCGTGCGTTTCCGCAAAAACCGTGGTATAATGTAAAAGCATATCGGCATCTAACAGGAAACACGAAACAAAGGAAACGGACTTGAAAGAGAAGCAGATCAAAAAAACGCATAACCTTGTTGTGCTGATCATTAGCGTCGCAAGCATCGGCGCAGTCGTGGAGAGCATCTCCCAGGGCTGGGAATACTGGGTGCCACCGCTCATCATTGCAGGGATCGTGGCATGCTGGGTGATGCACCTTTTGGAATATAAAGATGCTCTCTTCAGAGAGAATTACTACCTCGTCTTTTCAATGCTGGTTGCCTTTTATCACGGCATTCATCCTACCAGCTTTTTTGATATCGTTTTGATCTCTGCGCTCGCGATGGTGGTTGTGACCATTCTTGGGCGGATGGTTTTCTTATCTTTTTTCCTGACGGAATTCTTTGTTCTTTTTGCCATGCAGATTGTATATGGATTGATGTCGGGCAGTCTCGTTTTGGATTCTCTGACGATTTCCAGGATCATTTTGCATGTGATCATTGAGATCTGTATCTATCGCGGACTCGTGGAATGTATCCGTCATCAGGCTTCCATTCAGGAAGAGCTTTCCGGAAAAGAAAAAGAGGAAGCGACAGAGCGGGAGGGCATGGAGGACTTTCTTGTCAACATTTCCCATGAACTCCGCACGCCGGTCAACGTGATCAACGGCATGACGACGTTGATGCTGAAAAAAGAACAGCGTGAGGATGTCATCTCCATCCGGGATGCGGGAGGGCGTTTATCGCGCCAGATCGAGGACATCCAGGATTACAGTGAGATCCAGCGTGGCGATGTCGTGCTGGAAGAAGATAAATACATGATCACATCCCTCCTCAATGATATCGCGATGTTCTTTGTGGCAACCGCACGCAAGAACAGCCCGGAATTGATCATTGATCTGGATCCGAACGTGCCGGCGATGATGTACGGCGATCTCGGCAAGGTCCATAAGATCTTAGCGCACCTTTTGGACAACGCCTTCAAGTTTACCAAGACCGGCGGCGTCTATCTGAAAGTGTACGGGACGAGGAGAGACTACGGGATTAACCTCGTCATGGAGGTGACCGATACGGGCGTCGGCATTGCGAAGCCGGATATCGAAAGGATCTCCAAAGGACATTATCAGGCGAATAAAAAGCGCAACCGAAGCACGGGCGGCATCGGTCTTGGCCTTTCCATCGTGTACGGGTTTGTCCGCCTGATGAACGGGTTTGTTTCGATCGAGAGCAAAAAGAGAAAAGGAACCACGGTACGCGTCAGCATCGTGCAGGAGATCGTGGATCCCACGCCCTGTCTTGGCGTCGATACCGGTCAGTTTGTGAACATCATCTTCCATGCGATGCCGGAGAAATACAAGGTGGTCGAGGTCCGGGAGTTCTATCGCAGGATGGCATCGAACATGGCAGAGGGACTGCGTGTCAATCTTTACGCCGCACAGAATCTGAGAGAAGTAAAACGCCTTTTGGAGAGAGGCGATATCACGCATGTGTTTATGGGCGCCGAGGAATATCAGGTAGATCCCGCTTTCTTTGATGAGCTTGCCCTGAAGGATGCGATCGTTACAGTCTCTGCGCCGGCAGGCTTTACGACCACCAAAGGAAGCCGTGTGGTTGTGATGCCGAAGCCCCTGTACGGTTATCCGGTGGCGAAGGTGCTGAACGGCGAAACGGAAGGTGTGGAGCGTTACGAGACCGAACCGGAGAGGCGTCCGGATCTGGATGGCGTGCGCGCGCTCATTGTGGATGATGAACCGATGAATCTCGTCGTGGCTTCCGGTCTTTTCCAGGATTACAACATGGTGATCGATACGGCGGAAAGCGGTAAGGAAGCACTCTATAAATATGACAGAAATGATTATGATGTTGTCTTTATGGATCACATGATGCCGGAGATGGACGGTATCGAAGCGATGAAAAAGCTGCGTTTCCTTGCGGAGCAAAACCGGAAAGTCGTGAAGGTCGTGGCGCTGACGGCAAACGCGATCAGTGGCGCGAGAGAAATGTTTTTGAAGGAAGGCTTTGACGGATTTATCAGTAAGCCCATCCACATTGCGGAATTCGAACGGGTCATGAACCGTATATTCCCGCGTACAGAACAGACGCAGGAAGGAGGCCGGCCATGAAAAAACTCTTTCGAAAGATCGCCGATTTGGTGGTAGACAGAAGCAGGAGTATCAGGGAGCGGCTTTTCATCACGCTTACGTTTTCCGCGATCTCGGTTGTTGTGATAGCGCTGATCGGGGATATCCTTTATCAGGAAAATCCCATTGAGAATATCATGCTCACGATCCTGGTCATCCTGGTACCGATCATCAGCTTATGGGGCGTGAAAACGGACAAGGTGGAACTGGCTTCCCGGATCATTACATTGGGTATCATTTTCATCGTCATGCCGATCATCTTTTTCTTTGGCGGCGGGGCGTCAGGTGCTTCCCCTGCATGGCTTGTATTCTCATATCTTTATATCGGGTTGATCCTGACCGGATCCTGGAGGATCGGATCGCTTCTGACACTGACAGCCGTTGTGAGCGTGATGTATGCGGTCGGTTATACGCATCCCGAATGGATCCAGTATCATACCAGGCGGGTGTTTTATCTTGATTCCGTATTGGCTGTGATCGAAGTCGGCTTCGTGTGTACGCTGATGTCCTGGTTCCAGAACTACATCTCCAAGAATGAAGAGGAAAAAGCAAAAGAAGAGACAAAAAAAGCGGAGGACTTAAACCGCGCACAGAGCCGTTTCTTCTCCTCCATGAGCCATGAGATCCGGACGCCGATCAACTCGATCCTCGGCCTGAATGAGATCATCCTGCGCCAGGAAGATGCGTCCGAAGAGATCGTCAAAGACGCCAACAACATCCAGGGCGCAGGCAAGATGCTGCTGGCGCTCGTAAATGATATCCTGGACATTTCCAAGATCGAAGCCGGTAAGATGGACATCGTTCCCATCAACTATAACCTGGGATCCCTGATCTCCGAAATCGTCAACATGATGTGGCTGCGTGCGGAGGAGAAAAATCTGGAACTCAAGATCGAAGTGGATCCTTCAATCCCGGTGGAGCTTTTCGGCGATGAGGTGCGGATCAAGCAGATCCTGGTGAATCTTTTGAACAACGCCGTCAAGTATACCAAGGAAGGCTCCGTCACGCTTCACATTGAAAAGGAAGATGCAAGGGGCGATGAGATCCTCCTGTTGTTCTCTGTCATTGATACGGGCATGGGCATCAAGCAGGATGTGCTGCCGTACCTGTTTGATGCATTCCAGAGAGTGGATGAGGAGAAAAATGCCAAGATTGAAGGGACCGGCCTTGGTCTTTCCATCGTGAAACAGCTCGTGGACCTGATGGACGGCAA
Source organism: uncultured Lachnospiraceae bacterium (assembly GCA_902779355.1). Lineage (GTDB taxonomy): Bacteria > Bacillota > Clostridia > Lachnospirales > Lachnospiraceae > RUG12461. The sequence goes on along the minus strand of CACZBF010000002.1, from coordinate 131,708 downwards.
GATCTCCGTCAACAGTGTCTATACGCAGGGATCCACCTTTATGGTGGCGCTCTGGCAGAGGGTCACGAGAAAAGAAGCCATCGGCGAACTCAACCTGAAAAACTATGGCGGGAGAGAATTAGGGAAAAAATACCTGCCGGGATTCACTGCGCCGGAAGCCAGAGTGCTGATCGTAGACGACAACGAGATGAATCTGGAGGTGGAAAAGAAACTTCTCGACGGCACGGAAATGCTGATCGATACGGCAGTGAGCGGAGAAGAAGCGCTTGCAATGACGCTCAGCGCGCGGTACGACGTCATTTTGATGGATCATCTGATGCCGGAAATGGACGGCATTGCCTGTATGCAGAGCATCCGCAAGCAGAGTGACGGTTTGAACAACCATACCCCCGTGATCGTGCTGACGGCAAATGCCGGGAGCGAGAACAGGGAGCTTTATAACCGGAGTGGATTCGACGGATATCTGGTGAAGCCGGTTTCCGGAACGGAGCTGGAAGAGACGATGCTTTCCCATCTGCCGGAGCTCAAGATCTACAGAACAGAGGGCAGTGATGTCGCAAAGGCGCAGATGAACACGGCGCGCAGCTATCAAAAGAAGATCCCTGTCCTGATCGCGACCAGCACGATGAGCGATCTGCCGACAGAGGTCTTGAATCACTGTCAGATCGATACGATCCCCTTCCGCATCATCACGGATGGAAAGATCTATTACGACAGGGTGGAAGCGGATCCGGATGAGCTTATGCACTACCTGAACGAAGGCAGGGATTTCTACTCGGAGCCGCCGACGGTGGAGGAGTTTGAAAGCTTCTTCAGCAAGGAGATCAAAAAAGCACACCAGGTGCTGTATTTCACCCTGACGACCTCCGTAACTGAGGAATATGAGCGTGCAAGGGAAGCAGCCAAAGCATACGGCAATGTACGCGTGGTCGATTCACAGGTGAACGCCGGCGCCATGGGTATGATGGTGCTTCTTGCGCACCGGATGGCAAGCCAGGGCAGGAGCGCAGAGGCGATCGTTGCGGAGATGGATCGGATTCGGGAAAAACTCTACTGCGGATTCGTTACGATGGATACAGAAGTGCTGATGCGCCGCAAGGCGGTGAGCAGGTTCACCTATGCCTTTTTAAATACGTTTTCCGTGCGGCCGATCTTCAGAGTGAAAAACAACACCATAAAGGTAGAGCGGATTTGCGTGGGAGACGTCAATGCTTGCTATTTCAAGTATCTTGAGACGGCTTTCCCGAGGCGGGTGAAACCGGATACGGACACGATCCTCATAGACTATGTGGAACTGACGGAGGAGCAGAAAGAGGCGATTACGGAATGGCTGCAGAGCAAGCAGCATTTTGAGCACATTCTGTTCCAAAAGGCTTCCGCATCTATGTCACTGAACTGCGGCCGTGGCGCCATGGGCGTTTTCTATCTGGAAAAATCTGATGCGCCGTATAACCTCAGCAATATGCTTACGGATGTGCTGGAGGAGGAAGAAGAGGAACCGGATGACTTCTTCATGGAGGAAGAGCCGGAATCGGAAACAACGGCAGAGGAGAAAGCATCCACAGAAGAGCCGGAAGAGATGCAACCGGCGGTCGGAGAAAAACTTTGGTATGAAGATATTCCGGGGATCGATGCTGAGGCTGCGATCGAAAACAGCGGCTCCGAAGAAGGGCTTCGCATGGTCATGCGGATGTTCTGCGATTCGATCATGGAACGCGCCGATGAGATCGCGGAATATTATGATCGCGGGGATTGGGAGAACTATACGATCAAGGTGCACGCGCTGAAGAGCTCGCTGCGGATCATCGGACTCATGGAGTTTGCGGAGAAAGCGGAAGAATTGGAGCTTGCAGGAAAAGCGCAAAACCTGGATCTGATCCGCGAGAAAACCGGATCACTCCTGTCAGAGTATATGTCCTTGCATGCCGTTCTTTCGCCGGTCATACCGCCCGAGGAAGAGGAGTAGATCGCAGAGAAAAGAGGACTTATGAAACCCATCGGACAAACCGCAAAAAGAATCTATCTGGCGCTGTTCTTTCTGATCATGACGATCCTTCTTGTCATGATCATGCTTGGCACGGATTTCTTCCGGTCAGATGAAAGCCGGCGGATCACCCCTTTTTCCGACGGCTGGATGCAGGAGCAGGGACAAAGCTATGTGATCGACAATTTAAAGAGCGGCAGCTTCCCGACAGACCGGGGGCTTCATAAGACCCTGCCGGATGATCTGAACGATACGGATGCGCTCTGCTTTTCTTCCCAGAATGCCAATCTCGAGGTTACCATCGGGGACAGGGAAGTATACAGCTTTGAAAGCAGAGAGAACCTGACCGGTATGGGATACGGGTCAAAGGTGCATACGGTGGAATTGTGCAGGGAGGATTCCGGCAAGACCGTCACGTTTTGCTACCGGGGCATCAATGACTCCTTCGACGGAGGCAGGATCTACGAGGTCTGCCTGGCCCCCTCCGTCGATTTTTTCCGTTACAAGATCAGCGAGATGGGTGTGGCGGTTTCCTTTTCGGTGCTGACGATCTTTTTCGGACTGGTACTGGTGCTCATTCATCTTTCCATCACGGACAAGGAGGCGCTCCCCTTCAATATCATGGGACTGGGGGTTTTTGCGCTTGTCATGGGCGTGTGGCTTCTGATCGACACGAACTTTCTGCAGCTTCTGACCGGGACAGTCTATTTGTGGCGTGATATCAGGCTGACGATCCTCTTTTTTGCAGGGTATCCTTTGGTGTCATTTCTCAATTCCATGACGAGGCTGAAAAGGGGGATCTATCTGCATATCAGTTTCTTCCTTTCGATCGGGGGACTGGCGGTTCTTTTGCTCCTCCGATACGCTGCCGGGATCGATATGCATATCTCGCATTCGAAGATCATGATCGTCTTTGTGGCGCTGATGCTGCTTCTCATCGTCATCATGCTGACGGAGAACAGCCGCTACACCAGAATGCTGGGGACGAAATTCTCCTTCCGTGCCTTTTATATCGGGGTAACGGTTCTGCTGGCATGCGGAGCGGGGGATATCATCATCTATCTTGTTCAGCCCGCGAAGAGGGATACCTTCGGAGGACTGACCCGGATCGCCATGACTCTTTTTATGGTCATCATGCTGATCCGCTTTATGACCTGGTGGACCAGGGATCATAAGGAAGTGGAACGGGACCGGTTTATCAACAGAGCCCTGCAGTATGCCGTGTCTTCCGAATCTCCGGAAAACAACATCCGTTCCCTGATCCGGTTTCTGGGTACAGAGTTTGAAGCGCGCAGGATCTTTATCTTTGAAGATCAGAAAAACGGGAAATATCGCGGTACCTACGAATGGTTTGCGGACGGCCAGCACTCCATTTCCCTTGACCTGATGTATGTGCCCTTTCACGGGGTCATCGATGATCTGTACGAGGCGTTTCAAAAAAACGATCAAAAGCTGATCGTCCGGAACATTGAGGACTATAAGACTGCAAACCCCATGTTTTATAACGTACTCAGCACCAATCACGTGGACAATATGGTGCTGGCGGCGCTGGAGGTAAACCAGAACCTGATCGGCGTGGCGGGGGTTGTGGGGGCGCCAGAAAAGAGTCTCGAAGGGATCGCGGAGATCATCAGCCTGATCTCCTACTTCCTCGCCCAACTGATCCTTCAGCGCGAGGAGCAGAAGAGAATGTACTACTATACCTATAACGATGCGCTTTCCGGCGCCATGAATCATCGTGCTTACCGGAAGTTTATCGAACAGGGGCTGGATACGTCCACCGCATTCGGCTACTATTGCTGCAGTCTGATCGGGTTGGAAGAGACCAACAGGATATACGGCTATGATGCGGGAGACAGGATCGTGGTGGAGGCCGCGGAATGCCTGATGGAAGTATTCGGAGAAGAGAATGTGTACCGGCTGAACGGCACGGATTTTTCTGTATTCGGATTCGAATCGGAGGAACTGTTTTTTGAAAATGATGTGGAGCGGGCAAAGAAACTGATGGCCGAAAAAGAGATCAGGATGCAGTCTGCTTCCCTGTATTGCATGTACGGCACAAAGAATCTGGATCTGGTGATCCGCCGGGTGAATGACCGCATGAGGGAGGGAAAGCCGGCAGAAGGATCATAAGGATCATAAGGATTTCTGCCACAAACAGAAATCTGTCGTATAAAAGAATATGACACCATGATCAGAAAGGGGGACGTAATGACAGCCACAGAAGAAAACGCCATGATCGACGAAGAGATGATGGATTCCCTGAAAAAGGCGATGCAGCAGTTTCAGGAAGATGGGATCGACACCCTGCCTTCGATCGGACCGTACAGAGATCCGGGATTCCTGTTGGTTTACCCGGACGAGACGATCACGATCTCCTGCTGCAGGATTGACACGGAAGAGATGCCGCTTTACCGGTATACGTTGTTTGTGTACGACGGAGAGCCCTGGTCTTTTCCGTGTTTTTTTATGCCGGCGGAATATGAAGGGATATTGCTTCTGCCCATGCTGTACCGGGCGATCCGTTTCGGTATGCCGGATGATCGGGATGATGAAGAAATACAAAGGGCGTATGCCGTAACGAGGCTTCCCCATCTGCAGGAGATTCTGCTTTCCCTTTCAATGGAGTCAAGAGTGATCGAAGAACCGGACGGAACGCCCTGTGTGGTTGCAGAGGAGGGCGAAGAAGAGGTTCGGTTTTCTTATGAGGCAGTTTTTCCGGAATGGGAAGCAGCTGTGCTCAAGATCGAAGGAGAGGAAGAGACGGCACTTCTGCCGGAATTTGGTCCGCTTTTGACACGGGAGGAATACGAGGTGCTTTTGTCACACGTCTTCCTTTAACGGGAGCTGAAACGTTTTTTTTGACCGGGTGAGACAGACGCCGGAGGGAAAAGAATGGAAGAACAGGTCAGGATCAAAACAACAGAGATCAACACACAGATCCGGATAGAAGAGATACAGCATGATCAGCGTGAGACGCAGCAACAGCGGGTCACGACAGACAGGAACAGCCGGCAGGATCCCGAGGGACAGCCGGGGGATTTTCTGACACAGTTTCAGCAGGCGGCGGAAGCGCTGCAAAACGACACCAGCAGGAGTTCGGATTCTTTTGAGATGAGAGCAGTGAAACAGGAGGTGCAGAAGCTGCAGCAGATGCTTCAGAACAGCGATCCCTGTGAACTGTTTTTGCAGTACAGCTGGATGGAGACCGTGCTTCGTGAGAAATACCTGAAGCCGCGTCTCGATGAACGGTCTTCCTACCGCGCGAGACATCAGAAGGTGCAGAGGATCCTGGAGCTGGTGTCGAATGAAAAAAGGAGGATCCAGGAAACCGGAAGCCTGAGCAAAGCAGACATTTTAAAAGCCGAGCATCGGAACATGTCAACCCTTTCCGATCAGATCTGCCGCAGCAACAGGGAGGCTGCCAACAACAGGGCGGCGTTGCAGAACCTTCTGGTGAACGACGTCCCCATGCAGGAGCAGAAGTTTAACGGGGAGAAGGAAAAGATCCTTGCTGCATACGATGCGTTGATCGGTTCTTTCCAGAGTGTCGCAAAATCCTTTTGCATCACACAGAGAGCAAAGCAGAACCGTCTTGATGCGGAACGTGTGGTCCTCCAGCTGAAGCAGGAGAAGAAGCTTTATCAGGACGCAACCTTTGAGTCCCTTGCGAAACACCATTACCGGGCCTGGGGGGAGGAGCTGATCTACGCGGTTGAAAAGCCGGTACTGCCGCTGGACCGGGAGCAGCTCACGGAGCGAAAGGATCTGTTTGTCAGCACCGATGAAGCAGGCATAAAAGCGGATGAGGCAACGCAGATGTTCTTCCGGATGGTGGGTGCCTCGAAACTCTGCGCGGGTACAGAGAAGGCTCACTTTACTGAGGAAGATGGCGCAGAAAAGAACGGCCTCGTGATCCGTAAAGGGGCGCATTTTTACACACATGCGGAGGCTCTCGAATATTCCAGGCAGACCGGAAAAAATCTGGTCTATTCCCCTGAAGCGCTGCAGCAGCTGGGGACGATCCAGATCATCGATATGATCTGCGGACAGAAGAACCGGCAGCCGGACAGCTTCGTCTATAAACTGAAGGAACAGGAGATTGATGAAGAGTCCTATCTCACCATCGAAAGCCTGAAGGTGACGGACAACACCCTTTCCTTCGGAAAGGAAACCTTTGAGGAGTTAAACCGGGACAGCGAAGAGGGAGAAGAGATCTGCACAAAACAGCTTGTGCTGAATCATGGAATACTTTCCGTCGCGGATTATGACTTCCGGGTGGCGGATACGATCCTTTCCCTGGATCCCACGTTGATGCATACGTATTTTCTGGCCGCCGGGCTGGAACGGGGTAAAGCGGATGCACTGTCAACCCGCCTGCAAAAGGTGCAGAAGGCGCTCGAGAAGGATAAGGAGTGCGGGACCAGAGCACAAACCAATCAGATCCGGACACAGAGGGAGAGAGAGACCATACAACAGAATTCTGCATACGAATCAACACATTTCAACGGCGTTCGGGAATTAGTGCGGGATCGCAGTATGGTAAAAGAAGGACCGATGAAGGACATCAATGACACCGCCATGAATGAGAGGATCCATTCCAACGCCCTGTCCATTCAGAAGTCCAATCAGATCAAAGAGGCAGTCACAAATGACCTGCGTGATAAATTCGGGCTGCAGGAGTTAAACAAAGATACGGAACAGATCCTGACTCTGATCGACCAATATGCGAAAGCCAATAAGAACAAAGAATGGTATGGTGCGAAGTGGACCATGAAAGTGATCAATTTTGCGAAGCTTACCAATCCGAAGCTTGTGAACGACCTGTTGAAACAGGCGCAGAAAGATGAGGTGCCGGAGGCACAGCTGACTGCCGAGATAAAACGCAGACTGGTGGAAAAGTATGAAAACTATGATGAGATTGTCAATCAGGCAGAGGAAGCACCTTTGGAAGAACTGCGTCCGAAACTGGAAGATCGGATCCGTACACTGGCCGGACGGGAAGGAGCACTTACCGATCCGGAGCGGACAGAACTGGAGAGACTTCGGTTTTATCAGACCGTGCTGTTCGGTCAATGTGACGGAACGCTGGAAATCCCTGCAAATGCCAATGTCAAATATGTTTCGGATCAAACCGGATTCGAAAGGGGTCTTCGATGGAGAAAGAAGGATCAGACGCCTCTCTTCTGCCACGAGCCGTGTATCTCCGATCTGAACCAGTCGGAAGTGGCGGACTGTTATTTTGTCGCGACACTCGCGGCGTTGGTCGACCGGGAGCCGGATCTGATCAAACAGAACATGAAAGACAACGGGGATGGGACTGTTACGGTACGGTTTTTCAAGTCGACGCTCTTCGGCGGTACGCAACCGGTTTATGTGAAGGTGGATAAAACCATTCCGGGGGGTGCGGAGAGTTATAAAAGCGGGCTTTGCGGTGCCATGTGGGCAAAGCTTTACGAGAAGGCCTTTATAGCCTCAAACCTCAAGTTAAGCAAGTGGTTTGGCAGGTACAGCCCGAAGGATATCGAGGGCGGGCAGACGCAGGATGCTGTCTTTTTCCTTACCGGAAGAAAGGCAAAGCAACTGTTTTTCATCAACAGCAAAACATCCTACAAGAAGTATCGGGATCCAGGCAGCAGAGCGGCACGGCGTTTCAAAGAGCATGTGAAAAACGTGAGAGCGCTTCTGCAGCAGGCAACGGATCGCCATCAGATCATGATGGGAGGGACCTACAGAGAGTTTCAGACCGAAAGCGAGGAGACAGTAAGGGGCGAGCATAAATTCCGCGGGTTGCTTTCGCAGCACGCCTATACGATCCTCGGTCTGGTACAGATCGACGGGAAAGACTTTGTAAAACTGAGGAATCCGGGCGGGAAGGATGCCATCGATCTGATGGTGAATGAGACAACGAATCACATTACCTACAGAGCAGCAGGAGAAAGGACCGGCGCTTTTTACCTGGACCTGAACACTTTTTGCCGGTTCTTTAGCCAGGTCTATGCGGCCGACAGCCAGGCGTCATGAAAAAAATTGATCATTACCAACAATGGGAACTGAAAATCTGCGGGGAACAGGAGGCTTATCCTGCTTCCGTTCCCGGGTCTGTCTATACGGATCTTTTAAACGCAGGGCGCATGGAGGACCCTTACTACAGGGACAACGAGGACGCTGCCCTGGCGTTGATGCAAAAAGACTTCGAATACAGAGGCACTTTTGACGCGGAGGAAGATTTACTTTCCTCCGCGGATGAAGTGCTTTTGCGTTTTGAGGGGATCGATACCATCGCGGAGATTGTGCTGAACGGAGAGCTGCTCGGGAAGGTCGATAACATGCATCGCACCTGGGAGTTTCCGGTCAGACATCTCGTGAGACCGACGGAGAATGAGCTGATCGTGACCATTCATTCTCCGGTCAGATATATCGCTGCGCAGTATGAAGCCGACCCCGCGATCCGTGGGACGGAGGATGCCATGCGGGGCTTTCCGAAGATCCGTAAAGGGCATTATATGTTCGGCTGGGACTGGGGACCGCGGCTGCCGGATGCCGGCATCTGGAAACCGGTGACCCTCCTTGCAGTGAAGCGCTCAAGGCTCACAAGGGTGTATTTCCATCAGGAATTCAGCGAGGATCTGACGAAAGTCAGTCTCCGTGCTGTAGTGACGGTAGGCAGTGTAGCAGAGACTGCGAGCGGTGTGGCCGAGTCTGCCGGAGGGGATTCCGGGAATGCACCAGGGGTTCGCTGTGTCCTCAGCCTGTGGGATCCGGACGGGGCGCTGCTTTTTGACAGAGTCGATGCAGCAGTGCCTGTGACGATCGACCGCCCGATGCTCTGGTGGCCGAACGGGCTCGGTGAGCAGCCGCTCTACACCGTGTGTGTGGAACTGCTGGATACGCTCGGCAGCGCCGAAGACGGGGCGGAACCTGAAATCCTTGATTCCTGCGAGCGCCGGATCGGGCTTCGCAAGATGGAAATGAGCACGGCAAAAGATGTCTATGGCAGTGAGTTTGCGCACGTCGTCAACGGCGTGAAATTCTTTGCGATGGGGGCGGACTATATCCCCGAAGACAATCTCCTGCCGCGCTGCAATGCGGAGAGAACGAGGACGCTGTTGCAGCAGTGCGTGGACGCGCATTTCAACTGCATCCGCGTGTGGGGCGGCGGGCTCTACCCTTCGGATGCGTTCTACGATGCCTGCGATGAGCTGGGGCTTGTCGTGTGGCAGGACTTCATGTTCGCCTGCGCGAATTACCGGCTGACAAAGGAATTTGAAGCATCGATCCTCGCAGAACTGACCGATCAGATCCGGAGGCTTTCGCATCATGCGAGCCTCGGATTGTGGTGCGGCAACAACGAGATGGAGATGTTTGCGGCGCAGGGCGAATGGGGCGCTGATGATGAGATCCGCCGCGACTATCTCAAGATGTATGAAGAACTGTTCCCGCGGCTTCTTGCGAAGGAAGATCCGGACCGGTTTTACTGGCCGGCGTCGCCGTCATCCGGCGGCAGGTTTGATGCGCCAAACGATGAAAACCGCGGCGACGTCCACTACTGGGAGGTCTGGCACGGCAACAAACCGTTCACGGAATACCGGCGTTACTATTTCCGCTACCTTTCCGAATTCGGCTTCCAGTCTTTCCCCTCGATCAGAACCGTGGAGTCGTTCACGCTTCCCGAAGACCGGAATGTCTTTTCCTATGTGATGGAGAAGCATCAGAGAAACGCGTCCGCAAACGGCAAGATCATGAACTACATGGAGCAGACGTTCCTCTATCCGAACGATCTCGACACGCTGATCTATGCGTCGCAGCTCCTGCAGGCTGAGGCGATCCGCTACGGCGTCGAGCATTTCCGGCGGAACCGCGGGCGCTGTATGGGGACGATCTACTGGCAATTGAACGACTGCTGGCCGGTTGCGTCCTGGTCCTCGATCGACTACTACGGGCGATGGAAAGCCTTGCATTACTATGCGAAACGCTTCTTTGCGCCAGTGCTCCTTTCCTGCGAGGAAGAGGGGCTGCTGAGTCAGACCATGAATACAAATGCGGAACCGTTCCCCGTGAAGAAGTCGGTTCGCTTTAATGTCTCTAACGAATCCCTGACGGAGCGTAATGTCACGGTAGCCTGGCAGCTGCGGGACAGCGACGGCACCGTGCACCGTGAGGAACGCACAGACCTCACCGTCGCGCCCTTGTCCGCTTGTTGGCTTGACAAAGTCTCGCTTCCCGAAGCGAAACTCTATGAGCAGGTCGTCACCTATCAACTTTTCGAAGACGGCGCAGAGCTCTCCTCCGGGAGCGTACTGTTTTGCGCACCGAAGCACTTCCGTTTCCTCGACCCGCACCTGACCGTCCGCACGGAAGGCGACGAGATCATCGTCACGGCCGATCGCTTTGCAAAAAGCATCGAGATCCGAAATGCATCCGACGACCTCATCCTCTCCGACAACTTCTTCGACCTGCCGGGGGTCTCGAGCAGCTCGCCTGCCTCTGACGGCACACCCAGCACCACCGGCCCCGTCGAGAAGCGTGTGCGGATCCTAAAAGGCCGGCCGGATCATCTCGAGGTGCGAAGTGTGTTTGATATCGGATGATCTTTTCTTGCGTTGGCAATATGTGCGTCGAGTGATATGCTTAAAATGTCTCATCCATGAAATGAAAGGAGAAAGCAGGGATGGAGGGAAATATCATGTTAAAAACTGCTCTTGTCATAGTGTTCGGGGTGGTCGCGATTTTGGTGGCGCTTGGGATCACACAGGTGGTCTCCAGACATATCCAGAGAAAGCGGGCGGACATTCTGGTGGTTTTTTTAAGAAGACTGATATCCGTGGCGATCGTTCTGATCGGGATCATCGTCATCTTTACGGCGATCAACGGATTTCATCCTGTATGGACGGCACTTGTGCTTGCGGGTGCGGCCTTCGTTCTCGTGGTAGTGTTTGCTGCGCAAGGCATGCTGAAAGACCTTCTCGGAGGTGTGCTGATCAGTATCTATAAGCCCTTTGAGATCGGAGATCGTATCTCGTTGGAGGACGGCACGACAGGCGTCGTAAAGGATATCACGATGAGACACGTGGCGCTGGCTGGGCTGGATACGGAGACCTTTGTTGTGCCAAACAGTAAACTGAACGACATGAAGATCACGAATTACAGCTATCACCGGGATAACCGCTCCGCAAAATTCAATTTTTATGTCGCACTGGACAGTGATATGGAAAAGACCCTGCGTGTGATTAGGGAGGCGATCATAGCCTCTCCCTTAAGCATTCCGGGGAAAGAAAAGGATGGGGAAATGATCTATGGTCCGGTCTATTTTATGGCCTATGAGACGACGGGTTTTCGGGTTGCCACGACGGTCTACTTTCCGGCGAATGTTCCCACCGAGGAGTTGGTATCCGACGTCAATCTGCGCGTGAACAAGGCGCTGGCAGAAAACGGCATAGAGGTACCCTATCCTTATATCAATGTGGTGGAAAAACGGCAGAGTTCTGACGCTGCAAATTGATTGATGTGGGTGTTTACATAACCGTTTTTAGAATGGTATATTGGGAGGAGGAGGGGGTACATCTATGAGGGATTTAAAACACTTGATCAAACTCGAAAACCTGCTGCAGGAAGCGAACAACGAGCTTGTTCAGCAGGCGAAAGCCGAAGGCAAAAAGGCGCTGGGGTACACCTGTTATTTCATGCCGGAGGTGCTTTTGGATCTGCCGGGATGCTTTTCCGTACGGCTGCGGGCGCCGCGGAGCACAAGCCCCGACATCGCGACTTACTATATGTCCAACCGGACGTGCATGTACGGACGATGTCTTTTGGAACGTGCATTGGAGGGCGGCTTCAACTTCCTGGACGCGCAGATGGCGACCGAAACCTGTACGGTGACATGCCGTTTTCAGGAGCATCTGCAGATGATGGATGTGATCAACAATCCGGACTTCTTCTGCGAGTTCACGGACGTTCCCTTTAAGAAAAACGATAATTCCATTCAACATTTCAAGCGCCAGCTCGAAGTGCATGTACTGGCGCCCCTTCACGAGCGGTTCGCAATCGACATCTCCGATGATGCGATCATGACCGCGATCAAAGAGCATAACGAGGTGTGCCGCGTCATCAAAGAGATCGGCGACTTCCGTAAGAAGGAAAACCCTGTTATCACCGGTTACGAATTCCAGGTGATCATGCTCGCTTCTCTGGTCTGTCCCAAATATCTGATTCTTCCGATCCTGAAAGAGGTCTTGGAAGACCTGAAGACAAGAGAACCGGATGAACGGAATCCATACCGCATCCGTGTCGTGCTCGCTGGCTCCGAAAACGACGACCCCGATTTTACAAAACTCATCGAGGAATGCGGGGCGCTTGTCGTTGCCGATCGTCATTGCTATGGTTCTCTCCCCGGGCGGGAAGAGATCGAGATCCGGGAAGGAGAGACGCCGCTGGATGCGATCGCGCGCCACTACCTCGAATACAATATGTGTGCCCGTTTCATGGAGCAGCATATCATGCGGGAGCGTAAGCAGTACATCGCAGATCTCGCCAAGGAATATCATGCCGACGGCGTCATCGTCGAGCAGATGAAATTCTGTGAATACTGGAGCTACGAGCGGACCATCGACACGCTGATCCTCCCACGGGATTATGGACTCCCCGTCTGCTCCATTGAGAAGGAATATGTCAACACGGCTATCGGGCAGCTCCGTACGAGATTCCAGGCTTTCGTCGAAAGCATCGAGATCAAGCAGCTCAATGCGCAGAAATCGGAAGAATAGGGGAGGGGATACGATGAAGAAATTTTCACTGGGCAGCTTCTTTGACCAGTTTTCCGGTGTCACATTGGGGAAGAAAGTCAAACGTGACATCAAAAGCGGAGAAGCAAGAAGAAAGATCGAACGCGAAAGAGAGAAGATCCGGGAAAAGGAACGCACTACCAATTGGAGGAAAGTGGCCTCGGATTTCATTTACGGAAAGCCGCACGAGGAACGGCGGCTTGGCGATCTCTACATCAAGAACACCGGTCTGTACAAGCACCGTGAGTGGCGTGGGATCGTTGATACCATGTATTATTTCAACCGGATCTGGTTGTACAATTATCTCCACATGGTGCTTGATATCTTCAAGAGTGACGAACCGCTGACCTTCTTTAAGGGCGTGTTCCGCTACCGCTGGATGGGACAGACATATCTTACGGTGATGCATTGGTTTGACCGCGGGCTGGAAGGTTTGAGAGGACCGGCGCTTCGCGCAAGCGCATGGCATTATCGCGCGATGGTTTCCGAAACGATCCGTCAGTTCATGCGGATGTTTTCTGCGGATACGAAGCTCCATAACGGAGAAAAAAATGAGTTCTGGCATAAAACGATCGCGCATGACGAGACCGTCAGCGGCAACATCTTTTATCCCTGGCGCGATGTGCTGGATGATGTGCCGCTTCAGATGATCCCGTATTTTGTCTCCTGCCACGTCAACAACAAGACCGTCTTAAACTACATCGATGCGATGCAGTCCATCGGTCTGCCGGCGGATCCCTGCCCGATGTGTCAGGCGGAAAGCGGCCTGTTTGTTTTGGATGATTATCCGGATTACTCGCCGGTCATGGTCACTTCCAACGAGGCCTGTGACGGGTCTGTTGCCACTTCCGTGATCACGGACTGGTTCTTAGACCGGCCGCTGTATGCGATGCCGCAGCCGATGCGTTTTGACGATCCGGAAGTCCAGAAGCATTGCCAGAAAGAGATCGAGGGCTGCTGGAAATTCATCGAAGAGCAGACCGGCATCCCCTTTGATTTCAAGCAATATGTGAAGTACGCGGAAAGCTACAACAAGCTCACGGAATTCGAACATGAAAAGTGGGACGTGGCGGCAAACACCCCCTACTATCCCATCAACGGTGTTGCGCAGGCGCTGTACCGGATCTACTATTCGCAGGACGGCGACCGTCCGATCTGGCACGAGACGGATGCCCGCGTGAAAAAGATTCTCGACAAGTGCCTTGCACAGAAGATCGAGACGTTTCCGAAGACGCGGCATCGCGCCATCGCATGGTCCTGTGCGCCGCTCTACTATTCCAACTGGTGTACCTGGGCGTACAACTGCTGGGGGATCAACACGATCATCAACATGGATTCGCTTATGTTTGATATGATGCTGCGTACCGACACTTATGAGCATGCGCTGGAAGACCTCGCGACATTCAACGAGCTGGCGCCGATGCGTTCCATGGCGGTCGGCGGCTATGAACATATCTTCAAGCTTTGGGATTATATGGAACAGTTTCATTGCGACATGGTGATCATGTATGACCAGCTGCAATGCAAGGGCATGCAGGGCATCAAGGGCATGTTTGAAGACGAGTTTCGTAAGCGCAACATCCACGCGATCTGGGTGCCGCACGCACTGCCCGACAAGCGCACTGTATCCCGCGGAGAGATCCGTTCCATCATCAACGATTACATGGTCACGGTGATGCACGAAGAGCCGCTGGATCCGACGCTGGTTGACTTTGACGACAGCGAATGCTGGTAAGAAGGGAGAGTATCCTCATGAAAAAGTTTATCTTTACGATCATAAAAATCGCCGCCATTCTTTACGGCATCCTGTTCCTAATCTTTTTCTTCGATCTGGACGGAAAGCTCCTCTACTATTTCTGGGAGCCTAATGCAGTCGCGCACTTCGATAAGATGAAGCGTAAAGACAATACCAAGACGCCCTATTCACAAAAGAAAAACGTGAGCGAGAATTTCTAGAAAAACCGCGTGTTTTCGGTCTTTGCAAGGCGCGCTTTCCCTTGTAAAAAAACCGAAAATGTGGTTCAATAGAAGGTGTAATAGGGGGGAACTGAATGGGGGATCATTCTACGGTGATTGCGCTCTCCGGCAAGGGCGGAGTCGGCAAGACATCACTGTCTGCGGCGATTGTCCGCATTCTCACGGAAGAAAAACCCGATAAAAAAATTCTGGCCATCGACGCGGATCCTGCCGTTGGTCTGTCTGTTGCACTCGGTATTGAGGTGAAGCAGACGCTGGATCAGATCCGCCTCAAAGTGGCGGAGGACGTGACAGAGGGGATGCAGGAGACGCAGGACATTCTGGCGGAGGCGAAGTTTCGCATCTTTGATGCAATGGACGAGTCCAAAGGCTTTGCGTTCCTTGCGATCGGCAGGCCGGAAGCCGCCGGATGTTATTGCGCCATCAATACCTATCTCCGTCAGGTGATCAGCATGATCGCTGGCGAGTTTGACTACGTGGTGATCGACGGAGAAGCCGGGATCGAGCAGATCAACCGGCGCGTCATGGAAAAGGTGACGCATCTTTTGCTCGTGACAGACCAGAGTAAAAAGGGCATGGAGATCATCCGGACGATCTACGATGTTTCAAAAGAACTTGTCATGGCAGATCACGTCGGCGCCGTGCATAACAGGGTGTTGTATCCGGAGAAGATCGATTACGACCGGATCGGGGAGATCCCGCTTGTCGCGGTGATCGGACCGGATGACGTTTTGACAGAGCATGATATCGAGGGGCTGAGCACCTTTTCCCTGCCGGGGGATGCGGGGATCTTAAAGGGTGCCAGAGAGATATTGAAAAAAATGGAGATCATACCATAGAAGGGGGGAAAAGAGTTGAAAGATCTGAAGTATCTGATCGAGTTTGAGCAGCTCCTGGAAGATGCGGATAATGAGCTGGTGAAACAGGCGCAGGCAGACGGCAACTACGCCATCGGCTATACCTGTTATCACATGCCGGAAGTCTTGCTCAACGTGGACAAATGCTTCTCCGTCCGCTTGCGGGCGCCGCGGAGTACATCGGTGGATATTGCGACCTATTATATGTCCAATTACACCTGCGAGTTCGCGCGGTCTCTCTTAGAGCGCGGGATCGAGGGCGGTTATCAGTTCCTGGACGGCATCGCCGGGGTGGATGCCTGCTCTGCGATGAACCGCTGCTACGAGCACATGGAGATCTTAAAGATCAACGACAAGCCGCACTTTTTTGTGACGCACGCAGATATTCCTTACAAGATCGAGGATTACACCGTGGACGCGATGACGACACAGATGCGTCTGCGTCTTCTTGACGTGCTCAAAGAAAAATGCGGCGCGGACACTTCCGATGAAGCGTTGCTGAAGGCAGTGGAGGAGCACAACGAACTCTGCCGTGTGATGACGGAGATCGGAGACCTGAGAAAACAGGACAACCCACCGATCACCGGCTACGAATATCATGTGCTCTGCCTTGTGTCCTATGTATGCCCGACGGCGTACATTCTGCCGAAGCTGAAGGAGACGGCTGAGGAGATCAAGAGCCGCGAGCCTGACAAAGAGCCGTGGTACCGCGCAAGAGTTGCCGTGGTGGGTTCGGAGATCGACGATCTCGACTTCACGCGCCTCGTGGAAGATTCCGGAGCCTTTGTTGTGGCAGATCGTTACTGCTATGGCAGCAAGCCGGGACGTGAGGAGATCGTGATCGACAAGAAGAAGGACATCCTTCGACAGATCGTGGAGCATTATATGCGCACTTCCGAATGCGCCCGGTATATGAGCGAGGAGAAGATCACACAGCGGCGTGACACCGCGGATCAACTTGCAAAAGAATACCGCGCGGACGGCATCATTTTCGAGCAGATGAAGTTCTGTGATTTCTGGGCGTTCGAACGCCCGCTTGCGTCCCACATCCTCCAGGAGGAATACGGACATCCCGTACTTTCCATCGACAGACCGTATAACGTCCGCTGGTCCGGCCAGCTCCGTACCAGGTTTCAGGCCTTCGTCGAAGCACTGGAGATCAAAAAAATCCAGAAAGGGGGGAAGGCTTCATGATCAAATATCCGAATCCGAAATTTTTCCGCATGAAGGACCAGATGGATCTTTCCCTGCAAAAAGAAAACATCAAGGAGATCGTCGGGATTGTCGGTGATATCTTGAAAGAGACCGACTGGAAAAAACTGGGCGGCGACGTGTTGAAGGACGTCAAGGCCACAGCGAAACGCCTGAAAAAGGAAGTGGATCTGGCCGTCAGCATGGACAAGGACGACTGGAAGGATTTCTTTAAAAACGGCGAGAAGCAGCTTGGAAAACTTTATCAGAGCGGCAAGATGGCGACGGTGCGCCGGGAGTGGCGCGGTGTCAAAGACACGGCGGCGGATTTTTATGAGTGGCTGCGCATGTGGGCGATGCTGCTCGCCACCTTCGGAAAGGACCTCGTTCCTTCCCTGAACGGCGCACTGCATTATCGCTGGATGATCTCTTATTTCTGCTGCCACAGCTTCATGGATAAGAACACGCTGGGGCTGCGCGGCAAAGCGCTCAAGATGCACCACGAGCTGATCTACGCGATCTTCCGTTATGTGGCGGAGAACCTTGTGCTGCTCATGAAGTCCGATCAAAAGGGCGGCAACTCCAAAGAGCTTTCCAAGAAGATCGTCCTGCTGGATGAGATGACGATGGCGCAGATCATGGCAGGCTTCCCGGACCTCGTCGGGATTCCGTATCAGCTCATGCCGGTATTCCTGCTGTCCGAGATCGACCAGCTGGCCTGCATGCCGTATATCGATGCAGTCGAGTCCTATGGACTTCCGTCCGACACCTGCCCGGTGCCGACTTCGGAATGCGGAGCCTGTGTCATTGATGCGCTGCCGCATATGGGTGCTTGCTTCATCTCAAGCTCCATGCCCTGCGACGGATCCGTCATGGCATCCTCTTATACGTCCAGGCGCTTTAAGGATCTGCCGACCTATCATCTGACCTTCCCCGTACGCTATGAGGACGAGTCTGTGATGGAAGCAGCAGTACAGGATATCAAAGGCTGCATCAAGTTCATCGAGGAGCAGACCGGCGCGAAGTGGAGCTGGGATGCATACTTTAAAGCGATGGAGCGCTTCAACGAGGAGACGAAATACGAGCTGCAGAAGTGGGAGGTCAACCAGACCCCGCATCCGCAGTTGATCGGTCCCTGCTATGAGCTGTTTCGTAAATGGAATTACGAGATGGACGGCGGTATCGATCCCCGGATCTTAAAGACCTTCAAGAAGGTGGATAAGCTCATGATGGCGGCCTATGCGAAACACGAAGAGCCGTGGCGCGGCAAGATGCGTCACCGCGCGATCGTGTGGTCGGTTCCGGCACATTACTATGCGAACTTCTCCAACTGGCTTGCAAACTGCTGGGGCATCAACGTCCTGGTGGAGATGGAGAGTCTGAACTTCACGAAGCCGCTTGAGACGCATGACAAGGAAGAAGCGCTGAGAGATATGGCAAGGCTGTATGAACGTATGGTCATGCGGCGCCATACCAACGGCGGTTATGATCACGTTCTGACGGAGCTCTGGAGACAGGTTGAGATCTGGAAGCCGGATATCGTGATCATGTACCAGCACGTTTCCTGCAAGAATATGGCTACCTTAAACGGGCTGTTTGAGGACCAGGCCAGAGAGCGCGGCGTGCGGCTGATCTGGATCGAGCACGATCTGATGGATCCGCGGACCGTATCCAGAAAAGACATGCGCGACAAAGTGAACGAATACATGCGCACCGTCATGCGCGAAGAACCGATTGACCCCTCGCTGGTGGATTTTGAAGACGACGCCAGCTGGTAAAGAGACATTGTGTAAAGCAGTTTAAGAAAATGGCATCAGGGCTTCGTCACCAACTTCGTTGGTGCCACCTCATGCCAAAGAACAGGAGGAAAAGAAATGAAATATTTTGGTGGATGCGATGTAGGGAGCACCTACACGAAAGCAGTGATCCTCGATGAGAACGGCAAAATGGTGGCGAATGTCACCCTGAAGAGCAAGATCAACGCTGAAGAGTCGGCAAAGCTTGCGATGAAGGACGTATGCAGCAAGGTGGACGGGCTCAAGGATTCCAAGGATCTGGCGTATCTGATCGGAACCGGCTACGGCCGCAACAAGGTGCCGTTCGCGGATGAAAATGTCTCCGAGATTTCCTGCCATGCCATGGGTGTGCATGTCACGGATCCGAATGTGGAGTCCATCATCGATATCGGCGGACAGGATATCAAGGGCATTGCGATCGACAAGGACGGTACGGTCAAGAACTTCGCGATGAATGATAAGTGCGCGGCAGGTACCGGACGTTTCTATGAAGCGATGGCACGTTCCTTTGAGATGTCACTGCCGGAGTTCTCGAAGCTCTCTCTGACCGCAAAGAACGTGATCCCGATCACGGCACAGTGTACCGTGTTTGCGGAGTCCGAAGTCATCACGCTCGTCGGCGAAGGAAAGGCAATGGACGAGATCGCAGCCGGGATCCAGATGGCAGTTGCAAAGCGCTGCTTTGTCATGGCAAAGAAAGCCGGCGCAACAGACTCCATCACATTGACCGGCGGCTGCGCCAAGAATGACGGCTTGAAGCAGGCGATCGAGCATGTATTGAAACTGAAGGTTGTGAACCTCTCCACCGACCCGCAGCTGATGGGTGCGCTTGGTGCTGCAGAGTATGCACGTCAGAAAGGAATGGCAAAACATTGAAGAAAGTGATCAAATTTTTCGTCAGCCTGATACTGGTGCTCTTCGGCCTTCTGTTCCTGATCTATTTTTTCAATCTGGATCAGAAACTGATGGAGTTTGCGTACCGGTTTGTGAATAAGGTCTTTGACCGCAAGAAGACGGATCTCAATTTTTAGACGATGAAACTATTTGATACGATCATTGACGCTACGATGGCGGAAGTGGAAAAGTGTGATGTGAAAAAGCTCCCCGTGGAGCTCTCCCGCGCATGGCCGGATAACGGTGCATCCGAATTTATCATGCAAAAGGACAGCGCGTTTGAGCTCGGCGGAGGAACGAATCCTTCCGTCAATTATACCTGCGTGACCACGAGTCCGCTCATGGAGTCCGACGAGATCCTTCTGGCAGGGCCGGATCTTTCGGAGATCAAGGGAGAGGTGCCGTTTGCACGCATTGTGATCCTGCAGACAGAAGACCTCGGGGATGACAGCGAGGAGCAGTATCGCGCCATCCGGGATATGGAGTTCGCGCGCTATCATGTGTTTCCGAAGGGATACATGGTGCGGGTTTCCTCCATGAGCAATGAAGAGCAGGTGCGCGTCAGCAAAGAGGCGTTGAAGAAGGGCATTTCTTTTGCGGCGGTCGGGGCTTCCTATATCAAAAAATACAAGGAAGTCGCCAATGTAAAACATGTCCGCGTGATCTTTTTGTTGCAGGCCGATACGGTGACGGCGTTAAAACCATATGCCGGGAAGGTGAACGACATCACGAAAACGCTGACTCACATCTTTGACAACATCCTCGCAGACTGCGGACATTGCGATATGAAGAGCGTCTGCGACGAAGTGGAAGGCATGAAGGAGATGCACCTGGGCCTTGCGAAAAAGAAAGACCGAAAGGAGTAACGCATGCACGTATTAACGGATGACTGTGCCAGCCACGCAGAGATGACCCCGCTGGAAAAAGGGAAGGCGCTGCTGCATCACATGATCCATCATAACGAACAGCATCTCGAGGAGCTTGTGTCGCTGAAGGAGACGATGGAAAAAGAAGGACAGACAAAGGCAGCGGAAGAACTGACGGATGCGATCAGGCAGTCGGAGGCGGCACTGGAGCATCTGCGGAAAGCTTACGATGCCGTAGACTGATCGGCAAAAAGGAGGGAACAGTTAGATGTGTCTTGCAAATGCTTATGCGGAGATCGATCAGGCGCTTTTGATGGAGAACACGAAAACCATCTCGATCGAAGGAGATGAAGTGGTCTTAAAGGACTTGTTCGGCGCAGTGAAACGGATCAAGGGGACGCTCCGTTTTGTGGATATGGAGGAGAACCGCGTCGTGATCGCGGTGGCGTGATCGAAAGAAAAACAGGAGAAAGGGAGGATAATTTATGAAGGCAGAGTATGAGGCGCTCTTTACGCCGTGGAAGATACGGGATCTTGAGATCAAGAACCGGATCGTGCTGGCGCCCATGGGAGGGACTTGTCTCTTTGGCTGGATGGAGCCCAACCATTTTGACAAAGAAGCAGCGAGATTGTTAAAGAAGATCGCGGACAACAACTGCGGTCTCATTATTCCGGGTATTGCGCCGGTGCGGGATGTGCTCGGACGGAAATGGCTTTATCAGAACAAAGGGAAGTTTAAACAGCTGGCGAAGTTTATGGACGAGGTCCATGCGACGGGTGCTAAGCTGTTCGTACAGATGACGGCCGGTTTCGGGCGTTCCATGGCATTGACGGAACCGCTTGCGATGCTGGCAAAGAACAAAGCGTTGAACACGCTCGCGAAGCCCATCATTGATGCGGAGTATCTGACGGCAGCCCCGTCGCCGCTCCCTAATCGCTGGGCAGACGGTGTGACGACACGCGAGATCACGCAAAAAGAGATCCGCGAGATCATCTATGCATTTGCAGAGACATCCCGTCTTTGTAAGGAAGCCGGCGTGGACGGTGTTGAAGTCCATGCGGTGCATGAAGGGTATCTCTTGGATCAGTTCACATTGAAATACACGAACCAGAGAACGGATGAGTATGGCGGCTCCTTTGAAAACCGCTATCGCTTCCCGGTGGAGATCGTGCAGGCGATCAAATCATACTGTGGGGAAGACTATCCCGTTTCGCTCCGGTATTCCGTGCTTTCCAAGACCAAGGCGTTCCGCGAAGGCGCGATGCCGGGAGAAGAGTATTTTGAGATCGGCCGTGACATGGAAGAGAGCGAGCGCGCGGTCAAATACCTGCAGGATGCGGGCTACGATATGCTGAACTGCGACAACGGTACTTATGATGCCTGGTATTGGGCGCATCCGCCGCAGTATATGCCGTTGAACTGCAATCTGGAAGACGTTTCCCATATCAAGAAGTTTGTGGATATCCCGGTGCTCTGCGCCGGTCGTATGCAGCCGGAGGTCGGCGCGAAAGCCATTTCGGACGGTGATATCGATGCGATGGTGGTCGGACGGCAGTTCCTTGCGGATCCGGCATGGGTGACGAAGCTGATGAAGGGCAAGGAAGAGGAGATCCGTCCCTGTATTTGCTGCCATGCAGCCTGCTTTGACCTGACGCGCCACGAGGGCAGCGCGAACGACCAGGATTTCAACGACACGGTGCATATGTGCCGCTGCGCGGTGAACCCGGTTTCCATGAATTCCAGACACTACCGGCTGACGAGAGCAAAGAACCCCAAGAGGGTCGCTGTTATCGGCGGCGGGATCGGCGGCATGGAAGTGGCGAGGATCTTGAAGATCCGCGGGCACGAGCCGGAGATCTATGAGAAGAGTGACAAACTCGGCGGGATCTTTATTGCTGCGGCAGCGCCGGATTTCAAGGAAAACGACAAGCGCCTCATCGAATGGTACATTCGTCAGGTGAAGAAGTATCACATCCCCGTGCACTTCAACACCGAGATTACGGACATCAATGATCTGGACGCGGATGAGGTCGTGATCGCGACGGGCGCGGAAGCAAATCACATTCCGATCCCGGGCGCAGAAGAGTATGCGATGGACGCCTGCGATTATCTGCTTGAGAAAAAGAAAGTCGGGAAAAACGTCGTGATCATCGGCGGCGGCCTGACCGGCTGCGAGATGGCACTCGATCTTTTCCGCAAGGGGAAGAAGCCTGTGATCGTGGAAATGAAGAACGATCTGATGGCGGTGAAGAATCTTTGTCTGGCCAATTCCAGTTACCTGCGTGACTGCTTCAAGACCAACAACGTACCGGTCTATCTGGAGTCGGGCGTGAAGGAAATCGGAAAAGACTACGTCATCGTCGAAGAGAAGAATAAGAAGATCACGAAGCTGAAAGCGGATTCCGTGATCATGTCCGTCGGCTATCACAGCACGCCGATCGCACCGGAATCCAAGCATGTGCATCTGATCGGGGATGCGAAGAAAGTCGGAAATCTTCGCACAGTGATCTGGGGCGCGTGGGATACTGCGATGAAGATCTGAAAAAGTCAGGGACTGCGGCTGATCGTAACGGTCAGTCGCAGCCTGCAATCCCGTACTTGACAGAAAAGAATCGTTATTGTATATTGAACACGCTGACAAAACGCATGCTGCTATAGCACAGTCGGTAGTGCGCATCCTTGGTAAGGATGAGGTCACCGGTTCAATTCCGGTTAGCAGCTTAAAAGGAAGACCCGCAAACCATTGAGGAAAAGGCTTGCGGGATTTTTCATTTTTCGTATCAGGAAAGAAGATGCGCAGAATGGAGGCTTTGTGAGAATAAACGGTATTTTCCGCTTTGAAGATGCGGAGGAAACAAAAAATCTGGTTGCGGAATATACATACGCGGACGAATGGTTTGAAGAGGATGCGGCAATTCTCTCGCCGGAACTGCGCGGCATGTCACTTTGTCTTTGCATGTCCGCCTTTCCGAATCTGGATGAACCGGTCGAGCGTCAGTCCGTTAATGTTGAAAGTCTGCTGCAGGAGATCGGCTTTTGGGATTTCGAGACCAATGAGGATTTCCGCTGTGCACCGGAGGAGTTTACCATGGGGATCTTTGCTGCCAAAAAGGAAGTATCCCTTGGAGAGGAATCCTGCGTGATCTATGCGGTCGGCTTTCGCGGCGCTTCCTATGGAAAAGAATGGTACGGGAACACGAAGATCGGCGAGGAAGGGATTCCTTATGGATTCCGGATCGCCGTGGACAAGACCCGCCTTTTTTTGAAAGACTACATGGAGCGTCATCGGGACGGCGCCGGCAGGCGGAAAATCCTCTGGTTATCGGGCTACAGCAGGGCAGGGTCTGTTGCCGGACTGACCGGTGCATCGATCACGGAGGATGCGGAGATCTGGGGATTGTCAAAGCGGGATATTCATGTCTTCACCTTTGAAGCGCCCCGCAGTTTCCCGGTCGATGCAAAAAAAGACTATCCCAATATCCATAACACCATCAGCCGGATGGATATGGTGCCTCTCATTGCCCCGGAAGTGTGGGGGTTTTGCAGACTGGGATCGGATGATACGATCCTTCCGTCTCCCGGTGATCCGGAATGGAAGGCGCGTTTCCCGGCGGTGAAGAAAAGGCTGCAGCAACTGAATCCCAGCCTTGATCTCCCCGCGGCAGCCTTCACGCCTGTGGCGATCGCAGGAACCGGACTGGCTCCTGTTGCGCTCTGCGAGAAGGCGCATCGACGAAAAGGAAGACTTTCGGAATGGTGGTACAGTGCGAATCCGGGAGAGTATTATCCCCGGTTTATTGCTTTTATGGGAAAAAAGATTGCACCATCTGTGGGGGAAAACGACCTGTCGAATCGCGTTGCCTTTGCCCGTTTCTATGAGGAGAGCTTCGCGCTGATCGCGCAACAATATCTCGGCGCAGAAAAGGAACAGCGGCTCCTGATCCGCAGCGTCCTGCTGAATCTTCTGGATGAACTGATGAAACCGGTTCCAAAGACTGTGACCTATCTGATCTTACGAAACGGGAAACAAAGATTGCTGCGCAGGACTGCCGCAAAATGGACTTCCGCCATTATCTCTTCGTTGCTTTCACGGGATGGCTTTCGCGGTACGAAAGAGGAACTGGAGGAAATGCGCAGCAGTATCGAAAAGATGACCTGCTACTTTCTCTACAGTGCCAGCCGCGATGTACAGGAAAATGATCTGGCTTTCCTTGGAACGCTGGGTGCGAATATCGAACTGCTTCTCTGGGCCCACGCGCCGGAACTTATCTATTCCTGGCTGATGACAGGATAGGGGCTGTTGTATCGTTCTGTTTTTGTTTGCAGGATCAGAACAGGAAAACCACTTTCCGAAAGGAAGGTGGTTTTTTGGCTTGGAAATGATATAATTATAGAGAACTTTATGGGAGAGAGACTGCATTTCGCAATGAACGATCTTAGGGGCAACTGGGTTTCCAGAAAAAAACAGAATATCTCCGCGGCCGTCTTCTGCGCTGTGGGCGTGGGGATCAATATGGGCTTTTCCGCGATTGTTTCTGCGCTCGGACTGCCGTTATATCTGGACACGGTCGGCACGATCGTGGTCTCGGTCTCCGGCGGTTATCTGCCCGGTGTCATCGTTGGATTTGCCACGAATATTTTCAAGGCATTTTCCGACTCTTCTGCTCTTTACTATGGTGTGCTGAATATTTTGATCGCTGTGTTTGCTGCCTGGCTTGCGGGACACGGCTGGTTCAAAAAGATCGGCGGCATCATCGGTTCTGTTTTTGTGTTCACTTTGATCGGCGGCGGACTCGGCGCCTTCATCCCGTGGTTCATGGAAGGACTCAGCTTTGACAGCGAGTCCTTAAGCGGCGTGCTGCACAGCACGGGATTATTTGGTCGAGGGATCGCGCATCTCCTTTCCAGCCTGATCATGGATCTTCCGGATAAGGCAGTCACGGTGACACTGGCGATGCTGCTCCTGCGACTGATCCCGAAATCCTGGAAACCGCTGTTCTCGTTTCAGGGATGGATGCAGAAGCCTGCATCCGGCGGGGATCTGATGGAAAAAACCGGCGCCAGGCCGCGCAGGATGCGGCTGCAGGTAAAGATTTTAATGGTGCTTGGTGTGGCGATCACAACCGTTGCCATCACCGGTATAGCAGTCAGTATAAAGGTTTACGAAAAGACCACCATCCGGCAGCACGAGCGTCTTGCAGAAGGTACCGCAACCATTGCTGCGGGAGAACTGGATGCCGACATGGTGGAGACATATCTGGAAAAAGGGGAGAAAGCGGAAGGATATATAGAGACCAGAGAACGCCTTGGGGAGATTCTGGACAGTTCTCCGAACATCACTTATCTGTACGTTTACCAGATCAAAGAGGACGGCTGTCATGTGGTATTTGATCTGGAGAGGAACGGCGTCTACGGCGCTGAGCCGGGAGAGGTGATCCCATTTGACCCGGCATTCAGTGAATATATTCCTCTGCTTCTTTGGGGGGAGCAGATCGATCCCATCATCTCGGTGGATGAATACGGCTTCCTGCTGACGGCCTATCACCCTGTCTACGATTCCACGGGCAGTTGTGTCTGCTATGTGGGGGCGGATGTGGATATGGAAGAGATCGCTGCAGATGAGCGCAGCTTTCTCATGGAAATGATCACGATCTTTTTGTCCTTCTTCCTGCTGATCAGCGTGATCGTCATCTGGTTGACACAGTATCAGATCGTTTTTCCCATCAAATCCATAACCAGACATGTAGACAGGTTTACCGACAGCACGGACTCTCAGGAGAATCTGGATCAGTCCGTGAAGCGCTTTCGGAGCCTGGATGTGCATACCGGTGATGAGGTGGAGATCCTTTATCATTCTCTGAGCAAAATGCTGGCCGGTCAGGCGGAACAGACGAGAAGCATCCGGCGGCTTTCCAACTCCACGGCAAAGATGCAGGACGGCCTGATCATCACGATGGCGGACATGGTGGAAAATCGGGATTCCGATACCGGCGCGCATGTCCAGAAGACGGCCGCCTATGTGAAGATCATCGTGGAGGGATTACAGAAAAAGGGCTATTATCCGGAAAAGATCACACCGAAGTTTATGTCTGATGCGGTGCGTTCCGCGCCGTTGCACGATGTGGGCAAGATCAATATTCCGGACGGGATCTTAAATAAACCCGGCAAGCTGACGCCGGAGGAATACGAGATCATGAAGCGCCATGCGCCGGAGGGCAAGAAGATCATCGAGCACGCGATCAGTACGATGGAAGGCGACCATTATCTGAAAGAAGCCAGAAATATGGCCGGCTATCATCACGAGCGATGGGACGGCAAAGGCTATCCGGAAGGGCTGCATGGTGAAGTGATACCGCTTTCGGCACGGATCATGGCGGTTGCGGATGTGTTTGATGCATTGACGTCCCCCCGTATCTATAAGCCGGCCTTCCCGCTTGAGAAGGCGCTGGCCATCATTGAAGAAGGAAAAGGCACGCAGTTCGATCCGAAGTGCGTGGAGGTCTTTATGGAATCGTTACCGGAGGTCAAAGTGATCCTGCGGAAGTTCAATCCGAATGTATAGGGAGAAGCATTGGTAAAGAATCTTTTTCGAAAACTGAACTTCATTTTCGCTTCCGGTATTCTGACGTTGTCGCTGTTGGGATTTTGGGGAGAACCGGTTCTTGCTGCTACAGAGGGCACGTCTGAGACAGAGGAAAAAGCGTCTGCGTCGGAGGAGACGACAGATCCGGAAGTCCGGATCGGCGGCGGTTATGCGGCAAGCGGTCAGATCAAAAACGTGGGCTATACGGCGAAGATCTATGACGCGACAAACGGCCTGCCGACTTCCGATGCCAATTTTATCCTGGGCGCAAAGAACGGATACATCTGGATCGGCGGCTACAGCGGGATCATCTGTTATGACGGGACGACGTTTTACAGATTGAGTATGGATGAAGGACTGACGAGCGGACGGGGGTTGTTTGAAGACAGTCAGGGCAGGATCTGGGTCGGCACGAATGACAACGGCGTGGTCGTGCTTGACGGTCATACGCGTACGCATCTGACATATCAGGAAGGACTCCCTTCCTCTTCAATCCGGGTCTTCACGGAAGATCATGAAGGAAATGTCTATATCGGCACGACCTCCGGGATCTGCTATGCGGACAGGGATCTTACGGTTCACAGCATCGAGGAGAGCCGGCTGGAAGGAGAGCGGGTTCTGAATCTTTCGTCGGATGTCACGGGCGCGGTATACGGTCTGACCAAGAACGGCGTTATTTTCAAGGTCGCGGGAGGCGTTGTGACCGAGGTTTACGACAGTGATGCGCTCGGGATGGAAAAGATCACGACACTCCTTGCCGATCCGAAAAATCCGGGGCAGGTGTATCTCACCACGGAAAGCGATACGATCTATCACGGTCCATTCGGTGCGCATCATCGGGACATGAAAGCCAGCACGGTATATGATATGTCCGGGATCCATTGGATCAGTTATGACTGCGATCGCCTGTGGGTGGCGTCTACGGATGCTGTCGGATATCTGGATGAGAGAGATCAGTTCCATCTCTTGCAGGACCTTCCCATTGAGAGCGGCATTGAGATGATGACCTCCGACTATCAGGGGAATATGTGGTTCGCTTCTTCCACCCAGGGCGTGATGAAGATCGTCACGAACAATTTTGTGGATCTGAATCACCAGGCGGGACTGCCGGAGATGGTGACAAACGCCACCTGCCTTTACGGGGATTCCCTTTATATTGGTACGGATGACGGTCTGTTCATTCTGGATCAGAACGGAAAACGGAAAGAAAACGCACTCACGGCGTATCTGAAGGATGCCAGAGTACGCTGCATTACGGAGGACGCAGAAAACGCACTGTGGCTCGGCGTCTATAACAGAGATATCGGATTGGTACGAGTGGATCCGGATGGCAGTTTTGAAAACTTTACCGAGTCTGACGGCATGCCCGGCAATGAGGTGCGTTGTGTGAACGTGACAGATGACGGGAAGGTGCTGGCAGGCACCAACAGTGGTCTGGCGGTTCTGAAGGATCAAAAGGTGATCCGGACCGTTACAGCAGAGGACGGAATCATGAACACGGTCTTTCTGACCGTAGAGGAGGGCGTTGACGGAAATCTCTATGCAGGGACGGACGGAGACGGACTCTATTTGATCGGTGAAAGCGGTGTCAGGAGGCTTGGCCGGGATGATGGTCTGACGAGTGATGTCGTCATGCGGCTTAAAAAGGATGACGTCAACGGTGTGATGTGGATCGTCACTTCCAACTCGATCGAGTATCTGCGGGGAGGCGCGATCTCGCAGGTGACGACCTTCCCCTACAACAACAACTATGATCTCTATTTCGATCATGAAGGGCAGATGTGGATCATTTCCTCCTATGGGATCTTTCAGGTGAAGACGGAGGATATGCTGGGGGATCGTGTCTCGGATTACCGGCTGTATACGGTGGAGAACGGCCTGACCAGTACGCCGACCTCCAATTCCTACAGCGCGCTGGGTGATGACGGATATCTATATATTTCCGGAAGGAGCGGTGTCTGCAGAGTCAATATCGATCACTATTTTGAAGAACATATTCCGATCAAGGCAGCGATCAGCGCGGTTTATTGCGGGGATGAGGAGATCTCTCCGAATGCGGCCGGGATCTATACACTGCCGGCCACGGATGCCCGCATCAAGATCATCGCTTCGGTCATGGATTATTCCCTCCTCAATCCGACGGTCCGGCTCTTTATGGAAGGGAAAGAAGAGGAAGGCGTGACCGTGCAGCGGAGCAGCCTGGCACCTCTTGAATATACGGGACTTCCCTACGGGGACTATACCCTGCATATCCAGGTGCTCTCCGAAGACGGTGCGGAGCCGCTTCTCGACAGCCCGCATCAGATCGTGAAACAGCCCCGTCTGATCGAATTGCCGATCATTCGGGTGCTGGCGGTGCTGCTCGTTGCCATTGTCGCAGGACTGATTGTCTGGCGTGTCATGAAGAGCACGATCGTGCGCAGACAGTACAATGAGATCCGGCAGGCGAAGGAGGATGCGGAGCAGGCCAATACCGCCAAATCCAGATTCCTTGCCAATATGTCACACGAGATCCGCACGCCCATCAACACGATCATGGGTATGAACGAAATGGTCATGAGAGAGGATGCGACAGGTGTGCCGAAGGGCTATTTCATGTCGATGATGAATTATGCCTTCGATATCCGGAACGCCGCGGAGTCCCTGCTTTCCTTGATCAACGATGTGTTGGATATGAGCAAGATCGAGTCGGGCAAGATGCATCTCGTGGAGCAGGAATATGATACGGTGGAACTTCTGCGCTCCATTGTTTCCATGATCCGCGTCAGGAGTACGCAGAAAGAACTGCTCTTTGATGTGGTCGTGGATGAGATCCTGCCGGTGCGGCTGTATGGTGACGCGGGCAAGATCAAACAGATCGTTTTAAATCTTCTCACCAACGCCGTAAAATATACGGAGAAAGGCGGCTTTGCACTGTATGTCTCCATGGAGAGCAGAGAGGATGAGATCTGTTCCCTCCGTTTTTCCGTTAAGGATACCGGGATCGGCGTCAAGCCGGAGGATATGGAAAAACTCTTCACGGCGTATGAAAGACTGGATGAGGAGAAGAACAGTTCCATCCAGGGAACGGGGCTCGGCCTTGATATTTCAAGGCGCTTTGCGGAACTCATGGGCGGCAGCCTGACCTGTGAGAGCGAATACGGGAAAGGGTCGGAATTCTTTCTGACTCTGAAACAAAAGATCGTGGATGCTTCACCTCTCGGCATTTTCATGGAACATGACGAAGGTGCTGCAAACGGCCCTTATGTGCCGCAGTTTATCGCACCGGATGCGGATATTCTCGTGGTGGATGACAGCCCGATGAACCTCAATGTCATCAAGGGTCTTCTGAAAGCCACGAAGGTTTTTGTTACCACGGCCGCCAGTGGAGAAGAGTGTCTGGAGAAGTTGAAGGAAACCAGATTCAATGTCGTGCTGCTCGATCATATGATGCCCGGCATGGACGGCGTGGAGACCGTTGCCAAGATCCGTGAGACAGACCCTGATCTGCCGGTTTATGCGCTAACCGCAAACGCGACTGCAGGGGAGGATTTTTACAAGTCCAAGGGTTTCAACGGGTATCTGGCGAAGCCGATCGATTGCCTGACCTTGGAAAAGACCATCATGCAGCATCTGCCGGAAGAGATGATGGAAAAACCCGCAGCGGAAGATGCGGTAGAGGAGCTGACGGAGATTCCGGAAGAACTGCGCTGGATCTACGATGTTGATGGGATCACGGTGGACGAAGGCATCAGGAATTCCGGCGGTGTCTCCAATTATCTGTTCTCCCTGCACCTGTTCCTGGATACGATCGAGGATAATGCGAAGGTGCTCCGGGATGCGTATGAGGGTGGAGAGACCAGACTTTATACGATCAAAGTACATGCTTTGAAGAGTGCCGCACGCATCATCGGTGCGATGCCGCTGTCCGCAAAAGCGGCGGATCTGGAAGACGCCGGTAATCGCGAGGATCTGGATTTTATCACGGCACACCACGACACGCTGATGGCGGAATACGAGGCATTTAAGGATAAACTGGCCGGACTGCAGGAAGCAGAAGCAGAGTCTGATCAGGATAAGGAAATGATCCCCGAGGAAGAACTGCACGGAGCCTACGAGGCGCTTTCCGATGTCATTCCGCAGATGGATTACGATTCTGTGGAAATGATTCTGGAGCAGCTGGGAGAATACCGGCTTCCTCCGGAGGATGACCAGAAGATCAAGGAACTCGGAAAAATGCTGCGCATTCTGGATTGGGACGGAATGGAAGCGCTGATCAAAGCATAGGAGGAAAAAGAATGGCATCAAATCGAACGATCGTGATTAGCGGGAAAGAATCATTTCTGGTCAGGGTATTGCTCAATAAGATGCGTACCGCGGAAATGGAGTGCGCCTTTGTTCCCTGGAAGATCAATGACATCAACGTCAACCTGACGGAAGGGACGTTGGTGACACTGTTTCTGGATGACGGCGAAAGACCCGCAGAAGACGTACTGCATTTTCTTTCCGATACGATGGATGAAAAAGGGATGCAGATCATGATCCTCGGCGAGCAGGATGATATTCAAAAGGCTGCCGCCTTCATCCACAAGGAACTGATCTATAAGACCTTTACGAGACCGGTTGACAATACAGCGTTTCTGAACGCGATCACGGAATACTTTCAGAAGGCGGAGGCCGGAGAATTCAAAAAGAGCATCCTCATTGTGGATGACGACGTGCAGTATCTTTCCATGGTGAGGGAGTGGCTGAAGGGAAGCTATAAGGTTTCCATGGCAAATTCCGGTCTGCAGGCGATCAAGTGGCTTGGGAAAAACCATGTAGACCTCATCCTCCTCGATCATGAGATGCCGGTGACCAGCGGACCGCAGGTGTTGGAAATGCTGCGGAACGATCCCGAGACGAAATCGATCCCGGTCATGTTTCTGACCGGAAAAGGGGATAAGGAAAGTGTCATGAAGGTCGTGGCGCTGCGGCCGGAGGGCTATTTCCTCAAGACGATCCAGAAAGAAGAACTGCTGTCAAAACTGCAGGAGTACTTTGTGCTGCACAGGTAAAAAAGATGTTTGAATGGATCAAGGCGGAACAACTGAATATCATGATGCTGCTCTGCGGTGCCTGTGTCGTACTGGTCATTCTGCTCCTTGTGACGCGGTTCATGACGAAACGCAGAAAAGCGATCCTGATTATGATGGAACTGATGGCTTCCCTCTTGCTGTGGTTTGACAGGTCGGCGTATTTCTATGCAGGGAGTGCGCGGATCGAAGCCTATGCAATGGTGCGTCTCAGCAATTTCATGGTCTTCTTTCTGACGTCCGGGATCGTGTTTGGCTTTAACCTGTTTTTGATGGATTGGCTGCTGACAGAAGGAAAGATGAAGAGGGTGCCGGTCAGGATGAGAGTCGTGAGCTATTCTGCGATCCTTGGCATGATTCTGGCCGTGGTAGCTGCTTTTACGGGGCTGTACTACACTTTCGACAATCATAATCTTTACCATAGAGGACCGGGATTTCTCATTGCCTATATCATTCCCGTGGTCTGTCCGCTGATCATGTTTTCCGTCGTGCAGCAGTACCGGAAGGTATTCGGCAAACTGATCTATACCTCCGTCCTGCTGTATATCTTCGTGCCGCTGGGATGCGGGATCATTCAGATCTTTGCATACGGGGTTTCCATTACCAATATGGCAATGGTTGTGGTCTCCATCGCGCTGTATGTATTCTCCTATCTGGACATCAATAATTCGGTGCAGCATGCGCATGAGATTGAACTGGAACACATGCAGGGAGAACGGAAGCGGATGCAGCGCGTATTTGTTCAGACGGCAAATGCGTTTGTTTCTGCGGTGGAACAAAAGGATGACATTTCAAAAGGGAATGCGGCCCGTGTGGCGGAATACGCCGTGCGCATCGCAAAGCTTCTCGGGAAGAATGAAGACGAATGCAACAAGATCTATTATGCGGCACTGCTCTATGATGTCGGGATGATCGGCATCCCGGACAGCGTGATCAAAAAAGAAGACAAACCGGATGAAGCGGATCGGGAACTCCTGAAGCAAAAGCCCGTGATCGGAAAAGAGATCCTTTCCCGCATCACGGAGTTCCCGTATCTTTCCATTGCAGCGGCATCCAGTCATGAGCGTTATAACGGTACAGGCTACCCCGCCGGGCTTTCGGGGGAGGAGATCCCGGAGATCGCCAGGATCATCGCAGTGGCAGATGCCTATGTGACCATGACATCTCCCAAGCACTACCGTCCTGCGCGGCCGGTCTTTGAAGCCAGGGATGCGATGGTAAGAGGCGAGGGTGTCGAATTTGATCCGACGTTTGCGGAGCTGATGGTCAAGATCATTGATGAGGACAGCCGGCAGCAGATCGAGGAAGATACCGCTGTGATCGAAACGGATCTGGTCTGCGATGCCTATCGGGATGCGGTTACAAACGGGATTCCGGTCGAGCATGAGATCCTGGAGATCTTCTTTGACTGTGCGCTGACGGAGGCTGAAGGGGTCTTCAGCGGACCGTCGCTCCTGCTGTTTGACTCTTATGACAAACGTGTCCACGGCGATAAAAAGACGATTGAGGCTTATCATTATCTGGAATATGCAGAAGTCTGGTTTGATGCGCCAAGCGTGTCGACTGCGGCAAGAAAGATCGAAGAACACCCGCTCGATCCCGGGTCGTTCACGCTTGACGGAGATGCAGGCGCTGCGGAAAACGGACTGCATCGCTACGCGATCGGAGTTGCGCGATTTGAGGATCATCTGAAACTGAAAATGAAGTGCGGTGACATCGCCAAAGAAGTGATCGTTGCATTGCCGGGCGGTTCCAAGTCGGTCTATCTCGGACTGACCGGAGAGCATTGTACACTTTCACATATCACGGTCAACCATACCGGAAGAGTCGCTGCTGCAAGCGACATTCCGCGGATCGCGGAAAAACTCAGCTATATCGACCGGATGGAATCTGACATTCCGAACATCCAGATCGACAGAACGCGTTCTGCGACGACTCTCGGAGTTCCTGTCAAACCGCATACGAAGCTGACGTTTTATACCATGAGCCTGCCGGAAGCGAATCTGGTCTGGCACTGCCCGTACCTTGTTCTGTTTTCGTCCGATAACGGGCGTGTAGACGGTGAAAACTATCATGAGTATGCGCTGGTGAAGTTAAACGGGGAAAACGAAGGGCAGTTCACCGAAGCGAAGAACCGCTTTGTCATGCGAAAGACCGAGGAGTTCGCAGGCTGGGATGCATGGAAGAAAAAGCAGCAGTCCGGAGTGGAATGTGAGGTGCAGCTGGAACGAAAAGGAAAACAGGTGCTCCTGACCACGGAGAATCTCGGCATCCATATCGAGAATACCACGACGATCCTGGAGGACTGCGAGGAAGTCTACATTGCGATCACGGGTGACCAATGCGCGATCACGGATATCCGGGTGAAATAGGAGAGTATATGGACAGATCGACAAAAGATTATCTCGGGTATTTTCTCAACGTGGTGATCCATCCCCGGACACCGCGGCCCGATCACACGAAAAAGATCATTGCCTGTGTGGGAGACAGCCTGACATATGGTGCAGGTGTGCGCCTGACAAGACATCGAGATTCTTATCCTGCGAGACTGGGAGGGCTTCTTGGAGAGAATTGGCAGGTGCTGAATTACGGACTGTCCTGGCGGACCCTGCAGGATACGGGAGATCTTCCATACCGGTCAGACCGGTTCTACACCGAGAGCCTGCACTGCGGTGCATCCATCTATCTTTTGATGCTCGGCTCTAATGATGCCAAGGTCTTCAACTGGAATGAAGACAACTATCGACGGGAGCTGCGGGCATTTACCGAGACTTATTGCGCGCTTTCGCAGCAGCCGCTGGTGATCCTGATGCAGCCGACCATCGTCTGGAGAGACCGGCACGGGAATCCGCCGTATCAGATGGATGTGGATCTGGTCGGGAACGAGTTGCATGAGATCGTTGCGGAAGTCGGAAAAGAAACGGACTGCCCGGTGATCGACCTCTATCGTCTTACCAAGGCGCATCAGGACTGGTTCTTCGATCCGGCCCATCCCAACCTCAAAGGAAATACGATGATCGCGCATTATATTTACAGCACGCTGATCGATCTAGGAGAGTTATAAAAAAAGGACCTGCCAAATCGGCAGATCCTTTTTGGAACCAACGGCTTGTTTTTATAATAACCAGAAATCCTGAAGCCGGTCTATGATCAGCTCCCGTTCGGTTCTTGCGTCCAGATCCTTCCGGACTTGTTCTGCTATTTCTATCTCGTCGGTGGTGATATAATCCACATCGGAATCCATGAAGGTTCGCAGCGCCTGATCCGTATTGGGCGTCCAGACGGCTACTTCTTTGCCGCCAGAATGCGCCTGCGCATAAATGAGAGGCGTTCCCATACCTTCTTCCACGCCCAGGATATCACAGGGAAGCTTTTCGAAATCGCCCATGCCTGCGAAGAAGACGGAGGATACTTTGGCTTCCGGATATCGCTCCTTCAGATAGTTCATCACATCCTCTTTCAGAGAGATATAGAGCACCAGATCCTCCACGCCGTATTCCTTTACCATGGCCACCACATCATCCGCCATTTTTTCATCGGCGGTCTCGCCTTTCAATTCCAGAAGAAGAACCGCATTCAGACGTTTTGCTTCTTCCAGGAATTCTTCCAGTTTCGGCACCTTATAGGTCTTGCCGGTTCCGGCGGTGTCTTTGACTTCCAGTTGCTCGATCTCTGCCAGCGTCATCTCGGAAGGTTTTTTCGCGACGCCTGTGAGACGCGCAAAATCATTGTCGTGGTTGATGATATAGTAACCGTCTTTGGTTCGTTGAATGTCGATCTCGCCGCCGATACAGCCATGTTCCAGAGCCAGAGCAAGTCCTTCCACGGAGTTTTCCTGACCCAGGGTTCCGCAGGAACGGTGGGCAAATATGTGCGGCTCCCTCTTCCCGATATAGGAATCGGCAGCAATTGACAGAATGAAACACAGGATCGCTACCGCAACGGCAATACCGATCATCAGGACGATCTTTCCTATATAGGAAGGACCCTTGGGTCGGGAAAGCCAGACAGGTGCGCTTTCTCCCCGCTCTGCGGCATCGAACTGAAGATACAGCTTGGTAAAGTACAGCATGATAAAAGCGGAAGCGAGCAGGCGCAGAAACAGATCAAGATAACCGCCTTCCAGCACGGCAAAAGTACATCCCATGCGAAAGTTCAGAATGTCTATATCCTGATCCGTGAGGGAATCCCAGGTGGACGGATCGGAAAAGTCTTTTGTTTCGTAATCAGCAGGGAGTGTTTGCTCCACCGGATCCAGCCCTGCCTGAAACGCCAGATTGAGTACGGTGCTGACGCAGAAGCGTACCAGGGAGGTGACGACGATCACCAGCAGCATGGTGAGGAGAAATTTCTTCCAGTTTTTCCTGACCAGCTTTACAGAGTATTTCTTGGCCTCCTTCGGCGTCAGCCCGGAAAGCAGCACTGCGTGAAGGGAGAAAAGAAAGAAGAATCCGACGATCAGCAGTGCCAGGAGCCCGATCACATAAAGCGCCAGAAAAGCAGGCCTTTTGTACACGACATCCATGATAAAATTCGGGATCGCAAAATTTTGTGTGATTCCGACGGAAAAACCAACGCCTACCAAAGGTACCGCGAACAGGATATACACCAGAATGGAGATGCCGTCCGGGTTCAGGAAACGTCGGATATTCAGGAGAGAATCTTTAATACTTCGAAAGATCCCGCCTTTTTCGCCCTTGAGGATCCCACCGGTTACAAGGATACGGATAAAGAGATCAAGCGCCACATAGAGCAACAAAAATAGGATTGCGATGATAATGAGCACCGGTCCCTGCCAACTGAGAAGGACTTGTTTCATATTTGCCGTGGTCAGCGCAACCACCCTCGTTCCGATAATGGCGTTGCAGATCCGGGTGAAAATGAAGACCAGAATTGCCAGAATGAAAGCGGTAACAAACTGTACTGCCCAGATTTCCGGGACCGATTCTGCTGCCAGTCTGGCAAAACTGATTTTTTTTTGTGGTTTTGAAGTTGTATCTGTTGACATATGATTTCCTCCCTATGCGCCGATTGCGAGCGGCTGAAAGCTGCTCGCAATCGTGTGCAAAGTTTGAAACTGTTTTTTTAATGATCAGCCGAACTGGGAATTGTAGATCTCGCTGTAGAGCCCGCCCTGCTCCATCAGGGAGTCGTGGTTGCCGGTCTCTACGATGTTGCCGTCCTTCATAACGAAGATCAGGTCAGCGTTCTTGATCGTGGAGAGTCTGTGGGCAATGACGAAACTCGTTCTGCCGCTGGTCAGGGAATCCATCGCCTTCTGGATCAGGATCTCCGTTCTGGTATCGACGTTACTGGTCGCTTCGTCGAGGATCAGCATCGGCGAGTTTTCGGTCATGGCTCTAGCAATGGTAACGAGCTGTTTCTGACCGGCGGAGAGAGCACTCTCTTTCTGGATCTCGGTATCAAGTCCCTGTGGCAGGGTGGATACATAATGGCTGAGATTGGTCTCTTCGAGAATTTCCTGCAGTCTGTTCTCGTCCACGTTCTGAAGGTTGTAAACGATGTTCTCTCTGAGTGTACCGTTGATGACCCAGGTCTCCTGCAGGATCATACCGAAGATCTCTCTGAGCTCCTTACGGGACATATCCTTGATGGAAACGCCGTCCACCAGGATATCACCGCTGGTGATCTCATAGAAGCGCATCAGCAGGTTGACCAGTGTGGTCTTGCCGGCGCCGGTAGGACCGATGATCGCAACCTTCATGCCGGGCTCGATCTTACCGGAGAAGTTCGTGATCGTAAGCTTCTTGGGATCATAACCGAAGCATACATCCTTGAATTCGACTTCGCCGCGGATATGGTCGTGGTCGAGAAGCTGCTTCTTTTCGCCTTCGGCGGGAAGCTCAGGCTGCTCGAGGAAGGTGAAGACACGGTTGCAGGCAGCAGTACCAAGCTGGATCGTGGAACTTGCCTGGCCGATTTGTGCCAGAGGCTCCTGGAACAGCGATACATAGACGATAAAGCCGGTGATAACGCCGATATCGGAAATGGAACCGTTTGCAAACAGCAGGCCGGCAACGATCAGAACTGCAGCATAGGTCAGGTAAGAGACAAATTTCATCGCAGGCTCGATCATCGTACCGATCGCCTGTGATTTGTACAGGATCGTACCAAACAGATCATTTTTCTCTTTGAACTCGGATACTTTTCTCGATTCAGCGTTGAATGCTTTGATCACGAGCTGACCGGAATAATTTTCTTCAACGGTCGCATTGACGTCGCCGAGGATCTGCTGGTTCTTATCGAACAGCGGCAGTGCGTACTTAAAGGTGAGCGCGATGATGATGAGCA
The DNA here is from genome assembly GCA_902779355.1 of uncultured Lachnospiraceae bacterium. Classification (GTDB taxonomy): domain Bacteria; phylum Bacillota; class Clostridia; order Lachnospirales; family Lachnospiraceae; genus RUG12461. Next base: position 93,412 of record CACZBF010000002.1, on the reverse strand, counting down.
TCAATGGGAGCGAACATACCACGACAAGCGCCATCTGCCAGCATGCGATGAACATCGCGATAAAGACGCCGACCAGCATCACACCGGACTGTACCAGCATACCCACGGAGTTCTGCAGGGAGGTACTTAAGATATCGACATCGTTCGTGATGACGGAAAGGATATCACCGGTTTGGGTCGTGTCAAAGTAGTCCAGAGGCATGTTGTTGATCTTGCAGGAGATCTGGCTTCTGATATCCTTGGAGAACCTCTGGATAATGGTATTCAGGATAAAGGCGGATATAAATCCGGAAAGGAACGCGATCGCGATATACGCCACCAGAAGCAGAGCGTAATGCGTCACGTTATCCATGTTTACAACGAAAGCTCCGTTGACGGCCTCTTTGCCGACCGGAGAGATCTCATTGGTCAGGCTGCGGATCGTACCCGGGGTCAGGATCGTGAAGATCACGGATGCGATCAACAGGACGATTGAGATCACAAATGGAACGTAATAATGTCTGAACGCTTTTACAAGGCTGCCCAGTTTGTTTTTTTCTTTTGCAGGAGCATTTACGTTTGTACTCATAATCCCAACTCCTCCTTACTCAACTGTGATAAAGCAATTTCCTGATATACAGGACAGTTTCTGACAAGGTCATAATGCTTGCCGCTGCCGACCATTTTGCCGTTATCCAGCACAATGATCTGGTCTGCATCCATAATGGTGCCGACGCGCTGCGCGATGATGACTCTTGTGGTGTTCGGAAGCTGCTCTGTGATACGTCCCCTGACGGTCTTGTCGGTTCTGTAGTCGAGTGCCGAGAAGGAGTCGTCAAAGATCAGAATCTCAGGTTTGGAGGCAACCGCTCTCGCGATACAGAGTCTCTGCTTCTGCCCGCCGGAGAAGTTCGAACCGCCCTGCGCAACAGGAGAGTCATACTCATTTCTCTTCTTCATGACGAATTCATCCGCATCAGCGATCTTCGCTGCCCATCTGACGTCTTCAAGCGTCATGTCGGGATCCTTGAACGCGATGTTTTCTTTGATGTTACCCGCGAAGAGGAAGCCTCTCTGCGGCGCGTAACCGATGCGGTCTCTCAGATCCTTCTGGAGCACGTTCTTGACATTGACGCCGTCGACCAGCACTTCGCCTCGCGTACAGTCTGCCATACGCGGGATCATGTTGATGATCGTGGTCTTGCCGCTGCCGGTTGCGCCGATGAAAGCGATGCTCTCGCCCTTCTTGACCTTGAAACTGATATCGGAGACTGCCTCCTGATCAGATCCCGGATAGGCGAAACCGACGTTTTTGAACTCGATCGTGCCTTCTTCTGTGAAAGCAACAGGATTTGCAGGATCCAGGACGGAAACCTCGTGCTTGATGACCTCGGTAATACGTTTTGCACTGACGGATGCTCTCGGCCAGATCACGATCAGTGTCACCATCAGGATAAAGGACATGATGATCTGACTTGCAAGCATGACAAAGGCGTTCGTGGAACTGAAAGCCTGCCCGGCCGCATCCATACTCATACCGTTCAGGACATAGGCGCTTACCCAAAGGATCGACAGGGACAGACCCATCATGACCATCATGACAAACGGGGTAAAGAAGGAAAGAACGCGACCGGCAAAGATCTGTACCTTTGTAAAGGAAGTGTTGACCTTGTCGAACTTCTCTTCCTGATAGGTTTCTGCGTTGAATGCTCTGACGACTCTGACGCCGGTCAGGTTTTCTCTGGAAGCGACGTTCAGCATATCAGTCAGCTTCTGTACGATCTTGTACTTCGGCGTTACCATCAGCAGCAAAACGACGACGGCGATGATCAGGATCACGAGCCAGATAGCGGTGACAAGCGTCAGCGAACTGTTTGCAAACTGCACCAAAAGAACGATCGACCATACCATAACGATCGGCGCTAAAAATGCGGTCTTCAGGAATGTGAGCCACGCGAGATGGACATTTTGCATATCGTTCGTGGTTCTGGTGATCAGAGATTCGGTAGAGAAAGAAGCGAAGTCGGAGATTGCGAATTCGTTGACTCTTTCATACATCCTCTGCCGGATACTTGTGATGGTGCTGCTGGCAGCAGCGCTGGCTACGAATCGGATAATGATCTCGACTGCCGCCATCAGGATCGAGCAGATGACCATATACAGGCCATACCACCAGATCTCGGCCACACCGTTTTCCCTGCTGGCCTGTACGGCGCCGGTGAGCAGGCTGATGTAGCTGACGATTTGCATCATGAAGTAAACCTCGGCAACTGTCAGTAAAAAGATGACGATCACTGCGGCCCATTGTTTTGCCTTCATGTTTGAGAAAAGTAACTTGAACATAACATCCTCCTTTTCCGTAAATATATTTTGGATGTGTGATGACAAGGTCAAAAGCAGCCATCATAACAGTTGACTCTTGACCCCGCCATCATACGGATTGTGTACGCTCCAAAGTGCCGCACACAAGGAGTGTACGCTTCTAGTATAACAAGAAAAATTGAATCATACAAATCCTTTGTTGGCTCGTCTGCTTTTTTTGGAATGTGGGGGAAAATATGTATTGGAAAGTGGGGGTTTTTGTTCATTGGAAAGTAGGGGAAAATATAAATTGAAAGGTGGGGGATTTTGTAATAGAATATAGTTGGAGGTTCAGATAAATGGCGTATTATAAAAGATATATAGAGAGACAGATTAAAGAGGCGTTAGATACCTCCGGCGCGGTAGTAATAGCCGGCCCTAAATTTTGTGGAAAAACAACAACTAGCCGCCTTTTTGCAAAGAGCGAGTATGATCTGGATACCAAGGATAAGATTGAATTGGTACAGAGCAGTCCCCGTGCAATACTGGAGGGAGATGTTCCGAGATTGATCGACGAATGGCAGAACGTTCCGGATCTTTGGAATTATGCTCGTTCCGAAGTGGACAGAAGAGAGGACAAATTTGGGCAATTTATCTTTACAGGTAGTTCTACACCGGCAGACATGGATGATATCTATCACTCGGGCGCGGGCAGAATCGTTATGATCCCCATGAGGACAATGAGCCTGTTTGAGTCTGAAGAGTCGAAAGGGCTTGTATCCGTTCGGGATTTGTTTGAACACGTGGATGCAGAGATCTTCCATATCGATGAAGAGTATACGCTGCAGGATACAGCATTTTATATTTGCCGCGGCGGATGGCCGCTGGCGCTTGTTGGTGACAGGAACAAGGCGCTTAGGATTACCAAGAATTATTACTCCACCTTATTCGAATTCGAAAACCATCGAAATAAAAAGTTCCGTAACAAAAAGAAAACGATTTTTCTCATGCTGCTCAAAAGTTATGCCAGAAATATTTCTACAGAGGTTAGAAAAAGCCTTATGATCAATGATATCAATGAGCATGATGACAGGCGTTTGGATACAGACACTTTTGACGAGTATTTAGAAGCACTTCGAGATTTATTCATTATAAAAGACATCGAGGCGTGGAATCCGAATCTCCGCAGCAAAACATCGATCATTACTACACCAACTAGGCATTTTGTGGATACGTCTATTGCAGCAGGTGCGCTGAATATATCTCCATCAGATTTGTTAAACGATCCCAAAACCTTTGGCTATTTCTTTGAGGACTTTGCAGTTAAGGAATTGAGTATTTATGCACAGAATCTAAACGGTGAAATACGTCATTACAGAGACAGTAACGGCTTGGAATGCGATGCGGTCATTCATCTGGAGGATGGTAGATATGCGCTTGTTGAAATTAAAACGGGCGGGGAAAATGCGATTGAAGCAGGTACAAAAACACTCACGGCGTTGAAGAAAAAACTGGAGGTGCTTGATCAATCGCCAAGCTTTCTGATGATCTTGACTGCATGTGGAAATGCATATACCAAAAAAGACGGGATTCATGTTGTTCCAATACATATGTTGAGAGATTAGATTGAGTAAGAGGTATTTATGACGAAAGGATAAAGAGACCAACAGCGATTGTGGGGAGTCTGAGAAGGAGTTGCTATGAGTCATCACAGAGACGGATTTCAAAGACACATCAAACGATCAGATATGCTGTCATGCGTGTTGTGTGAGGATGCGCCCTGCACAGCCGCCTGCGGCAGGATGGATCCGGCCGGGGCGCTTCGAAGTATCTGGTTTGCAAATGAAAAGGCAGCGGCAGCAGCGATCCCGGAAGAGATTCCCTGCGGAGACTGCCCGGCGCTATGCGAGAGCGCATGTGTCCGCCCGGGACAGGTTCCGGTGAAAAAACTGATGGAGAGACTTCATCAGGAAGTGAGACCTGCATTGGAAATCCCGTATCCGGAGGATGAGGATCGCCTGAAAGCAGATCTTTGCGGGATCTCGCTGGAGAATCCGTTCTTGCTTTCGTCTTCCGTCGTGGCGAGCACGTATGATATGTGTGCCCGGGCGTTTGAAGCGGGATGGGCAGGTGCGGCGTTTAAGACGATCTGTTCGTTTGAGATCCATGAGGCATCACCCCGGTTTTCTGCGATCACGGGAGACAACGGCAGCATCATCGGATTTAAGAATATCGAGCAGCTTTCGGACCACAGTGTTGCGGAAAACATGGAGATCTTCCGCCGCCTGAAAGCGCAGTATCCATCCAAGTTCATCCTGGCGTCGATCATGGGGAAGGATGACAAAGAGTGGGAAGAACTGGCGGGGTTGTGTGAAGAAAACGGCGCAGATGCGATCGAACTCAATTTTTCCTGTCCGAATATGGCGGACGGCGGACTCGGCTCCGATATCGGACAGGTTCCGGAACTGGTGGAACGTTTTACGGCGGCGGCAAGACGCGGGACGAAGATCCCGGTTCTGGCGAAGCTCACGCCCAACGTGGCGTTGATGAGTCCCGCCGCCGAGGCCGCAAAGCGCGGCGGTGCAGACGGGCTTTCAGCCATCAATACGATCAAAAGTATCACAGGTGTCAATCCGCACACTTATGTGACCGCACCGGCGGTCCACGGACACTCTGCGGTGGGCGGCTACAGCGGGAATGCAGTGAAGCCGATCGCCCTGCGTTTTGTTGCGGAACTGGCGAAAAACCCGGCGCTCGCAGGCATGTATATCAGTGGCATGGGTGGCATTGAAAATTGGACCGACGCGTTGGAATTTTTGCTGCTTGGCGCAGACTCTTTACAGGTGACCACGGCAGTCATGCAGTACGGGTATCGGATCATCGACGACCTGAAGTCGGGGCTGAATTATTATCTGGCGGAGAAAGGCTTCAGAAGTGTGAAAGATGCTGTCGGGCTGGCCCTCGACACGGTCAGTGACACAACGGACGTGCTGGAGAGAGACACCGTGATCTTTCCGAAATTTCATAAAGAGAAATGTATCGGGTGCGGGAGATGCATGATCTCCTGTGCAGACGGCGGGCATCAGGCAATCCAGCTGAACGGGGAACGAAAGCCGCAGTTGAACGGGAAGAAGTGTGTGGGCTGCCATCTCTGCATACTTGTGTGCCCACAGGGAGCGATCTCTCCCGGCGTGAAACGGATCAAAAAACCTACTATATAAAAAGATCAGAGGAGGAAGAAAGATGCAAAAGAAGCTTACGATCATAACGCTTATTATCGCACTCGCGGCAATCTGCCTGTCGGTGGTCTGTCTGGTGAAACCGCCCAGGCAGCCGGAGCAGCCGGCAAAGGATATCCAGTACGTGATGTACCTCGGTACGAATGATAAGGATACGAACGCACCGGTGTACCCGGAAGCGGAAGCGATCGAGAAGGCAAAAGAGATCCTTGTGAAACACTTTGGCGGCTATACGATCCAGACTGCACACGGCGGCTGGGTCGGTGATAATGACACGCTTTATCAGGAGTTTACGATCGTCATGTACCTGAGTGATACGGATCTGGATGCTGTACATGCTGCCGCAGATGAGATGGTGGACACCTTTCATCAAAGTTCCGTGCTCATTCAGGAAAACGAGACCAAGACAGAGTTCTACTCGGGAAAGTGAAATAATAAAAAATGTGTGCCACATCCGCAAATGTTTCGTATATAATAATAGAAACATGATAACATCCATGATTAAGGAGGAATGACGTATGAAATTCACAGACAAATTACAAAAGAAACTGGATCACGCTACTTCCAAAGAAGAAGTAAGCGGAATTATTAACGAGACCAAAAGAAGTGCGGAAAGCGCGGGTATCCTTCTGGATGATGAGGATCTTGAACAGGCATCGGGCGGAACGCTTGGCAGTCTTGCCAGCAACGGTAGCCTTGCAAGCAATGGCAGTCTCGCCAGCAACGGAAGTCTTGCCAGCCTTGCAAGTAACGGCAGTCTCGCAAGCAATGGCAGTCTCGCCAGCAATGGCAGTCTCGCCAGCAACGGCAGCCTTGCCAGCAATGGCAGTCTTGCAAGCAACGGCAGCCTGGCTAGCAATGGTAGCCGCGGCAAGACCAACAACGTCGGAAAGATGAACCTGAAGAAATAAGATAAGGATTTTTCATAGAGACAGGAAAGAACCGGCAGAGAAGTTTCTCTGCCGGTTTGACATTTTACAGATGCAAGATTACTCTTGAAAGGAGAACGTGCATGATACTCGCAGAAAGGACCTTATTTTGAATCAGAAACGAATGATCCTGCTTCTGGCAGGAGCTTTGATGACTGGTATTGTGTTTTCCAGCTGCAATGCGCCTGCGAAAGCAAACGGGAACTACACAAAGAAGCAGGTTGTGACCTACGACAAAGATGATACGAAGCAGACAGAACTGACCTGTGTGTATTGCGACGATATGCCAAACATTCCCCTTGTTGATGTGGAGCAGTATCTGGATCTCGTGTACTGTGAGGATGCCGATTATACGCTGACAGGAAGCGGGCATCTGTACACCGTTACCGGACAAAACAAAGAGACGGGAAAAACCGGAAGCGATCTCCTGATCGACACTGATGGGGATACGATGACATTTGAAGCATATAACCGATTTGTGGTGGGAAAGCCGGACGGAACTACTGTGGATTATGTGCGGATGACAGAGGTGACTACGGAGGAATCGCCGTCGCTCGTCTATGATCTATCTGTCTATGGGATCGATCTGGTGGCAGAGGATGGTCATGTTTTTATACCTCTTTCCACGCTGTCTGATATTCTGAATCAGAGTATGACTTACGCCGACTACATAGACGGAAAGATTTATCTGAACCGGGTGGATTCCTTCGCATCGGATCCCACGGCATATGTGAAGGAAGCAGAGAATTCTTATTACGAAACGCTGACAAGGGAGCCTGACGTGGCGGAGTATGCCTATCGGGAGCTGTGCTTCGTGCTTGAAAACCTGTACGGACACCCTGAGAGGGCTGTGTCACAGAAGTTTGTAAAAAGTCTTGCGACGAATGGACTGGATCAAACGCTGGAGCAGGGAGGAACCATCGAAGATGTGGATCTGAAGCAGATGAAGACATATCTGACATCCACGGACAAAGCGGAGTATGCACAGGGGCTTTTCATGTTGGACAATCTCCTGTTTGACGGCGGACATAACCGGTTCAGCTATTCGTTTTATCAGGTGCTCAGTCAGGATGAAAACTGGGATCAGACGGCATTTGCCCGCGAGTACCTGGAAAAGTTCGGTGCCGATGCGGAAACGAATGTTGCATTATCGAATCTCGGATATCGGTACACGGCAATCACGAACCGGTGTGACACAGGTATGGCACTTCGGAACGAGGGCTTTGGGGTGCCTGAAAAGACCTGGAACGGAAACAGGGCAGGAGCCATTGCGGCGCTTTATCTGTTTGACGATACGGCAGTCTTTCTGTTTAATGAGTTTACCGATGATCTGATCCTCGCAAACACCGGGGAAAAACCGTTTCAGGAGGCGCTTGACTACGCTGCGGAGAAAAACTGCAGAAATTTTGTCCTGGATCTTTCCACGAACGGCGGGGGGAGTGACCAGGTCATGGGATTTATGCTGAGTGTACTCTATGGGCATGACGCACCATATTACCGTCTCGATGTGGATACAGGATACCGCAAGGAAAATGTTTTTACGCCGGATACCAACCATGACGGCAGTTTTGATGAGAAGGATGAGGAGATCCGGTATGATTTCCGTTATGCCATCATGATTTCGGACTATTCCTACTCCTGTGGAAACACGATGCCGAATCTGGCGCATCTGGAAGGGATCCCTTTACTTGGCTCTACGACCGGCGGAGGCGGCTGCAATGTGAACATACTGACACTGCCGGGCGAATGCACACCATACCGGCTTTCCACCACGTGGACCATGACGGATTCCGCTTATCAAACCATTGATGCAGGGATCGCACCGGATGTTGAGATGCTCCTGATCACTGAGGACGAGATCTCGGATGCTTCCCTCTATGACCCCAAAGAGCTGACTGAGGCTATCAATCAATATTACGAAAGCACAAGCCCTGCGGATCCGGAGACGCAGGAATCAGAGCAGCATGAAGACAGGACATGAAAAAATACAAAAACAGATCAGTGAGGAGATCTTAAGATACGGTGAACCGGTGCTCCGTTCAGATGCGTTCCGGGCGGCTTATCATCAGACGCATCATCTGAAAGGAAATCTGGCGGATCACATCTTAAACGTCACGATCGAGGGCGTGAACCTTTGCCGTCGCCTGCAGAAAAAGAAGATCGACGTGGATGAAAGAACGGTGGTTCTGGCCTGTCTTTGCCATGACCTCGGTATGGTCGGAAGAGACGAAAAGTATGAGAGCCGGCTCAAGTCCTGGAAGCAGCATCCGGAGGAGTCCTTAAAGCAGGCAAAAGAGATTTGTCCGGATCTTGACGAGAAGGCTTCTTTGGCGATCATCACGCATATGTGGCCGATCGCCGGGAAAGCGCCGCGCACCAGAGAGGGGCGCATTGTTCTTGCTGCCGATAAGTATGCATCCATGATCGACTGGATCTCCTTTGTAAAAGGGAAACCCTGGCAGCAGGAGATCAAGGAAGCGGTGCGAAAAGGGGGATGGATGGATTGATCACCACATCTCGTCGAGCATGCGGCAGCAGGAAAGCGCTTTCCAGCGTCCTTCATACTGGAAGGGAACGATGGAATACATCTGCATGACGGAATGGTGCTCAACGCCATTGGCATGGAACAGTTCGGTGATATAGTCCTTGCCGCTGTGCTTGACGCGTTCCAGAAGGGTGGACATGTCATAGAAATTCAGGAAACGCTTTCGATCCTCGCGGCGGATATAGCGCTCCGCATAAAGTGCTACGGCGAGATCGGCGCGGTTTTCCTCATCGGAGATCCTGTCCTGATGGGCGCTGATGTAAATGTTTTCCACAGTGCCGTCCTCATCGAAAAGATCCACACGGAAAAACAACTGCAGCATATAGCGGAAGACCGCCTGAAGGTCCTGTGCCTGATGCGCTGCGGCGTTTTTGCTCAGGTTGCGGGAGAGCATGACAAAGGAAGCACGGTTGTCTGTACGGGAAAGGAATTCCAATTCCATGGAGCAGACGTAGCCGTTGATGACCACATCTGCGGTCTCTGCGGTCTTGCTGGCTTCCGCTTTTGCAGCAAGACGCCGGAATGCATCGTTCTCCGGCAGACCGTCCACCTTTGTCCGCTCATTCAGAGCGGTCAGATCGGCGATATCCAATTCATTCAGGAACTGGACATAGGCATTGTTTCCATAGATAAAGCGGATCTCATCATCCACGAGCTCGACGATGGAGATGGGAAGAAGGCTCTCTGCGGTACTTTTACGGTTGCGGAGCGGCATATTGCCGAGAACGTTGACTTCACCGATGCGGTCATAATAGAACTGCATGCCGCGCGGCTCAGGATGATTCTTGGCATGCGCGGAGATCTCTGTACCTTGATTGACCAGACTGTGGTTTTCATATTCCTCCCGGAATGGAACAGGCTTACCGATCAAAAAGCCCTGCAGTTTTTCGCAACCTATGCTCCGCAGAAAATCATACTGCTCCTGCGTCTCCACGCCCTCTGCGAGGGTATGCATCCCGAGCTCTTTTGCCATGTTGACGATGGAGGCGAGGATGACATGGGAGCGCGGATTCGTTTCAAACTCGCGCAGGAAGTTCATGTCGATTTTTAAGACGTCAAACTGATAGGACTTCAGGTTGTTCAGCGAACTGTAGCCGGCGCCGAAGTCGTCCATCCAGATCTTATAACCGGCTTCCCGGAAGAGTTCCATAGCGCGATCCAAAGCCTTTGTCTCATCCACAAACGCACTTTCCGTGATCTCAATATTCAGCATGCAAGACTCGAGATCATATTTTTCTCGGATCCGCTGCACTTCTTCAAAGATATCGCAAAGGGTAAAGTCAAGTCGCGACAGGTTGACGGAAACAGGCTGTGCTTCCATCCCCTCATCCAGTACACGACGGATGTCTTTGCAGACGTTTTCGACCATGTAGAGGTCGAGCTTATGGATCAGATGCGCATCCTCGAGCACCGTGACAAAGAGGGCGGGAGAGATCATGCCGTATTCCGGGTCTTCCCAGCGCGCAAGCGCTTCGTAGCCACAGTTCTGGCCGGTGAGCGCACGTACCTCGCGCTGATAATAGGTCTTGATATAGCCCTTTTCCAGGGCTTCCGTAAAGCCTGCCATGACGTATTGATGAAAGGCTTCTTTTTTTGCAAGCTTCTGATCGTAGATACAGAAGTCCTCATCAAAGACCTGCTTCGCATGCATGCAGGCGATCTTGGCATAGTCCGTGGTAAATGCAGGGTCGACTTCGGTTCCGTCGCTGAAATAGACGCCGGCTTTTAAGGTGAGGTGGATTCCTTTTTCATATTGATGGATGGATTCCTGAAGCTGTCGCAAAAGATCGCGGACAACCGCTTCCTCCGTAAGACGTAAGCTGACAAGAAAATGATCGGCACTGGAACGGCAGGCAACACATTCCGGAAAGATGCGCATAATTTCATGCGCGATCCCGCGCAAAAGCTCGTCGCCATTGGCAAAGCCGTAGCGCTGGTTGAAATCTTTGAAATTCAAAAGATCCAGAAAAATAACCGTAGCTGACTTATCCTGCGCATCGGGGATCGCGCGCAGGATAGAAAAGAACCCCGTTAATGTGTGGAGTCCTGTCACCGGGTCATATTCCTGCTGAATCAATCGTTCTTCGTTCATACCTGATCGTGTCTTTTTCGATAGTGTGTTGTGAAATGGAGTGCCGTATAAAAAAGACCAGAACATGCAACTGAAATCTGGTCTTGCAGTACGCTTCGATTGATGTCATAATCTATTGTAACACGGTATACAGGATGTTTCAACCGTAAAAACGCATACGGGACGGAAACGGAAAGGAAAAGGAATGGAACAGGAAAAGCAGGAAGTGACGCAGGATCAGACTGCGCAGGAAAACGCCACGGAAACTGCCGGAGCCGCGACAGAGCAGTCCCCCCGCACAGAGGCGGATGATTACGCAGACATCAAAAACAGAACAGCAGAAGTGATCGAGACAACGGCGAGGGAGGTCGCGCCACAGACGACGTATCAGCAGCCCTATACTGGTACCGATACGCAGGAGCAGCCCTTTGAACAGCCGGAGACCGCGCTTTCGGTTTTGCAGGAAACGCGAGATCTTCTGAAGAAGCAGGTAAAACAGGGGACGGTACGCATGATCACCGGTATCGTGATCGCAGTGTTTATTGCCATCGCGGTGATCTTCGGGATCTATGCGACGAATATCATCCTGAAGTATGGCGCCCATGTCATGGAGCAGCTTGATGTCGCCATGGGCATGGTAGGATCGATCGAAGATTTGATCCATCAGATCAGCCATGAGATCGATGCATTGGATCTGGATTCCTTTAACAGTTTGCTCGCAAATCTTGACACCATCAGTGGTGACATCGCAAAAGCAACGACGGCGATCTCCGACGCCACACAAGGCATTACGGATGCCGTCAAGCAGCTTGGCGACTTCGTGAACGGCTTGCAGAAACTAAACCCGTTCCGATGATAGATGTGTCTGATATACGGAAGACTGTTATATTTCATTAGCAGGCCGTTGAAAAACGTCGGTACTTAATGTGCGTTCTTTGCACATTTAGTACCGCTACGTTTTTCATTGGAACGCAAGTGTCCTGCGTTGAAATATGACAGTCTTCCGTTTTTATATTGACTTGAGTTATCATATATGATAACATCGAAACTGGAGTGAAAGATGGGAAAAAGGAGACAGAAGACACCAAGTGAAGAGGGATTAAAGAGCCGACAGGAAGTGGTCCGTGAATTGAAACGGATCCGCCTGCAGGAGGAGATGACCCAGCAGGAGCTGGCAGAGCGTATGGGGACGCAGAAATCCAACATCTCCCGCCTGGAGAGCGGCAGATACAATCCGAGTCTGGACTTTTTGATCCGCACTTTTGAGTGCCTGGGGAAGACGGTATCGCTGTTGATCAAGTAGGGAGCGGGGTAAATGGCAGCAAAATCCATACGGGAGGTCAATGATCGTGACGTTGTACTTTGCACGCTGACGGATAAGCGTACGGGGCGTCTTTTGATGGAGACATTTGTGGAGCGGGGGATTCCGTTTACGCAGACCTGGACGAAAGGCTCTTTGATCCAAAGGGCTTTTTTGCGTCAGAAAGATGAGATCTGCACAGTCCGCACGCATCGCAGTCAGTACAGCAAAGCACGGCGCGCTTTGGACCAACTGGGGAGACCTTTTTTGAATCGCATCCAGATCCATGTAGTATGATGAAAAAACTGTGCTGGCCTTGCAGGAAACACTTTGAATCCGCAAAAAAAGTGGTACAATAAGAGTAACTACACTTAAGGCGGAGGAAGAGATGTTTGGTGTCAATGTAGGCAGCCTGAATCTCGGCTCGGTCAGGGGGATGGCCGAAGAGATTCAGGAGAAAACAGCGCAGATCGAGGAGTATGAAAACCTTCTTTCGGATCTTGCGAAGCTTAAAGAAAACGGAGCAACCTATTTTGAAAAACAAGCCGGATACCGGACTGAAATGGACAAGTCATTGACGAAGGTCGTAGACTACGTCCATGCAGGCGGAGAACTGGCAAATGACGGTGACAAAGAAGCGTCTGATCTCGAAAAGCGACTGCAGGCGTTGGAAGAGGAAATCCGCAGCTCCGGCGCGGGAGCGGCGAGCCTTTCCGATGCGATGAACGAGACGAAGCAGGAGCTGACTGATCTTGTCGAGCAGAACAAGCATTTTTCCACCCCGGCGAAAGAACTTGCCGATGGGGCAAAGGATATCCGTGAGGAGCTCGCTGCCGTACAGGAGGAGACCAAGGCGCTTTCCGCCTTTTTCCGTAATGTGAGCGTGATGTCGCTGACGGCGGCGATCGATGCAGGCCGCATGGGAGAATCGGCATCGAAGTTTGTGCAGACCGCAGAGGACATCCGCATCGAATCCGAAAAAGAAGAACGCGCGCTGCAAAGCCTGACAGAGAAATTACAAAGCCTGCATGCGCGGATGGATGCGCTTGATGCTTCCGTTGAGAAGATGAATGTGATGCAGACGGATGTAAACAAGGCCTGCTATCGGACGCTGACCAACCATGAGGAGCGGATCAAGAACAATCAATCGGCAGGGAGAAGCCTATCCGCGAAGGAGGAGCTGCCGGCACTTCGAAAACTTGCAGAGTCCGTACAGAAAAAACTGCGGAAGATCTTTGATAAACAAAATGCGATCCTGGATGAGATGGAATCGCTTGGCGCGAACTTTATGGATGAGCAGAAAGCATCCGACAAGGCGGAGGACGAGTTTGCCGGGACACTTGGCCGGATCTCGTTTTCAGCCTGTAGTCAAACTCAGGCTGATGGGGCAGAATCGACCATCCGGGACGTAGAAGCATAGAGACGAAGGATCACAATCACATCCTAAGAGGGGAAAGGGGAAAAGTATGGGAGCAGTGAGAGAGGATTTTACATTTCCATCCAAGGACGGACGCACGCCGATCCATGCGGTGAAATGGACGCCGGAAGATGGAAATTATCGCGCGATCTTACAGATCACGCACGGCATGGTGGAGTACATCGAGCGTTATGAAGGCTTTGCAGAGTATCTGACCGACGAAGGCTATCTCGTCGTCGGCCATGATCACGTCGGACACGGCGATTCGATCATCAGCAAAGAGGACTGGGGCTATGTCGGCGACGGGCCGAGCAATATCTGGGTGACGGATATGCATACACTGCGGACGATCTGTCAGGAGGAAGGGAAGCCTTACTTCATGCTCGGGCATTCCATGGGGTCTTATCTGCTGCGGCAGTATCTCGCGAAATACGGCGAGGGGCTGACCGGCGCCATCATTATGGGAACGGGTTATATGCCGGAAGGCACAGTGAAAGCTGCGATGGGCATTGCGAAGTTCCAGGCGGCGTTCCTTGGCTGGCATCACAGGAGCAAACTCCTGCAGAAGCTTTCCTACAGCAAGCCGTACAAGCAGTACAGCCTGGACGGGGCGGACGTGACCAACAGCTGGCTGACCAAGGATACGGAGATCGTGAAAAAATATTACGCAGATCCGAAATGTACATATTTGTTTACCGTAAATGCATACATGGGACTGTTCGAAGCGGTGCTTTTCTCCTGCAGCGCGCAGGGGATCGCAGCGATCCCGAAGAAACTTCCGCTCTTTATCGTATCCGGGCAGGATGACCCGGTGGGGGATCTTGGCGTCGGTGTCAAGAAGGTTTACGACCTTTACCAGGAGGCGGGCGTGGAAGATGTGACCTGGCAGCTTTATGAAAACGACCGCCATGAGATCCTGAACGAGACGGACAAAGAGAAGGTGGGAAAGGACATCCTTGCCTGGATGAATGTGCGAATCGCATGAATGAAATGAAGCGAATGGATTGGCTCGACATGGCGAGGGGATACGGCATCCTTCTCGTCATGGTCGCGCATCTATGTGAATGGACACCGGTGGGATCTTTGATCTATTCTTTCCATCTGCCGCTGTTTTTCCTGCTTTCCGGGTATCTTTTCTCGACGAGGGAATCGTTTGCGGCGTTTGCCAAGAGGAAGGTCACAGGCATGCTGGTGCCCTATTTTTGTCTCGCGGTCCCGATGATCCTGTGGGACATTTTTGTGGAAAAGGGCGCTCTCAGCTGGATGTACGCGCCGATGTTCCAGGGGACGAAGCTCGTCAGCATTGACAGCTACGGCGGGACGTTTGACTGGAGCCGGATGGGGGCGCAGCAGCCGGTCTCCGTGCTTTGCCGGGATGTACTTGGCCTTCTCATCCAGAAGCGGATGTGGACGTTCTGGTTTCTGGCATGTCTCTTTGTACTGAGTTTTCTCTTTTATTTCATCGTTCGTTTTCTGAAAAAAGAATGGATCCGCGCCGTGGTCGTATGTGCGATCGCAGCTGCCGGCTTCATTTATTATGCGCTGGGTCAAAAAGCCCTGCCGTGGAATGTGGATGCCGCATTGACGGCGCTGCCGTTCTTCTATGCGGGCTGGCTTCTGAAGAAGTACGAGCTGCTCGACAAATGGCTCTTCAAGGATAAGAGCTACCGCGTGCGCAAATGGGGTGTCCTGATGTTTACGCTGGCGTTCCTCTGCAACGGGTTGTTCTGCTTCCTGAACTGGGTTGTTGCCGGGCAGGGGCTTGAAATGTATTACAATCAATACGGCTTTCTGCCGTTTATGTTCCTGTCGGCCTTCGCCGGCATCTTTGCGACGATCGTGCTGGGCGGGATCTATCCGATCCGTCCGATCAAGTACATCGGCAAGTATTCGCTTGTCTATTTCCTCCTTCACCAGGGGATCTGTTTCCCGCTGATGGAGAGAATCTTTTTCAAGCTTCACATTCTGCAGGCCGATAGTGGCGCGATGTTCTGGGTTCGCGTCGTCGTGGAAGTCGCAGGCAGCGTCGGCATCCTGACGCTCTTCAACTTCATTCTCCGCAAAACCCCGCTTCGGTTCGCACTGGGGAAGTGAGAACCCTTTTCTTTTATATAAAAATAGTATATGATAGGTGACATGAGCAAAGACGATATCGTTTTCGGAACTATAAAAGAAATCACGAATAAAGTCAGTGAAGCTGTGCAGTCTCAGCAGTTTCAGAATCTCGGCGAGCAGATCCGGCAATCGGTAGAAAGCGCAACGTCGCAGATCAAAAACGCAACCGGCGATGCTGCGGATAACGTGAAAAAGGCGCGGCAGGAGAACATGTCGTACAACTCCACCGAGTATGAGATGCCGCGGCATTACAGCAATATCCGGAACGCACCGATGAATATGGACACGCCGTTCTTTCAAAAGCGCATCAAGCGCAGCCTCGGACTCGGCTCCATGATCGGCGGCGGCATCGGGATGCTTTTTACCGGAATCCCGGCGCTTGTGTTTTTGTTTTTGTGGCTGATATCACTGATGAATCCGGTCTTCCTCGGAGGGCTGATCGCCTTTAGCGGGTTGACAGTGTTTCTTGCGATCCTTTCCGGACGCGGGGGGAAGCTGCACCATCTGGCAGAGCTTTATTACCAGTATGGAAAGATTGCGGAGGATTCGTCGATCCTTTCCGTGGAAAAGATCATGCAGGCGACCGGACGCTCCCGCAAAAAAGTGCTTTCCGATCTGAAAAAGATGAAGGATAAGGAGTTCTTTTCTTTTGCAGAGTTTGATAAAGATCATTCGACGCTGATGCTGACATCGGAAGCATATCAGGAGTATCTGAACCTTGAGGCGCAGCGTATTGCTCTGGAGACGGAAAAGATCCAAAACGCCAAGGCAGAAAAGAAGGCACAGAGCGATATCGCAGACTCCGATCTTCCGGAGGATGTCAAGGCGCTGCTCGCGGAGGGGCATGCTTATCTCCTCAAGGTGCGCAACTACAACGATGAGATCCCGGATACGGAGATCATGTCACAGAAACTTTACCAATTGGAAAACATCATGAAACGGATCTTCGAGCAGGTGCAGCGCAACCCGTCCAGCGCAAAGGAATTGCGCAAGTTTATGACCTACTACCTGCCGACGACGGATAAGCTCCTCGCTTCCTACCGTGACGTCTGTGCGCCGGGTGCGACAGGGGACAATATCCTCTCGACGAAGCGCGAGATCGAAGAGGCGATGGACGTGATCAACGACGCATTTGAGAAGCTTCTGGACAAGCTTTTTGAAGATACGGCTTGGGATGTATCCACGGATATTTCCGTCATGAAAACCATGATGGCGCAGGACGGACTGACTGATTCCGAACTGCAGACTGAGAAAGAAAAAGAAAAAGTGCCAGTATAAAGAAGGAGACAAAAAGCCATGGAAAACGAATTCAAGGAGTTTGAAACCACAGCACCTACCCTGACCTTTGGCGTCGGTGATGCGCCGCAGCCCAAGCAGGAGATCGCGGAAGTTAAGACAGAGGAGATTACGGAAGACATCCAGTTGACCCCCGAGGAGCAGGCGCAGGTGGATGCGTTTGTGTCGCAGATTGATCTGTCGGATAGCAATGCGGTGCTGAATTACGGTGCGGGTACACAGAAGAAGCTTTCCGAGTTTTCGGAAAAAGCACTTTCTTCCGTGCGCGCAAAGGATATGGGCGAGACCGGTGAAATGCTGACCGGCCTGATCGCAGAGCTGAAGAATTTCGAGGTCGATGAGAACGAAAAGGGCATCAAGGCCTTCTTCAAAAAGACCGCCAACAAGGCGATGGGACTGAAGGCGAAGTACGACAAGGTGGAGACCAACGTGAACACGATCTGCACCGAGCTCGAAAAGCATCAGGTCACCTTGATGAAGGATATCGAGCTTCTGGACAAGATGTACGACGCAAACCTTGCTTACTTCAAGGAACTTTCCATGTACATTGTGGCCGGCAAACAGAAGCTGGAGGAGGCCCGTAACGGCAAGCTCGTGGAGCTGCAGAAAAAAGCAGAGGAGAGCGGATTGCAGGAGGATGTACAGGCGGCGAAGGATTACGCATCGATGTGCGATCGCTTCGAAAAGAAGATCTATGACCTCGAACTGACCCGTACGATCTCGCTGCAGACGGCGCCGCAGATCCGTATGATCCAGAGCTCCGACACCATGATGGCGGAAAAGATCCAGTCCACGATCGTAAATACGATCCCGCTCTGGAAGAACCAGATGGTCATTGCGCTTGGCGTACAGCATGCTGGAGAAGCCGCAAAGGCACAGCGCGAGGTTTCCGATACGACAAACGAGCTGCTCCGCAAGAATGCAGACGCGCTGCAGATGGCGACCATCGAAGCGGCCAAAGAATCCGAGCGCGGCATCGTCGAGATCGAGACGCTGCGTCACACCAACGAGACGCTGATCAATACGCTTGATGAGGTAGTACGGATTCAGGCAGAGGGCAAGGTGAAACGTGCCGAGGCTGAGAAAGAACTCGTCGAGATCGAGAACCAGCTGAAGCAGAAGATGCTCGAAGCGAGCAAGAACTGATCTCCCGAAACTGCCTGCCGGGCATGGCAAAGCATACACAACGCACCAAAGAGCATAGCCGAGCGCTATGCTCTTTTTTTAAACGAGAGGTTCAAAAAAATACCCGTATGCGGGTATTTTTTGTTGACGTATTCCTGGAATGTTGTTATGATGACCGTAGGGAAACAGCGGATACGGGCGAAAGGACAGGGTTATATGGATGTGTCGGATCTGAAAGAGAGAAAGAAGAGATTGAAGCTGACGTCGGCGCGTCTTGCGGATCTTGCAGGGCTTCCTGTCAGTACGGTCAGCAAGATTATGACCGGTGAGACGAAGAATCCGTCCTATGTGACTGTAGAGAAGCTGGACAGAGCGCTGTCACGTGAGGAGATGATGAGCCGGCTAAAGGCCTATCGCGACGCGTTGTTTGCATATATGAAGGAGCATCCGGAGGATCCGGTGGACCAAAGACAGTTTGAAAAAAAATATCGCAGGGAGCATCACCTGACCAATGCGCCGCTTCCTTTTGCTGTACCGGAAGATCAAAAAGAGACCTTCGGAAACCTGGCGCTTTGGGATCATGAAAGGGTTACGACCGGCGTTCTTCACGAAATTGGCGAGGACAAAATGATAGAACTTCTGGACGGGCATCTGATCTTCAATGAAGCGCCGTCTTTGTCGCATCAGATGCTCGTTCAAAAACTGGGAAAAAAGATTGACAGGTTTATCGAAGAGCATCATGGAAAATGCCGTATGTTCAATGTAGGTGTGAATGTATACCCGGACGAAGAAGAAGAGACACTGCTGATTCCGGATCTGGCGATCCTGTGTGATGATGCAAAGCTATTTGAAGGCGGTATTATGGGCGCGCCGGACTGGGTCATAGAAGTCGTTTCGGAAAGCACCAGACATCGCGATTACAATGAAAAAATGCATAAATACATGTGCTCCGGCACGCGTGAATATTGGATTGTTGACGCCGCCACAGAGCGTGTGACAACCTACATCGCGGGAGAGCCAATGATGGTATATATTTACAGTTTTGAGGATGCCGTTCCGGTTCGGATCTATGAGGGAGCGCTTAAGATCCGGATGAATGAGATAGTATCGATGTAAGATCAACCGGCAGGGGAGCAGTAATTGTAACCGGTTCACCGGTGAAGGGATGGAGAAAACTGACTTTCCATGCATGGAGCATGGTGCGGTCTGCAAGATGCTCTGAACTGTTCATCCTGTATAACTGTATAAGGCATCGCCAAGAAGCGGATGCCCTTCGGGTGCGGTAGGCTGACTTTTTGACAAAAAAAACCAAGTGTGGCAAAATCCTTGAGTAAAGAAACATGTGGACAGGATTTGCTGTGCCGGAGAGAAGGCGCGGCTCGATTGGAGGAATGGACAATGAAAAAATTCAGGAAACTCGCGGGCGTCATGCTCTTTTGCATCCTGACGCTTGCAACAACCGTTTTATATGCGGCGGACAAAAAGCCGTATCTGGCGCTTGGCGCGGATTTGACACCGGAGCAGCAGGCGACCGTGTTGCAGCTCCTCGAGGTCGATGCATCGAAGCTTGGCGACTATGATGTGACATACATTACGAATGCGGACGAGCATAAATATCTGGATTCCTATGTGGATCCGAACGCGATCGGCACGCATTCTCTTTCTTCCGTCGTGGTGTATCAGACAGAGCCGGGATCCGGGCTTGATATCACGACCAAGAACATTTCCTTCTGTACGGAAGGTATGTATCGGAACGCCTGCGCAACGGCCGGCATCACGGATGCCAAGATCATCGTGGCAGGGCCGTCTAATATTTCCGGTACTGCAGCGCTGGTCGGGATCTTCAAGGCGTATGAAAACATGACCGGTAAGACGATCGACGTGAACACGATCGACGGTGCGTTAAACGAGCTGATCGTGACGGGTAATCTGGAGGGCGCGCTGTCCGATCTGGATCCGAGCACGATCGAGCAGCTGCTGGCATACCTCAAGAATTATATGAAGGAAAACAACCTTCATGACGAAGCGAGCATTTCTACAGCAGTGGACGAAGCCTGCAAATCTTATGGCGTGACGCTTTCCGATTCCGAGCGCAGCCAGGTCATCAGCCTTCTGATGAAACTGGACCAGCTGGACTTGGATCCGAAGGCGTTGACGCAGATGGTGGAAGGCTATCAGAAAGCCACGAGTGCAGCGAACGGCGTGACAGAGTTTTTCCGCTCGGTGGGAGAGAGCATTTCCAATTTCTTCAAAGGACTGTTCGGGAAAAAATAAGGAAGTGATCCACAAACAAAAGGTGCCATGCGAAAATGCGCATGGCATCTTTTGTTGTAAAGAAACATCAGATCCTGCGTTTGAAAAATGCAAGGAATT
This sequence comes from uncultured Lachnospiraceae bacterium, assembly GCA_902779355.1. Classification (GTDB taxonomy): domain Bacteria; phylum Bacillota; class Clostridia; order Lachnospirales; family Lachnospiraceae; genus RUG12461. Next base: position 72,722 of record CACZBF010000002.1, on the reverse strand, counting down.
TATCGAGCTGTAAGGGGGTACCCTGCATCGCCTGTACCTGGAGGCGGTTCTCCTCGGAGAAACCGACGAGGATCTTGTGGTTCGCTTCCGAAAGATAGTCTATGATACCGTCGATGTCCGTCTTGGTGTTTTTCGGAAAATGGATGTAAATATGCTTCCTGGCGGTGATGCTTAAGGTATAGGAAATGCTGAAGTGATACCAGAGGAATTTGTGCAGGGTGGAATGCTTATACACCCAGATGATCTCACGGATCGGGATCACGGCGACGGTACGGTCCGTCACACCGATAAAATAATGTTCCGTAATAAAAAGGTCATCCGTAGCAAGCTGGGGAAGCGTCAGAAGTTCTTCCTCGGCTCTTTCTAAGATCACCTTTGCGTTTCCGAATTTGGACAGCGGATGGATCATCGGAGACATATGCGGGAAGCGGATATACAGGAGCGCGGTGATGATGTCATAGAGCGCATGCGCCCCGAAGATGATCATCAGCACAAACAACACCACAGTGGCGGTGTAATGATAGTCCGGCTCGTTGAAGTAGAGCGGGGCAAAACTGCTTTTGATGCCGCTCTCGGTCCAGTCGAGATCCTTGGAGAGCGAAGCAAGAACAGTCTGCTGTGTCTCCGACAGCGGTGTCAGTTTGCAGCGGATCATGGCATAGGAAATAAAGGGCAGACCCTGCTCGCAGGTTTGCGGAGAGAGCAGGACAAGGTAGCAGGCATTGTCTTTGATCGTGTAGTAGTAATAGCCGTTGACTGCGCCGAAGACGGTTTCCGTGTATCCGGTGAAACGAAGATCTTCCAGATCGACGGTCCCGTAAGCCTTGTTGCTGGCTGTGCCGATCGGCTGCGGAAAAACCACGGACGAGATGTTCGTCCAGAAATAGAGCGCGATCAAAAGCACAAGGAAAACAACCGGAAAGATCAGCGACTTTCGGTAGATATGGCGTATGCGTTTTCGGATATAATGTTCAAACTCTTTCATCGCATCAAGTATACGCACATTCTGCCGTGAAATCAAGCGCGGCGCTTGCTTTTGCAAGATAATCCTGCTAAGATATAGTAGATTTTTTCCATTGATATAGAAGGAAGAGGCGTCAATATGAAAGACGGATTTCTAAAGGTCGCGGCAGTCACTCCCGATGTGACGGTGGCAGATACAAAGAAAAATACGGAAGCGCTCCTCGCGGGTATCCGGGAAGCGGCAGTGGGTGGTGCGAAACTCATCGTGACACCGGAGCTTTCGATCACCGGTTATACCTGCGGCGATCTGTTTTTGCAGGATACACTTCTAAGTGCAGCGGAAGAAGCGCTGCATACGATCGCGGCGGAGACGAAGGATCTGGATGCGCTGCTCTTTGTCGGGCTGCCGATCCGGCGCGCAGGACGCCTTTACAATACGGCAGCGGCATTAAACCGCGGACAGATCCTTGGCGTCGTGCCGAAAACCCATCTGCCGAATTACGGAGAGTTTTATGAGGCCAGAAATTTTGTGCCCGGACCCAAAACCTGCCGGATGATCACACTCGGCGGCGCGGAAGTGCCCTTCGGCAGAGACCTTTATTTTTCCTGTGCAAAGATGCCGGAACTCATGGTGGCGGCGGAGATCTGCGAAGACCTGTTTGCGCCCGACCCGCCCAGCAATACGCATGCGCTTCGCGGTGCGACTGTCATTGTCAATCTTTCCGCAAGCGATGAGATCGTCGGGAAGTCCGAGTATCGGCAGGCGCTTGTGACGAACCAGTCGGCACGTCTGATCTGCGGTTATGTCTATGCCTGTGCGGGAGAAGGAGAGTCCACGACGGATCTCGTCTTTGGCGGACATGATCTGATCGCGGAAAACGGCATCCTGCTCGCAGAGTCGAAACGGTTTGCAAACGGCGTGTTGTTGACGGAGATCGATGTAAAGCGGCTTTCGGCAGAGCGGGCAAGACAGACCTGTTTTGGCATAGCCGAGACGAAAGAAGCGACGGTCGTTCCGTTCCATCTGAACCTGACGGAAACGGATCTGACCCGCAGACTGGAAAGGAACCCCTTTGTGCCGGCGGATGAAGCGACACGGAAGATCCGGTGCGAAGAGATTTTGTCGATCCAGGCACTGGGGCTCAAAAAGCGGCTGGCACACACACGTTGCCAAAAAGCGATCGTCGGGATCTCCGGCGGTCTTGATTCCACGCTGGCGCTGCTCGTGGCAGCAAGAGCGTTTGACCTGCTCGGATGGAAGCGGTCGGATATCATTGCGATCACGATGCCGGGCTTCGGGACGACGGACCGGACCTATGACAATGCGGTCAGCCTGATCAGATCGGTTGGCGCCGAGTTCCGGAAGATTCCGATCCGGGATGCGGTGACACAGCATTTTTCGGATATCGGACAGGATGCAAACAATCATGACGTGACATACGAAAACAGCCAGGCGAGAGAGCGGACGCAGATCCTGATGGATGTCGGCAATCAGTGCAACGGCCTTGTGGTCGGCACGGGCGATCTTTCGGAACTGGCGCTCGGATGGGCGACCTATAATGGGGATCATATGTCGATGTATGCAGTCAACGGTTCAGTGCCGAAGACCCTTGTACGTTATCTTGTGCGCTACGTGGCAGATACCTGCGGCGATGAGACGCTCGCAAAAGTATTGCTGGATGTGCTCGATACGCCGGTGAGCCCGGAGCTGCTGCCGGGTGAGGACGGCAAGATCAGCCAGAAGACGGAGGATCTGGTCGGACCGTATGAATTGCACGACTTTTTCTTATATTATATGCTGCGTTTCGGATTTTCCCCGAAGAAGCTCCTTCGTATGGCGGAGTATGCGTTTGAAGGGGCGTATGACCGCAAGGAGATCGTAAAGTGGCTGACCGTTTTTGTACGGCGGTTCTTTGCGCAGCAGTTTAAGCGCAGCTGCCTCCCGGATGGACCGAAGGTCGGATCGGTTGCGGTCAGCCCGCGCGGAGATCTGAGGATGCCGAGCGATGCGAGTGCAGCGCTGTGGCTGCAGGAAATTGAGGGACTGGAATAATAAGATGGCGGAAACACAGACAACGAAAAAAAGCAGAACACAGAAACAAACAGGAAAAGCAAAGAAGGTGCTTGGCCTGATCCTGCTGATCACAGTGCTTGGAATTGCAGCAGTTTACATTGCATTTTCTCTTTATTATCGGACGCACTTTTTGCCGAACACGACGATCAACGGGATCGAAGCAGGCGGACAGAACGCGGCGGCCGTGGAGGATGAGATCCGCGATCAGGTGCATGCCTACACGCTTTCCATCCAGACCAACAGCGGAGAGATCGAGACGATCAGCGGAGAAGAGATCTCCATTTCACCGGATTTTCACGGCGAGCTGGACGAGCTCCTTGCGGCGCAGAATAGTTTTACCTGGCCGGCAGCGCTCTTCAAGGGAAATGCGCTGACTGTCGGCACGATGGTGAGTTATGATAACGTCGCGCTGGAGGATGCGATCCATGCGCTTGACTGCATGCAGCCGGAGAATATGCTGCCTCCACAGGATGCAAGGCTTTCCGATTATACAGAGGAAGGGTTTGTCGTTCTCCCGGAGGACTACGGCAGCACGATCGATACGGCGGCGATGGAGCAGGCCGTGACGGATGCTGTTTCGACCATGACACCGATGCTGGATCTGACAAAGGCCGGCTGTTATATCCTGCCGCAGGTGACAGCGGAGGATGATAAACTCGTGACGCTTGCTTCGAAGCTTAACAACTATGCAATGCATACGATCACACTGGATATGGGGCCGGACACCCGTACGATCACGGGAGAGACGATCGCGGGCTGGCTTTCGGCGGATGAAAATAATGATATCCAGGTGGATAAACAGGCGATCGCGCGCTATGTGGAGGATCTTGCAAAGGAGACGGACACCTACGGCGTGCCGAAGGACTTTTCTACTTCCTATGATCAGGACATCACCTTCCAGAGCGTGTATTACGGCTGGAAGATCGATCAGGCGGCCGAGACGGAGCAGCTCCTTTCCGACGTACAGGCGGGACGGGACATCACAAGAGAGCCGATGTATGAATACCGCGGCGCTTCCCGCGGGGACAAGGATTACGGCGACACTTATGTGGAAGTCAATCTTTCCGCGCAGCATATGTTCTGCTACAAGGACGGCGTGCTGGCGCTCGATGCACCTTGCGTGACGGGATGTGTCGGAAAAGGCACGATCACGCACGTCGGCGTTTATCCGATCTATTCGAAGGAGACGGATCGTGATCTCGTAGGTGAAAACTATCGCTCCCATGTGAACTACTGGATGCCGTTTGATGCGGGAGAGGGCTTGCATGACGCGACCTGGCGCTCGTCGTTTGGCGGCAGCATCTACCTGACAAACGGCTCGCACGGATGTGTGAATCTTTCCAATTCTGTGGCGGGGCAGCTCTATGACCTCGTAGAAGTCGGCACACCTGTTTTTGTGTACCGTATGGATTCCACGGCGACCGCATCGGAAGCGCAGATGGCTTCCATGGCAGTCAGCGCGATCAATTCCGTGGGCGGTATGGTGAGCCTTGCGTCCGAGCCGGCACTGGTGCGCGCGAGAAATATCTATAATTATCTGTCACCGGAAAATCGCGGACTCGTGACGAATTATGACCAGCTTGTCAATTATGAGGCACAGCTTGCTTCTCTGAAATCGCAGCTTTCCGCAGCACAGGCGGCGGCGCTGGCACAGATTCCCGTGATCGGAAACGAATGATCCGGCAGTAAGGATTCTATGGCACGAAAAAAAAGGGAGACAATCGAATTCCGCTTTTATGAGATCCCGGAGGGCGAAAGCGCACTCGCGTTGTATGGCGACAAATGGAAGCGCCTTTACGGGATCGGGGAAAAGTACCTGCATTTCCACAACCTCTTTGAGATCGGTTATTGCCATTACGGACACGGGATCCTCGTGCTCGATGAAAAAAAAGCAGTCTATGAGACCGGCGCACTTTCTGCGATCCCGGCCCATTTCCCGCACACCACGTTTTCGGAAAAGGAGGATTATTGGGAGTATCTGTTTATCGATCCCGCAAGCCTCCTTCTGGAGATGTATCCAGATAATTCCGCAAAGCAGCTTGCTGTACTGGAAGCGCTCAATGAAAGCCCTAGCCTTTCCGATGTGACGCAGAATCAGGAGATCTCGCTGACGGTCAAAAAGATTCTGGACGAGTTCAGGAAAGGCCGTGACACGCATCAGGAGACGACGCGCTACCTTCTGAAGGTCTTTCTGCTGGAGCTGCTTCGCTTAAAAGAGGCGGAGAAAGAGGCGGCAGCGAAAGCAGCTGCGGAGGCAGCAGAAAAAAAGAAGACGAGACGGAAGCGGAAAGAGGTCGAAAATGTGTCTATTGCGCAGATTCGACCCGCCCTGCATTTTATTGATGTCAATTATGCGTCAGAGATCAAGGCGCAGGATCTGGCTGCACAGTGCAGTCTTTCGGAAACGCATATGCGTCGCTTGTTTGTGGACTATGTGAATCTCCCGCCGATGGACTATGTGAATCTGGTGCGAATCCAGAAAGCCTGTGAACTCATGCGCAGAACCGATTATCCTATGGATCAGGTCGCTTCCGAATGCGGCTTTTCCACCACATCAACGTTCAACCGGAACTTTCGGAAATACATGAACACATCCCCTTATCATTGGAAACGTGCGAAGACGAATTATCAAAGTCGTTTGCAGGATTACAATGTTCTTCCTTTGGAAGGATGGTAATCGAAAACGATTTCGTGGTCGAATTTGCGCCTTTTTTAATTGAAAGCAAGGTGTAATTGCGCGAAAGACTTTGTTAAAATGACAGAGTAATCGCGATAAAGGCATGTGATTTTGGTCAAAATGCACACACTGGTTTTGCGAAATCCGTTTCCTGCGTCGCACAATCATTTTTGGGAGGAAAAAACGTATGAAGAAAAAAGTAGTTTCTGTTCTTCTGGTTGCAGCAATGGGCGCGTTCACGCTCGCCGGCTGTGGCGGCACTGCAGCAGCAGGCGGCGCAGCAGATGCAGGTGCAACCGCAGCAACTGAGGCAGCAGCTCCGGCAGCAGATGCAAATGCAGGCGGAGAGGAAGAAGCAGCACCGACGGCTGACGTTGCAAGCGAAGGTGAGCATGAGCTCTCCGTTTACGCATGGGATGCAAACTTCAATATCCCGGCACTGGAAGCAGCAGCTGAGGCTTACAAGGCAGTAGATCCGGATTTCACGCTCAACATCGTTACCCAGTCCGGTTCTTCCGATGTAGAGCAGGCAGTGACACTCGCAGCATCCGCTGGCGACTACAGCACTCTGCCGGACATCGTTCTGTTCCAGGATCACTACATCCAGAAGTTCGTTGCGGATTATCCGGATGCATGGCAGGATCTGGAAGGCGCCAACATCAACTGGGATGACTTCGGCGCAGAGAAGCTTTCCTACAGCACCATCGGCGGCAAGCACTACGGCGCACCGGTGGATAATGGTACCGCGGTATTCGCATATCGTACCGATATCCTTGAGGAGTGCGGTTACACGATCGACGACGTGACCGGTATCACCTGGGAGCGTTGGCTTGAGATCGCAAAGGATGTCAAGGATAAGACCGGTATGGCACTTCTTTCCATGGATCACTCCGGTGATGACCTTCCGTACATGTTCATGCAGGCAGAAGGCAAGTCTCAGTGGAAAGACAACACGACTCCGGATCTGGTAGGCAACGAGACCTTCAAGAAGATCATCGAAGTTATCGTACAGGGCGCACAGGACGGCACCATCATCCTGGCAAACAGCTGGTCTGATTACACGGATCAGACGATCGTAGGCGATCAGGTTGCAGGCGTTATGAACGGCAACTGGATCATCCCGACCATCGAGCAGGTAGACGCAAACAGCGGCAAGTGGGCACTGACCACACTTCCGACGCTTGACGGCGGCAAGGAAGGATACGCAGCAAACGGCGGTTCTTCTCTTTACATTACCGCAAACTGCACCAAGCCGGATCTTGCAAAGGATTTCCTTGCATACACCTTCGGCGGCGGCGAAGGCTCCATGGAGACTTATGACAACGCGCTGAAGAACGGCGGCGTGATCACGACCTGCATCTCCGCAGGCAAGTCCGGTGTTTATCAGGAAGGTGTGGACTACTTCGGTGGCCAGGCAATCTACGCTGACATCGTGGCAAACGGCGCAAACGTTCCGGTCGTACAGCAGAGTGATTTTCACTACAACATGCGTACACTGGTCGGCAATGCGATCACCAACATCATCAACGGTGCAAACATTGACGACGAGATCGCAAGCGCTCAGGAACAGCTTGAGTTCGAAATCGCAGGAAGCCAGAACTAATCAGAGTTTCCGAATAGGTAAGACACAAACGGGGGATCGGTTTTCCGGTTCCCCGTTCTTACAAAAGACGTTTCTATTATCATCAAAGGGATGGGGGGTACTCAATTGAAAAAGAGCGGTATGTCAGTCGGAGCAAAACAAAAAGCCGCCGGCTGGGGATTTTTGATCGTAGCGTCCGCCATGATCGTCGTCTTCAGCTTCTGGCCCATGGTTTCGGCGCTCATCACATCATTCAAGACAGGCTCCGCCGCCAATATGAAATGGGCGGATCCGGTGGTCTTCAACTACACCCGCATGTTTAAGGACAAGGTCTTCATGACATCGGTCGGGAACACGTTCCTTTACCTGATCATTCAGGTGCCGATCATGTTGATCGTTGCCATTCTTCTTGCGCAGCTTCTCAACAACAAAGACCTGAAGCTCCGCGGCTTTTTCAGGACCTGCATTTTCCTGCCTTGCGCAGTTTCGCTGGTTTCCTATTCATTGATCTTCCGGTCGCTGTTTGCGACGCAGGGGCTCATCAATACGATCCTGATGAACCTGCACCTTATCAACGAAAATATCAACTGGCTCGGACAGACAGGGACGGCACGGTTTGTGATCATCCTTGCGCTGGTCTGGAGATGGACAGGCTACAACATGGTCTTCTATCTGGCCGGTTTACAGAATATCGAATACTCCGTGTATGAAGCGGCAAAGATTGACGGTGCGAACGGTTGGAAAACTTTCTGGCACGTGACGGTGCCGCTGCTTCGTCCGGTCATCATCATGACATTCATCATGTCCATCAACGGTACCCTGCAGCTGTTTGACGAGTCGGTCAATCTGACCAGCGGCGGTCCGGCGGGTACGACGATGACGATGTCCCATTACATCTATAACAACGCGTTCGGAACAGGTGTTGCCAACTTCGGCTACGCGTCGGCAATGTCGTTCTTCGTCTTTATCATCGTGGCGATCCTCGCGGTGATCAATCTGAAAGTAGGTGATACGCGTGACTGAGAAAAAAACAAAGATCAAAGGAAATATGATCCAGCGCAGGCTGATCCCGAGTTATATCTTCCTGTCCATCGTGGCGTTCTTTTCGGTCTTCCCGCTCTACTGGATGATCACGGCGGCGACGAATACGACCGTCGATGTGGCACGCGGTAAAATCTGGTTCGGCACCTATGCCGCAGAGAATTTCAAAAATCTGGTGGCGAATACAAACCTCTGGCGGTCCATGGGGAATTCGTTCCTCTATGCGATCGTGCAGACGCTGCTTTGCCTCTTTGTCTGCTCCCTGGCAGGATACGGATTTGAACTTTACCATGACAAAGGAAAGGACATCCTCTTTGCGATCCTTCTGATGGCAATGATGATCCCCGGAGTGGCGACGATGATCCCGTTATTCACGATGATGAGCAAGGTGCATCTTCTCGATACGGTATGGGGCTTTGTGCTTCCGGCCATTTCCACACCGTTTATGATCATGATGTTCCGGCAGAATTCCAGGAACTTCCCGCCGGATATCATGGAGGCAGCCCGGATCGACGGCCTTTCCGAGCTCTCGATCTTCTTCAGAATGTACATGCCGGTTATGAAATCCACCTATGCGGCAGCAGCGGTTATCACGTTTATGAACGCATGGAACTCCTATCTGTGGCCGCGCGTCGTATTGAGAAAGAACGAGGCGCAGACGATGCCGATCCTGATCGCAAACCTGGCAAACGGCTATACGGTTGATTACGGCATGCTGATGATGGGCGTGTTGTTCTCGACGATGCCGACGATCATTATCTTCTTCGTCCTGCAGAAGCAGTTCGCGGAAGGTATCACCGGCGCAGTAAAATAACAAGTGAAAAAGGAGCCTCTGTGTCTAGGAGGCTCTTTTTTTACCTAAGAGGGCGTGAAAATGAAAAAAGAATTTGACAGCAAAATTGTACGGGATCCTGCAGTTTTTCAGGAAAACCGGCTTCCCGCACATTCGGATCATATTCCGTACGGCTCGGTGGAGGAGCTTCTTTGCGGGGAGACCCGTTACCGGATGAGCCTGGACGGATGCTGGAAGTTTCATTATGCGAAAAATGAAGCGCAGGCATTGGACGGGTTCTGGAAAGACAAAGGGAATGTCATCGGGTGGGAAGAGATCCGCGTGCCTTCCCATATCCAGATGGAAGGGTATGACAGACCCCAGTATACGAACGTGGCCTATCCCTGGGACGGTCATGAGGAACTGAATCCACCGGAGATACCGACGGAGTTTTCACCCGTGGCGGATTATGCGCTGACGTTTTCCCTGCCGGCGCATATGCAGGGAGAAAAGATCCGGATCTCGTTTCAGGGTGTGGAGAGCGGCTTCGCGCTGTTTTTGAACGGCGCCTATATCGGTTACAGTGAAAACACCTTTGATCCGGCGGAGTTTGACCTGACAGAGGCACTTGTCGACGGAGAGAACTTCCTGGCGGTGCGTGTCTGGAAATGGACGGCCGGGAGCTGGTGCGAGGATCAGGATTTTTACCGGTTCTCCGGGATCTTTAGGAGCGTGTATCTGTACGCCGTGCCGAGGGCCCATGTAGCGGATCTTTCCGTGGTGCCGACTTTGAACGACACGTTTGATCAGGGGACGCTCAATCTCACATGGCGTTCGGAGGGAGAGGGCAGCATCGACTTCTCGCTGGCGTATGACGGCGAGGAGATCTGGAAAGAAAGCTGTCCGTCCAAAGATGGAGAAAATACGGTGTCCGCGGAGGTGAAAGCACCGGAGCTTTGGAGCGCGGAGACACCGAACCTGTATGAACTTCTTTTGACAGTGAAGGACCAGGCGGGTGAAGTAAAGGAAGTGATCCGGCAGGATGTGGGCTTCCGCCGGTTTGAGATGAAAGACGGACTCATGCTCCTAAACGGCAAACGCATCGTATTCAAGGGCGTCAACCGGCATGAATTCAACACGCATTCCGGACGCGTGCCGGATGCCGAAGCGTTGAAGAAAGACATCCTGACGATGAAACGGCACAACATCAACGCGATCCGTACCAGCCATTACCCGGATGATTCTTTGATCTATGCGCTTTGCGACCGCTACGGTCTGTATATGATCGCGGAAAACAATCTGGAGTCTCATGGCAGCTGGGACGCCTTTTTACGGAAAACGGCGACGGAGGACTTCGTTGTGCCGGGTAATCAAGAGATCTGGCAGCCGCTGCTGCTTGACCGTATCAATTCTTGCTACCAGCGGGACAAGAACCATCCTTCGATCTTAATCTGGTCCTGCGGCAACGAGTCCTACGGCGGCAAGGTTATTTACGAGATGAGCCAGCTCTTCCGCAAGCTCGATCCACACAGACTTGTGCACTATGAGGGGGTGTTCTGGGATCGCAGCTATAACGATACCAGTGATATGGAAAGTGAGATGTATCCGTCGGTGGCGGACATCGAGCAGTTCCTTGCAGAGCATCCGGACAAGCCGTTCATCTGCTGCGAGTACACGCACGCCATGGGCAATTCCTGCGGCGGCATGCATAAATACACGGACCTGTCCGATCGTGAGCCGCGTTATCAAGGCGGTTTCATCTGGGATTACATCGACCAGTCCATCGCGAAAAAGGATCGTTACGGGAAATGGTTCCAGGCATACGGCGGAGATTTTGACGAGCGTCCGACGGACTTCGATTTTTCCGGAAACGGTATCGTCACGGCGGCAGAGCGAGACCCCTCACCGAAGATGCAGGAGGTCAAATACAACTATCAAAACCTGACGGTGACCTTTGACCAGGAGAAAAAAGAATTCACGGTGCACAACAAGCACCTGTTTACCAATGCGGATACGTATGATGCATGGATCAGCCTGCTCGCAGACGGCGAGACCGTGCGGGTCGTGCCGGCGGAGCTTTCCGTGGCGCCGCTTTCTAAAGAGACCTTCCCGATCCCGTCCGACCTTTTGACGGAAGTGAATGCGCGGAAAGCCGCCGCAGCGTCGCTGCAAAGTTGTGCGCCGGAGTTTGCGGTCAACGTTTCGTTCACGCTGCGCGAGGACACGCTCTGGGCGAAAGCAGGGCACGAGGTCGCGTTTGGAGAGACTGTTTATAAGAAAGAACGGACTTCTTATCATTGCGACGGGAAGTTGCGGGTCGTGCATGGGAAACTCAATCTTGGCATTTCCGGAGAACATTTCTCCGTGATGTTTTCCACGCTGTATCCCGGCATGACGTCGTATGTGTATGGCGGCGTGGAGATGCTGAAGGCGATCCCGAAGCCGAACTTCTGGCGTGCGCCGACCGCGAACGACAATGGCAACCGGATGCCGCAGCGCTATGCGCAGTGGAAGATCGCGAGCATGTATGTGACCGGAAAGAGCAGTGACCGTTTTGAAAATACCGCGCCGCTCGTTGAGGAGAAAGAGCACAGCGTCGTGGTCACGGTAAAGTATTATCTGCCGACGGAGCCTGCGGCGGAATGCACGGTTGCTTATGAAGTGTTCGCAGACGGGATGGTAGAGACGACGCTCCGCTACACGCCCGTGAAAGGACTTCCGGATATGCCGGAGTTTGGCATGCTTTTCAAGATGGACGCAGACTATGACCGCGTGAAATGGTACGGACTCGGACCCGATGAAACCTACGTGGATCGCCTCCGCGGCGGGAGACTCGGCATCTTTGAAAACAAGGTGGCGGACAACTACGCAGCTTATCTCGTTCCGCAGGAATGCGGCAACAAGTGCGGCGTGCGCTATGCCAAGGTGATGGACCGGAAAGGAAGAGGCTTATGCTTCTCGGGAGATGACCTTTCGTTTTCGGCGCTGCCGTGGACGCCGCATGAGATCGAAAATGCGATGCATGCCTATGAACTGCCGGAGGTGCATTACACGGTCGTGCGCGTTGCCGAGATGCAGATGGGTGTCGCGGGAGACGACAGCTGGGGCGCTGAGACGCATCCGGAGTACCTGCTGGATGTGTCGAAGGAAAAGGTATTCACATTCCGCTTCTGCGGGATCTGATCAAGGAGGGTTGCTATGGAACACCAGAAAATGCTTGCAAAATTCAAAGAACTTTACGGGGCTGACGGAGACATCCGGATGTACTTTGCGCCCGGGCGCGTAAATCTGATCGGGGAGCATACCGACTATAACGGCGGGCATGTGTTTCCCTGCGCGCTGACGATCGGGACCTACGCTGTCGCACGCAAACGCGATGATGAGAAACTGCGGTTTTACTCGATGAACTTTGAGAAGAACGGCGTCGTTGAGACTTCGTTGTCCGACTTCCACCCAAAGGAGGACAAGAACTGGACGGCTTATCCGAAGGGGGTTATGTGGGCATTTACAGAGCGTGGGATGAAAGTAGAAAAGGGGCTTGATCTATTGATCCGGGGGAATATCCCCGCAGGCTCCGGACTTTCTTCCTCGGCGTCTCTGGAAGTGCTGACAGGATTTCTGTTAAAGGACCTGTTTGGCTTTTCTGTTACCAATGAGGATCTGGCGAAGATCGGACAGTTTTCCGAGAATCAGTACAACGGCATGAACTGCGGGATCATGGACCAGTTTGCATCCGCCATGGGCAAAAAAGATCATGCGATCTTTCTGGACACGGCGACGCTGGAATTCACCTATGCGCCGGTGGCTTTAAAGGATGCATCTGTTGTCGTGACCAATTCCAATGTGAAGCATTCGCTCGTGGCGTCCGCATACAATGAGCGGCGCACAGAATGCGAGACGGCGCTCGCCGAACTGCAGAGCGTGACAGATATCAAGACGCTTGGTGACCTCACGGAGGAAGCGTTTGAGAAAAGTAAGGATGCCATCAAGGATCCGGTGCGGCAGAAAAGAGCAAAGCATGCGGTTTATGAAAACCAGCGGACGGTCCGCGCGGTGGAGGCGTTGAAGAACAACGACATCAAGCTGTTCGGAGAATTGATGAACCAATCCCATGTATCGCTGCGGGATGATTATGAAGTATCCTGTCCGGAGATCGATGTGCTCGTCGAAGAGGCATGGAAAGTGCCGGGCGTGATCGGGTCGCGGATCACAGGCGGCGGCTTCGGCGGCTGTACGGTCAGCATCGTGGAGAACGGTGCGATCGACGCGTTCCAAAAAGCGGTTGGCGAAGCCTATGAGAAACGCACCGGGAAGCAGGCGGACTTTTATGTGGTAGAGATCGGAGACGGTCCGCACAGGATCCCGGTATGAGGAAAGAGAGGAACAAAGGAAATGGTAGAAGAACAGATTCTGAATTTGGTGGATTACGCGCTGGTGACTGGATTGATCACGGAGCGTGACCGCAGCTATACGACGAATCTGCTGCTGGCGCAATGCGGGCTGGACGGACTGGAAGATGAGGTGGTGTCAGCACATCAGAATCGTCTGACCGATCAAAAGAAAGCGGAGGATGCGCTGGAGGGAATTTTGAAAGCGCTTCTTGATGCAGCTGCCGCAAAGGTGCTTCTGCCGGAAGATACGATCACGTATCGGGATCTATTTGATACGAAGATCATGAACTGTCTCATGCCGCGTCCGAGCGAGGTGGAAGCGAAGTTCCGCAGTCTCTATGAGAAGGAGGGACCGCTTGCGGCGACGGATTATTATTACAAGCTGAGTTGTGACAGCGATTACATCCGCCGGTATCGCGTAAAAAAAGACCTGAAATGGAAAACCGAGACGCCTTTCGGGACGCTCGATATCACGATCAATCTCAGCAAACCGGAAAAGGATCCGAAAGCGATCGCGGCTGCGAAAGCGGCGAAGCAAAGCGGCTATCCGAAGTGCCTGTTATGTAAGGAAAATGAGGGCTATGCCGGCAGAGTCAACCACCCGGCGAGACAGAACCACCGGATCATCCCGATCACGATCAACGGGTCCGAATGGTTTTTGCAGTACTCTCCGTACGTCTATTACAACGAGCACTGCATCTGCTTCAACGCGAAGCATATCCCGATGAAGATCGAACGGGCGACGTTCGGCAAGCTTCTGGATTTTGTGGAGCAGTTCCCGCATTATTTTGTCGGGAGCAACGCGGATCTTCCGATCGTTGGCGGCTCGATCCTTTCGCACGATCATTTTCAGGGCGGTCATTACACGTTCCCGATGGCGCGTGCTGAGGTGGAGCAGGAGATCTCCTTTGCGGGGTTTGAGGATATCAAGGCAGGCATCGTGAAGTGGCCGATGTCCGTGATCCGACTGAACGGGCCGGATAAGAACCGGATCGTGGAGCTGGCGGATAAGATCCTTCTTGCATGGCGGGGCTATACGGACGAAGCGGCGTTTATTTTCGCGGAAACGGACGGCGAACCGCACAACACGATCACGCCGATCGCAAGGCGGCGGGATGAGAATTTCGAACTCGACCTTGTGCTGCGAAACAACATCACGACCGAGGAACATCCGCTCGGTGTTTACCATCCGCATGAGAAACTGCACCACATCAAAAAAGAAAACATCGGCCTGATCGAGGTGATGGGACTGGCCGTTCTGCCGAGCCGCCTGAAGGAAGAGATGGCAAGGCTTGCATCCGCAATGCTCTCAGGCGCAGATCTTCGTGCAGATGAAGTGTTGGAAAAGCATGCTGACTGGGCAGACGAGATACGCGCAAAGCACGCCGACCTGCATGCAGAGAACATCCACGGGATCCTTGAGGAGGAGATCGGTCTGGTCTTTGCGCAGGTGCTCTCAGACGCCGGTGTTTACAAGTGTACGAGCGAGGGACGCAGCGCATTTCTGCGTTTTACAGGATCAATCGATTGAAACGGATGGGAATTGAGGAAGAATAGACTAAACTTTCTGAATAGTCTGACGATATATAGGGTGAGAGGAATAAAACTCTCCCCTATATTTTTTTGGAAAGGAGGAAAAAACCATGTATCCGGGCGTAATCGAACAGGTGATGGCGGAACAGTATCAGGCGTTTCGTACAGACGGCAAAGGACGTGAAAAGAAATGGGAGAAAAAAGTATCCCGTGTGGTGGACAGCAAGGATGAAACCGCAGTGAACTCCCGCAGCGAAGAACACCCGCCGGGGTATTACAAAGCGGCGAAGCGGACACCGAAAGAAAAGGATCCGCGCGACGAAGAATTGTATCAATTCACGGTCATCAATTTTCTGGTATAGGAGATCCTAAATGAATCAAATGAAGTCCTGAAAGGACGGCAAGCGGAGAAGACGCAGCCGTCCTTTTTTGTTCCCTTTTTTCGAAAAAGATGGTAAAATCGGCATATGCATGAAAACTATGAGAGAAGACTGGAGGAAAACAAATGAGACAGATCAAAAGGATATTGGCAGGGATCCTGGGCGCAGGCTGCGTGCTCCTTTCGCTCCCGATGATACCGGAAACGGTGTTGGCGGATGAAACGGAATATCCGGCGGATGTACGGGAAATGCCGGACGGAGATTATACGGGAAAGACCGTGATCATCCATTCCAATGATGTGCACGGCGCGATTGACGGGTATGCCATGATGACGGCAATGCGGGATGCATTTGAGGCGCTGGGAGCCGAAGTGATCATGGCGGACGCCGGCGATTTTTCGCAGGGCGGACCGTACGTGAATACAGCGAACGGCGCGGATGCTGTCAAGATGATGAATGCAGCGGGTTATGATGTTGCGACACTTGGAAACCATGACTTTGACTTCGGAGAGGCGGCTGCTACCTCCAATCTGAAAGAGGCGGAGTTTGCCCTGATCTGCGCAAACCTCTATAAGGACGAAAAAGAGATTTTGCCTCCGACATGGACCTATCAGACGAAAGGCGGCAAGACGATCGGCTTCTTCGGGATCGATACGGCGGAGAGTCAGACAAAGGCGAATCCCGAGAATATAAAGGGACTGACTTTCCTTGGCGGCGAGAAAATGGATCATCGCGTACAGGAAGTGGTTGATCAGTTGAAGAAAGATGGTGCGGATCTTGTGATCGGACTGACGCATCTTGGGGTGGATGATTCTTCCGCGGACAGCGGGAACCGATCTATCGACCTTTATGAAAATACAAAAGGGATTGATTTCCTGATTGACGGACATTCCCATACCGTGATGACAGAAACGCATGACGGGGAGCCGATCCAGTCCACCGGCAGCAAATTCGCTTATATCGGCGTGGTGGAAGTGGATGAGGATGGAAAGATCGCTGACCACTATCTGATCTCCACAGAGAACCTCACGCAGGATGACACCGTGCAAAAAGTGGCGAAAGAGATTGAAGATACCGTTGATAAGGAGTACGGCGAGGTCATCGCGCAGAGCGAAGTGGAGCTTGTGGGCGGCGGTGATATCGGAAGAGATCAGGAGATTGCCCTCGGAGATCTGACGACGGATGCGATGAAATGGTATATCCTGCAGGATCCGAGTATTCTGGAAACAGATCCGGATCATGTGATCGCATTGGAAAACGGCGGCGGTATTCGCGATACACTTCCCAAGGGAGATATTACGAAAAAGGATCTGAATACGGTATTTCCGTTTGGAAACAGCGTGGCTGTAGTCTATGTCACGGGAGAGGAACTGCTGGAGGCTCTGGAAGCCAGCACCTTCAGTACGCCGGAACCTCTCGGAGGATTTCCGCAGACCAGCGGGATCAAATTTACGATCGATACGACAAAAGCATATGACGGAGGAGATCTTTATCCGAACTCCACCTACCATCAGCCGAACTCCATTCAGCGCGTTTCGGTGGAGAGCGTCAACGGAAAGCCGTTTGACGAAAAAGCGACCTATGCCGTGATCACGAATGATTTCGTGGCAGCGGGCGGAGATACCTATGCGGTATTCGGCGCCAAAGACAACTTTGATACGGGATATCTCCTGGATGATGCGATCACGCAGTACATTGAAAAAGAACTAAACGGCGTGATCCCGGCCTCTACGTACAGTGAGCCGAGAGGGGATGATACGATCCTCACGGCAGACAGCCAAGAGGCAAAGGACGAAAAGTCCGAGGATGAGAAGTCTGACGAGGAGAAGTCTGACGACGAGAAGACGGAAGAGAGCGCCGAGACCTCCGATGAGAGCAAGCCGGAGGAGGACACTGCGGAGGATGCGACTTCGGCAGGCAAAGATACTTACGAGGTGCAGCAGGATGACACCCTCTGGATCATCGCCGATAAGCTGTATGGCGACGGCACCCGTTGGGAAGAACTTTATGACCTGAACAAAAATGTCATTGCCAATCCGCGCCTGATCTATGCGGGTCAGACCTTGCAACTCCCGGAGGGCGCATGAAAACCGTTCCCGAAGGGAAAAAGGGAAGAAGACGATACTATTGGATTCTCCCGTTATTATTGGTTCTGACCACGATCGCGACTGCTTTGGCGCTGTTCTGGTCGCAGCGGAGTGCAAACCTTTCCGGAAAGAAAGAGGAAGCATTAAAGACTTACGACCGGTATTATGCGTTTATCTCGGATGAGGAGAATTCCTCTTTCTGGAAAGAAGTCTATGAAGGCGCGCACAAGGAAGGCGAAGACACGGATGCCTTTGTGGAGGACTTCGCGTCGGACCTTGCGGTCGGATACAGTCTGGAGGAACGGATCAGGATCGCAGTTGCATCCGGCGTGGACGGGATCATCGTCGAGAATGTCAACCGGAATGCCGAGAAAAACGAGATCGCTGCTGCGACCGAGGCAGGGATCCCGGTGGTGCTGGTGGGCGGAAATGACGACGCCGGGACCGGCAGGATCAGCTACGTCGGCATCAGCCGATATGATCTTGGTGGGCTATACGGACGACAGGTCGTGATCCTTGCGAAAAAACTGCTGAATGATAGGAATCGACTGAAGATCACAGTGCTGACCGGGAAAAATGCAGATGCGGAGTCCCAAAAACTCCTCATCAGCACAATTCGCGACAGTGTTTCGGCGGATGCCGATCTTTACGGGCGGATCGATTTCGAGACCCGCGAAATAGATGATTTCGGCACCTTTGCCTCCCAGCGTTCCGTGACGGAGCTCCTGATGGATCCGGAGAATGTACCGGATATTCTCGTGGCATTGAATGAAGAGCATACCAACAGCGCCTACCAGGCGGCCGTGGACAACAACGTCGTGGGACAGTGCAGCATCATCGGCTATTATGATTCCGAAAGCATCCGCAAAGCGATCGAGAATGAGATCCTGTCAGCAACGATCACGGTGGATGCGGTGCAGATGGGCAAGGATTGCACTACCGCATTGAACGAATATCTGGACAGCGGCTATGTCAGCGAATACTTTATGGCGGACACCTACGTGGTGGACAAGGAAACCGTGAAAGCACAGGGAGGGGAAGAATGAGACTGAGACTGGAGAAATTCTTTTCCGATCTGTCTATCCGCAAAAAACTGATCCTCACCTACAGCATCACGGCCGTGATCATGCTGATGGCGGATCTGTTTGTCTACCGGAATGTGTATCAGACCGTTTCCACGTTGGATGACGTGTTCGAAGGCAACATTTCCCTCAGCGAACTTTCCGAATCGCTCGACACCGTGCAGTATACGATGACGGGATTCCTCGAGACAAAGTCCACGGATGACATGGATGCCTATTACAAAGCGTATCAGGATTACAGCGACCAGATCGCATCTCTTCCTTATGAAGTGACCGGCGAGCGGACGGTTCGGATGGAACGCAATATCCGGATGATGAGTGACCGGTATCTGGAGGTCACGGATGCCGCGATCGAGGCAAAGCGCGGGCGCAACATCGACAAGTACCGTCTGCAATATGAGAACGCGACAACGCTGTACGGGTATCTCAGAGTCTATATCAACAGTCTGAACAACGAGCTCTTAAACAGCAACTCCACCAATTATCTCGAGATGACGCGGTCCTTTCACACGGTCGTCGTGGCAAACGTGCTGGTCTTTGTCTGGATCACACTGCTCAACATTCTGCTTGCGATCGTCGTGGTGCGCCGGATCACACAGCCGCTTGCGACACTGGCCGGCGCTGCCGGACAGGTGGCGGACGGCAACTACGATGTGGTGATCCCGGACACGAATGTCAAGGACGAACCTGGTATCCTCATCACGGCATTCAACCGTATGCTGGACAGTATCCGGCGCGGCGTCGTGACGGAGGTAAGGCTGCATGAAGCGCAGCTGCGGTTTCTGCAGGCGCAGATCAATCCGCATTTTTTGTTCAATACGTTGAATGCGGGTGCGCAGCTTGCCATGATGGAGGATGCGGATCGTACCTACGAGTATATCCAGAATGTCGCGGACTTTTTCCGCTACAACATCAAAAAGCAGGATGCGCCGGTGCCGCTGTCCGATGAGATCACGATGGTGGACACCTATATCTACATTATCAATATCCGCTTTTCGGGAGAGGTCGGTTATGAAAAAGAAGTGGATCCGTCGCTCCTTTCCGTGGAACTTCCTGCGATGACGCTGCAGCCTGTCGTGGAAAACGCGGTTTCTCACGGGATCAGGGATATGGCGGGAGAAGGCGTGATCAGGATGAAAGTCTCCGGAGAGGACGGCTGCTGCAGGATCGACATTACGGATAACGGCGCGGGGATCACGCCGGAGAAACTTTTTGAGATCCAGAACGGAAAGCCCTCTGTGGAAGAGCCGAGCGGAGAACACGGCGGGATCGGCCTGCAGAACGTGGCAAGCCGTCTGCGGCTTCTCTATAAGGACGACCGTGTCTTTGAGATCAACAGTGAGGGCCTTGGAAAGGGCACGACCGTGACGATCAGGATCCCGATCCCGGTCGAAGCGCAGGAAGAAAAGGATGCGCCCGATGCAGCGCAGATCACATCACAGGAATCATAGAAAGGGAAACGAGAGATGTATCGAATCATGCTGGCGGATGACGAGGGGATCGTCATCGAGTCGCTGACGTTCATTATTGAAAAAGAATTCAAAGGGCAGTGCGAGATCCGCTCCGCGAAAACCGGACGCGCCGTGATCGAACTGGCAGAGACATTCCGTCCGGATATTGCGTTTATGGATATCCACATGCCCGGCATCAACGGGATCGAGGCAATCCGCGAGATCCGCCGCAACAATGATTCCCTGTTGGTGATCATCATGAGCGCCTATGACAAGTTTGATTATGCGAAAGAGGCAATCAACCTCGGCGTGCGCGAGTATCTTTCCAAACCCGTCGACAAGGAGCGGATCTTAGAAGTCCTGCGGGATGCGATGCGTCAGGTCGACAGCGCCAGAGAAAGCCGCAACCGTGAGCTCATGATCAAAGAAAAAATGGAGATCGTGGCGCCGGTCATCGAAAACGGACTGATCTACAGCCTCCTGTTTCAGGAGTATTTCGAGGAGGATGTGGAGAACTATAAAAATCTGCTGGACATCAAGGAGAGCAGGTGTTATCTGGGCGTGCTGGTCTTCGGAGACAGCCGCGTCGGGAACCACATGACAAATGCTGTCGGCAGTTCCATCAAACTCCATACGCATTATACCGAGGTGCGTGAGTTGATCCGTAGTTATTTTCACTGCTTTGTCGGTGCGGTGACCGGCAACAAGATCGCCGTCTATTTTCCGACGGATGAAAAAGAGCAGGATTATAACGAACGTGTCGAGCAGATCGACCGTGCCAGAGAGCTGATGAGAAAGATCAGGACCCGTACGGAGATCGAGGCCCGGATGGGGTTCGGCCGCATCACCGAGCCAATGGCAGCGATCGATTCTTATCACGATGCGCTGCGTGCGCTGATCCAGTCGGAGGGAAGTGTGGCGCATGTGGATGATATTCCGTCCGGGTGCAGTTTCGAGGAAAACTATCCGGTGGAGACCGAGAAGGCGATTTTTGAGGCGACGGAAAAGGGCGACGAAAAGGCACAGCAGGAGGAGGCAATCCGCTTTTTTGACTGGATGTGCGATACCTATGGCGATGCGCTCTCAGATATCCAGCTGAAGACGCTGGAATTTGTGATCCGCGCGGAGACGATCGCTTATCACAGCAGCAACGAGACCTATCGCTTCCTTTCCAGAGCATCCTACCTCCCGGAGATTCTGGAGATCGGAGAAGACAAAGAGCGGCTGCGAGCGTGGTTCTTAAGGAAGCTCACCGATGCGGTGCGCCTTGTCTCCGGCAGCAGTGTGAAACGCACGAAATCCGCGGTCGGACGTGCGAAGGATTACATCAACGAAAACTATGGGAAAGATCTGTCCCTGGACGATGTCTCACGGATCGTGGATATCAGCCCGTATTATTTCAGCAAGATATTTAAGGAAGAGACCGGAGAAAACTTCATTGAATACCTGACGAATGTCAGGATCGACCATGCCAAAGAGCTCCTCAGCGGGTCAGATCTTTCGATGAAGGAGATCTGTGCCTGCGTGGGCTATGCGGATCCGAACTATTTTTCCAGAACCTTCAAGAAAAACGTCGGTGTGACGCCGACGGAGTACAAGGAAGGGGTGAGGTGATGAAAAAGATCTTAGGGATCCTCTGCGCGTTGCTGCTCCTTGCGGGATGCGCCGAACCCGTGGAGACAGAACCGGTGGTGTCACCGGCGGACGACAAGATTTCGATCGGCATCAGCTTTGACTCCTTTCTGATCG
Source organism: uncultured Lachnospiraceae bacterium (assembly GCA_902779355.1). Classification (GTDB taxonomy): domain Bacteria; phylum Bacillota; class Clostridia; order Lachnospirales; family Lachnospiraceae; genus RUG12461. The sequence continues at coordinate 50,940 of CACZBF010000002.1, read as the reverse complement.
AACGGTGGGAGCGGGATCGCGACGTCTTTGTTTCCACGGCGAAGGAGGCCGGCGCCGAGGTGAATGTACAGAATGCCAACGGAGATGTGGCGACGCAGATTGAGCAGATCGAGTATCTGATCGACAAAAACATGGACGCGATCGTGATCGTCGGTGTCGATGCGGAACGTTTGAAGGATGTGGTAGCGGAGGCGCGCGCGAAAGGGATCGTCGTCGTTGCCTATGACCGGATGCTGAACAATGCGAATGCGGATCTCTATGTGTCCTTTGACAACCGCCGCGTCGGTGAATTGATGGCGGAAGCGCTGGTCAAAAAAGGCGGCGTGGGGACGGTGTATATGCTCTCCGGGCCGACCGAGGACAACAACGTCTGGGGCGTCAATGAAGGCTTTCAGGATATCTGCGCGCAGAACGGGATCACGGTGCAGGACATCTTTTATACCGCTGGCTGGCGGCCGGAGAATGCCTATGATTTTCTGGCACAGAATCCATCGATCCCGGACGAAGTGGATGCGCTGATGTGCGGGAATGACGGCATCGCGACACAGGTGGTGCGGTTTCTTGCAGAGCGCAGGAAGGCAGGTCATATCCTTGTGACAGGACAGGATGCGGAGCTGGAGGCCTGTCAGCGGATCGTGCAGGGGACACAGCTCACCACGATCTATAAGCCTGTGGAAAAAGAAGCCCGCGCAGCAGCCAAGGCAACGATCGCGCTGATCAAAGGGGAAAAGGTCAACGATCTGACCGGGACGGAAAACGACGGCACTTACGACGTGCCGGCGATCGTTCTCACGCCGATCGCCGTGACCAGAGACAACATCGACAGCGTGATCATCGGCAGCGGATTCCATACAAGAGACGAAGTGTATCTTTATGCAAAAGGAGATGGCGGCTGAGATCCGAGTGCAAGAATGTGCTGTTGAAAATCAAAAAGTGAAGGCGTAAAATGAAAACAGCGGTTTCAATCAACCAAAAAGAGAAGGAAAGGCAGGTTAAAGAGATGCAAACAAAGCAGTTCGCAAAAGGCGATGTGATCTTCCGTGAGGGAGACGAAGGAGAATGCTTTTACCAGATCACCGGCGGCAAGGTTGGGGTCTATGCCAACTATGGGGAGAGCGGAGAGAAGCTTCTGACGGAGCTTGGGAAGGGACAGTTTCTTGGGGAAATGGCTGTCATCGAATCTTTCGCCCGCAGCGCTACCGCTGTATCGTTGAGTGATGATGTGGAAATGATCGAGGTGCCGTCCGGGCAGATGGACGAATACTTCCGTTCCTCGCCGGATATGATCCTTGAGATCATGCGTTATCTGGGCGACAGAGTGCGTGTGCTCACCAATGATTATGCTGAGGTCAATGCAGCGATCAGGGAGATGAAGCCGGGTGATACGAGCGGACGGAGTGAGAGTCTGATCCAGCGCCTTAAGAAACACGCGGCTTACTATAGCATGCACCGGAAAACTGCATCACAGGTCAGTGTTGAGGCAGCCAGACAGCAAGAGGAAAGAAATCTTTCCGAAGGCTTTTCCGTACAGGTGGAGCAGTTCCCGAAGGGGACCGTTATCTTCCGCGAAGGCGAGAATGGCAACTGTATGTATGATGTACACAGTGGCAAGATTGGTATCTATCGTGATTATGCGACACCGTCCGAGAAGCTGCTGACGGAGGTTTATCCGAATCAGTTCTTTGGCGAGATGGGGATGATCTGCAGCGATCCGCGCAGCGCGACCGCGATCACGCTGGAGGATGAGACCACGATCGAAACGATCCAGCCTGAGGACCTTTACGATCTTTTTGAGCAGAATCCGCCGAAGGTCCGCATGATCTTATCTCATCTTTCTTCCCGTCTGCGGAGACTGACAAAGGATTATCTGAACGCCTGCCGTCTGGTATATCAGGTGACAAAGGCTGAGGAGAACAACGAAATGCCAAGTGCTGAGATTCAGAAGGAGACAGAGGAGTATCGTGCAAAAACCGTTGAATGATCCATCGGGATTCCAAACAGACAGTATTGTCCGGCACATGTCCGAAGGCGTTATGCTGATCGGATTTGACGGTGTCATTGAGTACTTTAATCCGGCAGCGGAAGAGATCCTTGCGCTGAATCGGGAGGAGACGCTGGGGCGGAAGTTTGCGGCTGTTTTCTTTGAGAGGCCGGAGAACGACGAGTTTTCCCAGGCGGTACTGAACGCGGTCTATGACCGGGCGAAGGCGCATGATGCCATCGTTTCTTATATGGTCGGCGAAAAAAAGCTGGTCCTGCGTGTGGTCACTTCTTTCTACACGGAGAACAAAGAACGCACGGGCGTGATCATCGTGTTCCGTGATATGAGTGAGCTCATGGAGCTTCGTGATGCGGCAGAGTCGCTGAAGCGGATTCAGAGCCTCAACGAGCGCCTGGAGATGCGTAATCAGCTCCTCAGCACGACATTCGGACGATTCCTTTCCGACGAGATCGTGAAGCAGCTCCTGGATACGCCGGACGGGCTTGCGCTCGGCGGCAAGAAGCAGGTGCTCACGATCATGATGAGCGACCTCAGAGGCTTTACCGCGCTGAGTGAGCATATGGATGCCAACGACCTGATCACGATGCTCAACCATTATCTCGGCGCCATGACAGAGGTGATCCAGCGATACAACGGCACGATTATCGAGTTTATCGGTGATGGGATCATGGCGATCTTCGGCGCACCGGCGCAGTCGGATCATCATGCGGCGGATGCGGTTGCTGCAGCGCTTGAGATGCAGCGCACGATGGCTGACATCAATAAATGGAACAACGAGCACGGATACGCCACGCTAGAGATGGGGATCGGTCTGCATACGGGCGATGTGATCGTCGGCAATATCGGTTCGGAGAAACGCACGAAATATGGCGTGGCCGGGAGCAACGTCAATCTCTGCGGCCGGATCGAGAGCTATACCGTGGGAGGACAGGTGCTGATCTCTCCGGATACGAAGAAGAGCGCAGCCGTGGATCTTGAGATCGCCAATGAAATGGTGGTCTATCCGAAGGGGCATGAAGGTTCTTTAACGATTTCGCACGTGACCGGGATCGGCGGATCTTACAAGATCTACGTCAACACCGGGCACACGGAGCCGCAGCCGCTGAAGACGACGGTACCGGTTTCCTTCCATAAGATAGAAGGAAAACATGGCGCGGCAAAACGTTACTACGGCGGGATCGTTGCCGTGGCAAACGACAGGGCGTTGTTCGAAACGGAGACGCCGCTGGAGGTATATGACAATCTTCAGGTAGAAGCGGGCGGTGAGCTCTACTGCAAGGTGATGGAGGAAACGAGCGACGGATATCTCCTCCAGTACACATCAGTGCCTGCCGGCTATGCCGCATGGATCAAGCCTTTCCAGTAGGCGTTGCAGAATTTACAGGAAACTGTCAACAGGACATTTTTGCGGAACGAAAACGTTTTCAGCAAGAATGTCCTTTTTCTTTTCACGAAAACGTTTTCAAATGATAAAAAAAGACAGAAAGATGCAAACGATTACTAATGACGTTGTGTTAACCTAGTTCCTGTAAGCGGGTTGATGCGTGGGAGACACGCACAACGGTTTTCATTCATTTTTAACAAACTAAGGAGGAGAGAAAGAATGAAGAAAAAACTACTTGGCGCTTTCTTGAGTGTCGCAATGGTAGCAAGCCTTTTCGCAGGCTGTGCAGGCCCGGCAGCAGGCGGTGCAGCAGCAGGCGGCGCAGCAGCTGGTGGAGCAGCTGGTGGCAGCAAGGTTGGTGTTTCCATGCCGACAAAGGATCTGCAGAGATGGAACCAGGACGGCGCGAACATGGAGAAGGATCTGAAGGCAGCAGGTTACGATGTAGACCTTCAGTACGCAGCAAACGATGTACAGCAGCAGCTGTCCCAGGTTGAGAACATGATCTCCGGCGGATGCAACGTGCTCGTTATCGCAGCAATCGAGGGTTCTTCCCTTGGTGAAGCTCTTGACATGGCAAAGGATGCAGGAATCCCGGTTATCGCTTATGACCGTCTTCTGATGGACTCCGATGCAGTTTCCTACTATGCAACGTTCGACAACTACAAAGTTGGTCAGGTTCAGGGTCAGTATGTCATCGATACGCTTGATCTTGACAATGCTTCCGGCCCGTTCAACATCGAGTTCACCGCTGGTGACCCGGGCGACAACAACGCAGGCTTCTTCTTCAACGGTGCTATGGATCTTCTGAAGCCGTACATCGACGAGGGCAAGCTGAACGTCGTTTCCGGCCAGACCGCATTCGAAGATGTTGCAACTCCGACCTGGGGTACTGATGTAGCTCAGAAGCGTGCAGAGAACATCCTGTCCACCTACTATGCAGACGGCACCGAGCTTGATGTATGGCTTTGCTCCAACGACTCTACCGCTCTTGGCGTAGAGAACGCTCTTGCAGCAAACTACACCGGCAAGTACCCGATCATCACCGGTCAGGACTGCGATATCGAGAACACGAAGAACATGATCGCTGGAAAGCAGTCTATGTCCGTATTCAAAGATACCCGTACACTTGCAAGCCAGGTTGTTAAGATGGTTGGCCAGATCCTAAGTGGTTCTGAGGTTGATGTCAACGACACCGAGACCTACAACAACAACAAGATCACTGTTCCGTCTTACCTTTGCGAGCCCGTATTCGCGGATGCAAACAACTACAAAGAGCTGTTGATCGATTCCGGCTACTACACCGAGGATCAGCTGAAGTAATCTCAGTTCGAACGAACACATCATTTAAACAGGCGGGTTTTCTTTAGCCCGCCTGTTAAAATGTAAAGCAGATGTTAACTGACGTATACAGAGGAGGGATATTTTGGGCAAGGTAATTCTTGAAATGAAAAATATTACCAAAACTTTCCCCGGTGTCAAGGCACTTGACAATGTCAATTTCCAGGTTGAAGAGGGAGAAATCCACGCACTTGTCGGAGAGAACGGAGCGGGTAAATCCACCCTTATGAACGTCCTCAGCGGCATCTATCCGCATGGGACTTATGAGGGAGATATCATTTACAATGGGGAAGTCTGTCAGTTCCAGAAGATCAAGGATTCCGAGAAAAAGGGAATCGTGATCATTCATCAGGAGCTGGCCCTGGTACCGCAGATGACGATCGGGGAAAACATGTTCCTCGGAAATGAGCGGGGCACCAAAAACGCGATCAATTGGAATGAAACCTACGGCGAGGCGGACAAGTATCTGAAGATGGTGGGCTTGTCGGAATCGTCTCGTGTGCTGGTGAAAGATATAGGAACAGGAAAACAGCAGTTGGTCGAGATCGCAAAAGCACTCGCCAAAAATGCAAAGCTGCTGATCCTGGATGAGCCGACATCGTCATTGAATGAGACGGATTCCAGAGCGCTTCTGGATTTGATGCTTTCTTTCAAGAAGCAGGGTATGACGATGATCATTATCACCCATAAACTGAATGAGGTGGTTTACGTTGCGGATAAGATCACTGTCGTCCGTGACGGTTCCACGGTAGAGACGCTTGACTGCCACGAAAATGAAGTGAGTGAAGAGCGGATCATCAAGGGCATGGTTGGCCGCGAGATCACGGATCGTTTCCCGAAGCGGAGTGGTGTCGAGATCGGCGAAGTCAATATGGAAGTCAAAGATTGGACGGTATTCCATCCGATCTATGCGGAGCGTAAGGTGGTCGACAATGTCAACTTCAACGTCCGCAAAGGCGAAGTGGTTGGTATTTACGGTCTGATGGGCGCAGGACGTACCGAGCTTGCAATGAGTATTTTCGGAAAGTCTTACGGTTCCACGATCACGGGGACAATGCAGCTTAACGGACAGACCGTCAATCTGAAGTCGCCTCGTGAAGCGATCGATGCAAAGCTTGCTTATGTGACGGAGGACCGGAAGGGCAACGGGCTTGTGCTAGGCAAGTCCATCCGTGTGAATACGTCCCTTGCCAATATGAAGGGCGTCAGCCAGCGCGGCGTGATCGATACCGACCAGGAGTACAATGTTGCAGTTGAGTACAAGAATAAGCTGAAGACCAAGACGCCGACCGTCGAACAGAGCGTCGGCAATCTTTCCGGTGGTAACCAGCAGAAAGTGCTTCTTGCAAAATGGATGTTTACGAATCCGGATATCCTGATCCTGGACGAACCGACCAGAGGTATCGACGTCGGTGCGAAGTACGAGATCTATTGCATCATCAACGATCTTGTCGCGGAAGGAAAGTCGGTGGTCATGATCTCTTCCGAGCTTCCGGAGGTTATCGGCATGAGTGACCGGATCTATATTATGAATGAAGGGAAATTTGTCGGTGAGATGAAAGCATCCGAAGCGACGCAGGAGAATATCATGGCCTGCATCATCCAGTCGACGGGAGGAGGTGACGCAGCATGAGTTTGAAGATCACCAGTGTGCTCAGAAAATACACGATGGCGATCGCGCTGATCGTTATCGTCATCTTTTTCCAGATCAATACGGGCGGGGGTATCCTGCTTCCGCAGAACATCAACAACCTGATCTCCCAGAACGCATACGTGTTCGTGCTTGCAGCAGGTATGCTGCTCTGTATCCTGACCGGTGGTAACATCGATCTGGCCTGCGGTTCCGTGGTCTGCTTTGTCGGCGGCATCGGTGCCGTGATCATGCAGAAGAACATCAACGTTTGGGTTGCAGTTGCGATCATGATGATCGGCGGCCTGCTGGTAGGTATCTGGCAGGGTTTCTGGATCGCCTATGTGAAGGTGCCGCCCTTTATCGCGACGCTGGCCGGTATGTACGCGTTCCGCGGACTGTCCAACGTCATCATGCAGGGGTATACGATCGGTATCAGCAATACGACCTTCCTGAATGTATTCGGTGGTGGTTCGGATTGCTACATCCCGGATATTTTCCATGGGAAGGATATGAACCTGACCTGTCTTCTGGTCGGACTCATTGCCGTGACGATCTACATCATCATGGTATTCCGTTCCCGTATTTCCGCAAAGCGTAAGCAGTACGAAGTACAGCCGCTTTACACCGAGCTGATCAAGGTTGCGATCATCAGTGTGGTTGTGATCTGGATCTTCTATAAGCTTGCAAATTACAAAGGTCTGCCGACGGTGCTGATCTGGATTGCGTTGGTGCTCCTGGTTTACACCTACATCACGAAGAACACCCGCATGGGTCGTTACCTCTATGCGGTCGGCGGCAATGAAAAGGCAACCAATCTTTCCGGTATTGATTCCAGAAAGGTATACTTTTATGCGTATATCAATATGGGTTTGATGTCCGGACTCGCAGGTATCCTGGTAGCAGCCAGAGCCGGGCTTGCACAGCCGACGGCCGGCAACTGCTACGAAATGGACGCCATCGCGGCCTGCTTCATCGGCGGTGCTTCCGCATACGGTGGAGAGGGCAGCGTATTCGGAATTGTCATCGGTGCTCTGATCATGGGTGTCATCAACCAGGGTATGAGTATCATGGGTGTCAACGCCAACTACCAGACGGTAGTAAAAGGTATTGTCGTATTATTGGCTATCATCTTTGACGTGCTGTCAAATAAAAAGAAAAAGTAAAGGGGAAGAGACATGGCAAGTAAAACTGTGAATGTATTAAAAAAGAATGCAATGCTCATCGTTCTTGTCCTGGTCTACATCTTTTTCACGATTATGACAGGCGGTTCGATGTTCCAGGCAATGAACTTCAATGCGTTGATCACGCAAAACGCGTATGTATTTATCCTTGCTACCGGTATGTTGATGTGTATGCTGACCGGTGGTAATATCGATCTCTCCTGCGGATCCTTTGTATGTTTCCTCGGAGCGGTCGGTGGTGTGCTGATGACGGTCAAGCAGTTTGGCGCGGGTGTATCTATCGGAATCATGCTTTTGATCGGCGTGATTTACGGATGTGTGCTCGGTTTCCTGATCGCGTATGTCAACATCCCGCCATGGATTGCGACTCTGGCCGGTTATCTGGCATTCCGCGGTCTTGGTACGGCGATCCTGAGTGCAAACAGCACGACGGGTAGTATTTCCCTCTCCAATGAGGAGACCTATCTGGCACTGTTCTCCGGGAAGCTGTTTTCCACTCCGGTCGGGCAGCTGAACCTGATCTGCCTCATCGTAGGTATCGTCGCAAGTGTGCTGTTGGTGGTGCTCGTTTTTTCAACCAGAGCGAGAAAGCTGAAAAAAGGATACGAAGCAGATTCTCTGATGGCCGTGATCTTAAAGAGCGTGCTGGGTGTCGCAGCGATCATGCTGTTTGCTTACAAGCTCGCATTATCCGGCGGTATCCCGACTGTACTGGTATGGGTGGTGGCGATCGTCCTGCTTTACAGTTTCATCACTTCCAAGACGACGACCGGACGTTACTTCTACACGATCGGTGACAATGCGGAGGCAACGAGGCTTTCCGGTATTGATACGAGAAAGATCATGTTCCTGGCTTATCTGAACATGGCAGTATTGACCGCAGTGACAACGTTCATCGTATCCGCGCGGTTTCAGGCAGCGAACTCGACAGCCGGTACCTATTTCGAAATGGATGCCATCGCAGCCTGCGTGGTCGGCGGCGTTTCCGCATACGGCGGATCCGGTAAGATCACCGGTATGGTTGTCGGTGCAACGCTGATCGGTGTCATCAACCTCGGTATGTCCCTGATGGGTGTCAATGCCGACTGGCAGAAGATCGTCAAAGGTCTGGTGCTCCTCGGCGCCGTGGTGTTCGACATCCTCGCAGCAAAGAAGAGTACAACGAAATAATCACTCAGACAAAAAAGTCTCCGTCCTTGAGGGCGGAGATTTTTTTGCGTAATTACAGGATTTTTTAGAAATGTCACCATTTAGGCTGACATTTTTCGATTTGAGAGTTATGATGGAACTACCTTCTTTCAGAAAAGAAAGAAGGAGAGAATTGAGAGGAGAAAGTGATGAAAAAGAATAAGTTTCAGTACTGGTTTGACAACCAGATGGCGTCCGGCACCGGCGCATTGGTCCGGCTTCTGTTTATTGTGACCGCCATAGCGGTGTTTGGGGTAGGACTTCTGGTTTATGCGATCTTCAACCGGGACGCGGGTTATGCAAACGGTGTGTTCACGGCCCTGCTTCACATCATGGACCCGGGTACCATGGCGGAAGACGGAGACGGCTCTGTTTTTTACATCGTTTTCATGCTGGTGGTCTGCTTTATCGGAATCCTGCTGACCAGTACTTTGACCGGTATTATCTGCAATGCGATCGATGACAGGGTACAAGAGCTCAGGCGAGGAAAATCCATTGTTGTGGAACAAAATCACGTTGTGGTCCTGGGGACGGATAACGGGATCTATACGATCGTTTCCGAACTGATCGAAGCGAACCTGAATCAAAAGAGAGAGGCGCTTGTCATTATGGATGACAAGATCCCGAAGGATGAGATGGACGAACATATCCGCCAGCGGTTCCCGGATACGAAGACGACACGTGTCATCTGTAGATCCGGCAGTATCTGCGACCTGAATGATCTGGCCGTGTGCTCCATCGACACCTGCCGCAGCGTCATCATCAATGTGGATGATGATTTCCTGACGATCAAAAGCATCCTTGCCGTCACGAAGCTCATCAAGGAGTCCGGCAACAAAAACTGCTACATCACAGCCGTGATTCGTGACGAACACAACATTCAGGCGGCGGAGATCGCGGGCGAAGGCTATGCGGAGATCCTGAGCTTCAGGGATGCTATGAGCCGCATCATTGCACACACCAGCAGACATGCCGGTCTTTCGGCCGTTTATACCGAGCTCTTCGATTATGACGGCAGTGAGTTTTACATCGAGGAACATCCGGAGGTCGTCGGCCAGCCGATGTTTGAGTTGAACCGCTATTTCCCGGTTTCCATTGTGGCCGGCATGAGAAAGCCGGACGGACAGATCCTGATCAATCCGGATCCGCAGACTGTATTGGAAGCAGGGGACAGACTGATCCTGTTTGCGGAGGATGACGGGGTGAGTACGCCGGCTGCAGAACCGGCCGCTGTGGATCAGACAGCGGTCCTTACGAAGCATGTACCGGAAGATCCGCTGACAAACGACATTCTGATCCTTGGGTACAGCAGTAATATCCCGCTGATCTTAGGGGAAGAGGATCACTACGTGGCAAACGGATCCCTTGTCACCATTGCGATCCCGGAGGATCAGGCGGAGCATTATGAGGAACTGAATGCCCTTAGTTTCGAGAACATCAAATTGCAGGTGCTGGTGACGGATATCTACGACCGCGACGAGCTGGAGAAACTTTTGAGAAATGATAACACGCTCGTGCTTGTTCTGGCGGATGCCGAGGATGGGATGACGGATGAGGATGCGGAAATGAAAGACGCCAAGATCCTGATGGTGCTGTTGCAGCTGAAATATCTGGCCGGAAAGGGACACCGTATGAAGGTGACGAGCGAGGTGCTTCGTTCTGAGAACGAGGAACTTGCCGAGATCACGGAGGTCAACGATTTTGTCATTGGCCGGAATATCTCGAGCCTGCTCCTGGCGCAGATCTCGCAGTACCGCGAGTTGAAGGAGATCTTCCATGAATTGCTGACGGAGGAGGGATCGGAGATCTATGTACGTCCCGCGAAGCATTATATCCGTACCGAGCGGCCGGTCAACATTTATACGGCTGGCTATGCGGCAGCAATTCGCCAAGAGGTCCTGATCGGATACCGGAAATATGACCCGGAGACAGACAGTTATACGATCATCTCCAATCCTCCGAAAGACACGATGGTGGAATGGGGAGATGAAGATTGCTTTATTGTCATAGCAGAGGATTAAGAAAGTGAAACGAAAACTATTGGCAGCTATCCTGGCACTTGTGTTTGCCGTGTCGGCAACCGCATGTACAGGGGACAGTGCAGGAAATGAGAACGACCCGGGCGCAATGGACGGGGCGGAAACAACAGGACAATCGGAAGGGGCGCAAGGGAGTACCTCCCTCCTTGACAAGATCACCGGTGTGAGCCTGAATGTGGACGGCGCAAGCGGTGAGATGAATATCGACCGTATCACATTCGGCGATCAGGCAGCTGACATCGGGGATGATGCGTGGACGATCTTTGTCTATCTTTGCGGAACGGATCTGGAAAGTGAGTACGGAGCCGCAACCGGCGATCTGGGGGAGATGATCCAGACCAAGGGCGATCATCTCCGGTTTGTGGTGGAGACCGGCGGTACAGAGACGTGGAACAACGAAGTGATAGACAACCAGACCAACCAGAGGTATCTGATCCAGGATGGAGAGATGTACCTGGTGGATGAAGTGGAGATGTCAAACATGGCGGATCCACAGACGCTTGCCAATTTCCTGCAATGGGGCGTCACCAATTATCCGTCGGATCATATGGGGCTCATTTTATGGGATCACGGCGGCGGCAGCATCACAGGGGTCTGCTTTGACGAGATCAATTATGGCGATTCCATGGATCTCAAACAGCTGGATAGTGCGTTACTTGCCTGTGCAGAGACGTTTGGGCGCAAATTTGATTTTATCGGGTTCGATGCCTGTCTGATGGCAACCATAGAGACAGCAAACGTGGTGGCTTCTTACGCGGATTACATGGTGGCCTCGCAGGAGATCATGCCGGGCAGCGGTTATGATTATACGGCGATCAGTGACTTTATTGCAAAGAATCCGGGAGCGGATGGCGCTGCAGTCGGGAAGGTGATCTGTGACAGCTTTCTTGCTTCCTGTGTAGAAAGCGGTGAGGACGATGTCGCGACGCAGTCGGTGATCGATCTTTCGAAGGTGGATGAACTGCTGGAAAGCTTTAATGCATATGCAAGAGGGATGTATGAAGCGGGAAAGGATGCCACTGATCTTTCTCAGATCGTAAGAGCGATCAAGTCTTCGGATAACTATGGCGGAAACAATGCGACCGAAGGCTATACCAACATGGTGGATCTGGGCGGGATCATTGGCGCCGGAGAAGACTATGCCGACTGCGCGAAAACGGTCCTGAAGGATCTGGATCTTGCCGTCGTCTATTCTGCGGAAGGACCGGGGCATCAGGGGGCGTCCGGCCTTTCCATGTATTATCCGCTGAGCATCCAGGGTTCTGAGGAGTTGTCGATTTTTGGTAAGGTCTGTATCAGCCCCTATTACCTTTCGTTTGTAGACCGGCAGAATCAGAGCGGTGTCGCAGGCACGCCGGTTGAAGACTACGATGACACGCAATGGTTCGACGATGCAGGTGAGTGGCATTCTACTGAGCAGGAGGACGATTCCCACTGGGCATATCTGGATGAGTATGAACCGACCGGAGAGAGCCCGTATATCACGTTTGCGGAAGAACCGCAGTTGGACGAGCAGGGAACCTTCTGGTTCCAACTGGACGAAAACGGAAATGAAAATGCGTCTGACGTGAGCGCGCTGGTTTATGAAATTTCGTCTGACGGAGAAAATCTGATCGTGCTCGGAGAGAGCCGGGATGTGAACGGAGACTGGGAGACGGGAGTCTTCTATGATGATTTCGACGGCTATTGGCTGTCGCTCCCGGATGGCCAGAACCTATCCATTTATCTGGTCGAAGTGACGGATGAGTACAACCTTTACACGGCAACGATCCTCCTCAACGGCGAGGAGACGAACCTCAGAATGAAGCAGTATTTTGCAGACGGATCGGTCGAGATTGAGGGGACCTGGGACGGAATCGATGAAAACGGTTCGGCGGCCAGAAACATCATCCCTCTGAAGGAAGGGGATGTGATCGTGCCGACCTATACGGCTTACAGCATGGACGGGGACGATGAATTACCCTACTACGGAAGCGAGTACACAGTGGATTCTGAAACCGCTATCTACTATGACCTGATGGAGCCGGCGGATTACAGATATCTGTTCTCCATCGACGACATTTACGGAGATTATTATCTCTCCGATGCAGTACAGTTCAGTGTGAATGAAGATGGCAGTATCAGCTTCCAGACAACATAATCCATCGTATAAAGGAGTATAGGAAACGAAATCGCTTCGTTTCCTTATGGATTGAGAAAACATACTGAGGGGGGATGAGAGTATGAGCGATCATTTTACACTGGAAGAGCAGCGGAAACAACAACAGTTATTTCATTCCGTAGACACAACCGGGAAAACCAGGGAATTTCAGGTGATGCGGGACGCCTACTCGCGGGAAATGGACACCATGAGCCGTCAGGAGGGGGTGTCCGGGCAGATTCAGACTGCATATCGAAATGCCGAGGATCATATCCAAAAAAAGGACCTGGATAAGTTCCGTCAGCAGAAGAATTCTGCGTTGATGAAATACTCGGAACTGACAGATTCCATGCAGCAGGGTTTTCTTGCGGAATATGACCAGCTGGTAAATACGGACGACATTTACAGCACAGAGATCGTAGATGCGGTGAAGGAGGTCCGGCGGAAAAAGGAGGGACTGTTTGCTGCCCTTGGTGATGGCAAGACGCAGCAGGATCTTCTGGTGGAACTGCTCCTCTCGTTTGTTCCTCAAAAGGAGTTTTTGCTGAATCCCCCCTCTTCCAATCAGAAGAGTCTTTTTGCCAAATATCTGGATCGATTCAAAAAAGAGCCCTTAGGTGCCATCAGGGACATGATGGATGAAACCCGCGCCATGGAATTTCCGTCGCAGCTGCAAAATCCGGAAGTTGCGTCCAAAAATTTCCGGAGCCTGTATTGCGACTACAGAAGACTTTCCATCCTCTCAAAGATCTATCCGAAAATCGGCGGCAACGAGACGGCAGAAGAAAAACAGCGTCAGTATGAGATCTCCGTGCAGGGGAAGGCCCTTCCTGCATTTCGTGAGTTTTTAAGACTCCTGGAAAAGATGAACGGGGTTGCCTGTCCCATGGATGCTGTCGCAAACCGGTCCGCCCTTCATTCTTATGTTGCCTTTACGGAAAGCTCCACGGCGGCCAGCTTCCGTCAGATGATGGCTGCAGAATGTCAGAAGCAGTTTGCGCGTGTGACGGAGAGTCAGGCAGAGATCAGACAACGGAATGAAACATTGCTGAATCTGGCTCTGGTAAAACGCGGACAGACCTACGATCCCAACCGTATATACCGGGAATACCGGGAAGCGGCAGCAGGGGAGAAACAGCTGAAAAAACCGGAAGAAAAGAAAGAAACCGTCCGGTATCAGGATCGTGAGGTCGAGGTGACATCGGAATCCGTTCTGGTGGCAAAGGCAGTCAGAAGAGAACTGAAAAAAGCCATCGCCTCCGCCAATTTCAGCCGCTACAGGAACCACCGTTTTGAAAAGACCGACAGGAAACGCATGGACAAAACCATCTCTCCGGCATACTTTGAACGGGAGGCAAAGAAGGAAAAACAGCGTCTGATCCTATTGGAGGAGAGAGTGAAACGGCTTTTTTCTCTGGCACAGAAACTGGAAAACGGCCGGGAGGATTTTTCCCAGGAGGAGAACCGGCTCCTTTCATTGGAATTTTATCCGGAGGCGCAGAGAACCCAAACCATGGAGGCGGAGGATGCACTTCTTTCGCTTTATCGGAAGGAAGAAAAGCAGTTCGAGACGGACTATACCAATATCAAAGACGAATACATCGAGGAAAAGGAGATTCCGGAGGAGGACAGAAAGCTTCGAAATTCTAGATTTTCCGATGCATCTGACCCGAAGTATGAAGACTGGAAGGTCGAACAATTGAGAAAAGTCTTTGAGAAGCGGGAGAATCAGAAGAAGGTTCACGTTCGTCTCAAGGAAAGGGTCAAACTGGAGCGGATGATCCGGGAGAGCTTCAAGGGATCGAAAAAAGAGCTTGAGAAGATGGTGGATGAAGCAATGGCTCTGCTCGACCAGGAGATAGAAAACCGCGCCGGTCAGAACGTCGATTTTGAGGAAGAGATCAAAAGGATCAAAAAGGAACGCCTTGCGGCGCGCCGACGTGTCCGTGGGGAACATGCGAAAAAAATGAAGGGAGAGGAGCTGAAAACCTGGGCCATTGATGTCCAAAGCGTTCTTAGCGATTATAAGGACGTGTTCCGTTACCTCACCAAAGAACAGATCGAAGAGATCAAAAACGATCCGAATGCCATGTCCGAGGAAGAGATCAGGGATTATCAGAACTACCCGCCGCTGAATGCGGAATCCGATCGGGTCAATCTTTACCTGATACCCGAAGAGATCGAGGCCTATAACCGTTACGTCAGATCCGTAAGGAAAGAGCTCAATAATCAGAGGAAGAAGGCAAAGGAGAACGAGGAACAGGAAAAAAAGGAAAGGCAGGTGAAAGAACAGCAACGGGCCGATCTTGAAAAGAAACTTGCCGACCAGCAGGAGAAGGAAGAGGAGGAAAGGAAAGAACTCCTGAAAAAACAGGAAATAGAACTGGAGAAGGAGAGACAGAAACAAAAAATCCTGGCTGAGCGCACCAGAAAAGAAGAACGACTCAGAAACCTGCAAAAAGAGATCCTTCTCGGAGAGAAAGGCAAGCGTGCTTTTGCGTGTCTCGAACTGATCCGCAAATTCGAAGAAGAGGTCTCGCAGTATCAAAAGTGGTGCTCGGAAGAATTCGGCCTTTACAACAGTGCATTCCGGGAGGAGCTGATTCAGATCAGGGATCAGATCGGTGTTGCCCGGCTGCAGGCGTCGCAGGAAGCGGAAAGAGAACAGGAGTATGCGGTGATCACGGATGCCGTGAAAACCATCAAGGAGACGAAGGACAGCGATCTGATCACGCCGGAACTGGAGGAGGCGAGAAAAGCGGCGAGCCTTGCGCTCTCCTGCGGACAATATCTGAACAAATACGGGGAACAAGCAGGCTCCGATTTTTATGAAAGAGCGAAGGATCTGGCATCGGTCAGGGATCTTCTGTCCCAGTTGAAGGAAGGCTATTCTGCCTTTATCGAGGATGTGATCAAACGCGGTTCCATGGACGTGCTGCTGCAAAACTACCGGCGCGTAAGTCAGGCCATGCAGATCATTCCGGAGCTTGCCACGGATGAAGAGAAGAAGCTGTGTGAAGCCTGGGAGGATATGAAAAAAGACCGGAAATACCTTCCTCTCCGTTATCTGCCCAAGCTTCTGACTGCATATCGTCTTCTGGTACCCGAGGAAGAGCGTGATCCGGAGCTGGTTCGGCTTTATAACGAAAACGAGCAGATCCTCAAGGGATACGGTATCTTCGGACAGGATGGATCGGAGGCAGAATGGAAGGAGAAACAGCTGCTTTCCGATATCAGAGAAAAAGAGGAAAAAGACAGGACACAACAGGAAAAAGAACGGCAGGAGGAAGAGAAGGAAAGACAGTTCCAGCAGAAAATGAAGGAGCACACCCAGAACGAACAGTGTCTCGATGAGCTGCAGAAGCTTTCGGAAGGGGAATCCATGGGGAGTCTGTTCCTCCAGATTGAAAAGCTTGTCCAGGGAAGTGAAGTGGAAGCAAAGGCCGGAGAAAAGCCGCAGCAGAAAGCCGGGCGGGTTCTGAAGCATTACAACGAGAGATTGAAACCCTTGCAGTCGGCGGAGAAGGGGCTGAGAAGCTTTATTGAGAAAATGGAGAAGCTCCGGGAGGATCATCCGGATATCTTCAAGGCCGTGGATTATTCCGCTGTGACCAAATGGCAGAGCGTTTATGACCACTTAAAACAGCAGCAGGAAAACGTGAACCGGATGATCGGAAAAGACCAGCTCAGAGTGGTGGATGCCATCATAGGGATCGGGGAAAGAAAGGCGGATTCCCTGGAGAAGAAGGAGTCGGTCACGAAGGAAGAACTGGATGGCTTTGAGGAAACCTTAAAGAAGGTGATGAGCGGACCGGAGCTTTACCCGCAGTATAAGAAAGCAGGGGCTGAAGCTGAGAGCATGGTAAAGAGCAGGATGGAGCGGCTGAGTGAGCGAATGAGACTCCTGCAACAGAACAGAACGCATCAGCTCATGCAAAAGGATATCACTGCCATGAGATCAGAACTGGTGGAGCTTCAGAACAGTGCGGTCCTTTTGATCGAGGAGACGAAGCTGATAGACGTGAAGTCTTTCAGAGAGCTTTCCGCCAAGATGAGTGCTGTGAACGATGTGATTTCTTCCGGCGCAAGACTTTTCAGAGAGAAGTATCTGCTTTCCGATGAGGAGTCAAATCTGAATATGATCACGGATCTCGCTGAACGGATCAGGGAACAGATCCGTACCGCCATTGTGGAGCGTGCGGACACACTTGCGCAAAAACTGTGCAAGGAAACCAAAATGGCGACATCCGCCATCAAAGGGGTGCCCACGGACAAGGAGTTGGAGGAACTGGAGATTTTACGGGACAACCTGGAAGCACTTGATCACTGCATCAGGGAGGAGGATCTTCGTACGCTCCTTTCTGACAGCCTGAAGGAGACGGCGGATAGTATTCACGCCGCAGTGGATCTGATCTGGGAGAAATTTACCGTAAAGCAGGAGGCGGAGGAAAAAGAGCTGGCAGCCGCCGAAAAAACCTATATTTCCCTGATGAAGATGCAGGAGGATTGTCCGCAGCTGCTCTGCCAGGTGATCCCTGATCTTACTGAGGAAAACATCAGGCTTTGCGTAGAACTGACGGAAAAACTGAATGCTGTTCCATTGTCTCATCTAAACCATGAGGACGCTGAACCGCTCCGGAAGATTTACAATTCTTATCGGAAGAAGCTGGGTGATTTTCAGGAAAGGGTGATGGAGAGACAGAAGGAAGTGGAGCAGGCACAAAAGCTTCAGGATCTGCGTGTTGCATACAGCAGTATTGCGGGGGAGGCTTTTGAGATCACGGGAAGTAATGAACCGGCGGTCAAGAGAACGCCTGCCAATTGCCGTCAAGCAGAGGATATTCTGAATCGTCTCTATGATCTGATCAGTGATCCGGAGTATAGCCTGCTCTTAAATGAAAGTGAGAAAGACCGGAATCAGATCTTTATCTACATCAACCGTCTGGATGCGTTTATCCGTGGATAAGGACTCCCGGTTACGGATGAACGCGGCGAAAGTTACCGTTTTTTTTGCCGGATATTTGTGATACAATAAGAGCGATGATCTGCACTTCGGGAATCGTCGCTCTTGTTTTTTGCGCAGCCGCGATCCTGGAGTGTGAGAAGGAACAGTATTTTTCAGGAGGGACAGAAGTGGGAAACGCAAAGGAATTGATTGACAGCGGCAAAGCGGTGATGGGTCTGGAATTCGGCTCCACAAGGATCAAGGCGGTACTGATCGGTGAGGATTACGCGCCGATCGCATCCGGTGCACACGACTGGGAGAACCGGTTTGAAGACGGCGTGTGGACGTACAGCCTGGAAGATATTCATGAAGGGATCCGGGACTGTTACCGGGATCTGCTGCGTGACGTCAAAGAGCAATATGGCACGACCATCAGGAGTTTGGCAGCCGTCGGAATATCCGGTATGATGCACGGGTATCTCCCGTTTGATAAAGACGGGAAGCTCCTCGTACCCTTCCGTACCTGGCGCAACACCATCACCGGCGAAGCGGCGGCGGCATTGACAAAGGAGTTCTCTTTCAATATTCCGCAGCGGTGGAGCATTGCGCATCTGTATCAGGCGATCTTGAACAAAGAGCCGCATGTGAAGGACATTGCGCATTTTACGACGCTGGCAGGCTATATTCACTGGAAGTTGACGGGCGAGAAGGTGCTCGGCGTCGGCGAGGCTTCCGGGATGTTCCCCATCGATGATGCCACCGGGACTTTTGATGCGGGGATGATCAAACGGTTTGATGAGCTCATCGCTCCCCAGGGATTTCCGTGGAAGCTGGAGGAGATCCTGCCGAAGGTGCTGAATGCGGGAGAGAAGGCAGGAAGCCTCACGGCAGAAGGCGCAGCGTTCCTCGATCCGAGCGGCAATCTTTCCGCAGGGATTCCGTTCTGCCCGCCGGAAGGTGATGCGGGTACCGGGATGGCGGCGACCAATTCCGTGGCAAAGAGAACCGGAAATGTTTCCGCAGGAACCTCCTTTTTTGCAATGGTCGTTTTGGAAAAGCCGCTGCAGAAAGTGCATGAGGAGCTTGACATCGTGGCGACGCCGGACGGCGCACCGGTTGCGATGGCGCACTGCAACAACGGGACTACGGATCTGAACGGCTGGGTCAATCTGTTCGGAGAATTCGCAAAGGCTTCCGGCCATCCGATGGACGCGGGCGAGCTTTACGGACTGCTTTACAACAAAGCTTTGGAAGGCAAGAAAAACTGCGGCGGGCTGCTTGCGTACAACTACAATGCAGGCGAAGCCATCACCGGGCTGAATGCCGGGAGACCGCTTTTTGTGCGGACGCCGGATGCGGAGTTTTCCCTTGCAAACTTTATGCGTTCCCATCTTTATGCATCCCTTTCCACGTTGAAGATCGGCTGCGATATCCTCTTCAAGGAGGAGGGTGTGCAGGTGGATAAGCTGTACGGACACGGCGGTTTTTTCAAGACCAAAGGCGTGGGTCAGTCCATGCTGGCGGCGGCGATGAATGCGCCGGTCGCAGTCATGAAGACGGCAGGCGAAGGCGGCCCCTGGGGCATGGCGCTCCTCGCTGCTTATATGATAAACGGCAGCGGCGCGGACCTCGGCAGCTTCCTGTCTGACAAGGTCTTCGGCGGTGAGTCCGGCGATGTGATGAATCCCGATCCGGCAGATGTGAAAGGGTTCGACGAGTACATTGAAGCATACAAGAAAACGCTCCCGGCAGAAGCAGCGGCAAGTGCGTTTGAGTTATGATGAAAAATCCAAGTGAGTGATATCAGAAAGGAGAGAGTATGGACAACAAAGAACTGATGGAAACCGCGAACGAAGTCCGGAAAGGGATCGTCACGGCAACGTATCACGCAAAGAGCGGACATCCCGGAGGGTCTCTTTCGGCGGCCGATCTTTACACATACCTGTATTTTGAGGAGATGAACATCGACCCCAAAGACCCGAAGAAAGAGGGCCGGGATCGCTTCGTTCTTTCCAAAGGACATACTGCACCGGGCTTTTATTCGACGCTTGCGAACCGCGGCTTTTTCCCGGTGAAGGACTTGGAGACCCTGCGCCACACCGGGTCTTACCTGCAGGGACATCCGGATATGAAGCATATCCCCGGCGTGGATATGAGCTCCGGGTCTCTCGGACAGGGACTTTCCGCAGCAGTTGGTATGGCTCTGGCAGGAAAGATGGACAACAAGGATTACCGTGTGTATTGCCTCTGCGGTGACGGCGAGATTCAGGAAGGACAGATCTGGGAGGCATCCATGTTTGCCGGCTTCCGGAAACTCGACAACCTTGTCGTGATCGTGGACAACAACAATCTCCAGATCGACGGCCCCATCGACGAGGTCTGCTCGCCCTATCCCATCGACAAGAAATTCGAGGCCTTCAATTTCCATGTGATCAACATCAACGGCAATGATTTTGACGAGATCCGAAGCGCCTTCAAAGAGGCGAGAGCGACAAAGGGCATGCCCACTGCCATCATTGCGAAGACGGTGAAGGGCAAAGGCGTTTCCTTTATGGAGAACCAGGTAGGCTGGCACGGAAAAGCGCCGAATGAGGAAGAGTACCATCAGGCGATGGATGAACTGTCAAAAGGAGGTGCTGCATAATGGCTGACGTAAAGAAGATTGCAACCCGTGAGAGCTACGGTAACGCGCTCGCGGAGCTTGGAAAAGAAAAAGAAGATCTCGTCGTATTGGATGCGGACCTTGCGGGCGCGACCAAGACAGGGGTTTTCAAGAAAGCATTCCCGGATCGTTTCATCGACTGCGGGATCGCAGAGTGTGATATGGCAGGTATCGCAGCAGGGCTTGCAACCTGCGGCAAGGTACCGTTTATGAGTTCCTTCGCGATGTTTGCGGCAGGACGTGCTTATGAGCAGGTGCGCAACTCCATCGGTTATCCGCATCTGAACGTCAAGATCGGTGCGACCCATGCAGGCATTTCCGTCGGTGAAGATGGTGCGTCCCATCAGTGTCTTGAAGACCTTGCGCTGATGCGCGAGATCCCGGGGATGGTGGTTATCAACCCCAGCGATGATATTGAGGCGAAGGCAGCAGTGCGCGCAGCCTATGAGCATGAGGGACCGGTTTATATGCGCTTCGGACGTGCGGCGGTTCCGGTCATCAATGACAATCCGGATTACAAGTTTGAGATCGGCAAGGGTGTCCTTTTGAAAGAAGGAAAGGATCTGACGATCATCGCAACGGGACTTTGCGTACCGGAAGCACTCGGCGCAGCAGAGCTCCTCAAGGCAAAAGGGATCGATGCGGAAGTGATCAACATCCACACGATCAAGCCTTTGGATGAAGAACTGGTGCTTGCTTCCGCAAAGAAGACCGGCCGCGTCTTCACAGCAGAGGAGCATTCGATCCTCGGCGGACTTGGCGGCGCGGTAGCAGAACTGCTTTCCGAGAAGTGCCCGACGAAGCTTACGAGAATCGGCGTCAACGATGTGTTCGGCGAGTCCGGTCCGGCAGCAGAGCTGATCCATAAATACGGTCTGGATGCGGAAGGCATCGCAAAGAAGATTGAAGAAACGAGATAAGGCGGAGGACGATATGGCAAGCAAGAGCAAACTTTATTTTATTCCCGGCAGCCAGGATCTGTATGGCGAGGAATGTCTCGCGCAGGTCAGAAAAGACTGTCAGGAGATGGTGCAGTTCCTGAATGAGAAACTGTCGGATGTAGCGGAAGTCGTGCTGATGCCGACGGTGGAGACCTCAAAGGTCTGCGTGGAGGACATCCGCGCTGCAGAGAATGATGATGACTGTGTTGGTGTGATCACTTGGATGCACACGTTTTCACCGGCCAAGATGTGGATCAAGGGACTGCAGATCCTGCGGAAGCCCCTTTTGCATCTGCACACGCAGGCGAATGAGCGGCTGCCTTACAGCGAGATCGACATGGATTTCATGAACCTGAATCAGGCGGCACACGGAGACCGCGAATATGGCTTCATCCTGGCACGGCTCGGTATTCCGCATGAAGTGGTTGCAGGATTTTACAAGCATGACGATGTGGTCGCAAAGATCCGCCGTTTTGCACATGTGGCAGCGGCGATCGCTTGCGGCAGGAACCTGACCGTCGCAACCTTCGGCAACAACATGCGGGATGTGGCTGTGACGGACGGCAACCGTCTGGAGTGCGAGATCAAGTATGGCTGGGAGATCAAGTACTGGGGGATCGGCGAGATCGCATCCCTGGCAAACACCCTTTCCGATGCTGAGATCGACCAGAAGATGGGTGAGTATCAGTCGAAGTACACGATGGCAACTGACAACCGCGAGGCAGTGCGGGAGCAGGCGAAGTACGAGGTGGCGCTGGAGACCTTTATGAAGCAGAACGGAGTGGGTGCTTTTACAGACACGTTCCAGGATCTGCATGGCTTAAAACAGCTGCCGGGTCTGGCTTCCCAGAACCTGATGGCAAAAGGGATCGGGTTCGGACCGGAAGGCGATTACAAGATCAGCGCACTTTCCGCAGTGCTGATGAAGATGTCGGAAGGCAGAGAAGGTGCGACCGGCTTCATTGAGGACTACACGTACGATCTGGAAAAAGGACAGGAATTAGAACTCGCTTCCCATATGCTGGAAGTGCCGCCGGCATTTGCTGCGACGAAGCCGGAGATCCAGGTGCATCCGCTCGGGATCGGCGGAAAAGAAGACCCCGCACGGCTTGTGTTTGACGGTGTGACCGGCGACGGGATCCAAGTGACCTTGATTGACCTCGGTGATCATTTCCGGATCATCTGCGCGGACATCGAACTCGTGAAACAGCCCGAGCCGATGCCGAAGCTTCCGGTGGCGCGGATCATGTACCGCCATAAACCGAATTTCGCGATCGGTACCGCAGCATGGTGCTATGCAGGCGGTGCGCACCATTCGGTGGTGTCCACGGCGCTGACGAGAGAAGACATCGCCATGTTTGCACGGCTGACCGGGACAGAGTTGATCACGATCGGCGATGATACGACGGAAGCGGATCTGCAGAAGTTTTTCACACCGGGGAGGTAAGAGATGCTGGAGCAATTAAAAAAAGATGTCTATGAAGCAAATATGGAGCTGCCGAAGCGCGGCCTCATCACCTATACCTGGGGCAATGTGTCCGGGATCGACCGGGAGAGCGGGTATTTCGTGATCAAACCGAGCGGCGTGGACTACGATAAGCTGACGCCGGAAGATATGGTGGTGATGGATCTTGAAGGGAATCGCATTGAGGGAAAGTACAAACCCTCCAGTGATACGGCGACCCACATCGAACTTTACAAAAAGTACGATGTGATCGGCGGCATTGTGCATACCCATTCTCCGGAGGCGGTTGCCTGGGCGCAGGCGGGGCGTGACATCCCGCTTTACGGAACGACACACGCGGACTATTTCCTCGGACCGATCCCCTGCGCGCGCAATCTGACGACGGAGGAGATCAACGAGGCTTATGAGAAGAATACCGGCCTTGTAATCATCGAGACGTTTGAGAACCGCGGCATCCAACCGCAGTACACACCGGCAGTGCTCTGCCAGAACCATGGCCCCTTTACCTGGGGGAAGGATGCGGCAGAAGCCGTCCACAACGCGGTGGTGCTCGAAGAAGTCGCAAAGATGGCACGCAACACGGAGGCGCTGAACCCGAACGTGAAGCCGGCGCCGGACAACATCAAGGAAAAGCATTTCTACCGGAAACACGGAGCAAATGCATACTACGGACAGTAAGGACTACATGGAAGAAAAGCCGGTCAGGATTTGCAAACAATGTCTTCTGCGGGATCTGGCCGCGGAAGACCAGAAGGATTTGCAAAAGTATCTTGCGGTGATCAAACCGCAGGATCGGGCGAGTGAGGCGCTTTATGAGGAGCGCCTCGCCGTATGCCGGGCGTGCGAAAAGCTTTCCGAAGCGACCTGCGAGGCATGCGGGTGCTATGTGGAGATCCGCGCTTACGTGGCGGCAAACCGCTGTCCGAAGAAGAAATGGTAAAAAGGAGAACAGGATGAATCAGGCAGTCAGTACCAAGGATGCGCCGGCGGCGATCGGCCCGTATTCGCAGGCGATCCGAAGCGGCAATACAATCTATGTATCGGGGCAGATCCCGATCGATCCG
The DNA here is from genome assembly GCA_902779355.1 of uncultured Lachnospiraceae bacterium. GTDB lineage: Bacteria > Bacillota > Clostridia > Lachnospirales > Lachnospiraceae > RUG12461. Next base: position 26,955 of record CACZBF010000002.1, on the reverse strand, counting down.
GTGACGGGAGAGTTCGCGGGAGCGGATATCGCAACGCAGACCAGACAGAGCCTGACCAATATCAAAAACATCCTTGCCGCTGCAGGGGCAAAGATGTCTGATGTGGTCAAGACGACCGTGCTGCTTTCCGATATCGCAAATTTCACAGCGATGAACGAAGTCTATGCGGAGTTCTTTACGGAGCCTTATCCGGCGCGTGCGGCGTTCCAGGCCGCAGCGATCCCGAAGGGGGCATTGGTGGAGATCGAAGCGATTGCGGTGGTGGAGTAGTATCGCGCTACCCCTCAAACGAAACTGTGCAGACAAAGCTGCTTTGCGGCGCCGAAGAGGGTGTCGTGAAGCAGTTTTCTGTTTCTCCTTTTTCATACAGATAAGAGATCATGTTTTTCAGGTAATCCATGTCGGCGCGCAGGATTTCTTTCTGCTCCGAGTGGCGGTGCTTTTGTAGCATTTCTTTGAACGCTTCTTCGCTCATGTTGGGAGAGGCCATCTCAAGCCCCTCGATCTGCGCAAGCGTTTCTTCCAGCATTGCCATGGCTTCTTCCTCGGCGTCGCCAAGAAGAGCTTGTAGTTCTTCCTGCATTTCTTCTGACAGCTCTTCAGAAAGCAGCTCTGATTGCTCTTCAGCCATTGCTTTCCGTTCTTCTTCTGATTCCGCCAGCACTTCTTCCTGCCCTTCAACGAGTCGTTCTTCAGCCTCGGACAGAAGCGTAGAAGCCGCATCTTCGTATCCGCTCTTTTTTTCCTCCGTGTCCAGATGGTTCTTGGCATATTCCTCGATCTCGAGATGTCGTTGCTTCCGCCGCGCCGCAAGCTCCATCCGTTTCGCATGCGTGAGCGCAATCGACAGTTCTTCTGCATCGACATCTTTGGAAGCAAGTTTTTTCTTTAACTCCACGACCTTGCGCTTTGCCTGAAAGACAGCTTTCCCGGCAGAAACAGAATTCTTCGCGCGAAAGATCTGCGCAGAGATCTCCTTAAAATTGTAGATGAGCTTCTTTTTGGGTGTTGTTTTGGAATCCTTTTTGGACGAGGTCTTCGCTGCCGGCTTCATCTGATTCGCCTCCTCCGCAGCCAGACGCAGGCGTCTCGCAAATGCGGACTGCCTTGCGGCCTCGTGCGGATCAGATTGTTTTGCGGGATCAATGCCGGCGCCGGACAGATGTACAGAACCGTTACGCGTGAACAATGTCGCGTTTTGCCCGGTCATTCCCTTGGCAGCAGATTGATTTCCTTGCAGAAAAGATGGTCGAACTGACAGATTCATTGCGCGCCCTCCTTGGCATTCGGCATCCGATGCCACTTTCAGTAAGCATCGCCTCACAATTCCTTTGCGCTTCCGTGCACAAAGATAGTATTCCATTATCTATATCGGCAGAACCTGTCAAAAAATGAAGGCTGCGCTTAAATGAAGATCGAGAATCTTTTTCACTTAATCCACAACAAACGATGTGCCGGCAGGATCTGATCCGTCGGTCAGGGTCAGGATACTGTCTGTGACGGTGAGATATTTGGCCGGATCTGTGACACTTCGGAACGAGACTGCGTCGGGATCGCCGTTTAAGCCGGTGACACTGCGGAAGGTCTGCGCGGCGGCAGTCTCTGCTTTGCCGTCCGTATCCTGTGCGAGCGTGACAGAGCCGTCCTCGTTTGCGGTCAGGAAAAGACCGGTCTTGTTTTCCGCTTGAATGGAAACAAGGGCGGGATCGTCTTCGTCGCTTTTTCCTGCGACGATCACCCATTGCGCATCTTTTTCGGCATCCGAGAGAGCAGTGCCGACGGCGATATCCGTATAGGGATAGACATCATCTGAAGAGGAGTTGTCGACATGCGTATGAGAGAGCGGTGTGCCGTCTGCGGCCGTGATGGTTGAGATCGTGCCGGTGAGGCCGGATGCGGATTCCTCCATCATGGAGATCGTGCCGTCGTCATTCCAGACAAGCTCCTGGAGGCAGGCACTGCGGCGATAACCATTGCCGCCCGGCAGCGCGCCGTCGTGATACATCATGTAGGTTTTGCCCTGAAAATCAAAGATCGCCTCATGATTGGTGTTGCAGGTGGCGGTGGGGAGCATGAAGATCTGAGAGTATTCCCAGACGCCGCTCCTGAGATCTTTGGTTCTGGAATAAGCCATGGACTCTCGCCATTCGGAAGCGTAGAAAAGATAGGTATCGCCGGTGCAGTTGCCGTTTTCATCCGTCCTGCGATAGAGCCACGGTGCCTCTGTGTAGGAGAGCAGCCCTTTGTTGTTGCTCATGATATCGGCGTCTTCCAGGTTGTGGCCGCAGGTGATCTTGCCGTCTCCGTTCTGATCTTTGACGGAGATCATGTCCGGATTCAATTCACACAGATAAAAGATCGCATTTCCCCAGGCGAGATAGCGGTGCTCCTCGCCATTTTCGTCCGTGTCCACAAATACGGTCGGGTCGATATCGTTCCAGGCGGAGGTCTGGGGTTTCGTGATCACGCCCATGACAAGCGGCGCGCCGATATCCGTGAAAGGTCCGGTTGGACTTTCCGAAACCGCTACACCGATGGACTGCTTTCCACCCCCTGTCTTATCCCAGGAGCAGAAGTAGAGATAATAAAGATCCTTTCCGGAATCGGGATCCGTGTGCCTGGTGACCTGGCTGGCCCAGGCGCTGATGTGATCCTTCGCCCAGGAAACGTCTCTCATGTTCATCACAACCCCTTCCGGCGTCCAGGTCAAAAGATCCTTGGAAGAGTAGCAGAAATACTCCGGGATATGATAGGCCGCCTCGGATACTTCGACATCCGTGGACATATCATGGCCGGTATAGAGATAGACGGTATCACCGTCCACATAGACGGCCGGGTCCCCGCCGTAGATGCGGTCTCCCTTTTCATCCGTGAGCCGGATGATGGGGTTTCCGTAAGGACTCTTTTCCAGAATCACATCTTCCGGCACAACCTGGGAAGCGGATGCAACCGCTTCAGATGAGGGAGGTGTCGCTTCAGATGCGGGAGACGCCGCCGGTGCAGAGCCGGAGGCAGCTGCGTCTGGATTGCCGCAGCCTGCAAGCATGATGAAAGTCATGATACCGGGAAGCAGAAGATGTCTTTTTTGCATGGCGATTCCTTTCATACAAAGAACGAATGATATGCGGTTACCTTAGAATCACTGCGGCATGTAACCGATCCGCACAGCGATGTCCTGTGCGTAGTTGCCGAAGGTCTTTCCGAAGATGGTAAGTCCTCCCACGTGTGCCGCGTCTTCCTCCACAGCAAGACGGAATTTGATCTGGCTGGTACTCGTCAGAGCGAGATCAGTGGTCGTGACCCCGGAGATCTGACGGCCGTCGATGAAGGTACCGTTGCGGTTGACCACCAGAAGCTTTAAGAGACCGTATTGATTCCAGTTCGGATACCACCAGTCGGGCGTGAAGATCCCCTGCACATCTCCGAAGTCTCCGGGGGATGTCCATTCCCCTACATTCTGTCCGTTCAGATAGAAACGGATGTCACTTGGCCAGTTGTTGTTCACGCCCGGGGCTTCCGAGGAGATCTCCATTTCGATCATCAACTCCGTGATCTGCTGATTCGGGGGGATAAAGTTCGGAATGTCGTATTCCACAAACCCGCGGGTGAACCAGAGAATGTCCGCGTTGTACCGGTCCGGATGAGAAAAGTAACGGGGGTCATCCACTTCACCGACCATGGACTCTGCCGTGGCGAGCCCGCAGGTGGGGTACACCTCATGATTGGAATAATGTCCGACTTTGATGGAGGCCTGATAAAGATCATCCACCGGTGAGCCGGGCATCAGGTCGATCAGGATCTTGTCCACATGGACGGAACAGATCTTTTGATTGCCGTGGCTTGCGGTCTCGCTGCTGGTCTTGACAATGCCGCAGGACTCCAGCTTCTTGATATGGGAAGTCAGGGCGCCGTTTGTGATTTTCAGCCGTCCTGCCAGCTCGTTCATGTTCATGCCCGGATGCTGCAGAAGCTGGCGTATGATCTCGACCCGCACCTCTGAACCCAGGGACTTGAACAGTTCCAGTCCGTCTTCCAGGTTTTCGATATGCAACATAGAGAAGAAACTCCTTTCCTTTTGGATCATAAAGAAGATATTTCATCCACCGGAATGACCGGATGGGTTGCGGTGATTGAAATATATTCTTTAGACAAGTGTTTACTAATTCAGTATAACATAAAAGAAAAAAACGTCAATCTGAATGTTTAGAAAAGTCTAAAACGATTCAGATTGCCCCAAAACGATTGTCAAAATATTAACAAAAGGACGGAAAACAAGGGGTTTACGAAAACGTTTTAGGTAAATATCACAAAAGACATGGCTGTTTTTTATAGAAATTGACAAAAAACTAAATTATTTCATAAAATACTAAAATAATTATTGACATTCTAAAATACCTCCGATATGATACGAATCAGAGATGCAAATCTCAAACCTGTTAACGAAGCACAAAATAGGAGGAAGGACAATGAAGAAGAAATTAGTCAGTGTTCTGCTTTGCGGAACGATGGCAGCAAGTCTTCTCGCAGGCTGTGGCGGTGCAAGTGCCGGGGGAGCAGCAGCAGGAGCAGGGGATGCAGCAGTAGATGCAGCGGAGGAAGCTGCTACTGAGGTTGCGGAAGCGGAAGGCGGAGAAGCGGCAGAAGAGGTTGAGGCCGTGACCGATACCACGGGACCGGAAGACGGTACACCCCTTGAGCTTTGGACATTCGTAGAATTACATGGTACGTTCTACCGTGATATGTGCGACAAGTGGAACGCAGAGAATCCGGACAAACAGATCAAGCTCACCACAGTGACTTATCCGTACGGCGATATGCATCAGAAGATGATCATGAGCCTGCAGACCGGAACCGGCGCACCGGATATCTGCGATGTAGAAGTCGGTCAGTTCCCGAACGTGGTAGCATACGAAGATGAAGGACTGGTTCCCTTAAATGATTATGTGGCACCTTACGAAGCTACCATGGTAAAATCCCGTCTTGATACTTATGCAGGTGCAGACGGCAACTACTACGGCGCTCCTTTCCATGTAGGTGCGACCTTGATGTATTACAATCTTGGCGAGATGGAAAAAGCAGGACTTACCCAGGCAGATATCGACGCAGTGGAGACCTGGGATGACTATGTAGCCCTGGGCGAGAGATATCTTGACGGTATCGATCATGCAGAAGGCAAGTACTGGACCTCCGTAGATACGGGCGGCACGGACTGGATGTGGCTTGCAATGGCTGAGTACGGCGAAGACTGGACCGGCGGCTTTGAAGGACCGGCGAATGTGCAGCTTGATTCCGTAAAGAAAATGCTGACCATGCAGCAGGATTGGCTGAACAGCGGGCTGGCTGAGATCTCTCCCGACGGACACGTTGACCTGGAGGCGGGTTTCCAGAACATTCTGGACCACAACATCGTTTCCTTCCCGAAGGCAGCCTGGTACATGAGCCGTTTCCTGAACTACATGCCGGAAGAAAAAGGCAACTGGTATCTGGCTCCCTGCCCGGTATTTGACAAGAGTCAGGGTCATTCCGTAGGTATCGGCGGTACCGGTACGGTTGTAACGGATCAGTCCGACGCACAGGAGCTTGCAGCAGAATTCGTCTGTTGGGCGAAGATGGGTGAGGAAGGTGAGAACTACATCTGGGAGAATCTCGGATTTGACGTTTGCAACACCGCTCTTTGGACTGATGACGCATTTGCACATGACGACAGCAACCAGTACAATCAGTTCTTCCGCAACTATCCGTATGATGTCCTGAACAAGGTGAAAGATGGTATCGGCAAGATCTCCGTGGTAGCTATCAGCCCGACGATCAACGATTACTTCTGCACCACCACCGCAAACGAGGTTCTGGAGCAGGGTATGGATGTTGATGAGGCTCTGCAGGAGCTCCAGGATGCGGTCGATCTGGAGCAGTAATGCTTGAGACACTGAACTTGTGACTCAGATTCATAGGGGCTGCCCTGTTGCAGCCCCTATTTTCAAAAAGGGGTTGGGAAAGTGAAAAAGACAAAATCTGGCAATTTCTTTACGCGATTTTTATACTCTCAGAAAACGGCGCCGTACGTTTTTGTACTGCCGTTCATTCTCAGCTTTGCCATTTTCTGGATCTATCCGATGATAAGCACCGTGACCATGAGCTTTCAGAATATCAAGCCCAGTGGCGCGGAGTGGGTCGGGTTCAGCAATTACGCGAAGCTGGCAAAAGACACCGTTTTTCATCAGGCAGTCGGCAACTCCGTTCTGTACATGGTTCTGACACTGGTCTTTTTGATCCCGTTCCCGATGCTCTGGGCCGTGTTGATCGACAGCAATCTTGTCAAGGCAAAGGGTGTCTGGAAAGCGATCCTTTACATCCCGGCACTGACCTCGGTCGTCATCTCCGGTACCTTGTTCCGGCTGATGTTTTCTGAGTATAAAACCGGTTTTATGAATCAGGTGCTTGACTTTTTCGGGCAGGCACCCATCAAATGGCTGAAAATGTACCCGACCGCGTACTTCGCGCTTCTGCTGCTGTGCTGCTGGAGATGGACAGGCGTGAACATGCTGTATTTCCTGTCGGGACTGAAAAATATAGACCCGGCTCTTTACGAATCGGCAGATATCGACGGCGCATCTGGCTGGCAGAAATTCCGTTATGTGACAGTGCCCCTTTTGAAGCCCACCATCATCTACGTGCTGACCATCTCCGTGTATGCGGGTCTTGCCATGTTCCTGGAAAGCTTCATGTTATGGGCGGGAAACTCCTCGCCGAAGAACATCGGTCTTACCATCGTCGGGTATCTGTACAAACGCGGTATCGAGAAGAACCAGATGGGATATGCATCCGCGGTCGGACTGGTATTGCTTGTGGTAGCACTTGGCATCAATATGGTGCAGCTCGTGGCGACCGGTACATTCAAGAAGGAGGAGAAGTAAGATGGCAAAAACACAAACCGTAAAAAAGAGACGTGTGTCCAATACCATCGGCGGGACGAAACACACCGTACTTTCCATCCTGGCAACGGTCTTTTTTGGCGGTCTCGCTGCACTGATCGCATTTCCGTTGTTTGCGGGACTTCTGGCATCTTTCCGTCCCGGACGTGAACTGATCCGGAAAGGCCTTTCCATCGACCTGGATTTTTCGACCATGACCCTGGACAACTATATTTATATTTTTGGCGGGAACGGCGGGAAACAGGATTCCTCGAAATACTTTATGTGGTTTAAGAACAGTGTACTCCTGACATTGATCACCGTGGTCGGGACGCTCTTTGTGTGCTTCTTTGTGGCATACGGGCTGTCCATGTATGATTTCAAATTAAAGAATCTCCTGTTTTTCCTGGTGATCGCCACCATGATGGTGCCCTTTGAGATCCTGATGCTTCCTCTGTATCAGGAGGTCATCACCTTGAACCTCATCGATACAACCTGGGGTGTGATCCTGCCCGGGCTATGCGCCGCCGGTACGATCTTTTTCTTCCGACAATACATGCAGGGCCTGCCGAAAGAACTCCTGGATGCAGGGCGTATCGACGGTGCCAACGAGTACCGGATCTGCGTGCAGATCATGATGCCGATCACGAAGCCGGCCTTTGCCTCCATGGCGATCCTGTGTGCCATGGGCGCATGGAACAATCTTCTTTGGCCGATGCTGGTCTATCGTTCCGCGGATAAGTTCACGCTTCCCATCGGACTGAATACGCTGCTGACACCCTATGGAAATAACTACGATGTATTGATCGCGGGCTCGATGTTTTCCATCCTTCCGGTACTGGTTGTCTTTCTGATCTTCCAGAAATACCTGATCGATGGTATGACCGCAGGCGCCGTGAAAGGTTAAGGAAGGATACACAGCGAGCTGAGTACGAAGTACGAAAGGGAACTGATGTGTCTGACAGGAGACAGATAAAAATGAGTGTTGCACTTACCTACAATAAACCATGGATCATGCAGCGGGCAGACCCTTATATTTACCGGCACACAGACGGCAGCTATTATTTTACGGCGTCCGTGCCGGCGTATGACAGGATCGTACTGCGGAGAGCCTCGCATCTCGCCGGGCTTCCGGATGCGGAGGAGGTCGAGATCTGGCATTGCCATGAATCCGGTCCCATGAGTCAGCACATCTGGGCACCGGAGCTGCATTATCTGGACGGACACTGGTACATTTATTTTGCGGGAAGCAGCAAGGATGACATCTGGGCGCTGCGTCCGTACGTGCTGGAATGTGCGGATGCGGATCCGGTGACGGGTACATGGAAAGAGCTTGGAAAAATGGAAAGGGCAGATGCGGATGAGTTTTCCTTTGAGGCATTTTCCCTGGACGGGACCGTGTTCGAAAATCATGGAGAGCATTACTATGTCTGGGCGGAGAAAGTCGGCGTCGGAAAGCAGATCAGCAATCTCTATATCGCCGAAATGGAAAATCCGCACAAGCTGAAAACCGTACAGGTCCTCCTGACCACGCCGGATTATGACTGGGAGCGGATCGGCTTCTGGGTGAATGAAGGTCCGGCCGTCATCAAACACGGCGGCGATCTTTTCCTAACCTATTCCGCCAGCGAAACCGGAGCTGCCTACTGCATGGGGATGCTGACGGCATCCGAAGACAGCGATCTTCTGGATCCCCGCTCCTGGAAAAAGGAACGCCACCCGGTGCTGGCAACGGATGCATCTCTGGGGATCTACGGGCCGGGGCACAATTCTTTCACGGTGGATGAGGAGGGCAATGACATCCTCGTGTACCATGCCAGGACGGAACCGAAGATCGAGGGAGACCCGCTCTACAATCCGAACCGGCATACCCAGCTGATGAAGATTAGGTGGGATGCGGAACAAAGACCCGTTTTTTCTTATCAGGAGTAAGGCGCTTTCATCAGCGTTTCCTTATGAATCGAGGAATGGATCCATGCGAAAACTCGAAACCATCAACCTGAACGATATCCGTATCGACGACGGTTTTTTTAACAAATACACTTCTCTGGTCACAAAAGAGATCATTCCCTATCAGTGGGCGGTACTGAATGACAGGGAACCTACCGCTGAACCCAGCCACTGCATCGAAAATTTCAGGATAGCGGCAGGCGAAAGAGAGGGGGAATTCTACGGATTCGTGTTTCAGGATACGGATCTGGCAAAATGGCTGGAGGCAGTCGCTTATTCACTTTCCTATGAAAAAAATGAAACATTGGAGCAGACCGCTGACGGGGCGATCGATCTGATCGCCCGGGCGCAGCGCCCCGACGGCTACCTGGACACGTATTTCATCATCAAAGAGCCTGAGGGGAAATTTACGAATCTGCGGGAGGGCCATGAGCTTTATACCGCGGGACATTTTATGGAAGCTGCCGTTGCTTATTATGAAGTGACCGGCAAGGACAGACTGTTGAAGATCATGGAAAAGAACGCGGATCTGATCTGCGAGACGTTCCATAAAAAAGCATATCAAAATGCGGTTCCGGGTCATCAGGAGATCGAGATCGGACTGATCAAACTGTATCACGCCACCGGGAAAAGAAAATATCTGGACATGGCGAAGGAATTCATCGACCGGAGAGGAACCGAACCCAACTATCTTGTACATGAGCATGAAAAGGAAAACTGGACGGATGTGTTTCACAATCCGGATCCTTTTTTTCCTGCATACTCCCAATGTGATGAACCGGTAAGAACGCAGAAGACCGCAAGAGGACATGCCGTCCGCGCCGTTTATATGTATGCGGCCATGGCAGATCTTGCTTATGAGTATCATGATGAAGAGCTGCTGAGATCCTGCGAGACCCTTTACCGGAACATCGTGGAAAAACAGATGTATGTCACCGGCGGTATCGGATCCAGCGGCATCTATGAACGGTTCACCACGGACTACGATCTTCCGAACGATAGGAATTATTCGGAATCCTGCGCGTCCATCGGGCTGGCTTTTTTCTGCCGCAGGATGGCGCAGATCACCCATGATGCCTCCTATATCGAGACGATGGAGACGGCGCTTTACAACACGGTTTTGGCCGGCGTTGCGATGGACGGAAAGAGCTTTTTCTATGTGAATCCTCTTTCCGTGGTGCCGGCGTTTTGTATGGACCATACTTCCGTCGCCCATGTGAAGAGTGTGAGGCAAAAGTGGTTTGGCTGTGCATGCTGTCCGCCGAATATTGCGAGGACGCTGGCGTCTCTCGGCGAATATGTCTGCTTTACGGGAGAGGATGCGCTTTACCTGAATCTTCATGTGGGGTGTGAAATAAAGGCACAGTTCGACGGGAAACCGGTCACGATCACGGTGGAGACCGGGATGCCTTTTCAGGGGCGGACAAAGATCATGGTTGATAATCCGGATGGATCGACAGGGTCGATCTTTCTGCGGATCCCGTCCTATGCAAAGGATCCGAAGGTGCTGTGCAATGCAAAAATCCTTGACGCCCCGCTGCAAAAGGGCTACATCAGGATCCCGGTCTCAAAAAAGAAAGAGACGGTGGAGCTGACCTTTGGGATGGACGCGCATTTTGTCTATGCAGATCCGGAGGTACGCGCAGACGCAGGGAAGGTCGCGGTGAAAAAAGGACCGCTTGTCTATGCTGCTGAGGAGACGGACAACGGGAAAAATCTGAACGCGATCTCCATCGATACCGCGGTTGCACCCCGGGAGATTTTTGAAAAGGAATTGCTGGGCGGAACCACCGTTGTTACACTGAAGGGAAAGAAACTTCTCCGCGGGGATCCCTCAGACGGGCTTTACAGGATCGTAAGACCGGAGCGGGAGGAAACGGTTGTCAGGATGATACCATACTGCTACTGGGGAAATCGGGAAACAGGAGAAATGCAGGTATGGATGCGGGAAATATAAAGAGCCGCGAAGACACGCGGATACAAGGAAGCAAGAGGATGAGAGAAAAGACCGGAAAAAGGATGGGAAAGATCATGGCAATGGTGACCGGGGCGGCTGTATTACTGGCAGGATGCGGTGCAGCAGGATCGTCTCTGCCCAAAGAACTTCCGGAGGAGGAGATTGAGAAGGGCGCTTTCAGCGCGGGAGCGTCTCTCCATGATCCCTTTCTCATCGAGGGAGACGATCACACCTATTATTGCTACGGGACCCATATGACGGCGGCGACCACAGAGGATCTTCGGACCTTCAAAATGTGGGCAGACGGTGTGGATGCAAAGAACCCGATCTATGACAATCTGATCGAGGAACCTTTTGATGCTTTTTCCTTTGTGGGAAAGAATTCCGACAAGTGGTACTCGGTGTGGGCGCCAAGTGTGATCTATAACAGGACCACCGGAGAATACCTGATGTATTTTTGCACCACGAGTTCCTATATCATGTCGGATCTTTGCTATGCAACAAGCAAAACCATTGACGGACCTTATCATTATCAGGGGACGGTGATCTATTCCGGTTTTACGAAGCCGAATGCCACCAAGACCAATTATTATGAGATCAACGGAGAGGATAAGAAACTGCGCGAACGTTATATCACGGTGGCGGGATTTAACAATCAGTATTATCCGAATGCGATCGATCCGGCGATGTTTTATGACGCCGACGGACGGATGTGGATGGTATACGGCTCCTGGTCCGGCGGTATCTTTTTGCTGGAACTGGATCCGGAAACGAATGAGCCCATCCACCCGGAGACGGATGACGCGAACGGGGTGGATCATTACTACGGGAAAAGGCTGGTGGGAGGATTTCACCATCCCATTGAAGGCCCTTATATCCAGTACGACGAAAAGTCCGGTTACTACTATCTGTTCCTGTCCTATGGCAATCTCCAGCAGATGGGCGGCTATCAGATCCGGGTATTCCGAAGCGACAAGCCGGACGGCACCTATGTGGATGCTTCCGGACATACCCTGGGGATTGACGATGACCTCGACCATTTTGAAAAATACGGGACGAAGCTGATGGGCAATTACACCCTTCCGTCTCTGGCACAAACCTATATGGCACCGGGCGGCCAGTCCACTTTTGAATCGGACGGGAAGCTGTTTATCATCTATCACCAGCGCTTCAAAAAGATGGATGAATATCATGAACCGAGAGTCCATCAGATGGCGGTGAATGAAGAGGGATGGCCCTGCATTTTTCCCTTTGCCACAAACGGGGAGACCCTTTCCGAAAAAGGATACCAAAAGCATGATCTCGACGGGACGGTGTACCTCCTGAATCATGGACTGGCGGTGGATGCAAAGGTGAATGAGGCAGTCAAATGCAGTTTTGCGGACGGGCAGATCACGGGAGACCTGGCCGGGACCTATGAGGTGAAGGAAGGCACGAATTATGCGGATATCACGGTGGACGGCGTGACCTATCACGGGGTGTTGATCGAGATGATCGATGAAGCCGGGAACAACACATTCTGCTTTTCCGGGATCGGAGAGAACAACCAGTCCCTATGGGGCGTAAAGTATATCATGAAGGAGTAAAAGGAGGGAAAATCGTGGCAAAATTAGTCATCAATGAAAACAAGAAATGCGGAAGGATCGAGCCGGAGATCTACGGTCATTTTTCTGAGCACCTGGGACGATGCATCTATGAGGGACTCTATGTGGGAGAAAACTCCGATATCCCGAACGTGAACGGTATGCGTACCGACGTGGTCAATGCATTGAAGGAGATCAAGGTACCGGTCCTGCGCTGGCCGGGCGGATGCTTTGCGGATGAGTACCATTGGAAAGACGGTATCGGGGACAAGAGCAAACGCAAAAAGATGATCAACACCCATTGGGGCGGGGTGACCGAGGACAATAGCTTCGGAACCCATGAGTTCATGGAGCTCTGCCGTCAGATCGGCTGCAAAACTTATATCAACGGAAACATGGGAAGCGGTACCGTACAGGAAATGTCGGAGTGGGTGGAATACATGACCTTCAAAGGCGTGTCTCCGATGGCAGATCTGCGCAAAGAAAACGGCCATGAGGAGCCGTGGAACGTGGACTACTTTGGCGTCGGCAATGAGAACTGGGGATGCGGCGGTAACATGACGCCGGAGTTTTACGGGAACGAATATCGCCGGTATCAGACCTATATCCGTCAGTATGATGAGAAACGTCCGGTGAAAAAAGTGGCATGCGGCGCCAACGTGGATGATTATCATTGGACGGAGGGCGTACTGCGCACCTGCTTCGACCATGTGCCGGAACAGTTCCACGGGTTCATGGATTATATTTCCCTCCATTATTATGTGCATCCGGAGGGCTGGGAGATCAAAGGAAGTGCGACGGACTATGATGACCTTGCGTGGTACAAGACGCTGAACAAGGCTTATCATATGGAAGAACTGGTGAGCCGCCACAGCGCGATCATCGATCAGTTCGATCCCGAAAAGAAGATCGGTCTTTCCGTAGATGAGTGGGGCACCTGGTTCACGGTGGAGCCGGGCACGAATCCGGGATTCCTGTATCAGCAGAGCACGGTACGTGATGCGCTCGTGGCAGGGATCACGCTGAACATCTTCAACAAGCATTGCGATCGTGTCAAGATGGCCTGCATTGCACAGATGGTGAATGTCCTTCAGTCCGTGATCCTGACGGATGGTGCACGGATGGTAAAGACGCCGACGTGGCACGCCTTCCACATGTTCCGTCATCACCAGGGAGCCGACCTGCTTCAAAGTTCCATTACGGGTGCGCAGGAGATCGGCATGGAGGAATGGACGGTACCGGACCTGACGGAGTCCGTTTCCGAAAAAGACGGTATCATCACCATCACGGTCAATAACCTTTCCGTGACGGATGAGAAAGAGCTGACCGTACAGTTTGCGGAAAACAAGACCTATGAGGTCGTGGAAGCGAGCATCCTGACGAGCGGAGATGTCCATGACAAGAATACCTTCGAGGTACCGGACACCGTGAAAGAAGAAGCTTTTGCCGGATATCGCGCCGATGGGAAGCAGATCGTTCTTTCGATCCCGAAGGCAAGCGTTGTGATGATCCGGGTAAAATAAAGCTGGTGCTCCTTTGTTGGTTTTACAAGGGTATATGGCACAGAAGAGACCGGAGGAGCGATCCTCCGGTTGTCTTATGCGATTCAAAGTTGTGCTTCCAAAAGATGTTGAGGTGGTGTATGATTTAGAGGTACGTCAACGGACCTGACAGGAGGGAATATGTCCGGTTTTTTCAGTTATGACAGTAAGTTTACAACGGTGATGAACAAGATCGTTGATATCGTGGTGACAAGTTTTTTGTGGCTTGTGTTCTGTATTCCGGTGTTTACGATCGGCGCCTCCACAACTGCGCTTTTCACAGTGATCCGACAGGTGATCCGGCAGGAAAGAGGCTACGTGATCAAGAATTTCTGGGCCGCGTTCAAACTGAATTTCAAGCAGGCAACCGGTATCTGGATGCTGCTTTTGGCGCTGTACGTGGTCTTCTATCTGGACCGGTATATCCTGCTGACGTATTTCGTTCCGCAGGGTTCGCCGTTCGGTGCGTTCCATGTCATCTTCACGTTTTTGATGATCTATGAAACGATCTGGGCAGTTTATATTTTCGCGTATATCTCACGCTTCGAACTGGATTGGAAACACGTGCTGAAAAATGCAGCGATCCTTTCCGTGACAAATCTTCCCTGGTCTGCATTGATGATCGGAATGGTGATCCTTGCCGCTATCCTGATCCGTTATGTCCTGCCCGCATTGATCTTTGTCCTGCCGGCGAGTTTCGGATGGATCTTTTCCATCATCCTGGAGAGGATCTTCCGGAAGTACATGACGCCGGAGGATCTGAAAAAACTGGAAGAAGACGAAGCCGCACTGAAGGAAAACGGAGGCCGCAAATGATCTCGAAAAAAACCGAGGAAAGCATCCAAAAAGGATCGGCGATCCGTGCGATGTTTACGGAAGGCAAGGCGATGGCGGAGCGCTACGGCGCGGAAAATGTCTATGATTACAGTCTTGGCAATCCCGCAGTCCCGGCACCGGAAAAGCTGAAGGGCGTGATTGCGGACCTCGTGAAAGAGACGGACCCGTTGGAGCTGCACGGCTATATGAACAATGCCGGCTTCCCGGATGTGCGGGAGACGATCGCAGCGGATTTAAACCGTCGCTTCAAGACATCATATGACTGGGCACATATCGTGATGACAGTCGGCGCAGCAGGCGGACTCAATGTTGCGTTGAAGACGATCCTAGACCCCGGCGATGAAGTGATCGTGTTTGCACCGTATTTCGGAGAATACAAAAACTACGTGGCAAACTGGGATGGCGCGCTTATAGAAGTCGCACCGGATCTTTTGACCTTTCAGCCGAATCTGTCGGTGCTGAAAGAAAAGATCACGCCTAAGACGAAGGCAGTCATTATCAATACGCCGAATAACCCTACGGGTGTTGTGTATTCGGAAGAGACGCTGACGCGGCTCGGGGAGATTTTGACGGAAGCGGAGAAGCGGGTCGGACATGCGATCTGCCTGCTCTCGGACGAGCCTTACCGGGAACTGGTTTATGACGGAGCGGCACAGACTTTTCCCGCAAAGAATTATAAGGATACGATCGTCTGTTATTCGTTCAGCAAGTCCTTATCGCTCCCCGGAGAGCGGATCGGGTATCTTGCGGTGTCGCCGGAGATCGAAGACGGGGAACGCCTTCTGGAAGGGCTGACACAGAGCAATCGTGTGCTTGGATTTGTGAATGCACCATCGCTCATGCAGAAAGCAGTTGCACAGTGTCTGTCCGAAAAGACAGAGTTGGCGTTTTATGACCATAACCGGAAATGCCTCCTGGAAAGCCTGACGTTGTATGGATTTACCTGTGTGAAGCCGGAGGGCGCATTTTACCTTTGGATGAAAGTACCGGGCGCACCGGAAGAACAGACGGTGTCAGCGGAAGCGGAGCAGGCGTTTGTGGATCGGGCCAAAGCAGAGCGGCTTCTGCTTGTGAAAGGAAGCGCATTCGGCTGCACGGGATATGTGCGGATCGCATACTGTGTTTCGCCGGAAATGATCGAGCGCTCGCTGCCGTCGTTCCAAGCACTTGCAAAGGAAACATGTCGATGAGATACTTCGAACAACACATTCGGCGCGTCACTCCCTACACACCGGGAGAGCAGCCGAAGGAAGCAAAGATCATCAAACTGAATACAAATGAGAATCCCTATCCGCCGGCACCGGGCGTCAGGAAAGTGCTGCAGGAATTGGACGCGGATCTTTTGCGGCGTTATCCCGATCCTGCCGGGGAGCCATTGCTTTCCGCGATCGCGGAGGAGATGCATCTGAAAAAAGAAGAGGTCTTCGTTGGCGTGGGGTCGGATGATGTGCTGGCGATGCTGTTTCTGACATTCTTCAACGGCGACCGGCCGATCCTGTTTCCGGACATCACGTATTCCTTTTACGATGTCTGGGCGGAGATGCTGCGGATCCCTTATGAGACGAAGCCGCTCGACAGCAATCTTCTGATAAAAAAGGAAGACTATTTCTGCGAGAACGGCGGCATCGTGATCGCCAATCCAAACGCCCCCACCGGGACAGCACTTGACCTTCCGGTGCTGCAGGAGATCATCGAGAGAAACCGGGAGACGATCGTGATCGTGGATGAGGCATACATTGATTTCGGGGGAGAAAGTGTGGTACCTTGGATCAGGGAATACGACAACCTGATTGTGACACAGACCTTTTCCAAATCCAGATCCCTGGCCGGTATGCGGGTCGGCATGGCGTTCGCCTGCGAGACATTGATCCGGTATTTAAACGATGTAAAGTACTCCTTCAACTCTTACACGATGAATACAACGGCGATCGTTGCCGGGACTGCGGCAGTTTCGGATCGCGCTTATTTTGAGGAGACAAGAAGGAAGATCATCGGAACCCGGGCGTGGACGGCGGATAAGCTGCGGGATCTGGGATTTGTGTTTGCGGATTCTGTGACGAATTTTTTGTTTGTGACACACCCGGTGATTGATTGTGAGGCGCTTTATACAGCGCTTCGTGAAAAGCAGATTTATGTCCGTCATTTCAGCAAACCGGAACGGATCGTCCCGTACCTTCGAATTTCAATCGGAACGCCGGAGGAGATGCAGACATTGCTGGATGCGATCAAAGAATATATGGAAGAAAGAGGAGCGTTATGAAAGCGGTCGGAACATTTATTAAGGATATTTTGAAAGGTATCGTGATCGGGTTGGCCAACGTGATCCCCGGCGTCAGCGGCGGGACCATGATGGTCGTGATGGGGATCTATGACAAGCTGATCCATTGTCTCAGCCATTTCTTTAAGGAGTTTAAAAAGAACATCATCTTTTTGCTGCCCATCATCATCGGTATGCTGATCGCGATCTTCGGCGGGTCGGTGGTGATCGAGTATTGCTTCAATAAGTTTCCGTTCCCGACGACGCTGTTCTTTATCGGTCTGATCCTTGGCGGTCTTCCGATGATGATCGGCAAAGTGAAAGGAAACAAGGTGAAGATCGGACACGTGATCGCGTTTGCCCTGTTTTTTGCGCTCGTGATCGCGATGGCCCTGCTGTCCGGCACCTCCGGAAAAGAAGCGGTGCTGACGATGGAACCGTTAAGCCTGCTCCTGCTTTTCCTGGTCGGTGTGGTGGCGGCGGGTACGATGGTGATTCCGGGCGTCAGCGGTTCGATGGTGCTTTTGATCCTGGGGTATTATAATCCGGTCATCAGCACGATCAGCCAGTTTATGTCAGCCCTAAAGGGCGGCAACAAGGAACTGCTGATCCAGAGTTTTGTCTTTTTGCTCGTGTTTGGTATTGGTGTCTTGGCCGGCATCGTGGGCTTTGCAAAGCTGATCGAAGCGATCTTCAAGAAGTTCCCGATGTATGCATACTGGGCGATCATCGGCCTCATCGTGGCATCGCCGATCGGGATCCTCATGATGGCAAATTTTGGCGCGCTGACCATTGCGCCGGTGTTGATCGGTATCGTCTGCCTCGCGGCAGGGTGCCTCATAGCGTACAAATTGGGTGATTAAAGGAGTATAGAATGAAAACTAAGAAACCGTTGTGGTTCCGTCTTCTGATCTGCGCAGGTGCGCTTGGCGCAGTTTTGCTCGTGTTCCTTCTGATCGAAAAAGGGATCGACAAATCCGGCGCTGTGGAAAAAGCGGAAGCGAAGCAGGAGGAACGGCTGGCCAAGAAGAATGAGGGCAATTCACTGGATGCGGTTGTCATCAACACACCGGAGACGGAGACAGTCGATCAGACGGTGGAAACAACCACAGAGACCGCTCCGGAAACCGAATCAGAGCTTGCGTTCCCCACCGTGACGGAAGAGGGAAGCACCGATCCCCAGGGAAATGTGACATCCATCGCGCTGACGAATCCGCAGTTAGATATCACTGCCTATGACCCGACTCTTGTGGAATGGGGGAGCGGCGGCCCGACAGATGCATACGGACGGCCGGACGGCTGCACGCTTTATCAGAAAAAATACGGCGATCTTTCCGCGTACTTCATCATGCCGTGGGAAGAGGGAGAACCGAAAAAGGTTTACCTGACGTTTGACATCGGCTACACGAACGAATACACGGTGCAGATCCTGGATACCCTGAAGGAAAAGGGCGTGAAGGGCGTCTTTTTTGCAACGCTGCCTGTCGTGCAGGAGGACAAGGAGATCTGCCAGCGGATCATCAACGAAGGGCATGAGCTCGGCAACCACAGCGTAACGCACACCAACATCGTCTCGAAGAGCGTCGAGGAACAGCAGAAAGAGCTGATGGATGTGCACAATGCAGCAGTGGAAAACTACGGGTATGTGATGCATCTGTGGCGTTATCCGGAAGGAAAGTTTTCCCAACAGGGGCTTGCGGTCGTGAACAACTGCAATTACCGCAGCGTGTTCTGGAGCTTCGCGCACAGAGATTGGTATGTGGATAACCAGCCGGATGTGAACGAGACGCGGACGAAGGTGATCGATGCGCTGCACCCGGGTGCGATCTATCTGCTGCATGGGATTTCGGCAACGAATGCAGCGGTGCTGGGGGATCTGATCGACGCCGGAATCGCGCAGGGATACACGTTTGAACTGCTTCAGTAGGCGCTTTGCGGGGAGCCTGGGGCTTCCCGCTGCGGGTTGAATTTTGACGTTTTTTCTGCCATAATGAGGTGCAGGAGGAAAAAGGAATATGGGGGCAACAAAAGAGGAGACATCCCGGGCGAAGGTACCGCTGACGCGGTCCATGCTGGCAAAGATTTTGCTGGTGCTTTGCACGGGAGTACTTTTTACAGGGATTGTTTTGATCGTGATCGCAGCGAGGGAACTGCACGCAAATGTTGCTGACGCAGCGCTTGTGAATAAGGCAGTCGGACAGATGGTCCTCGCCGGGGTCATCATATTTGCGATCGTGCTTGTGATCGGTATCGTGGCCGTGAGACAGATGATCCGGCCGCTGACGGTATTGACCGCGATTGCGGATAAAGTGGCGGATCTCGACTTCACGGAGAATCCGGAGCAGGAGAAGCTGAACCGGCGCACGGACGAGATCGGTATGACGAGCCGCGCCATTGATCGGCTCCATTCCGAGCTTACGACGATCATTTCCGCGATCCGCGTGCAGGGCGAGCAGCTCCGTTCGACGAATTCCACGTTTACCAGAGAGTTCGACGAGATCGTGGAAAATGTGACGCATGTCAACAGCGCGGTGGAGGAGATCGCGAGCGGCAGCACCACGCAGGCGAATGAGACGAGCGGTGCGGGCGAAGCGGTGAGCGACATCGGCGATGCGATTGCGCTGAACGGAGAGTCGGTGCATTCGCTGGAGGATTCGATCCTGAAGATGAACGATCTTTCCGACCAGTCCAACGATATGTTGAACGACCTCGAGGATATCAATAACAAGACGACACTTGCGATCAAGACGGTGACGGATCAGACGAATGCGACGAACCGCTCCGCGGAAAAGATCCGCGACGCCGTGACGTTGATCCAGGATATCGCTGCGCAGACGAATCTTCTGTCTTTGAACGCTTCTATTGAGGCGGCGCGCGCCGGAGAGGGCGGCAGAGGGTTTGCTGTCGTTGCGGAGGAGATCCGCAAGCTTGCGGAAAATTCCGCAGAGTCCGCCGGCACGATCGAAGAGATCACGTATGAGCTGATCGGAAACTCCGAGGATTCCGTTGAGCGGATGAAAGGGCTTTCCGAGGACGCGGTGATCCAGGCCGAGAAATTGAAGAACACCAAGGATTCTTTTGCAGGGTTGCAGCAGGAGATCCTCAATGTATCGGAAGCATCCCATGATATTTTCAACCACACCGATACGATCAACAAACTGAAGAACCATATCAGCGATGCGATCGAGCAGCTGGCTGCGATCGCCCAGGAGAATGCGGCATCCACGGAGGAGACCTCCGCGAGCATGAGCACGCTGACGACGACGATCGATAAATGCAAAGAAGAGACGGAAACGCTGTCCGAGCTTTCCGCAAAACTGAACGAGCAGACCGGACGATTCCGGTTTGATGCGTGATAGAAATAGGAGGAGTAAACACGATGTCTCAAACAGGCTACACACCCGTGGGTGATGTGCTTTCTCTGGCATTGTCTGTGCTTCTGGTTGTACTCATCAACACAGCTTATGTGACAAAAAAGAAGACCTTCAGGATCTTCCAGATCATGCTGGTCATGGAAATGGTGGCAGCGATCTCGGATATGATCTACCATATGCTGCTGCCTGTTTATCCGATCCCGCGGGTACCGATCTATCTGTTCCGCGCCCTGCAGCATACGGCGCTCTATCTGCTGATGTGGCTGTTTTTCTATTATCTGCAGGAGATTCTGCATCTTCCGAAGAAGACAAGACGACATTATTTTTCTATTTCGGGGGTCGCTGTGCTCATAGCGATCGGGACTGATGCCTTTTTGACCTTGTCGGGCAAGGGGTTTCTTGTAGATGCGTCCGGGATCATCAAAGAGTCGGGCTGGGTATTTGCAGTCTCCTATGCTTTTTTCATCTTCCTGATCTTTTTCCTGTTGATTCGTTACCGTGCACGCATGGTGCCGCAGATCTTTCGCGGTCTTTTCCTGACGTTTCTGTTTTGCCTGATCATCCACGGCATACAGGGCTTGAACCACCAGTCTTCGTTTACGACGGCGATCTATATCCTCCCGATCATCGCGCTCATGTACCTCCTGCATTCCAACCCGTATGAGATGACGACGGGCGCGGTTAATGAGGAGTCTTTCCAGGATACGATCGCCGAAGCGTATAAGAAAAAGCAGAAACTGATGCTGATGTTTCTGCACCTTTTGGATTTTGAAAGTTATAATTCCTTTACGGAGGACCTGCAGTTTGAGATCTTCCGTTTCTTCACGGGGATCGTAAAAAAAGGAACACTGTTCCGCGTAGCTGGCGGGCGGCTGGCGCTGGTCTTTCGGGAATCGGACAACCCCGAGATGATGGTGACATCAAAGAGGGTCGAAGATGACTTTTACACGCTGTACGAACGCTATCAGATCCCGTTTAAGGTCGTGATCATGGAAAGTGACGACGACATCAGCGAAAACGCGGATTATAATAAGTTCCTGCTTTTCATGGAGGAGCGGATTCCGTTAAATACGTACTATCATGTGACGGGGGAAGACAAGGCACTCTTTAAGCAGCAGGAGATGATCCTGACAGAACTCGAAGACATTGCGGAAAAAGGAGACCTCGAAGACCCGCGCGTGCTTGTTTATTGCCAGCCGGTCTATCATGTCAGGACGCAGATGTATGATACGGCAGAGGCTCTGATGCGTTTGGATCTGCCGGCGCTTGGGCTGGTCTATCCGGATCAGGTGGTCCCGCTGGCGGAGGAAAACAGGCTGATCCACCCGTTGTCCCTGATCATCCTGAATAAGACCTGCCGTGAGATCCGCAGGCTTCAGGAAGAGGGGTTCATTGTGAGCCGGATCTCCGTGAACTTTGCGGTGCAGGAACTGTACGACCGGCATTTTTGTGAGGACATCCTGAAGATCATCCGTCAAAACAACATTGACTGCGAAAAAATTGCGATCGAGTTGACGGAGAGCCAGAATACGGCGGATTTCGAAATCGTGAAATCGAGGATCGAGGAATTGCAGCAGCACGGGATCAAGTTCTATCTGGATGACTTCGGCACCGGTTATTCCAACGTGGAACGTATCATGGAACTGCCGTTTGACATTATCAAATTCGATCGGTCACTTGTGATCGAATCCAGCAAGAACGAACACTCTGCATACATGGTCAATACCTTTGCGGATATGTTTAGACACCTTGACTACCGCGTGCTTTACGAGGGCGTGGAGGATGATAACGATGAAGAGCGATGCATCCGGATGTATGCGCAGTATCTGCAGGGCTTTAAATACAGCAGGCCGATCGCGATCGAGCGGCTGCGAGAGTTTTTGACAAAGGCGGCTTAAAAGATGGACTTATTTGAAAATCTGAACGGAAAACAACAGGAAGCGGTGCGCACGGTAGACGGGCCGCTTCTTATTATTGCAGGCGCGGGCTCCGGAAAAACGAGAGTGCTGACCAACCGAACCGCGTATCTCATCAAAGAATGCGGCGTGGCGCCGTGGAATATCCTGGCGGTCACGTTTACGAACAAGGCAGCCGGAGAGATGCGGGAGAGGATCGACAATCTCGTTGGATTCGGCTCGGACGGGATCTGGGTGGCGACCTTCCATGCGACCTGCGTGCGCATCCTGCGGCGGTTCATCGACCGGCTGGGGTATGGCACAAATTTTACGATCTATGACAGTGACGACCAGAAGACTGTCGTGAAGGATATCTGCAAACGTCTGCAGATCGACACGAAACTGATCAAGGAGCGGGCTTTTTTAAACGCGATCTCTTCTGCCAAGGATGAGCTCGTCGGCCCGGAGGAATATGAAAAACGCTGCGGAAATGACTTCAAGGAGCAGCGGATCGCACGGGTTTACCGGGAATACCAGGACACGTTGAAGAAGAGCAATGCGCTTGATTTTGACGATTTGATCCGGCTCACCGTGGAGCTTTTTCAGCTCGACAAAGAAGTGCTCGATTACTATCAGGAGAAGTTCCGGTATCTGATGGTGGATGAGTACCAGGACACGAATACCGCCCAGTTTGAACTGATCCGGCTGTTGGCGTCGAAGTATCAAAACCTTTGTGTGGTGGGGGATGATGACCAGTCGATCTACAAATTCCGCGGCGCGAACATCTATAACATTTTAAACTTTGAACATCATTTTCCGGATGCGCGCGTGATCAAGCTGGAGCAGAATTACCGCTCCACACAGTGCATTCTGGACGCGGCGAATGCCGTGATCGGCAACAATACATCCCGCAAAGAAAAGAGCCTCTGGACAGAGAATGAAGGCGGAGAAAAGATCACGTTTCGCCAGTTTGATACGGCCTATGAGGAAGCGGAATACATCTCGCATGACATCTGGAAGAAAAAGCAGCAGCTGGGCATCGCGTACTGTGACAGCGCGATCCTTTACCGGACGAATGCGCAGTCCCGCCTGTTTGAGGAGCGGTTTATCAATGCGGGGATTCCGTATAAGATCATCGGCGGCATCAACTTCTATTCAAGGCGTGAGATCAAGGACATCCTGGCGTATCTGAAGACCGTGGACAATGCGAGCGACGACCTGGCGGTGAAGCGGATCATCAATGTCCCGAAACGCGGGATCGGCGCAACGACGATCGCAAAGGCGGATACATTCGCGATCGAACAGGGCATCACATTTTTTGAGGCACTGGAGCGGGCGGAAGAGATCCCGGGGCTGTCACGGGCAGCGGCAAAACTCACAGGCTTTGTTAATTTCATCTATGTGCTGCGTGCAAAGGCAAGAGAGCTCACGATCTCCGAATTGATCGAGGAGATCTTTGAAGAAACGGGTTATATTCGCGATCTGGAAGCGGAGAGCACGGAGGAAGCCGAGGCGCGGATCGAAAACCTTGATGAATTGATTAGCAAGGCAGCGGCATACGAGGAGAGCTTTGCGGATACAGAGGAAGAGGACGAAGAATTCGAAGGAGAGGACTTTGATGACGAGGCGCGCGAAGGGAGACCGACACTGTCAGGCTTTCTGGAAGAGGTTGCCTTGGTTGCCGATATCGATGAACTTTCCACCGAAAGCGACTACGTGGTTCTGATGACGCTGCACAGTGCGAAGGGACTGGAGTTTCCGAATGTCTATCTCGCCGGCATGGAGGACGGGCTGTTTCCCAGCTACATGTCCATTACAAGCGAGAACCCGACCTCGGAGCTCGAAGAGGAGCGGCGTCTCTGCTATGTCGGGATCACGCGCGCGATGCAGTATCTGACGATCACTGCGGCAAAGATGCGGATGGTGCGCGGCGAGACACAGTACAATGCCATATCCCGCTTTGTCAAGGAGATCCCGGCGGCGCTTTTGGACGGCGAGGTGCGTTCGCCGCGGAGAGATGCGCGTTCGGAGGAACGCCCCTCACAGGCCGCGGCCAATGCCTTCCGGCAGACACCGTACTATCTGACGCAGAGCAAACCGAAGAGTTTTTCCAGTGGGAGAACGGAAAAGATCGTGCTGGATTACGGCGTGGGAGACCGGGTCAGTCATGTGAAATTCGGGAGCGGGACCGTCACCGCGATCTTAGAGGGCGGACGCGACTATGAGGTGACCGTAGCCTTTGACAGTGCAGGCATCAAGAAAATGTTTGCAATGTTTGCAAAATTAAAAAAACTGGACGAAAAAGGATAGTCAGAACAGTTGGTTTGTGGTATACTATCTATAACGTGAAAGCGAATACGACTCGTTCTTGATGACGTGGGGCTTTACGATCAAGAAGTAAAGGAGAGAAAGGGTATGGGTACGAAAATGCAAGAATTAAAAGGACTTCTCGCTACGAACATCGGCACGATGAAAGAGGCAATGCATGAGCATCAGTTGAAGATCAAGAAGCCGACGTTGAAGATGGTGCTGATCACGATCGCGATCGTTATCGGTATTGCGATTTTGATCTATGCGTTATATCGTTTCTTCTCGCCGGATTATCTGGACGATTTTGAAGATGATTTTGATGATGACTTTGATGATGATTTCTTCGATGATGACATCGACGACTTGGATGATGCGGGAGTGTAAGCACAGCGATGGGATGTCCGCATTTCGGGATCTGCGGTGGCTGTGACTGCCAGGATCTGACTTATGAGGGACAACTGACGAAAAAGGAGCGCGAGGTAATGGCGCTCCTTTTTGACGTTGTAGAGAATAAATCATGTCTTTATGAGAAAGCGGTCGAGAGCCCACTGCATTACGGCTACCGAAACAAGATGGAGTACACCTTCGGGAACGAGAAGAAGGATGGCCCGCTGACGTTGGGCCTGCACCGGAAGAAGAGCTTTTTTGACATCCTTCCCGTGACGGAGTGCAATATCGTGGACGGCGACTTTCGGCGGATCCTGCGCGCGACGATGGACTATTTCGGGGAGCAGTCGATCCCGTTCTTCCACCGGAAAAGCCATGAGGGGTATCTGAGACACCTGCTGGTGCGGAAGGCAGCACATACGGGCGAGATCTTGATCGACCTTGTCACGACCTGGAACGGCAGGCGGCCGCAGGAGCGCTACGGAGACAAGCGCGATTTCCCGGTCGACCGTTGCTTTGTAGAGGATGAGGAAGCACTGCTTGCCGGTTATGTGGAAGTCTTGCAGGCCCTGCCGTTTGACGGGACGCTCTGTGGCATTTTACACACCTCTAATGACAGCATGGCGGATGTGATCCGGGATGAGGGCACGGAGGTTCTGTATGGGCGTGAGTACTTCTTCGAGGAGCTTCTGTCGCTCCGTTTCCGCATCACGCCGTTTTCCTTTTTCCAGACCAATTCGCTCGGCGCCGAGGCACTTTATTCGGTGGTACGGGAGTATGTACTGGCGGCCGGCGGCGCGTCCTCCGTGTCCGCTCAGGCAGTGGGCGATACCGTCAGGTTCGGCAACGTCTATGACCTGTACTCCGGCACGGGCACGATCGCGCAGCTCCTTTCTCCTGTCGCAGAGCATGTGACCGGCGTGGAGATTGTGGAAGAAGCCGTCGCGGCAGCACGCCGCAATGCCGAAGAGAATGGACTTTCCAACTGTACCTTCCATGCAGGCGATGTCTTAAAAGTCCTCGATGACCTGACTGAGCTCCCGGACCTCATCGTTCTAGACCCGCCGCGCGACGGCGTCCAGGCCAAGGCGCTTTCCAAGATCCTGCAGTACGGTGTCCCGCACATCGTTTACGTCTCCTGCAAACCGACCTCCCTCGCCCGCGACCTTGTCCCCATCCAGGAAGCAGGGTATCGCGTCGACCGTGTCCGGTGTGTGGACATGTTCCCGTTTACGAGGCATGTCGAGACCGTAGTTCTTCTGTCAAAAGAAAAATAATATAAGGCCAGAAATGGCTTGAAATAAAGGGATTCCGGCAGATCACCCTCATCTGGGTAATCTTTCGGAATCCCTTTTTTATGTTGATGACAATAGTTCTGACCACTGATAAAGAGTATAGGTGTGGCTGAACGACTACTTTTACAGGGGGTGTGACGATGGAACTACTGAAAAAAGTAAACTAATGTATTTGAAGTATGCTTTAATATCAATAAATAACAACAAACCTTATTGAAATGTAAATGGTTCTGTGATAGAATGTAAATTAGGCTTCTTATAGTTTGTTTTAACAAAAGAGGAGATCACATGAATAAATTTGAAAGTGAGAAGTATATTAGTTTAGATGAGGCTGCAGAATATCTTGGAATCAAACCGGTTACTCTTCGCAGTTGGATTAAAAATCCAAAGAATGAGGTTCCAGCGCATAAGATAGGGCGGTTTTGGAAGTTTAAATGCTCTGAAATTGATGACTGGGTACAGAGCGGGAAAAGTGCTATTGATGAATGAAGTCCAGATTATTGGACGGGTAATTTTATACATTTATATTGGCTGAATGTAGCTGAAAAAATCAGAGTTAAGAAAGACTAACTATTAGAAGTCAAGAAGAAATATATTATTTTTGATCAAAACGCAGAAATGCGATTTGTATAGTGGTCGGGACTTATTCCCGACAATC
>CACZBF010000001.1 GCA_902779355.1 uncultured Lachnospiraceae bacterium | reverse complement strand
ATGATGGCACCATCACCAATGCTGATATCAATGGAGCAGGAAACATCTTGAGAAAAGTATTCCCAAAGGTGACCCAATGGGATAGGGGCATTGTGGACACGCCTTGTTCTGCCGGATCCAAAGGATCCGCAGGTTCATGCCGCGAAGCGGCATAGCAGAAACCCCATCCGACAGTCGGTTGTGGGTAGTTCATGACATCAACATGGTGGTTGTCGGCTCCACCCATGGAATGCATATCAGAGAGCACATCCCGGATTATTGGGGCGTGATCACGGTGGAAGAGACGCCGGATGGACTGGATTTTTACATTTTAATGGATCCGGAGCGGAATCCGAAGATGAAGCCGGAAAGAAAGATCGGAATCCTCTGGCGGACAGAATTAAACCATATCCTGGAAAAGAACGGTATGCCGGGCTATGCGCAGAAGAG
Organism: uncultured Lachnospiraceae bacterium; assembly: GCA_902779355.1. Lineage (GTDB taxonomy): Bacteria > Bacillota > Clostridia > Lachnospirales > Lachnospiraceae > RUG12461. Next base: position 258,151 of record CACZBF010000001.1, on the reverse strand, counting down.
CAAGCGTTTTGTGGCGGGGAAGATCCTGGAGAAAGTCCCGGCAGAACTTTTGACAAAGCAGATTTCGGAAGAACTGTTTGAACGGGACTATACAACGATCGAACGCGAGATTGCGGAATACCGCAGGAAGAAGAGAAAAAAATGATGGATCGGCTTGCGGATTGGTTTAACAATACATTGCCGGCCTATTGGTGGCTATGGATCATCCTTCTTATCATCGTCATTTTTCTGGTCCGTTTCTTACGCGTGCTTCTCTTTAAAAAAGCAAGACTCCGGCGGATAGACCGCATGACGGGAGAAGAGTTTGAGCGATACCTTGCGATGAAATATAAAGACATGGGTTATCGCGTCCGGCAGACCCAAAAAACAGGAGATTATGGGGCGGATCTCATCCTGACGGATAAGAAAAGGAAGGAGAAGATCGTTGTTCAGGCAAAGCGATACAACAAAAACGTCGGAGTAGAGGCGGTTCAGCAGGTTTCCGCTGCCAGGCTCCATTACGATGCAGATAAAGCCTATGTGGTAACGAATTCCTATTTCACCAGGGGCGCCGAGACCCTCGCCGCGACGAATGATGTTTTGCTTTTTGACCGGGACTGGATTGAAGAGGCCGTAAAGAAGCGGGTTTCGAAAGCAGATGAAGATGCGTATTCCCATCCGGACGGCGAGCCTCTTGAGATCCGATTTGAGAGGACCGTGATCTCTCCCGACGGGCGAACTGACACAAAAGAAAGTGTCGAGAGGATCCTGGAGGAATACCTGATTGAGCAGGGATACGAGATTGTCGAGGATGAAGAAATAGAAGATGAGAGCCGGATCGTTCATTGATCATTTTTCATGTAGATTTTGTAGATAAAAAAAGTTTTATTTTCTTACTATACTTTGCATTTTTCTAATGTTATGATGCAATCGTCCGGACAGGAACATACTAATAAGGAGCGATTAACATGAAGAAAAATACTCGACGAACATTTGAGGACAACGGTAAATTTTATCGATTCAACACGAAGGCTTTCAAGTCCTGTATGACCAACGAAGCCAAGAACCGTAACATGACGATGCAAAAATTCATAGAAGATTTTGCCGAAGAGATTGGTGTGTCGATCGAATCGGTAAAGAACTGGTTCTATAACAGAACCGGCGTCTCTTCTGTGGAGAGGGTCACAAAGATCGCTGATTATCTTCATATCGATCGCTCTGTTCTCGTTATTGAAGAGGATGGAGGAAATGACATGATCCAATTAACAGAAAAAGAAAAAGATGCTGCCAAACGGATATACGATGTTCTGGTCTGGTTCCTTGATGCATTTAAAAACAGCGATGGTTTCAACAGCTGGTGGAATGATTACAAAGAACAGGAAAACCATGATCCTGAAGATGCCGTCTTTGAACGGATCACGCAAATGGAGGAACGCGTGCAGCTCGTGCTTGATCAGGAATATTTCGATCTACATGATCAAGAAATTTACGATGAATTCTGCGAGTTTGCCGGCGAAGATCTGCCGAATGTATTTTTTGGCAAGATCAGCCGGGCAGACAAAGCAGAAATCGCCGGAGCGTGTGATCCTATGATCTGGCAGGATTATGAAAAAGCAATGGTTCGGCTCAACAAGATCATAGAAAGGATTATCTGATATGGATGAGATCCCTTTTGTCGACTGGGACGGGGACGGCAAAATCGGCCCGGAAGACATTGCAGTTTCACTGGCAATAACAGAAGATGAAGAACAGGAGGAGACTAAAAATGACTAATTACAATAATCTCGTTCATTCATTCCGCGCGGATCCGAGAGAAATTCCTACCGCGCCCATCAATGGCAGTATTCCGAAGTGGTTTTATGTCTATGAACATCAGGATGAGGTTTATATTTCTTCAGGGAAGGAACACCCGAATGCATGCCGTGTCAATCCGGCCCGCAAACTGAGCCCGGAAGAGTTTCCTGTTATGCTGGACCTTTATCAGCGCCGCATAAGTGGTGAGCATGTATCTCGGGAAGCCGCGAAGCAATCCATGAATCAGTCCTACTGGTTTGGAATTATGAAAGAATTATATTAAGTAATTACAGAAACTAAGAGACAGGGGACGCAGAACCGTCCCCTGTCTCTTTTTTATTGATCGCTCTTTTGTGTCGGCATCGCCTCATCAGGATTGATGCCTTTTTCTCTTAGAAGGGAATATGCGGCATCAAGTTTGGCAAGTGTTTCATCGAGGTCTTTTTCTGCTTTGGCCCGCGCCATTTCTGCTTTGGCTCGCTCCTGCTCAGCTTCATCCCGTTCCTTTTTTGTTCGCTCTATAAGTCGCTGCACCCCAAGTTCCTGACGTCTGGCATCTTCGCGTCCTTCCAATATCTGGCGCTGGTGCTCCTCTTGAGATACTTCATAGATTGTTTCTCCGGCTTCGGCCAGGATCGGATTTTGTGTAGCCAACTCTTTGACCTCCTCCCAAGTGGATGCTTTGAAGAGCTGCGCCCATGTGTCGATCTGATAGGAAGACTTGACATTATGCGTCCGCCGATTAAAAGGAGACAGGGGGATGGTTCTGCGTCTCCTTCGGATTGATAGTGCAAACGGAATGGATTTCTGTTAAGATAGAAAAAAGAGTTTACAATGTCGGAGGAAATCGATATGAAGAAAAAAGTGGTGATCGTTGTATTTTTGATCCTGATCGGAGTATGTCTCTACATCCATCGCAGAGTGATCAAGGCGTTGCTCGGCATGGGAGAGATGCCGAAAGCGCCGTCATGGCATTGCTGGGTAAGTCCTGAGAAAAGAAGGGCATGAGCAGCGACATGGAAGAGGAGTTCTTGCTCTATACTGCCACCAATTCATTTGAGGCAGATCAGATCATGGCCATGCTGAAGTCCAACGGTGTTCCGTCTTATAAGCGGGAACATGGCGCCGGACAGTATCTGAGTATTGTTTTTGGTGTAAACACCACACAGGCGATCGACATCATCATTCCGTCGCAGGCCAAAGAGAAGGCAGAGGAGTTGCTTGCGGTCATGGGACTACAGCAGGAAGAAGATGCATGAACACGTCACCTCAATTTACATCACTCTTTTGGGCCGGCATCGCTTCATCAGGATTTTGCGGTGAGCCGTTCTTTTAACTCAGCGATCTGACGGTCTTTGTCTTTGAGCGCGGCTTTCGACTCGTTTAGTTCAGCAGTCGTGTTTTCTAACTCGGCAGTTGTTTTTTTTAGTTTTGCGGAAGCAATCTTTTTCTCTTTACGGAGAATTTTATGACGATCCAATCCTATATCAATCCGGAGTTTGACTGGACGAGAAAACTCATCTTTTTCCTGCTCGCTTTCGGTGGCATCCTTCTTTGCGACCTGCTTGTGATCTGGCGCTCGGCGAGCGTGGCTAACCGGCAAGGCGGGCCGGACCGAAAAGCTTTCTTTTTTGACCGTGCGGAGAACCGCGTGCAATGTTTTTACGAGATGATGATCTCAGGCACCTCGGTACTCTTTTTTTCATGCGCCTATGTCGTGTGCAATCACCTTTACAGCCTGATCGAAGCGGATCCGTATTCGGTAAGTGAGGGGCTGTCTTTCTTTTACAAGGCCTGGGGAGACGGGAAGGATTTTATCCTCCTGTTTTTGATCTGCCTGTCCTGCCTGCTGAATACATTCCTCGACCGCCTCATCATTCCGTTGAAGACAATTACGAAAGAAGAGCGGGCCTCCATTCGGCTGCTTGCGATGTTTTACGTGATCCTGATCCTGGTGGTGCTCAACATCATCGGAGACGAGAGCGAATACGGGCCGGTCATGATGTACTACCTCGGTCTGATGATCGGGCGGTTTGTTTACTTTGATGCTTCGTTTACGGATTTCCTGGCAGCCATGAAGAATGCGATCATGAACCTGCCGATGCTACTCATGGGGCTGGCATTGGTGGCGGCGCTCAGTTGTTTTGGCTTCCACGCAGAGTATCTTCTGGAGCGGAACTATTTTATCGTGGGTGTGTTTTATACGCATCTGTTTATACTCCTTGCGATCTTTATCATCCATCTCACCCGGTTTTGGCCGCTGGTTCTGCGGAAGCCGCGGAAACAGCAAAGCCGGCGGAATGAGCAGGATATACAGGAAGAGGACGGGTAACAAGAAGCCTGTTGCCACTTCTTGCAAAAGTGATACAATAAAAATAGTTGTTTATCCAAAAAAGGAGGACGCTCTTTATGGAAACCAAGAAACCAAAGAAACAGAAGATCCTGATCAAGATCATCGTGATCGCGATCGTTTCCGTGATCCTGATCTCCACGATCCTGACGGTGATCGCTTCGATCCAGATCAGCAACGCTTACAAGAGCATGACGAATGAAGAGCTGAAAGCAGTGTGTGAGCACTTGCGGAGTGAGCTGGAAGCAACCTGGGACGGCGACTGGAATCTCGAAGAAGACGGTACGCTTACCAAGGGCGGGCAGCCGGTTGGCGAAGAATATCAGCAGTTGATGGATGATCTTCATAATGAAACGTCCATTGACTATACGCTTTTTTACGGGAAGACGCGGAACCTCACAACCCTTTACAAAGCCGGCACGACTGAGCGGCTGGTCGGGACGGATGCTTCCGACAAAGTGGTCCAGCAGGTGCTGAACGGCGGGCAGGATTTCTACGCAACGAACCTCAACATCGAGGGTATGAAATATGATGCTTATTATGTACCGCTGGCGAATTCCGACGGCACGATCATCGGTATGGTCTTTGCAGGCCGCGGGAGCTCGGATGTGACGAACCATATCACAAAGAGCATCGTGATCATGATCGTTGTTGCCATTGCACTGATCGCTCTGATCGCCGGAGCCGGCATGATGGTCGCTTTGAAGAGTTCGAAGCAGATGCGCACCGTGGCAGACCAGATCATCGGTCTGGCAGACGGAGATCTCAAGATCGACTTTGATGAAAAGGCCATCGGGCGGCCGGATGAGATCGGTATCATTGCAGAAAGCACCAGAATTTTGGATCAGAAACTGGCCGATGTCATCGGCACCACCAAGACGATGTCCGAGGAGTTAAAGACTTCCGGTACAGAACTTTCCGAGTCTGCAGGGCAGGCGAGTGAAGCCTCCAACCAGGTGTCCTCGGCGATCGATGATATTTCCAAGGGATCTGTTTCCCAGGCGGAAGGCATCCAGAATGCAGCGACGAATACGGAAAACATCGGACATGATATTGATACCATTACGGATGATGTGGGACAGTTAGACGCTTATGCGAAAGAGATGAAAGAGTCCTGCGACCGTGCGATCAGCGCGATGGAGAAGCTCCTCACGCAGAGCCGCGAGGTGACGGACTCCGTCAGTGAGATCGGCAATACGATCGAGTCGACCAATGTTTCTGCGCAGGAGATCACTGCATTTACCGCAGCGATCGCAGATATCGCCGCACAGACGAATCTCCTTTCTCTGAATGCATCGATTGAGGCTGCAAGAGCCGGCGAGGCAGGCAGAGGCTTCGCGGTCGTGGCGGATGAGATCCGCGATCTTGCAGACCAGAGCCGCCAGAGCGCAGATCAGATCAAGGAGGTCACGGATAAGCTCCTTGCCAATGCGACGGCTTCCGTCGAAGTGATGCAGAAGCTGAATGAGAACTTCTCGCAGCAGGGCGAGCAGCTTGCGGCGACGCAGGAAGATATGAATAGCATGTCTGTCAACGTGGAGAATGTCGCACAGAGCGCCAACAATATCTCGGGCAGACTGGAGACCCTGAATGTGGCGAAGACCCAGCTGATCGAGATCATTGATGACCTTTCGGCGATCTCGGAGGAGAATGCGGCTTCCACGGAGCAGACCAACGCTTCCATGGAAGAACTGAACGCGACCTTCACGATGATCAGCGAATCCGCTTCCCAGCTCCAGAAGCTGGCGGAGGATCTGCAGGAGACGATCAGCTACTTCCAGAATTAGGAACTGTGACAGGATCCCGGGGAAGTGCCTGCGAAGGGGATCCCGAAGCGTGTTATGTTAACTCTGCGAGAAAACCCCATCCGACATTAGTCGGTTGTGGTTCATGACAAGATTTACTACCTAATCATCGATATGGATTCAGGTAGTAAATTTTGTTTTACGGAAGTCTTGCCACTTCCTGCTTTGTATCGTATAAAGCTGTCGAAGAAAACGGATAACTACCTGGCTGCAAAGAAAGCTTTTCTGAACCCGCCGAAGCAGAAAAAGAAGTAAGGGAGACGTTATGAAAATCAATCTGAAAATGAAGTGTTTTGCATGGCTTACGATCCTACTCGTTATGGCAAATACCGTAACGGTTTCGGCAGCCGAGCCTTACCTCCATGATCCCATGGAGAATCCGAAAGCGGCAGCAGACATTGTTGTCAATCTGGATGCAGTCTATGGATATTCACCCAGTCCAACATCTGATCGGCTGAAGGAATACGTGGATTATGACTGGACGGACGAAGCTGTGGTAAACGAGATGAGAGAGCAGCGGGAGGAATACCATAACAGCATCCGGGAACTGTATGACATGATCGATTCCATGAGGGCTGAGGACAGATCCATGGAAGAGATCGCCCGTGCGGTCAGTACCAGACGCAATGAACTGCGTCTGGAGGCATATAAGGATGATCCGGAGGGCCTGGAGAAGGTGAAAAAGAGCAACCTGGAGAATTACGGCGATGAAAACGGCGGATCCCCGGACTTCTTCTTTGAGAAGTACGGATCATGGGAAACTGTGCTGGAAAAGGCCCTTTCTGTCAATGCCGGAGCAGACGCATGCCTGGGCCTTTATGATGCGTATTATGATACCTATCTCATAGAGACTCCGGAGGATACGGAGAATGCGAAAAAAACAGCGACTTCCGGAGACGGCGAGTATACGGTAACAGCCGGAGACTGTCTGTGGAAGATTGCGGAAAAAATGCTGGGTGACGGCAATCTGTGGGAGAAGATCTTTGATCTGAATAAAGACATCATCCACAATCCGAGAATCATCTTTCCCGGGCAGGTGTTGAAGATCGAAAAATGAAAGACAGGGTACGGAAGCGGAAAAAAGGGATTAGCACTCACCTCTTGACAGTGCTAACAGTTCGTGGTAAGATGCTTCCAATAGAACGCAGGACGGCACTGAAACCGGGATGGCAGACGGCTCTGACATCAGGATGACTGGTGGGTCCTGCGTGAATCAGAGCAGGGAGGTGAGGGTATGAACATCCAGAAATTTACGCAAAAATCCATTGATGCGGTGAATCAATGTGAAAAGATCGCCGTGGAGTATGGCAATCAGGAGATCGAGCAGGAGCACTTTCTGGTCGCACTGTTAAAGCAGGAGAATGGGCTGATCCCGAAACTGATAGAGAAGATGGGGATTGACGCGCCGGACTTCCTGGCGGCCGTGGAGAAGAAGATTGCAGAGCGCCCGAAGGTACAGGGCGGGCAGGTCTTTGTCGGACAGTTTCTGAACAAAGCGCTGATCGGTGCAGAGGATATGGCCAAACAGATGGGAGACGACTATGTGTCCGTGGAGCATCTGTTCCTTTCCATGATCAAAAACCCGAACAAGGCAATCAAGGAGCTGTTCAAGACCTACGGCATCACGCGGGACTCGTTCCTGTCCGCGCTTTCAACCGTGCGCGGCAATCAGCGCGTGACAAGCGACAATCCGGAGGCAACCTACGATACGCTCGAAAAGTACGGCTACGATATGGTCGCGCGTGCGAAGGAACAGAAACTGGATCCTGTGATCGGGCGGGATGATGAGATCCGTAATGCGATCCGGATCCTTTCCCGGAAGACCAAGAACAATCCGGTCCTGATCGGTGAGCCCGGCGTCGGCAAGACCGCCGTTGTGGAGGGTCTCGCGCAGCGGATCGTAAAAGGCGATGTGCCGGACGGCCTGAAAGATAAAAAACTGTTTGCGCTCGACATGGGGGCGCTCATCGCAGGTGCGAAATACCGCGGTGAATTCGAGGAACGTCTGAAAGCCGTCCTCGATGAGATCAAGGCAAGTGACGGCGAGATCATCCTGTTCATCGATGAGCTCCATACCATCGTGGGCGCCGGTAAGACGGATGGTGCGATGGATGCGGGACAGCTCCTGAAACCAATGCTTGCGCGCGGCGAACTGCACTGCATCGGTGCCACGACTCTGGATGAATATCGGGAATACATTGAGAAAGATGCAGCATTGGAGCGGCGTTTCCAGCCGGTCATGGTGGACGAACCGTCCGTTGAGGAGACAGTCTCTATCCTGCGCGGGATCAAGGAACGCTATGAGGTCTTCCACGGCGTGAAGATCACGGACTCGGCGCTCGTGTCTGCAGCGACACTTTCCAACCGCTATATCTCGGAACGTTTTTTGCCGGATAAGGCGATCGACCTTGTGGACGAAGCCTGTGCGCTCATCAAGACGGAACTGAATTCCATGCCGACCGAGCTCGACGAGATGAACCGCAAGATCATGCAGATGGAGATCGAGGTCACGGCGCTGAAAAAGGAAGAGGACAAGAAGAGCCAGGATCGTCTTGTGGATCTCGAGAGGGAACTGGCTGAGCAGCGTGACTTGTTCCAGGAAAAGAAAGCGCAGTGGGATAACGAAAAGGACTCCGTGGAACATGTGCAGAAGATCCGCGAAGAGTTGGACAATGTCAGAAAAGAGATCACAACAGCAGAGCAGAACTACGATCTGGACAAAGCAGCAGAGCTGAAATACGGACGCCTTCCAGCGTTGGAAAAAGAGCTGGAGGAAAAGGAAGACCTGATCAAAAACGAGGATCTTTCCCTCGTCCGCCAGGCAGTCACGGAAGATGAGATCGCAAAGATCATCAGCCGCTGGACCGGCATCCCGATCGCAAAGCTCACGGAGAGCGAGCGCAACAAAACATTGCATCTGGATGAAGAACTGCATAAACGCGTGATCGGCCAGGACGAAGCCGTGACGAAGGTGTCGGAAGCGATCATCCGCTCCAAGGCCGGCATCAAGGATCCGGGCAAGCCGATCGGTTCGTTCCTGTTCTTAGGACCCACCGGCGTCGGCAAGACGGAGCTTGCCAAGACGATCGCGGCTGCGCTGTTTGACGATGAGAACAACATCGTCCGCCTCGACATGACGGAGTACATGGAGAAATATTCGGTCAGCCGCCTGATCGGAGCGCCTCCCGGATACGTGGGATATGAGGAAGGCGGACAGCTGACGGAAGCGGTGCGCCGCAAACCCTATGCGGTCGTGCTTTTTGACGAAGTGGAAAAAGCGCATCCGGATGTCTTTAACGTCCTGCTCCAGGTGCTGGACGACGGGCGGATCACGGATTCGCAGGGACGCACCGTGGACTTCAAGAATACGATCATCATTTTAACGAGCAACATCGGTTCGCAGGAGCTCCTTTCCGGGATCGATGACAACGGCAACATCCGGCCGGAGGCGGAAGAGAACGTCATGGAAGAACTCAGAGCTTCTTTCCGTCCGGAATTTTTGAACCGCCTGGATGAGACCATTTTGTTTAAGCCGTTGACAAAAGACAACATCGGAAATATCATCAAATTGTTGATCGCCGATCTGAACCGGCGGCTTGCCGATCGCGAGATGCGCGTGGAGCTGACGCCGGAGGCGGAAACGTATGTGATGGATCAGGGCTATGATCCGGTGTATGGCGCGAGACCATTGAAACGTTACCTGCAGAAGAGCGTCGAGACCTTATCTGCGAAGCTCATCCTGTCCGGCGGCGTACAGCCCGGGGATACGATCCGGCTGTCGATGAAAGACGGCGAGCTGACCGCAGAAGGCGTGAAAGAAAATTAACCGCCGAAGCCCGTGTTGAGGAGCGCGGGTGGATCCGGCGAAAACGCTGAGGGGAGAATGTTTCATCATGGAAGAAAAAAAGAGAAATTCGTTTACCGGGTCGCTGGGATTCGTTCTGGCGGCCGCGGGAAGCGCTGTGGGATTGGGGAACATCTGGAGGTTCCCCTATCTTGCTGCAAGAGACGGCGGCGGATTGTTCCTCGTCGTCTATCTTGTTTTGGTACTGACCTTCGGGTTCGCACTGCTGACCGCTGAGGTCGCGATCGGGCGCAAAACAAAACAGAGCCCGCTGACGGCTTACGGAAAACTGGCATCGAAATGGAAGCCCTTAGGGTACATTGCCTGTCTCGTGCCGGTGATCATCATGCCGTATTACTGCGTGATCGGCGGCTGGGTGCTGAAGTATTTTCTGGCGTTTATCACCGGCAGCGGTGCTGCGGCTGCGGAGGGAGACTATTTCACCGGTTTTCTTTCCGGCGTGCAGGAGCCTATCGTGATGCTCGCGGTCTTTCTGGGACTGACGATGATCGTCGTGCTGGGCGGCGTGGACAAAGGGATCGAGAAATTCTCCAAGTTTGCCATGCCGGCGCTTGTTGTGCTGATCCTGATCATCTCGATCTATTCCCTGACCTTATCTTATACGGATGAAAACGGCGTGACAAGGACCGGACTGCAGGGACTCAAGATCCTGGTGGTTCCGGATCTGACGGGGCTGACCGTCAAACAGTTCTTCTCGACGGTGATGGATGCCATGGGGCAGCTCTTCTACAGTCTGAGTGTGGCGATGGGGATCATGATCGCATATGGTTCCTATATGCGGGATGATACGAACCTTTCGAGATCCATCGGGCACATCGAGATCTTTGACACGGGCATCGCCTTTCTGGCGGGTGTCATGATCATCCCCACAGTGTTCGTCTTCATGGGCAGGGATGGCATGCAGGCCGGACCGGGTCTGATGTTTGTGGCACTGCCGAATGTATTTCTGCACATGGGAAAGGTCGGAACCGTCATCGGCTGCCTCTTCTTTGCGCTGGTGCTTTTTGCGGCCATCACAAGTGCCGTATCCATCCTGGAAGCCGTGGTCTCCAGCATCATGGATCAGTTCCATATCAGCCGCGGGAAGGCGGTCCTGCTGGAGGGACTTTGTGCACTCGTGATCGGGATCATCGTCTGCCTCGGCTATAATGTCCTGTATTTTGATATCACACTGCCGAACGGCGCAAGCGCGCAGATCCTGGATATTTTGGATTACATCAGCAACAACCTCCTGATGCCGATCGTGGCGATCGCAACCTGCATCCTCGTGGGATGGATCATCAAGCCGCAGACGCTGATCGACGAGGTCACGAAGAACGGGGAGAAATTCCGGCGGAAACATCTCTTTGTCATCATGATCAAATTTATCGCACCGATCCTTCTTGTGGTGCTGCTGTTTGAATCCTTTATCAGTTGAGGAAAATACTACTCTTATGACGGGGCAAAACGCATGAAAAAAAAGATCGTATCCATCCTGTTGACGGCGCTCGTGATCCTGCCGATGACAGCGTGTCAGATGCCGGCATCCGGCGAGACCCAAAAAGAAGCGAAGGAAACGGAGACACAGCCTGTGACGGAAACGCCGCAGACTGTGTATTCGGATTTTCTGATCTCTACGGCGGAGGTTCCTGCAGGAGAGTTCCAGTTGGATGTCGCCTTTCCGAACTGGCAGGAAAAACCGAGCGCCACCGACGCGATCAATCACAGGGTCGGCTTTTTTGGCTATGCGGGACAGGGCGAACTTTATCTCACACCGGAAGAAGGCGTGGAGTCCTTTTCGCTTTATATCAATGACAAACGGGTACCGACGGAGGAACTGGCTGCCGGCGGCACTTACCGGATCGACTTTTCCGCGATCGCAGAGAACGGGGAAAACACCATCCAGGTGAGTGGGATCACGCCGGAGACGGCAGCAGTCGCAGTCAAGATCCCGTATCCTGTCGTGATCGACGGAACGCCTGCCGAGGCAGGGATCGCGCAGGAGTCGCTGGATCTCATTGACCGGATCATCTCTTCGGATATCGACCACGGTTTTCCCAGTGCCCAGCTTGCGATCGTCCGAAACGGAAAACTCGTGTATGAAAAGAGCTGGGGGCAGACCGTGACATATGACAAAGCGGGGAACCCCACAGAAAGCGCGCCCGTCACGAACGAGACGCTCTATGACCTTGCCTCCAATACCAAGATGTACAGCGTGAATTATGCGGTGCAGTACCTCGTCAGCCGTGGGGAACTGGATCTTGACGCGAAGATCACGGATATCCTGGGAGAAGAGTTTGCCGAGGACACCATCGAGATCGCCTATGACGGCTATGACGCCGTGGATCTGGAGACGAACAAAGCTTGGAAAGCAGGGCTTACGGTACGTGACCTGCTGTCGCATCAGGGCGGTTTCCCGGACGGTCCGCAGTATTTTAATGACCGGTATGATCCGGGGACGTTTGATTTTGACTATGATGGCGGCAACGTGCTCTATGCTGGTTCCGGTGCGGATGCAGCGACCAGAGAGGAGACGCTGCATCAGATCTTCCGGACACCGCTGATGTATGAGCCGGGGACGAAGACGCTATACAGCGATGTGGATTACATGATCCTCTGCTTTGCGGTGGAAAAGATCACGGGCGAAGGCTTGGATACTTTCTGCAAAAAAACCTTCTGGGAACCCATGGGCCTTTCCCATATCACCTACAATCCGCTGGAAAACGGCTTTGCGCCGGAGGATACGGTCGCGACCGAACTGATGGGAAACAGCCGCGACGGGAATCTGCATTATACCGGGCTGCGGACAGAAACCGTGCAGGGTGAGGTGCATGACCCGAATGCATACTACGGGATGGATGGTGTATCCGGCCATGCGGGGTTATTTTCCAACGCTTCGGATCTGGCGAGGCTGGCTTCCGTGATGCTGACGGGAGGCTACGGAAATACGAAGTTCTTTTCCGTAAACACGTTGGATCTTTTCACCGCACCGCATGATGCGGACATTTCCGGGTACGGCCTCGGCTGGTGGCGGGACGGAGACCATGCGAGAGACCGGTATTTCGGCTCCACGACTGCATCGAAGACCTTCGGACATCAGGGCTTTACCGGGACGCTGACCACGATCGATCCCGAGAACGACCTGGTCGTGGTGCTGCTGACCAACAAGATCCATTCCCGCCTTCTGCCGGGTGATGAGACCTTAAGTGCGTATGGCGGCAATTATTATACGACGGCAAGCCTCGGCTTTGTGCCGGAGATCCTCGCGATCGGGATGGACGATCCGGACGCGGATCCGGCGGTTTATCGCAGCTTTGTGGCAGATCTGGTTTCCGACGCCGCACAGGATCTTGAGACGGATCAGGTGGCGGATCCAAACGATCCGAGGGCAAAAAAACTCGCTGCATTAGAGGACGTCTTAAACGGGATGTAGCTGTTTGCGATTCTGTGGAAAATTTGATAAAATGGAGACTTGAACAAGGCTTTTTCGAGGGAGTGAAAGATGGAGCCAAACGACGAACGTTCCATAGAAGAGCTGGTGGTCTCCGAAGAGGAAAAGATCGCGGCCGATGATCAGGGCAGAAATGCTGCCAGGAAAGAGGGCTTAAAGCTCCCCATGATCCTGCTCGGAGTGGCGATCTATTCTTTTGGCGTGAATTTTTTCCTGCGTCCGAACCATCTGTATTCCGGCGGGCTTCTTGGCTTCGCGCAGCTGATCGAGGACCTGCTCGCACGCTCAGGAATCCGCTTCAGCTACTTCGATCTTTCCGGTGTCCTCTACTATCTGATGAACATCCCGGCGATCGTGCTGGCATTCAAAAAAATGCGGCGCCGCTTCCTCATTAAAACGATCTTTACGGTTACGGTGATGTCGCTGCTTCTGGCACTGATCCCGATCCCGGCCGAGCCGCTCCTTCCGGATGTCCTGACGGGCTCTATCATCGCAGGCCTGATCTGCGGCGTGGGGACCGGCATCGTCCTTTGGATGGGGTCGTGTGACGGCGGGACGACACTGATCGGGATGGTGCTGATCGCGCTCAAAGGGAAGAGCAGTGTCGGGCATGTCAGTCTGGCTTTCAACATCGTCCTGTACGGGATCATGATTTTCCTGTTTGATATTCCGACGGTGATCTATTCCCTGGTGTATGTGGTGTTCAGCTCCATTGCGACGGACAAGATCCATCTGCAGAACATCAACACCCAGGTCATGGTGCTCACGAAGCTCGCCGACACGAAGGACATGGAAGTGGAGGTCATGAGCCGGCTCTACCGCGGGATGACACAGCTCGACGGGAAGGGCACCTTCACCGGCGACGAGCTCAAGATCCTCATCATCTATGTGAGCAAGTTTGAGGTGGGTCGCCTGAAAGCCATTGTGAAAAGTTATGACCCGCAGGCGTTTATCATTGAGACGGACGGTGTCCGGATCGACGGAAACTTCTTAAAAAAAGTGACATAAATGGATCTATTCGAATACATGCGTGAGCAAAACCAAACAAAAGAGTCACCGCTTGCGGCGCGGCTCCGGCCGGAGACGTTGTCAGAGGTGGTCGGGCAGCAGCACATCCTCGGAGAGGACAAGCTCCTTCCCCGTGCGATCCGTGCGGACAAGCTGACGAGCCTGATCTTTTACGGGCCTCCGGGCACGGGCAAGACGACGCTCGCGCAGGTGATCGCGCACACGACGAGTGCGGAATTCATGCAGATCAATGCGACCTCTGCCGGGAAAAAGGACATGGAGGCAGTGGTGGCAAAGGCGAAGGACAATGCCGGGATGTACGGGAAACGTACGATCCTGTTTATCGACGAGATCCACCGGTTCAACAAAGGCCAGCAGGATTATCTCCTTCCTTTCGTGGAGGACGGCACCGTGATCCTGATCGGCGCGACGACGGAGAGTCCGTACTTCGAGGTGAACGGCGCTCTTCTGTCGCGGTCTTTGATCTTTGAACTGTTTCCGCTGTCTGCAGATGATATCGCAACGCTTCTCGAGCGGGCTGTGACTGATGAGAAGAAAGGCATGGGCAGCTACCACGCCGTGTTGGAAGAGGATGCGAAGGCGTTCCTTGCGGATGCGGCGAATGGCGATGCGAGGAATGCGCTGAACGCGATCGAGCTCGGCGTGCTGACGACGGAGCGGAGCGAAGACGGCCTGATCCACATCACAAAAGAAGTGGCGGCAGAGTGCATCCAGAAGCGCGTCGTCAAATATGACAAGACCGGTGACAACCATTACGATACGATCTCCGCGTTCATCAAGAGCATGCGCGGATCGGATCCCCAGGCAGCGCTTTATTATCTGGCGAAAATGATCTATGCCGGGGAGGATATCAAGTTTATCGCAAGACGGATCATGATCTGTGCCTCGGAGGATGTGGGCATGGCGGATCCGAATGCCATCGTCGTGGCTGCGGCAGCGACCGAGATCGTGGAACGGGTCGGCCTGCCGGAGGCGCGCATCCCGCTCGCGGAGGCAGCGGTCTATGTGGCGACGGCGCCAAAGAGCAACGCGTCCTATCTCGGGATCGATGCGGCTCTGGACTATGTAAAGAACAACCCGACAGGCCCGGTACCGCGGCATCTGCAGAATATACATGCGGATTCGCACGGGATGGAGCGGGAGCAGGGGTATCTGTACGCCCATGATTTTCCCGGGCATTATGTGAAGCAGCAGTATCTGCCGGACGGGATGGAGGGCGTGACCTTTTTTACCCCCGGAGAAAACGGTTATGAAAAGCAGATCCAATCCTACATGGACTGGATCAAAGAGGCAGGAAAGGAGTAAGAGAGCAAGATGAAACGACTGGAGGAAATGAGCAAAGAAGAACTTCTGCAGGAAAAGCAGGAGCTGCTGCAGGCGTATGCGGACTATCAGAAACGCGGCCTGAAGCTGAATATGGCGCGCGGGAAACCTTCGCTGGAACAGCTGAATTTATCGCTGCCCATGATGGACGTCATGAATTCCTATAACGGCATGGCAGCAGAGGACGGTACGGATTGCCGCAACTATGGCGAACTGGAAGGGATCGAGGAAGCACGGCGTCTGATCGCGGAGATTATGGACACCACGCCGGATCATGTGATCTGTTTCGGCAATTCCTCTTTGAACGTTATGTACGATATGGTGGCTCGTGCCTGGAGCCACGGCGTCTGCGGGAGCACGCCATGGTGCAAGCTTCCCGAAGTGAAGTTCTTATGCCCCGTCCCCGGATATGACCGGCATTTTGCCATCACCGAGTTTTTCGGGATCGAGATGATCAACATCCCGATGACGGATTCCGGCCCGGATATGGACCTCGTGGAAAAATACGTGAGCAGCGATCCGGCGGTCAAGGGCATCTGGTGTGTGCCGAAATTCACGAATCCGGAGGGAATCGTTTATTCCGATGAGACGGTGATACGCTTTGCGAATCTGAAGCCGGCGGCAGAGGATTTCAGGATCTTTTGGGACAACGCATATTCCGTCCATTATCTTTATGATCACATCCAGCCCCAGATCCCGGATCTGGTCAGGGAGTGCGAGAAGGCCGGGAATCCGGACATGGTTTACAAGTTCGCATCCACGAGCAAGATCACATTCCCCGGTAGCGGTGTTTCCGGTATGGCGGTCTCCAAGAGAAACCGTGACAGCATTCTGGAGATGTTGAAGATCCAGACGATCGGACCGGATAAGGTCAATCAGCTTAGGCATGTGCGGTTTCTGAAAAATGCCGAAGGCGTCGCAGCGCAGATGAGAAAGCATGCGGACATCCTGCGTCCGAAATTCGAGATGGTGGAGAAGGAGCTCCATGACGAGCTTGTCACCCGTGGGATCGGGACTTTCAAAAAGCCGCTCGGCGGTTATTTTATCGCTTACCACGCGCCCCACGGCACGGCGAAGAGGATCGTCTCCCTGGCAAAAGAATGCGGCGTGACGATGACGGGGGCAGGGGCGCCGTTCCCTTACGGAAAGGATCCGGAGGACTCCGTGATCCGGATCGCGCCGTCGTTCCCGCCGCTTGACGAACTGACGGAAGCTGCGAAGATTTTTGCGATCTGTGTGAAGATCGCTGCAATTGAAAAATTAACAGGAGGGATGTAGACATGAAAGTAGATGAATACGCGAGAAAGCTCTATGGCAGACCGGTGAACCAGTGCACCAATGAGGAACTGTATTTCACTTTGCTTGCAATGACAAAGGAGCTGTCGGAAAAGAAAGTCACGACGGACGGAAAGAAGAAACTTTACTACATATCGGCAGAGTTTCTGATCGGAAAGCTGCTTTCCAATAACCTGATCAACCTCGGGATCTATGAGGATGTGAAGAAGGAACTGGCCGACGCGGGAAAAGAGCTTTCCGCCATCGAGGAGGTCGAGCCGGAGCCGTCTCTCGGAAACGGCGGACTGGGGAGACTGGCCGCATGCTTCCTGGATTCCATGGCAACGCTCGGACTCAACGCGGACGGCGTCGGACTGCTTTATCATTTCGGGCTGTTTAAGCAGGTGTTCAAAAACTGCCTGCAGAACGAAGTACCGAATCCGTGGATCGAGAACAAGAGCTGGCTGAGCGAGACGGAGAAGACCTATACCGTCAGCTTCGGCGGATTTGATGTGACATCGCGGATGTACGATATTGATGTGACGGGCTACGACAACCGTACGACGAAGCTCCATCTGTTTGATCTGGAGACCGTGAAGGAAAGCATCGTGCCGTCGGACTCCATCCACTTTGACAAGAACGACGTGAAAGAAAATCTGACGCTGTTTTTGTATCCGGATGATTCGGACGACGCAGGGCGGATTTTACGCGTCTATCAGCAGTACTTCATGGTCAGCAATGCGGCGCAGCTGATCCTCGACGAAGCGAAGGAACGCGGCAGCAATCTCCATGACCTTGCGGACTATGTGGCGATCCAGATCAACGACACGCATCCGACGATGGTGATCCCGGAGCTGATCCGCCTCCTCCAGGAGGAAGGGATCCTGATGACCGAGGCGATCGCGATCGTCCGGAAAGTCTGCGCATATACGAACCATACGATCCTCGCGGAAGCACTCGAGAAGTGGCCGATCGGCTTTTTGAACCGCGCGGTGCCGCAGCTCATGCCGATCATCCGCGAGCTGGACAACCTCGTGCGGAAAGAGATCAGCGACGAAACGACCTACATCATCAAGGACGGACTCGTGCACATGGCGCACATCGACATCCATTACGGGTACAGCGTCAACGGCGTGGCATATCTCCACACCGAGATCTTAAAAGACACGGAGCTCCACAATTTCTACAAGCTCTATCCGGAGAAATTTAACAACAAGACCAACGGCATCACCTTCCGCAGATGGCTTGCGGCCTGCAACCCGCAGCTTGCCGCACTGATCACGGAGTTGATCGGAGAGGGATGGAAAAAGGATGCGGATGAGCTGAAGAAGCTCGCACAGTTTGAAAATGATGACGCTGTGTTGGATCGCCTGCTCTCCGTGAAGCATGCGAAGAAAAAAGAACTGGCGGCGTATGTGAAACGCACGCAGGACATCGATCTGGATACGCATTCCGTTTTTGATATCCAGGTGAAGCGTCTGCATGAGTACAAGCGTCAGCAGATGAACGCGCTTTATGTGATCCATAAATATTTCGAGATCAAGGAAGGGAAGAAACCCGGCCGTCCGATCACGGTGATCTTCGGTGCGAAAGCGGCGCCGGCTTATGTGATCGCAAAAGACATCATCCATTTGATCCTGTGTCTGCAGGAGATCGTGAACAAGGATCCGGAGGTTTCCCCGTATCTGAAGGTCGTCATGGTGGAGAACTACAACGTGACGCTTGCGGAGAAACTGATCCCGGCCTGCGACATCAGCGAACAGATCTCGCTGGCTTCCAAAGAGGCGAGCGGTACCTCCAACATGAAGTTCATGCTGAACGGCGCAGTCACGCTCGGCACGATGGACGGTGCGAATGTCGAGATCGCGGACATGGTCGGAAAAGAAAACATCTACACGTTCGGCGAGTCTTCGGAGACCGTCATCGCGCGTTACGAGAGAGGCGATTACAAGTCAAAGGATTACTATGACAAAGATCCGGACATCAAGCGCGCCGTGGACTTTATCCTCAGCGACAAGATGCTCTCCGTCGGCAACAGGGAGAACTTAGAGCGCCTGCAGAAGGAGCTTCTGAACAAAGACTGGTTCATGACGTTCCCGGATTTCGAGGACTATGTGAAGACGAGAGATCTTGCGATCAAAGAGTTTGAAGACCGCAAAGCCTGGGCAAAGAAGATGCTCCACAACATCAGCCAGGCCGGCTTCTTCTCCTCCGACCGCACGATCGCGCAGTACAATGAGGAGATTTGGAAGTTGTAATGCGAAACAGAAAGCTTTTTATGAAAAGGATCATCGGGTGCTGTGCGGCCGCTGCGATGATGGCCATGCTCACCGGTTGTACGGATACCGCAAAGGAAAACCAGCTTGCCTATAAGACAGTCGGGATCAATGCCAGGGATGCGGGAGATTATACCGGAGCGGCGGATGCGTTCAGCCGCGCCTTGGAGCAGTCCATCGGCATCATCGGCGCGGATGAGATCGACCTGTGTTACTACAAAGCGGATGCGCTGTACCGCGCGGGCGATACGGAGGGCGCGATGAACGTCTACAATGCGCTGCTGGCGTATGACGATTCTCTTTCCGAGGCACATTACCTGCGGGGCAATCTCTATCTGGATCAGGGAAATGCAACGGATGCGATCGCAGATTACCATGAGGCGGTGCGACTGGATGACAGGGATCTGGAGCTGTACATCGCGATCTGCGAGAACCTGACGAACACCGGCCATGCGGAGGAAGGGCAGGAGTTTCTGACACAGGCGACGGCGCTCGAGGGCGATGCGGCATCGGATCATGCGCTGCGCGGACGGGCGTACACGCTGCTCGGCAACTATCTCGAGGCGGATAAAGAACTGCAGGAAGCCGTCTCGGCAGGGGATACCGATGCGCTTTTGTACCGCGGACAGCTTCTCATGAAGAACGGTGACAGCGACGGCGCCAAGGTCCTTTACGAGAGTTATCTGGAGAAGAAGGGCGAGAATGCGGAAGCCTATAACGCGCTGGGTTGCATGGAGATGCAGTGTGGGGACTATGCGGATGCGCTGAACTATTTTGAGCAGGCGCTTGCGAATGCCGAGCAGACCGGCGTGAACCCGCAGGAGATCCTGCGCAACCGGATCTTGGCTTACGAGTACAACGGGCAGTTTGCACAGGCCAAGATCGCGATGGAAGAATATGCGGCGACGTATACGTTGGATGCGGATATGCAGAAGGAATATACCTTTTTACAGACGAGATAAGGGGGAAACGAGATGTCCATCCTGATCAAACAGGGAAGAGTGCTGGATCCGGTCGATGGGACGGATGAGGTCAGAGATCTCCTCATCGACGACGACGGCAGGATCGAAAAAAACGCGAAAAAGATCACGCAGAAAGCGGACCGGATTATCGAGGCCAAAGGATATTTTGTGATGCCGGGCCTGATCGATCTGCATGAGCACATGCGCGATCCCGGTCAGACGGAAAAAGAGGATATCCTTTCCGGCGCGCGCGCAGCGGCAAAAGGAGGGTTCACGACGATCCTTGCCATGCCGAACACCGTTCCCGTGGTGGACAATCCGGATGTCGTGAATTATGTGCACCACAAGGCGGAGAGTGCGATCATCAACGTGCTGCAGGTAGGTGCCATCACAAAAGGCATGCACGGAGAAGAGCTTGCCGATATCGAGGGCATGGTCAAGGCAGGCGCGCCGGCGATCAGTGAGGACGGCAAGTCCGTCATGAATTCCGGCATTTATCAGAAGGCCATGGAGATCGCGCGGGATCTGGACATCCCCGTGCTGGCGCATTGTGAAGACATCAACATCGTCCGGGGCGGCATCGTCAACGCGGACGAACGCATGAACTTTTTCGGGCTGCCGGGCATCATGAACTGTGTGGAAGATGTGATCGTCGCAAGAGACATCATGCTGGCGAGAGATACGGGCTGTCAGCTGCATCTTTGCCATTGCTCCACAGAGACCTCCGTGCTGCTGATGCGGATGGGGAAACAACACGGAATCCGTGTGACAGCGGAGGTGACGCCCCATCATTTCACTCTGACATCCAAGGATATGGATCCGCTGGATCCGAGCTATAAAATGAATCCGCCGCTGCGGACGGAAAGAGACCGGGCGGCTCTGATCGAGGGCATCAAGGACGGTACCTTTGACGTGATCGCAACGGATCATGCACCCCACACTTTTGCGGAGAAAAACACGAGCATGCGCAGGGCGCCGTTCGGGATCGTGGGGAGCGAGACCGCGGCAGCGCTGGTTTATTCAGAGCTCGTGTTAAAAGACATCCTGACGCCGCTCCAGATGGCGGAAAAGATGAGCTACCGTCCCGCACAGGTGCTGCATTCGGATCGCGGCACGCTGCAGGTGGGCGCGGTTGCGGATATCACGATCTTTGACCCGAAGAAAACCTGGACGATCGATAAGAACGCCTTTGTTTCCAAAGGGCGCAGCACGCCGTTCCACGGCCGCGAAGTGACCGGAGAAGTGGTGTATACGATCTGCGGCGGCAACGTGGCGTATGCAAGAGACCCGGAATGACAGGGACAGATCAAGACAAGGAGACCAAACAATGATCGAACGACTCATAGAAAAGATCAAAGAAAAGAATGCACCGATCGTGGTCGGACTCGACCCGCAGCTTTCGTTTCTGCCGGAGAAATTGATGAAGGACAACTTCTCCGAATACGGAGATACACCGGAAGCGATCTGCCATGCGTTGATCCATTTTAATAACAGGATCGTGGATGCGGTCGCAGACCTCGTGCCCGCCGTAAAACCGCAGATCGCGATGTACGAGCAGTTCGGGCTCTCGGGGCTTGCGGCTTATCGTGAGACGATCCGCTATTGCAAAGAAAAAGGACTGATCGTGATCGGAGACGTAAAGCGCGGCGACATCGGCTCGACGTCCGCGGCTTATGCGACGGCGCATCTCGGGAAGATCCGTGTGGGTTACGAAACCTACGCACCGTTTGACGAGGACCTTGCCACGGTGAATCCCTATCTCGGTTCGGACGGTGTGCAGCCGTTCATCGATGTCTGCAAAAAAGAAGATAAGGGCATCTTTGTTCTCGTGAAGACTTCCAATCCGAGCAGCGGCGAGTTTCAGGATCTTTTGTTCGACGGGAAACCGTTGTATCAGATCGTCGGCGAAAAGGTCGAGGAATGGGGCGAGAGGCTGCGGCACGGCAATTACAGTGATGTCGGCGCAGTCGTTGGCGCGACCTATCCGGAAGTCGGCAAGGTGATGCGGGAGGTCATGCCGCACACATTCATCCTGGTGCCGGGCTATGGTGCACAGGGCGGCACAGCGGAAGACCTGAAGTATTATTTTGACAAAGACGGGCTTGGCGCGATCGTCAATTCCTCCCGCGGGATCATTGCCGCATACAAAAACGAAAAGTACGCATCCTACGGCGCAGAAGGGTTTGCGGATGCGGCGCGTGCAGCAGTGCTGGATATGAAAGAGGACATTGCAAAGGCGACCGGTTGGTAAGTTCCTGCTTCGCGGTATCACAGGGGATGTATAGGGGGTGGATCATGCGGAATTATCTCTTGATTGACAACAACCATCACAAGGACTTTTCGAACGTTCTGCCGCGATGCCTCGTCACAGAAGGAAATACCTGTGCGATCGGCATCTATGATGACGACGGCCGCGTTCTTGGAGCCATCGCTTATCGATGTGAGGACTTTCACTATTATGTGGACTGGATCTTTGTGGATCCGGCTGTCCGGCGGCAGGGGATCGGCACCGATCTGCTCCGCAAGGTCTTTTCTATCATCGGTGGTACGATGGAACGCTATCCCGTTACCTGCCAGGTACCGTTCTCCGAAGAGGAGCCGGAGATGTATGACTTTCTGCTCACGCAGCAATGCGCGGATCTTTGTTTTTCCCATGACCGATATCATCTGAAACCGCAGGATATCCAAAGCTCGAAGGTGTTACGCAGGGAAAGGAGTCTGACTCTCGAGCAGACTTTGTTTTTCGACCTCAGCGAACAGGAACAGAGAAAGATCCTGCAGGGATTGGACAGGGAAGGCGTATTCAACACGGCCGGGATGCAGGACTGGAGCAAGGGATACATTCCGTCGCTCTGTCGTGTGATCTATGTGCAGAATACCCTGATGAATCTGATCTTCGTGAAGGAACTGCCGGACCGGAATCTGAAACTGGCATTTTTGTACAGCAAATACCCACGGGGGCTGGCGGAACTCGTGTATGCTGCTGTACAAGAGATGGAAGTGCACTACCCGAACAAGACGCTGCTCTTTGATGCAGTGACACCGGAATCGCGGCAGCTGGCAGCGCACCTGTTCCCGAATGCGAAACCCGAGCACATCTATGAAGGAGAATGGTGATTTCTTCAAAATCACTGCCACATTTCCTCATGCTTCGTATAAATACCAGAGAAGAAAAACTACCGTGTGAGAATGGAGGTTCATATGGCACAGTTTGAAGAGTATCTTAGGAAACAGCAGGAAGTAAACAAGGAGAATCCTTACCAGCAATATTATGAGCAGGTTAATAAGGAATTAGAGTATAAGAGACATCCTTATGCGATGGACTATACCGTCGAAGATATGGGCGAGATGTTCGAAGACCGTATGAAGAACACGACCTATCAGCAGCGGACCCAATACTATTTTGAGGATCATAACTACTTGCTCGCCAAGGCAAAGCGTTATGTGAAGATGAGCGAAGACAAAGAGGCGTTGGAAAAGTATTCTGCTACGTATGACAACAAGGACGCCAAGGATCGGAAAAAAGCTGCTGAGAAAGCTGCGCTCAAATTCCGGGAAGCCTGGGTAAAGTCATCGCAGCAGGCAAAAAACAGGGAGAATAAAACCAATCTTCCCAAGACGTATTATGATGTCTACAAACAACGTGAAGAGATCATGAAACTCCGGCTGGAGGGAATGCTTGCTGCTGCAGAGGCAAAAGCACGCGGATACGGGCACGAAGAGTACTTAAAGCTCCGCGCGAAGCTCTCCTGCTATACGATCCTGCGCGACCAGGTGGTCAACCTGTACCATCAGGCGCAAGATGCGTCGGACCAGGCGGCGACGCTGCGGGACTTTGAAAAGAAGTTGAAATCCATCGACAAAAAACTGAAAGATATCAAACATGATATTTCCGCTAAGATGGATTCGAAGACGCAGCAGTGGCATTACATGATCGACCTGAATGATCAACGGATCGATTTTAAAGTCAAGGCAAGAACCAAAAAAGGGATTGAGGTTTCGGATCAGGCAGCCCGGGCCGCTGTCTGCCTGAACACCTGCATCAAGAGTATGGGTGATTATGACGCTCCTTTCATGGTGCCGCTTGTTGATGATCAGAAAGCGCCCATCAGCGTAACTGAACGCAAGAAACAGAAATGGAATGAGGAATATAGGAAGGCTGTCGAAAAAAAGGATCTTAAGAAAGTACGGATCATGAAACTGCAGGCGATCGAGCGCTTTGAAAAATATCAGGTCCCGGCTATCAATGACATGAAATCCAAAGGGATCACGTCTTTCTTTATGGCAGATCCCGGCCGATTCATGGAGTTCGTGTTCTATGCTGCGCCTTTTTATACGCAGAAGCTCAAGACAGATCCGCTCTATCAGGACTATGCACGGGAGAACCCGAAATTCGTTGCCAAAGTGAAGTTCATGATGGAGCTTCATACCCAATTCAGGGTGGAACTTATATCCCAGTACAACCTAAAGCAAAAGACTGGCGGCATATTCGAAGCGGAGAGGCCAACAAGAGCGCTGAAAACGCATCAGGATGGATATAAAGCATATTGGGCGACTCTGAGGCAGTACTACAATGCGTACGTTAAGGCTCCGGCATCCAAAGATGCGACGAGCACACTGATACTGGAAGAAGAGGAACGCATGAATGAGATCCCGACAGAGAGGCTGGATGGGTCCGACGATGGAGAGGAGCTGGATAAGAAGAGCAATACCGAAGAGAAGCTTGACCGGGATATCATCGACACCAGCTCCAAGCCGGAAGAACCGGAAGAGCCAGGCGAGATCAAGACTGAAAAGAATCGGAACATCATCAATGAGAAGATAGACGAGCAAGAGGAAGAAAACAATAACAGGATCATTATTGACAAAGATGCCCTCAAAACGGATGACATTATGGCAGCGGATCTTGCCGCACAGGAGAAGGTTCATTATTACAATGCAAACTCCAAGCGGGATCTGGTCTTTGAAAAAAAAGAGCCGAAAAACATTGACGATGCAATTGCAAAGCGGAAATATCTGCAGACAAACGTGATCACCGCTGATCTGGAGAAAAACAATGAGGTCAAATCGCTTTATACGTATTAT
Source organism: uncultured Lachnospiraceae bacterium (assembly GCA_902779355.1). Classification (GTDB taxonomy): domain Bacteria; phylum Bacillota; class Clostridia; order Lachnospirales; family Lachnospiraceae; genus RUG12461. Next base: position 232,978 of record CACZBF010000001.1, on the reverse strand, counting down.
GATCTCTGTGTGAAGCAATACCTGAAAACACAGACGCCCACCATCAAAAAAACCTATTTGGTAAAGAAGCCGACAGAGGGTTTGAACCTGTATAAAGCAACCTACCTGCGCAACCGGATCACGGAAAATGGCCTGGACGAGAAGGAACTGCCGAAGGATGCGAAAGATGTCTACGACTATTATGACAAGGTGGTCCATGATATCGAGGAAAAAGAGAAAGACGCAGAAAAGGTGACAGAACATCAGAAACGCCCGGTTGCGTCCCATCAGGCGTTCCTGAATACAAATCTTGATCAGACATATGAACGGCAGGTGAGGAATTCTCTGGACTGTTGGTCCTGCGCGGGCTCCGGGATCCTCAATCATTATCTGCGGAATACAAACGGCGCGCAGCATGTGTCACAGGAAGACTATCGCCATTTCGAACCGCACTACCGGAAGATGGAAGATTTGGGGCTGGATTCCAACGACGCAGAAGATCAGGCATATTATGAAAAGCTAAAGGGGGACATTGACGAATTCACCATCAAGAATCGGGGAGCGGACCGTGTTTCAGATCCGGTCATGGGGAATCCCTATATGATGTCGGATTTTTATCTTCAAGAGTTCGCAAAGCACAATGACCTGAAAAATACGGCTGTGCGAAAGATGGAGTTTCATTGCATATCTGCACAAGCACAGGACTCGGAGGATTCCAACTTGCTCCATAATCTGGAGCAGAAATTTAAGGATACGGTCAATAAAGCGATCCAAAAAGACAGCGCGGTCTCGCTTCTTCTTGGCATGCATTATGTCACCATAACCGGGATCAACGGTGACCAGCTGGAGGTCTGCGACTCCAACAATGACGGCATCATCGACAACACGACCTACAAGGTATCGAGCCTTTTCAACCCGGAAAACTATCTCTATAATCTGGAGCTCGTGTGGTTTGAACAGATCGAAGATCCGAAGACGCTGGCCGAGGACTATAAGAACCTCAACTACAATGAGCATGACAACAGTTTTGCTTGTGAAAAACAGAGCGCGTCAGAAAATATCGCGCTTGTAAACGGCGTTGAAGCATGGAAGGAGCCCGAAGAAAAGGACGGGGATATCAGCCTCTATTATGCAGAAGGAATCTATCTGCCGAAAACATTTACGCCGGGTGTGCAAAAGAAACAGTATGGAAAAGCCAGTGAGCAAAGCTTTTTGTTCAAACAGAAGGACGAGAACGAGATCATCGACACATCTGTAAAGGAGAAGACCGGCAAGAAGGAAAAGACCGCAAAGAAGGAAACGACTGCAAAGAAGGAGACGACTGCAAAGAAGGAGACGACGGTCAAGAAGGCGACAAAGCAGGAGTCTGAGAAGGAAACGAAGAAAAAAGCAGCCGCAGTCAATCCTGAACTCCACATGAACAACGAACATGCGGCAGAGTATCGGCAACTGCTGAAAACAAATCCGAATCTGACGCTTGACGGATACAGGTACTATCGCAATTTCAAAATCAGTCAGGAGGTATGGGAAGATCCGAAACTGAACACGTTGCTGACCGATCAGGTGAAGGCCGTCGCCAACATAAGGGAAACAGGATTTACAAAGAAGAAGAATGCCGCCCTTTCCCTGGCGCCGTCCGCACTGCTTCTGGATGTCCGCCGCAAGAACGACGGGACAGTTCCGGCCGAGTATCGGGAAAACGTGAAATGGAATGAGAAATGGATCAAGAGCTGGGCTATCGGAAAGGAAGAAGACCGGAAGAAGCTGGTGGATGAGATGCTGCCTCAGGTGATCAGAGAGGTGGAGATCCCGAATCCCGTGGAACTGCGGTCCGGGTGGATCGAGCGGCAGATGGATCAGAATTATGTGACGTTTACCGGTTCCATCAGACGTATGCTGGCCATGGATCATTTGATGGAGGAAATGCCGCAAGCATTCAAGAGCCTTACCCCGTATCTGAAGACGAGGCTGGAGGCGGCCAGACAGATGGCTGCTTATGTGAAGAACTACATGCTTCTGAACTATGGCTTTTCGCCGCTGGAGGGAAGAGACGGCTGTCGGATGAAGGCGCCTTTGAAAGCAAAACAGCAGAGGACGCTGGAAACGCAAAGCAACAATTTGATCGAAGGAGCTTATCGGCAGGCATACCATCAGTATACGGAGCAGGAGATCGCGTATCTTACCATGCTTAAAGAGTCCGGCTATATTGAGACCAAGGCGAAATTGCAGGCAGTGGGAAAGAAACTCCACAAAAAACGTCAGGAGGAATTGAGGAAGACTCCCGAATATCTGCAGATGCAGGCATATGAGAAGGAGGAATACAAACGCGAAAAAGAAGCCTACGAACGGGAACAGAGCCAAAAGAAAGCGCAGCGGGAGAATGACCTGAAATGGGCGAATGCGAAACAGGAGGCGCCGAAAGCATCCGAAGCGCAGATTCAGAAGTTCTTCGAGATCGAAAAGATCCTCGATGAGGTGAAGAAGGACAAGGAAAAACAGGGGAAGGATAAGAAACCGCAGAAAGAGATCGCGCTTCCCACGATGGAACAGATCAAAAACGGATGGGTGGATGATATGTTCCAAAACCATACCAGAGAGCTGATCGAACTGCTTCAAAACGGCAGCAGCGAAATGGATGAGAAGCAAGCCTTGGCGTATGAGGATCTGGTCAATCTCATTGTGGTAGGTATTTCCGCGAGACACGGGGTCAAGTTCTCCACGAATGGAGAAAAATGCACCATGGGCAATCCGGATCACTCCAAAGGGATGAAGTCTTTCATCGATAAGGTTCTTTCGAAGCAGTACAGCGAAGCCTATTGCGAGCTGAAGGGTCTGGATAAGAAAGAGACCTGGGCTGACTTCACGGCGGAGAAAAAGAAAGAAAACAAGGCTGCCGGGAAGAAGGACGAGAAGAAGGCTGACGAGAAGAAGAAAGAAGACAAGAAGGAGATCAACGAAAACAAGATCATCGAGAAGGAGGACAATAGCGACAGCGGGGACGAATTCTTCGAGGAGGAAAAGAAGGAGCAGAAAAAGAAGACGAAAGAACAGGTGAAGATCGATCTGTCCAGGCCATTGACAAAGGAAGAAAAGGAGGAGTTTGACAGGCTGAACCAGGGGATGAAGCTTTCCAATGAAAGGTTTGTGGTCTTCCAGGCGATCAAGGACAGTGATGCGTTTATGAAGTATAAGTGCATGACAACTACCACAAATTACATGGTCAAGCATACGGATATCTGTTCGAAACGGGATAACCTCGGCTTGCTGGGCGCTCTTTCGCCTCTGATCCAATCCATACCGAAAGAGGAAACCCGCGCGACATCAGCAGTGCAGCACAATGAAAAATGGACAAAAGACTTCTGCGGCGCGAAAAGAAATAATGCGAAGTGTATGGAAAGCATGAACCAGATGATCACCGAGCATTTTCCGAAGGTGTTTGATGGATTTGTGCTTCCCACTCCGGACGAACTGCGGGCAGGGTGGCTGCCGCGGAATATCAAGAATAATTCCTTCCGGTTGTTTGAGGTGCTCCGCAAAGCGGCAGGCGTACCGAAACTTGTGGAGGAGAGCGACACGGCAAGAGAGATCTACGAGAAAACGCCCGGATTCAAGCAGAAAGCGGAAGCTTTTCTGAAACTGAATGAGTATGCCATGAAATATATCGAGGTGAATTACGGGATCAAGAGACAAAACCACCGTGAAGTGCCGGAGTTTGGAGAAGTCAGAAAAGGTGCGGCGCTTGCCAATGCCAATGATGATTTAGACCAGTTTATCACCCAGGAGTATTCGAAGGCGTATGGTGCGCTCACCAATCAACAGATCGAGGATATGAATGGTACCAAGTGGGACTTTTCGAACTGCCGGGATACGGAGCTGAAACTGGATGATGAGTGATCCATTTGTGCAAGGGGCTGTCGCTTTAGATGATTATCATCTAAGCGATAGCTCCCTTTTTATGTCACAATCCAAGCCTGTTTTGACGTTCATTTTTAATCAGTTAGATATGAAGCGTACTTTAAATAAGCCAACTGTATGGTTGGCCTGCTTCAAGGGGTTTTGATTTTAATTTTCTAAATTTATGATGCCTTTTTCAGTTCGAACAGGTGTGTTCCGGTTCGTTCAGACATGATCTTGTGATGAAGTTTGTTGATATCAAACGCCATTGCTAAAAGAGTGCTCTGCGCAAGAACGTTTTCGTTCCCTCTGTAAAGGTAACGTCTAAAGTTCATGTCTTCTTTCACGTTTGCGAAAGAACCTTCAGCCTGTATGCTTCTATTCATTCTGAGCTGTGTACCAAACTCGCTGGTTATTCTTTCAAGACACTCAATCCGTTTTTCTTCCATCTTTCTTGACACAGAAAGACGCTTGTTCCTGTCCTCAAAAGGAGTTTTGCAGTTATTACCTTTTATGCATTCTTTTTTGAACGGGCAGCCATTGCAGCTTCCACACTCATAGGTTGTTACCTCTCGCTTGTATCCGCTCGCTGTTTTTTCGTTCCTTTTATTCACAGCTAAGAGTTTTTTTCCGTTTCTGCACGTATAACTATCGGTCTCCGGATCATAGTCCATATTTTCGCGTCTGCTTATGTCATTTCTGAACTTTCTGGTTTTTGATAATTCATAATTTTGCGGTTTTATATAGCCTGTCTGCCCGTTGGACTCTATGAAAACATAATTCTCTTCGCTTTCATATCCGGCATCTGCAACGATGTTTTTATACTTGAACGGCAGGTATTCTTCCATGTCTTTCAGAAAAGGTATAAGAGTAAGAGTATCTGTTGGATTGGAAAAGATTTCAAGCCAGGTTACATACTCTGCATCAACACCATGCTGAAGGTTATACCCGGGCTTTAATTGACCGTTAAGCATTGCATCTTCTTTCATTCTCATAAAAGTAGCATCAGTATCTGTTTTGGAATAGCTGTTTCGGTTGCCGCATTTATAAAGCTTGTTAACGTATTCTTTCAGCTTATCAATGTATTCCTCAAGTGTTTCGATTGAGCGCTGAAGAACAGTCTTTCTCCTGCCGATACCATGTACAAACTCGATATTTTCATCTTCTTTGATCTTGTACAGTTTCTTTCTTAAGCGCTTCAAGGTGTGAAGAGATATCTGGTCTTCATATACAACTTTAATGCCATAGAATTCTTCGCATTCTGCGCAGAACAGACAGATTTTCTCGGTAAGCTTATTCATGTTTTTTGACACAGACTTCTTCCAGATAAAAGTATATTTGTTGGCAACAGACTCAATCTTTGTTCCATCAATAAATATGTTTTCACCTGAAATTTCGCCGAGCTCAAGCAGGATAGTTCCAACCTGTGCCATTATAGGCTTTGAACACCGCGATAGATGTAGAGAAATAAACCTTGCTATAGTGGAATGATCAGGTGCAGGTGCACCATCGAGAAGATACATGAAATTGATATCCCTTTTGCAGGATGATTCAATGTCACGGCTGGAATAGATTCTGTTCATGGCTGCATAGGTTGCAATCTTAAGCATCTGACGCGGTGAAGCCTGATTTTTTCTGATCCTGTCATAGGTAGCATAGAGATCAGAAAGATTCATTCCCTCCACAAATGCACTTAAAAGGCGCACCGGATCGTCTGATGGAATAGAAATTTCTATGTCGAGCGGAAGTTTAATTTGATGATAGAAGGAAGAAACGGTATAATCTCCCTGTAATAATTTGTTTAGTGGCATAAACATATTTTACAGCAAAAGCCAGGCTTTTCGAAGCCTGGCTTTTGTGTTGTCCGCATTATTAAAGAACTACTTTTTTGTGTGAGCTGGGGCGGGGCGGTAACCTGTCGGTAGCCAAAAAAGTTTGATTATCCGGAAAGACCGACTTGTAACTTATAGTTGCGAAACTCATAAAAAAGCACTTTAGGGTTGGTGAGAAAACAGCATTATTGGATAAGGATATCCTGCCTATGATTCTGCTCCCACGTACGTCGTTCAAAGTAATCCTCCAGGATCCAATCGGTTCTTTCATTGAATAGTGGCTTGCAGATTACCATCTGAGAGATATCGATTGCCGGAGCCACATTGAACTCAAAAAAAACCGGATCTCCGTCCTCGTCGATTGTAAAATCCCATCCGAGGCATTTGAAGTGGCTCATTCTGGGGTGGAGCCTTCGTACCTCATCGTACAACTTTTCTGTGGATGGCACGATGAAGCTGTCGTCATAGAGTCCGCCGCCATTTTCTATCCATTTTCCAATGTTTATTAATGCCTTGGGATGCAGCCTGTGGTCCTTAAGAATCTCTGTATTTATGCCGTCATCACAATCCGTAATAAATAAACTGTCTTGACCGCCGATCCGCATCATTGCGCTTTCTATAAACACCTCATTATTCATAATGAGAGAAAGGACTCGTATCGTACAGGCGGAAAGGGGATTAAGACGGTTTAGAAGTGGATGCTGCCTGACTTTTTCCTGGACAATAAAGCTGGGACCGGCTTTTTCAAAGATCATGCGGATATCCTCATCCGAATGCTCCATTGGTACAAAAACCGTAATCCCATCTCCGAAACGCGTATTGGTGATTCTTTTTATAAATAACGTCTCGTTACGTTCCCTGCATCTTCCTATTGCATCCTCAATCCTGATGATATTTCTTTTCTCGTCACAATAGATCCCCTCTATCTTCAATACAACTGTCTTTGGGCGTTTCACATCACTGAACAAATAATCATAATATCCTTTATTCACCAACCCGTATCTCTGCTGGGCATTATTCATGTATGGCAAGATCTCAGTGTAGTACAGATCATCCGGAAGAAACCTCGGATTCATATGATGATCTCTAGATCCGTTCAACTCAAACCAAAACCGCTTCGGAACAAGGCCAAATCTATTCCAGTAGGGCACAACTTCCTGCTCATATTGCTCCTTGCGCTCATTTTCGCTCCAGCCATCTAAGCCGATGGTAGTTAACCAGCGCTGCCCTTCCATCTCGAGCGCGCTTGTCAAATACTGTTTTTTTGTTTTTAACGCACAATCCAGCGCTTCGATATAATCTTTCTCAGATATCATACTGTTCCTTTTCGCATCATCATTGTTTTTCTAAACTCAGCCAACACTATAGCCCTGCCGGTCGGAGTTTCAAACCATGTATTCTTCTGTGTCGACGGACCATAGGCTGGCAACCATATCAGCTCAAAGTCTTTTAACGAACTTATTCCCTCCGCTATTAATCTGGTGCGTGGGATGTGAAAACCACCGGTCAGTATCCCAACCCTGGTTTTATTTCCCAGCGTTCCGTTATTCCTGAGCTCGTGCAGAATTCCGGCAGAAAGCTCCAGATTCTGTTTGGTATATCGAGCATGATTTTCGATATAGATATCAGCCGGACTGACACCATATTCTTTCAAACGCTCCGAGAGATACTTCGCCTCCGAGCAAAGTCCGCTATTGTGAAGGTTAGCACCGCTGACGATATACTTTAGTCCGGGATTCTTTCTTCCGATGACCGATGCGGCATCTGCCTTGTATCCACAGTTGTTGCTTCCCAGGATCACAAGGACATCTACTTTTTCGTTTTCGTCATACGGACCTCCGAAGATCAGTTGATTGATTCCAGGCAGATTTTCTTCCCGCTCTCGTGGATGTGCAGAAAAACGATCTATCGTTTTCTCGATTTCGCGGAAAATATCGTATGCTTCAAAGTCTAGTCGTTCATCCTCTGTAGTATCCTTCGACAGGTTCAAAAAACATTCCATTTTAACTTTGTGAAGCTGGGACACAACTCGGAAATAATCCGGAATGTGTCTGGTAGACATAGAATTTCTGTCCCTTTGTATGTAGCGAAGCATCAGCAGATCAGATGTGATAACCGCAATCTCTGAGCTTCGTTCAGCCAACAGGTTCAGGTATGCATAGTTAAAAAGACGATCCTCTCCATATTCAGTGTTCTCATCAAAGCGAAGCATTGCCTCTTCAATGATGCTTCTCTTATAGAATTTGTTACAATTGGAATAGATCAATAGATGCTTGGCGCGTATATACTCGTCTGCGAATTCGGAAACACTGTTAAATATCCGGTTATTAACAGTCCAGAATTCACTGTTTTCTGATAAAAACGCCCGCTCGATCCCGAATATGTATAGGTCTGCATGTTTCTTAAGAAGATCTCTGCACTGATTTAGAAATCCGTCAGTAATGCAGTCATCGCAGTCCAAAAATGCAACATATTCCCCGCGCGCCATCGAAAGCCCCTTATTTCTTGCACCGGATGCGCCAGTGTGTTCACTGTATTCTATGAACAGATTTTTATAAAGCTTTTCATAATCTGATAATATTGCTATAGTAGCTTTCTCGGAACCATCATCCACAACAATCAGCTCGCAGTCCTCCGGAAGTTGTGAAAGAACGCTGTCAAGGCACTCCGCCAGGAAAGCCTCACAGTTATATGTAGGTATAATAATTGATAATAAAGGCATATTTGAATTTCCTTAAGCAAATTCCAGAATAGTATAGTTCATATCCAGAGCATATTGATATTCTACTTTTTGGGCAAGACGCTGCATAAGCACATAGTTATCCGTAGTTAATCCCTTTTCCCGTTCTTCTTTCTGATAAAGTGTCAGACATTTGCCGTTGTCCATAATTACAAAGGTCGCTCCACCATCACCTTTGAACCTGACAATGATCTGTGCCGCGATATTCATTCCATTGACAGATTCTATATAAGCAACCATCTCCTCCATGCAAAGTGCAATTCGATATGCTATTTTTGGATGAACCTCGTGTTCCTGTGCATATCGCCGGATGGCACGTGATGCTTCAACAGCATCCTGCTGATGCACGCTCATATAAAGGACAACATCATTACTGCTTTCTGTTTCCTCTGCATCAGTTTTGTTCAGATGATTCAAACGCTGCCAATAAATAGTAATCATCAAAATGGCTGTCAAAGTCTCTGATAGGTATACCCACGGTGCATCGAGAAGAAATATGAGACCGAAAGCAAAAACGGGTTGGGTAATGTTTCCTAAAAGAGTAACCCTTGCAGTGTACTTCGAGTCTTTTTTGTTTACAAGAAGGAGACGCAAAAAACTACTAAAAGCATACGGCATTAAAAATACAGCGTCGATACGGACAGAAGCTATTCCTCCCTGTGGAATATTGTTTATACCATGGATCGTATAAAATAATCCAGGGAAGATTTCGATTACAATAATGGCTATTCCAATCATAATGACCAGGAACTGTGCCACCTGCTTTGTCAGGATTCTTATTCCTTCCCTGTCATCGGCGCCTGAAAGAAGCCCCACAATCGGACGCATCGAACCCAGAATACCTGTAATCAGAACATTCACCAGGGAAAAGCAAAATACACAGACTCCGTCAATGGCTCCAGCGCTTTCTCCGAATACATAAATCAGAATCTGCATCATGATATAACCCTGAACCGCGTACATCAGTGATGAAGTCGCATCAGGCAACCCCAAATGCAGTATGCTTAAATATTTGGCAAAACTGCTTTTGATACTCCTGTAATTAAGAATGTCTGTATATCGCAAAAGACAGATCAGGGTCGCACTACAACGGACAAGATTAGCACAGGCTGTTCCATATCCTGCGCCGGCCACACCCATATTAAGCGGACCTACAAACAAAATATCCAGAACAAGATTGACCATTCCTTCCAGTACAGTCAGCTTTGCCAGTATCTTCATTTTGCCTGAGATCTGCAGCATATTGGCGCCGATCGACGATATCAGACCCAGAGGAGTAGCGATCATAATGCCGATTGCATACTGCCAGGCCATGGCAGAGATTGTACCAGGCAGTCGGTATGCTTTCAGAAGAATCCAAATAACAGGTATCTGGATAAAGGTCGCTAAAACAGAAGTATAGACCATCAGCCAGAATGACGCCCCTTTAATCTGTTTAATCTCCGAACTATTGTTACTGCCTATGGATGTTGACAGACTGGTGCCAATCGCATTGGATACCAGGATAGTAAAAGTTCCGATAAGTACTGACAGCGGAGAAAAAACAGAAACAGCAGCAAGAGCATTCGCTCCTGTGAAATTACCGACCACAAGTCCGTCTACTGTAATCAGAAGTAACGTAGACAGATTGGTCAGAATCGCAGCAGGAAGATATTCCTTAAACTTGAACAGGGAAAGCGCCCCCAGACGCTTGAATTTATTCAGTTGATTATCCTTCTTATCATCCATATCAGTATTTTTCACCGGGCAAGAATATCATCATAGAGTATACATATATTTTAACAGAAATGGACGAAAAGATATATATAATAATCCGTCAGCATGTTAGCACTGTACTGTAAATATGGCGTGATTTACACCGCCGCATACTACGCTACGATCAGATTATCGGCAATATTGATCTGATGTGACTTTAGATAATAAATGGAACTGGAAGAATGCTGGAAACAGCAAAAAAGCCTGAAAGCAAATTGCTTGGGTATTCAAAGTTTTTGGGGTGGGCGAACACAAAAAAGGGGTGCCGCACCATTTTAGTGCGACAGCCCCTTGCTTTCTTCCTGGTCGCGTCCCTCCGGTTCAGCCGGGATACGGCTGTAGATCTCAGCAAGTTCACGGATGCTCCTTGAGAGATCCTTTGAAAGGAAGTTCGGCTGCAGCCGCCACTGCCAGTTGCCATCGGCAGTGCCGGGACTGTTGATCCGGGCTTCTTTTCCTTTGCACAGATAATCCTGCAGCGGGATGATGCAGAGATTTGCGACGGAACGGTAAGCCTCACGGATGAAATCCCAGACGAATTTTCCGTAGTCGGTGTCGATGGAGTTGATGTAGCGCCTTGCAAAATCACGCTCATGATCCTGAATTTCCTCTACCCAGGCGCGCGTCGGCGTATTGTCATGCGTACCGGTATAGACGACACAGTTTTGAATGTGCCGATGATTGACGTAGTAACTGTCCCAGCTGGTAAAACCATATTGCAGCACTTTCATGCCGGGGAAGCCGGAGTCGGCGAGAAGCTTTTCGTTTTCCGGCGTATTGGTGCCCAGATCTTCCGCAATGATGTGCAGATTTTCAATCTGATCTTCCAGAACCCGAAACAGATCCATGCCGGGTCCTTTTTGCTGCTTGCCGTTCTCGGCCGTCTTGTCCTGATAGGGGATCGCATAGTACTCTGCAAATCCGTGGAAATGGTCGATGCGGATGACGTCATAAAACGTGTAGTTGCGCTTCATTCGTTTCACCCACCAGTCGTAACCGTTGCGTTTTAACCCTTCCCAATCGTAGATCGGATTGCCCCAAAGCTGCCCTGTGGGAGAAAATGCATCCGGCGGGCATCCGGCGACGGCTTTCGGCGTCAGATCCTTTTCCATCAAAAATACCTCCGGATGCGCCCAGGCGTCCGCAGAATCGAGTGCCACATAAAACGGCAGGTCGCCGATGATCTTAACGTTCTTTTTGTTAGCGTAAGCGCGCAGCTTTTTCCACTGACGGTCAAAGCAGAACTGCAAAAAGCAGGTAAAATCAAACGTGTCTTTTCCGGCCTGCTTTGCGTTTTCGAGCGCAGATGCGCTGCGGGTGCGGAGCGGTTCGTCCCAGTCCAGCCAGGAGGCGCCGTTCTGCTGTTCCTTGATCGTGGTAAAGAGCGCGTAGTCGGTAAGCCATCCGGCTTCTTCCTTCAGGTACTCCTCGTATTCTTTTTGCAGGGCAGCATCACCTGCCGCTTTTTCCTGAAACCGCGCAAAGGCCTTTTTCAGAAGCGGGAAACGGTTTTCATACAGTGCGCCGTAGTCGACTTTCTCCTGATCGCTGCCGAAGAAGCAGGCGTCAGCTTCCTCCCTTGTCAGAAGGCCGTCCTCGATCAGCGCATCCAAAGAGATGAAGTAGGGATTGCCCGCAAACGCCGAAAACGGCTGGTAGGGGGAATTGCCGAAGCCCGTGGGGCCGATCGGCAGGATCTGCCAGAAGCCCTGGCCAGATTCATAGAGGAAATCCACAAAGTCATAAGCCTCCCTGGAAAAACAACCGATGCCGTATTTGCTCGGCAAGGAAAAGATCGGGAATAAAATACCGCTTTCGCGCATGGGAATACACTCCTTTACAAAGATTCTTTCTGATCCGAAAATGATCGTCATAAATTATGATACCCGATTTGAAAAATAAATCAAACAGCCTTCAAAGTATGGTATAGTAAACACATGATGAATACAGAAGTGACTTTTTGCGGCGTGACCATGAAAAATCCGGTCACGACCGCGTCCGGTACCTTCGGGTCCGGTATGGAATACACAGAGTTTTGTGATCTCAATGCGCTTGGCGCCGTGACTACCAAGGGAGTTGCACACGTGCCGTGGCCTGGAAACGACGCGCCGCGTGTGGCGGAGACGCCCAGTGGCATGCTGAATGCCATCGGCCTGCAGAATCCGGGTATCGATGTTTTTCTGGAGCGGGATCTGCCTTTTCTGCAGCAGTTTGACACGAAGATCATCGTGAATGTCTGCGGACATACGGAGGAAGAGTATCTGGCCGTGGTGGAGCGTCTTGCCGATACGACGGCAGATCTCCTGGAGATCAATATCTCCTGTCCCAACGTGAAGGCGGGCGGGATCTCATTCGGCACGGATCCGAAAGAGGTTGAGCGGATCACCTCTGCCATCAAAAAGAAAGCTGCGCAGCCCGTGGTCATGAAACTGTCTCCGAACGTGACGAGCATTGCGGAGATCGCCAGAGCCGCAGAAAGCGGCGGCGCTGACGGGATCTCCCTCATCAATACGATCACAGGGATGAAGATCGACGTGGAGAAAAGGAAGTTTGCTCTTGCAAACCGCACCGGCGGCCTTTCCGGACCCGCGATCCATCCCGTTGCCGTGCGCATGGTCTATGAAGCCGCGCAGGCGGTCGGGATCCCGATCCTTGGGATGGGCGGGGTCCTGACGGCAAGGGATGCGATCGAGCTGATCCTGGCCGGCGCGACCATGGTGGCGGTCGGCACCGCAAACTTCCATCATCCCGAGGTGACCATGAATATCATTGCAGGCATCCGTTCCTACATGGAGCATCATGGTATCCGTGATGTGAAAGAGCTCATCGGGGCTGTCTCATAGCCCCCCCCCTTTTTTGAAAGGAGAAACTGACATGAAAAAAGCACTGATCACTTCCAGAGGAGAGCGGGTCTACCTCAACTGCGGCCTGTATTGCGGCATGAAAGCCTCCTATATTACGGGAGTCACGCTGCGTGTGGATGGAGGACTGATCCTGCCCGGCATGCCGGAGGGATCGTCAAATGCAGAAAATGGGTGGAGTTGATCGAAAGAGATCGACAATCACGGTCATCACGCCGTTTCATAATACCCCGCCGGACCTGTTCGAAGATACCGTCTCTTCCATGGAGAAACAGCTGTTTTCAAGAAACCGGACAGAGTGGATCATTGTCGCGCATAATTCGGACAGGGAGTATCTGGATTTTTTGTATGAAAAGACAAAAGATCTTTCCTATGTCACCGTTTATGAGCTCCGAAACGACAAGCATACGGCTTCCAGCCCCAGAAACTACGCCCTGCAGCATGTGACCGGGACGTATCTCACCTTTCTGGATTCGGATGACATGCTGACGCCGGAGTGCCTTTCCACCATCGTCAACGGCATGGATGAGACCGGGGCGGATCTGGGAAAATACCGCGGCGAAAGAAGAGAGGAAGATGAAAACGTCACGTCGTTTCTGGATAACCGCGTGCGCTTTCGGCAGACCAAACCTCTGCTTTGTATGAAGAAAGGCGACCCCGAACTGAAAAAGCTTTTGACCATGGCAAATATGATGATGTGCTGCCAGGTGATCCGGACGGATTTTCTGAAAAAGCACCGGATCTTCTTCCAGGAGGACATCCGTTATGAAGAGGATGTGATGTTCAATCTGGAATGCCTCGGACATGCCTCTTCCGTTGCCATGTTTCCCCAGATGATCGGCTATGTCTATTATATGCATCACGGCTCCACCATGCAGTCGGGAGGGATGACGAAAGAGCGGCTCCTGATGATCTGCCATGATCTGGCAAAACAGCTTGCACGCGGTCTGGAACTGGGATTTGACATGCGCTATCTTTTCATGGGCCACATGAAGATGATTGCCGATGAACTGCAAAAGGGGGAATGGGAGGAGTCTCTGCGCAGAGAGATCCGGGCGTGCTTTCTCCCGTATTTCGAACAGATTCCGTTGCCGGAGCCCAACGTCAAATTTCTCTCGGCAGAGGAGATCGAAAGGATCTCGGTGGAGACGGAGCGCATCATTTTGGGATATGATCTGTTTGATGACGGCGCCGGGCAGCTCCGCCGGATCTTAAGGGACAATAAGGGGACGGAACTCGGAGAAGAATGGGGCTTCGAGACGATCAAAACGATCGGGACCTATCAGGAGCGGGTTCCGTTGACGGACTATGATCGGTATGCCCCCTTTATCGAATTGACGACAAGGATCGGCGAGTCCGACATTTTCTGCGGAGAGGAGATCAAAGGATACGCCTTAAGCTCCGGTACCAGCGGCCGCAGAAAACTGATCCCTTACATTGCTTCCCAGCAGGAGGAAAACGCAGCGGAGTTAAGAAAAATGCTTTCCGGCGAAGGCAGTGTTTTTCTGCTGATCCAGAGCATTCGTCCGGAAGAAAAGTATGCGGACGGAACCCACCTGGATTCCGTGACCGGTGCGGCTCTCCGGATGCTTGAACAGGAACTGCGCTATGAATCTTTCCGCCTTCATGATCCGCATGGTGCGGTGACGTCGCCGAAGGACTGTTTTTTTTCCGTGACCGGGAGCAGCAGTTATCACAAGCGGCTTTTGTATGCGCTTCTGGACCGGAACGTGAGCCGGATCGTGGCGCCGTTTCCGTGGTATCTTCTGGATCTGTTTCAATACATGGAACGGCAATCCCGGTCGCTGGTAGATGATATACGGGAAGGGAAGACCCTGGAAGGGGAACCATACCCGGAACGCGCGGATGAACTGGAGAGGATCTTTGCGGATGGTTTTGAGACACCGATCCTCCCGAAGATCTGGCCACATCTGTCGCTGGTCATCGCAGCGGGATCCGGGGCGTTTCGGATCTATAAAGAGCAGCTTCGCCGGTATATCGGAGACGTCAGATTTCACGAAGGGTTTTATGCGACCTCGGAGGGGATCTTTGCGGACTATGAAGAAGACAGCACCAAATACCGGATCCGAAATGACCGGAACTTCTTTGAGTTCCGGGAGGTCAGGCCGGATGGGACGGCGGGAGAGATCCAGACGATCCGGACCGTTGTGATCGGCGGAAAGTATGAACTGCTGGTGACCAATACGGTAGGATTTTATCGCTATCAGACGGGAGACGTGATCCGGGTGACGGATCGGAAGGGCGACAGGCTGTACTTTGAGATCGCGTTCCGGAAAAGTGATGTGATCCGTACGCCGGACGGAGCAGGAGCGATCATGCCGGATGCGATCGGGGCGGCGGTCGGGAAGGTAGTCAAAACCCACCGCCTGCCCGCGGGAGATTACTGTTATACCTTTTCCGAGGATGACAGACATTTCGAACTGTACCTGGAGCAGGCGGGTTATGGGAAGGAGACGCTTTCTGCTTTTGACAGGAAAGCTCTTGCAAAGGAGCTTGATGAATTGCTGTGCCGATACAGCAGCTTCTATCAGAAGGAACGTGCCGCCGGGCTGGAGGAATGCATTCTCTTTTATCTCGAGGCGGAGACACAGGCTGCCTATCGGGAGGTCTGTATGATGCGCAGCCACCTTGCGCCGGATCAGTTGAAGCCGGTGCGTCATATCGACAATCCGGTGAAGCGGAAGTTCTTTACACGGTTTGTGATGGAGTAGAAAAATGACGGAAACAGTTGGAGAGATTCTATACAACCAGGAGATCAGTGCCCAGATCTTTGAACTGAAGATCAAGGTACCGGACATTGCATCCGGCGCGAGACCCGGTCAGTTTGTATCCCTTTATCCGGAGGATAAGTCCCGCCTTTTGCCGCGGCCCATCAGTATCTGTGATGCAAATGATAAGACCCTTCGTTTGGTCTATCGCGTGGCGGGCTTAGGGACAAGAGAGTTCTCGGGAAAAAAGGAAGGGGACTCGATCCGGATCGTTGGACCACTGGGAAACGGCTTTCCGGAGGCAGCAGATCATGCGGGACAGAAGGTCGTCCTTTTCGGCGGCGGCATCGGGATCCCGCCGATGCGGTTTGCCGGAGAAGCATATGCCGCCGCAGGTGCGCAGGTGACGGCGGTGCTCGGATACCGGGATCGGGAGACGTTTCTTTCGGAAGAATTTACACGTTTCGGGGAAGTTATGATCGCTACCGAGGACGGAAGTGTCGGGACAAAAGGAAACGTGCTGGATGCTTTCCGGGAAACGCAGGGAGAGGCCGATCTGATATGTGCCTGCGGGCCGCTGCCGATGCTGCGGGCGTTGCAGCAGTTTTCCCGGGAAAAGGGGATCCCCTGTTTCCTTTCTCTGGAAGAAAAAATGGCGTGCGCTTTGGGCGCGTGTCTCGGGTGCGTCGTCAAGACCGTCAAAGAGGATGCGCACTCTCATGTGAAGAACGCCCGGGTCTGCAAAGACGGCCCCGTCTTTTCTGCGGAGGACATTGAGTTCTGAGGGCAAAAATGGTATACTGTACAGGTGTTGTGGATCATGATGCGAAACGCGTTTTCAGTTGCACAACAGACAAACAGGCAGGAGACTTGAAATGGAACAGTACAAGCAGGAATTTATAGAATTTATGGTGCAGTCCGACGTGCTCAAATTCGGCGAGTTCACCTTAAAGAGCGGACGGAAGTCCCCGTTTTTTATGAATGCAGGTGCTTATGTGACGGGTTCCCAGATCGGGAAGCTCGGCGAATACTATGCGACGGCGATCCATGCTCGTTTCGGCGATGACTTTGACGTGCTGTTCGGACCCGCCTATAAGGGGATCCCGCTTGCGGTGGCGACCGTGATCGCTTATGCGCATCTATTTGGAAAAGAGATCCGCTACTGCAGCAACCGCAAAGAAGAGAAGGACCACGGCGACGCCGGAATCCTGCTCGGCAGCAAACTGAAAGATGGAGACCGTGTGGTGATCATCGAAGATGTGACCACCTCCGGCAAGTCGATAGAGGAAACGTTTCCAATCTTAAAAGCCCAGGCCGATGTGAAGGTCTGCGGACTGATGGTGTCCTTAAACCGCCAGGAAGTCGGGCTTTCCGGCAAACGTTCCGCATTGGAAGAGATCGAGGAGACCTATGGTTTCCCGGCGAGCGCCATCGTGACGATGGATGAGGTCAGGGAGCACCTGACGAACCGCGCGTGCTGCGGACGGATCGTGATCGACGATACGATCAGCGCAGCGCTGGATGATTATTATCGGGAATACGGAATACAATCGTGAAAACTGTCAATAAAAAAATGATTGCAGCGCGGATACTCTTTCTCGTGTATCTCGCGGTGCTCTTTTATCTTTTGTTTTTTTCGGTATTTGCAGGACGCTCTGAGGTCTATGAGGAATACCATTACAATATCATCCCGTTCGAAGAGATCCGGCGGTACCTTGGGTTGTCGAAGGCCGGCGGTACTTTTGTGCGGTTTATTAACATCGAAGGAAATATACTGGCATTTCTGCCGTTCGGATTTTTCCTTCCGCTTTTGTGGGAGAAATGCCGAAGGGCGTTCTTGACGGTTTTACTGACGGCCTGCTTCAGTTTCTGCGTGGAGCTGCTACAGCTCATCACCCGGGTGGGGAGTTTTGACATCGATGATGTGATCCTGAATACCTTGGGCGGTGCAATCGGGTTTCTCTTGTATCTGCTTTTTACGCTGGTGGTGGAACAGGTGCAGAAGGCGAAAGCGAAGAAGAAAGAGGACTGCGGATCGCAAGGGGACTTGGGCGGCCGGTAGGAGGACGCATGGCGAAGAGAAGAATCCAATTTACCGAAAAGACATGGTCGAGGCGTGCGGCGATCGCGCTGCTTTTGTCCGGCGGAAGTCTTGTCGGGCTTTGTCTTTGTGTGGGGATCTCTGCCAATCAGGCAGGGACAAGCAGTGCCTATATCGGTTCGGCGGGGATTTTTTTGCTGTTGCTTTCGTTGGCCGGGCTTGTCGTATCGATCATATCACTCCGTGAAGAAAACAGTTTTCCTGCGCTGCCGCGGGTCAGCTTTGTGCTGTCGCTGTTGACGTGCGCCGCATGGATCGGATTATATGCTTGGGGGCTTTCACACGTATGAGTTATCGAGAGATCAGAACTACACAAAATGAAGAAGTACGTGAACGCTATACGCTCTGCATGGAGCGGATCACCGAGATTCCGGACGAAGTGCCGGCGACGCCGGAGGGAGTTTATTTTCAAAAAACGGCTTCTGTGATCGGACTCGTGCAAGAGACGCTTTCCCAGTGGGAAGCGGATGCGCTCTCCAAGCGCGATCTTGCAGCCTGCCGGGAATGGAATGCTGCGCTCTATCACGATCTGCAGGAGGCGTATGACAGGTGTTACGCCAATCCGGATTTTGCTGCAAAGGAACTGCCGGCAGATGTAGCCGGGATTCTTTGCTTTCTTGCAAGCGAACTCTACGGGCTGATCCCGCTCTCGTTTGCGGGGAGGATGTGTGAGATCACGATCATGGCAGAATTGTACCTCGAGATCTACGGGGTGTTTACGGATGCATGGGAGACGAAGGAGGCGGTTTCTGCGGAGACGCTCCAAGAGATCATCCGCGCGCATTTTCATGATTACAGCGAAGTCTATGCTGAGGAGGATATTCGCAGCAAAGTAGATCCGTCGCTGGATTTCTTTACGGAGATCGTGCGGGAGGCGGACGGTTCCGATCTTACCTATCTTTATCGTTACGGCCTCTACATCGGAGAGAATGAGGAGCAGATCGCCTCTTTCCTGCAGACGCTTTCCGAGGAGGAGATTGTTTCCATGGCGCGTACCTGGACCGAAGGCTTTCGGATCGGGTTTGAAATGACGGGGAAGGATCTTTCGATCAAGAAATACCTCAACGTGGAATATCCGATCGGGTTTGAACGGATGGTAAAGGAAGCCTTTACGCAGTTTGAAGCGATGGGTCTGACGCCCGTGGTCTATGGTGAAGCGGTCAACTCTTTCCAGGGGCTCGGGAAGCCGCCGCGCGGGTGCTGCGGGACTTCGCTAAACCGACAGTATGCCTTTGACCACAGGAACGACCAGACGTTTTATCTGGATCGGGCCTATGTAGAGCGGCGGCTTGAAACGATGACAGCGGCCTTTACGACGTACAAGAAAGAAGCGAAAGAGATGGCGGGTCCTGCCGTGATGGAGTTTTTCGGCGAAGCGGATTTCACGCCGCAGATCAAGGAGACGGCATCGCGCTTTACGGAAAAACAGAATACGTTAAACGTCCATTACCGGAACGAAGCCGGACGTATCACCAACGAATTTATCCCCGGTGAGGAGCGGTCTTTTACGATCATTGCGTATCCCTTGCCGTCTATCGGACCGCAGTTTCCGGAGATCTTCAAAGAGACCGTTGCGGTCAATACCCTGGACTATGCGCTCTATCAGTCCATGCAGCAAAAGCTGATCGACGTACTCGATACCGGTGTGAAGGTCCGCGTTAAAGGGAAGGGCAAGAATCGGACAGACCTGACCGTTGCACTGCAGAAGTTATCGGATCCCGCGAAAGAGACGCTGTTTGAAAACTGCGTGGCGGATGTGAATATCCCCGTGGGAGAGGTGTTCACCACCCCGCAGCTGAAAGGGACGAACGGACTGTTGCACGTCAGCCGGGTTTATCTGAGCGGTTTTCCGTTCGAGGATCTGGCCATCACGTTTACGGACGGCGAGATCTCGGATTACACCTGCGGCAACTTCACAAAAGAGGAAGACAACCGTAACTATATTTATGAAAACATCCTCGCACGGCATGAGACATTGCCGATGGGAGAATTTGCGATCGGGACCAATACGACCGCATACCGGATGGCGCGGGATTATGCAATTGAAGCGAAGCTCCCCATCCTGATCGTGGAAAAGACAGGGCCGCATTTCGCGGTAGGCGATACCTGCTATTCCCATGAAGAGGATCTCGTCACTTATAACCCTGACGGGAAAGCGATCATCGCGCGGGACAACGAGGTTTCGATCCTGCGCAAAACAGATCTGGAAAAAGCGTATCGGAATTGTCATACGGATATTACGATCCCGTACGACGAACTGGCGGAGATCACTGTCATCCGCGCTGACGGGAGCGAGGAGACACTGATCAGAGACGGCCGTTTTGTCGTGCCGGGGACGGAGGCTCTGAATGAGCCGTTGGAAAGGAGGGGCTAATGCCAAAAGTAGCAATTATCATGGGGAGTGATTCAGACCTGCCCGTGATGGGAAAAGCAGCCGGTGTGCTGGAGGAACTCGGGATCGACTTTGAGATGAGGATCTTATCCGCGCACCGTGAACCGGAGGAATTTTTCGAATATGCAAAAGGTGCAGAGGAAAGAGGATTGCAGGTGATCATCGCAGGCGCCGGTATGGCGGCGCACCTTCCGGGAATGTGCGCGGCACTGTTTCCGCTGCCGATCATCGGCGTGCCTCTGCAGAGCGGAAGCCTCGCGGGTGAGGATGCGTTGTATTCGATCCTGCAGATGCCGCCAGGGATTCCCGTGGCGACGGTGGCGATCAACGGCGGGATGAATGCGGGACTGCTCGCGGCCAAGATCCTCGCGACGAGTGATCCGGCTTTGCTTGCGAAACTGAAGGAGTACGCACAGCAGAAGAAAGAGCAGGTACAGGCAAAAGACAACAAATTGCAGGAAATGGGGTGGAAAGCATATGGATTATAAGAATGCCGGTGTGGACATCGAGGCGGGCTACCGCTCGGTGGAACTGATGAAACAATATGTGCAGGGCACGATGCGGCCGGAAGTGCTTGGAGGGATCGGTGGATTCTCCGGCGCTTTCTCCATGGAACGGTTTCGTAACATGGAAAAGCCGACCCTGATCTCCGGGACGGACGGCGTCGGGACCAAGATCAAGCTGGCGTTCATTCTGAACCGGCACAACACGATCGGGATCGACTGCGTGGCGATGTGTGTGAACGATATCGCCTGCGCCGGTGCAGAGCCTCTGTTTTTCCTGGATTACATTGCTTGCGGCAAAAACTATCCGGAGAAGATCGCATCCATCGTGAGCGGTGTCGCGGAAGGCTGCAAGATGGCGGGTGCTGCCCTGGTTGGCGGCGAGACTGCGGAGCATCCGGGCCTGATGCCGGAAGAGGAATACGATGTGGCAGGCTTTGCGGTCGGCATTGTGGATGAAAAGGACATCATCACGGGCGCGGATGTGAAAGCAGGGAACGTCCTGATCGGACTGGCGTCTTCGGGCGTCCATTCCAATGGCTTTTCTCTGGTCCGCAAGATTTTCACGATGAACGAGGCAACGCTGAACTCTTACAACGAGACGCTCGGGAAGTCGCTCGGCGATGAACTTCTGACCCCGACAAGGATCTATGTGAAAGCGCTGCGCGCTGTGAAGGAGGCGGGTGTGAGACTCCTTGCCTGCAGCCACATCACGGGCGGCGGCTTCTATGAGAACATCCCGCGGATGCTGCCGGACGGAAAGCACGCGGTGGTAGAAAAGGGAAGTTATCCCATCCCGCCGATCTTTACGATGATGGCGGAAAAAGGCAACGTGGAAGAGAAGGTCATGTACAACACCTACAACATGGGCCTTGGTATGATCGTGGCTGTAGACGAAAAGGACAAGGACCGCGCATGCGAAGCGATCCGAGCGGCAGGCGACACGCCGTACATCGTCGGACACATTGAGGACGGAGAAAAAGGAGTGACATTATGCTGAGACTTGTGGTCCTCGTTTCCGGCGGCGGGACGAACCTGCAGGCGATCATGGACGCGATCGATGCAGGGCGGATTACGAATGCCGGGATCGTTTCCGTGATCAGCAACAACCCGAAGGCCTATGCACTGGAGCGCGCCAAAGCAAAGGGCATCCCGCAGCAGTGTATTTCACCGAAAGATTACGAGAATCGGGAAGCCTTTCACGAAGCGCTTTTGCAGGCGGTGACAGACGCCAAGCCGGATTTGATCGTGCTGGCGGGTTTTCTCGTCGTGATCCCGGAAAAGATGGTAGCGGCATTTCGCGGAAAGATCATCAACATCCATCCGTCGCTGATCCCTTCTTTTTGCGGGGAAGGCTACTACGGACTCAAGGTCCACGAAGCGGCACTCGCGCGTGGCGTGAAAGTGACCGGTGCAACCGTGCATATCGTGGACGAGGGCACTGATACAGGGCCGATCCTGATGCAGAAAGCAGTGGAAGTACAAGAAGGCGACACGCCGGAGATTTTGCAGCGGCGCGTGATGGAACAGGCGGAATGGGTGATCTTGCCGGAGGCGATCAACCGGATCGCGAACAGAGAGTAGAACGGGGGAAAAAAGAATGAAAATATTGATCGTGGGAAGCGGCGGCAGAGAGCACGCCATTGCACAGGCCCTTGCAAAAAGCCCGAAAGCGGAGAAACTATACTGCGCACCGGGAAATGCGGGGATCGGACAGATTGCGGAGTGCGTACCGATCGGGGCGATGGAGTTTGACAAGCTCGCTGCTTTTGCGAAGGAGCAGGCGATCGACCTGACCGTGGTCGGGATGGACGATCCGCTTGTAGGCGGCATCGTAGATGTATTTGAAAAGGAGGGCCTGCGGGTCTTCGGACCGCGCAAGAACGCAGCGATTCTGGAGGGCTCCAAAGCATTTTCCAAGGATCTGATGAAAAAGTACGGGATTCCGACTGCGGCTTATGAGACATTTGACGATCCCGAAAAAGCGCTTGCGTATCTTGCGAACGCGAAGATGCCGGTCGTGCTGAAGGCGGACGGCCTCGCGCTCGGCAAAGGCGTGCTGATCTGCAATACTTTGGACGAAGCAAAAGCCGGTGTGAAGGAGATCATGCAGGACAAGAAATTCGGCAGCGCGGGCGACCACATGGTGATCGAGGAATTCATGACCGGGCGCGAAGTTTCCGTGCTTTCCTTTACGGACGGCAAGACGATCAAGATCATGAGCTCCGCGCAGGATCATAAGCGCGCGATGGACGGCGACAAGGGATTGAATACCGGCGGTATGGGGACGTTTTCCCCGAGCCCGTTTTATACGGAGGAGATCGATCGGGTCTGCAAGGAAAAGATCTATCAGGCGACCGTGGATGCAATGGCAGCCGAGGGGAGACCGTTTTCCGGCGTCATCTTTTTCGGCCTTATGCTGACGGAGGACGGGCCGAAGGTGCTCGAATACAATGCGCGTTTCGGTGATCCGGAGGCGCAGGTCGTACTGCCTCGGATGAAGAATGACCTTGTAGATGTGATGGAAGCGTGCATTGATGGGACGCTTGATCAGATCACGCTCGATTTTGCCGATAATGCGGCAGTCTGCGTGGTGCTTGCTTCGGAAGGCTATCCTGTTTCCTATGAGAAAGGTTTCGTGATCAACGGGCTTTCGAAGTTTGATACAGAGGACGGATATTTCTGCTTCCATGCAGGGACGAAGAAAAACGACGCAGGCGAGTTCGTGACGAACGGTGGGCGTGTGCTCGGCGTGACGGCGGTCGGCGAGACGCTGAAGAAGGCACGCGAGAATGCCTACAAAGCCACGGAATGGGTGGATTTCCAAGGGAAATACATGCGCCATGACATCGGCAAAGCAATTGAGGAGGCGTAACGCATGAGTCTTGCGGATCAGATCTTTATCGAGATGTGCAACGACATTCTCGAGAACGGCAGCAGTACGGAGGGCGAGGAAGTCCGTCCACATTGGGAGGACGGCAGGAGTGCCTATACGATCAAGCGCTTCGGTGTCTGCAATCGTTATGATCTAAGAAGGGAATTTCCGGCCGTGACGCAGCGGAAGACTGCGATCAAAAGCTGCACGGATGAGATGCTCTGGATCTGGCAAAAGAAGTCCTGGCATATCCAGGATATGTCAAGCCACGTCTGGGATGAGTGGGCGGATGAGAACGGCTCTATCGGAAAAGCCTATGGCTATCAGATGAGCGTCCGCCATTTTTATCAGGATGTCACTGAAGAAAAGTTGAGGAAAGCGTTCGGAGACCACTTTGCTGCGCATGCAGAGAAAGCGGACGACGGATACCGGATGGATCAGGTGGATCGCGTGATCTATGACCTCAAGAACAATCCGTTCAGCCGGCGGATTCTGACGAACCTCTATGTGCATCAGGATCTTTCCGAGATGCACCTCTATCCCTGCGCGTACAGCATGACGTTCAATGTGACACAAGAGAAGGGGAGCGAAAAGCTCATACTGAATGCAGTGCTGAACCAGCGTTCGCAGGACGTGCTCGCGGCGAACAACTGGAATGTCTGCCAGTATTCCGTGCTGCTCCACATGCTCGCCAGAGAGTGCGATATGACGCCGGGCGTGCTCGTGCATATGATCGCGGACGCGCATATCTATGACCGTCATGTCCCGCTGATCAAAGAGCTCATCAGCAGGGAAACGCATCCGGCGCCGGACTTCTGGCTGAATCCGGAAAAGAAACATTTCTACGAGTTTACCAAGGATGATGTGCGTCTGGACAATTATGTGACGGGCGAACAGATCAAAAACATCCCGATCGCAGTGTAGGAGGGGAATACATTGATTGCGATAGTTGCAGTTGACCAGAATTGGGCGATCGGCTACCGGAACGACCTGCTCGCGAGAATCCCGGAGGATCAGAAGTTTTTTCGCGAGACCACGACCGGTGGTGTCGTTGTCATGGGGCGCAATACGCTGGAAAGTTTTCCGGGGCAGAAGCCGCTCAAGGGTCGCACCAACATCGTTCTGTCGCGGAACAGCGAATACCGGCCGGAGGGCGTGACCGTCGTGCACGATGGTGCGGAACTGAAAGAAGAGTTAAAAAAATACGCGGCACAGGAAATCTATCTCATCGGAGGAGAGCATGTGTACCGTGCGTTTTTGGATGATTGTGAAGCGGCGTTCGTGACAAAGATCGACAGCACCTTTGTGGCGGACGTCTATTTCCCGAACCTGGATGTCGATCCGACGTGGGAATTGGAATCCGAGAGCTCCGTACATACTTACGAGGATCTGAGATTTACATTCTGCAAGTATCGGAATACGGCTTTTACCGGCAGCTCGTGCTGATCGACTCGATCGCTACCGCACCGCCGCGGACGACTTCAATCTGACGGAAACTCTGTTTCAGCCGGGCGATGAGGTCATTGTTGCGGCGCTCCGTCATCTTACATTCCAACAGAACGGCATCTTTCCCGTCATCTACCACATCTACCACATCCGAGCCCTTATGGAATACCTGGGCGATGTGAAACAGTTCATTTTTCGCTTCCGCATCAATCCCGGAGATCTTGACGAAAAGAATTTCTTTCATATGGATCGGGACATCGGTCAGGTCGATCACTTTGATGACCTCTACCATCGTGTTGAGCTGCTTTTTGATCTGCTCAAAGGTGATATCGTCGCTCGTGACGCAGATCGTCATGCGGGAGACCGTCTCGTCCTCCGTCGTGCCAACGGTCAGACTCTGCAGGTTATAGGATTTGCCGGAAAACAGCCCGGAGACCTTGGCCAGCACACCGACCTGGTTTTCCACATATAAGGCGATCCAACGGTTTGTCATCTGATTCATAAAGGATTCCCTTTCTTTTTGCATACTGCGTTTGACACGGATCTGTCTACAGGATCATGTCATACATGGCG
Organism: uncultured Lachnospiraceae bacterium; assembly: GCA_902779355.1. Classification (GTDB taxonomy): domain Bacteria; phylum Bacillota; class Clostridia; order Lachnospirales; family Lachnospiraceae; genus RUG12461. The sequence goes on along the minus strand of CACZBF010000001.1, from coordinate 207,298 downwards.
TTGCCGGCCTTGACCATCGGCAGGACAAGCTCGTCCGAGGAGATCAAAAACTCGATCACGGTCGGTCCGTCCTGATGCTGTTGTGCTGCTTTCAGGGCAGGCAGGATCTCTTCTTCTTTGGTGACCCGCAGGCCGTGCGCGCCATAACTCTCCGCGAGTTTCACAAAGTCGGGCGTATAGGGCGGGCAGTTTTCGTTCGGGCCCTTGCAGGTTTCGGGGCAGGTCCTCCTGCGACGCAGGCACGTTCCGGCATAACGCTTGCCGTAGAAGAGCTGCTGGAACTGCCGCACCATGCCAAGGTACTGATTCTGGAAGATGCAGACCGTAATCGGCACCTGCTCGATGACTGCGGTGGCCAGCTCCTGAATGTTCATCTGGAAACCGCCGTCTCCGGTGACGCAGATCACATCGGCATCGGGACAGGCGATCTTGGCGCCGATCGCAGCCGGGAAGCCGAAGCCCATCGTACCGAGTCCGCCGGAAGTGATCATATGGCGCTGGTCGGAAAGGTCGGAGAACTGCGTCGCCCACATTTGATGCTGCCCGACATCCGTCACGAGATAGCCGGTCGGGAAAGCGGTATTCAACGTTTCTAAGATCATCTGCGGATTCAGACCGCGGTCGGCACGCATCGCAAGCGGATGCTCCTCCTCCCAGAAGCGGATCTGCTCCTGCCAGGAGACCGTATCCATCTTTTCCGCCCATTCGAGCAGTTTCTCGAGTGCAAGGCCCGCATCGGATACAACGGGCACATCCACCACGACGTTTCTCGAGATGGAAGAGGTGTCCACATCAATATGGATGATCTGCGCTTTCGGTGCAAATTCGTTTAAGTCGCCGGTGATCCGGTCATTGAAGCGTGTGCCGATGGAAAAGAGCACATCGCATTCGCTGACTGCCATGTTGGCTGCATATTTTCCGTGCATGCCGCAGTTGCCGACGTAGAGCTCATGCGTGGTCGGGATCGCGCCTTTTCCTTTGACCGTCGTCACAACGGGGATCCGCATGGTCTCTGCGAGCTGCAAAAGTAACCCGTTGGCGCCGGAAAGGTTGATGCCGCCGCCGGCCAGAATGAGCGGACGGCGCGCGCCCTTCAGCATTTTATAAGCTTTTTTGAGCTGTCCGATATGGACAGAAGTGTTCGGTTTGTAGCCGCGGATCGCGACGGAGTCCGGGTATTCCGCGCTGCCGGAGGCAAGCTGGATGTCCTTTGGGATATCGATCAGGACAGGACCGGGGCGTCCGGAGGATGCGATATGAAAAGCCTCCTTCAAAATGCGTCCGAGATCCTCGCGCTTGCGCACGGTGACGCCGTATTTTGTCACGGAGCGCGTCATGCCGACGATGTCCACCTCCTGGAAGGCGTCGTTTCCGATGAGAGAGAGCGGCACCTGCCCGGTGATGCAGACCAGCGGGATGTTATCGTAATGTGCATCCGCAAGGCCGGTGACGATATTCGTCGCGCCGGGACCGCTCGTCACGAGACAGACCCCGACTTTTCCGGAAGCGGCAGCATAGCCTTCCGCCTCGTGGATCAGACCCTGCTCGTGCCGCGGGAGCACAAGCCGGATGTCGTTTTGCTTGTAAAGTTCATCAAACAGATCGATCACGTATCCGCCGGGATAGGCGAAGATCGTGTCGACCCCTTCTTCCAACAGGGCTTTCACAAAAAGTTTTCTGCCGGTGATGTCCATTGCGCTTCCTCCTTTCAGCGGCAGTCGTATTCTTCCTCATGATAAAGCAAATCGGGATTTTGCGCAACATCGTGTTGTGTAGCGCGCGGGGCAAAAGCCCGGTTTGCGCTATATTCATCCGCCGGCAAATCCCCCTACGCTGCCTTATTTGCGGAAAACCTCAAGGTTGTCAGACAGGACGCCCTCATCATCTATGCCGACAGCAAAAATGATGACAAGACCTCAAAAGACGTCTTTGTCTCCTGGTCTGTGAAGGAACTGCTGGATCGCGCGCTGGAGCTGAACATCTTTTCCGAGGATCAGCATCTCACCTACCATGTATTCGGGGATGGGGATGAATACTGCAGGAACAGAAAGCGGCTGCAGGAGATCGTTTCTTTGAATCAGGTGTCGGACAAAAAAGACAGCGTCATCTTTCATGACGATCTGTGGAATTCCGATGAGGAACTGAGCGAAAGCGAAAAAGCGCTCACAGACATCGGCTGGACGCTGTTGGATGAACTGGCCGCGCACAAAGAAGCACGCGGGAAACGGTAAATGTGAAATCGGGAAATCATCCGATCGAATGCCGGATTTTTCACGCCAACGATGCGGGTTTTTGTTTAAAGAGGCTTCTATCTTGTCCACAACAAGATAACACCGGGAACTGCGAATCACAGTTCCCGGTGCGGTCAGATTATCAACTATACAGCATACGTTGGAGACACGCAATCCAGATAATCTATATTTCCGTCACGATATCGAACAGTACACCTTGCGATATATGGAAAACTGTCACTTTCGGTGAGTCTGACATTTCGCATATCATTTCTGTCCGGTGAGTTGTCTACACCAAGAAAACAATAAGCATATTCCTCCATATCGGCATAAGCCGAGCAGGAAGAATCTTTGTACCGGTTCACGAAATCCCGACCAAGGCGTTCAATACATGCATCAACGCCGATTCTTTTTGCTTCTTCAAATGTCAGCATATAAATCACCTCGTTCCCTATAGGGCTTGATATTGAATGCAGATCCCTGTCATTGCCGAAATAACAAAGCTTTCCTTTTGCAATTGAGAATCAGATAGCACGTTGCAGTCCGTAGAGGTTTCGTGATCTCCCTTCTTTACGGCTTCCAAAGAGATCCTTGTTGATGTTGATGAAGACAAGATGATTTGATTATCTCGCTTTATGAGGTCTCCGGAAGAAGCAAAATCTGCTTTGTGAGAGCCACTAAGCCCCGACTCATTACCACTCATATTATACTCCAGTTCCAACAACAGTTACAAGAAGAACAAATTGAAACACAATTGGCAAAATCATCTTACCGCGCACAAGGGACTGCTTTTTTCTGCGGTCTGTGACCCGGGGGAGGCATGGAGCGCAAGCACATATTGAGAGGGCTTTCGGCTCTCTTTTTTTTTCGGAACATTGCCGTAACCCGCTGTTTTTCGTATATTATTATAATAGAATGTGAGGCCGTTTTGCGCGGCAGGTCAACGTACCCGTGGTTTCACATGAAAGCGGAGGAGAATGACGATGGCACAGTATGAAGAATACAAAAAAAACCGGGAGACCTATTTGCAGGAGCAGAGACAAAAAGGACTTTCCATCGGAGAGCAGATCGGGGCAGAGGCTGATCTTACCGCGAAGGAGCTGCAAAGAAGGTTCGGGGAGAGAGAGAAGGTCGGTACCTTTCGGGACCGCGCCAAATACTTCTTTGAAGATGTGCAGGTTATGGAGGCCAAGGCTGCACGCTACCGGAATCTGGTGGCGCAGGGAAACGATCTCGAACAGTATGCGGCTACTTACTCTTATCATTCCGCCGGAAAACGGAAAAGAAGCGCAAACAAAGCAGCGGATGCATTTGAACGCGCGGCAGAACTGGAAAAAAAATATGCAGATGACAGAAGCAAGGATTCTCTGCCCCGGTTTACCCACAAGGAAGAGGTCATGCGGATGCGCCTCATTGCGATGGAAAGAGTGGCAGAGGTCAAGAGCCGCAGCAAGGAAAACGAAATGTACCGGAAGCAGAAGGCGAAACTCTCCTGCCTTACCGCCCTCAGGGAACAGGCAAAACTGCTTTTAAACATCGAGCGCAAGGAAGAGATAAAAGAGGCATTGAAAGAAGAACTGACACGGATCGAAGGGGAGCTTTCCGACGCCAGGAAAGAGATGGAAAAGCTTGCACCTTCGGTAGAGAAGCAGTGGACGCAGGCCCTCGGGGGAACGGAACAGGTGAAAGAAACATGCAAAGCCTTAAAGCAGGATCATCCGGATGCCACGGAGGAGGATGCGGAGGCTCTTATGCGCGTCAAAAAGCTGGCCGGCGCTGCCCATTCTTTCCCGATGCGGGTTGTTTTGCGGGATGCAAGGGGGCTGCCCATCAACCTGTCGGAGCAGAAAAAGGAAGAGCATAATCGGAAGTGGCAGCGCGCCCTTTCCACGGGGAACGTGGAGGAGCAACATCAGGTACTGGCGGAGTCCTTCCGGTATTTTGAAACGCTGGAGATCCCGAGCCCGCGGCAGATCAAGGAAAGAGGGATCCTTTACTTCCTCAGGAACCGTCCGGCTGAGTTTTTTGAGATCATTCAACTGGGGCGCACCTATGGAAACCTTGATCAAAATGATGCCTTTTTGAAAACGTATGAGGTTTCTCATCCGGCGTTTATGCCAAAGCTGCAGGCGGCAGTCATGCTGGGAAAACTTTCCGACACCCTGCTTCTGCATGAACATATGGTGACAAAGACGGAGGGCGAGGCAGAGGACAGCTATGAGATGAAAGAGAAGAGCCGCAGTGCCATCGTCGAGGAATCTAAGAACAGGCTCGAGGAAGATTATGCGAGCTTTCAGAATGCCTGGGATGCGGCATATAAACAAGGACCGGTCCGCGGGGAGGTTCTGGAGTATCTTGATGAAAAGCAGCAGCAGGCCATAAACCTTTATGCAGAGAAATATCCGGATGCCTATGACAGGGAAAAGAGAAAAGAGATGGAGGCGCCTCTGGAAAGCGAACTGGGGAAGGAACTTCTGAAAAGGCGGACAGTAGATGATCTGAGCGTTCTCGCAAAGCAGGCCTATCAGGAGGTGATTGGAGGCGATGCCGTTCCCGCCAGCAAGATGATGCAGCGCGCAGAGGGCGCTGTGGAGAAGAAAAAGCTCCAGATGGCCTTAAAGAACAGGATGGAGATTTTCCTCAATAAAAGACAGATCCGTATCGGAAGAGCACTCACACAGGATTTCTTTGTCCATGTGAATGATCAATGGAGAGACCGTCAGGAGAAGCAGAACCTCGTTCGCGAGCAAAGACTGAATCCCAGGTATCTGAAGTTTGCGGAGGACTGGTGCGCTTCCAGCGTGCCCTATTCGCTGCTCAAAGACGTGGATCCGGAGAATGAACCGAGTGTCATCCCAAAGAAGATCGAGGAAACAGGAAAGTATATCATGGAGCTTAACCTCTCTGCATTCGAATACAAGAGCGATGCGGAATTTGTTTCGAAGCTGCAGGATAATTATCAGTGGCTGAAAATGGCGGAGTCCATGAAGGAAGTGGTGGAGATGGAAAAAGAGGGAAACCGCCTGTCCAGCACCCGGGAGCTTGCTCTGAGTGCCTTGGAAGGCCGGCTGATGGTACTCATGGAAATGAAGGAGGACTATGACAGCAGGATCGCCATGATCAATTCTCCCTATTATGCACTGCTGGCCCAGACGGATCTGGAAACCCTCTCGGATGAGGAACTGGAGAGGAAGCAGCGGGAAGCGGAGCAGACGAACCCCGGTCTTTTTACCTTCCTTAAGCACTACAGACATTTGAACCGTCGGAAAGAAGGTTTCGGAAAGGGTGTGAGCGCCGTCAGACGGGAAGAGATCCTTTCCTCGGACGGAAAACAGGCTGTGGCGGAGAAGCAGGAGGCAGCATTGGGAAGACTCCGGGAAGGCGGTTATCTTCCGCGGGAAGAAGAGTCCAAAAAGGACTATAAAGAGAGACTTGAAAGGATGCTCACCGAAAAAGCCGAAGAGATGGTACCGGAGATCAACGGGGATTATGTGAAAAAAACGGAGCCGCCCCTCGGAAACCGCTTTGCGAATATGGATCCCCCGGATATGCTGAAGCTGGAGACCTGGCTGGAAAAACAATTTTCCAACGAAGGAGCTCTGAAGGAAAAAGGATTGACGGATGAGGAAATCACGGAACTGAAAAAGATCCGCAAGAAGTCGCTTGAAGCCAGAAGAGGACTGGAGATCCGGCGTTGTATCATAAAGGAGATCTGCGGAGACTGGGATCCCAACACGCTTGAAAATCCCAAGATGAACGACAAACTGAACGTCGAGACCTATCGAACACTGCATGATGTTTATGATACCTTTGTCGCCATCTCCGTGAAATTCGGACTTCCGAAAGAACTTGAGGATCAATACTTGGAAACGGAGCAATGGTACGAAAGCAGCATGCTGGAAATGACCGAGATCTTTGCACGGCATAAGATCCTTTATACGGAAAATGCCGATCAGGTTTTGGAGAAGGGTAAGAATAAGGCGAAAGCGCAGGCCGAACAGGAGCAGGCGGATGGAAAGGACCAGATGATCCAAATCGGCGGCAAAGAATACCGTATGGCGGCAGATGAAAATGTCAGGGCACAGCTGAACGGACTTTCCATCAAAGAAGAGAACCGGCCTCTGGTGGAGGAAAAACTGAACCGGATCCAGGAGCTTTACTATTATGCCATGGGCTGTGATATCGTCTATCATGAGGGTAAGGGCGGTGTCTATATCGCAGAGTACAGAACCCTTCGCTCAGCCTATAACCGGGAGATCAATGAGCTGATTGCAGAGATACGGCAGCTTGGAAATGCAGCCAACAGCAACGGATCATCGTATCAATAGATAGAGAGAAAAGGGCACAAACCGGCAAACGCGATATACCCGGGAAGACGTAACGGCCTATATCCGGGAGAAACCGGAGGAATCCTGACGGGGCCCTTCCGGGGGCCCTGCATCTACAGGTTTCGGGATTTTTCGGCACAGGCCAGCTGCGCTTCGATCACAGCGCCACGGAAACCGTCTGCTTCGAGAGAGGCGACAGCCTCGATCGTCGTACCGCCGGGGGAGCAGACCATGTCTTTTAACTGCCCGGGATGCTTTCCGGTTTCCAGTACCATCTTGGCAGAGCCGTAGACTGCTTGCGCTGCGAATTTCAGTGCCTTGTCCCTTGGCATGCCGTCAAGGACCGCTGCATCTGCCATGGCTTCGATCAGCATAAATATCATCGCCGGTGAAGAACCGCTGACAGCTGTGACGGCATCCATCATGGATTCCGGCACCTGCTCACTTTTCCCGAAACTGTTCAAGAGAAGCGCAGCGTTTGAAAGGTCCTCCGGAAGGACGGAGCTGCTCGCGCAATAGGCGGACATCGCTTCTCCGACCAGGGCGGGAGTATTCGGCATCACGCGGATCAGCCGTAACTGTTTCCCGAAAGCTTTTTCCAAAGCGTCGATGGATTGTCCTGCCACAATGGAGATCACCAGCGTCTTTTCGCTCACATCCGGAGCGATCTCTTTGATCACCTCGTAGACGAATTGCGGCTTCACTGCAAGGAAGAGGATATCGGCCTCTTTCGCAGCCTGCCTGTTATCCGTCGTGGTCCGGATCAAAAACTGTCCGGAAAGTTTTTGTAATGCTTTTTCTGATTTGTCTGCAGCGAGAATTTGTTCCTTTGCAAGCAGACCGGCGGAAAGAATTCCGCCGATCATTGCACTTCCCATATTTCCGCCACCGATGAAACTGACTTTTTGATTCATGGCGTTTTACTCCATTATAATCTGCGCATTTCATGCTTGATTTTCTAAGAGTTTTCAGATCCGATGACACTAAACTCGCCTGCGTACTTCGTACTTGCCTCGTTAAGTGTCCCTGTATCGAAAACTCTAAGAAAAATTTCGCATTGCATGCTCATTTTTCTAAGAGTTTTCAGAAATCCGTAAAGTTCTTTTCTTTTCTGCCTTCGATGAATGCCGTCATACCCTCTGTCTTGTCATGGGTGGAGCAGGTAATGCCGAAGAGGTTTGCTTCGTATTCTACGGCGTTCTTGATGTCCATGTCATAGCCGTTGTTGATGGCTGCTTTTGCGATGGAAACAGCGAAGCTTGCGTTGGAAGCGATCTTTCCTGCCATCTTCTTTGCGGTATCCATGAGCTCTTCATTCGGAACGACTTTATTGACAAGACCGATGCGGTAAGCTTCCTGTGCGTCGATGTTGCTGCCGGTGAAGATCAGCTCTTTTGCGCGGCCCATGCCCACCAGACGAGCCAGACGCTGCGTGCCGCCGAAACCGGGGATAATGCCGAGACCTACTTCAGGCTGGCCGAACAGAGCGCTTTCGCTTGCGATACGGATGTCGCAGGCCATTGCGATCTCACAGCCGCCGCCGAGTGCGAATCCGTTTACGGCCGCGATCGTCACCTGACGCATATTCATCAACTTGAAGAACGGCTCTGCCGCGCGCATACCGAAAGCTCTTGCTTCCGCTGCGGTGAAGTTGACCATTTCCTTGATATCCGCCCCTGCCACAAAGGATTTGTACGGATTGTCCTTTTTATCCGGACCGCCCGTGAGGATCAGCACCTTAACGTCATCGCGCGCTTCCACCTCGGAAAGCACCTGATTCAGCTCATCCAGCGTCTCACTGTTCAGCGCATTCAGCGCTGCCGGCCTTGCGATCTGCAGAACCGCGATCTGACCATCGACATCAAGTTTTAAATTGTTCATGTTGTATCACCCTCCTACTACATTGTTTTTTATGAAAAAAGCCTTTTTTATCATATCATTCGGAGGGAAAATACACAACCGTTTTTGTGAACATGAAAGTCCGTTCCGACAGGGGAGGCGGGGAAGGATCATTTTTTTCTTGTGCTGTACCGGCAACTTTCCTACAATAGAAGTATCAAGGAACAACATATAAAGGAGGGTTACCATGAAATTCTTTATCGACACAGCAAACGTAGAAGAGATCCGGATCGCGAATGAAATGGGGATCATCAGCGGTGTGACCACAAATCCTTCCCTGATTGCCAGAGAAGGACGCGATTTTCAGGAAGTGATCAAAGAGATCACATCCATCGTTGACGGTCCGATCAGTGGAGAGGTGAAAGCCACGACTGTGGACGCTGAAGGTATGATCAAAGAAGGGCGTGAGATTGCAAAGATCCATCCGAATATGGTGGTCAAGATTCCCATGACGGCGGAAGGCTTAAAGGCTGTCAAAGTCCTTTCCGCCGAAGGGATCCGGACCAATGTCACCCTGATCTTTTCCGCAAATCAGGCACTTCTGGCCGCAGAAGCGGGTGCCACTTATGTTTCTCCCTTTGTGGGACGGCTGGATGATATCAACGAAACCGGCGTGGAACTGATCCGCACGATCGCGGATATCTTCGATATCTATGGATACAACACGCAGATCATCTCAGCCTCGATCCGCAATACGATCCATGTCACGGACTCTGCTCTGGCCGGAGCGGATATCGCGACCGTTCCGTTTAAGGTCCTGATGCAGATGACGAAGCATCCTCTGACGGACCAGGGGATTGAAAAATTCCAGAAGGATTACAGGGAAGTTTTCGGAGATTGAATTACAGAATGATAATGCTCGCGCAGTTCAGGTCGTGAGAGAGGTCATAGACCTTTCCGGATTCGATGCTGACGACGGTCGGCCGCATCGGATAATCAGGATCATTTTCGACGACCTTGGCTTTCTCGCCGTTGGACAGTTCCACGATGGCATCCACCGGAAACAGGATCACCGACCGCATAAAACTTTGGATCACATCGACATCCAGAGCCTGTGAGGTGGCGAGCACCATCTCCATCGCCGTACGCTTTGAAAACGCTTTTTTATAAGGACGATCCGTCACGAGCGCATCATAGATGTCGGCCACGGAAATGATCTTTGCGTAAATATGGATCTTATCCCCTTTCAGGCCGATCGGATAGCCGTCCCCGCTTACTTTCTCATGGTGCTGCAGAACGCCGAGCTGGATCCCGGTTGAAAAGGTCTTTTTTTCCTGAAGGATCCGATAGCCTAATGTGGAGTGCATCTTCATCTGCTCAAATTCCGCATCGGTCAATTGTGACGGCTTATTCAGGACTTCGTTCGGGATCTTGGACTTGCCGACATCGTGTAAAAGACCCGCAGTCCCGAGCTCGTGGACTTCCTCTCTGCTCAGTCCGTACTTTCTGCCGACGATCATCGCGATCGTAGCGACATCTACACTGTGCCGGAACGTATACTCATCGCTGACCTTCAGCATGTTGATATCGACGGCTACGGCATCGTCCGACATGATCGTATCCATGAGGACGTTGGAAATGCTTTCGGCCGCTTCCGAGAAGCCTTCTGCATCCGGATTGGCAAAGACATACTGTACGCCTTCTCCGACGCGTTTCTTGACATCTTCGGACAATGTCACTTTGGAGCGGTCCGGAACGCGCTTTTTTTCAATGACTTTTTGCGTATGCTCCGGGATCTGGATCGTTGCCATTTCTTCCGGATCGGCTTCACCCTCGACGATATAGATCCCGCCGATCCCCTGCCCCTGCAGGTACTCGATCTGAAAGTCGTCCAGCCTTGCACCGCGTTTGATCAGGTGGCGGCCTGTCTGATCCACGATCGCCTGATCGATCTTCATTCCGGCTTTTAATGTTCTGGTACTGATGAATTTTCTTTTCAGCATAAGAGCATTTTACCACAGATCAAGAAAAAAAAACACTTGACATCCCCATGCCACTTTTATTAAACTTGGATTGCATTTTTGCCAAAAACGCTTGTATTTGGCTGAATGCAAACGAGGAGGAGGTTACGAGGGGGAATTATATGAAACAAAAAAAATAATCGATACAAAACTGATTGTTCAGGAGATAAGGGGAAAAAGAAAAAGCGCCGGGCGGACCAAATGCCTGTGCCGGCGCTTTCAGGAAACGGTTGCGGTTTACCTTGCCCCTAACTGGATCACGCCACCTACATACATGGTGTGGTAATCCCCTTTTGGATAGTTGACGGAAAGGAGCCCTGGCAAAAGAATATGTTCTTTTTCGATCGGAACAGCAGCGAGTTTTTTGCAGATCAGTACGGTGTCCGCTTCATTGATATAGGGGATGCCGTCGATGTAGTCGTAATGCATCTTGGCATTGGCGACCTTATCTTCGTTGCGCCCTGAAACGGAACCGAAATATTTCAGCATCGCGCGGTTTTCTTTGCCGAAGAAGGTGCAGGAAAAGCCGTCTGTCTTATCCAAAAACTCTTTTGTGTAGCGGGACTCCCGGACAAAGATGAATACAACGTCTTCGTTCCAGAGCGTCCCCATGCCGCCCCAACTTGCGGTCATGGAATTGGCTTTCTCTTCGGTGCCTGCGGAGATCACCATCCAGTCCTCGGAAATCTTGCGGAAGGGATTGATCTCATAGAGATCCAGGGGTACCGGCTGAAATACATGCTGCAGCATAAAATCCTCCTCAATGGTCAGAAAAATCTGATATACTTAATATCATCATTATAATGCTTTTTATAAAAGAAAGAAAGAAGATATTTCCATGATAAAACAAGATACGGTATGGCTGGAACGGCGGATCAGCGGAGATTTTGCCGCAATGGCGCAGCGGTTTTCCATTACGCCGATGCTGGCGAGGATGATCGTAAACCGTGGTGTGACAGACGAAGAAGAGATGGAAACGTTTCTTCGCGGCGGCGAACTTTGCGATCCGCATCTGATGAAGGACCTGGACCTGGCGGTGGAGATCCTGACAGAAAAGATCCGCGCCGGGAAAAAGATCCGCATCATCGGAGACTATGATATCGACGGCGTCAGTGCGACTTACATCCTGTTGAAGGGGATCAGCCGCGCAGGCGGGATTGCGGATATGGCGATCCCGGACCGCGAACGGGACGGCTACGGGGTCAATGTGCATCTGATCGACCAGGCAGCGGAGGCCGGCGCCGATACGATCCTCACCTGTGACAACGGGATCGCGGCGACGGATGCGATTCGGCACGGCAAAGAGATGGGGCTTACGATGATCGTGACGGATCATCACGACATTCCGTACATCGAGGACGCGACCGGCAGACACGAGGTGATCCCGCCGGCGGATGCGGTGGTGAATCCGAAACAGAAGGACTGCCCCTATCCGTATAAAGGACTTTGCGGCGCCGTGGTGGCGTGGAAGGTTGTGCAGGCGCTTTATGAGGCGATGGGGATCCCTGCGGCGGAAGCAGATGTGTTCTATGAAAATGCTGCGTTCGCTACGATCGGTGATGTGATGGATCTGAACGGAGAAAATCGTACGATTGTGCGGAAGGGGCTGAAAGCGCTGATGCAGACCGAAAACTACGGGATGCGCGCCCTGATCCTGCAAAGCGGCCTTTCCGGCAGGGAACTGACAGCCTATCATGTCGGTTTTGTACTCGGCCCCTGTATCAATGCCAGCGGGAGACTCGATACGGCAAAACGTTCTCTCGAATTGTTGCTTTCGGAAAGTGAAGGGGAGGCGGCGAAGGCCGCATCAGAACTGGTTGCGCTGAACGAGAGCCGTAAAGAAATGACCAGACGCGGCGTGATGGCTGCAGAGGAGCTTGTGGAAAAGGAAGGGATGCAGAAAAACCGCGTACTCGGAGTTTACCTTCCGGACTGTCACGAGAGCCTGGCCGGGATCATAGCAGGACGTCTTCGGGAAAGTCATCATCGGCCGACCTATGTCTTGACGAAGGGTGAGGACTGCGTCAAAGGAAGCGGCCGTTCGATTGAGGAATATTCCATGTACGACGAGTTGACAAAGGTGTCCGACCTGCTGCTGAAATTCGGCGGGCATCCCATGGCGGCCGGCTTCTCCCTGGAGGAACAAAACATCGACGAATTCTTCCGTAGGCTGGAAGAGGGCTGTACTCTGACAGAGGAGGAGCTGCGCGAAAAGATCCGTTTTGATATGGTGCTGCCGTTCGGCTATGTCAATGAGCGGCTGGTAGAGGAGATCTCGCTCCTCGAGCCCTTCGGGAAAGGTAATCCGAAACCTCTGTTTGCCTTGTCAAACGTGCGTATCACCGCAAAGCGTCTGCTGGGCAAGAACCGCAATGTCCTGAAACTGACCCTTGCGGAGGGCGGCGTCTCATTCGATGCGGTCTGCTTTTCGGATCCGGAGGAGCGTCTTTCTTATATAGAAGAAAAAGGATCCGAGGACTTCTCGATCCTCTATTATCCGCAGATCAACGAATTCCGCGGGGAGCGCTCGATCCAGCTGGTGCTGGAAGACCTGCGGTAAAGTCGGTTGACAAGCGGTGGGGAAACCGTACAATGAAAACAACGAAACTGAACTGACAGAATTTATAGAAACAGAAGTGAGGAGGATCCTGCTTATGAAAAAATGGAAACAGGGCTGTGCGCTGCTTTTGGCGGCAGGGCTTTTGTCCACGAGTCTGACCGGCTGCGGGTTGCTGCAGAGAGCAGCTGAGGCTGCAAAAGAAGCAGTGGCAGAGGTCGCAACTGAGGCGATGTCGGTGGTGAAAGAGTCCACCGAAAAACAGGAGACACCGGCAGCCACGGAGCAAACAGTAGCGCAGCCGGAGAGAACGGCTTCCGGAGCACCGTTCCTCGCGAAAACCTTTACGATCACTTATGAGGCGGCACCGGACTATGGCGGATGCCTTGTGAACGGAAGCTGTGAAGCGCCCGTCCTGTCGGATCTCAGCGCGGATCAGTACCCGCAGCTTGCGACTGCGCTGGACGCCTTCGCGAAGGAGGAGATCAAGAACTACAACGATGCTGTTGCCGACTTAAAAGAGCAGGCCGAGATGGAGTACAAGGAAAACCCGGAGCGATTCCGGGACGGCATGTATTATACGTCCAATGTACAGGTTCTGCCGCAGCGTGTGGATGAAAAGGTGGTCAGCTTTTATTCCTCATCCAGTGATTATACCGGCGGCGCGCACGGGATGTATGGCATGAACGGGAAAACCTTTGACACACAGACCGGAGAAGAACTGATGCTCACGGATGTGCTCAGCGATCTTACCAACCTGACCGAGCAGATTAAGACGGAGCTCCTTGCCAATTATGACCCGGAGCAGTTTGATGATCTGGATGAAGCGCTTTCCTATTATGATGTCGCCGTGACGGAGATGACTGCTACGGCGGATAACGACATGGGTTATGTGTATCCGTATAATTGGGCGCTGACGCCGAACGGAGTATCTTTTTACTTCGGGCCGTATGCGCTGGCTGCCTATGCAGCGGGAGATCAGATGGTTACGCTCTCTTATGACAAGTATCCGGATATTTATGATCCTGATTACCTGCCGTCCGACAGCACCGGCTACATGATCCCCTTCGCATGGAATCTACAGGGCTACGACATCGATGGGGACGGTAAGGCAAATCAGATCACGATGGATTATGACTATGACGAGAATTATGAGGCGCGGCTGGCGCTCCGCATGACGGTGGATGGTATGGGTACCGCTGCGACAGACGAGAGCCTGTTCGGCACCGACTATGACGTCATGTGTTATTACGTCCACACGGGAGACGGCAGGAAATATATTTACTGCACGGAAGACATGGAGTCGGATTATCAGGAATGGTATGTCTTCGATCTCAACGGTTCCGAGATCAAGTATGTGGGCGAGACCGGCTTTAAACGTACCGTGAGCCAGGAGGACGACGGGACGCTGAGAGAGCTTTTGCTGACGAACCCCGATGATATGCTGCTTGCGAAGCCGTTTGACTACCTTTGCACATTTACTGCAGTGAAGGACTACTATCCGGGCCCGGACGGCATGCCTGTTTCGGATGAGCCGTATTTCTATATGTATTATGACTGTGCGCAGGAGCCGTTGGTGGCGAAGACAGAGCTTGAGTATATCATGCTGGATGAAAACGGTGATGAGACTAAAGGGAAAGGCGTGATCAGCCCGGGAGACACGTTCCGTGTCTACCGGACCGACGGAGAAAAGGTACTTGATGTCACGCTGTCCGACGGGACGCTCGGGAGACTGACGATCACGAGCGCGGACTATCCATGCGAGATCAACGGTATCCGGGATGAGGACTGTGTTGAGGTCCTCTGGTATGCGGGCTGAAAACGGAGAAAAGAGAAGAAAAAAGAAAGGGTGTGCGCGTTTTCGTGCACACTCTTTTTTTGTGCAGATTTTTTGAAAAAGGGTTGACATTTTGAATAACATATGATTATATGATCATATGAAGAAAGGAACATTTGATAGGAGTGCCACATGAGAAACACACAGGTCAAACGAAATCCAAAGTATGAGACAAACGAAGAAATGATCAGGGATCTTGCCACGCTGTTCCGTGTGTTCGGAGACGCGACGAGACTTCAGATCATGATGGAGCTCCTCGAAGGGGAGCGGAATGTCTCGGATCTGACGGAAGCGCTTTCCATGCAGCAGTCAGCGGTTTCCCATCAGCTGACGGTGCTTCGCAACATGAAGCTTGTTAAGGCGCGTCGGGACGGGAAAAACGTGTTTTACGCTCCCGCAGACAACCATGTCGAGAGCATCCTGGAGATCGGTCTGGAACACGTGAATGAGTAAGGAAAGACAGGGAGGAGAATAGGAAAATGGATGTGTTTCTGATGATAGCATCGATGCTGGGAGGGCTTGCGCTTTTCCTCTACGGCATGAACGTGATGAGCGATACGCTCTCACAGATGGCGGGCGGCGGACTTGATAAGGCTCTTGGAAAGATCACAAAGAGCCGGTTCTCGGGATTCTTTTTCGGGACGATCCTGACGGCGATCGTACAGTCATCTTCCGCGACGACCGTGCTGACGGTCGGCTTCGTAAACGGCGGGATCATGAAGCTGAAGGATGCGGTGGGTCTTATCATCGGCGCGAACCTCGGCACTACGATGACGGCGTGGATCCTGTCTCTGAACTCGATCGAGGGCGGGGGGATCCTGCTGCAGCTCTGCAAGCCGACCACGTTTGTGCCTTTCGTAGCGCTTGCCGGCTTCCTCATGATGTCACTTTCCAAAAAGGAAAAGCAACGCAGGATCGGTGTCGCACTGGTGGGCTTTGCCGTGATGATGACCGGAATGAACCTGATGAGCCAGGCCATGTCACCGTTAAGAGATATGCCGGCTTTCCGGGAGATCCTCGGAAATCTTGCAAATCCCCTGATCGGGTTCCTGTTTTCGATGCTGTTTACGATGCTGATCCAGAGCTCGGACGCGACCATCGGTATCCTGCAGGCAATTGCGGTCGGTGTCGGGATCACGAAAGGCATGGTGGTTCCGCTGGTTTGCGGCGCACAGGTCGGTTCCTGTATCACGGCGATCATTTCCTCTATCAGCTCTTCCAACAACGGGAAACGAACCGCGCTGTTGCATCTTTACTATAACCTCCTGAAGACGATCCCGTTCATGATTATCTTCTATGCATTGAATGCGGCGCTCCATTTTGAATTCCTCAGTCAGCCGGTGGGAGGCGTTGAGATCCCGCTCTTCCATACGGCAATCAACATCCTCGGCGCGGTGGTCTATCTCCCGCTGGCCGGATTGATCGTGAAACTCGCGGAGAAGACGATCCCTTACAGCCAGAAAGAGATCGAGGAGCGCGAGAATATCCTCACGAATCTGGATCCGATGCTCTTAAAGAATCCTTCCGTTGCCTTGGGCCAGGTCAAAGTAGCACTCCAAACTCTTGCGGGTGCTGTGGACAGGGGCTACGACTTCTATCGGAGGCAGGGGATGACGCCTGAGGAAAAGAAAGAAGATGTGAAGTCGGCTGCCGCACGGATTTTCAGTTTTTGCGATCAGATCCGGAAGTATCTTGTGGAAATCTCCGAGAAGGATCGGGATGAATCTCACTTTGAACTGATCGAGCGCGGACAGAATATCTGTGAAGCCTTCGGTAAGATGGGAGCGATCCTGGATGCCGGGATCGGCTTTACGGAAAGGATCGCGGAGCAGGGAAAACACTTTTCGAAGTCAGCACTGCTTGATATGCAGGTGATCGGCGGCGCGGTGTGTGAATTGATTGCCTCTACCGTCTTCAGCCTGCAAACGGAGAATTCGAGTCTTTCGGAGACCGTGCGCCTTTCCAGGGAACAGATCTCGGTGCTTATGAACAGGATCAATGCCCGTCACATCAAGCGCCTTCATAACGGAACCTGCGAGGAGGCGTTAAGTACACCGTTTATCGACATCTGCTACAATCTGGAAAAAGTTGTGGATGCCTGCGACACCGTGGCGCATAACATACTCGGGAAGAAGGGTGTTGACAGTGAGACAGCCGCGGATAAGGCGAAAGCCATCGAACACCTTTATCGGGACAAATTCCAGGCACTGGCGGACGATGAGGACGAAGAAAAGTAAACAGCACGAAAGAAAGGAGTTTATGATGAAAAAAACGTACGGAGTGGAAGTGGACTGCGCGGCCTGCGCGCAGAAGATGGAGGACGCGGCAAACAAAGTGAGTGGCGTGGAACAGGCAACGGTTTCCTTTATGACGCAGAAGATGAAAGTGGAGTTTACGGACGGGGCAGACCCCGCATCCGTGATGGCAGATGTCGTGAAGGCATGCAAGAGGGTGGAGTCGGACTGTGAAATCTTTGTTGAATAAGAAGCAAAAGAAGAACCTGATCAGGATCATTGTGGCGGCCGCGATGACCGTCGCTCTGATACTGATCCAGCATTTCCTGCCCGTGCCGAAGATGGTTATGAACTTCCTGTTTCTGGCGCCGTATTTCCTTGTGGGGTATGATGTGCTGAAAAAGGCCGCCGTCGGGATCATTCACGGACAGATCTTTGATGAGAATTTCCTGATGACCGTGGCGACCGTGGGAGCGATCATCCTCGGGGAAAATGCGGAAAGTGTAGCCGTCATGCTGTTTTATCAGGTCGGCGAGCTGTTCCAGAGCGTGGCGGTCGGCAAGAGCCGCAAGAACATCGCCGCGCTCATGGATATCCGCCCGGATACCGCGACGATGGAAAAGGACGGAGAACTGGAGACTGTGGATCCGGATGAGGTGCCGGTCGGCAGCATCATCGTCGTGAAGCCCGGTGAGAAGATCCCGCTCGACGGCGTGATCGAGGAGGGGACGGCCTCCTTAAATACAAGCGCGCTGACCGGTGAGAGTATGCCGCGGGAAGTGGCCGCAGGCGATGAAGTCATCAGCGGGTGCGTCAACATCACAGGCGTGCTCAGGATCCGTACGACCAAGGCGTTTGAAGAGTCCACGGTATCCAAGATCCTGGAACTCGTGGAAAATTCGAGCATGAAAAAAGCCCGCACCGAGCAGTTCATCACACGCTTTGCGCGTTACTATACCCCGATCGTCTGCCTGTCTGCGTTGGCACTCGCGGTACTGCCTCCTGTGATCCTCGCGATCATGGGGAACGATCCGATGATCAAAACCTGGGTGATTCGGGCATTGACCTTCCTTGTCATCAGCTGTCCGTGTGCGCTTGTAATCTCGATTCCTCTGTCTTTTTTCGGCGGGATCGGCGGCGCCGGCTCCAAGGGGATCCTCGTCAAGGGCTCTACGTATCTCGAAGTACTGGCCCAAGCCGGTACGATCGTATTTGATAAAACAGGAACGCTGACGCGAGGTGTCTTTGAAGTGACCGAGATTTCGCCGTCTGAAGGATACAGCCGCGAAGAGCTCCTTTCTTATGCGGCGCATGCGGAGCATTACTCCAACCATCCGATCAGCCGGAGTATCCGGGAAGTCTATGGAAAAGAGGCGGACGGATCGGTCGTTTCCGATGTGGAAGAGGTCGGCGGACACGGTGTCCGTGCGGTTGTAGACGGAAAACAGGTGCTCGCCGGCAACCGGAAACTGATGGATCAGAAAGGGATCAAATATGTCACACCGGATGCCCCGGGAACGGAGATCCATGTGGCGGTAGACGGTTCTTATGCAGGATATCTTCTCGTATCGGATCGCGTCAAGGACGGCGCAAAGGATGCGATCACGCGCCTGAAAGCACAGGGCGTGACACGCACGGTGATGCTGACCGGCGACAATGCCAAGACGGCGGAGGCTGCAGCAAAAGAGATCGGCGTGGACGAGTTCAAGAGCGGCCTGCTGCCTGAGGACAAGGTGAACGAAGTGGAGCGGCTGCTGGAAGAAAAGCCGGCAAAGACCTCGCTGGCGTTTGTGGGTGACGGCGTCAATGATGCACCGGTGCTGTCCCGTGCGGACCTTGGGATCGCCATGGGCGCACTTGGATCGGATGCAGCGATCGAGGCCGCAGATGTTGTGCTGATGGATGATGATCCGAGAAAGATCGCGCTCGCGATGAAGATCGCGCGAAAGACCCTGGCGATCGCCAAAGAAAACATCGTCTTTGCGCTCACGGTGAAGATCTTATTTTTGGTACTCGGGGCGCTCGGACTTGTCAACATGTGGTGGGCGATCTTTGCAGATGTAGGCGTTATGGTGCTTGCGGTGCTGAACGCAATGCGCACTGTGTTCGCAAGCCCTTCGGATAGTGGTTCTTGATGATGCCGTTCACGGCCTTGCCGAAACCAAGCGAATAGCCGGCATACATGAGTAACGTCCAGCCGTTTTCTGTCTCGCGGGAAATCGTATTTCCCTGCAGATAGGAAACGGCTTCTTTTTCGTCCAGGGAAACCGCATGGAACACTTCATCCGGACGCAGAGAGAGTGCGAGTGCGTGGTCCGGTTCGAACCGTTCTTTTTTATAAGTGCCGAGACAAAGACCGGGACGTAAGACTTTCAGCCCGTCCAAAGGAAATGCCCCTTCCGGCAGCAAAAAGAGACGGTCTCCGAAGAGAAGCAGCCGCTCCGGCGTGGGTGTCTCCTTCCAAAGCGAACTGACCTCCTGCGGAAAAAAGAGGGCTTTTTGTTTCTTCCCTTTCGCCGGCTGGACGGATGGGATCGAGGCAGATCCGGGGACACCGCCGCCGTCTTTTCGAGTAAAGACCGCCGCGAACTGTCCGTCCCCGCGGACCTTGTAGGGCAGCAGCTTTTCACTGTGTGTCAGGATGTAATCCGGATGGCGGGAGAGGAAACGGGAAACGGCGTCCTCATCTTCCTCCGGAGAAAAGGTGCAGGTGGAGTAGACCAGTGTTCCGCCGGGGCGGAGCATGACAGCCGCGTGATCTAAGATCTCATCCTGGCGCGCAGCGCAGTGTACAACATTCTCCGGACTCCATTCACTGACGGCATCCGGGTTTTTGCGGAACATCCCTTCGCCGGAGCAGGGCGCATCGACGAGAACTTTGTCAAAAAACGCGGGGAAACGTGCAGAAAGATGCGCCGGGTCTTCGTTGGTAACGACAGCATTCCGGATGCCGCAGCGCTCGACATTTTCAGACAGGATCTTCGCGCGGGCAGGATGGATCTCATTGGATAAAAGAAGCCCCTTTCCCTTCAGTCCGCAGGCGAGCTGGATCGTCTTGCCGCCCGGCGCGGCGCATAGATCCAGGACCTTTTCTCCGGGCAGGGGAGAGAGCAGTGCTGCAGGCAGCATCGCCGAAGGTTCCTGGATATAGTAAGCACCGGCTTCGTGCAGCGTGAGTTTCCCCGGCTGCACCTGCGTTTCCTCATAATAAAAGCCCTCCGGGTCCCATGGCACCGGAGAGAGCGGCAGATCGTATGCCGCCTGCAGGAGCGAGAGGTTTCCTTTCCAGGTGTTGACCCGGAGCCCTTTTGGCGCGCTCTCGTCATAGGAAGCACAAAACGCTTTCCATTCCTCTGCAGGCAGTATGCTTTTCATTTTTTGGAGAAACGCTTCCGGCAGCATGGTCAAAGCCTCACAAATGCGGGGTTGCGGTCGCGAAAGATCGTATAATACTCGAAGCCGCAGTCTTTCAGGATCGCTGCTGCCTTGTCAAAATCATTCCCGAGATGTTTGGTCTCATGGGCATCGGACCCGGTCGTAATGATCTCACCGCCGAGTTCGCGGTAACGCCGCAGGATGTCTTCTGTCGGATGCGGGTGTCCGAGCCCGTATTTGAAACCGGCGGTGTTGAGTTCCAGGCCTTTTCCGAGCCAGACCAGTTTTTTTAAGATCTCATCCAGGATATCCGCATAGGCAGCATAACTGTAGTTTTCATTGCGGTGCGGACCGTAGCGCACCACGTAGTCGAGGTGGCCATACACGTCAAAATCGTCAAACGCCTCCAGATTTTCCAGAATGGAGGTGAAGTATTCTTCATAGGCCTCGCGCTCGCTCCGCCTTTCATAGTACTGCGGGAAGTAAACGTCCATGCCGTGTGCGAGATGGGAAGACCCGATCACAAAATCAAACTGAGTGTTGCGCAGCAGCGTTTTCAGACGATCGGCAAGATGGGGCTGCAGGCCCAGCTCGACCCCGCAGCAGATCTCGATCTCACCGATGAATTCGTATTTGCATTCCGTGATCTTTTTCAGATAGGGGGGAATATCCAGCTCCCAGTTTTTGGACGGAGTGCCGTCCGGGTTGGGCGGATAATCGTAATCACAGTGATCCGTGAAGCAGATTCCGTCCAGACCAAGAGAGATCGCCTGTCTGATCTGCTCTTCCGGCGCTGCTTTCCCATCCGCGGAAAATGTGCTGTGTAAATGCATATCCCACATAGCATGGCTCCTTTCAGACATCCATCATAGCATAAGAGCACCGTAAAAAAAAGAGCGGCAGTCCTTGTACCTGCGTAAAAAAGAGAGTAAGATAAGAGCGCATATCTGCGGAACAGGCCGCAGGGAAGGAGAATTGTCAAAATGCATACAGCAACTGTTGTCAAAAAAGCGTATTACCGGATGGTGCCCGTGGTGATCCTGGGACTTGCGGTAGCGGCGCTGAACGGTCTGGTCGATGGCCTCGTCACGGGTCGGCTTCTTGGAACGGAAGCGATGGCGGCGGTCACATTGTTCGGACCGATCAGCACAGCGATCGGGCTTTCCTACGTGATCATAAGCGGTGTGCAGATCCTCTGCGGCGAACTGATCGGCACCGGCGACGGGGAAAAGGTGATCTCTCTGTTTTCCACCTGTCTCGTCTTTCTCGGCGCCATTTCTGTCGGGATCACCGCCTTGCTTTACATCCTGCAGAATCCGATGGCGTACGCGCTCGGCGCCAAAGGGGTGACCGCGACGATGCTCTGTGGATACGTCAGAGGGTATGCGCCGGGGATCATCGGCCAGGTGTTTTCCGGGGCGTTTATGATGTTTTTGCCGCTTAATCACGATGAGAAACGATCCTATATCGGGATTGTGATCCTGGTGGTCTCGAATACCTTGTTAAACCTCCTGTTTGTGGGACCGCTTGCCTGGGGGACTTTCGGGCTCGGGCTGGCAACGGCGCTGAGCTATCTGCTCTCCAGCGGGTATATGTTTACCGGATTTTTGAAGAAGGAGAAAGTGATCCGTTTCCGGTTCGGGAAGTTCTGCTTCGGTGAGATGAAGCACGCTGCCTATCTCGGCCTCCCGCACTTGATGTTTACGCTCGGCAACGTTGGGAAAACGCTCGTGATGAACCAGGCGGTCATGACGCGCATAGGGAGCGATGCTGTTGCGGTCATGAATGTACAGGGCTCCGTCTGCGGTCTGGCGGGATCGATCCCGCAGGGCGTGTCCATTGCGTTTCTGGTGCTTGGGAGCATCTATTACGGAGAGGAGGACCGCAGTTCCCTGATCGGTGCACTCCGGACGTCGCTGATTGGCGGGGTACTGTTGTCTGCGCTGACCATGGGCGGTCTGATGCTGCTTTCCCCGGTGCTGCCGTCGGCATTTTCCTTGAAGGGAGATGCGTTTACCATGTGTACGGACATGCTGCTGCTTTTCCCGTCGTTCCTGGTGTTGAATACGCTTTTCAATCTGTTCCTCAAAACCTATCAGTGTCAGGGACAGATGAAGATCGTCAATACGCTGCCCCTGATCGAGCAGATCGCGACGGCGGTGTTCGCGGTGGCAGGTCTTTATATGCTTGGCGTCAACGCGATCTGGGCATCGTTTTCCCTGGCGAACGGGCTGATGCTCATCGTCATTGCGATCCTGGTCTTTGTCCGCGCAAAGAAGATCACGTTTTCCTTGCCGCAATGGATGCGGCTTGACCCGGATTTCGGCGCGAAGGAGGGGGAGTGCCTCGAGTTTGCCCTGCATTCCATGGATGAAGTGACGCAGATCTCCGAGCGGATCATCGATTTCTGCCGGCAGCGCGGGATCGAGCACAGAAAATGCAATCTGGCTGGGCTTTTCGTGGAAGAAATGGCAGGAAACGTCGTGCAGCATGGCTTTTTGCCGGGCGAGGAGCATTCCGTCGATGTGAGGCTGGTAGCGAAAGAAGCGCTGACGATCCGTGTGCGGGATGACTGCCGCGCGTTTGATCCGAAGAAACGTGTCGAGCAGTTTTCACATGAGGATCCCACGAAAAACGTGGGCATCCGGATGATCGCAAAACTTGCGGAAGAGATGCGGTATCAGAATTATGCGGGGATCAATTCCCTATTGATCAAGGTGTGAGAGGTTGAGGTCAAAAGTCACATGTCACGAAGTGACATTGTGATCTTTGCGCAAAGATCCGAGTGGACACGCTAGCGTGTCCATCCGGATTTCTGCGCAAAGTGCACATGCGATTACATCGCATGGCACTTTTGACCTCAAATACTTCAAACTTACTTGAAATTCTTGAAAAATTTTAGTAGAATGTCTCTAGTTGGGCGCGTGTCCCAAACAGAATAACACAATTTAGGAGGAAGAGATTTATGGCAGTAAAAGTAGCAATCAATGGATTTGGCCGTATCGGACGTCTTGCATTCCGTCAGATGTTTGGTGCAGAAGGATTTGAGATCGTTGCAATCAACGACCTGACTTCTCCCGAGATGCTTGCTCATCTTCTGAAGTATGATTCCACGCAGGGTCGTTATGAGCTTTGCGACAAGGTCAGCTTCGGTGAGGATTCCATCACGGTTGACGGAAAGAAGATCACGATCTATGCAAAGGCAGACGCAAAGGAGCTTCCGTGGGGACAGCTTGGCGTAGACGTTGTACTGGAGTGCACCGGCTTCTACACCAGCAAGGACAAAGCACAGGCTCACATTGATGCAGGCGCAAAGCATGTCATCATTTCCGCACCGGCCGGCAATGATCTCCCGACCATCGTATACAATGTCAACCATCAGACGCTGACTGCAGATGACAAGATCATCTCCGCAGCTTCCTGTACGACGAACTGCCTTGCTCCGATGGCAAAGGCACTCAACGACTGCAAGCCGATCAAGACCGGTATCATGTGCACGATCCACGCTTACACCGGCGACCAGATGACACTGGACGGCCCGCAGAGAAAGGGCGACAAGAGACGTTCCCGTGCTGCAGCAGTTAATATCGTTCCGAACAGCACCGGTGCTGCAAAGGCAATCGGCCTGGTTATCCCGGAACTGAACGGCAAGCTCATCGGCGCTGCACAGCGTGTGCCGACCCCGACCGGTTCCACCACGATCCTGACCGCAGTGGTAGAAGGCTCTGTCACGAAGGAAGAGATCAACGCAGCAATGAAGGCAGCAAGCAACGAGTCCTTCGGCTACAACGAGGACGAGATCGTTTCCTCCGATATCATCGGTATGAGATACGGCTCCCTCTTCGATGCAACCCAGACCATGGTTCTGCCGCTTGACAACGGCACCACGCAGGTACAGGTTGTATCCTGGTATGACAACGAGAACAGCTACACGAGCCAGATGGTTCGCACGATCAAGCACTTCGGCAAGCTGCTTGGCGCATAAGCTGTCGGACGAACATACGGGTTCCTATGGGGTCCGGTCTGGAATGGACCGGACCCCTTTTTTCACAAAATAACAGGATGGAGGTTTTTGGTATGTCATTAAACAAGAAATCAGTAGACGATTTCAGCGCAAAAGGAAAGAGAGTCCTCGTAAGATGTGACTTTAACGTTCCCTTAAAGGACGGACAGATCACCGACGAGACCAGGATCGTGGCGGCACTTCCGACGATCAAGAAACTTATGAACGACGGTGGCAAGGTGATCCTTTGCTCCCACCTCGGCAAAGTAAAGAACGGACCGAACGAGGGTGAGTCTCTGGCACCGGTTGCAAAGCGTCTTTCCGAGAAGCTCGGCAAAGAGGTGAAGTTCATCTCCGATTACAACGTGACCGGTCAGGCTGCAACGGATGCAGTCGCAGCCATGCAGGAAGGTGATGTGATCCTTCTGCAGAATACCCGTTTCCGCGGCGCAGAAGAGACCAAGAACGGCGAGGACTTCAGCAAAGAGCTGGCAGCGCTTGCAGATGACTATGTCTGCGACGCATTCGGCTCCTCCCACAGAGCACATGCTTCCGTAGAAGGCGTGACGAAGTTCATCCGCGAAAAAGGCGGCAACTGTGCAGTCGGCTATCTGATGCAGAAAGAGATCGACTTCCTCGGCAACGCGGTAGAAAATCCGGTGCGCCCCTTCGTGGCAATTCTCGGCGGCGCAAAGGTTGCAGACAAGCTGAACGTGATCGACAACTTGCTTGAGAAAGCAGATACGCTGATCATTGGCGGTGGTATGGCATTCACCTTCCTCAAAGCAAAAGGATATGAGATCGGCAAATCCCTCGTAGATGACGAGAAGATCGATTACTGCAAGGAAATGATGGCAAAGGCTGAGAAACTCGGCAAGAAGCTGCTCCTCCCGGTTGACACGGGTATCGCAACTTCCTTCCCGGATCCCATCGACGGCCCCGTGGACGTGCAGTACGTAGACTCCGACAAGATCCCCGCAGACATGGAAGGCCTTGATATCGGACCGAAGACTCAGGAGCTGTTCGCTACGGCTGCCAAGGAAGCAAAGACTGTCGTATGGAACGGACCGATGGGTGTCTTCGAGAACCCGACGCTTGCAAAAGGAACGATCGCGGTCGCAAAGGCTCTCGCAGAGACAGACGCTACCACGATCATCGGTGGCGGCGATTCCGCAGCAGCCTGCAACCAGCTTGGCTTCGCTGACAAGATGAGCCACATCAGCACCGGTGGCGGCGCTTCACTCGAGTTCCTCGAGGGCAAAGCCCTCCCGGGGGTCGTTGCTGCAGACGATAAGTAAAGCACTTGGCGATTGTCAAGCGTAAGCGCTGACAGAGCCTGGTGCGTACTTAGTTCGACGTAGTTGGTTTGATCAAGCCTAAGCGCCGATCAAACCATACGGAGTCGAACATACCCGTATTAAAGAAAGGATGATATTATGTCAAGAAGAAGAATTATCGCAGGAAACTGGAAGATGAACAAGACGCCGAGTGAGGCGGTTGCACTTTGCAACGAGCTGAAGGACCTGGTGAAGAACGATGCGGTGGACGTGGTATACTGCGTACCGGCGATCGATATCGTACCGGTGGTGGAAGCAGTGAAGGGCACGAACGTTAAGGTCGGCGCTGAGAACTTCTACATCGAGGACAAGGGCGCATTTACGGGTGAGATCTCCGCACCGATGCTGAAGGAAGCAGGCGTGGAGTACATCATCATCGGGCATTCCGAGAGAAGAGACATCTTCGGCGAGAATGATATCCTGATCAACCAGAAGGTGAAGAAAGCATTTGCTTCCGGGTTGAAGCCGATCCTTTGCTGCGGCGAGTCTCTTGCACTGCGCAAGGCAGGTACGTACAAAGAGTGGATCGAGCGCCAGATCACCTGGGATCTTTCCGGTGTGAGCGCAGATCAGGTGAAAGACCTTGTGATCGCATACGAGCCGATCTGGGCCATCGGAACGGGCGAGACCGCGACGGCAGACCAGGCAGAAGAAGTCTGCAAGCTGATCCGCGAGCTGATCGCAAAGATCTATGATCAGGCAACAGCTGATGCGGTCCGCATCCAGTACGGCGGATCTATGAACGCAGGCAACGCGGCAGAACTTCTCAGCAAGCCGAACATCGACGGCGGACTGATCGGCGGCGCGAGCCTGAAACCCGATTTCGGACAGATCGTGAACGCCTAAGAGACGTTCCGCATAATAAGCCTCAAAAGAGCCGGTATCCTTGTGGTATCGGCTCTTTTTGTGATATAATAAAATTTAACTATGAAAAAAAACAGATGGGCGATCCTTTTGACGCTGGTGCTGGCTTTTTCCCTGACCGGATGCAGCATAGACTGGAACAAGCTCGCGTATGAAAATGTCTTTGAACTGAATCATGACGACAGGGAGACGCTGTCCGCCGAAGAGATCATTCGACAGCGGCGTGAAGCGGAGCAGGAAGCGATCACGCATAATCCCGTGGATGATCTGGATGAGGCATTTACGATCATCCTGGAGCAGTGTTCGGGCGAGTTTATCGGCAATCATCCGATCGACGAGACGTTTCTGCTGTGGATGTACGCGAAATACGGCGAGCAGATCATAGAAGAGATCGCAACGGCAGTGAAAAATGAATACAACGATTCGACGGTCTGGTATCATCTGACCGGCAATTCGATCCAGGTACTGTGGCTTTTGTACTGCAGGGATTCCGGTTTCCAGCCGGAGGCGCTGGACGGCGTTTACTGGTGCGAGACGGCATCGCCGGATGAAGTGGTCTTGGATTTTACGGGTGATGTCAATTTCACCGACGGCCTTGGCAATATGCGGCATCTCCGGGAGTCGGCCGGCGGGATCGAGGATTGCTTTTCCGACGATCTGCTGCTGGAGATGCGCAGCGCCGATATCTGCATGATCAACAACGAGTTCACCTACAGCAAGCGTGGAGAGCCGCTGCAGGGCAAGCCGTTCACGTTCCGCGCGGATCCGTCCACGGTGGGGATGCTTGATGATCTCGGCGTGGACATTGTCGGGATCGCCAATAACCATGTTTATGATTACGGCCCGGATGCGCTGATCGACACGGTGGATACGCTGGACGCGGCTGGGATGCCGCATGTGGGCGCCGGGAAAAATCTGGATGAAGCCATGAAGCCGGTGTACTTCGTGCTGAACGGGCGGAAGTTCGGGATCGTTGCGGCGACGCAGATCGAGCGGTCCTTAAACTATACAAAAGAAGCCACGGCGGACAGCCCGGGCGTTCTGAAAACATTAGATCCGACGAAGTTCGTCAAGGTGATCGCAGACACCAAGAAAAATGCGGACATGGTCTTCGTGTTCGTCCACTGGGGGACGGAGGGCAACAGCTCCTACGGTTCCGATCAGGCGGAGCTGGCGAGAAAGTTTGTGGATGCCGGCGCGGATGCGATTATCGGCGGGCATACGCACTGCCTGCAGGGGATCACTTACATTGGCAATGTGCCCGTGATCTACAGCCTCGGCAACTACTGGTTTTCCAGCACGCCGACAGACGGGCAGCGCGCAAAGGAGACCGGGATCGCGCAGGTGCGCGTCGATTATGAGGGGATGATCAACTTCCGCTTTTTGCCGTGCGAGATGGCAAACTGGGAGACGACACTCCTGACCGACCCGTCCGGCGCCTCCAGAGTGATCGCCTATGAAGAAAGCCTGTCGAACGGTGTCACGATCGACCAGGACGGGTATGTATCCAAAAAGTAAGGGAACTTTCAAACGCATGAAGTGACGATAGGGGGAGCCAACATGAAAAAACCAACCGTACGAATGTCTTTGAAAACCAAGCTTGTATTGATCATTTTCCTGATCGCAGTGATCTTAAGTACCATGACTTTGCTTGCGAGCAGCCGCGTGATCAGGGATATGATCAATAACCACTACAAGGAGCATGCAGAAGCCCTTTCCGCTACAGCCGCCTTAGAACTCCCCGTGGAGGACGTCGAGGCGGTCGCCGATGCCGCCTATGGGATCTACCAGAAGACGCCGGAAAAGGTGATGAGCGATGGCTGGGGGAGTCCGGCATTTGATGCCTATATCGCCGAGTATGCGGAAGTGGAAAGCACGCCGGCGTTCCAAAACCTTCTGGAAAAGCTTCGCGCCATACAGGAGATCAATGATGCGGACTGCGTTTACGTCGCGATGCTCGTGCCGGAGGATGAAGTCCTGATGTATCTTGTGGATGCAGATCTGGAGGAGCCCTGCCCGCCGGGATGTCTTGACCCGATCTTTGAAGTGAACCGCCCGATCCTGACGGATCCGATGCGCGGATTCCCGCCGTATATCACCGATACCGAAGAGTATGGCTGGCTTGCGACCGCAGGCGTGCCGATCGTCGGATCGGACGGGGAAGTCGTCGCCTACTGCATGGTGGATCTGACCATGGAGGACATTGTGGCGCAGCAGAACCGGTTCATCCTGATCACGGCGATCCTCCTTTTGATCGCGGCGGTTTTGATCGGCATCATATTTAGTCTCGTGTTGAACCGCACGATCGTATCCCCGATCAAAAAGATGTCGGAAGCGGCGAAGAAATACACCGGGGGTGTCATCGATCAGGATATGCGCGAGTTTGCGAATCTGGACATCCACACCGGAGATGAGATCGAGGAACTGGCGGAGACCATGAAGGATATGGAGCAGGATGTGCACCGGTATTTTACGAATCTGCTTTCCACGAAGGCCGAGCTTCAGGTCAAGAGCGATGAAGTGGAGACCATGAATAAGCTCGCCAACATGGACGCGATGACGGGCGTGCGCAACAAGCGCGCTTTCCAGACACAGACGGAGCGCCTGAACGACTGGATCCAGAGCAAGAACGGCACGCACCGTTTTGCGATCGCTATGGTGGATCTGAATGACCTGAAAAAGATCAATGACGCCTACGGCCATGAAAAAGGCGACGAGACGATCATCTCCCTTTGCAACACGATCTGCGGCGTGTTTATGCATTCGCCGGTGTTCCGCGTAGGCGGGGATGAGTTCGTCGTGATCATGGAAAAGGGTGACTTCAAGCGCCGTGAAAAACTCGTAGAGCTTTTCCAGAAAAAGATCTTCGAGCTGCAGGCGGATCCGACGCTGGAGCCGTGGGAGCAGATCTCGGCCGCGATCGGTTATGCGGTGTATGATCCGGAGCAGGATAAGACAGCGGAAGATGTGCTGGCCCGGGCGGATGCGGCGATGTACGCCTGCAAGAAAGAGATGAAAGCAGGGAAGCAGTAGGGACAGAGAATCGTCCCTAAGCCTCTTGGGAGGAAATGATATGGATGAGCATTTTTACCTGTACAACGAGAACAACAAAAAGGTTGAAGAAGTTACCGCGGAGGAATACAAACAGAATCATGATGTGAGGCTTGCCAATGCACAAAGTGAGGCAGACCGGAAGAAAGCCAACATGGATTATTTCACCGGGATCCGCAGCAAGACCAACGCGGTGCTTCCTCACTATCTGGAGATGGAAGCCGAGGCAGGCCAAACCTACAGCAACAAGCTGACGGATGCCGAGAGAGCGAAAAAAAGAAGGACCTCCGGCACAGAGATCAAAACCAAACATGAAAACGCTGCCAGGATCGAGAAAGCACAGCAGAAACTCAAAACGGATATGGATAAGAGGTCTGCGGCGGTTGCGAAGGGACTTCGTGTTTCCAAAGAGGATGTGAGTGCCATCGCCTCTTTTTACGGGAGCAGCAAGACCGAAAACCTGCGTCTGGCAAGATCCTGGATGAACAGGGAGCGTCAACCGAAGGAGATGTTCCTCAATATTTTCAACGCATTTTTACAGAATTCCTTTGATGATCTGGATCTTTCTACGGAAAAGAATCTTTCACAAAATGCGGAAAGAATGGAGAGGATCAGTGCCCAGTATGATGTGGTACTCAACATGCTTTCGGAGTATCGCGACCTCTATGATGAACTGCCGGAGAAATCCCGGAAACTGGTGAACAAAAAGATCGGTGAGGCCAACGGGATCATCAATTATTACCGCCTGATGAGGACGGTGATCACCAATCCCTATTACATGGACCATGAAAACCGTGAGCTTGGCCTGAAAAAAAGCGATCATGATTCGCTCCAGCAGAAACAGCTGATCAGGCAGCTGTGGCTGGCAAAGGGCGGTCTCAAGGTTCTGACGGATTACGGCGTGAAGGAACTCAATGACAGGCTGGATGCGCTTTGCAGCAAACTGTCGACGACGGTGTTTACGGAAGAACAGTTAAAGATCCAGAAAGAACTCAGCGAACGGCAGGATGAGATCGAAAAGAACGGCCTTTCCGGACACCTGAACAAAATGAGCGAGAAAGGAAAGCTGGACGGGCTTCGCGACAACGGCAGCAACAAGAGCATTATTTTCCGTGCCAGAAATTCCGTAAAAGAGTTAAACCTTCCGGAACGTGTGGAAGATGCAGTGAAATCCGTTTCCGGGATCCTTGACCAGCTGGATTTTCTGGAGGCATTCTCAAAAGAAAAGATCAACAGCAGAAATTCCTATCTCATGGAGCACAATTACCGTGACATCGCGGTCATGGAAAAGGTGGAATCCTTGAGCGGGCCTTTGAAGGAGATGAAGGAGGCGATCCTCAGCGTGATCCGGGTGTCCGACAAGGGATTATTGTCTTCCGCCAAGGTGTCCGGAGCGGCGCTGAAAGAAGCGCAGAAGAAATATGCGGATGCTTGCGAAGCCTATCGTGAGGGAATGAGACAGGTGGGACTGCTCAATACCGGATTCCTGATACCGCCTCCGGGTCAGGAGATGATGGATCTCCTCGCATCGGCGGATAAGGTCAGAAAGACAACCAAAGAGCCGAAGGAAAAGGCCTCGGAAGAACAGAAGGCTGCCACACGTGAAAAGATCCGGGAGATGATGCTGAAGCTTGCCGGAGCCGGGTATTCCGATGCGGCCATCTATGAGAATGCCAAAGAGATCATGGAACTCATGAAGGAAAAACATGAGGTGTTCGGCCTTTCGAGTGAGTTTTTCAATCTCAATCATCTCTGCTTTCTTGCGGAGTATCTGTATGCGACCAAACGGCGGCAGGATATTGCGGAGGCGAAAGAACAGCAGGACCTTTCTCCGGAGTTAAAGAACGCCCTTGAGGCGGAAGACGAGAAGTTAAAGTCCTATGTGCAGGACAAAAACGGAGATCCCCTTCCGTCGCTGGGGACGGCCAGAGGCGTTCAGAAAAACATCCGGATGCAGGCGGAAAAGGACAGCCACGATCTGGAGGATCTGAAGGCAACGGCTGCCCATTATCTGTTTCAGGAGGAATGGGCGAAGAACTCCAAAAGAGCGCAGACGCCCTTCAAAAAGAAAGTCAGCAGGTCGATCTTTTCCGGTCTTACCAGATTTTTGGGATGGGTCTTCAGCAAATCGAAGACGACGGATCACGGCCGGGTGCTTTATGAAGATTCCAGGCAGAAGTTGACGCAGCTGCCACAGGAGATCGAGACCTTCGGGAATGACGGCGCCAACCACACGATCCGGCATGGCGACGGCACTTATGCGCCACCGGTGGAGTTGAACAAGTACTTCAAGGATCCTATGAAGATGACGATCGCCACGGGCTGCAACGACATCATCCGGTCGATGGACGGGAACGCGGCATATCCGCAGTTTGTCACGGATGCGGTGGACGCGCTTTCTTCCTATTGCAGGGTGCGGGGGATCGTAAACCGTGACACCTTTGAAATGGAGCAGGCGTTTCTGGACAAATTCCGCGTCTGCATGGATGAGATGATCTCGGGTATTTCCGGAAACGGGGGATTTTTCAATGAGCATCCGGTGCTCTCTCAAAAACTTCTGAAGACCTACAAGGATATGCTCTCGCTTTCCAACGGCAATCTCCGTAACAAGATGACAAAGGAGGAATATGAGGTTGCAAAGGACCAGAAGGCCATCTATGTCAGAGATACCTATGTGGGAGATATGAAAGAGAGCAACATGCGGGATCTTCCGCTGTTTCCTCATTCGCCGACTCTGAATGACGTGAAGCAGGGGACGGTGGGCGACTGTTATCTGGCGGCTGCGACCCAGACGATCCTGGCGGAGAATCCGGAGGCCATCCGTGACATGTTCTGTGATCTCGGGAACGGAGAGGTTCTGGTGCGGCTCTATGCAGCGTTTGGTGATGTGGTCAATCCGGACGGCTCGAAAGAATACCGCCGGATCGATGATCAGAATGAGATGAGGAGATATACGCTGCGTCCCGTCTATGTGAAGGTGAAAAAGCAGTATACGACCGGTGAGGCTCACAGTTCGGACTGTATGTGGATGCAGCTTCTGGAAGTGGCTTATGCGGCAGCCGCATTTACCCACGGGGATTCAGAGATCAAAGAGGATGGAGAACTGATCGATCTGAACAAGGAACTGACCGATGGGGAGGCACAGGCTGCGATGATGCATCTGACCGGCCAGAAGTATGCGGTGACCGTGCCCACGAAAACGATGGTCCATACCTTGGAACAGTCCGAGATCGACAAGTCGACAGCCGGGATCTTTCTGCAGAAGCATATCATGCTCGCCGGCGTGGATGTACATATGCGTGATCCGATCCTGAAGGAGCTGAAGGCAGCCAGGAAGAATGCGCTGAAAAACGGCGCCAACATCGACGCGGATTGGGAAACCAATGCGATCAGAACAGCGGTGTTGGAGGGAATTCAGGCTGCTTCCAAGACAAGGATGAAATGGAGAGAGGATCTTGATGCGCTGGAAAAGCAGGGAAGGCTGACGAAGCTTGAAAAGAACGGCCTGATCAAAAAGATAGAGGAGCGCTACGCCTGCAATGAAGAGGATCGGAAAAAACTGGCGGAATCTTTCACGACCAGGATCCTGGCAAATATACGAAAGCCGGGGAAAGCACCGACCAGAGCACCGAAGGGGTATCTTCCCCTCTCGTTTCTTGCCAGCGATATTCATCTGCTGAAGGAGAATGGGAGGAAAGAATCTGCGTATGAGAGCATTCTTGAGAGCCTCGATAAGACGATGGAGATGAAAGGCGGTGCACCCACGGAACCGGTGACGGAGGGGGCTTCCAAGGCGATCCGGTTCTCCGTGAAAAACTACATGACCCCGAACCCGGATAATCGCTATACGCAAAAGGAACTGGGGATCTTGAATCTTGTAAGAGGACAGGTCAAAAAGGGCAGGGCCGTGTGCTTTGCAGGCATGTCCCATGTCCGTACGGCGCTGGATGTCAAGCTCCACAACGGGAAATGGTTTATTCTGGTGCGGGATCCCTTTAATATCTACCGCAATGAATACACCATGCAGGGAAATAACCTCCAAACGAAATCTTATGGCCTTAGCAGTACGCTTTTTGCGCATTTTACGGCGAGAAAGCTTTCTCCGGATCTGAAAACGGGGTTCCTCGGTACCTGCTGGTATGAACTGAAGGACATTGCCAAAGATATGCTCGAACTGTCATTGCCTTACGAAGACGACGAGATGTTTGTCAACGGCTTTGATTGGCAATAGGATTGACGGAAAGCGTTTTTTTGTGCTATAGTCATAAACGGTTAAGCGGTCAAGCAAAGGAGCGGAGCTTAGGCTCTGCTCCTTTGTCTTTCACAGGAAAGAGAGGAGTGAACGTTATGAAAAAGAAAGTGATGGCAATTCTTTGTGCGGCAGGGATGCTGGTTTCGATGACTGCCTGCGGTGCTGCTAAGCCGGCTGATGCGTCGGGCGCTGCAACAGATGCAGCTGCAACAGATGCAGCAGTTGCAACCGATACTTCAGCTGCGACGGATACGGCAGATGCGGCAGGAGCAACGATCGACCTTGGCGATGCAAAATTCCTGACGGAAGGCGTACTCAATGTCGGCGCCGAAGTAGGATATCCGCCGTTTGAAGATTTCGCAGAGGACGGGACGACCCCGATCGGCTATGACATTGATATCATTACCGCAGTTGCGGACAAGCTCGGGCTCGACGTGAACATCATCAATACCGCATGGGATGGCATTTTCGCAGGGATCGGCGTGAACTATGACGTGGCTTGCTCCGCAGTTACCATTACCCCTGAGCGGAAAGAGACGATGCTCTTTTCCGACCCGTATATCAACAACTATCAGGCAGTCGTGCTGCCGGCGGATTCCGACCAGAAGATCGAATCCTTCAACGACCTGGACGGGATGACCATCGCGCTGCAGAAGGAGACGACCTCCGATATTCTGATGAGCGATTACAAATCCACCGGGACGATCGATATCCAGATCGTTGCCAATGAGAAGATCACGAGCTGCTTCACCCAGTTGGAGAACGGCGAGGTCGATGCGGTTGTGGTGGACAGCACCGTTGCAGACGGCTTCATCAACAGCTCTGACGCATTCAAGATCGCTTATGAGGATCAGGCAGAGGCAGAGCAGTTTGGTATCGCGATGGCAAAGGACAATACGGGACTTCAGACGGCGATCAACCAGGCCCTGAAAGAACTCGAAAGCGAAGGCTATATCCAGGAATGCTATGACTACTGGTTCGGATCGGCTGCGGAGTAATCTGCTGCGTATCACAGAAACCGGAGAAGAGACATGAAATTTTTGAAAAAATACAAAAAGCCGATCATCGTGATCGCGATCATTGTGGTCGTGGTCATCGTGCTCGGCGCGTTAAAACCGACAGAGCAGGAGATGCTTTCCTGCGCATCGCCCGAGATGCAGAAGATGATCCGGGAGGATGCGACGAGGACCCGGAAGCGGGTGACCGTGACGTATGAGAGTCTGATCGTTGTCAACTACCTGTCCCTTTCCACATCCGGCGCGCAGGAGATCAGCGAGCATTATGTCGGGTTTGTCAGAAACGTGTATCCGGCGGACGAAGGCCCGATGAAGGTCGTGGGGCAGATGGTGAACTACACCTACCGGATGCTGGGGTGCGGCGAGAACCTGATGCACGGCGCGAAGCTGACGATCCTGCTGACGACGCTGACGGTTATTTTCGGTCTGCTGCTCGGCACAGTCCTTGCGCTTGGCAAGATCAGCAAGAACAAGATCCTGTCCGGGATCTCGAGCGGCTATATTTTCTTTTTCCGCGGGACCCCGCTGTTGATCCAGCTGTTCGTGGTCTATTTTACGGTCCCCGGGATCTTCGGCTTCGCCTGGAGAGACATCTTTCCGGCCTCGGATGCGGAGGCGGTGTATAAGGGTGCGTTCACGGCGGCGCTGATCGCATTTGCGCTGAATTCCGGCGCGTACTGTGCGGAGATCGTCCGAAGCGCGATCCAGTCCATCGATAAGGGGCAGTATGAGGCGGCGAAAGCGCTCGGCATGACATACGGACAGACCATGGGGCTGATCATCGTCCCGCAGTCCATCCGTCGTATGATCCCGAACGTCAGCAATGAGTTCATCATGATCCTGAAAGACGCGTCTCTTGTTTTTGCGATCTCGCTGATGGATATCACCACGATCTCCAAAAACATCATGACCTCCGAAGGGTCGTACCTCGTATTTATCCCGGCGCTTGTGATCTATCTGGTCATCACGGCGTTCTTCGGGTTCATCTTCAACAAGATCGAGAAGCGTTTCTCGGTTTATGAGTAAGGGAGACGGCTGTGAGCGAAAACTACGAATACATTCTCAAAACCGAACATGTCAGCAAACACTTCGGAAAGCTGGAGGTCTTAAAGGACATCAATCTTTCCGTGAAAAAAGGAGAAGTGATCTGCATCATCGGTCCGAGCGGCGCCGGGAAGTCGACCTTTCTCCGTTCGCTAAACCAGTTGGAAAAGATCACCAGCGGCAAGATCTTCATCCGGGACGAGCTGTTTTTGCATCGCGAAAAGGACCATACCGTGGACAGACTCCCGCACGAAAAGCAGCAGGAGCTGCTGCTCGAGATGGGCATGGTTTTCCAGCGGTTCAATCTGTTCCCGCATATGACCGTGCTGCAAAACGTCTACGAGGCGCCTGTCGTGGTCAGAAAGAAAAAGAAGGAAGAAGGCAAAGCGCATGCGATGGAACTGCTGACGCGCGTCGGCCTGGCCGATAAGGCGGACGAATATCCGAGCCGGCTTTCCGGCGGCCAGCAGCAGCGCGTGGCGATTGCCAGGGCGCTTGCGATGAATCCGGAGATCATGCTGTTTGACGAGCCGACCTCCGCGCTCGATCCGGAGCTCGTCGGCGACGTGCTGAACGTCATGAAAGAACTTGCAGACGACGGCATGACGATGCTTGTCGTCACGCATGAAATGGGATTTGCGAGAGAAGTGGCGGATCGTGTGCTCTTTATGGCGGACGGTATCATCGCGGAAGAGGGCACGCCGGAACAGATCTTTACAAACCCGCAGGTGGAAAGAACAAAGAGCTTTCTGAACGCCGTTCTGGAGGCCTGAGAGGTTTTGCAATGTCCAAAACAATGAGGTATTCGCTGGTGCTGCTCCTGACGGCGGCGATCTGGGGTTTCGCATTTGTGGCCCAGGCAGCCGGCGGGGACGCCATCGGCCCGTTCACCTTCAATTCCATCCGAAATCTGATCGGCGCATTGGTCCTGCTGCCCGTGATCCTTGTTATGGGGCGCGCAGGTACAGGCCGTGCCGGGAAAAAACCGCGCAGCAAAGATACGCGCAAACAAGTCATCCTGCAGGGAGCTGTCATCGGCTTCCTGCTTTTTGTCGCAACAAATCTTCAGCAGATGGGGATCACCTACGGGCGTAGCGCCGGAAAAGCCGGGTTTATCACGGCATTCTATCTCGTGCTCGTACCGATCATCGGGATCCTCTTCGGGCGGAAATGCCCGAAAGCAACCTGGCTTGCCGTCGTGCTGGCGCTGGCCGGGATCTACCTCATCAGTATCTCTGAGGCTGCGTCACTTTCGTGGCCGGATATCCTGCTGCTCCTTTCCGCGTTCTGCTTTGCGGTGCAGATCCTTTGCGTAGATCGTTTTATGGGAGACGACGCCGACGCGCTCCATGCGGTGCAGCTTGCGATGATGGAGTTCTTGATCTGCGGCATTCTTTCCGGGATCCCGGCGCTTCTTTTTGAACGGCAGTATTGGGCTGAGGGGATCTCTGCCTTCCTGACGCCGGAAGCCCTTGGGTCCGTGCTCTATGCAGGCATCCTTTCCTGCGGGGTGGCATATACCTTGCAGATCGTCGGACAGAAAAACGTCCCGCCGACGCTGGCTTCCCTCATGATGAGTTTTGAAGCGGTCTTTTGCGTGCTCGGCGGGTGGCTGCTACTTGGCGAGACGCTGACGGTGAGACAGCTGATCGGCTGCGCGCTGATGTTTGTGGCGATCCTCATCGCCCAGCTCGCAGAGAGAAAAGAGGTGCGTACATGAAACTTTTTCATTTATCGGATCTTCATCTCGGCAAACGCCTGAACGAATTTTCCCTGATCGAGGACCAGGCATACATCTTACATGAGATCACAGATATCATCCGCGAAGAGAAACCGGATGCCGTTCTGATCGCAGGGGACGTCTATGACAGGACCGTGCCTTCTGAGGATGCGATGAAACTGTGGGATGACTTTCTCATCCGCATGGCGGAATTGAAAATGCCGGTTTTTGCGATCAGCGGCAACCATGACTCTGCGGTGCGTTTTTCCGACCATGGGGCGCTTGTTGGTGCAACGGGGATCCGTCTGTCGCGGGTGTATGACGGGACGGCGGAATCCTATCTGCTCTCGGACGGAGACGTCAACGTCCGGATCCATCTGCTGCCGTTCCTGAAGCCGGCGGTGGTGAAAGCCTTGTTTCCGGAGGAGGAGATTAACGACTATACGGATGCATGCCGTGTTGCGATCAGCCGGATGGCGCTTGATCCGAAGGAAGTGAACCTCCTCATCGCACACCAGTTTGTGACGGGTGCGACGACCTGCGACTCGGAAGAGATCGTGGTGGGCGGTCTGGACAACGTGGATGCGTCTGTGTTTGACGGTTTTGACTATGTGGCGCTCGGGCATCTCCACGGCAAGCAGAAGATCGGCAGGGACACCGTGCGTTATTGCGGCACGCCGCTCAAATATTCTTTTTCCGAAAAGGATCATCAGAAATCGATCACGGTCGTGACGATCGAAGGGAAGGGGCAGATCAGGATCGATGAGATCCCGCTGACACCGCTCCATGACCTGCGCGAGATCAAAGGGACGTATGAGGCCCTTACGGCAAAAGAGAACTATGAAAACACGCGCACGGACGACTACATCCACGCCGTGCTGACGGACGAGAACGACGTGGTGGATGCGGCCGCGAAACTGCGCGTGGTCTATCCGAACCTGATGAAGCTGACCTACGACAACAAGCGGACCAGGGAGCAACGGGAAGTGACGGAGATCGAGGAGCTGGAAGCGAAATCGCCGATCGATCTTTTTGAAGAGTTTTACGAGAAACAGAACAATGCAGCCATGAGTGAAGAGCAAAAGGCATTTGCCGTGTCCTGCATTGCATCTGTCTGGGGGAGTTAGCACATGAGACCTTTGCATTTGAAATTGTCCGCATTCGGTCCATATGCGGCTGTGACGGAGATCGCGATGAGTGACCTCGGAGAGCAGGGACTGTACCTGATCACCGGGGATACCGGCGCGGGGAAAACGACGCTTTTTGATGCGATCTGTTTTGCCCTGTACGGGGAAGCCAGCGGTCCGAACAGAGACCCCGGGATGTTCCGCTCACAGTATGCGGCGGATGATGTTCCGACGGAAGTGGAGCTGGTTTTTTCCCATGCCGGCAAGACCTATCAGGTCCGGCGCAATCCGGAGTATATGCGCACGAACAAACGCAAACAGGACACGCATACAAAGCAGCCGGCGGATGCGACGCTGACCATGCCCGACGGCAGCGTGATCACGAAGGTCAATAACGTGACGAAGGCCGTGGAGGAATTGCTCGGCGTCAACAAAGAACAGTTCTCCCAGATCGCGATGCTCGCGCAGGGCGATTTTCTGAAACTCCTGTTTGCGGACACGAAGAGCAGGACCGAGATCTTTCGAAAGCTGTTTCATACGCAGCAGTACCAGCAGCTGCAGACGAAGCTCGATGCAGAGCAGAAGCAGCTCTACGGGCTTGTGGAGGACGGGAAAAAGAGCGTGACACAGTATATCGCAGGGATCCGCGCGGGTGAGGACGATGCGCTCGGAGAAGAAGTAAACGAGGCGAAAAAGGGAAACCGCCTGACCGCGGAGGTTCTGACGCTGCTGGAGCGTCTGCTCGCAAGGGATCAGGAGGAAAAGGACCGTCTGGATAAGGAACTGTCGGAGATCAACGGCACGCTTGAAAAAGTAAACGCTGCGATCGGTGCGGCGGAGTCGCTTGCGAAAACAAAGGAAGCGCTTGCGAAAGCGCAGGAGAGTCTGCAGGTTGAACAGCCGAAGACTGCTTCCTGCCGGGAGGCCTTCGAAAAAGCCAAAGAGGCACTGCAGGGGAAGACAGATCTCGAGAATACGGCCGCAAAGATCGACGCGGCGCTGCCGGACTATGACCGTGCCGGAAAGCTGCAGGCTGAGATCGAAGCGGTTGAGGAGCAGAGCGCGCAGCAAGCGAAAGAGCAGGAGACAAAGGAAAAAGCGCTGACAGAAAAGAAGGCGAAGATCAGCGCGCTGAAGGAAGAACAGAACGGAATCCGGGATGCCGGTGCCGAGATCGAGAAGCAGAAAGCGATCCTGCAGCAGACCAAAGAACGCGAAGCCTCCGTGAAAGATTTTGCGGAAGCACTGGAAGCGTACCGGAAAGAGGAAGCGGCACTTGTCCGTCTGCAGGAAGACTATCAGAAAAAGGATGCGAATTTCCTCGCGCAGAACCGCTTGTATG
Source organism: uncultured Lachnospiraceae bacterium (assembly GCA_902779355.1). Lineage (GTDB taxonomy): Bacteria > Bacillota > Clostridia > Lachnospirales > Lachnospiraceae > RUG12461. The sequence continues at coordinate 167,120 of CACZBF010000001.1, read as the reverse complement.
AAGAAATGGAACAGACCTTCCGGGACGGCCAGGCAGGGATTTTGGCGTCCAAACTGAAGGAAGGGACTCCTTGTCCCGTCTGCGGATCAACCACGCATCCAAAGCCCGCAGAGACGACGGTTGCGATGCCGACCGAGCAGGAACTCGATGCGGCAAAAGAAAAGGCCGGGCAGGCGAGAGAGACGCGGGAAAAGAGCGCACAGGCGGCCGGCGCCAAGAAGAGCAGTCTGGAAAAAACAGAAGAACAGCTGAAAAAGCAGAGCGTCAAATTGCTGCAGGAAGAGGATCTGAAAAAAGCAGAGGAGGCGCTGTCTTCCATCACGGAGGACTGCAGGAAACAGCGGGAAGCTGCAGAAGAAGCGCTGCAAAAAGCACAGCAGCAGGAGCAGCGGAAGCAGGAACTCGAAGCACAGATCCCGGCGCTGGAAAAAGAGACGGAAAACGAGGCGGCGAAACTGGAGACGCTGAAGGCAGAGATCGCCGCAGGGATCGCAGCCCTGAAAGAGAAGAGAGAAAACCTGGAAGCCGTAAAGAAGAACCTGCAATTTCGCGACAAACAGGAAGCGGAGACAAAGAAGCAGGAAGCGCTTGGAATGGCAAAGGCGTTGCAGGATACGTTTGAGAAAGCGCAGCAGGAAGTGACCGCGCAAAAAGAGCGGATCACCGCATTGGAAGCGGAAATACAGGCGCACAAAAAGACGATCGAGGAGAGCAAGGCTGCAGATGTCACAGGCGAAAAAGAAAAGCAGCAGCAACTGAACGAAGCGCAGAATGCGTGTATCGAAAAAACGAACGCCGTCACATCCCGCATCAAGGCGAATGAGGAGATCAAAAAGCAGATCGAGGCGAAGTACGCACTTATGCAAAAGGACGAAGAACGGCTGCAGTGGATGAGAGCTTTATCGGACACCGCAAACGGGAAACTGTCCGGAAAGGAGAAGGTCATGCTGGAGACGTATATCCAGATGACCTATTTCGACCGGATCATCCGACGCGCGAACCTTCGCCTGATGACGATGTCATCCGGCCAGTATGAGCTCGTGCGCGTGAAAGTGGCCGCAAACACGAAGAGCCAGAGCGGCCTGGACCTCGCCGTGATCGATCATTATAACGGGTCGGAACGCAGCGTCAAGACGCTGTCCGGCGGCGAGTCGTTTATGGCATCGCTGTCACTGGCGCTTGGCTTGTCCGATGAGGTGCAGTCGTCTGCCGGCGGCATCCGGCTTGACACGTTGTTTGTGGATGAGGGTTTCGGGTCGCTTGACCCGGAGACATTAGACCTCGCCTATCGCGCGCTCGCGGGATTGACGGAGGGAAACAAACTCGTCGGGATCATCTCACATGTTGCCGACTTAAAAGAACGGATTGAGAAGCAGGTGGTCGTGACGAAAGACCGGAGTGGAGGCAGTGCCGTCCGGATTGTTGTTTAGCGTTTATTTTGCCCACTGATACAAACCTGCATAAACTCCATTTTTCTGGAGCAGCTCTTCGTGTGTCCCCGTCTCTTCGATCCCATTTTCCGTCAGGACGATGATCTCCTGCGCATTTCTGATCGTGGAAAGCCGGTGCGCGATCACAAACGTGGTCCGGTCGGCCGCCAGGCGTTCCAGAGACTCCTTCACGATGCTTTCGCTTTCGTTATCCAGCGCGCTGGTCGCTTCGTCGAAGATCAGGATTGGCGGATTCTTTAAGAAGACACGCGCGATCGACAGCCGCTGTTTCTGACCGCCGGAGAGCTTGATGCCGCGCTGGCCGATATCGGTTTCATACCCGTTCGGAAGTTCCATGATAAACTCATGCGCGTTTGCAAGCTTTGCCGCTTCCACCACCTCTTCATAGGTCGCATCCGGCCTGCCGTAACGGATATTTTCCAACACATTTCCCACAAACAGATAGACGTCCTGCTGCACGATGCCGATGTTTTTGCGGAGGCTTCTGAGCGTCACATCGCGGATGTCTTTGCCGTCAATGCGGATGCATCCGCCAGTCACGTCGTAGAAGCGCGGGATCAGGCTGCAAAGGGTGGTCTTGCCGCCGCCGGAGGAACCGACGAGCGCGACGTAGGAGCCGGCTTTGATGTTGAGATTGATGTGGCGGAGCACGCGGTGTGCGGTGTCGTTGTATTGAAAGGAGACATCGTCAAACACGATATCCCCTTTGACGTTCTGCAGAGGCACGGCATGCGGCTTGTCCTTGATGTCGGGCTCGATGTTGAGGATCTCGACGAACCGCTCAAACCCGGAGTAGCCGTTCTGAAACTGCTCCGTAAAATCGATCAGCGTCCGGATTGGATCCGTGAAGATATTGATATACAAGAGGAACGCGACAAAGTCCGACACCGGGATCATGTTTTTTGCGATCAGCACGCCGCCCACCATGATCACGATCACGTTGATCAGCATCGTGAAGGCAGTCATGCCGGAATGAAAGAACCCCATGTAAAAGTAGCTGTTTTTTTTCGCTTGCAGAAAGCCGTCGTTTCCTTCGCGGAATTTATCCCGTTCGATCTCCTCATTGGCAAAGGACTTGACCACGCGGATACCTGCCAGGTTGTCCTCGATCTGCGTGTTGATCTCTGCGATCTTGGCCCGGTTCTGCGAGAATGCCCGTTTCATCTTTTTGTTCAGATAATAGGCATAGAGGAACATGATCGGCACCAGGATGAACGCAGCCAGCGTCAGATAGCCGCTGATGTTGATCAGGATCACAAAGGCGCCGATGATCTTGATGAAGGAGATCATCAGGTTTTCCGGACCGTGGTGCAGGAGCTCTGTGATATCAAAAAGGTCAGAGGTGATGCGGCTTAAGAGCTGCCCGACCTTCTGGTCGTCATAAAACGCGAACGACAGTTTCTGATAGTGCGAAAAGATGTCCGCGCGCATGTCATATTCCATCTTGGCGCCCATCACATGCCCGACATTCGTGATGTAGTAATTGGAGCCGAACTGGATCAGCACGAGCACGATCAGAACGAGGCCGATCGTCAGCACCTGACGGACTGCCTCCTGTGTCTCAAGCAGCGGGAGCTGCGAGGTGATATAGCGCACGACAAGCGGAATGATCAGACTAATCGCGGATGCCAGAAACGCAAAGCACATATCCAGGATGAACGTTTTGAGATATGGCCTGTAGTAGCCGGCCATTCTTTTCAGATTCTCTTTCATAACCGCGTCCTTCGTTGAGATTTCTCATGTAAAAGCGTATACTATACTATATCACATTCCATCCGGAGAACAAGACGATGATGATACAAGATACATGTGCCGCTGCTGTTTCTGATGGATTTTCTCGTGCCTCTCTATGGCTGCATGTGGGTGCAGCCGATCGTGGATTCCGTTTCTTTTGTTGTTGCAATGATCTTCCTGCGCAAATGCTTTGGGAAGGAGAAAGTGTGATAGGACCATAGGAGAAAAATGATGAAAAGCATTCAAGAAAGAAAAGAGGAAGCAAAAGAATATCGAAAGGTGACACCGCGCAGTGATCTGGGAAACTGGGAGGTAAAGACGGGACGCCCGATCGTGGAGGAGCTGCTTGAACTGCAGGAATCGACGAGAGTGAAGGAACTGATCCCGATCCGGCACGAGCGGATGTCCGCAACTCCCTTCACGTTTTTCAGGGGCGCCTCGATCATCCAGGCGCACGATATCGCATCGACGCCGGGGACGGTCTTCCGGGCACAGGCATGCGGAGATGCGCACATTTCAAACTTCGGGATCTTTGCATCCCCGGAGCGGCGGGTCGTGTTTGACATCAATGACTTTGACGAGACGCTGCCCGCGCCGTTTGAAGTGGATGTGAAGCGCCTTGTGGCAAGCGTCGAAATATGCGGGAGATACAGGGGATTCAAGAAAAAGGACAGGGAGAAGGCGGTCTATGACGCGGCAGCGACCTACCGCCGGCTGATGCTGCGGTTTTCCGATATGGGAAATATGGAGGTCTGGTATAAGCATCTGGATCTAGAGGAGCTTGTGGAGAACGATGCGCTTTTTGCCGATGAGCGGCAGCAAAAAGTGATGCGGGAGACGATCGACAAGGCTCTGGCCAAAAACAGCGAACGCGCCCTCAGCAAGCTAACGGAATCCGTCAACGGAAAGCTTCGGATCAAGAGCAATCCCCCGCTGATCGTTCCGATCCGGGAGCTGATCGGAGAGGATAAGCAGCGGTACGATTTTCATTACAACATCAAGAAAGCGCTCGATATTTATAAAATGACGCTGCCGATCGAACGCCGCGGGCTGATCGACCAGTATGAGCCGCTGGAGCTGGCGCATAAGGTCGTGGGCGTGGGAAGCGTGGGATTGCAGGCGTGGCTGCTGATCTTGATGGGGAAGGAAAATGGCGATCCCCTCGTCCTTCAGATCAAGCAGGCCGAGCGATCGGTGCTGGAAAAATACTATGGGCAAAGCGAATATGCAATGAGTGGCCAGCGTGTCGTGGAAGGGCAGCGCTCTATCCAGACGGCGGGCGATATCCTGCTCGGCTGGCTCAGCCTTGACGCGCCGGAAGGCATCCATAAGGATTATTACGTTAGGCAGCTTTGGGATGCAAAGGGATCCTTTGACCTTGATAAGATCACCGAAAAGGGACTGGCAGGGCTTGCTTCCATGTGTGCATGGACACTCGCGCATGCACATGCAAAAACCGGGGACAGACATGCGATCGCGGGATACCTCGGAAAGGGCGACACCTTTGAAAACACGATGGTCAGTTACGCCAAACTTTATGCCGACCAGAATGAAGCAGATTATGAGATGTTTTTGAAATACTGTAAAAGCAAATAAAACCGGTTTCCCTGCTGGAGGAGAGACCGAAAGAAACGATCGCAGGAGGGCACGATGCCAAAAGGAAACAATCAGAAACTGAAGCTTTATTACCTCAGCCGCATCATGATCGAAAAGACGGATGACGAGCATATGATCACGATGGCGGAGATCAAAGAAGCGCTCGAAGCGTACGATGTGACAGCCGACAGAAAGAGCCTGTACGACGATCTGGAGGCGCTCCGCGTGCTCGGGATCGATGTGGTCGGCGAGAAGGTCGGCCGCAATTACTATTATCACGTCGGAAGCAAACAGTTCGAGATCGCGGAGCTAAAACTCCTGGTTGATGCGATCCAGTCCTCCAAATTCATTACGGAAAAGAAATCCAACCAGCTGATCAAAAAACTGACCGGTATGGCGAGCGTGTATGAGGCAGACCAGTTAAAACGCCAGGTGGTGGTGCAGGGCAGGGTCAAGACCATGAATGAGAGCATCTATTACTTTGTGGATGATGTGCACCGCGCCATTGCGGAGAACAAGCAGATCCGCTTCGAATACATGAAATGGAACGTGGAAAAACAGATGGAACGGCATCGCGCCTCGGATCATATCGTGAGCCCCTGGGCGCTGACCTGGGCGGACGAGAACTATTATCTGATCGCCTATGATGACGAAGCAGGCTCCATCAAGCATTTTCGCGTCGACAAGTTGAAGAATATCAGAATCCTCGACGAAAGACGTACGGGGCGGGAGCAGTTCAAGGAATTCAACCTCGCCCGCTATTCCATGATGAGCTTCGGGATGTTCGGCGGAGAGCCGGTCAAGGTGAAGATTGCCTTTGAAAATGATATGGTTGGTGTCTTTATCGACCGCTTCGGAAAAGACATTACCGTGCGCCCTTCCGGGAAGAAAGGGTGGTCTGAGACCAATGTGGATGTGGCATTGAGTGATCAGTTCCTCGGCTGGATCTTTGCGCTCGGACCGAAGGTGAAGATCCTGGGGCCTGAAGAGGTCGTCACGAGATTTCAAAAAGAACTTGACGACAGGAGAGCCTTATACAGCTGAGTGCGGTGTAACTGCCATTATACCCATTTGGGCTGTAAAAGTCTACGAAGTCTGGTCTTCCTGTTTTTCCTGATTTTCCGGTTTTCCTTGTTTTCTCTGCTCCAGATACGTCAGCAGATCATCCATCATAAAGGAGACGATCGCGGCCACGGGGATCGCGAGCAGCATGCCCCAGACGCCCATGATCCGCCCGCCGATGATGACAGAGGCGAAGACCAGAACCGGCGGAACGCCAAGCGCACTGCCGAACAGCTTCGGCTTCAGGATGTAGCCATCCACGGCGTGAATGATGGCCATGACGATGAGGAAGATCAGTGCCTTCATCGGATCGTTCAAGAGCAGGAAAAAGACACCGACCGCACTTCCGATGATCGGACCGAAGGTGGGGATCAGATTCACGACTGCCATGAAAGACGAGATCAGCGCCACATACGGCATTTGGCCGATCAGCATCAGAATGGCGCATGCCGTACCGACGATCAGTGCATCCACCAGTTCCGCGATGATATAACGGGTCAGGATCGAATGGGTGCGCGCTGTGTCCCTGGCGAAGTTGTCATACTTGCCTTCCGGCAGGATCGCGCGGAAGAACCGTTTTGTACTGGCAAGGATGCGGGCTTTGTCCAGAAGGAAATAGATGGAAAGGGCGAAGCCCATGGTGATGGTAACGATCCGGTCTCCGGCACTCATGGAAAACTGAAGGAGCTGGTTCGTGTTATCACGGATCCACTTCGGAATATTCTCGCTCAAATCTCCAAGCCATACCGTCACCGGCGAAAAATCGATCCCCGTTGAGGCGGAAAGCCGGTTGAAAAACCCTTCGATCTGTAATTGATAGTCTCCGATGTTGTTGATCATCTCCGTAATGCTGGTGACCAACTGCGGGATCACCATCAGGATCAAAAACAGCACGACAGCGACCGCAAGGAGGACCGCAATGATGGTCGCAAGGATATTCGCGAGTTTCGGCGGCGTTTTTTTGAAAGGCTTTACCTCAAGGAAATGCACGAGCGGGTTCACGATGTAGGCAAAGACCGCGCCCGTCACTACCGGTGCCAGGATCTTGAAAAGCGCTCCGAGCCCGTAAAACAGGGCGATGAGCCCCGCGATGACGCCGATCACGATCAGGGCCATCCAGGCCCCGAAACGCACCTTTTCTTTTTTGCTTTTTTCTTTCATCTTCACTTCACCATTTTTCATATCGTTACATCAACGGCGCGATGAATTTCATCAGGACACCAAGGATCTTGTATTTGAATTTCGTATTTTTGATCGTCTCCTTTGTGACCATGCGGCATTTTGCAAGAGTGCGGTCAAAGTCTGCTTCGATGTCAGCGATGCAGTCCGCTTTGTAGAGGTATGCCGCGCATTCAAAGTGATGATAGAGGCTCCGGTAATCCATGTTGATGGTACCGACCACGGCCTTGACATCATCGCTGACTACCACCTTGGCATGGACAAACCCGGGGTCATATTCATAGATCTTAACGCCTGCGGAGACCAGAGAATGATAGTGGGATTTGGCAAGGGAATACGCCGCTGTCTTGTCCGGGATCCCGGGCAGGATGAGCTTCACATCCACACCGCGGAGCGCCGCATAGCGGAGCGCTGTCTCCAGTTCGCCGTCCAGGATCAGATAGGGCGTCATGATGTGGACATATTCTTTCGCACGGTAGAGGATATCGATGTAGACCGCTTCCCCGACCTTGAAATCATCCAGCGGGCAGTCCCCGTAGGGGATCACATAGCCGGACGGATGCTCCGGGGTGATCTTCGGCACATCGAGATACGGCTGCAGCACGGCCTCTTTTTCCGTATGGCACCACATCTGCAGGAACATCAGTGAAAAGCTGACAGCGGCATCGCCCTTCAGCATCACGGCAACGTCTTTCCAATGCCCGAACCGTTCGATCCGGTTGATGTATTCATCTGCCAGATTCACGCCGCCCGTGAAAGCCACTTTCCCGTCGATGACAAGGATCTTTCTGTGGTCGCGGTAATTGTAATGGGAGGACAAAAACGGGACGATCGGCGCAAAAGGCTTCGCTTTGATCCCCTGCTTTTGCAGGAGTTTCCAGTAGTCGGGCGGGAGCGTGGACATCTCGCACATCCCGTCATACATGACGCGCACCTCTACACCGACCTTCGCTTTCCCGATCAGGATCTCCAGGATCTTTCCCCACATGTAGCCTTCTTCAATGATGAAGTATTCCATGAAGATATAGCGTTCTGCTTTTTTCAGTTCCTCCAGCATGGCGGCGAACTTCTCTTCACCGATGGGAAAATAAGTGACTTCCGTATTCCGATAGGCAGGGAAGCATCCCGTTCTGCTCAGGTATGATACGATCTCATCGGCTGCGCCGCCGTCCTCTTTCAGCGCCGCAAGGACCTCCTCCGATTGCGGAAGCGCCGTCATCGTCTCTTGAACGAGAGCCTCCACCTTTTTCCGCTGCATACGGTGTCCGAGGTTCATCTGGGTATACCAGAAAAGCACGGCACCGGCGAAGGAAAAGATCGCGATGATCAGCATCCAGGTCAGCTTCGCAGAGTTGTCGATCTGACAGCAAAAGAGATAGATCACCATGGTGATGGTAAAGACGAGGGAGATGATCATAAAGATGTGGATGAATTGAAACAGCCACACAAAGATCGCAACATACAAAAAGATCTGCAGCAGGAGCAACAGCGCAATAATCAAAAACCGACTGAAAATCAGCCCCAGCAGTCCTTTTCTTCTCGGTTTTGCAAGGCGAAAAACGGTGTCATCACTCATCACAATATCCTCCTTTTAGCCAGGTCACTCAAAGTGTACCATTTTTGCCGTGCGTGCACAATCATCACGGGGATTTTTATGACCTTATTCGGAAAGACAAGACGAAAGAAGAGATTAAGAAATGTGCTAGCCAGTATGGATTTCCGATAGATGCGGATGATGATGTTCTTGGCCTTGCCCTGTCCTATGGAAAAGCTTTTTCGGATGAAGGTGATACGGATGCAGTCAGGTATTTCATGACCATTATTTCATGCTATAATAACCACTGTAAAGAAGCGCATTCAATCAGAAAGGAGGCGCCAATGAAGGTACTGATCATCAACGGAAGCCCGAGAACGGGCGGAAACACAAGCATTGCATTAAGCGAAATGGAAAAGGTGTTTGAAGCGGAAGGCGTGGAGTCAGAGAGTATCCAAATCGGGAACAAGGATATCCGGGGATGCATCGCCTGCGGATCCTGCTATGCGAAGGGGAAGTGCGCATTTGACGATATCGTAAATGAGCTTGCTCCGAAGCTTGAAGCAGCGGATGGTCTTGTGGTCGCTTCTCCTGTTTATTATGCATCTGCAAATGCGACGCTGATCGCGTGTCTTGACAGATTATTCTACAGCACCCACTTTGATAAGACTATGAAAGTAGGAGCAAGCGTGGCTGTGGCCCGCAGGGGCGGATGTTCTGCCACATTTGATGAGTTGAACAAGTATTTTACCATCAGCGGCATGCCGGTTGCATCCAGCCAGTACTGGAACAGCATCCATGGAAGAGAAAAGGGAGAAGCCAGGCAGGATCTGGAAGGCATGCAGACCATGCGTACTCTTGCGCGGAACATGGCATTTCTCATGAAGAGCATCGCTTTAGGGAAAGAAAAGTATGGCCTGCCGGAAAAAGAAGAATGGCAGCCGACGCATTTCATCAGATGAGATAGGGCATTTTTGCCGGCAGTCTGTTTTACCATGAAACAATTAAGAGGGAACATGGCGCCGGTCAATATCTGGGCTTGCTTTTCGGGGTAAACAGCACGCAGGATATTGACATTATCGTTCCGGCAAAAGCAAAGGATCAGGCTGCTGATTTGCTGATGGTAATGGGATTCCTTGAAGAAGACAAATGAAGAAAGGGGTGCTTGTTTTAGCACCCTTTTGCGTTAAGCAAAAATGCAATCATTTTGGAGCTATGTCGCCTAAGCATCCAACGCGTCTCTTCTAAACTACAGGTTTAGTGTATTAAGGTCTCTTCTTGCCGTAGTATGAAAGCATGGCAAAGGAGGAAAAAGACATGGCACAAAAAGACGGGATCACATTTGAGATCAAGGGCAATGATTTAAAGAATGTCAATAAGTTTTGTAAACAGCACAAAAACTGCTTTCATGGTGCGGCAGGGGAGCAGTTTGTGTATTCCTTTCTCCCCACAGGATTGGGATTGCTTACGACTGTGAAGTGTTCCTGCGGTCAGACCTTGGAGATCGGGGACTTTATGGATTATGATTCCGGAGGATATGATGAGGAGAAGTGCCGCGTTCTTACCGAGGAGGATCATGTCAGAGGAGAACTACGAAAATATGACTGTAAGAATAAGAATCTGCTCAATGCGCTAGAGAACAAGAATTTTATGTGATGGAGAGAAAATGTGATGATTAAGTGGCTGCTGATTTTCTCATTTATACTGGAAAAAGTCGTAGATGGTGTGATCCACTATCTGGACAGTAAATACATGGAAAAGAGCCTTCCGGAGAACGTGAAGGATGTTTATAACGAGGAAGAATACCTCAACTGGAAGTCTTATGAGAAAGAAGGCGGGAGACTGGATTTCATATCGGATCTTATTTCTACGGGACTTCTGTTCCTTTTCCTGGCCTTCAACTGGTATGCCGGGATCTTTGATTTTCTTTCCGTATATCCGCTTTACCTGCAGTATCTGTTCTTCATTATCATCATGATCGCAATGATGCTGCCGATTGAGCTTCCCTTTGATTACTATAATACCTTCGTGATTGAAGAGAAATACGGGCTCAACAACATGACAAAACGCACCTTTTGGCTGGATCAGTTGAAGGATTTCCTGATTGCTCTCGGTGTTTCTTACGGGATATTTGTGATCCTCATCTTTTCCTTTGAACGGTTTGGGAATCTCGCAATCGTCGTTGCTATCATCGCGATTGTAGTCGTCTCCCTCGTCGTGGCAGCGCTGATCGTACCGCTTATGCGTATTTACAATAAATTCACGCCGCTTCAGGACGAAGAGCTGTTGCAAAAACTGCACGCCTTGTGCGAGAAATACCATGTCGAAGTAAAAAAGGTTGTGGTGAAAGATGCAAGCAGGAGGACAACGAAATCGAATGCTTTCTGCGCCGGGATTGGTAAAAAGAAGACCATCTCTCTGGACGATAATCTTGTGAATAATTACTCCTCTGATCAGATCGTCGCAGTATTTGCGCACGAGTTCGCCCACGCCAGAGGAAAACATGTATGGAAATCCCTTCCTTTCGGGCTGTTTCGGACGGTTCTGATCATGGTAGCCCTCGGGATTGTGCTGAATTTTCCCGTCCTCTTTCAGGCGTTTGGTTTTCAGGAAACCAATTACTTCTTTGCGATGACGCTGATAGAAATGATCAGCTGGCCGCTGACAATGCTTCTTGCCGCGATCGGCAATTACATCTCGAGAAAGCATGAATATGAGGCGGATGCCTTTGCGGCAAGAGAAGGATATGGGGAGGCGCTGATTGGTGCATTAAAGCAGCTCAGCAAGGAATCCCTGTCAGACATCAATCCCCATCCGCTTGTTGTGAAACTGGAGTATGACCATCCGACTTTATCCCAGAGGATCGCTGCGATAAGAAAGGAAGAAGCAAACGTTGCCAGATAACATGGCATTGTGAGGAGTAAAACCAATGGCAAAGACAAGAGAAATCCAGTGTATTCATTATGTGTGTGAAGGTAATTGTGATCTCGGAAAGGAAGGAACTTTCCGACACCACTGCCAGACCTGCAAAACCTATAAGAAAAAGCCGGGTGCTCTGCCCGCACGAGTAGATACACGAAGAAAGAAAATGGAACGGATCAAAAACAAGGAGTTCCGGAAAAACGGAGGGACATATTAAATAGATCCGAATCGTGCTTTGTAGGCAGAGAGCTCCTCAGCCATAGTCTGATTTTCAGCTTCCAGAGACTGAGCCTTGGCCTCCGCAGACTGAGCCTTGGCCTCCGCAGACTGAGCCTTGGCTTCCGCAGCCAATTTCTCCTCTTTTAAAGAATTTACCGTGGCTTCCAGCGTTTCTTTCTCTGTGCGCAACTCGTCCACCATCAGTCTCTCTGTGTTTTTGTCCAGGATGTAAAGGGCTTCCGAAAACATATAAATCAACTCCTCAGGCTTTTGTCGAAAAGCAGCAATATCCTGATAACAGGATAGAAACTGCGGGTAACGCGCAACCAGAGAAAGGACGCTTTTCGGATCGTTCTTGCTAAGAAAGGTGAGCCACGCCGCTATCTCTGTGTTTATATTCTGAACTGTGGACCGAAACGTGTCAAGAGAAACATAAGTAATATCGGCGGTTTCGGGAAGCCTGACACCGCTGGAATATGAGATGTTTCTATGATGGATGAACTGCCCCGGAACACTCAGAAATTCGCTGCTGCTTTTTTCCATGATGATGAAGAGGTACGTTTGCTGGATATCTTTGTAGGTGAAGGATTTCCCTTTTAATGCTTTCACACGATTGTACTGGCGCATGATAATATCTGCTGCATAGCAGCTTGTTCGCTGAGAAGGAAAAAGATAGCCTACCTTTTGCATTTCCACATTAATGATTCGATGATCCTCCAATTCGACAAGAATATCCATGACGACAAAGGTTCCGTTATCTACCAATTGATTACCGGTGTTAGGCAAAATTTGTATCACAGACACGGGCTCTCCCAGAAACGCAGAGATCAAACCCTCTACACGATCCCGATGCGTATAGGGATCCATAATATTCTTAAAAAATGGATCATAGAGGATCTCAAGACTTTTTTCTCCACAAAGGAAACGCAGCAGTTTTTCCTGATCAGACGGATCGAATCGCAGAAATGTGGAATAAAGATCAGTGTTTTGGCGAAGATCGGATAGTACATCCTCGCGAGGGCGTACGGGACCAAGGACATCGGAAAGCTTATGAAATTGTTTGTTTTGCATAGAATGACACCTTTTGATGATAAATTATTTATGGTTCTTTTTTGTGAGAATGCTGTTTAGTAGGATACCAAACAGATCGGAAGAATTCCGATGAGGACAGTTTACCAGAACCGGATGAAAAAACAAGAGGAGAAGAAAAGATTTTAGAAAAATTTTAGAATTTCCGTTCAGACCGCTGCCAATGAGGCAGCGGTTTTTTAAACCGCAAGGTTACTGTTCGGAGGCACATGGCTGCCGTAGTATGAACATATATAAGGCAGCGTAGAGATGGCATCAGGACTCCGCCACCAACTTCGTTGGCGACACCTCATGCCGAAAAAAGAGGGAGGTGTTTTCATGATACTTGCTATTTTCGTATTGATCGTTATCGTTGCCTGTCTGAGCGCAGGATCCGGCGGATGCTGTTATGACGCAGCAACAGTATGGTGGTTTCTAGAATGCTGGAAAAGGGATTATCGAGATCCTTGGTGGTAACGGAAAGACCAGGAAGGATGTGTGAGGATGAAATATGGTGGTTTCTATCAAGAGCAGGAATTAGTGATGAGAGCGTGCATTCGTTTGACGCCGGATAAGCACAAGAATTTCCTGATCTATCTGGATGAAGCAAACAGACAACTGGATTTGATGGAATCCATGTATAAAAGAGAAGGGTTTTCTGACCGGCTTGAATGGGAAATGGATTATTTTCATCTTGTAGTTATAGAGTTTTTTCTGTATTCGTGGCTGAAAATGGGTGGGTGCACAGAACCAGCAGAGGATGAGTATACCAATCCGGGAAAACCGCCGGACTATGTTGTAAAGAACATAAACAGAGAGACCAGAAGATGGCTTAAGGAGCTCAGGAAAACGATCGATTATATCTACCGTTCTATCAAAGAAAGAGAAAAAAGCAAAATTGAAAACGGGATTATTTCACTGCTTTCTATTTCGCAGATAAGCGCTTCCATCATCGATAAAAAACATGGACGGCAGTTCCGGTGGCCAGAAGGAGAAAAGCCGGATTGGATGAGGTAGGACAATGAAAGAGGAATTTGAGGGAATGAGAAAGGGACATTTGTCAGAAGAAGAAAGAGCACGTCGAAAGGCAGAGCGCGCAGAGAAACGCAGACTTCGGGAAGAAAAGAAGAAGATGATCCGTCATGGCGGATGGGAAGACGTCATTCGCGCGGTGGCAAGGGAGAAAGATCCTGATATCGCGTTATATAGAAAACGCTTGGAAAATGCTTCTATCACTCTAGACATGCTGCGTGACATGGCTTTGAACCGTGGTATGCGTCTGCATGTGATGAGGTCTGGAACGATTGAACTCTCTTTTCGAAAAGGAGATCATACAGCAGTCACGACGATCACGGCAGATGGGCGAGTGAACACGATGATGAAAGATTTTCTGGATTATTAAGAGACACTTTCAAATTCAAAGAGATGACTACCGCAAGAACGAGGAGAAAAATCGAGATGAAAAAAAGGCTGAAATACAAAACAAGAAAGAGAATGCAGATCGCAGCGCTCCTTGCAGCATACGCAATCATCGCACTCAGCCCTTTTGGCTATCCGACAACCCTTGCGACGATAGATCATCTGGACAACCTTTTGCGTGGGAAATATGGATTTACCATAGAGAGCAAGGTGGAGCATTTCCTTGAGAATATAGACGAGAATCTTATGAGCCGGTTCGAAACGGACGGGGGCTCTATTGTGCTGTCCAATACGGATGTTATCACCATGGAAGAGATTGAAAGCAGAGGTGCGAAGTCGGACAACGCAGAGATTGTAAACAAGAACGGAGGAGCAGTTGGAACGTACAGCTATAAAGAACAAATGATCAGGATCGCAAACAAGGCGAACAATAGAACCCTTTATCATGAGTTCGGACACTACATAGACCGCGCGATCGGAGTGAAGGCTTTCGGGAAGAAATGCTCCAAGACCGAGGCTTTTCTTGATATTACGGAGACCGAGATCCGCGACTTCAACAAAAAGATGCATGCATACGACAGAAGCGATTATTCTTTGGAGAGCTATGAACTTACACAGGATGCAGGGGAATACTTTGCGGAGAGCTTTGCGTGCTATCTTATGAGCCCGAGGTACTTAAAGCACGTGGCCCCGGAGACATTTGCATACATGGACATGCTTTACAATGAAATCAGGTGAAAACGGTGTTATAATAAAGCATGGTTTTGAACATTTTTTTAAATGGCTAAAAGAATGGGGGAGAACGATGAAGATATCAAAAGTAAATCACACAAAAACGGCAGTAGGAATCAACCAAGAGAAGAAACAGCCGGAGGGAATACTGTATGTTGATCCTGCAAGAAACGGCGAGGCGACGCAGGAATTGTCTTCTTATGTAAACAGAAGAGGCGATGACACGAAAATACTATATAGCGTTTTGCAGGAATCAAAGGATCCAAAAGAAGATAGTAAAAAGGAAATGTTTCTTATCCGCAGTGGTAATAGTGCATTCAAAAAAGCACTGAAATCAAGCCATTTTACCATGGACATCCTGCTGAAGGAGATGCAGAATGAGGCATCCTTCTTACTAGATAAAAGAAATTATCAAGCAACCGAGGAGGATATAAAAAAAGTAGTTTCCACGCACCTTAGAAAGAGCCTGCAGAGACAGGAAAATGCTTGTGAGAACATGATCAGACTTTTTTGTGCAGGTTTTTGCAAAAAAGCGTTGAATGCGGAAGAAAAGAAGGAGTTAGAGCAGACGATTATACAGGCGGTTATCAATGATTACCAGAAGTCGTCAATCAAAAAGCATACTCCTAAGGCATTAATAAACCAAAACATGGTTGTCCAACCACAGAAAAAAGGAGATGACCAGGTATATCTGTCGGTATCAATGGTGGATTCGACTGATCGCAAGAAAAAGGAAAAAGAAGCTCTGCGTGCATTCCTTTTGGAATACGCCACTTTAGATGAGGACAAAAGAAGCGAATTCCGCAGAAAGCTGCGCCGGATGATAGATCTGTATTTCTACGGGATGGGAGATGTTCCAAAAGAATCCTTTAACGAATGGCAGGATCATAAAGATCATCAGGGAAGGACAGACATATTTGTATCCTTTTCATTTCAAACCGATTTAGATAAAAAAGCAGCAGATGCAGAAAAAAAGCGTTTGAAGGAGTTGATCCGTAAGGAGAATATTGCGTCTTACCGCAAGTGCATGGAACTTGTGAAAAATGATCAGACCGGACTGTTTTTTGAACAAGCAGATTGGAATGAGTTTTGGGTACATCATATTGAAAACGAGGTAGAGCGGATCTACGGGCGGATCGGAAAGAACACAGCACATAAACTGGAAAAAGGCTATCTGAGTGAGAAAGTCTGGAAAGGGATCTTAAATTACCTCTGCGGGAAGTACCTTGCAATAGGAAAAGCAGTCTATCAGTATGCCATGTCAGATCTTACCAAGAAGGGAGACATAGTCCTGGGAAAGATCTCGCCGGAAGTGCTGCATGGGATCAGCTCTTTTCAGTATGAACAGATCAAAGCGGAGGAGACGCTTCAGAGAGAAACCTCTGTTGCGGTAGCGTTTGCGGTGAATCATATAGCAAATGCGACAGTGGATTTGAAGGACAAAGAAGATTTTTTGAGCCTCAAAAAAGAAGAGCTTGAAAGCGCGCGGAAAATGAACTGTAAGAGGAATATTCTTCAGTATTTTGGCGGGCAGTCTAGGTGGAATAATACACCTATAGAGAATGTAGAGGAAGGAAAGATTCTTGAGGATTTTCAATCGATCTTGTTTTCCATGCGAAATGAAAACTTCCATTTTGTGACAGAAAGCCATAATGCAGGTGGCTGGGATCAGGCATTGATTGGAGAGATGTTTGGAAAGGACGCATCAGACGTTGCAAGAATCCAAAAGGACAAACTTTATTCCAATAATCTTCCAATGTTTTATGACAGCAAGGATTTGGAAAAAACGCTCCACCGGCTTTATGATCATTATGCTCCCAGAGCATCGCAAGTACCTTCATTTAATGCAGTCTTTGTACGCAAGAACTACGGGAATGTATTAAAGGATGAATTCAAAATACAGGCAAATCTGAATGACGATGATCGCTTGAAATGGCAGAGTGCTCTTTATTATTTGATGAAGGAATTATATTATAATGCATTCCTTCAAGAAGAAGACGCCAAGAAACGCTTCATGGATGCCGTGAAATCTATGACAGCGACGGATGAAAAAGAGGAGAGGGCACTGAAAAATTTCCAGGGTCGTCTGCGTGATTTTGATGGCAGCTACACGCTTTCCCAGATCTGCCAGCTAATCATGACGGAATACAATCAGCAGAACAGCGGACAACGCAAGAAGAAGTCAGATTATGCAAAAAAGGATCAAGAAATCTATAAGCACTTTAAGATGCTTTTGATGAAATCGCTTCGAATGACATTTGAGCGGTACCTCGAACAAGAGGAGTATTCGTTCCTTAAGAAGCCGCGTGTAAGAGAAAAATGCGCGGCGGAGGATTTCTTATCGACATTTGAATCCGGATTATATGCATCACTCTTTGAAAAGGTGAAAAAGGAGCCTATTCTGCAAAAATGGTATGTCGTTGGAAGGCTGCTAAATCCCAAGCAGGCAAACCAGCTTGTAGGTGCGTTGCGCCATTACGAACAGTATAGCTGGGATGTCCATCGCAGAGCAAAAGAGACAGGGAACCCAATACAAAACACCCCGCAAAGAGATGAAGAAGTCAAGCAAGCCATAGAGGTCTTGGATTTATGCATACGGTTATCCGGGGCGACGTCCAACCAGCTGACGGATTACTTTACAGATGAGGATGATTATGCGGATTATGTGAAGAACTTCCTGAAATATGAGGATAATACGGAGGGCTATGAGATATCCTCTTCCACAAAACTGAAAGAGTTTTGCTCGCAGGAGATATCAAACGGAAACAGGATTGGGATATTTTATGACGGGAGTAATCCGATTTTAAATCGCAATATTATATGGGCGAAACTGTACGGGTCAGATAGACTCTTAAAGAATGCAATCCGTCCGGTTACGAAGCAAGAGATTGAGAAATCCTTTGACCTGCTGAATAAAATATCCGGATATCAGAAAACCGGAGAATGCAATACGATAGAGGAACAGAAAAACGTAAAGCTCTTCCAGGACGTTAAGAACCGCATCGAATTCCGGAGTGTCACAGAATACACGGAGCTGATTGATGACCTGCATGGACAGCTGATTAACTGGGTCTATCTACGGGAACGAGATCTTCTCTATTATCAGCTGGGTTTCCACTACCTCTGCCTGCAGAATCATTCGGAAAAACCGGAAACCTATGTCACGCTTGATACGGAAGACGGGAAGATCGAGAATGCAATCCTTTATCAGATTGCAGCGATGTATATATACGGAATCCCTGTTTACTATAAGGATGAGAATGGGAAGACGAAAAAAAACACCGGTCAGACCGGCGTGAAGATTCCGGCGTTTCTAAAATACACGAAATTGTCAGGAGATCCGGCCTGGTTTTACAACGCTGGATTGGAGCTCTTTGAAAATGTGAAAGAGCATGATGACATCATAGATTTGCGCAATTACATTGAGCACTTTCATTATTACAGCAGTGCTGACCGAAGCCTTCTGAGTCTCTACAGCGAAGTATTTGACAGGTTCTTCACCTATGACATGAAGTATCAGAAGAACGTGGCAAATATGATGTACAACATCTTGCTTTCCCATTTCGTGATCCCGAAATTTGTGTATGGGACAGGAGAGAAAGTTTATGCAAATACGAAGAAGGAATGCGCAAGGATTCAACTGGCAGAAAATGACGGGGTGTGCTCCGACCGTTTTACATACAAAAAGGCTGCAGGCGGCGGATTTACGGCACCAGCGCGTGGAGATGACTTCCTAAAAGATGTGGCAAGAATCCTTTATTATCCGGAGGCTGCACCGGAAAGCATCGTAAAGTCCACAGAGGTGAAAGAACTATCGAAGGAAGATGACAAACAGGCTTCCATGGGATCGAAAAAATATCAAGGAGACAAAAGGAAAAACTACGGGAATAATGACAAGAAAAACTATGGATACAACGATAAGAAAAACAGAGGCGTAGAAAAGGTGTCTGATCCAATCGGCACTTCTATGGCAGATTTACTGAAGCGGATCAAAGTGGATCGTTAAGGAAGTGATGCAGGGGAGATTGCCATGTCGATAGCGATTGATCTGGAAAGAGTTCTGTCAGAAGAAAATATGGAGGCGGCTCTTCGATATCTTCAAAATAAAAATGACAGTTGTGGACTGGATGGCGTAAGGCTTTCAGAACTTCCAGAGTATTATCGCATTAACAAAGAACGAATTATAGATGAGGTGAGGTTCGGGAGCTATAAGCCCGGACCGGTCTCTTGTAGGGAGATTGTAACTTCAAACCGGAAGCGAAGAGTGATAGCGACAATGAACTCGGTGGATCGACTGATAGGTCGTGTTTTGGCGCAGGCATTGACGGAAGCGGTTGATCCATATCTTTCCGCAAGCAGTTATGCATACAGAGCGGGACATGGAACCGAAAATGCAGTTGCTCAGGCTGCGGTCTATATGGAGGAAGGTTATTCATGGGTATGTGAGCTTGATGTGAAATCGTTTTTTGATAGTATTCCGCACGATCCTTTAATGGTAAGAGTGGAGTCTATTTTTGAGGGTGGTGTGATTACCGGGCTGATAGAACGGTTTATCCGCTGCAAAAGGGAGGAAGATGGGATATTTCATGATCAGGAAACCGGACTGATTCAGGGATCTCCTCTTAGTCCTGTTTTAAGCAATCTGTATTTGGACACGCTGGATAAATGGCTAGAGCAGAATGGTGTGCATTTTTATCGTTACGGAGATGACATCAATGTATATGTCAAAACTTCGGAGGAAGCATTTCTCATTCGAAACGAGATTACTGCATTTCTTGGGAAACTGGGGCTGCACATCAATAAGGACAAGGGTGGAGTCTTCTTAGGAAAGAACAGAAACTGCCTGAGATACGGGTTTGAGGAAAAAAACGGAAAGATCTATGCACAAAAGATCATCAAAACTCAAAAACAGATCTATCATCGATGGCAGCGCTCAGCGATCAAGAAGGTAGACCGAAAATATCACATTGTTAGTGATGGAATCCTTAGCAGGAAGGACTTTACCATTCTGTTTGAAAATGAAGAGGGAAAGCGGTATCTCCCTGCGGAGGCCATGGATTGTTTAAACATATATGCAAGTATGACATTATCCAGCTCCTTCTTCGAATATGCAAATAAGGTTGGCTTAACCCTGGCATTTTTTGACAGATCAGGAGAGAAGATTGGTTCTTTTCTTCCACGAAAGCAACATCGAAGCTACCGCATAGAGGTGGAGCAGATCAAACTGATGCAAAATGAATCGATGCATCTAAAGATCGCAAAGAAATATCAGAATGCAAATATCTTCAACCTGCGCGCAATCCTCCGGTATTATGAGAGGAGAGGGCATGATCCGTTTCTGCAGGATTCGATAGGCAAAATGACGGAGATATTGCAAAAGGTTAATGAAGTAAAAGATGTCAATGCGCTGATGATGTATGAAGCCCAGGCAAGACAAGTGTATTATCAGTGCTTTCGAGTGATTTTGCAGGAGGAAGGTTTTGAATTTCGACGTAGAACTAGGCGGCCGCCAAAGGATCCTTTAAATGCGATGATCAGTTTTGGAAACACGATCCTTTACCAGCGATTTGCGAGTTTGATATACAGATCTTCTTTGGATATCCGATTTGGACTTCTTCACAATTCTGTGCACCGTACAGAGAGCCTGAATCTGGATCTAGCGGATCTGTTTAAGCCGGTGTTGGTGGACCGCACGATCTTTACACTTGTGAATCGGAAAATGCTAAGGGTGGAGACGGACTTTCAAGAGATGGAGAATGGGGCAGTCTACTTGAATAATCGTGGGAAGAAGCTTTTCCTGATAGAGTTTGAAAAGAAACTAAGCCAAGACGTGAAATGTAAAGACACAAAGAAAAACTATGAAGACTTGATGCAGGAAGAAGTACGGAAACTGGAACTCTTTTTCCGCAATGGAGAAGTCTATAAGCCATACAAATATGTAAACTGATTGGAACGTAGTCACTTCGTTTGATGAATAAGGTTAAAGATGTGGGTAATCGTTACGTATGATGTCGGTGTAAAAAGGAATACAAAAGTGCGTAAAATATGCAGGAAATACTTGCTCCATGTCCAGAAATCAGTGTTTGAAGGCCATATCCGTGAGAAGGAGCTTGAAAAAATGAAGTGGGAGTTAGAACGGGAAATTGACGTCGAGCAGGATCAGATTGCGATTTATATTTTTGATACACTCCGTTATTCCAGCAAAGATCTGATCGGCTACCAGATTGAGCTTGACAATATCCTCTGAAAAACTCGTTCGACCTTATGAAAGCCGCATAATAATGGGATATCTGCATATAATACTGAAAGAATAAAGGCATGAATTGGATGGTAATTCTTTTGAATTTCCAGGAAACATCGAAAAAAGTCGTTCGAGGAAATGGCTAGATTTAGAGATTGGGTTGAAGAATGATAAGCCGGAAGAAAACACGAGATCCTGAAAAAAGGTCGAACGAAAAAAAGGCACAAATTTTGCAATCTGCAGGAAAACATGTTATAAAAAGGTTAAGAATTCCCAAAAAATATGAGGGAATATGAAAAAAGCCCGACATAGCGGGCAATCACTTTTGCTTCACATGCCAGTTCTGATGACCAAGCGTTGATGCGCCGCCATCAAGGGAATATGAAAAAAGCCCGACATAGCGGGCAATCACTGAACACAACTGCGCGAAAGCTAGAGGGTCGCTTTCATGCAGGGAATATGAAAAAAGCCCGACATAGCGGGCAATCACTGTCTGTGTGTAGTAAGAAGGTTCATAATGCCCTTCGGAATATGAAAAAAGCCCGACATAGCGGGCAATCACATCCGTCGCTTACAAACTGCAAAGGCAATACATTCTCGCAGTAGAAGGGAATATGAAAAAAGCCCGACATAGCGGGCAATCACAAATGTTCCCGCCGAGAACTTCTTCCGGTGTTACAAGGGGGAATATGAAAAAAGCCCGACATAGCGGGCAATCACAATCGGTTCGGGCTGCGGTTCCGGAGTCGGCTGCGGTTCCGGAGTCGGAATATGAAAAAAAGCCCGACATAGCGGGCAATCACGTAGTACCAACCCCATAGGAGCGTTTAACGCCCCAGCGCTCCATAAAGGAGCGGAATATGAAAAAAGCCCGACATAGCGGGCAATCACGGAGTTCGTAGACATCAAGCTCCACCCGACGTTTCCGCTTTGGAATATGAAAAAAGCCCGACATAGCGGGCAATCAAGCCCTAAAACTACAACTATGAGTGCCACAACAACGCTCATCGGAATATGAAAAAAAGCCCGACATAGCGGGCAATCAAATGTTCCTCAATCCATTCCGCTTTCTCCCGTGCTGAAACTACCTCATGCTTCTGGAATATGAAAAAAGCCCGACATAGCGGGCAATCAGAGGTTATGCCGTCATAATTAACTCGAACATGTGACAATATGAAAAAAGCCCGACATAGCGGGCAATCATTTGCCAGTGCCTATCCTGTAGCAACAACAGGTGTTGCCACGGAATATGAAAAAAGCCCGACACAGTGGGTAATCATCAATAACAACAGTTTCATCACCCCTTATTTCCTAGGGTTGGAAAATGGATTAATCCGGCATCTTGAACGGAGTCTGCCAAAAAGAATGTTTTTTAGAAGGAGAGAGACATGATCACGGTTGCATTTGACGAATATGGAAATTTTGAAAAAGTCTCCGAAGGATACGAACCCGTTATGATTGGCGGTTTTTTTTACGATGATCATGGAGATGAAACGGACACGGCTAGTGAAAGAAAAAGGATCATAGGCTGGCTGGATTGCGTTTGCAGATCCAAGGGACGCATCTTTCCGGATGATATGCACATGAATCATGGGAAAACCAACAAGGATGCGGTTAAAGAAGTAAAAAGAAAGTACGAAGAAACTGCGGAAGAGTTCTTTCGGGAAGGTACTTTCGATGGGAAAAATCTTCGATATCATGGGAAAGAACTACCGAAACGAAGTGGCAGGTATCACTTTTTTGCAATGATCCGGAGTACAACAGGAAAGAGAGAACTGCTCGGGGAAAAGACGGCAATGATTGTAAAAGACTCATGTGCTGCGAACCTGTATATCAATATGGCGCAGGATCTGGTGGAAAAAGTGTTGTTTCATAATCCCTATGTCACAAAGATAGAGAAAGCGGCATTAGAGTTTCCGACAAGGCTCGGCGTTGCAGAAGGGGATGACCGGCAGGAAAAGAGCGAAGAGTTTATTAATCTGGGATATAGGGAAATGGACTCTAAAGAAAGACAAAAAGACAAGTATTCTATTGTGTCGGCTGATCTGTATCGTTCTGCGATATCTCGTGAGATGCTTCGCACAAAAAAGCAGAGCATGGAGATTGTTTCTTTTGTAGTGAAGTCATTTACGAGAATGTTTGATGCGAAGAATAAAGCGGCAAATGAGAACAATGCCTTTGTTTTCTTGACAGATGTTGTGAATTCGGTGTTTACAAATAGAAAGCTTGAGCGTGATCCTGTTAGATGGATGGAGTACATACAAAAAGAAGCCTCTTCGTTTACAAAGGATGATAAAAATCTGCTTTATGCCTATACCGGGGTGGATAACTATTTTTCATTGGCATGGGAGAACTTTGAAAAGAAGGATTATTATGATGCGCTTCAGCAGGCCTATGAGGGGAGTGTATGCAAAGATGAGTTCACGGATTTCTATAGCAAAAAATGGTTTGCCAAAGTAGAAGAATCTGTTGTTCGGTCAAATGATTCCGTAGCCTTGACAGAGGCAATAAGAAAGTTTCAGAAGTCCACCTATGCAAGCAACCTGAACCAGGAAAAACTGCTGTATATTTTTCATGCATTAGAAAAAGCAGCGGTTGGACTGAAAGCAGAGGATGCACGTAATCGACAAACACTTTATGAACTCTACGATGCAGGGCTTTCTGCCTACAATCATATCGGGCACTTCAATAAGGCAGAGGAGTATTATCGGAAGTGCCAGGATGTTGCAGACGGGGTGGACATAGAGCAGTTTTTGCGTACCAAAAACAAACAGATCGTTTTTCTGACAGACAGATTCTCTTTTGAGGAGGCGCAATCTATCGCCGAGGAAAATGTTGCGCTGCATGAGAAATTGCAGAAAGTCAGAGAAGAGGTTTTTCCGGGGAAGGAAAGTGCCAATGCACATAGTTACGCGCTTGCGCTCAGCCAGCTGGGGCAGACGTATGCCTTTGTGCTGGATGAACGCGCCGAGGAATGCTTCCTAAGGGCATTGACCCTTATGAGCGACACATCTGCGGATTATTACATTACATTATCGTATCTGCTGCACTGGTATATCGAGACGGGTAATAAAGAAGCATATGAGAAATGGATGATAAAATTCGCAGGCGGGAAGGACAATCCCATAGACCAGCTAAAATACCTCCTTCACACAGCGGAGGAGGAAGCAAACAGCCTGATCTCTCTTAAATTTGCGATGTATGTCTTTGCAAAAGGGGTATATTGCTTTGGACTGGAGGAGGGGGATCATAACCTCCAATCACGTCTGTTTCAATTGCGAAATAACATGAAGAATGCGGGTGAACTTGCAGAAAAGCAGTATCAAGGGCATCCTTGGGAGATTACCAACAAATATCTGGCTTTGATTGCGCTGCGATGCGGGAAGCAGACGGATGCAAACAGATTAATGAGAGAGGCTGAGGAACGTGTTAAGGAGCATGAGTTTACCGTCAAGGCGATTACACTCTACGGGAAATTGCAATATGAAAGAACCAAAAACCCGTCAAGTAACGTAAGGGAACTTATGAGCACGCTTTGGAAGAGCATGGAACAGTGTCACTTGGTGGAGTCTGGGATACCGGATCAAGAAAAGGAGGGCTATCTCAAGAACCGTTTCACCTATATGTACCATTAATCATCATTTTAAACTACAAGGCTACTATGTGGAAGATCCGCATCATGTTAGGATAGAAACGAACGAGAATAAGAAAACGAAAAAAGATGAAAAAAATTTGAAAAAATGATTGCATTCCTCTTTGGAGAATGTTATTATAATTTTCCTAGTTGGAATACCAAACAGATTTCATGATGAAAATGATTGCTGTACCTTTATGATCGTTGTTAAGTTTGAAAGGAGACAGAGTTATGAGAAATCAATTTGCGTATCCAACTATCAACCTCAAAAAAACCGGGGAAAACCTCAAACGTATCCGAAAGGAGAAAGGGGTAACTGTAGCGCAAATCTGCGAAGCTATGGGCTTCGAGAACCCGCAGTCTGTCTACAAGTGGCAGCGGGGAATGACGCTTCCAAGCGTCGATAACTTGTTTGCACTCAGCAGACTCCTTGGTATTACCATCGAGGATATCCTCGTTGAAGAGGATCCAATCCAATCCAAAAGTTTTCTCAAGGACCTGCAGGACGCAGGTCCTTATCCTTTTATTGGTCTTTTTTATACCCAATTCATCTATAAAACCCGGTTTGTATCTGATTCTGTCCGGGCATTTCACTGAGGAAACGCTTTTAACCTGCAGGGTTACTACCGATCCAGACTCTCCAACTGTAAGATGACATCATCAGGAGGCAAGCCATGGATACCAATAAACAATTCAAAAGTGATTACCAGATCATCATGAAAGCATATCAGGCGGGAGTTTCCCTTGCAAAGGGGCAAAAAAAGCTGTGCGTAAAGGATGTACCCAGCCTTGTGAAGAGTGCGAAGCAGTACATTGTTGCTTTGAGTGCGCAAACGGATCGCACGGGATACCGGAATGCAGTAAGAGCGGCAAAGGCACAGGTGCTGATTTTTGCTGAATGGGTGGCGCGAAACCCGGCAAAGATCAAGGAAGAAGATTATGAAACGATGAATACACTCCTGACATTAACGGGAGAGTATGAGGCGTCGTATATCCAGAAACTTCGTGAAAAGGAGACTCTGGGTTATCGGATCAATCTGAAAAAGATCCTTGAGAAGCCGGACTGCTTAAAAAAGGTTCTGGGGAAAGAAATGGACAGAATCGTGGAGGAGGAATTTGCGGATTCCCGCGCGCTCACGATCAGCAAGAGACAGCAGCAATTCTTTGTGACCGGCTCAGGAGAAAAGTATCATCGTCAGGACTGCCCTTATTGCAAGGCACGGGAACTGTATCTAGTCACCGAGAAAATGATCGAAAACTTCGGATGCCTTCCCTGCCGCTGTGTGACGGAGGAAGAGAAGGAGCATGCTTCGGCGCATATAGATCTGAGTGCTGTCACGATCTTTGTAGATGAATCTGTGCGGAAGAATCCTTTTCATCCGTATGATGAGTCACTGCCGGAATATGAAGGGATCTACAGTTTTGTCGTCTGCCAAGGAAAACTGAAATCGGAGAATGAGATCCAAGAGGGAAACCTGATCAAAAAATGTGCGTCCTTTGCGGATGAATGCGAAGAAGCGTTGAATGCAACGAATGTAGCCATTGAGGGGATCTGTAAAGCACTAATGTGGACTGCCTTTCGATATGGTTTTTGTGGAGAGGTCTTTGTGTTTGTGGATAATCTTGGCACAATCGGGAAACTGAAAAAAACAGGAGAATTGCAGCCTCTTGAGGAACTGTTTGAAAAGGTGTCACTTAGGCATGTTCCAAGGACGGGCAATAAGTATGCGGATATGGTTGGTAGGAAAGAAGCAATCTTCCATGCGAATCCGAAAATGATCGAAAGGCTTCTGAAGGCAAAGGAGACGGCGGATGCTATTAAGGAAGCAGAAAGTAAAGAAACGGTTACCAGACTGCAGGAAATCATAAAGTGCAAGCAGATCAGCCTCATTGCAATGCAAGGGTAAGAATTCATGAATAATGAAAACAGATATTATTGGAAGATCTCCAGGATTTCGCTCTTTTTCTTTTATTTTGTTTTCTTTGATACAAAAGAATACCTGGCAGATCGACTGTTTATCCGGCATAAAGTCCGGGTGTGGTTCGGAAAGGAATATGTAAAAAAGGACTGTCCGTTTGTATTGATCTTTTGCAAGATCAGAAAGAAAGATTATGAATTCTTTGCAGCAGCATTTGATGAGATGGAGCGGACGATGCTTTTAAAAGGTTATTCGGATTATTCTGATTTCTGCGCAGAGATGGATGGAATGATAAGACGTTTGAACCCAGCATGAAAGAACAAAAGGAGGAACGATGACTTATGGTAAAGGA
The DNA here is from genome assembly GCA_902779355.1 of uncultured Lachnospiraceae bacterium. GTDB lineage: Bacteria > Bacillota > Clostridia > Lachnospirales > Lachnospiraceae > RUG12461. Next base: position 140,058 of record CACZBF010000001.1, on the reverse strand, counting down.
AATGCTTGACACCCTGTACTATCAAGAACTGTCTAAATGTTCGGCAGAGATTACAGAGGGTAAGGGTGACGAAAAGAAAGAAAGAGAGGAATTGCTCGGAGTCGTACAGGAACTGGTGACGCTTTGTGATATTGCCAGAAAAAAGGGGCTGCTTGAACTAGAAGACCACATAAAGGGTCTTCCGGCAGAGGGAGTCTATCCGTTTCTTTTTGAAATGATTGAGGATGTGACACTCGGGGTGTTCCCGGAAATGTTGAAGGAGTTTGCATATTGTCGGTACTTTTCTTCTGATCTGCATGGATACCGTAGACTGACTTTTCTGATCTTCCTGTCAGTGACCCTTTCCATACAAGTGGGAGAGAACCCGTATGTGATAGAAAGACGGATCTTGTCAACGGTGCCGGAAAAGGACAGGGAGGACTGCCGTGCGATCACAAAGCAGTTATGGCCGGACCCGCTTAGCGTGGAGGAGAAGATGGAACAGCTTTTTGAGGGGGCGTTGTCAGTACAACCGGACAATGCCGGTTATGATATGATAAAAACGGCGGATGACCTGATCGCAGGCATGGATAAAAGGACAGCGGAGGCTTTTCTTCGACAGGTCGAGAATCATCAGATCGCAATTCTCCTGAAGGTATTGAGCGGAGAGGCGCGAAAAGTGATCCTGACAAGCGTTTCCAAGAATCTGGCAAGCATGCTGATCGAAGACATGGAGTATATGGGGCCGATAAGGAAGAGTGACGCTTTAAGTACTGTGAAAGAGATCATGAATGTATTTGTCAGATTGCGGGGGGAAGGATATATCCTAAGCGAGGATCCGGATCTTGATCAGAAACTGGAGAACCTGCTTCAAGCGGAAAAGGAGTAAAACCTATAAAAATAGTCGGGTGCATTGCCTGCCCGAGTGAATACGCGGAAAAAGAAAATGGAGCGCATCAAAAACAAAGAGTTCCAAAAACATGGATATGAGGACTGATTATTAGGGCGATATCGGCCTCTCTATGTCAGGAGCATCGCAGCAAACAATACATTTATGGAGGAAAGGATCACCCATGAGCCGCATGCATATTACAAAACATGCCTATGAAGATATGTTTGAGGAGTTGTACCCGAATGTCAGGAAGCAGTACCGGATTCGGATGGCTATCGCCCGGATTGCGCTGGCTCTTGCAATTCTTTTCACCTTTTATGTTCTCACGATCGGGGAATGCAAAAAACTGCCTTTCATCGGATCCATAGCAGAAAGGCAGAGGGTGGCGCTTGCGCAGGAGAGTGCCAAGGGGACAGACCCAGAGCAGGGAAGCAGAATGGAAGGAGAGGATCTTCATGCAGAAAGAGTATCAGAATATGAATATGCCGGATTCTCTTTGGCAAGTCAATAAAAAGACAGAAAACGCAGTCCATACGTGTAAGATTATTTGCGAGGTCTTGCTGATCCTGATCGGTGTGGTATTGTTTTTTCTGTATCAGTGGGCGCTTCTGCCGGTTTTTTATCTGGGCACGCTTGTTTTCGTCATCCTGTTAAAGGGTGCTCTCAGGGGGACCCAGAAGGCAAAGTATGAGGAGGATCTCGTGGAAGCGTACAAAGAAGAATATGATTACGCTAAGACGAAGGTGATGGTAAACGACCTGAGATTCCGTAGCGTAGATGAACGGGAACTACTGCGCAGGACGATCTGCGATCATGAAATACAGACGGTTTACCTATTGGCAGCGATCACGGCATTGGTAGGGCTGCTGGTGTATTTTTTCATGAACCCGAATCCCGCCATGCAAAAGGTGATTCAAAGCATTTCTGCCGGGTGGGGAGTGTTGTTATGAAAAAAAAACCAAAAGAGTATTACAAATATGTGGGAAACAGCATCGCGATCGGATTTATCGAATCAGCGCATGATACAGTGAGTGTAGCGTACACGCCGTTGTTGATTGCAGGGATATGCACCGGCGGTATTTATCTTCTCATGGGATTTACCCACGTGCCAAAGCAGATAGAGATTCATGATCTGGCACTCGGCAGCGGGATTCTTCTTTGTACGGTCTTCCTGCGCCCTCTTTTAAGAATGCTTTCCAGGCTGTATGCAAGGGCGGCAAAAAACCGGGCACAGGCTTTTTACGACATGACACGACGCGTGCCTGCAGGGTGGTATCTTGAAAATGAAGAAAACCAGAACCATCGGCAAGAGACCGGGCAACAGCAGCAGTCACAGCAACAGTCACAACAACAATCACAGCAGCAATACCGGCAACAGCAATTTCAGCAGCAGGAGGCTTACAGGCAATACCAGTCATATGTCGCGAATGCGGAAAGAAAGCTGAATGAGGAAAAACAGCGTCTGGAAAGGGAATGGGCTAGACTCCATGCGGAAAGGAACCAGTTTGAACAGCAACGGGCAGCGCAACAGCGGGCGACTGCATCAGCGAGTACATACAGGACAGGTGATTTTTTTGCCGGCTGTACGGATGAAGCATCCAGAAAAAGGCGGTATCGGGCATTAATGAAGATCTATCATCCGGACAACATGAACGGCGACAAAAGGATGGTGGAAGAGATAAGTCGGCAGTTTGAATGCCGGAGATAGAGGGGAGACACTATGGGAAAGAGAACGATATGTCTTTTGATCGCATCTGCAATCACACTTGGCGGCTGTGCGACTGCGAATGTGCCGGGTGAAGAAACCGTGGATACAAATGCCGGGGCGAGAAACGCCGGTGAAGAGACAATGCAGGAGAGGCCTGCAGAAACACAAACGATAGAAACGGAAGAGAAAAAGGAAACTAACGATGAAGCCGCATCAAATGCAGTGGTCGGACCGGAGATAGAGGGTTACTACGGATATCTCTTTGAAGGAGGATATCAGGGGCAGACAGAGGAAATCGATGACTATTTTCCATTGCTGACAGGGGCAAAAGACGCAAGTTTTCTGCTTCGGGACATTGATGGAGATAAGACGCTGGAGTTATACCTGTGCGGCACGATTGAGGATGGTGATGCACATTTCCCGGCATTCTGCCTATTGACGTATCAGGATGGAGAGGTGCAGGTGCTGGCAGAGCAATATTATCAGCAAAGGACGCATTATAGCTTTTTGAATAATAACTATCTTTGCCGCTATGAAGAGGGTCTGTCGGAGTCCCCGCTTTTTTACCCGGCAGAGGATCTAAAAGGTTACGATCCAAACCAGGATGAATGGATGAGTGACTACTATGACCTCTATCTGTGGAGTCCGGATCCGGACAAGGAAGAGGTTCATCTGGTTCAGGAGGGGGGCGGCTTTCATCACGGGGATCAGTATCTGGCCTGCCCGTACACTTACCTTTATAACGGTGAGAAGATCACAAAAGAGGAGTATAATGTATTACAGAGCCAATATACAGAGAATGCACAGATTCCGGAGAATGCTCTGCAGCCGCTATCGAAGGAAAATCTTTTGAGAGGCACATTAGAGACGGTTGTACAAGTGCCACAACAGGAGAATAAACCGGATCTGACGACGCTGTTAGAGAGCATCGAGGGAGATTACACTGACAACACGGATCCGGACTATCCTCGAAGTTTCTATATCGGACGGGATGGGATGAACTGGATTGGCGGATATCCGGTCACTGCGGAAGATGTGGTTGATTTTGGGTCCGATTACGTCCTGTTTCAGGACAGCGGCGGAAGCTATTACATGGTGAGGATTACGGACGACGCCTTATTCATCAGTTATGGAAATACGCCAGCGGCAATAAAAAGCGGCGCTGTGATAGAAAGAAACACAAAGCAGACCTTATAAGGAGGGGATCATGATGGAAACAGTATTGAGAGAGATTTTTGCAGAAATGAAGGAGCAAAAAAAGACGCGGGGGGTAATCGATCGGTTGCAGAGTGCGCTGAACCTCATGGAAGATGTGGAGCGGCTTTCCAGAAGCCGCGGGATGGTCGGCGTGCAGGAAGCGATAGAGGACGGGGTTTTCCCGGAAGATGCGCCGGAGGTGGACTTCTTTCAGAAGCTTTTAATGGAGAATGTGCAAGGCGATCATGAGAAGCGTATGGAGGAGATGTTCCTTGCAAAATATGTGTATGACAAGCCGGCTGGCGTAGATGCATTTATTGACTATGCGTATAGCCGCACCGCATCTCGCCTTTATGACAGTAAAGCATGCGGCCTGTTTTCAGTATATCTCTGCTCTTTGCTGCCGGAGGAATTACAGAAGGAAATTGAGGCAGGTGATTTCTTGAGAAAAAGCTGCTTTGAGGAGTTTGAACAGAAATGTTCTCTGACTGATCCGCCATGCCAGGAACTGAAAAAAGAAGATGCGATCGCATCCAGAGACCGTCTTGAGAATCTGCTGAAGAAAATGGATCCTCGTGCGATCCAGCGAATGCTTCGGGATGTAGAAAATGGTAACCTTGGTATCGCTTTAAAAGGGTGCCATCCGGAAATGGCAATGGTTGTTCTTGAAAACCTCTCGAAGCGGCTTCGTGCCATGATCCTTGAAGATATGGAATTTATGGGACCGCTACGCGAGGTAGATATCATGGAGTCGATGGATACCATATCCGAACTCATTGAAAAGCTGGAAAAGAGCGGAGAGATTGTCTTTTCAGAAGGAGGTGAATGAGGTGATTGCTGCTGTAATAGGGATGGTTTCCTCTGGTGCATCAATTGCCTTGAGGATTGCTGACAGAAAGGAAAAATACATCATCCTCACAGAGATACTGAGCTTGGTTGGTTCAATTGCGGTACTTGCAGCCATCTCCTGGGAAATGTCGTTTCTGAAACGACATTTCCCTTATTTCATGCTATAATAGCAGGAGTCTGAAACGCGAAAAAACCACCGGTAAGGAGGAAATGAGAGATGGTAAAACATGTGATCGTATGGACGCTGAAGGAGGAACTTTCGGCGGAGGAAAAGAAAACCGTCAAGCAGGGGATCAAGGAAGGCCTGGAAGGACTGAAGGGCAAGGTCCCGGGGATCGTGGAGATCAGGGTGTACACCGAAGGCCTTGCATCGTCAAACGCGGATCTCATGCTGGATTCCACGTTTGAGGATGAAGACGCGCTGAAAGGATATGCCGTGCATCCGAACCATGTGGCGGTGGCAGAGACGAAAGTCAGGCCGTACGCCAAGATCCGGAGCTGCTTTGATTACGGCGTGTGATTTTTAACGAAGGCGGAGCGGCTGGCCGGTTTATGACAGACTCCTGCACAACCCGGTGGAAGACGCGGTCACGGTCAACGGGGACATCGTTCTTTTGGAAGGGAATTACTTGCTCCTCCGGGAAGAGGGGTGGGACTTGCTTTCTTCTTTCGCGGACTTTACGATATTCCTGGAAGCAGACAGAGACCTTCTGCGAAAGCGCTTGATCGACCGGCGCATCAAAACCGGTGTCCCGCAGGAAAAGGCAGAGGGCTTCGTAGACTTCAGCGACATGCGAAATGCAGAGACCGTCCTTGCCCACTCAAAGCAAGCCGACCTCACCATCCGCCTGTAGGAGACAGGGGACGGTTCTGTGTCTCCTCTGCCGCGCCAATTCTAAAATTTTTCTAAAATCTGATCCAACCCTCTTGTTTTTTCAACTTCATTTGCTAAACTGTCTTCATCGGAATTCTTCCGATCTGTTCGACTTCCTGTCGAGCAGGATTCTCACACTACGATTTTATAAAATCATCGAAAGGAGTCTTTCTATGCAAAACCAGCAACTTCATATGCTTTCTGACGTTCTCGGTCCTGCAAGGCCGCGGGAGGACGTGCTCGCTGGTCTTCGTCAGGACCAGGATCTTTTTACGATGTTTCAAGGCTTCCCTCCTGATGGTCAGGAAAAGCTTTTGAGCTTCCTTTGTGGAGAAAAAAGTCTTGAGATCCTATATGACCCGTTTTTCAAAAACATCATGGATCCGTTTGTCCACCAGGATCGCATCGAAAGCCTGATCTCCGCGTTTATGGGAGAACCTGTTTCCATTAAACAGATCCTGCCCGTAACTGGAACGCAGATGGTAGATAACGGCTCGTTTGTCATTATGGATATCTTGGTCGAACTGTCCGACCATCGCATCATCGATGTCGAAATGCAGAAGGTCGGCTATCAATTTCCCGCGCAGCGTACCAGCTGCTATGCTGCAGACATCATCATGCGGCAGTATAACCGTGTGCGCGCTGCAAAGGGGAAGTCTTTCAGCTATCGCGACATCCAACAGACCTGTCTTTTTATCTTCATGGAGCAGAGCAGCCGTGAATTCCTGAGTGCCCCGGATCAGTTCCTCCACCACAGGGATATATCTTATACCAGCGGAGTCCGGCTTCCGGAAACAGTCGACATCACCTATATTTCCCTTGACACGTTCCGATCCACGGTTCACAATGATATATGTACAGAGGTCATGGCATGGCTGACTTTCCTCAGCAAAGATGATCCGAAAAGCGTCCTCGCTTTGATCGAACGTTACCCGCAGTTTTTATCCTACTATCAGGATATCGCTGCATTTCGCCAAAAACCGGAGGAGTTGATCAACATGTTTTCAGAAGCACTTTATATCTTGGACAAAAACACGGAGCGACTGATGGTGGATGAGTTGCGCAACGAGAATGAGGCTTTGAAATCCAAAAATCAGGCTTTAGAATCTGATAATCATTCTCTTAACGAAAAACTATCTGCTTATGAGAAAATGTTCGGATCCCTTCCGGCTGATGAGCAAAGTGTATAGGATGTGGCTACCATCGACCTGATTAATGCCTATACATCAACAAATATTTCCACGAGCGAAGTTGAAGGAGGAAAAGTAGATATGTGCAAGGCGATTGATGATATGATAGAAGAAGGACGTATCGAGGGGCGTAAAGAAGGCCGAGAAGACGTAATGGCTGAAATCAAACGATTACGTGCTTCCGGGTTATCTGCTGATCAGATTTTGAAAAAGATCGAGCAAAATGCAAATCGGAATCCACGCGCCCGGAAAAAGTCAAAAGATAATTGATCCATAAGATGTAGAATGGTTTCTTGTTTCCTAATTGATCGAATAAATGTCTGCAAAGGAGATCCCGGTGCCTACCACCCGGATCTCTTTTTCTTCCGGGAAGATCCCGGAAACGAGGCCTGTCTTTTTCACATAGGAATCCCCGTCATAGTAAATGATCTCAATGAGATCTCCGGTCTGCAGGCTATGAAGCTGCCGGTCGATGAGCTCTGCCTGATCCGGGAGAAGCTCTTTTTTCTCCATCCGCACAACGATCCGTTCCTGTTCCCGCAGGGCATCCTGAAGCCCCTTTAAAGCATCGAAAGGGGCGAAGATCTTGGCGCGGTCTGCATATTTACGCAAGCCCATTTTTGTGCCCTCCAATCTGATGCACCCGCTCCCTGGTGGTGCCCTCCGGCAGCAGATTCATCCCTTTCAGGACCACGCCCTTCCCATACTTTTCCTGCAATTCGAGGATGGCCCGCTTCATGGCGCGATCCCGGATGATACTGTCCGGATCCGTGAAGAGGTCAAACTGCTCCAGCTCTTCCGGGATCACGTCGTTGAAGTTCAGAATGATGCGGCGGATGGGGATGATCCGGTCCGTGATCCGCTCGTACAGTTTTACGAAGTAGGAGGCGATGATCCGGGAGGAACTGGTGGTGACGGTCATGGTGATGGTGCCCCGGGACGGCGGGAGCGTGTCCTTGGTATAGCCCACGTAGAGCGAAAGCGAATTGGTCACCAGATGTCGGTCCACGAGATCCAGGCAGGAGAGCTCCGCCATTTCCTTTACGATCAGCAGGGCCTCCGCATAAGCATAGTCCCTGAGCAGCACCTGGCCGCTGGAGAGGGAATGGCGGTTCACGGTATAGGCCTTGATCTCCTGCATCGTGACGGACTCCCGCCCCCAGGCGTGGTCGATGAGGATCTCGCTGTCAACCCCGAAGACTTTCCGGAGATAGACGGGATCTGCAATGGTGATGTCACGCATGGTGTAGATCCCCATGGAATGCAGCCGCCGCTCGATCCCGTGCCCGATTTGCCAGAAATCGGTGAGCGGCCGGTGATCCCAGAGGGATTCGCGATACAGTGCCTCGTCCAGAAACCCCACCCGGTCTCTGGTGCGTTTTGCCGTGATATCCAGCGCGATCTTGGTCAGATACAGATTGGTCCCGATCCCGCAGGAAGAGGGAAGCCCAAGCTCGTTCAATAGATCCCCCATGATGCGCAGGCCGAGCGTCCTGGCATCCGTGCGATACAGCGCAAGGTAAGGCGTCACATCCAGAAACGCTTCATCGATCGAATACACATGGATATCGTCCTTGGAAAGATAGCGCAGGAAGATGCCGTAGATCCTGGCAGCATAGTCGATGTAAAGCTGCATCCGCGGCGGCGCCATGATGTACTCCAGCTGCCCGGGGATCTCGTAGACGCGGCAGCGGTTTCTCACGCCCTTTTTCTTCAGGGAAGGGGAGACGGCAAGGCAGATGGTGCCCTTGCCGCGGGCGGGATCCGCCACCACAAGATCCGTGGTCATGGCGTCCAGCCCCCGCTCATGGCACTCTACACTGCTGTAAAAACTCTTCTGATCGATACAAAGATAAAAATGCTCCATCTTCCCCCTCCGAATGGTACACTCATTATACGAACATATGTTCGATTTTTCAATAGAAATTTTGAGGAAGTTGTGATAAGATCAGAGTATGTGTGGAAGATATTATGTAAAGGATACCTTTGAAAAAGAAGTGCGCGCCCTGCTCAAAGAGCTTCACGGGCAGTTCCGGGCAGAGAGCATATCCGGGACGGAGGCGTTTGCATCTCCGGAGGGGCATGACGTTTTTCCGGGAAGCAGCGCGCTTGTTCTGAAAGAAAGTGCGGGGAGCTTTGAAGCGGCAGAGATGATATGGGGATTTCCGAATCCGAAAGGAAAGGGGCTTCTGATCAACGCCCGCGCAGAGACGGTCCTGCAAAAACCTGCCTTTTCGGACAGCATCCTGCGGCGCCGCTGCATCATTCCGGCCAGCCGTTTCTATGAATGGGATCGCTCCAAGACAAAGGTCACATTTTACCGGGAAAAGAAGGACATGCTGTATTTTGCGGGCTTTTACCGGAGTTTTGGCAAGGAGAGCCGCTTCATCATCCTGACAACAGAGGCCAATGATTCCATGAGACAGACTCACGACCGGATGCCGGTAATCCTTGAGAAGGACGAGATCCTGCTGTGGATCCGGGAGGAAAAAGAGTTCCCGCGTTTCCTTGAAAAGAAGATGCCGGCGCTGCTCCACGAGCAGGATTACGAACAGATGAGGATATTCGGGTAGAGAGGGAGACAGATCCTGTGAAAAAAGAAGAAAAAACGAATGTCATGCGTGTTCTGGATGGAAAGAAGATTTCCTATGAGAGCCGTACCTATGACGCAAATCCTTCCCTGAAAGGAGAAGAAATAGCGCAATCTCTCGGAGAAGATGCATCCAGAGTGTTCAAGACCTTGGTGACACAGGGAAAGAGTGGGGCATACTATGTCTTTGTGATCCCTGTCATTACAGAGCTGGATCTCAAGAAAGCGGCAAAAGCATCCGGAGAAAAGGCAGTCAGCATGATCAAACAGAAAGATCTTTTACCGCTTACAGGATATGTACATGGCGGGTGTTCTCCCATCGGTATGAAGAAACCATTTCCGACATTCATCCATGAAACAGCCGGGCTTTATGAAAGGATCTTTGTCAGTGCCGGAAAAGTGGGCTTCCAAATAGAACTCGCGCCGGATGACCTGATCGCGGTGACTGGTTGTAAGTTGGCAGATATAGCAGGAGAGTAGTTGGGGTGCAGTTCTTTTCATTCTGAGATTTAAGGAGCAGGTGTAAGGGTAGTCATGAACATGAGAAAAGCATATCTGATGGAGTACAGACATCCAACGGAGGAGAGGATCAGCGTTGACAGGTTTTGAGGAGAAGAAAGAAGCATACATTCTGGTTGCGGTGGGAAGTGAGGAGGATACGCGCATATCCCTGGGAGAACTGGCGGACCTGCTTGAAACGGCAGGAGGGACAGCGATCGATCAGGTGACGCAGAACCTCCCGCACCCGGATGCCGCCACCTATATTGGCAGAGGCAAGGCAGAAGAACTCCGGTGGATCGTGGAGGAAGAAGGCGCGGTGGGGATCGTCTGCGATGACGAGCTGTCGCCGGCGCAGATGAAGAATCTGTCCGACCTCCTGGAAACGAAGGTGCTGGATCGGACGCTTCTGATCCTTGATATTTTTGCCGCGCACGCCACCACAAAGGAAGGAAAACTCCAGGTGGAGATGGCGCAGCTAAAATACCGGGCATCCCACCTTGCCGGCATGGGAAAAGCGTTATCCCGTCTGGGAGGCGGCATCGGGACAAGAGGCCCCGGCGAGACGAAACTTGAGACAGACAGACGCGTGATAAAAAGCAGGATCGCCACGCTTTCTGCGGCGATCAAAGATATGAAACGCGTTCGCGAAACGACCCGGAAACGGCGCATGGAAAGCGCATTGCCGACGATGGCGCTGGTTGGATACACGAACTCCGGGAAATCCACGTTTTTAAATTTCCTGACCGGCTCGGACGTCTTGTCGGAGGATAAGCTTTTTGCCACGCTCGATCCCACGACAAGGGGCTTGGACATGGGGAACGGCCAAAAGATCCTGCTGACGGATACGGTGGGCTTTATCAACAAACTCCCGCATCATTTGATCGATGCTTTCCGCAGCACGCTGGAGGAGGCACAGTATGCGGACATCCTGATCCACATCGTGGACAGTGCAGATTCGGAAGCAGATCACCACTGCAAGGTGGTGTACGATACGCTTTCTGACCTTAAGATCACAGGAAAGCCGATCCTTATCGTCTGGAACAAGTGCGACCTTCCGGAGTCGGGCGAGATCTTAAGAGACCCAAGAGCAGACCTGTCCGTCAGATTTTCCGCAAAGACAGGCGAAGGAAAAGAAGCCCTGTTTGCCGCGCTGGACAAACTTTTGAAGGAGAACCGTGTTCATATCCACACGGTCATCCCATACCGGGATGCCGGCCGGCTTGCCCTGATCAGGCAGTACGGGCAGCTTTTATCCGAGGAATATGTGTCAGACGGCATCGAGATCGACGCTTACGTCCCGAAGGGGATGGCGTGAAAAAAGTGATTGACACGGGGAGGAGAGTTGTGGTATTTTTTTCTAAACCGTTGAGGAAGAGTGAGTAGGCGTTGCCTCCTTATGATGAGAGAGCTGCAGACGGTGAGATTGCAGCGATAAGTGCAGGGCTGAATGGACTTCTGAGGGCGCGGTCAAAGGAGAGACCTCCGAGTATTCCGCGACGTTGCAGGCAGACGTGAATTGCCGGGGATATGCAGGTATCCCGCTAAGGGCACGGGTCATTCCGTGAAACAAGGTGGCACCGCGGATCACTTGAGTAAATGAGCAGATTCGTCCTTGACAAAACGAGATTGTTTTGTTGAGGGCGTTTTTTTATGCAACGTTATCAGGGAGGGAAAGACCATGCGAGTAAGACCGGAATTATCAGAAGTGCAGAAGATCGCAGCAGGCGGCGCCTACGATGTCGTGCCCGTGAGTACGGAGATCCTGTCGGATTTCACGACACCGATCGAAGCGGTGCGGATCCTGAAGGCAGTTTCCAAACATTGCTTTCTGCTGGAATCCGCGCAGGCGGACGAGACCTGGGGACGGTATACGTTTCTCGGCTATGAGCCGAAGGAGACGATCGCTTGTCTTTCCGGGACGCTTTCCGGCAGTTTCAAGGAAGGGCAGACCGATCATCCCTCGAAAGAAGTGCGACAGATCATGCAGCAGTGGAGGAGCCCGCGGTTTTCAGATCTTCCTCCTTTTACCGGCGGGCTCGTAGGCTATTTCTCCTACGATTACCTCGGCTACAGTGAGCCGAAGGTGCGGATCCCGGTCGAGGACACCGAGCGGTTCCAGGACATGGATCTGATGCTGTTTGACCGCGTGATCGCGTTTGACCATATCCGTCAGAAGATCATCCTGATCGTGAACATGCGGCTGGACAAGCCCGAAGAGCATTACCGCGAGGCGGTGGAAGAACTGGCCGCCATGGCAGACCTCCTCCGTCACGGAAAGAAATTTGAGGAGCCCGAAAGCCGTCTCCTTTCCGAGGTGAAGCCGCTTTTTGAAAAGGAGCAGTTCTGCGACATGGTGGAACAGGCGAAGGAAGCGATCCGCGAGGGCGAGATCTTCCAGATCGTGCTTTCGAACCGCCTGTCCGCGCAGTTTGAAGGAAGCCTCTTTGATACCTACCGGATGCTGCGCACGATCAACCCGTCTCCGTATATGTTTTATTTCTGCGGCACCGATGTCGAGATCGCAGGCGCGTCACCGGAGACGCTGGTGAAACTGGAAGACGGCGTCCTGCATACATTTCCGCTTGCGGGTACAAGGCCGAGAGGCAAAACGGAGGAAGAGGATAAACGGCTCGAGGCAGAGCTTCTTGCTGATGAGAAAGAACTTGCGGAGCACAACATGCTCGTCGACCTCGGCAGGAACGACCTCGGGAAGGTCAGCGAATTCGGCAGTGTTGCGGTGGAAAAACTCCACAGCATCGAGCGGTTCTCGCACGTGATGCACATCGGCTCGACCGTGCGCGGCAAGATCAAAGAAGGAAAAGATGCACTGGATGCAATGGAAGCGGTCCTGCCGGCAGGCACACTTTCCGGCGCGCCGAAGATCAGAGCCTGCGAACTGATCGCCAAACTCGAGAACAACAAGCGCGGCATCTACGGCGGCGCACTTGGTTATATCGATTTCACCGGGAACATGGATCTTTGCATTGCAATCAGGATCGTGTACCGGAAGAACGGCAAGGTCTTCGTACGGAGCGGCGCCGGGATCGTCGCGGACTCCGTACCGGAAAAAGAATTTGAGGAGTGCCTGAACAAAGCGAGGGCCTCGCTGACGGCGCTGACACTCGGACAGGAGGTGGAGAAATGATCCTTTTGATCGATAACTACGACAGCTTTTCTTATAACCTCTATCAGATGATCGGCGAGATCAACCCGGAGATCTGTGTGATCCGCAACGACGAAAAGATCGTGGAGGAGATCCGCGCGATGGCACCGGACTGCATCATCCTTTCTCCCGGCCCCGGACGTCCGGAGGACGCAGGCGTCTGCATTGAGGTGGTGAAGCAGCTTGGCAGCGAATTCCCGCTGCTCGGTGTCTGCCTCGGGCATCAGGCGATCTGCGCGGCGTTTGGCGCAACGATCGTGCATGCGAAGAAGCTCATGCACGGCAAGCAGTCGGAAGCGACGCTTGATATGGACTGCCCGCTCTTTAAGGGGTGTGAGAGCCGCACAAAAGTCGCCCGCTATCATTCCCTTGCGGCGGAGCGCGACACGATCCCGGACGAGCTCGTCATCGCGGCAGAGACCGCGGACGGCGAAGTGATGGCCGTCCGGCATAAGGAGTATCCGATCTACGGCGTTCAGTTCCATCCGGAATCGATCCTGACGCCGGAAGGAAGAACGATGTTAAACAACTTTTGTACACTGCAAAAAGGAGGCACGAAATGATCAAAGAAGCCATTGTAAAGATCGTCAACAAAGAGGACCTGACCTATGACGAAGCCTATGCCGTCATGAACGAGATCATGAGCGGGCAAACGTCCCCGACGCAGAACGCGGCGTTTCTGTCAGCCCTTTCCACAAAGAGCGCCAGAGCGGAAACGACGGAAGAGATCGCAGGCTGCGCCGCTGCAATGCGCGAGCACGCGACCAAAGTGGAAAGCGATATGGAACTGTTTGAGATCGTCGGCACCGGCGGAGACAATGCGCAGAGCTTCAACATTTCCACCACCTCCGCCCTTGTTGCGGCAGCCGGCGGCATGAAGGTTGCAAAGCACGGCAATCGCGCCGCTTCCTCCCTCTGCGGGACGGCAGACTGCCTGGAGGCGCTCGGCGTCAACATCCAGCAGAGCCCCGCACGCTGCGTAGAACTGTTGAAGGAAGCCGGGATGTGCTTCTTCTTTGCGCAGAAGTACCACACCTCCATGAAATATGTCGGCTCGATCCGGAAAGAGCTGGGCTTCCGCACCGTGTTCAATATCTTGGGACCGCTCACTAATCCGGGAAGTCCTTCCATGCAGCTGCTCGGCGTTTACGATGAATACCTTGTCGAGCCGCTCGCACAGGTGCTGACCACACTCGGCGTCAACCGCGGCATGGTCGTTTACGGACAGGATAAACTCGATGAGATCTCCATGAGCGCGCCCACCACGGTCTGCGAGATCAAGGACGGCTGGGTGCGGCGGTACGTGATCACGCCGGAGGATTTCGGTCTGACGCGCTGCACGAAAGAGGATCTGCGCGGCGGGACGCCGGAGGAAAACGCCAAGATCACGCGTGCGATCTTAAACGGGGAGAAGGGACCGAAGCGGGATGCGGTACTGATGAACGCCGGCGCTTCCCTTTACATCGGCGGCAAAGCCAAGAGCGTGAATGACGGGATCGTGCTCGCCGGAGAGCTTCTGGACAGCGGTGCCGTGACAAAGACCCTGGAAAAAGTGATCGAGATCAGCAACAGACCGGATGAGGAGAACGCATGACGATCCTGGATGAACTTGCCGACTACGCCAGAGTGCGTACGGCGCAGGCAAAAGAAAAGATTTCCGCGGAGGAGATGGAGAAACGCGCACGCGCGCTGCCAAAGGGCGAACCGGTCTTTGAAAACGCGCTGCGAAAAGACGGCCTTTCCTATATCTGCGAGGTGAAAAAAGCCTCGCCGTCAAAGGGACTGATCGCGACGGATTTTCCCTATCTTTCCATCGCGAAGGAGTACGAAGCGGCGGGCGCGGATGCGATCTCCGTCCTCACGGAACCGCGCTGGTTTCTCGGGAGCAATGACTATCTGCAGGAGATCACGGCTGCCGTACAAACGCCGTGTCTCCGGAAGGATTTTACCATAGATCCCTATATGATCTATGAGGCAAAAAACCTCGGTGCATCGGCGGTGCTGCTGATCTGTGCGATCTTAAGTGAAACGGAACTTACACAGTACCGGGCGCTGGCGGAAGATCTCGGGCTTTCTGCGATCGTGGAGACCCATGACGAGAAAGAGATCGAGATGGCGCTGTCCGCCGGGGCAAAGATCATCGGCGTCAACAACCGGAACCTAAAAGACTTTTCCGTGGACACCGGAAACAGCAAACGCCTGCGCGAACTCGTGCCACAGGATGTGGTCTTTATCTCGGAGAGCGGCGTCAAAGGGAAAGAGGATATCGAAAGACTCCGGGAGATCGGTGTCGATGCGGTGCTGGTCGGGGAGAGCCTGATGCGGTCCGTCGATAAGAAGGCGTTGCTGGCAGAGTGGAGGAAACAGGGATGACAAAGATGAAATTTTGCGGGCTGAAAAGACCCGCCGACATCGAAGCGGTGAACGAGCTGCAGCTGGACTATATCGGGTTTGTGTTTGCAAAAAAAAGCAAGCGTTACGTGACACCGGAAACAGCGCGGGAGTTAAAAGCACTTCTCCGGCCGGAGATCCAAGCGGTCGGCGTGTTTGTGAATGAAGAGGCCGCAGTGATCGCAGACCTTCTGAACACGGGCGTGATCGACATCGCGCAGCTCCACGGGTCGGAGGGCGAAGCGGAGATCGCAGCACTCCGTGCACTGACGCAGAAGCCGCTCATCCAGGCTTTTCAGGTCAAAACGGAAGAGGACGTGCGCACGGCAGAGAAGAGTACGGCAGATCTGATCCTGCTGGATTCCGGCGCCGGCACGGGGACGACGTTTGACTGGGAGATCCTGCACAACGTAAAACGTCCGTATTTCCTGGCAGGAGGTCTGGATCCTGAGAACGTAGCAGATGCGATCAAAAGAGCCCATCCCTACGCAGTGGATGTCAGTTCCGGGATCGAGACGGACGGCATCAAGGACAGAGAAAAGATGGCGGCCTTTCAGAGGGCTGTGAATGTAGTGTAGCGTAATATATGAACAAGGCATCAGGACTCCGTCACCAACTGCGTTGGTGTCGCCTCATGCAGAAGGAGGTATAAACATGACAAATCCAAACGGACGGTTCGGCGCTCATGGCGGCCAGTACATCCCGGAAACATTGATGAATGCGGTGATCGAGCTGGAGCAGGCATATCTGAAATTGAAAGACGATCCGGAGTTTCAAAAAGAGCTGACGGCATTGTTCAATGACTACGCAGGCAGACCGTCGCGCCTTTACTACGCAGAGAAGATGACGAAAGACTTGGGCGGCGCGAAGATCTATCTGAAACGTGAAGATCTAAACCATACCGGTGCGCACAAGATCAACAACGTCCTCGGCCAGGCGCTCCTTGCCAAAAAGATGGGAAAAACGCGGCTCATCGCGGAGACCGGTGCCGGCCAGCATGGTGTGGCGACGGCAACGGCGGCAACGCTTATGGGGATGGAATGCGTCGTCTTCATGGGCGAAGAGGACACGATCAGACAGGCACTGAACGTATACCGGATGCGGCTTCTCGGTGCAGAAGTGATCCCTGTCAAAAGCGGCACGGCGACCTTGAAGGACGCGGTATCGGAGGCGATGCGGGAGTGGTCCTCTCGGATGGACGATACGCATTACTGCCTCGGGTCTGTGATGGGGCCGCACCCTTTCCCGACGATCGTGCGTGATTTTCAGGCAGTGATCTCAAAGGAGATCAAGGCGCAGATGTTAGAAAAAGAAGGGAAGCTTCCGGATGCCGTGATCGCCTGCGTCGGTGGCGGGTCGAATGCGATCGGATCGTTTTACCATTTCATCGAAGACAAGAGCGTGCGCCTGATCGGCTGCGAAGCGGCAGGGCGCGGTGTCCATACGGCCGAGACTGCAGCGACGATCGCGACCGGGCGGGAAGGGATCTTCCACGGGATGAAGTCCTATTTCTGTCAGGACGACGACGGGCAGATCGCGCCGGTGTATTCGATCTCCGCGGGGCTGGATTACCCCGGCATCGGACCGGAGCATGCGTATCTCCATGACACCGGCAGAGCCGAATATGTGCCGGTGACAGACGAAGAAGCAGTGGAAGCATTTGAGTATCTCGCGCGGACGGAAGGCATCATTCCCGCGATCGAGTCGGCGCATGCAGTGGCGTATGCAAGGCAGATCGCGCCACAGATGAAGCCGGAGCAGACGATCGTGATCACGATCTCCGGAAGAGGAGACAAGGACTGTGCGGCGATCGCGCGTTACAGAGGGGAGGATATCCATGAGTAATATCAGAAAAGCATTCGAAAACGGCAAAGCATTTCTGCCGTTCATCACCTGTGGTGATCCGGATCTTGGCACAACGGCAGCAGTCGTGCGTGCGGCAGCAGAAAACGGCGCCGATCTGATCGAACTCGGGATCCCATTTTCCGATCCGACCGCAGAGGGCCCCGTGATCCAGAGTGCAAATGTCAGAGCACTGCAGGGCGGTGTCACGATCGACAAGATCTTTGACATGGTAAAAGACCTTCGAAAGGACGTCACCGTTCCGTTCGTCTTTATGACCTATGCGAACGTCGTGTATTCCTATGGCGCGGAGAAATTTCTTTCCGCCTGTAAAGACCTCTCCGTGGACGGCCTGATCCTGCCGGATCTGCCGTTTGAAGAAAAGGAAGAGTTTTTGCCGGTCTGCAGGCAATACGGCGTAGACCTGATCTCCCTCATCGCGCCGACCTCCAAAGACCGGATCGCGATGATCGCAAAGGAAGCGGAAGGCTTTCTCTACATCGTCTCCAGCCTCGGCGTGACCGGGACGAGAAGCGAGATCACGACGGATCTTGCCTCCATCATCCGCGTTGTCCGCGAAGCGACGGATCTGCCGTGCGCGATCGGGTTCGGTATTTCCACGCCCACGCAGGCAAAAGAAATGGCGGATCTTTCGGATGGTGCCATCGTCGGATCCGCCATTGTCAGGCTTCTTGAAACTTATGGAAAAGATGCCGCTCCGCATGTCGGCGCTTTCGTCAAAGAGATGAAAGACGCGCTGCGGTAGGCTTCTTTATACCTTCGGGAGTTTCGCAACAGAAGCTGCGATCTCCTCATCTGTCGGGATCTGATCACTCATTTCCCCGTTGTGGAACTTCTCATATGCAACCAGATCAAAGTAACCG
Source organism: uncultured Lachnospiraceae bacterium (assembly GCA_902779355.1). Taxonomy (GTDB): domain Bacteria; phylum Bacillota; class Clostridia; order Lachnospirales; family Lachnospiraceae; genus RUG12461. The sequence goes on along the minus strand of CACZBF010000001.1, from coordinate 121,998 downwards.
GTGCCGGTGAGACCAAAGATAATGGTCTTCTCCTCGCCGGTTTCTTTGCATTTCAGCGCTTCGTCGATCGCAACGCGGATCGCATGCGAGCTTTCCGGCGCGGGCAGGATGCCTTCCACACGTGCGAACTGCTCTGCGGCCTGGAAGACCGAGGTCTGCTCGACGCTGACTGCCTCCATGTAGCCGTCGTGATACAGCTGGGAGAGCGTGGAGCTCATGCCGTGGAATCTGAGTCCGCCTGCGTGGTTCGGAGACGGGATGAAGCTGCTGCCGAGCGTATACATCTTGGCGAGCGGGCAGATCATACCCGTGTCGCAGAAGTCATATGCATAGGTGCCGCGCGTGAAGCTCGGGCAGGATGCCGGCTCTACGGCGATGATCCGGTAGTCGGCTTCGCCGCGCAGTTTCTCGCCCATGAAAGGTGCGATCAGACCGCCGAGGTTGGAACCGCCGCCTGCGCAGCCGATGATGATATCGGGATGGATGTCGTATTTTTCCACAGCCTTCTTCGTCTCGAGACCGATCACGGACTGATGCAGCAGGACCTGGTTCAAAACGCTGCCAAGGACGTAGCGGTAACCGGGATTCTTCGTTGCGACTTCCACGGCCTCGGAGATCGCGCAGCCGAGACTGCCGGTCGTGCCGGGGTGCTCAGCGAGGATCTTCTTGCCGACTTCGGTGGAATCGGACGGAGAGGGAACGACGGAAGCGCCGTAGGTCCGCATGACTTCACGGCGGAACGGCTTCTGCTCATAGGAGCACTTCACCATATAGACCTTGCAATCCAGATCGAAATAGGAGCATGCCATGGAAAGTGCGGTGCCCCATTGTCCGGCGCCGGTCTCGGTCGTCACGCCTTTTAAGCCCTGCTTCTTTGCGTAATAAGCCTGTGCGATCGCAGAATTCAGCTTGTGGCTGCCGCTCGTATTGTTCCCTTCAAACTTGTAATAGATCTTCGCCGGGGTGCCGAGCTTTTCTTCGAGACAGTAAGCCCGCACAAGCGGAGAAGGCCGATACATCTTGTAAAAGCTGCGGATCTCGTCCGGGATCGGGATCATCGCGGTGGTCTCGTCCAGCTCCTGCGCCACGAGTTCCTCACAAAAGATCGGCTTCAACTCGTCCGCGGTCAGCGGCTGCCCGGTGCCGGGGTTGAGAAGCGGCGCGGGCTTCGTCTTCATATCCGCACGAAGGTTGTACCAAGAGGTTGGCATCTCGTCTTCGTTGAGATAGATCTTGTAGGGAATGTTGGTTGTGTTCATGATTGTTCCTCCTGCTGCTGTTTATTATTCAGTGTCTTCATGATACTGATGACCTGTTTGGACCACTCTGTTGCGGAACCGGACAGATCAAATTGCTCGAATTCTTTGGTGCTGCTGTGTGTGAACAGCACGGAATCATTGTCCACCGTGATCGTGATGGGATATTTCTTGGCAACCAGCTTTGCAACGCTGCTGTCTTTGCCGGGTGCGATCTTCTTCCGGTTCGCTCGGCAGGTGACGACACCGTCCACCGTCACGTGGTAATGCTTGAACAGACGCTGGATATAATCCAAAGAGTAGAATTTCGAGGTGTATACCCAGATGTCATAGCCGCTTTGCGTCAGGAACAGGAAAAGTGCGGGGATCCCGATCCGCAGCCGATCTTTGTAGTGGCGGTTAAACGGGAAGCCTAAGCCCTTCTCCACTTCGTCGGGACTGTCCCCGGAACGGAAGACCACTTCATCCAGATCGAAGGAGACACGCCTGTCATGCTTGGAGTTCGCAAGCATTTCTTTGATATCGATCTCATGGGTCGGATTGATGATATTGACAGGAACGGATTTCAGCCCCATGTTGCGCGCGGCTGCCCAACGATGGTGGCCGTTTAAGATCAGATAGCCGTCGGGCCGCATCTTTTCCACCATCAGCGGCTCCGCAAATGGACTCTTGCCACGCTCGGTTGCATTTCTGATCTGCTGCTCATATCCGGAGATGATCGAATAATTGGGGCCGATCTCCGGCATGCAGAACTCGTCATCCGGATTCGGATGAAGCCTGTCCATGGGAAGCTTCCGAACAAGCGCTTTTTCTACCAGACTGGCCTTGAGCGGCATCCGGATGCCCTCGTATTTCTGGATGTCTGCAGTTACAAACTGCATCAATGCGGAATTGTCACGTGCCAAATTTCAGGCCTCCTCTGTTAATGTGCAACGGATTTGCTGCTGACCGGAAATGTGAAATAGGTATCCGGAAAAGGCTCATCCTTCAACGTAAAATGCCACCATTCCGTGGACATGGGCTTAAATCCGTGCTTGATCATGATGTTCCGTAAGATCATGCGATTCCGGTACTGCTCGTCCGTGATGCCGGTGTAGTCGGGGTGACTCAATTCGCCGAAATAATCGAATGTGCCGCCCATATCGACCTCGCGCCCCGTGGCTATGTCAAAGAGTGTCAGATCCAGCGTGCTGCCACGGCTGTGGCCGGAATGCGAGGAGATGTACCCCTGCGCAAAAAGGACGCTTTTATCAAGCTCCGGATAAAAAAAATGCTTCATGCGGGTGTCATTTAAATCTTCTGCCCAGTTCACAAAGTTCGCCACGGCCTCTTGCGGGCGGTATGCATCAAAGATTTTGAACCGATAGCCCATCGTGATCAGTTCGTCACTGGCTTCTTTTAAGGCCGCCGCCGCTTCTTTTGTCAGCAGCGCAACAGGCTCTTCATAGCCGGCGATCCGATCGCCTACAAAATTGTAGGTGGAGTAGTAGCGGATCTCCAAGATCACGTCCGGCACGGCTTCGGAAAGCAGGACAAAGTCGGACGCATCTGCCTCAGGAGAAACTTCCCATGCCTCCGCCCGGGCGGTTTCCGTTTCTATCGCAGCGGGTTTTGTCCCCACCGGAGTCTCGGAAGCTGACTCCGTAGAAACTGTCTCCGTGGAGACGACTTCTGTAGAAACTGCCTCCGTAACGGGAACGGCCTCGGACGTCACTTCTGTCTCGACAACAGGCCTTTCCGGCTCGGCGGGCTTTTCCTTTTCACAGCCCGTAAAGCATACGCTGCCAAGCAACGCCAGCGTAAGAACCGCGCCGGTGATACGGCATCTTTTTTTCATGGGATCAGCCGTTGTTCGCAAGCGCGCAGAGCTCGTCCAACATCTTCGGGAGATCCGTCTCCATGTTTTCATCGGTAAACTGGCAGGTGCCGACCTTTTCATGGCCGCCGCCGTTGTATTTGAGCATCAGGCTGCCGACGTTGACCTTGCTGGTTTTGTTCAGGATGCTGTAGCCGACCGCTGCGGAACAGCCGACGCCGCCTTTTCCGTTTACGATCCAGGCGGAGATGTTCTGATCCGGATACATGCTGTAGATCATGAAACGGTTGCCGGTGTAGATCGGATCCACGTTGCGGAGGTCCGTGATGATCACGTTGCCTTCCACCTTCGTGTGTGCGGTCACCATCTCTTTGAACTTCGCAGTCTGCTCTTCGTAGACTTCAATACGCTCCTTCACATCGGGCATCGCGAGGATCTCTTCCGTGGTCTTGTCTTTGCAGGCTACCATCAGCTTTTCCATCAGCTGATAGTTGGAAACCGTGAACTGGCGCCAACGGCCAAGCCCGGTACGGGGATCCATCAGAAAGCCCACGAGGATCCACCCCGTCGGGTTCATGATCTCGTCTATGGTCAGGTTGCCCGAGTCGACTTTGTCGACTGCAACCATCATGTCGTCGAAATTCGGGAAAGTCTCTTTCCCGCCGTAATATTCATAGATGATCCGGGCACAGGAAGGTGTGATCCGGCTTTCTCCTTTATATTTTCCTTCCAGCGCAAGGCGCTCATGCTCGCTGGAGTGATGGTCGAACCAGAGGCCGCAGCCCGGTACGTAGGGTACATTCGCAAGACAGTCATTTTCCGTGACGGGGATCTTGCCATCCTGCAGATCCTTCGGATGCGCATAAGTCCAGCTGTCGATCACTCCTGCAGCCAGAAGGAGCGCGCCGCATGCCAATCCGTCAAAATCCGAACGAGTTACCAATCTCATTGCCATCGCTTATGATCTCCTTTTCTGATTCCTTTTATCCGCTTTCGCGGTGAAAAAACTACACTCTCAGTATACGTGGAAACACGTTGAAAATCAAGGATGATGTGCGGGAGAAAAGATGGTAAAATGAGCCATAGCAGCACATGATTTTGCACGGAAAGGAGAATCCCATGACCTACAAAGCATATACCTATCAGAAGCCTGCGATCAAAAGAGACCATTTGCGCTTGGGTGATCCCGGCCCGAAGGGCTCTGAGATCACAGTCAACAGCCTGTTTTTTGAAAAGGGAGGACGCCCCTGGATCGGTGTCATGGGAGAGTACCATTTTTCCAGAGACAAAAAGGAAAACTGGTATCGGGAGCTGTGCAAAATGAAAGCCGGCGGGATCACCATTGCAGCGACCTATGTGTTCTGGATCTATCATGAGGAGACCGAGGGTGTATACGATTTTTCGGGTGATCTGGATCTGCGGGCATTTACAGAAGACTGCAAAAAGGCCGGACTCTATATGCTCCTGCGGATCGGCCCCTGGGCACATGGAGAGTGCAGGAACGGCGGTTTTCCGGACTGGCTTATCAGGAAGCCGTTCCCGCTCAGAGACAACAACCCGGACTATCTGGCGCTCGCGAGAGTATGGTATACCAAGGTCTATGAACAGGTGAAAGGGCTGTTTTATAAGGACGGCGGTCCTATTATCGGGATCCAGATCGAAAACGAGCTGGTCGATAACAGCGCGCATCTGCTCGCGTTAAAAAACCTTGCGACAGAGATTGGGTACGATGTGCCGCTCTACACCGTGACGGGATGGAACAGCCGGTATGGCGCGAAGATCCCGACGGAGGAAGTGGTGCCTGTGTTTGCAGCCTATGCGGAAGCCCCGTGGGAGCAGCATACAAAAAAACTCCCGCTGTCGCGGCATTACGTCTTTGATCCGATGCGAAACGATGCAGCGGTCGGCATGGACATCATCGGAAAAAGCGATGACGACGGCTGGAGGCTGCCATACGAAGATTACCCGTTTGCGACATGCGAGCTCGGTGCGGGGCTGCCCTTTTCCCATCATAGGCGTCCCGTGATCTCCGGGATGGACGCTTATGCGCTTTCGCTGGTGAAACTCGGGAGCGGCAACAATCTTGTGGGATACTATATGTACCACGGCGGGACGAACCGGATCGGAAAACACTCCACGTTTCAGGAGTCCCGTGAGACGGGGTATCCGAATGACTATGCCATTTTGAATTATGATTTTCATACGGCGCTGACCCAGTACGGGGAAGCGCGGGAGCAGTACCGGCTTTTGAACTTATTGCATCTGTTTGTGAATGATTTCGGCGACCTGCTGGCGCCCATGGTCTATCAGGCGGATGAGAAGCAGGTGCCCCCGGAAGACACAAAGTCGCTTCGGATCGCCGTGCGGCAGAACGAGGCGGGCGGCTTTGTTTTCATCAACCATTACCAGAGGCTGCAAAAACTGGACGACTTACCGGAGGTTGTGATCGAGACAGACTTTGTACAGTTCCCGCCGATCGCCGTCACCGGGAAGGTTGCGTTTATCCTGCCGTTTATGCTGCGCTTCGCCGGGCAGACGATCCGTACGGCAACGGCACAGCTTCTATGCAGTCAGGGGGACACGCTGTTCTTCGCAGCAATCCCGGGAATCCCGGCGCGCTATGAGATCGAGGGCGCAGGGACATTTGACGGGGAACAGGATAAGGCGATCACGGTCGGCGCGCTTTCCATCGTGACCGTTTCCTGGGAGAAAGCGCGGTTCTTACGCAAGCTGGACAGGGAAGTCTGTGTGGGAGACGGGTGTGACCTGTATCTTTCGGACGGGCAGGTGTGTATGATCGGAGACGGCAGTTTTTCCTACCGGAAATGGGAGGGGGGCGGTTTTGTTTCCTACAACGCAGAGCGGGAGACGGTGTTAGTATCGCTCCATGCAGAGCCTGCAGAAGAGCCGTTTACGCCGCCGTATGAGAGCGAGCTGCAATATGGCGGTTCGCGGAAGCGGACATGGAAAAAACTGCGTGTGACTACGGACAAAGGGTTTGTTACGATCACAGACGTCTATGATGTGGCGCAGATCTATGCAGACGGGGAACTTGTGGCAGACAATTTCTATGCGGGAGAGGACTGGCGCGTGCCGGCAGCCCTGCTGTATGGAAAAGAGAGTTATCTTGTCATGTCGGAATTAAGGGATGATTTTTATCGTGAGTTCTGACGGGGCTGCACTTTTGCGGGGTAACGCCGGCTGCTTGCCGGATCACTTTTCCGCCGGGTTCACATGGATCATCACATGCTTCACGTCGGCGTATTCCTGCTCAATGTCGTCATGGAGGCGCTCTGCGATGTCGTGCGCTTCCTGCAGCCGCATGTCACCGTCCAGCCTGATCTCCATTTCCACGTAGATCTTTTCTCCGAATTTACGCGTCTTCAGATCGTCGATCCCGACCGTGATCCCGGATTTTTCGGAAAAGGCGTAGACCAACTCTCTCAGCGACGTCTCAAACGTCTCATCGCAGGCAGTATCCAGCATTTTTTCAGCCGCATCCTTGAAGATCCCGATCGCAACGCCGAGGATCATAACGCAGATGATGAGGCCGGCGACCTGGTCTAAGATCGGATAGCCGTTTCGCGCACCGATGACGCCGACGAGGGCGCCGACGGAAGAGAGCGCATCGGATCTGTGATGCCATGCATCGGCGCGGAATGCGCTGGAACGCAGCTGCTTCGCATAATGCATCGTGTACCAGAACATGGCCTCCTTGACGCCGATGGAGACGATCGCCGCTACGATCGGCAGCATCCCCGGGAGCTCCTTGTCCAGGTAACTTCCGGTTGCGATGGCGCGGATACAGTTCCAGCCGATCCCGCAGCCGGTCGCGAACAGCAGAAAAGCCAATAGAAGAGAAGCCAGGCATTCAAGACGTTCATGCCCGTAAGGGTGTTCTTTGTCGGCCTGGCGTTTTGAGATCGTGACGCCGATCAGCGCGATCACGGTTGCAAAAATATCGGACAGCGTATGAACGCTATCCGAAAGCATTGCCGTGGAATGCCCGATGATGCCGGCAAACAGCTTGAATACAGCCAGGAACACATTCCCAAGGATCCCGGCCAGCGCCATCTTTGCGGTAGCGCGCGCGGTTTCTTCTTTCAGGATGGGTCACCTCGATCTTTATTTCCGAACGGATTTCCGGCGGTACTTCTTGGACTCGTAGAGCTTTAAGTCCACGCGGCTGATCAGGCCGGCGAAGTCAATGTTTTCGTCACAACTCCATACGGCGCCGCCGACGGATGCCTCGACATAATACGGTTTGTCGCAGGTCTCATTGAAGGCGCGGAAGCGTTCTTTGATGTCTTTGGTGATGCGCACGCGAACCTCTTCCGGATCGGCCTTTCCGACATCGATGACAGCCAGAAACTCATCTCCGCCGTATCGCCCGATGGCGGCATTTACGTCCTTGAAGACCTCTTTCAGGACATGGGAGATCGTGCGCAGCGCAAAATCTCCGGCGGCATGGCCGAAACTGTCGTTGATCTCTTTCAGATGATCCAGATCAATCAGCATGGCGAGCATCTTGTTGCTGTTCTTGCTGTTGAGATATTTCAGCGTGTACTCAAAGATCCCGCGCCGGTTCAAAAGCCCGGTCAGTTCGTCGCTGGAAGCCGTGAAGTTGAGGATCATGTTTTGCTCGGCCAATTTCTCCAGATACTCGGCCTGCTTGGTCGTGAGCTCCAGGAAGTGAAGGGAGATGCCAAGCTGCGTCGCGATCATGTAGAAATCGGAGATCTGATCCGGCTTGATCTCAACGCCCATCACGCCGTAATTGCGCTGTCCGTCAAACAGCAGGAAATGGAAATACCGTCCGCCGAGATTGTTGGGGCCGTTGACGGAATCGAGGATATCGGTATACTGCGTGACGCGGTGAAGAGACGCGTTCTGTGATACGCTGATCTTGTCCTCATCCTGGATCAGAGCGACATGCAGACTCCGCGGGCGTTTCCACGCGTCCAGCGTGCGGACGATCCGAACCTTCGGCAGCAGCAGTACGTACGAATGCGTAGAGCCATGTGCGTACAAGACTTTACCAAGATGGTAGAAAAACTCCTTCGGCGTCTCCGCAAGATTGATGAGATCCTGAATGAGAGAGGGCCCGGTCAGGGAGCGGTGCCAGGACACACGCATCCTGTCGTACTGCAGGACGATGTCTTCTTTTTCCTGCTCTTTAGAGCTGTGCTTGTGTCTGCAGCCGCAGGATTCCCGCGCGATAAAATCCACCGGGATCAGGCGGTTCTCCGGATACGTCCCGCGCAGAAAGTCCATGGCCATATCGTAGGCCGCCTCCCCCATGGCAAAGCCGTTTTGGCGCAGGGTGGTGAGCGGCGGATCATCGGAAGCCGCGGACTCGATGTCGTCAAATCCGGTGACGGCAATGTCTTCGCCGACCTCCAGACCGCGCTTTCTGCAGACGCGGTAGATGGAACGGCACATTTCATCGTTGGCGGATGCGATCGCTTCCGCATCGGGATTTTGATCGAGAAGAGATTCGATAAGATCGTCGACGTACTCCGTATAATCGCCGTAAGCGATCATCGTTTCCTCGACAGGAAGACCATGCTCCTCCATGGCATCGCGATACGCTTTTATACGAAGCTGTGAGTCGCGGTTACGGTTGGCGGGGCCGCTGACATAGAGAATACGCCTGAAGCCGTGCTTTTCGATCAGGTGGTTGATGGTCTCTTTCATGCCGCCGTAATTGTCCACCTCCACGGAGGCGCTCATGGGAGCGTCCACTTCGTCCGAGATGATCACACAGGGAAGCCCTTTGAATTTTTCAAAAAAGAGCTCGGGATCGAGATCCTGAAACGTGGTGATGGCGCCGTAGGAAACAATGATGGCATCCAGCGAGACTAAGGTCGCATAGTCATAGAGCGTGCCGAACTGATAGTCATAGTTTCTCCGCACGCCGAAGGAATTGTCGGAAAACTGTCCGGCCTCCATGCCGAGAAAGAACAAAAGATCTACGTTGTGAAACAGCGACCGCTGATAGATGCCGCTGATGACTTTTCTGGGGAAATAGGTATGCGCGTTACCGGTAAAGACCCCGATCTTAAATCGTTTTCTTCGCATAGGACGGTGTTATCCCTTTCATGTATCAAAAAAGATCCGGAGAAATGCTCCGGATCTTTCGCTTTGCAAAAATTACGCGATGGCGTCGAACATACTGCCTGCCATAGAGTACGCAGCAGCGGTGCTGTCTGCCTGATAACCGACCGGAGAACCTGCAAATTTCGATGCAATGGTCTGAAATCCCTGATCCGCTGCCTGCTTTTCGGCTGCCTTCTCTGCGGGATCCGCAGGGGCAATCGTTGCGTTCGGGTAACGAACCGGATGAACGAGACTGACTGCGTCCTCGTTCTGTACCGATTTCTGATAGATACTGCTGACCCCGGAACGGTTGGCAAGCGCGTAGCTCAAGGGCTTCACAGTACTCATTTGTCCGATTGAGCCAATGGCTCCGACTGATAATGACATAGAATGCTCCTGTAAAACAATATCATTATATTCGTTTTATCGGCATTAGGCAAGCAAAAGTTAAGAGTTTGGTCAGTTCTGTTCAATAAAGATACCGGTTTTATATAATTTTTCAAAATCTTCGACACTCATAGGCTTTGCAAAATAATACCCTTGGAACATCTCACAGCCCTTGTCCAGCAGGCCTTGCAGCTGATCCTTGGTCTCGACGCCTTCGGTGATCGTCTCCATGTCGAGCTCTCTGGACATATCGATGATGGAACGCAGGATCTTTTCTCCGCGGTTCGTATTTTCGGAGTCGGATAAAAAGCCCATATCGATCTTCAGTGCGTCCGCTTCGATGTCTTTTAACATGCTGAGGGAAGAGTAACCCTTGCCGAAGTCGTCGATCTCGACAAGGAATCCCTGCTCGCGAAGCTGCTGGATGAGCGGAAGCTGCTTCTCCGGATCCGTCATGAGGGCGGTCTCCGTGATCTCAAGGCGGAGCATCTCGCGCGCCACCCCGTATTTTTCCATCAGCGACGTCAGCGTCTCATAGACGTCGATGTAGTAAAAATCGAGCGCTGAAATATTGACGGAAATATAGAGGTCGGCAAACTCCGTGTTCTGCCATTTTTTCAATTGCTGCACGGCGAGCTCCCAGATATAGCTGTCCAGACGGCCGATGAGACCGGCATCTTCGAGGATGCCGATGAAACGGACCGGCGGGATGATCTTGCCGTTTTTGATGAGGCGGGCCAAAGCCTCCGCACCATGGATCCTGCCGTCGTGCGTGACCTGCGGCTGCAGGAAGATATGGTAATCACCGGCTTCAAGCGCGGCGTCAAATTCCCCGATCACCTTCTGGCGGTAGAGGATATTTTCCATCATGGAATCGTCAAAGTACGCGTAATGCAGGCGGCTGTTTTCCCGGATGGTGTCCAGCGCCATTTCTGCGCGGTCAAACATGGTCGGGATGGAAAGCTCCTGGTCCTTGATCCGATAGATCCCCGTACGCACCTCCAGGCGGAATTCCGTGCCGCTCAAGAGCTGGCGGACTTCTTCGACACTGTGATCGATCCTGTCGGGGTTAAAAATCTCTTCGGCAATGCAAAGAGCAAAGCGGTCTTCCGTAATGCGGCCGAAGATCGCGTTCTCATTGCTGTAGCGGCGGATGATCCGGGAGATCTCAAGCAGGATCTCGTTGCATTTTTCTTTGCCGAACAGGCTCTGGATCAGGCGGAACTGGATGATGTCGGACGCGACCATGAGACGCGGCTTCCTCGGACCGTTGATCAGGACGTCGCGGACCGCCTTGATAAAGCCTTCACGGTTATAAAGACCGGTCAGAGGATCGCGGAGGCGCAACGCCGGCGCATATTCCTGACGCTCTTTTTCGACCAGATTCTTTTTGTCGGTTTCGGTGGCTTTGGTGCTCGTGATCAGCTCCAGGACGCAGTCGTATCTGGAACCGTCGGGCTGCACAAGATGAACCGGATTGGATTGGATATGGAAGACCGTGCCCCGGAAAAGCTCGGTTTTCTCCAGACGGCTGCCGCTCATGCACGCGCGATAGCTGCTGCAGTCTTTGCAGCGATGATCGGCATTCCAAACGTCATAGCAAGGATGGCTGTGGATCATATGATTCTCGTCAAACTCCAGCTCCTTGCACTCGATCGGGTCGATCAAGCGGACAATATCATACATGCCCTCCATCATGCCCATAAAGTGTTTCATATCAGCGATCGAATATTCAGCCGTTGCCATAGGACTGCTCCTCTTCTGATGTGAAAAGACGAATAATCATTTAAATTATAGCACAAAAATCAGAGGTTGTGTGTTTTTTTTACAAGGAATTCATGGTATGATGAGGGACGTGTGAATCTGATGAATGGAGCGTAACATGTTTCGAAAAGGACTACGGGATGGAATTCCTATTGGACTCGGGTATCTGGCAGTATCTTTTGCCTTCGGCATGATGGCGGCAGAGGGCGGGATCCCGGTATTGGAAGCGACGCTGATCTCGGCGATGAACGTGACTTCGGCGGGACAGTTTGCGGGATTGGAGATTATATTGACCGGCGGGACGGTGCTGGAGATGATGCTGACACAGCTGGTGATAAACCTCAGGTATTCCCTGATGAGTGTGTCACTTTCGCAAAAACTGGACAGGTCAGTCAAATTTGGGCATCGCTTTCTGATCGCGTGCGGCGTGACGGATGAGATCTTCGGAATCGCGAGTACGCAGCCCGGAAAGATCAAAGCATCCTATGTCTACGGCGCGATGTGTGTGGCGATCCCCGGATGGGTATGCGGGACGGCGCTTGGCGCGGCGGCGGGGAGTGTGCTGCCGGGCTTTCTGACGAGTGCGCTGTCGGTCGCGATCTACGGGATGTTCCTTGCGATCATCATCCCGCCGGCGAAAAAAGACCGGGCGGTTCTGTTTGTCGTGCTGCTGGCGATGGGGATCAGCTGTGCATTCACGTTTTTACCTGTCTTAAATCGTGTCAGTACAGGATTTGTGATCATCATCACGGCGGTTTTGGTATCGGCACTTGCCGCGATCCTGCGGCCAATCCCGGCGGAAGGGGAGGAGGCGCCATGAGAGAGACAGATTTTATCTATATTCTGGCGATGGCGGGCGTGACGTATCTCGTGCGGATGCTGCCGCTGGTGCTTCTGAAAAAAGAGATCACAAACCGCTTCCTACGGTCTTTTCTCTACTATGTGCCCTATGCGTGCCTGGCTGCCATGACGGTGCCGGCGGTCTTTTTTGCGACAACGTATGTGCTCGGGGCAGCAGTGGGGTTCTTTGTGGCATTGTTCTTGTCTTATCGGGAAAAGAGTCTGCTCGTCGTGGCACTGGCAGCTTGTGCAGCAGTGTTTGTGACGGAGCGGATCATAGAGATGGTGCTCTAAAGTTCTTCTGAATAGTGAGACGTAGAGATCTTGGTATATTGGATCACATGATCCCCTTCGGTCAGGACAAGGCTGCCTCGCGGGATCAGGGATTTGCCATGGCGGTTCACCATGATGATGTAGGATTTCCTGGAGATATCGAGATCCTGAATCGCGACACCGTTCCATTCGTGTTCTTTGTTGATCACGATCTCTTTCAGATCCACGGGTTGGTCGTCTTTTAAGGATTCCGCACCGAGGATGATCGTATCGCCGGTGCGCAGTTTTACATTCCCGCGCGGAAGGACCGTTTCGTTCCCTCGCTGAATGGCGGCGACGATCGTGCCGTGCGGGAGCTCCAGTTCATGAATGGTCTTTCCGACCCATTGATCCTCTTTTTTCAACACGATCTTAATAAACTGGATGTCGAATTCTGCATCCAGTTCTCCCATACGTTTCAATTTGGAATATTGCTCCACGAAGCCTGCGGAAATGATACCGGTAGGGATCGCGACCATCCCGACTCCGAGGAACGAGATGATGATGCCGGCGATCTTTCCCGCAACGGTCACGGGGTAGACATCGCCGTACCCGACGGTCAGCAGGGTTGAAGTAGCCCACCAGATGCCGGAAAGGGCATTGGAGAATTTATCCGGCTGCGCTTCATGTTCCAAACTGTACATGCAAAGGCTCGAAGCCAGCAAGAGGACCGAGATGATAAAGACCGAGGATAAGAGCTGTTTGCGCTTGCGTTTCAGGACTTCTGTGATGACACTCATGGAGTCGTAGTAGGCATTGATGCGGAATAGCCGCAAAATACGCGCGACACGGATGATACGGAATACTGCGGCACCGTACGGGAAGACGACCGGCAGATAATAGGGAAAGAAAGACAGCAGGTCGATAATGCCGGAAAATGAAAACACATACATCAGAATGGCGCGACCGGGTTTTTGTGTCGGATAGAGATAACGCGCCGTGATGATCCTCAGAGCATAATCCACGGCAAAAAAAGCGACCGTAATCGCTTCCAGGTCGAGAAGCAGCTCACGGTAGCGCGCCATGATGTTATCGAACGTCATAAGGATGATAGAGACCAGATTGACAAGGAGCGCAACGGTACTGATGATGTCGTACAGCTGATTTAAGGGCTCATCAACGACACCGACCGCAACCATATTATAGAGTTTTTTCTGGATTTTCCGGGCGCGGACGACCGTGGATTCTTTCATGCTTATTTTGCCTCATAGACAGGACTGCAGGTCAGCAGGATCCCGAGCCGCCGGAAGACGTTTTCGTCAACGGTAGACAGCATGACTGTGGAGTGTGCCTCCATCCCGCGGAGCTTCGGAAGCTGCTCCAGCGCAAGGCGCGCGGAGGGGTTGAAGGAAGCGCTGGCGGAAAGGGCAACAAGGATCTCGTCTGTATGAAGTCTCGGATTTTTGCTGCCGAGATAATGCGTTTTCAGGTGCTGGATCGGCTCGATGGAGTTTTCCGAAACGAGCTTGACGTCATGCGGGATGCCCGCGCAGACCTTGAGCGCATTCATGATCGCTGCGGCGGAAGCGCCGAGGAGATCGGTGGTCTTGCCGGTCACGATGGAACCGTCCGGCAGAGAGAGCGCGACGGCAGGATGGCCTGTCTTTTCTTCCCGTGCCAATGCAGCGGGGACAACGGCACGCGCATCCACGGTACACTCAATCTGCTGCAGAAGGAGCTCTTCTTTGTAAAGTTCCTCTCTGGAGGCATGACCGCGCTTTACGGCACAAGCCGTGCTTAAGTACCGTCGGATGACCTCTTGTTTTGCGGCTTCCTGTACAACTTCGTCATTTGAGATCGTGAAGCCGATCATATTGACGCCCATGTCTGTCGGCGATTTGTAGGGGGATTCTCCGAGGATTCCTTCAAAGATCGCTTGCAACACCGGGAAGACATCCACGTCACGGTTGTAGTTGACGGTGGTCTCGCCATAGGCTTCCAGATGGAACGGATCGATCATATTCACATCGGAAAGATCCGCGGTAGCGGCTTCGTATGCAATGTTGACCGGGTGCTTTAGCGGCAGATTCCATACCGGGAACGTCTCGAATTTGGCGTAGCCGGCCTTGGTGCCGCGCTTGTTTTCATGATAGAGCTGGGACAAGCAGGTCGCCATCTTGCCGCTGCCTGGACCCGGAGCGGTGACGACAACAAGGTCTCTTGTCGTTTCAATGTAGTCGTTTTTGCCATAGCCTTCATCGCTGAGGATCAGCGGGATATTGGACGGATAGCCGTCGATGACATAATGGAAATAGGAGGGGATTCCGAGGTTTTCAAGGCGCTGCTTGAAACGAGCGGCTGCACGCTGTCCGGTGTATTTCGTGATCACGATGCTGCCGACATAAAAACCGCGGCTTTCAAAGACGTCTTTCAGACGCAGCACGTCTTCATCGTAGGTAATGCCGTAGTCATTGCGGATCTTATTCTGCTCGATCGCCTCTGCACTGATGACGATCAAGATCTCCGCCTCGTCGCGGAGCTCTTCGAGCATTTTTAACTTGTTGTCCGGTGCAAAGCCAGGCAGGACGCGGGAGGCGTGATAATCGTCATAAAGTTTGCCTCCGAATTCCAGATAGAGTTTTCCGAACTTTGCGATACGCTCTTTGATGTGCTCCGACTGGAGCTTCAGATATTTGTCGGAATCAAATCCGATCTTTGAGTGATCCATTGTTTTTGCCCTCCGAAAATTACTATAACCCTCTTACTGTTTTTTTTCAAATTCTATGTTATGCTAGGGTATATGGGAACGACAAGACAATCCTCTGCGAGTCAGAGACGAAAAAGAAGAAATAAAAAAAGAAAACAGAAGCAGTATCTGGTGTTGGGACTCATCGCAGCCGGCGTGACAGCGGTGTGTATACTGATCGGGGTCTCGCTCTACTACGAATCTCATTTTTTCCCGAATACCTCGATCCTTGGGATTGACTGCAGCAAGATGACGGCAAAGCAGGTGAATGACGCGCTTGCAGACCGTGCCGCTTGCTATCTCCTGACTGTTGTGGATCGCAACGGCGAGCGCTATCTCGTACGCGGCGCTGATATTTCCTGCCGCTATGTGGATGAGGGCGCCGTAGAGGATCTGCTGAAAGACCAGGTAGGTGCGCGCTTCCTGATCGACGGCGCGAAAGAAAAGGACTATGAGCTCTCGGATGAAGTCGTTTATGACGAGAACGCGCTGCGGACGCTTGTTTCCGGATTTTCTTTTATGGATCCGTCAAATATGACGCCGCCTGAAGATGCGGTGTTTACGATCACCGAAACGGGGTATGAGCTGATCCCGGAGGAGCGGGGGACGACGGTCATTGCGGATGCCGTGCAACAGGCGGTCAAGGATGCTGTTTCCGCACAGGAAGAGCTGCTGGAGCTTCCGGACAGCTGCTATGAGAATCCTGCCGTGACAGCGGAAAGCCCGGAGATCGCCGAGACGCGGGACGCCATGGATCGTTACATGGCTGCGGAGATCACGTATCAGGTGGAAGGGAAGGACTTAAAACTTGATTCCGCGGGGATCGCTGGGATGCTTGCGATCGACGGCACGAATGTGTCGGTGGACGAAGGCAAGGCGCATGATTTTGCGCAGTCGCTCGCTTACGAGCTGAATACATACGGAAGGCCGAGAGAATTTCAAACGGCAAGGGGGGATACGATCACGATCGGCGGCGGCGATTACGGCTGGGTCGTGGACAAAGACGGCGAGACAGAGCAGATCATCGCGGATCTGAACGGAGGCGTGCCGGTATCAAGAGAGCCGGTCTACGAGCAGACTGCGTGGTATCAGGGCGAAGATGATATCGGAGATACGTACGTCGAGATCGATTATACCAATCAGCACCTGTATTATTTCAAGGACGGAGAGCAGATGGCCGACACCGATATCGTATCCGGGAATATCAGTAAGAATAACGGTTCGCCGGACGGTGTGTTCAAGATCGTCTATAAACAGTCCCCGGCGAAGCTCGTGGGAGAGAACTATGAGTCGAATGTGACGTATTTTATGCCGTTTGCGTACAATGTGGGGATTCACGATGCCGACTGGCGGAGCGCCTTTGGCGGACAGATCTATAAGACCAGCGGTTCCCACGGCTGTATCAATGTACCGAAATCCGCCGCGGAGAAATTATATGAGATCGTGGAGAAAGGGACGCCTGTGATCGCGTACTACCGCGATCCGGTGGTTTTGACAGCCGAGAATGCCCAGATCTCCAATGCGTATTCGTATGATAAGGAAGCCGCGGAAGCAGGAGAAACACCGGCGGTAACAACACCGGCGGTTGATCCGCTGCTGCTGATCCCGGGCGTGACGGATCCGACGGCAGTTCCGGGAGCGGAAGTGCCTGCGGCAGAAGCCATGCCGGTAGTACCGGTCCAGTAAAGGGGAGCGGTCGAGGACTGCGGGCGCGGGATTGATGTGCCGGTCCTGCTGAGGGACGCGGGCACGAACTGATGCGCTGCTTTACAGATGGAACAACTGCAGCAGAAACGCCCATGCCAGCCCGTAATAGGTGATAACGGCGATGAGATCGTTGATGGTCGTGATCAAAGGACCGCTTGCGACGGCGGGATCGATACCAAGACGATTGAAGAACATCGGGATTGCAGTACCCGTAAAACTTGCGATCAGCATCGCAAGGATCAAAGCGGCGGCGATACAGCCAGCCATCAGAAGCGCGGTCGGCAAAAGGACGCCTTTTGCAAGCGTGATAAAGGCGGTTGTGAGACAAAAGGCGATGGAAGCGATCAGAAGACCGTTTACGAGACCCACGCGCATCTCCTTAAAGACCAGACCAAGCTTTTGTCCGGTCGTCAGTTCTTCATCGCTGAGCACGCGGATCGTGACAGCAAGGGACTGTGTTCCGACATTTCCGGACATATCAAGGATCAGAGACTGGAAGCTGACGATCAGCGGGAGCTCCGCAACGACACCTTCAAATACGCCTACCACGCTCGATACCAGAAGGCCGAGGAACAGAAGGATCACCAGCCAGGGGATCCTTTTTTTTAGGCTTTGCAGCAGAGGTTCCTTCAAATCTTCTTCTGCAAGAAGACCTGCCAGTTTTGCATAGTCTTCACCAAGCTCTTCATCCACGACTTCGATGATGTCCTGGGAGGTGATGACACCGAGGATCCTCTTGTCGTTATCCAACACGGGAATGGAGTCCTCGGAATAGTCTTTCAATTCTTCCAGACATTCGTCTATGGACTCGGTTGCATACACATAAGGATAGGAGGTTGTGATCAAGGCCTCCATATCGTCTTCCTTGCGAGCGCGGATCAGATCCGTCAGATCAAGGGCGCCGTAGAAAGTACCGTCATCATTTACGGTATAGATCGTGGAAATGTTATCGTTATCCGCTGCCTGCTTGACGAGAGACTTCATCGCGTCTGTGATCGAAAGGCTGCGGTTCATGACGATGAAGTTCGTCGTCATCTTGCTACCGATCTCATCATCCGTGTAGGAACTGATCAGATCGATCTCTTTTCTTTTATCCTCCTCCAGGAGGTCTTCCAGCTCTTTTCTTTTGTCATCCCCCAGTTCGTCAAGGACATCGACTGCATCGTCGGCATCCATTCCTTCGACAATGTCTGCGGCCTTCTCCGCATCGATCTCTTCGAGATAGGTACTGACATCGTCCAGATAGGCAAATATCTCGGAGGTCTTGTCCATACCGATACTGCGATACAGTTTTTTCCGTTCTGTGGAGGTCAGAAGAGGGAGCGCATCTGCGATATCGTTCTCATGGTAATCAACCAGAAGTTCTTTCAATTCTTTTAAGGAGTCGGTCTCTTTGATAAGAGTCGCGATCGCTTCCGCATAATCCGGACGCTCCGGGGTTTTGCGTTCTGTCTGCAGTTCGATTTTTTCTTCCTGCTTTTCGTTTTCGCCCATAGCCGCCTCCTTTCTGAAATGTTCAACTTATTTACTTTATCACGGTTCTGTGGAAAAAGCAATCCGGGGTGATTTTGACGACATATAACTAAAAAATTGATCAAAGAGGATCGCATATCCACTTTTGATTTTTGCGGAATGTGCAAATAATACTTGAATTTTTGAAAAAATGCGGGTATAATTGTGGCTGTTCTATTGAGTATGGAGTCTAAGGGATTGGCGATGGAAAATTATTTATCACCTTTATTTGAAAATGAGATCTGGCCGATGTTCGCCAAATCGCTCAATACACAGAAGTCAAAATCCGATTACTTCGCGATTTTAAAGGATGTTTCCGAATACTTAAAAAAGGATTTTCTTTCTGTGACAGAAGCGGATGCGCAGTCTTACTTTAACCATCTGCTGATGCTGCATGCGAACGGAAAACAGTCGATCAAGACGATCAAAGTGAAGCTCGCGCGTATGAATTCCGTTTCCAATTTTCTCCTCCGGAATTCCTATCTCTTTGAGCTGCAGCAGACCTATACACATAATCCCTTCCAGCGGGTATCGTTGCCGGAGACAGATGAGTATCTGTCAGCCAGGAATGTGCCGGATATCGATGAATTGAATGAGATCCTCCATAAGGCAGAGGAAAATGCGACGTTGTATCTGATCCTCAGCATCATGATCCGGTGCGGATTGTCGGCGGGAGAGATCTGTACGCTGAAATACGAGGATTTTATCCAGGACAGCAACGGAAATGTCGGGATCGAGTATTGTTATCGCAACGTGAAGCGTTATATCAAGATCCCGGAGGACATCCTGACACTGATCCAGGAATACATCGGAGATATGACGGTGTCGCATTCCGCCTATCTGTTCCATAACAAGCGGGGAAATCCCCTGCGGATCAGGGATCTGGAGAGGCTGTATCTGAAATATCTGCCGGCAGAGGAAAAGCCGCATTACACGCTGAGCGATATCCGCAACGGCTCGGCCGCGTATATGTTAGTGTGTGGGGCATCGAACGCTGAAGTAGCGAAATATATCGGCATCGCGCCGGAGTGGATGCGAAGATTTGACAAGATCGTACCGGAGCTGTATGTCGCAGCCGTAGACTACACGAACATCCGCGTGAAGCCGCTCTCGGAAGTAGCGGGAGGCGCAAAGAGGAGAATGTAAATAAGGGATGGCCGGTGGCCAAAAGTCACATGTCACGAAGTGACATTGTGACCTATGTATGAAAAGGCGTCTTGACACGCTGGCGTGTCAGAACGCCTTTTTCATACATAGTGCACATGCGATTTCATCGCATGGCACTTTTGACCACCGGTCATCCCGTTTCTTCCTCGATTATTAATCAAAAATCGCCCTACGCATGCCCTCGAGCTGCTCCCGCTTGATCTCTTCCTCGATCAGGTAGTTCATGTAGTACGTCATCGTCATGCAGCGTGCGGCACGCATCCGCTGGCTTCGTTCAATGTTGACGTTGGAGAGCTTGATCGCAACCAATATGGTCTTGCTCGACGGGATACGTTCCGGAATCGGCTCGTCCTCATTCCAGAGATAAGGTGTTGTCTGCTCGCGGTTCCAGGCCTCTTCGATCAGGATGTTCATGTAATCCTGGATGGACATCCCACAGCGAAGCGCCGTTCTGTGCATCCAGTTTTTGTTCTCGGTTCGGAGCGATACAGAGATCCGCTTTCCGGGTTCGTTTGCAACGGAATAGGGTACCGCAGTGCGCGGTGCGCTCGTTCTCTGTGCAGGTGCCATCGGGGTGACAGCTTGCTGCATCACCGGAGGTGCGATAGGCTGTGCCTGCATCACAGGGGCTTCCTGGACGGGAGCGCTCACCATAGCAGCAGAGGGCTGGGGTTCTGGCGCCTGCTGACGAAGTCGAGATGTCTGCGCCGGCTCTTCGCGCGACTCTGCTGTTTTCGCAGCCTTTTCCCGCTTAGGCGCGGCGCTGGTTGCAGTTTCCTCATGATAATTTGCCGCCGCTTCTACGTATTCTTCAGCGGGTGTCTCTTCGTTCACAACGGTCTTGTGCTCATCCCGCATCCTTTTTAATCTGTCGCGTTTTGTACTCATCGTTCTACTCCGTATCGTTTTCTATCCGTTCAATGATTTCCTTGCAAAGCTTCGTGTAATCCTTGGCCGCCGTATTTTGCGGCTGGTATTCGCTGATGGATTGTCTTGCCGTTTTTGACTCGCTGACCACGATGGATTTACGGATCTTCGTTTTAAAGGGCGCTCCGCCAAGCTTTTCTCCGATCTCTTCAAGCGTTTCGTAAGCCATCTGGTGCATGCTGGTCTTTTCATATTTCGTAAGCAGGATCCCGAGGACTTTGACATCGGTCTGATGACGTTTTTTAAACCGTGCGATATCAAGCTGGATCTCGTTTAGACCCTCTATCGCGCCGTCATCACATTCCGCAACGGGAATAATGTAATCACTCGCAATATAACTCATATAAAGCAGAGGACTCCGTGCCGGCGCATTATCCAGAATGACGAAATCATAGTCCGTTGCATCTTCCAGGACATCCTTCAGAAGAAAGATATCGTCCGGCTCTCCAAAGACCTTCGGTGCGTCAACAAGCTTTTTACTGGAAATTAAAATATCAAACTTCGGCAGATGCTGGATCGCATCTTTTAAGAGGATATCAGCGTTCAGGACTTCATTGACGGTCGGAACCTTATTCAGTTCAGCGTCCGCATACATGGAAAAGTTACGCTGTGCATCCATATCAATGCCGAGGACTTTGTATTTTTTGCCGAGAATGCTGCAGATCTCAAGCGTCGTGGTGGTTTTTCCGACACCACCCTTTTGATTGGATATCATGATGGTCTTCATGATGCTGCTACTCCTTCTATTCGTGAAAAGACATACATTATATATAATACATGAAACGCATAGAAGTCAAATGAAACATAAAAAACATAAAATATATAAAACTTGCTTACGGATTGTAATTTGTATGGAGGATATGAATGATATGAGATAGATAATTTGAATACTGCTTATGGCATTTACAATTCATATAAATAATATATGACATATAATTATTATGTATGGTATATTTAAAATGATAAATATGTAAATCATGAATAAAATACAAAACATACAAGACATACATAATCAACCGAGCTGCAGCTGACTGCGATAGGTTTTTTGGAGAGATGAATATATGCATTTTTGGATCAAAATATTTGATTACGAAATTGTAATCATAAGAAATTGTTGATAAACAGGGATATGCATAAAAAACATAACATGTATAAAAATAGGTTGCCTATGTAGGATAGGATAGTCAAAAGATGAGATCCGGCACATATAAATCATATGAAATTAGGGTATGATCATCATAAAGCATAGGAAACATAATACGCATAAGAAGAGTATTGCAATTCTACAGGAGGTGATTCATAATCTTTATATAATAATTATCCGGAATATATGAAATATAAAACATATTAGATATAACAGAAATAAACGTAATATAAAGAATAATAAACATAATATATATAAGAAATATAAAAAGTATCTATTAAACATGTTTCATGAGAAACTGGGATTTGAGGGATTTGAGTCATAAGCATCTGTTTTCCAAGCAATACTCGATCAGACGTTTCTCATACATATGATGCTTAAAACGGCTGAAGTATGGGCTTTTAGAGGCAAAAACGCAGTTTCATCGTGGAGGACAGCAAATATCGTGCAGTTTTATCGTGGAGGACAGCCAATATCGTGCAGTTTCAGCGACAATCCCTCAGTTCGGAAGGATAACTGCGGTGCATGAGTACGCATATTGCGCATGTCATACACATAAAACACGAGAAACATAGAACATATAGCACACATATATAATATAGATAACATGGAAGAAATATCAAACATAAAAGGCATGTATAATATATAGAGCATTTCACACATATAAAATATAATAGACATAATATGTATAATAGGAAATAAAGCAGAAAATGGTTCGATATGAGGCTTATTATGCTTCAAAATTTTATTAAATGAAACGGAACATGATAAAACCTGTTGGTGCCGAGAAACGCGAAAAATTGCGGATTCTCGTAAAGATTAACGGAATATAAATAATAAAAGGAGTCTAAATAGGAAAAAAGTATGATACAGATTTATTGCGGAGACGGAAAAGGAAAAACAAGTGCAGCTGTCGGGGCGGCGGTCAGGGCAGCAGGACAGGGGATGCGCGTCTACTTCTGCCAGTTTATGAAAGGAAATGAGTCCGGAGAGATTTCCATATTAAAGGATCTGTTCAGAACCACAGTTTTGCGTTTGAGCAGGGAATATCCTTTCTATAAAGAAATGAGCGAGCAGGAGAAGGAAGCGATCACAAAGGAGCACAATGCAATCCTGAAAAAACTTTCTGAGATCGAAGATGACGAACATACAATGATGATCCTGGATGAATTGACTTATCCGGTGAAGTATCATCTGATCGATGAGGATCTGGTGCAGAGCTTTCTGGAGCATAAACAAAAAACCGAACTCATCATCACTGGCAGGGATCCATGGGAGGAAGTCCTGGCAGAAGCATCCTGTATCACGGAATGCAAAAAGATCCGCCACCACTTTGACCAGGGCGTCCCGGCAAAGAAAGGGATCGAGTACTGAAACAATAGATGAAAATATTTCATCTTTGGTGTGAATAAAAGTTTATATTTTTTATTGACTAATGCCGTCATCAGATTATAATGAATCGTGTTTAAAAAAAAGAAAGACGGAGATGAAAAAAAGTCAATGAAGAACACGATTGAGATCAGATGGCACGGCAGAGGCGGTCAGGGCGCGAAAACAGCAGCATTGCTGCTCGCAGACGCTGCATTTCAGACCGGACAGCAGGTACAGGGTTTTCCGGAATACGGCCCGGAGCGCATGGGCGCACCGATCACGGCCTATAACCGGATCAGCAAGGACAAGATCCGTGTCCATTCCAATATCTACGAACCGGATTATGTCGTGGTAGTGGATGAGACCCTTCTTTATTCTGTGGATGTGACCGCAGGACTGAAAAGAGAAGGCGCATTGATCATCAACACCGCAAAATCCAAAAACGAAGTCATGAAACACCTGCACGGGTATAAAGGTGAGGTTGTAACGATCGATGCCAGAGCGATCTCCGAAGAAATGCTCGGCAAGAACTTCCCGAATATCCCGATGCTTGGGGCAGTAGCAGCGGTAACAGGTGTGATGGACCGTGAAGACTTTTTCAGCGAGATGGAGAAGTCCTTCCAACACAAATTTGCGAAGAAGCCGGAAGTGATCGAAGGTAATAAGAAAGCGCTCTGCGCTGCTTATGAAGCGGTCGCTTACAGCAGAGAGATGTCACTCTCAGCATAATCAGAAAACAAAAACAGACAGAGCAGGAAAATCCCGGATCCTTAGGGATTTTCTTTCTGTTTAAGGAAAGCAGAGGTTTCAAAATGCGAACAGATGTCAGTAAGATCAATGAACAGACACCTCATGAGGACCTGACGGAAGGCCTTATGATCTTTGCCGGCGGGACGTCAAAACAGTTCCGTACGGGAGAATGGCGGACAAACACGCCGGTTTTTGAAAGCGGGAAATGCAAACAGTGCCTGCTTTGCGTTCCTGTCTGCCCCGATGGCAGTATTCCTGTGGCGAACGGAGAACGGGGGCAGTTTGATTACGTCCATTGCAAGGGATGCGGCATTTGTGCCAAAGTATGTCCCTTCGGTGCAATTACAATGAAGGAGGGAATCACGGCATGAGTGCAGAACCGATCAAGGAACGAATGTCAGGCAATGAAGCCGTGTCAGAGGCGATCCGGCAGGTGAATCCGGATGTGATGCCTGCATTTCCGATCACGCCGTCTACGGAGATTCCGCAGATGGTGGCAAACTTTATTTCCAACGGAAAGATCGATACCGAGTTTATCCCGGTGGAAAGCGAGCATTCCGCGATGTCCGCGGCGATCGGCGCAGAAGCAGCGGGTGCAAGGACCATGACAGCAACGAGTTCGGCAGGGCTTGCGCTGATGTGGGAAGAGCTCCTGCTTGCGGCAAGTAACCGTCTGCCGATCGTGCTGACGCTTGTCAATCGGACGCTGTCCGGCCCGATCAACATCAACTGCGACCATTCCGACGGGATGGGTGCGCGTGATACGGGATGGATCCAGATTTACGCGGAAAACAACCAGGAGGCCTATGACAACTATATTCAGGCGTATCCGATCGCAGAAGACCCGCGCGTGCATCTGCCGGTTATGATCTGCCAGGACGGTTTCATTACGAGCCATGCGGTGGAAAACATTGATCTTCTGCCGGATGACGCAGTAAAGGACTTTGTCGGTACCTATCAGCCGGAGGAATACCTTTTGAATCCGGGAAAACCGGTTTCTGTCGGCCCGTATTCGATCTCCGCTTATGCGATGGAGGCGAAGAAGAACCAGGAAGATGCGATGGAGTCTGCCAAAGACGTGATCCTGGAGACGGCAGCCCGCTTTCAGGCACTTTCCGGCCGGAAGTACGGATTATTCGAGCAATATCGCACGAAAGATGCGGAGATCATCTTCCTGTTGATGGGGAGCGCTGCGGGTACCGCAAAGCAGGCCGTGGACGAGCTCCGGGAAAAAGGAAAACGGGTCGGTGTCTTGAAACTCCGCGTGTTTCGGCCGTTTCCGGAGAAGGAGATCGCAGAAGCACTGCGGCGTGCAAAGGGCGTCGCGATCCTCGATCGCTGCGAAAGCTACAACGGCTGCAGCGGACCGCTCGGCAGCGAAGTCACAGCGGGACTATACAGAAATAAAGTACAGATCGAGGCGGTCAATTATATCTACGGACTCGCAGGACGGGATTTTACCGTGCAGCATGTCAAGGATATCTACGAAGAGATGCGCGCGGTCTGTGCAGGAGAGAAAGCGGCCGTACAACATCAGTATATCGGATTGAGAGAAAATAAAAATTAAATGGAGAATTAACAGTGGGAGATTATGTTTTAAAAACAATGCTTCAAAAACCGGAACGTCTGTCAAGCGGACACCGGATGTGCGCCGGCTGCGGTGCGACGATCGCCGTGCGTGCGGTATTGCGCGGACTGCATGAAGGAGACCGGGCGGTCATCGGTAATGCAACGGGATGTCTGGAGGTTTCTTCCTTTATGTATCCTTATACGGCGTGGGAGGACAGCTACATACATAACGCGTTTGAAAATGCGGGAGCCACACTCTCGGGCGTCGAGACGGCTTATCGCGCGCTGAAGAAAAGAGGACGCCTTCCGGAGAACGAGCAGTTCAAGTTCATCACCTTCGGCGGAGACGGCGGGACTTATGACATCGGTTTCCAGTCGCTGTCCGGTGCGATGGAGCGCGGACATGACCTCGTTTATGTCTGCTATGACAACGGGGCTTACATGAATACCGGGATCCAGCGGTCCTCCGCGACACCGATGTTTGCGGACACCACGACAACACCGGTTGGCTCGCAGTCAAACGGGAAGATGCAGAACAGGAAGGATCTGGCATCGATCATTGCGGAACATGACGTGCCGTATGTCGCGCAGACCACTTTTACCCGTGATTTTCAGGACATCCATCGGAAGTCTGAGCGGGCGATCTATACGGAGGGGGCATCCTTTCTGAATATTATGACACCCTGTCCGAGAGGCTGGCGTTATGAGATGTCGGATATTATGGAGGTTTGCCGGTTAGCTGTGGAAACCTGCTATTGGCCGCTCTTTGAATATGCGGAAGGCAAATGGACCTTAAATTACGAGCCGAAACAAAAACTCCCGATCGAAGAGTTCCTGCGGATGCAGGGGCGGTTTAAGCACCTCTTCAAAAAAGGGAACGAGGATCTGATCGTGCAGTTCCAGCAGGAAGTAGACCGCCGCTGGGAGGACCTGCAGTACAAGTGCGCCAGATAGAGAAAGAAACAAAAGGACGGAGAGAGTATGACATTACTGACCTATCAGGTGTTT
The DNA here is from genome assembly GCA_902779355.1 of uncultured Lachnospiraceae bacterium. Taxonomy (GTDB): domain Bacteria; phylum Bacillota; class Clostridia; order Lachnospirales; family Lachnospiraceae; genus RUG12461. The sequence goes on along the minus strand of CACZBF010000001.1, from coordinate 95,683 downwards.
AAAACAGTGGCGGAGGCGGGAAGCTTTCATAAAGCGGCCGAGATCCTCGGTTTGACGCCGTCTGCCATCAGCCATTCCATTTCCTCCATGGAGGGGGAACTCGGCTTTTCACTGCTCACGCGCAGCAAAAGCGGCGTGACGCTGACGAATTACGGGGAGCATGTGCTGCCGTATGTCAATGCCGTTCTGAACGCCGATGAGAGTTTCAAGCAGGCAGTCGCGGAGTTTAACGGCCTGAAACAGGGTAAAGTGAAGCTTGGCTGCTTTTCCAGCGTCTGTACGAACTGGGTGCCTGAGATCATCCAGTCTTTCCGGGAGGAATATCCGGCGATCCGGATCGAGGTATTCCAAGGGACTTATGATGATGTGGCCTACTGGGTCAAAAACGGGATCGTGGATTTCGGATTTTTGTCTGTGTCGAGTGCAGGGGATCTTCCGATCGAACCGTTCTATCGTGATCCGCTCCTTTGCATCGTTCCTGCTGATTTTCAGAAGGATGACGACAAAAATTATATGACGATTGAAGAAATGAGCAAGCATCAGTTTGTCGTACAGAGAGAGTCAACGGACGCGGATATTCAAAACTATCTGAAGCAAAACCATCTGGATGTGCAGGCGGGGTATCATGTCGTGGATGATCTTTCCACAATCGCCATGGTTGCAAGCGGATTCGGCATCTGTATCATGCCGGAGATGGTCATGAAAGATATTCCCTATGAAGTCAAACGTTACAAAATGAAGCCGGATGCCAGCCGTGTCATCGGGATGGCTGCGCTTTCCCCGGAGTTTATGGCGCCGGCGGCAAGAACGCTCTACCGGCATATCGTCAAACGCTACAAAAATATCTGAATCTGTGCTATAATGACTGATGTGTCAACAAAAAGACAGGTCAGGCAAAAAACGGAGAGGAATGCGATGGACGGACATTTATCTGGTTGGATCGACGAAAGCGGAAAGGACCACAACAAAAAGGACCGTATCGTTATCATCTCTTATACCGAGAACGGCGAAGAGTGGACGGAACGCCTTTACAGCGCGCTTTCGGAAGAATACGATGTGCTTTGTGCCATTCACAGCGACGGACCGGGCACTTACGGCAGACGAAGCAAGCTGTTTGACAGTGTTGAAGGAGGGTGTCTCAGGAAATTTCTCCATACCAAAGAGATTCTTCATGAAGAGTACGAAAGGGCTGCGATGATCCTTTTTATCAGCTCTGCAGGGATCGCGGTGCGCGAGCTGGCGCCCTATCTGCAGGACAGCATGCATTCTCCGGCAGTGCTCGTGATGGATGACATGGCGATGCATGTGATCGCACTGCTCCCCGGGCATGTCGGCGGTGCCAATGAGTGGTGCCGGGAGATTTCCGCGATGACGAGTGCGGAAGCGGTTATTACCACTGCTTCAGACCTGCACGGACGTTTTTCCGCAGAAACATTCGCCGAGGACAATCAGCTTGAGATCGCAAATCCCGAGATGCTGAAAGAGATCAGCAAACGTATCATGCGTTCCCAGCCGATCGGCATCTATTCGGATTTTGAAGTCCAGGGACGCCTGCCGAAAGGGTTCTTTCTGGTCGGAAAAAAGGGACAGCGGAAAAAGGCCTATGCCATGCATCCGGAATGCGGCATTGTGATCACGGCAGACCGCAGTATCCGGAAAAAGTTTGAAGTGGAATGCCGGATGTTTCTCAAAGAAGAATTGGCAGAAACGGACGCGCAAAAAATCGTCGTCAAATTTTGAGAAAGACTGTATTTTTCTCAGATAATATGCTAAAATATCTGCAGTGTTTTTTCAACTTTTTTAAGGGAGGACGGATACTATGGCTAAACAGGGAAATGACACGAAAAATGCGAAGGCGACCGGAGGGATCTCTCTACTGACGCTTTTGCTGCTTCTTACGGTTCCGTTTGCAGCGGCTTTGATCTTCTCCATCGTTTTTTTCAGTGGAAGGATCACGACGACCTCGGCCGATGATGAGAATCTTTATATGGAGAAACTGTATTCGATCAGTACCGAGCTCATCAATGCGGATCGTGATTTCTATCAGGCAATGCAGGGGACGATGGAACGGCATGATTATGCTGACTCCGCAGGGCCGGAAGAGATTGAAGAATATCTGGCACAGTATGAAGAGAACCGGCAGCAGGTAATCGACCGCATGAGCGATGCGGTGGCGAGGGCACAGACGGATCCGATGTTGTGGACAGGCACGGTGCTCGAGGCCGGAGGACCGACCTTTGAGACGTTGTCAGCGGAGTACGAAGAAGCATTCCGCACCTGGGAATCTTCTTATGATCCGAAGAACAACATCGGTGATTGGAAAAACTATCTGGCAACGTTTGAAGATGCCAGAGGTTATCTTTCCGATATGACGGATATCGTTGAGAAATGGGCAACGGACGAGGTTGCGATCCAGGAAGCAGCAACGAAGCGTGTGATCCTGATCTCCGCGATCATCTTTATCGTGATCGCAGGCGCTCTGGTTGCAATTGCGCTGATCATCGCAAGCAAGATGTCTAAGAACGCGAAAGAGATCACGGATGGCGTACAGAGGATGGCTGACGGCGATTTTGTCAACGAGATCCCATCGCGCTCTCTGGTACGTGAATTCAAAGCGATCGCAGCCAATTCCGAAAACATGAGACAGCGTCTGCAGAATGCACTGCTTCAGGTGATCGGTCATGCCGGGGATGTGGATAATGCAGCAAATTCCAGCAAGTCCAAGATCACGAACGGCCAGAAGATGAGTTCCGATATCAGCGCAGCTGTAGAGGACCTGGCACAGGGCGCAACGAGCCTTGCACAGGATGTCCAGAGCACTTCCGATCTGACCAACAGCATCGGCAATTCTGTGGATCTCGTTTTGGAAGCAGCCAACGGCAACCTCGAGAAGGGTCGTTCCGTTTATGACGGTTCCACGAAGGTACAGCAGCAGATCGAGGATCTGAAGATCGCAGATCAGAAGACCGACGAGATGGCCGGCGAGGTTGCGGAATCCGTGAACGAGACCGCATCAGCCGTTGAAGAGATCAGTAACGCAGCGGAAGCGATCATGAGCATCGCGAGCCAGACAAACCTGCTGGCACTGAACGCTTCCATCGAGGCAGCCAGAGCCGGTGAAGCCGGAAAAGGCTTTGCAGTTGTTGCAGATAACATCAAAGATCTGGCAGAGCAGTCCAACCAGTCCGCAGGACAGATCACGGAGATCCTGGCGCGGATCACGGAGCTTTCCGAGCGCAATAAGGAACTGACCAGTAAGATCAAGGAGGCGACGACGAACGAGTCTGCATCACTTCAGGAGATGAGCGCATCCTTCGACGAGATGCTAAACCTTGTCCTTGAGACCGAGGAAGGCAACCAGAAGATCGTTTCCCTTGTGGAGACCATGACGAGCGACAAGAACGCGATCATGGGATCTGTCGAAGCGCTTTCCAGTGTGTCCGAGCAGAGCGCGGCTTCCACGGAAGAGACCAGCGCTTCTCTGGAACAGCTCAATGCCAGCCTTGTGGATGTGGTCGAACAGGCGGAGAACCTCCAGCGGATCGCGGAAGCTCTGGAAGAAAACGTCCGGTTCTTCCACGTACAGTAAGACGCATCAGAAACGAGACAGTCGATTTGAATGGGGTCACCCAGGGTGGCCCCGTTTTTTATCCGATCTTTTGAGAGAGAACGATCTATACGAGATTAAGATGAAAACGGAGGGCGTCACATGAAGACATTATTGGAGTATGAGAAAACGCATCTGAAACAGCTGCGGAAGATCGCACCGGAATGCATGGTGCTCTTGAAGAGCAATGGGGACTTTCCGCTGGAAGCACCGGGAAAGATCGCGCTGTATGGCAGCGGTGCGCGCAGAACGATCAAAGGCGGGACCGGATCCGGCGACGTCAACTCCCGTTACGTTGTGTCTGTGGAACGGGGGCTTCGGCGTGCAGGTTTTACGATCACAACAGAGATGTGGCTCGATATGTACGACGCGATCCTTGCGGAAGCACGCCGGGCATTTATCGCAGACATCAAGAAAAAGGCACTGGCACAGCACAAACTGCCGGTTATGGTCGGTATGGGTGCGGTGATGCCGGAGCCGGAATATGATCTCCCTCTGGACGGAGGCGGAGATACAGCCGTTTACGTCCTTTCCCGTATCTGCGGAGAGGGCAACGACAGAGGCGCAGAAGCCGGTGATTTTGCGCTGAGTGAGACCGAATGCAGGGATATCCTTGCGTTGCAGAAGAAGTACCGCCGTTTTATGCTCGTGTTGAATGTCGGCGGGCCGGTGGATCTGACGCCTGTGATGGAAGTGGACAATATTTTGCTGCTGGGACAGTTGGGTGCGATCACGGGACTTGCATTTGCGGATGTGTTGCTCGGAAAGAGTTATCCGTCCGGAAAGCTTTCCGCCACCTGGGCGGCGCTTAAGGATTACCCCGACGTGGGGACATTCGGGGAGCACAACGACACCTCCTACAAGGAAGGGATCTACGTCGGCTATCGTTATTTTGACAGCGTCAGGAAGGAACCGCTGTTCTCATTTGGTTTCGGCAAATCTTATACGACGTTTGAGATCGGCAAAACAACCGTGGAGGCGGAGGATACCGTCATTCGCGTGAAGACCAAGGTCAAGAACACAGGGGAGCGGAAAGGAAAAGAAGTGGTACAACTCTATGTTTCCGCCCCGTCTGACAAGCTGGATCAGCCTTATCAGTCACTGGCAGCCTATGCAAAGACCAAAGAGTTGAAGGGCGGCGCGTCCGAAGAGGTGGAGCTTTCCTTTGACCTGCGGGATCAGGCGGGTTTTGATACCGAAAAGAGCGCTTATGTTCTGGAAAAAGGAGAGTATTTGCTTCGGATCGGAACCGGCAGCCGCGACACGGAGATCTGTGCCGCGCTCACCTTGAAAAAGGAATTGGTCGTAAAGACCGTTTCCCATATCGGCGGGGAAGTGGATCTTGTCGATTGGAAGCCGGAGCCGATTTCGGTGGATGAAAAGGAGAAGTCGAAGAAAAAGGCGACCGCTATCACGCTCCATCCGGAAAAGGGCGAAGAAGCCGTAGGGACACCGAAGGCATCTGAGGAAGCGACAGAGCTTGCATCGAAGCTTTCCGATGAAGAACTGGCAAAAGTGCTGGTGGGCCATTATGCAGTAGATCACGGGTACGCAAGCGTTGTGGGAGATGCGGCAAATCTTGTAGCCGGCGCAGCCGGGCAGACAACGGATGAAATCGCAGGACTTCCGCCGATCGTGATGGCAGACGGCCCTGCGGGACTTCGCCTGGCCAGAGATTATGTCAGAGACGAGAAAGGGGCGCGTGCTATCGGAGATGACCTGCCGGCAGGCATGGAGGAATTGCTTGGACCGATTTCCGGCGCAGTGGTGAAGGGCATGCGCAAAAAGAAACTGAAAGACAACGAAGGGCACGAAGTCCTGCATCAGTACTGTACGGCGATCCCGATCGGGACGGCGCTGGCGCAGAGCTTTTCGACGGCGGTCGCAGAGGCCTGCGGCGATATGGTCGGGAACGAGATGGAGCGCTTCGGGATCCATCTTTGGCTGGCACCGGGGATGAATATCCAGAGACATCCGCTGTGCGGCCGTATTTTCGAATACTTTTCCGAGGATCCGGTTCTGACGGGGCTCACAGCGGCGGCCATCACGAAGGGCGTCCAGACCCACCCCGGGTGCGGCGTTACCATCAAACATTATTGCTGCAACAATCAGGAGACCAACCGTTTCCAGAACAGCTCCGCCGTGAGCGAGCGTGCGCTGCGCGAGATCTATCTGAAAGGCTTTGGGATCGCGATCAAAGAGTCCGCGCCGGCAGCGCTGATGACCTCCTACAATCTCCTGAACGGGGTGCATACGTCGGAGCGTGAGGACCTTTTAAAGACCGTCCTGCGGAAAGAGTGGGGATATGAAGGTCTCGTGATGTCCGACTGGGTGATTCGTTATATGGTAGACAAGACCTCGCGGTATAAAGTAGCCGATGCACCGCTTTCCGTACAGGCAGGAAATGACATCTTTATGCCGGGAAGTGCCGTGGATTATCGTGCGATCGTCCTGGCATTGCAGGGGAAAAATCCCAAGTGCGTACTTGACCGCAAGCAGGCGGAAGAATGCGCTGCCCGCGTGATGGATACCGCATGGCGTCTGGTGCGGGAGCGCAATCAATAGCGGGTCAGGTTGACAATTTGGCTTTTCCACCGTATACTTTCATGGAAACTGCGTTTTTGTGCGTTTTTTTAGGAAGATTCTATGACGGAGAAGATCAAGGAGTTGACGAGTAGCGACCGTACACTCAAACTCATCAAACGCATCGTCCTGATCGTGTTTCTTGCAGTTGCGCTGTTTACGGCCATCTACTTGATCCGAAACTTCATACCGGGCATGATCCAATTGCTGAAGGACGGCGAACCGGATCAGATCGGCGCGTATCTGCGCAGCCAGGGAAAGATCGGCATTGTGATCCTTGTGGCGCTGCAGGTGCTGCAGACGATCACCATTGTATTTCCGGGCATCCCGATCTATGTCGCAGCAGGCATGGTCTACGGAAAGTTCTGGGGAATGGTGATCTGTTATCTGACCTATATCGTGAGTAATTGTGCCGTTTTCATTTTTGCGCGCAAGATGGATGCAGTTTCGGAAAAGATCATTTCCGGCAGAAAGAAGAAAAAAGAGGGTGAAGAAGTTGCCACCTCCCTTTTGCAGCGCACCAAATATCCGGGGTATATTACGGCGGCGCTTTGTGTGATCCCCGTGATCCCGAACGGCCTGGTGCCTTATATTGCAGCCCGTACGGAGATCCCGTTTAAGCGATTTCTGCTTTCTATTGCAGTCGGCTGTTTTCCGGGGATTCTGTTGTTTATCTGGTGCGGGTCCATGATCCTGGACGGACATATCGGGGTCGTGATCGCATTCTGCCTGATCGGTGTGGGCTGCTTTATCCTGTTCCTTGTCTTTAAGAAACGGCTGCTTGCTTTTATCAACAACAAGATCCTGAGTAAGTTTGCGCGGACGGACAAAGATGACGGTCAGGAAGCGGAGCAAAAGGAAGACGCCGGATCGGAGGAGAAACTCCGCGAGGAGATCGCCTCCTAAAACAGCGAAAGAGTATCGGAGAGTTCATAAGATATGGAAGAAAAGCATCAGGGCGAGCAGAAATCCGGGGAAAGAAGACGTTCCCACGGCAGACGCCGCCGCAAGAACCAGAACAGCAATGCGCCGAAGCAGCAGGAACGTAAGCAGGAGCGCAGCGGGAACAAAAAAGAGCGTGAGTCGAAAAAGCACAACGGATATCAGCCTGATACCGGGAAGGATGCCATCCGCGTTTTTGATCTGGGGACTTACGAAGAAGAGGAGAAACTTTACGTTTTCCACTACAACAAGGGGACCTATACGATCGCGGAACGCACCGTCGCGGAAACCGTACAGGCAGAGGACGGAACGGAGGAGATCCGCTACACGGAAAGCGAGCTTTTGTCCACCAGAGATAAGGCTGCTGCTTATAAAGCGTGGAATGAAAAGAAGCGCCCGAAGAAAGGAAAAGGCGCGCGGGAATAATGTTGTTACAGATCAATCATGGCGTTGTTCAGTTTGCCGGGCATACGGTACTGGAGGACGCCAGTTTTGAAATCAGAGAAAAAGAAAAGATCGCCGTGGTCGGGCGGAACGGATGCGGCAAGACGACATTGCTGCGGCTGATTGCAGGAGAGATCCCCTTTGAAAAGGAGAGCAGCGATCAGGAGAGCGGGTACAGCAAAACGGGCGATCCCGTGATCGGGTATCTGAAGCAGTCGGCGTTTTCGGATCTGTCGCTCACGATGGAGCAGGAACTGCGGAAGGAACTTGCATCCATGGAAGAGGCGGAGGCAGAACTGAAGAGGATGTCAAAAGAGCTGGAATCCGACTATTCCGAGGAGAAGGTTGCCGCCTACACCCGCGCGGAGCAGGCCTTTCAGGAGAACGGCGGCTATTACTATGAGAAGGAATACGACACGCTCATTCGCAAATTCGGGTTTTCCGAGGAGGAAAGGAAGAAGTCTCTGCGTGAGTTTTCCGGCGGGCAGCAGACCAAGATTGCTTTCATCCGGCTGCTGCTTTCCCATCCGGACATCCTCCTTCTGGACGAGCCGACGAACCACCTCGACATGGACACGATCGAATGGCTGGAGGGGTATCTGCGGAATTACGGAAAGGCCGTAGTTGTGGTGTCCCATGACCGGATGTTCCTGGATCGGATCGCAGAAACGGTCGTGGAGATCGAATACGGCGTCACCACGCGTTATCGCGGCAATTACTCGGATTTTATCCGGCAGAAAAAAGAACGCTACGAGAAACAGAAAAAGGACTATGAGGCGCAGCAGAAAGAGATCAAGCGCCTGCAGGAGCTGATCGAGCGGTTCAAGTCGAAGCCTACCAAGGCTGCCATGGCGCGTTCAAAAATGAAGGTGCTGGAGCGCATGAACCGGATCGAGCCGCCGGACCGTTATGATGAGCGGACCTTCCATACCGCATTCCAGCCGGAGCAGGAAACCGGCAAGGATGTCCTGTCCGTAGAAGACCTTTCTTTCGGCTATCAGGAGAGCCTCGGGAATTTAAATCTGGAATTAAAAAAAGGAGAAAAGCTAGGGATTATAGGCGGAAACGGAAAGGGGAAGTCGACCCTCCTGAAAACGCTGACAGGGCTCATCCCTCCTTTGTCCGGCACGTATCACTACGGCGTGCATGCAAAGATCGGCTATTTTGACCAGCAGATCGCGCAGATCCAAAGCGACCGGCGCGTGATCGATGATTTTTGGGAGGAGTTCCCGACCCTGACGGAGACCGAGGTACGCTCTGCGCTGGGCGCGTTTCTCTTTACGGGGGAGGACGTCTTTAAGGAGATCTCTGTGCTTTCCGGCGGAGAGAAGGTGCGGCTTGCGCTCTGCAAGATCTTCAAACGCCGCCCGAATATCCTGATCCTGGACGAACCGACCAACCACATGGATATTGTCGGGAAAGAGACGTTGGAAGCCATGCTTTCTCATTATACCGGGACGCTGCTTTTCGTCTCCCATGACCGCTACTTTGTCAAAAAACTCTCGGAGCGCCTGCTTTCTTTTGAAGACGGGAAAGTCGTGCATTATCAGTTCGGCTACGACGAGTACGAAGAAAAAAGGGCTGCGCTTGCGGAGGATACAGCAGCGCCATCGCAGCAGGAACGGAGTAAAGAAGCGCCAAAGGAGAAAAAGGCCATCTACAATCCGGGAAAAGAGCGCTCAAAACTGGAAAAGAAGGCAAAACGCCTGGAGGAAGAGATCGCGGAGGCCGAGGCGTATCTGGATGCGCTGAAAGCGGAGTATGAAGCCCCGGAGAATCAGGCCCGCTACGGGCGGCTGACGGAACTTTCAGCGGAGATCGAAGAGGCGGAAGCGGCTTTGCTGCAAAGCATGGAAGAATGGGATCGCATTTCGGAGGAATTGGAGCAATATGCCGGGAATTGACAAGGTTCGTCTGGACAATTCTTATCAGCAATATCAGCAGCGGACTCCGGTAAGGCGCACGGAAGAGGGGAAGCCGCAGTTTCCTTTTGATCCGAACGAAAAGGGCGTGATCTATGAGCCCAGCAAACAGCAGGCGAAGGAAGCGGCAAAAGAACCTGCGCAAACGGTCCGGATCGAGGTCGAAAAAAAGGAAGACGAAAAGCCTCTGACGCAGACAGTAAACGCTGCGGCAAAGGAGTCACAGGACACTGCGACACTGACCGGGTGGTTCTCAGGGCTCGGAAGACGCCTTCTCGCCTTTTTACGTGGGATCTGGGATGTGGTCTGGAACGGTCCGGACCAACCCGCAAAAACAGGCGAAGAGGTAAAGACCGGGGACATAGCGGAAGGCGCGGCGGCAGAGACCGTTGATGCGTTGCTGCCGGCTGCGGAGGCGACCTCCGAAGATACGCTGCAGCAGATCATCGCCAATCGCGATATGGAGCAGCTCGTGCAGTTTGTGACGGAAGGCGGGACGAAAAAACCGGCCCGTTCCACGGATCTGTTGACGATCTACAACCGTTACGGGCGCGTGAACTATGTGGATCCATCGGACCGTAGAAAGATATTGGAAGGTAATTTCAATGACATCAAACTATAAGCTCATCATCGCTTATGACGGGACGCGCTACTTCGGCTGGGAGCATCAGCCGGACAAGGAGACGATCCAGGGGAAACTGGAGACTGTGCTCGCAAGGATGTGCGGGAAGGACACCGTGGATGTCATCGGCGCCGGCAGGACGGACGCAGGCGTGCACGCGCGTGCGATGGTCGCACACGTACTGCTGGATACGGAAATGACGCCGGATGAGATCCGGGATTACATGAACCGGTATCTGCCGGACGATATCGCGGTGCGCGAAGTGAAAAAGGCCGGAGACCGTTTTCACGCCAGATACAACGCCCTCGGCAAAACCTATCGCTATACGCTCTATGTCGGGGACAGTAAGCCCGTCTTTGACCGGAAATACATGACGGTGCCGGATTTTGTGCCGGCTCTTGATGCCATGTGCGCTGCCGCTGAGTATCTGGTCGGGAAGCATGATTTTAAGAGTTTTTGCGGGAACGGACGCATGAAAAAGTCCACCGTGCGGACCGTGGATAAGATCGAGATCAAACGGAACAAGGATACGATCACGATCACGGTACACGGGAACGGATTTTTGCAGAACATGGTGCGGATCATCGTCGGGACACTGCTGGAAGTTGGAAAAGGCACTTATCCGCCGGAGCATGTACAGGAGATCCTGGAGGCAAAAGACCGGCGGCTTGCGGGACCGACCGCACCGGCGCAGGGGTTGTGCCTCATGAAAGTGGATTACGATTAAGGGGGAGAGGGTATGAACAAAGTCTGTATTGTAGGCGTTGCCGGCGGCACCGCATCCGGGAAGACCACGATCGTGAGCCAGATCGCAGAGTATTTCGGCAACGACATCGTTGTCATCAGCCATGACAGCTATTACAAAGCCCATGACGAGATGACTTATGAGGAACGAAGCCAGTTGAACTACGACCATCCGGACTCCTTTGAATCCGAACGGATGGCAAACGACATCCGCGATCTGATCAAGGGGCACACGATCGAGGTGCCTGTTTACGACTATACGATCCATAACCGGTCCGACCGTACGATCACGGTGGAGCCGAAGCCTGTCATCATCATCGAGGGGATTCTTGTATTGGAAAATAAGGAGCTAAGGGATCTCATGGATGCGAAGGTCTACGTGGACACCGATGCGGACGAACGGCTGATGCGAAGGATCCGCAGAGACATGACGGAGCGTGCGCGGAGCATCGAATCGATCATGGAGCAGTATGCCACGACTGTCAAGCCGATGCACGAGGAATTTGTAGAACCCTCCAAAAAATATGCCGACATTATCATACCAAGAGGCGGGAATAATCTGACCGGCATCGGGATGTTGATGGAGTACTTGAAGCACCTGATTGCACAAGGGAAAGATATCGGTTATAATGAAGGAAGCGTAGTTTCGTAAAGGAGGATCCGATATGAGAGTCTTTATTGATGATACGATCGTGCTGATCAAGAGTGCACAGTTTCTGGACGAATATGTCTGTCTGATCCCTGCGGATATCAATTCTTATCTGTTTAAGGTAACGTATGACAAGAAGCATACAAAGGAGAGTCTTTCCAAGGCGCTTTTGGAGGATGGATACCTTGTGATCGACTGGACGGAAGCGGAAAAAGAATGGATGTAGGATTCTGAGCAGAACAGTTTTTACGAAGAAAGAGTGTGTGCTGCGTTTTTCCCAACCCCCCTTTTGGGAGATTACGGGCACCCTCTTTCTTTTGTTTTTTGAAACAGGAGGAAGAAGAAAACAATGAACGTATTGGAAGGATTGGAGCCGCAGGCGTTTTTTTCCTATTTTGAGGAGATCAGCCGGATCCCGCGGCCTTCCTACAAGGAAAAACAGATCAGCGACTATCTGGTCGCATTCGCAAAGGAGCATGGGCTGGAATACTACCAGGATGACCTCTGGAATGTCGTCATGATCAAAGAGGCAACTGCCGGCTACGAAAACGAGGAGCCGATCATTCTGCAGGGCCATATGGACATGGTCTGCGAGAAGGAAGACTCCTGCAACATCGATTTTGAGAAAGACGGGCTTAGGCTTCGGGTCGACGGGGATCTGATCTCTGCGGAGGGGACAACGCTCGGCGCGGATGACGGCGTCGCGGTTGCGATGATCCTTGCGCTGTTTTCGGATGAGAGTCTTGCCCACCCGAGACTGGAGGCGGTATTGACGGCTTCCGAAGAAGTGGGGATGGACGGCGCCAAAGGCGTCGATCTTTCGATGCTGAAAGGGCATCGGCTTTTAAATCTGGATACGGAAAACGAGGGTGTGCTGCTTTGCTCTTGCGCCGGCGGTAGTACCGCGCTGCTGCAGCTTCCGGTAACACGGGAAGATCCGACGGAGGAGTTTTTATGCTACAGGGTTGACGTTACGGGCCTTCTCGGCGGGCATTCCGGCGGAGAGATCCATAAAGAGCGTGCCAACGCGAATCTTTTGATGGCACGGATGTTTCTCATGATGCAGGACACGTTTGATTTTCGGATCGTGTCGCTGTCCGGCGGGACAAAACAGAATGCGATCCCGCGTCAGACAACTGCAAAAATTCTTGTGGCGAAAAATCAGGATGCAGACTTCCCTTCATTTGTAAAGAGAGTGGAAGAAATTTTCAGAAAAGAATACGCAATCACAGACCCGGATATCCAATTGACTGTCAGAACGGAAACGCTGGGTGCGGAAGAGAAGCCTGTCGACAACCCTTCCACACAACGGATCACGCGTGTTTTGAATGCCCTTCCGTGCGGGATACAGAGCGTAAGTCATGCAATTGACGGACTTGTTAAAACATCATTAAATTTAGGGATCCTTATCCTGGAAGATGAGAAACTGCAACTGGAATACTGTGTGCGCAGTTCGGTCGGAAGCGAACGGAAGTTTCTCGAACAGAAGCTTCTGATCGTGATGGAAGCCTTCGGCGGGGCAGGCGTTATCGTGGCAGAGTATCCGGCCTGGGAATTCCAGACGGAATCTCCGTTCCGTGAGGCTGCCATCAAAGTTTTTGAACAGATGTATCAAAAGAAACCGGAGGTGGAGGCGATCCATGCCGGCGTGGAATGCGGGATCCTGGCAGGAAAGATCAAGGGGCTGGACGGGATCTCCATCGGGCCGGAGATGCACGACATCCACACGACGGAAGAACGGCTCTCGATCGCTTCGACCGGGAGAGTTTATGAGTTCGTAAAAGCGCTGTTGCAGTGTAAGGCATAGCAAATATAACACACATAACAAGTATAAAATACATAGAAGAGGTGAAAAGAGATGGAAAATCAAAAGATCGGAACCAAATGTGTACAGGCAGGCTATCGCCCGGGGAACGGAGAACCGCGCGAGATCCCGATCATCCAGTCGACGACGTTCAAATACGATACGAGCGAGGATATGGGGAAGCTCTTTGACCTGGAAGCATCCGGTTACTTCTATACCAGATTGCAAAACCCGACAAACGATTATGTCGCGGCCAAGATCACGGCGCTGGAGGGCGGTACGGCCGGCATGCTGACAAGTTCCGGACAGGCGGCGAATTTCTTTGCCCTGTTCAACATTTGTGAGACCGGTTCACATATCGTGTCTTCCTCCTCCATTTACGGCGGGACCTTTAACCTCCTGTCAGTGACAATGAAGAAAATGGGAATCGACGTGACGTTTGTTTCCCCGGATTGCACGGAAGCGGAGCTGGAGAACGCCTTTCAGGAGAATACGAGAGCGGTGTTCGGCGAGAGCATCGCAAACCCTGCGCTGACCGTATTGGATATCGAGAAATTTGCGAAAGCGGCGCATGCACACGGCGTGCCGCTGATCGTGGACAACACCTTCCCGACGCCGGTACACTGCCGGCCGATCGAGTGGGGCGCAGACATCGTGACTCATTCCACCACGAAATACATGGACGGACACGGCGTGGCCGTAGGCGGCGCGCTGGTGGATTCCGGAAAGTTCGACTGGAGCGCGCATGCGGAGAAATTCCCGGGGCTTACGACGCCTGATGATTCCTACCATGGGATCGTGTATACGGAGAAATTCGGACAGGGCGCCGCATTTATTACCAAATGTACATCACAGCTCATGCGTGACCTCGGCTGTATCCAGTCGCCGCAGAACGCGTTTTACCTGAACCTCGGCTTGGAGTCTTTGCATGTCCGCATGAAGCGCCATGCGGAGAACGGCCTTGCTGTTGCAGAGTTTTTGCAGGAGCAGCCGCAGGTGAAACACGTCAGTTTTCCGGGACTCCAGGGGGATCCTTATTATGCTCTGGCGCAGAAATACATGCCGAACGGGACCTGCGGGGTGGTTTCCTTTGAGGTCGAAGGCGGCAGAAACGCAGCCGAAGCTTTTATGGGAAGGTTGAAACTTGCAGCGATCGAGACGCATGTGGCGGATGCAAGAACGTGCTGCCTGAATCCGGCGACGAGCACTCATCGGCAGATGACCGATGAGCAGCTTGCTGCGGCCGGCATCCCGGCAGGACTGATCCGTATTTCCTGCGGACTGGAAGACAAGGAAGACCTGATCGCAGATCTTGCACAGGCTTTGTAAGAGCGGAGAAAAGAAGGAAAAACCATGATGTACCAACCGGATTCTTCATTGGCAGAGGCGTTTCTGAACGAGGAAGAGATCCTTGAGACCCTCCGGTATGCCGATGAAAACAAAGACAATGCGCCCCTGATCGAAGAGATCCTTGCCAAGGCAAGGGAGGAGAAGGGGCTGACGCACAGAGAGGCATCCGTGCTTTTATCCTGCACGCTGCCGGACAAGAATCAGGAGATCTTTGCGCTTGCGAAAAAGATCAAGCAGGATTTCTACGGGAACCGGATCGTCCTGTTTGCGCCGCTTTACTTATCCAATTATTGCATCAACGGCTGCACCTATTGCCCGTATCACAGTAAGAACCGCTCAATCCCGCGGCGGAAACTGACGCAGGAGGAGATCCGTGCCGAAGTTATCGCGTTGCAGGATATGGGGCACAAGCGCCTTGCGATCGAAGCGGGAGAGGATCCCGTCCACAATCCGATCGAGTATATCTTAGAGAGCATTCAGACGATCTATGACGTCAAGCATCGAAACGGTGCTATCCGCCGCGTGAATGTCAACATCGCGGCGACCACTGTGGAAAATTACCGGAGGCTCCATGAGGCGGGGATCGGGACGTACATCCTGTTTCAGGAGACTTATCATCCGGCGTCCTATGCAAGGCTCCATCCGACGGGCCCGAAAAGCGACTATGCCTATCATACCGAGGCGATGGACCGCGCGATGGAAGGCGGGATCGACGATGTCGGACTCGGTGTCCTGTTCGGACTGGAAAAATATCGCTATGAATTTGCCGGGCTGCTCATGCATGCGGAGCATCTGGAGGCAGCCTTTGGGGTCGGTCCGCATACGATCTCCGTTCCGCGTGTTTGTCCGGCGGATGACATCGATCTGGCGGCGTTTTCCGATGCGATCGACGACGAGACGTTTGCGAAACTTGTGGCCTGTATCCGGATCGCGGTACCCTATACCGGCATGATCGTATCCACCCGGGAGTCACGCGCTTCCAGAGAACGCGTGCTGGAGCTCGGGATCTCGCAGATCTCCGGCGGCTCCCGCACTTCTGTGGGCGGGTATACCGAGGAGGAACGGCCGGAGGATACGGCGCAGTTTGAAGTGTCGGACACCAGAGGGCTGGATGAAGTGATCCGCTGGCTGATGGAAAAAGACTATGTGCCGTCATTCTGCACGGCATGCTATCGGGAAGGACGAACCGGAGACCGGTTCATGGCGTTATGCAAAGCAAAGCAGATCCAGAACTGCTGTCTGCCGAACGCGCTGCTGACGCTGCAGGAATATCTTTCCGACTATGCGACCGAAGAGACAAAGCAGATCGGAGAGGCTTTGATCAAACGGAATTTTTCGGATATTTCCAATCCGAGGGTGCTGGAGAGGGTGCAGGAAGAACTTGCGCAGATCCGCGACGGATCGGGGCGGGATTTCCGTTTTTGACGCGGTAAGATCTGACCCATATATTTTGGAAAATCGGCTGAGAGGTGTTCGAGATGAAGAACAGAAAAAGAATGATCAAATGTGCGGCTGTCATGCTGGTGGTGCTGCTGATGCTCTTTTCCATGACATCCTGCGGACTTCTCAGAGCGCTCTTGAGTGATGAGGAAAGCGTGCAGCAAAATCATGCTACGAGTGGAGCGGCCGCAACGGACGGGACGTCGCCAGAGCCCGTGGAGCCGCCACACGGCATTGTACTGCCGGCTGCGGATACCGGAGCAAAATCTGCAACGGTGATGGTCTATATGAACGGTTCCGATCTGGAGAGCGAGGGCGGCAGTGCCACGGACGATCTGATCGAGATGATCGACTCCGGCATCGGGAAGAACGTGAACGTGATCGTGCAGACCATGGGAACGGAGGAATGGCAAAATGATTTGATCTCACCGGACACGGCACAGACCTGGAAGATCGAGGACGGAGGACTGACACTGCTAAGAGATGATCTGGGAAAAATAGACTGCACGAAAAAGGAGACCCTTTCCGAGTTTATCAAATACTGCGGCACGATGTATCCGGCAGACCGGTATCTGCTCATCTTTTGGGATCATGGCGGCGGGCCTGTGTACGGGTTTGGGGTGAATGAATGGCTGGGAGAGGATACCGAAGAGGCGCTCACGCTTGATGAGATGGCCGATGCGTTTGCGGAGCACCCGGAGCTTCATTTTGACATGATCGGCATGGACTGCTGTATCATGGCGAGCTTGGAAACCTGTTATGCGTTCGCACCCTACTGTGACTACACTGTATTGTCGGAAGATTTTGAGTCCGGCCTTGGCTGGAGCTATACGGAATGGATGGAACCGTTTGAGAAAAGTCCCGGCATGACTACGCCGGTGCTCGGCAAGACCATCATCGACAGCATGGTGCAGGAAAACGAACTGAATGAGTATGGCGATTCCACCTGTATGGGGCTCTTTAAGGAATCTGCGGCAAAGCAGCTTTTGACAGACTGGATCACGTATGCCTATCAGAATGAAGACACTCTGCTCGCCACGAATTTCAGTAAGCTGCATACCGCAAAGAAGGGCGGCAGGAGCGGCGGCTGGGATGATTGGAGCGAGGATGCGTCGGATGTGACCTTGGACGAATTCTACATCAATGACATCCTGGCGATCGTGGAAAGCGTGGATAACAAGAGCGAGGTTGCGAATGCACTCGTAAAGAGCCTGAAAAACTGTGTGGTCTATTCCGGGCATACAACGGACAAGAACGAGCTGACGGGGCTTGCGATCTCTCTCCCTTACGGGGAAGAGTACTTTTATGATGAGATGAGGGACGTTTACGGAGCGCTTGGGATTGACGAGGATTATATTGACTGGCTTGGACAGTTTGTTTCTTCTTCGGATGTGGATAACTACTATGATTATGACAACTTTGAGAATTCCTGGGAGGGCTGGGAATGCATCGAAGAGGAAGGCTGCGAGACCTCCGACGAGATGGATGACTGGACCTATGACTACGAAGACGATCTCTGGTATCTGTACGAGGACGGCGTGCTCTACTACTATGATGAGGAATCGGATACGTATGGGTATTATGATGATACCGACGAGACGTACTATTACTATGATGAATCGGAAGACTGCTGGTATGAGTATTGAGAATAAAACATTTGGGGAGGGAACGAATCATGTCCAGAAAAAGTTTCGGCGCAAAGCCGCTTAGCTATCCGCAGCCGGTGTGGATCATTGCCACTTATGACGAGAACGGGGTTCCGGACGCCATGAATGCGGCATGGGGCGGGATCAGCGAGTCGAACGAGATCTCGATCTGCCTGTCCGTCGGACACAAGACCTGCAAGAATTTTGAAAGTACGGGTGCTTTTACGGTCAGCATGGCGGACGCGGATCATGTGGCAGCTTGTGATTACGTCGGTATTGCCAGCGGAAATGAAGTTCCGGACAAATTTGAAAAAGCCGGTTTCACAGCGACAAAGAGCGAACTTGTGAATGCCCCGATCATCAATGAACTGGCAGTCTGCCTGGAATGCAGAGTGAAGAGCTATGATAAGGAAAAGCGTCTGCTGAAGGGTGAGATCGTCAATGTGAGTGTTGACGAGTCAGTTCTTACAGATGGAAATGTGGACGTCAGCAAGGTGCGTCCGATCTGTTTTGATCCTTTTAACAGTGCCTATCATGTGATGGGTGAAAAAGTCGGAGATGCCTGGGGGAGCGGGAAGTCATTGGAGACCAGCTGAGGCTTAAGCCTCAGCTTTTTACTTGTTAAGGTATTTATGCTAAATAATGCTTTTCCATTTGCCGATATAAAAGATAGCAATGGAAATGCGCATTGATTCAACGGAATGAAGCCGTTTGATTAATGCGTTTTCTTTATATGAGGGAAAGGAAGAGCACACGGTGATGATGAGTTTTGTAAAAGAGATGGGATATGATCCGGGCTGCATATTGTATCTTCCGGGGAGCAGGACAGGCGAGTATTCGAAAACCAACATGCATCAGGGAGACGAAAAAATAATTCAATCAGGCTTTGGCTCCGTACTGAAATCATTTTGTGTTTCGGATGCAAAAATGGAAGATGCTGATGGCGTGGCGTCGGCAACCTCTTCGAACTGCGATGAAATAGCGTCGAACATTGTCAGAAGGAGAACCTACCATGAAATCATGCATGCAATCCCGGATGTCCCTTATGGAACTCTTGCGAAGGACGGCATCATCGATTATAACGGCGTGATTTTTGTCTGTGATCCGAAAACAAACAGTATTAATCTGGGCGACTGCTCGGTAAGACGCAACTGTATTTCTGTTCAGCTGGAATGTGGAGGGTTCCTGAACATCAATCGGGAAAACATCGGTCAGTTAGCAGGCTGCATGGATATGTTCAGCGCTGAGGATCAGGAGAGGATTCTACGTGCGATTCATCAGGATCAACATCTGGTGCGAAAGCATCATGAAATCGATGAGATCGTGAATGGTATTGTGGGAGATGGTAACGGATAAATTGACCATTCATGTCGTAAAAATAACCATTCGTGTCAAACGGGTTCCATTTTGAAAGAGTTGATATGATAATGGAGAAAGGATTCGGCAATGGGGGGGTTATTCTGAATGACATTTACAATCTGTGATGATCAGGAAACACAGATCGAACGGTTTCGTCGGCTGATATTGGATCAATATCCGGAAGCGGAGATCATAGCATGCCACAGGGCGGAAGAAGCAGTGGGATGTGCCGCTGAATCCCAGATCATGCTGCTGGATATAGACACTGGAACCGATATGGACGGTATGGCGGCCGCCAGAGCAATTTACGGTAAAAATGCAGAGGAAGGGAGATTGTACTCGCTTCCTCTGATTATTTTTGTCACTGGATTCCCGGAGCGGATGCGAGAAGCTTTCGGTGTTCATGCATTTTACTTTTTGGAGAAACCGGTGAAACGTGAAGTGTTGCTCCCGGTGCTGAGAGAAGCGGTTTCCGTGGCAGAGAGGATTTTTGCGGAGAATCAGGAAAAACCGTCGCCTGAAAACACCCTGATGATAAGAAATGTAGAGCAGACAGTCCTGATCCCGTTTCGTGAGATCCTCTATGCAGAGAGTGAGGGCAGGCTCCAACGCATCCATATCTCGAAGAGATACCGCAGCCGAGAGGAAGAGGTGATCTGGCAGGGAAGCATGGATGAGCTGGAAGGCCTGCTTCCGCCTGATTTTTATCGGATCCATAGAAGTTTTCTTGTGAACATGGCGTATATCGTCGGATATGGAAAAATGGGAGTGGAGCTTACCGATGGCAGCCGGCTATTGATTTCAAGATACAAATACAAAGAATTTGTGAGAAGCTATGTTCACTATGTGGGATATGAGGAGGAACGCAAATGACGAAGTCATTTCTTGCAATGCGTTCCGACGACTGGGCAGGTGCGTCAGCGAAGCGCTTTGACGCGCGTGCCGTTACTTTGGGGTAAACAATGAGTGAGCAGAATTTTTCCTTTTATTCAGAGCTTCTGGGTTATATCGTTAGAACTTTCCGGTGGATTTCCCTGCCGCTGGGGATCCTGGTGTTTACGGATTTGAAAAAGCTGAAGCAGGGCGTGCGCGAATGGATCCCGACCATGATCATGGGGGCTGCAACCGGTCTCGGGTGCTTCTGCACTGCGTATCTGATGGGGTTCGGGATACAGTCGTTTGTCGGAGATAAGATAGCGGATTCCTTTACGTTTACCGAGGCAGGAGACCTGGAGATCTTTTTGAAGAGTGAGTTCGTACTATGGCTGGCCGTTTGCATTTCTTTTATCGTACTTACCCTGATCGCACTGTATGTATTGCATCGGATCGTGAGCCATAAATATGCGCAGACCATTTATGAAGCGGTTTATCTGTCTGTACCGAGTGTAATGGCTTATCTTCTTTCCCGTTTCTTTTCCAGGATTTCCGTGATACCCATGGATAAGGAAGTGTTTGTCCTTTCAGATCAGATCAAAGCTTCGAACTGGGTTTTTCTGGCCATCGGCGTGTTGCTTTTGATCTGTGAAACATTCCTCGTGGCGACTTGGCAGAAGAACCGCACGATGAAAGAAAAGGAGGAGCAGCTCCTGTTTTCATCCATGCAGACGGAGGCGCTGAAAAAGAGGCTTTCGGATGTTGAGGAGGATCAGCGAAGACTTTCCGGATTTCGGCATGATCTGAAGAACCATCTTGTAAACCTTCATGGCTTATTGGATAAGGGAGCTGTTTCAGAGGCGGAGGGGTATCTGAAATCCATGGAAGAAAACATGAATCCCTTTGAGCAGAGGTTTTATACAGGAAGTGCACTGCTGGATGTCATTCTGAACGATAAGTCGGCGGAAGCGGAGAAGCTCCAGGTGGCATTTGCCGCAAACGTGGATGGAAATGATATTCCCGAAGAGATGTTGTATGACCTTGGTGTGCTGCTCACAAATTTGCTTGATAATGCCATAAAGGCTTCGTCTGAGAAACGGGCGGAGCATCCGAACACCTTTGTAAGCCTGAAGCATAAAGGAAGATTTCTTGTTTTCAAGATCAAAAATACCTACTCGGAGAAAGTAGAAATTGATCCTGCGACGCATCTTCCAGTAATGAATAGGAAGCAGATTTCCGGTCATGGTATCGGTATCCGAAATGCGGTGGATATTTGTGAGAAATACCTTGGTGGAATGGAATATATGCAGGAGAAAGATGCCGTGACAGTGACCGGAACGTTGCAGATGCCCCCTGTAAATTGACTATTCATGTCGTAAAAATGACCATTCGTGCAAATGGTATAAAGGAGCGGTCTGGGACTGTCGATGTAGCTTTCAGATGAAGTAATCCTGACGGATTACTTTGAACCGCTCAAAGCCGCGGGGCGTCTACACTTCGTTTCGGTCGGCTGCAAGAAAACATCCACTGGATGTTTGCAGCCCCTTCCCTTCGGTCGGGTGCAGAAAAGGAGGAAAACTATATGCGGGTGACAACAAAAATGGTGAATGATTCTGCGCAGAAAGCGGGGCTTCCCGGGATCAGTAATTCCCTGCTGAATGTGATGGATCAGGGAGGAAATGAGAACTCTCTTCTCAGTTCATTGGAGAAATCCGGAAATGCAAAGGCCGCAAAAGCAGTCCGGAGTCTGATGAAGGATGGATATGATAAGGTGGAGAATGCTGCAGGCGAGCTGACGAAGAGTGCGAGGCAGTTTTCGGAGTATGAAAAGGGAAGTGACGCTGAAAAGCTCCGGGCTTCGGCAAAGAGCATTGTAAAGAGCTACAATGAAGCGCTGAAAGCCATGGGAAAGACAAACGACACCCTGGATCAGTATTATGCAAAGATGCTGAAAGAGGCGGCTTCTGAGAACAAAGGTTATTTTTCGGAGGCAGGGATCGTGATTCAGAAAGATGGACAGCTCCTGATTGATACGGACAAGCTTGAGAAGGCGGATGCTCAAACGCTGATCAACGCCTTCGGATCCGGAAGCACCTTCAACGAAAAAGCATCGTTTCTGGGAGAGCATATCGCAGATCACGCTTCAGCCTCTGCCGGCAGTGTCACCAATCAGTATGGATCGAACGGAATGATAAACACAGAGTATTCCCATAAGCTGGATTATTGGGGATAAGTGAATGAAAAACAGAGCAGCTATGGACAGCGCCCGTGTTCAATGGAATGGACATTGATCAGGGGCGCTTTGTTATGAGGAGGAACGCAAATGACGTAGTCATTTCTGGAATGCATTCCGACGACAGGGCAGGACGACGAAGGAGTCGTGCCATTGCCTATTATAAAGGAGGATCACTATGACAGGAACAACTATGAATGTATCAGGAAGCGTCGGATATTTCGCCAATTATCAATCTGCCAGCAGGAAGGAAGAGGTAAAGTCGTTTGCCTCGACGATCAGTGCGAAAGCAGAAGAAATGAAATCTCAGCGGGGATCTGTGATGGAAGATTACTATGCAAAAAAGCCGGAGTATAAAGCGGTTCAGCAAAAGCGTGTAGAAGGTGGATACTCCTTTCTTTCCATGTCGGGCATTTCTGCGGAGGATCTGGAAAGCATGTCTGTTTTCGAGTTCAGAAATGTCATGACAAAAATGATCGGAAGTATACCACAGCATCCGTCCAGACCATATGATGAGGAAACGGTTCTGATCTCCGAAGAAGGCTGGGAAAATATGAAGAAGGATCCGGATTATGCAGCCTGGGTTCTGGGATATCTGAAGGAAGATCGCTCTGTGAGTAATCCGTTCTTGGCTATGGGAGATAAAGGATGCTATACAGTTCAGAATTTTGGAGCTTCTCCGGCGGAGTATCAGGGACATAGTTTCAGTAAAATATATGGGGGGACGGCAGCAGGCGCAAGGGCTATGTATAACACGGAAGCAGGCAGCGGAGGAATCGTGACGCGGGCTCCACAGGCCGATGCGCAGCCACCAAAAGATTATAACCTTTGGGAGGAAAGGAAAAAAGCAAGAAAAAAGCGTCAGGAGGAATGGCTGGAGGCTGATATCCAGACCAAGTATCAACAGAGGAAACGGGTAAATGAGTTGTATGAAAAGGGGTATTATGAAAACTTGGCCTGGCAGAAAACTCTGAATTCACGGAGCCTTTTTGGAAACATAACGGATGACGCATTCATGAAACCAAGTATGACAGACGCAGCGTTGGCTTATGAAACAGCAAGCTTTTTCGCCGCTGCAGGTTTTGAATTATAGATATGACGAAAAGGATGCTATGTGAGAAGCAGGGCAAGGAGGTAAGGAATGATCAATACAAGCTATGCAACGATAAACACGGGGGTTTACTCCAACACAAAACAGAGCAGCAGCGTACAGGAGACAACGGGAACTTTTATGGATGCTATGACAAAGGCCGGCGCGGAGAAAACATCGGAAAAGAAGAGCGGACATATTGAGGAGTCGATGCAGAAATATCCGCAGTATGCTTCACACTGGAAGAGTGTCATTTCAAAAGGACATCAGATATTAAAGGCAGATCCACCGATAAAAGCCAGAGATGAGATGACAATGGAAGAATACAAATCCTATATCGGAAGCTTGATTGATAAGATCCCTGTGGATATTTCCCAGAGCTCTACAGAGACTTCGATCGTGATCTCCGATGAAGCGTGGGAAACTATGAAGGATGATCCGGATTTTGAGGCCTATGTGATCGGCGGATTGGAGTATAACTTCACGTTTCAAAATCCATGGATGACTCCACCCAGAGTAAAACGTTATGAAGTGCTGCAGATCGGTGTACCTATGGAAAATGGCAGTGGATCGAGCTGGGGTGATCTTTCCTACGGGACTACAGCGGATTCGGATGCACATTTTCGAAAACTTTCCAAGGGAGAATCCTTCCGTAAAAAACCTGATCCGCAGGTGATCAGGCGGATCGAAGCAAAGCGGCTTGAGGAGAAGCGCCAGAAAACCGAACGGGAAAAGGAACTGGTTGAAAAGCAGAGGAGAATGAAGGAAAGCTATGAAAAGGTTTTTCGGGAACGCTCTGAAGCAACGGATTTTCTGGAAAACTATGAATATGAGACGCCAAACGCTGCGCTCCAGGCATATGAGTTGTTATTTGGAATAGGAATGGGGATGTTCTGATATGGCAAACGAAATGATGACGATCAGCGCAACGACACGAATGTTCCGTCAGATACCGGTCAGAAACAGGATGCCGGATTCGGAAGGCAATGGAACCTTCGAAGGCAGTATCCGAAATGCGAGGGATGCTGTTTCCGGGCAGAAGCCCGGAAAAGCGGAGATGACGGAGTACCGGCAGATGCTATACAACCGCTTTCAGTCTATGCCGTATGATTCCACCAATCAGCTGGATACGACAACAATCTCAATATCTGATGCTGGCATAGAACGTATGATGAACGATCCTGCATATGAAAAATGGGTGACGGATCAGGTGCGATCAACCTTTTCTTTACATGATTCCTGGGCAAGTCTTTCCGGCGGTAAGTTTATCATGATGCGAATCGGAGCCGAGGAAAAGGATCTGCAGGTCACCATGGAAAGAGCCGGATTTCCTGGCGGACAGGACAGCATGATGCCAAAGGTGCATAAAGAGGATGACGAAGGGTATTGGGAACGCCGTGAAAAACGGTTCGAAGAGCAGATGGATATGATGGAGGAAATCCAGCAACGAAAAGAGGCTGGTCTTCCGATCCCGCTTGAATTGATGGAACTCATAACCAAAAGCAATACACAGAATTAAAGGAGGGCGAGTATGTCTGGAATCTATGGAGTAGGGAACATCGTAAATGCAACGCAGTATGCAAATCAGGTGAGAAAGAATCAGGCATCTTCAACGGATTTCGCCAACTCTCTGGAGAAGGCGTCTGGAACGGATAAGGTGGAGACGTATAAAAGCTATCTTGAAGAAAAGTTTGGAGTTCCGATTATGGATGTAGAGGTTTGGGGCGATCAGGACAGCATGGATCGCTTTGCCGCAGGAACTGTGGGTGCTGGGAATGTCGCGATCGCACCGAACATCCTTGAAGAAATGGCAAACGATCCAGAGAAGGCGGCCCACTATGAGAAAATCATACAGGGACATTTTGACTCGCTTCCGCAGACGGAAGCTTTCATGGCTTCTATCGGACATCAGATCACATCCTGCGGTGTGGTGATCCATCCGGACGGGACAGCGCACTATTATCTGAGCGGCGAAGAATCGCCGGAGTACAAAGCCAAGGTTGAGGCGGAACACAAAGCAAAGCAGGAGAAGAAAGCAAAACAGGCAAGAGAAAATGCGGAACGTAACCAGAAGATTGCTGAAGAACGACGTCGGGTGGAGCTGGAAAACCTTAAGCGGCAAAATCTGGAATCGGTGCTCTATACACAGAGACTGGATACTACGCGAACTTCATATGCCGATTCGACAGAAAACCTGCTGACTGCTTTCGAGATGACGCTGCCGGCTTTGCCGGATATTCGCGAAGAATGATTGCTTCGTTATTATGAACAAATATTGACATTTTGTTATCTAATAATTACTATATAATTATGGAAGAAGAAATCAAATTTGAATGGCATGATAAGAAATACTACGACAATGTAAACAAGCACAATATCTCTTTTGAGGAGGCAAAGTCAGTATTTTATGATGAATAGGCTATTGTGATCGCCGACCCGGATCACTCATCCCTTGACGAAGAGAGATTTCTGATTCTTGGATATAGCTCAGTTGCACATTTGCTGGTTGTCAGCCATTGCTACCGTGGAGGCGATGATGTAATACGGATAATATCTGCAAGAAAGGCAACGAACAACGAAGCGAAACAATATCGGAACCGGAAAGGAAATGCGAAATGAGAGAGGAATATGATTTTTCTAAGGGTGTAAAAAATCCATATGTAAGAAAGTTAAAAAAGCAGATAACGATCAATCTGAATGTGGATACCATTGAGTATTTCAAAGGTCAGTCTGAAGAAACTGGTATACCATATCAGACTCTTATAAATCTGTATCTTTCAGAATGCGCGGAGGAAAAGAAAAAGCTTCAAATTTCGTGGGCATAGACATTTGATGAAAGAATTTAAAAAAGTTTTGAAAGGCTGCAACCAAACGATTCATAATGTCGCTTATATAGATGAAGGACGTAAACCCCAACAGATAAGGAGGATCATTATGAAAAAGAATTTGATTGTAGTGTTTTTAATTGGAATGGTTTGTCTGACAGGATGCGGGAATGTTGCGCAGAATACGGGAGTGGCCAGTGAAAAAGAAGCAGTCTCGCATGTTGTGGAAAGCGGAAAAACAGTTGAAACGGAGAACTCGACAGACGCTGGTTACCTGACCGTCAACGCCGAAGGCGAGTCGAAAACAGAGCCGGATATGGCAGAGATCACGGTGGGCATTGAGGCTACGGAGGAGACAACGGAGGAGGCACAACGCAGGAATAACGAGGATGTAAATACCGTGCTTCAAAAGCTCAAGGAACTGGGAGTCGAGGAGAAATCGATCCAGACCTCGGACTATTCGCTCTATCCCAGATACGATGAGTTCGGAGAGGAAATTACCGGCTATTATGTCAGGACGACACTGACGGTGTCGGATATTCCGATTGATAAGGCGGGAGAAACCCTGTCAGCGCTCGGCGAAAGCGGGATGACCGAAGTGGATTATGTACGGTATTTCAGTTCGTCATACGACGAAGCCTATGAGGATGCTTTGAAGGAGGCCGTTGCTGCAGCAGAGAAAAAAGCGGAAAGCCTGGCAGAGACAGCCGGAAAAACTTTGGGAACCGTCGTGGAAATGACCGAAGGATATCAGGATACATCGCTCCGTTACAGCTATGATAACGGCGCAGCGAAATATGCCGCAACGGAAGAGGCTATGGGCGGTGGAGGAGATGTTGCAATCAGCCCCGGTGAAGTAACCATCACGGCACAGATCACGATTAAGTATGAGCTGAGGTGATAGACCATTTTTCATAAACGAATACCATCATAACGGTGCATAAGAGACAGGGAGCAATATGCAGGAATACTGTAAACAAAATAAAATCGCATGGGAATATGATGCCTATGATTTCTGGGTAAGGATGTTAGGTCGACCCGAAGATTGTGCAAAGCAGTACAAGGAAAACCCGAAAGCTATGCTTAAGCGGTATGCAGATTATTTTGAGCGCTTTGAAGGTGTCAAGATTGCCAATATCTGCGGTTCCTGTGGAAAAAAGGCAATTCCTTTGGCTTTACTGGGTGCAGATGTCACTGTATTTGATATTTCAGAAGAAAATAAACGATATGTTCTGGAGACGGCAGATGCTGCCGGCGCCAGGATAGGATTTGTAGCATGTGATATCTTGGAAATGGATCTCCCAAAATATGAAGGGTGTTTTGATGTAGCCTTTATGGAAGGTGGGATCCTTCACTATTTTCATGATATTAATCAGTTTATGAAGATAATATCTGCCATCCTGAAACAGAGCGGGAAGATGATATGCAGCGATTTTCATCCATTTACAAAGATCATGGATGCGTTGGATCTGGAGACGCCTGAAATGAGCTATTTTTCCAAGGAGATTTATGAAGGGGAAATGGCTCATGCTCGTTTCTATGAAGATGAGATTCGTGCCCGGATACCAAAGTGCAGTTACAGGAAATATACGATCAGTGAGATCATAAATTCGATGATTGATAACGGATTTGTTTTGAAAAGATTTGATGAACATCCTTCTTGGGAAAATGAAAAACTTCCCGGTGAATTTACAGCCATTGCGATCAAAAATTGACCATTCATACCATTATTTCGACCGTTCATGACATGTCTATTGCATTTTCCTTAAAATGGTTCGATACTGAGGATGACAGTTTATCTGTGTAGCTCGGCTGAAAGGGATTTCAGCCAAAACAACGAGACTCGAAAGGATCTCACCATTTTCAAGGAGGAAAAAGCATGGGAATCACAAGTGTAGGGTATTCACCACCGCTAAACACCGCGACCGTACAATCATCTTACCAAAATCAGAAGATTACGGAGAAGTCTGCAAAGGACGAGCAGTCTTCTGGGGCAAAATCCGTAGCCGATACCGGTGTGGTCTATGAAAAGGGCACCGGAAATACGGAGAAGGCAACCTATTCCGTAAACAAGATGAGTAAAGCTGATCGGGAAGCACTAGTGGCACAGCTGAAAGCGGATCAGGAGAAGCAGCAGAGTCAGCTTACCAGTATGGTATCCCAGATGATGGGAAAGCAGGCGACGGCTTATGGGAATGCCAATATGTGGAAATTCCTGGCAAGCGGTGATTATAAAGTAGATGCCGCAACAAAGGCTCAGGCACAGAAGGACATTTCTGAAGACGGATACTGGAGTGTGAAAAAAACCTCGCAGCGTCTCTTTGATTTTGCATCCGCATTGGCCGGGGATGATGTTGAGAAGATGAAGAAGATGCAGTCTGCGATGGAGAAGGGTTTCAAGCTGGCGACAAAAGCCTGGGGTAAGGAACTCCCGAGCATCAGCAGAGACACGATGAACGCGGCGAATAAGCTTTTTGATGACTATTACGCATCCAAAGAAAAGAACAAGGATATCATTACAGAAGAATAACAGGTAATCACAGGGGGTGGTCTATAGCAGGCCACCCCTTTTTATGCGCAGGGGCGCGCAAGGAAATATCCCGGCTGAAGCCGGACGCGCCCCGCGCGTGAGTAGGAGGGGAACCCCTCCTACTCGATTTTGTTACCGTTTATAACGAAAAAGTGACCGTTCATGACATGCCTGTAATCCCGGAGCCGGATCGAAACGACATAAAGGGTGAAGCCATATGTTGTCTTGGAAAGGAAATGAATATGAACATAAAAATGCCTGGTTTGGTTAATCAGAATTCATACGGATTAAAAAGCGTAGAAGATCGTATGCAGCGACAGCAGCAGAGAGATGATAAGGTACAGTTTTTTGAGAATCAGAAGGAAAAATTGAAAGAGATGACATCAACGGATCTTTCTGATATCTCCAGAAAACTGGAATTGCTTCACGGCTATGAGGATCAGATCGCGGCAGCGAAGAAGGAATTCAACAATTCTCAGATGTACAAAGCGATGGAAGAGGCGCAGGAACGGGGAGAGAAGATCAAGAAGAACGCTGAAAAAACCGAACCGAAGACTCCGGAAGAACGTCGGAAAGATGCGATCAAGGAAGCGATCGAAGAGGCGACTGGCATTGAACAGCCGGAAGGGATGCTGTCAGAGATCATGGAAGAACTTGAAACCATGGAGGAAACCATGGAGCAGACCGAGGAGTCAGTTGAAGAGCTTCAGGAGTCTATGGATACGATGGAGGAACTTCAGAAGATAGAAGAAGGCTCAGAGAAAATGCCATCTCCGGAGGATCAAGTCATAGTGTCAGATCAGGACACAGCCGATGGCAGATATAGAAGTATTGACTACAGAGTTTAGGTGAAAACTGACATTGTTGCAATGCAGGATGATAGCTATACAAAGTGAAATGGAATTCATAACAAAAATCAAGGAGGGGAAAATATGGCTGTTTCAGGTGTTGGAAAGTCTATGTGGCAGTTCGAAAATGTCTTCGAACTGAAGAAAAATGCTGCGGCAAAACAAACGGAGCTTTCTGATACTCAGAGCTCTGAAAAATCTGAGTCTGCTCAGAAAAATGCGGAGGAAAGAATAAAGCCTCTGAATCAGTATCTATCCGAACTCGGATCGAAATATGGGGTGAACATTTCTACATATTCGGGTTCGGACAAATCTTTTATGAGTACCATTATGGGTTCTGGAGGTACGTCAAATCTTGTAATCTCAAGAAATATCGCAGAACAAATGAGGAAGGATCCGGAACTGGCTTCTGTCATTGAGGAACGGATAGCAAAGCTCCCGGAGGAAGGAAAACAAATAGAACGCGACATAAATGCCATGGGGCATGAAGTTCTGGCGTGCGGAATGCAGATTGAGAAGGATGGGCGGATCAGCTATTGGAGTATCGGCTATGATCCCCAGGCTTCAGAAAAACAAGCACAATGCGCAAAGGAAAAAGCGGAGGAATTAAAGGAACGGCAAGACAAGCTGATGGAGAAAGTAGCAGAGCGGAAAAAGAAGGCGAAAGAGCTGGAGGAGAAACGAGAAGCTCGTCGTGAAGAAAATACGGAGAAAATGAAAAAACTGCTTTCTCGTGGAGAATCACCAGAGGAACTGATTGAAAAACTGAGAAATAATGAGCAGAAAGTGATAAAAAATGATATGATCGATACCCGAAGAGGACTTACAATCGATGTGTCAGTGTAGGAAGGGAAAGGGAAATTCTTGCATGTATGATAGGAACGTGATATATTATGAAATATAAAGGGTGCCATCGATAGACGGCTGACCCGGTTTATTTAGCTATGAAATAGCCGCTAAACTTTGCCAGAGTCTGGGCGGCTATTTCTGCGTTTTATTATCCTTGCGTCCGATGGCATATCCAAGGCTAAAGCATCCGACGCATAAGCTCAGTACAGCAATAAGTCCTTCGATAGTCACCATATCAAGCCCTCCCTAATGAGATTCCCTAAAGGGTTTCAATGTAAACGGAGGGTCACAGTCCCTCCGGAGAGGGTCAGCCGTCCACCGCAAATGATGGCACCCACAAGGACATTATACTTGTTTTCTTCAGAAAAACAATGACTTTCATGGGCTGATTCTGTTGGAGAATCTAATATACTATCTCGTGCTCTTCTGTGTGATCATGATGCCAGGTATACGCATGACCTCCCCAGTCATAAGTGACGGTTTGCTCCACTTATTTTTCATGAAGCATTTCGATTTCTTTTTACTGATTTCCACATCAGGTAATCTCCTCTGACAATACAGAAACAAGATAATCCACGTTCTCCTCAACCGGCAGTGTCCCATCAATCCGGTACACAGGACAATTTATTGTTTCAAGCCAGTCTGTGACATAAGTTTCCTGTCTAGTTTCCGTCAGCGAAAACCACTTGTTTTCCCTGTCGTACAAATCTCCACCCGGAAGGATCCTGTCCCCGAACTTCTGATAGGAGCGATCCCGGACGCGCTGGCTTCGGATTTGCTTCGGAACCTCAATCAGGATAATACGATCCAATGAGGCGATCAGTCTGTAGCCGTAATTACCTCTTACAGATGCAAAAATAAACTGCTTATTTTCGCTGATTCTTTCTTCCAGAAGCTGGATCACTTCTTCTTTGCTTCTCGGGCTGGAAAACATGTACAAAGGATCTGTCTTCGGAAAATAGAGATCCTCATTATCTATAAACTCATATCCCATCCGGTCAGACAGCATTCTTCCCAGGGTACTTTTCCCAGTCCCGTTGAGTCCGCATATCAGTATTCCCATATCAAGTCCTCTTCGTTAAGAAAACTCAAAGCTAATCTGCCTCGCCAAACCCCGATTTGTACTATTCTATCATGAGTATGGATCATTTCAAACCTTGACTTATAGAGCGTGCGTTACTATCGTTAATCATATATAGTAGCTTCAGTCCAATAAGGGCTGAAGCTCTTTTTTTCAGGGAGAAAACCATCAGTATAAGACCGGCAGACATACAGGCTTGGCTTTTCAGCAAAATATACCATTCATGACATAAAAGTGATCGTTCATAACATGTTTATAGAAATGGTGTGAGAAATCTTCTATGATATATGAGAAATCTGTCGAGCGGGGCAGAAAAAGCAGGGGATAAAATGATGAGAATTACAATCTGTGATGACGACATCAGAATATGCGAAGTGTTTCGAAGCGCGGTGCAGCGGCTCTATCCGAATGCATCTGTTACGATCTTTACAGATGCGGGGAAACTCCTCCGCGAAGAGAATTCTCCGGATATTCTTTTGCTGGATATCAAGATGCCGGGTGTTTCCGGAATGGAAGCCGCGAAAAAGCTCCGGGAAGAAGGCTGGAAAAGGATTCTGATCTTCATTACCGGAAATGAGGAATATGTCTTTGAGGCCTTTGATGTGAAGGCTTTTCACTTTCTTGTAAAACCGATCCATTCGGAAAAACTGGAAGAGGTTCTTCGGAATGCGGTTCAGGAGCTTTCCGTGCAGGATCAGGAAGAGGAAACGGAGGATGTGATCACGGTCATAGCAGCCGGAGAGCATATTCGGATCCGGACAACAGAAATCCTTTATGCGGAGGTCTTTGGAAGAAAAGTCATCATTGTGACAAAAGACAGGAAAATCGAGTATTATGGGACGTTGTCTTCTCTGAAAGACCTTTTGGGCGAGGGATTCTATCAGCCGCATCGCGCTTATCTTGTCAATTTTCGCTATGTGGAAAGCTATGATTCAAAGGAGATCGTTCTAAAAGGGTCGAAGCTTCCCATAGCAAGGCGGCATTACCAGGATTTTGTGGAAAAGTATATGGAATACTGCGAGGCATAAGAGTGGAAGGAACTCTAACGAGTTCCCTTGAAGCGCCTCAAAGCCGGCGCGGGGTCTTCACTTCGTTTCGGTCGGCTGCAAGAAAACGTCCAACGGACGTTTGCAGCCCCCCGTTCTGGGAGAGGAGCTTCGCGGGAAATGCAGAACGAGGGCAGACATGGAACAATATTGGGATACGATCATAATCATCACGGAAATTGCGAATGTCATGATCACCGGGTATTTGATCGGCTACTATGTTAAA
Source organism: uncultured Lachnospiraceae bacterium (assembly GCA_902779355.1). Classification (GTDB taxonomy): domain Bacteria; phylum Bacillota; class Clostridia; order Lachnospirales; family Lachnospiraceae; genus RUG12461. The sequence continues at coordinate 62,970 of CACZBF010000001.1, read as the reverse complement.
TCGTATTTGGGAGAGAATAAAAACAAAAAGCATCTGGCGGTTACGATATCTTATATCGCGGTGATGCTTATTTTATACTTCTGCCCGATTTATGTGGATTCTGCATTGGCATATGGAGTGGGTATTCTTGTGACGCTTACAACGATGGTTTGCATTGATCACAGAAATTATCCACAGAAACTATTTCTGGCGCTGACCGCTTATCTTATGCGATGGATCGCAAGCGGGCTCATGGTCATGATCTGGCTCCCCATTGGTATGAAAATCGGGAACTCTGAAATGAGCGAAACTTTCAGGAATGTGTGGCCGATCGTGCTGCCTGCAGTGGGTGAGATCATCAGCGCGGCCATTTTGTTCGGACTGATCGCAGGCATTAACAAAGCATATACAAGAAAGCTGGAGGAGGTCAGCAGAACCGAATTGATCCTTCTCATCACACCTGGCTTTTCCAATGTCGTCGGCTACTGGGGTCTTCATTATCTTGGTTTGTCTTACGAAAAGGTTTCCGGCGTTCTGCCGCAGGAAAATTCAATGGATTACCGCCTGCTTCTTTCGGGATATCAGATCATATGCTATTTTGCGCTTCTTGTGGTAGTTTTGATGTTTCAGCGAATTAAGAAAACGCAGGAAGAAAAGTACCTTGCGGCTATTCAGGAAGGGCAGATTGCGGAGATCCGAGCCAGAGTGGAAGAGGCAGAAGGCTTTTATCAGAGTATCCGGGGATTAAGGCATGATATGAACCAGCATCTTCAGATCATCTGTGCGCTTCTGGATCAGGATCAATATGAGGAAGCAGCTGGATATCTGTCGAGAATCGACAAGGAAACAGATGCGCTTGCACCGGATGTGAAGACGGGGAATCCTGTGACCGATGTGATATTGTCCGAGAAAAAGAAGGAAGCGGAGGGAAAAGGGATACTTTTTGAAAGCAGCTTTCAATTCCCGCAGGATAGCAAGGCGGATGCGTTTGATCTCAGCGTGATCCTGATCAATGCACTGGCAAATGCTATGGAAGCAGCGGAGAAGAGTATAGAGAAAATGATCTTTGTAACATCCAAACGAAAGAACCACACATTTTTGATCGATGTGGTAAACAGTTTTGAAGGGGAGCTTAAGATCGATCCGGATACAGGGCTGCCGGAGACGAGTAAGGAAGAAGGTGACCATGGCCTGGGCTTTCTGAATATCCGAAGGATTACGGAGAAATACTACGGGACTGCGAAGCTCACGAAGGAAGATGACCGTGTGCGGTTGACGGCGATGATGATCATATAGCAAACGACAAAACCGTTTATGACGAAAAAACGACCATTCATGACATCTTTGTTATGCCTGATTTTTGGAGTGACGAAATACAGAATGAAGCATATATCTGTAATTTCAAGGAGGAAATCATTATGAGAATAGGAAGTTCGACACCGGGACAGGGATATTTTGCAGGAGGGGCAGGAAGCAAGCCTGTTTCCGGGAGTGATGCTTACAGTAAAAATATCGAAGAACAGATCCGCAACGCAGAGAAGAAACTACAGGATCTTTCCAAGGACGACAAAATCCCTCCGGATGAAAGGATGAAGAAACAGCAGGAGATCCGAAAGGAGATCACTGAACTTCAGACGCAACTGAGACAGCATGAGATGGAGATACGTCAGGAGGAACGGCAGAAGAAGGCTTCAGGAACATCCATGGAGGACATGCTGGGAGGGGAAACCCATACAAAAGGTAAAGGCGGCAAGAAGGGAACCGGATTCTCTGATGCCGGTATGAAAGCGATGATCTCTGCAGATGTGTCGATAAAGCAGGCGGATGTGCAGGGAGCAGTCAAAACCACGATGGAGGGGAAAGCAGGTGTCCTTGAGTCAGAGATCAAGTTGGACAAGGACAGGGGAACTGATACAGCCAAGAAAGAGGCAGAACTGGCAGACCTTCAGGCTGGTGTATCCGACCTCACATCTGATCAGATGAAAACACTTTCTGCGGCAAATAAGGAAATGGAAAAAGCCGGAGAAGAAGAGAATGCCACTGAGGCTCCTACAGCAACTGAAAAAAAGAAACAGGATCCGGGAGTAAAGGAAGCGGCTGAAAACGGGATAGTGAATACAGACGATGAAAGAAAGAATACTGCAGAAGGAAAAACATCTGAGCCCGGAGAAAATGTTGATGTAAGGATATAGCAATTTATCGGAGGATTGCAGGGAAGCATTGAGTGGAAAAGGAGGTCAAAAGTATGTCAACGATCAGAGATTATGCAACGTCCAGCTACTATGGGAGCCAGTACCCTGATTCGGACTGGAGTTCAAAAGCAAAGCAGAACGCAAATTCGTTTCTGTCAGGGCTTTCGATCAATACGGACAGCGGGAGCGGAAACGGAGCGATCAGTATTTCCGATTATAACATGATCCGCTCCGGAACCTATGGGAAGTTGATGAAAGCATATTACAACAAAAAGGATACAGAGAAGACGGTTTCCGATCAGGATTCCAGGCAGGCGATGACTTTGATGAGCGGTGCGGCTGGCTCTATGGCCAAGTCCGCTCAGGCGCTGATGAAGAGTTCGCTCTGGGAGCGGAAGACTGTTTTGGAAGATTCTCCTAACGGAGAATCTCTGAAGCGCCTCAAAGCCGGCGCGGGCTCCCCTGGGCAGAGCCCAGGGGCAGAAAAAGACAAGAACGAAAATGGAGAAGAAGTCGAGAAAACGGATTATGACTGGAATGCTATCACGAAGGCAGTCAAGAGTTTTATCTCCGATTACAACAAAACGGTGGAGCAGGCAGGCGACTCTAACAACAAAAACGTCCTTCGAAATGCGTCCTGGATGACGAAAACCACGTCCCTTACTGAAAACCTGCTTTCCAAGGCAGGAATCAGCATCGCCGCCGGGAACAGGCTTGAGCTTGACGAGGATGAGCTGAAAAATGCCAACATCTCCGATCTGAAATCGCTGTTTACCGGAGTAAACTCTTATGCTTCACAGATGGCCACCAAGGGGGATGCCATCAGCCTTTCCGCCGCCGGAGCAGGGGGTACCTATACCAGCAGCGGACGGTATTCAAGCGCCCTGTCAGAGCTTGTATCAAGTCATATCAATACGGCAAAGTAGGAATTGCATGGTACTGCCATTCAAGACAGACCGGACTATGTGGAGACCGATAGGTGGGTGCATAGTCCGGTTTTTGTATGGAAGGATACGTTTCAAAAAAGAGAACAGACCAAACAACTTTACAGAACCTCCCGCCGAAAGTCCGGTTGAAAAAAACCGCCCGATGCTATAGAATGGAAACGAATCTCGAACACCAAAAATCGGGCTGCTGCAAGCCCGCAGATAAAGGAGTATAGAAGACTATGGGTAAAAAGCCAACCGTACTGATGATCCTGGACGGATACGGGATCAATGAAAAAACCGAGGGAAACGCCATTGCGATGGCAAAGAAGCCCAATCTGGACAAACTGATGAAAGAGAACCCCTGCGTCAAGGGTTATGCATCCGGACTTGCGGTAGGCCTGCCAGACGGACAGATGGGCAATTCCGAGGTCGGCCATATGAATATGGGCGCCGGACGCGTGGTCTATCAGGAGTTGACGCGGATCAGCAAAGAGATCGAAGACGGCGATTTCTTTAAAAACGAAGTTCTGCTGGGTGGGATCGCAAATGCAAAGAAGAACAACAGTGCCGTGCATATCTACGGGCTGCTTGGACCGGGCGGCGTGCACAGTCATATTGAGCATCTCTTCGGACTGCTGGAATTGATGAAGCGCGAAGGCCAGGAAAAGGTTTATATCCATTGCTTTTTGGACGGACGTGATACGCCGCCGACTTCCGCAAAGGGCTTTATGGAGGAGCTGGTTGCAAAGATGAAGGAGATCGGCGTCGGTGAGATCGCATCGATCCACGGCCGCTATTATGCGATGGATCGTGACAACCGGTGGGACCGCATCGAGAAGTCCTATATCGCATTGACAAAGGGCGAGGGCGTCCGCGCGACGGATCCCGTGGCAGCAGTGCAGGCTTCCTATGATTCCGATGTGACGGATGAGTTTATGTTGCCGACCGTGATCGAAAAGGACGGCGCACCGATCGGTCTGATCAAGGACAATGATACGATCATTTTCTACAATTTCCGTCCCGACCGGGCAAGGGAGATCACAAAGACCTTCTGCCTGGACGAGCTGGACGGGTTTGACCGCGGACCGCGCAAGAAGGTCCACTACATCTGCTTCACGGATTATGATGTGACGATCCCGAATAAGGAAGTCGCTTTCAAGAAGGTAGAACTCAAGAATACCTTTGGCGAATATCTTGCGGCGCACGGCTTGAAGCAGGCGCGTATCGCGGAGACCGAGAAATATGCGCACGTAACGTTTTTCTTCAACGGCGGCGTTGAAGAGCCGAACGAGGGTGAGGACCGGATCCTGGTCAAATCCCCGAAGGTTGCGACCTACGACCTGCAGCCGGAGATGAGCGCTTACGAGGTCTGCGACAAGCTTTGCGAAGCGATCCGTTCCCAGAAATATGATGTGATCATCATCAACTTTGCAAATCCGGATATGGTCGGGCACACCGGCGTGATCCCGGCAGCCGTGAAAGCCATTGAAGCCGTGGACGAGTGTGTCGGCAAGGCAATGGATGCGCTGTTGGAAGTGGACGGGCAGATGTTCCTCTGTGCGGATCACGGCAATGCGGATCAGATGATCGACTACGAGACGGGATTGCCGCATACGGCGCATACGACGAATCCGGTGCCGTTTGTGCTGTTCCACTATGATCCGGCCTATACGCTGAAAGAGGGCGGTCGGCTTTGCGACATCATTCCGACGATGATCGAGATGATGGGCATGGAGAAGCCGGCGGAGATGACCGGAGAATCTTTATTGATAAAAAAATAGGGCTGCGTGCAGGAGGGCATGATGCAGGAATACAAACCGTTTAAAGAAGGAAAAGTCCGCGAGGTCTATGACCTTTCGGAGAGTCTTTTGATCGTTGCGACAGACCGGATCTCGGCCTTTGACGTGATCCTGAAAAACGATGTCCCGGACAAGGGCAAGATTCTGACCCAGATGTCGAAGTTCTGGTTTGACTTTACAAAGGATGTGGTGAAGAACCACATGGAGTCCACGGAGACGGCGGATCTGCCGGAGTTTTTCCAAAACGACCGCTTCGAAGGACGGAGCATGAAGTGTAAAAAACTTTCCATGCTGCCGATCGAATGTATCGTACGGGGCTATATCACCGGTACCGGATGGGCCAGCTACCAGGAAAGCGGCAAGGTCTGCGGGATCGATCTTCCGGCGGGGCTCGTCGAATCCGACAAGCTTCCGGAGCCGATCTACACGCCGACGACGAAGGCGGAACTGGGACTCCACGATGAGCACATTACATTTGAAGAAAGTGTGACGCTTCTGGAAAAGCAGTATCCGGGGAAAGGCGCGGACTATGCGGCGAAGATCCGGGATCTGACGATCGCGCTTTACAGGAAGTGCGCGGATTACGCCAGAGAAAAGGGCATCATCATCGCAGACACCAAGTTTGAATTCGGCCTGGATGAAAACGGCGAAGTGGTGCTCGGAGACGAGATGCTGACGCCCGACAGCAGCCGGTTCTGGCCTGCGGATTCTTATCAGCCGGGGCAGGGACAACCGTCCTTTGACAAGCAGTTTGTGAGGGATTATCTGAAGGCACATCCGGAGGCGGATTACAAACTTCCGGCGGACATTGTGGAAAAGACGGTTGCAAAATACCGTGAGGCATATCAGTTACTGACCGGAAAGGCATTTGTTTCATGAGTGAACATCGCATCTTTGAAATGCCGGAGGACTTTTCCGGTGCAGAAGGAGGCTTTCTGTATGATGACAAACCCCACGAGGAATGCGGGGTTTTCGGCATGTACGATTTTGACGGAAACGATGTGGCCTCCTCGATCTACTATGGGTTGTTTGCGCTGCAGCATCGCGGACAGGAGAGCGCGGGGATCGCGGTTTCCGATACCAACGGTCCGAAGCGTGCCGTAAAGGCAAGGAAGGATATGGGGCTCGTCAACGAAGTGTTTTCTCCGGACGATTTTGAAACCGTGCGGGGGGACATCGGGGTCGGGCACGTCCGCTATTCTACGGCCGGATCTTCCACGAGGGAAAATGCACAGCCCCTCGTTCTTAATTATGTAAAAGGAACCTTGGCACTCGCGCATAACGGAAATCTCATCAATGCGCATGAGCTCCGCAAGGATCTGGAATATACAGGCGCAATCTTCCAGACGACGATTGACTCGGAAGTGATCGCGTATCATATTGCGAGAGAACGGCTGAACTCCAGGACCGCGGAGGAAGCCGTGCGTCGTGCCTGCCAGAAACTGAAGGGGGCGTATGCGCTTGTGGTCATGAGCCCGAGAAAACTGATCGGGGCGAGAGACCCATACGGGTTCAAGCCGCTTGTGATCGGAAAGCGTGATAACGCATACATCCTGACATCCGAGACCTGCGCGTTGGAGACGATCGATGCGGAGTTCGTCCGTGATGTCCTGCCGGGTGAAGTCGTGACGATCACGCCGGAGGAAGGGATTGTTTCCGATATGACGATGGCGATCCCGGCAGAAAAACAGGCGCGCTGTGTCTTTGAGTACATTTATTTCGCAAGACCGGACACCCGGTTTGACGGGGTAGGGGTTTATGAATCCCGCATCCGCGCGGGACGGTTTCTTGCGATCGATTCTCCGGTGGAAGCGGATCTCGTGGTCGGCGTACCGGAATCCGGCAATGCTGCTGCCATGGGCTATGCGATGGAGTCCGGCATTCCTTACGGGACGGCGTTTATCAAGAATACCTATGTCGGCCGGACCTTTATCAAACCAAAACAGTCGAGCCGTGAATCGAGCGTGCGCGTAAAACTGAATGTCCTGCGTGAGTCCGTGGAGGGCAAGCGTGTGATCATGATCGATGATTCGATCGTCCGCGGGACGACGTCGGATCGGATTGTGCGGATGCTCCGGGATGCGGGCGCGACGGAGGTGCATGTCAGAGTCGGTGCGCCGCCGTTTTTATGGCAATGTTATTTCGGTACGGACATTCCGGCACGGGAGCAGTTGGTCGCATACAACCGAACCGTCGAGGAGATCCGGCAGATCATCGGCGCGGACAGCCTCGGTTACCTTCGGGTGGAGCGGCTTTCCGAGATGGTCGGCGGCGTGCCGATCTGTAACGGTTGTTTTACGGGAACGTACCCCATGGATCCGCCGAAGGAGGACATCCGGGGCGAGTACGATGACCGGGATACGGATTTTTCAAGAGGAGAGAAAGCGTAATGGGTACAGACGGGTATACGAGTCCGCTTTCGGAGCGGTATGCAAGCAAAGAGATGCAGTACATTTTTTCGCAGGATAAGAAGTTTACGACCTGGCGAAAACTGTGGATCGCGCTCGCAGAGACGGAAATGGAGCTCGGGCTCTCCAAAGACGGGAAGCCTGTCATCACGCAGGAGATGATCGACGAGCTGAAGGCGCATCAGGACGATATCAACTACGATGTTGCGAAGGCGCGGGAAAAGGAAGTGCGGCACGACGTGATGAGCCATGTGTATGCGTATGGGCAGCAGTGCCCGAAGGCTGCGGGGATCATCCATCTTGGCGCAACGAGCTGCTATGTCGGAGACAATACCGACATCATCCTGATGAAGGAAGCACTGGATCTCGTACATAAAAAACTGGTCAACGTGATCGCTGCTCTTTCGGATTTTGCAGAGAAATACAAAAACCTCCCGACGCTTGCGTTTACGCATTTCCAACCGGCGCAGCCGACGACAGTCGGGAAACGTGCGACGCTGTGGCTGCAGGAATTTCTGATGGACCTTGCCGATCTGGAATACGTCAGGGGATCCTTAAAGCTTCTCGGTTCCAAGGGGACCACCGGTACACAGGCTTCGTTTCAGGAGCTTTTCAACGGAGATCAGGAGACGATCGACAAGATCGATCCGATGATCGCACAGAAGATGGGCTTTGCAGCCTGCTATCCGGTGTCCGGACAGACCTATTCCCGCAAGGTGGATACGCGCGTGGTCAACGTGCTTGCAGGTATCGCGGCGAGCGCGACAAAGATGAGCAATGACATCCGGCTTTTGCAGCACCTGAAAGAGGTGGAGGAGCCGTTTGAGAAAAACCAGATCGGATCGTCTGCGATGGCATATAAGAGAAATCCGATGCGGAGTGAACGGATCGCATCCCTCGCCCGTTACGTGATGGTGGATGCGCTGAACCCGGCGATCACTTCTGCGGTACAGTGGTTTGAGCGGACGCTGGACGATTCTGCAAATAAGCGCCTTTCCGTAGCGGAAGGGTTTCTTGCGACGGACGGAATTTTGGATCTTTGCATCAACGTGACCTCCGGTCTTGTGGTTTATGAAAAGGTGATCACCAAGCATCTGCTCGCAGAGCTGCCGTTCATGGCGACGGAGAATATCATGATGGATGCGGTCAAAGAAGGCGGAAACCGCCAGGAACTGCATGAAGAGATCCGTACGCTCAGTATGGAGGCCGGCATGAATGTGAAGAAGGAAGGGAAAGAGAACAACCTTCTGGAACTGATCGCCGCGAGACCGATCTTCGGAAAAACGTTGGAGGATCTCCTGAAAGTGATGGATCCTGCAAACTATGTAGGCAGAGCGCCGCTGCAGGTGGAGCAGTTCTTAAAGAATGATGTGCAGCCTGTATTGGAGGCAAACCACGCAGAACTTGGCGTACAGGCTGAGATCAAGGTGTGATGTCGGGGGAAAGGGATCATGGAGATTCGCACAGACTGGTTTGAACACAGAATACGGATCACGGACAAGGACGGCAACGTGAAGACCGGCATCGGCGTCGTGGCAGAGGAACCGGTGAATGACAACAAACCGGATTTTTCGAAGATACGCTTAAAGTATGTCGGCGGCTCCACGGTTTACGCGCCGGAGGACATCAAGAACGTTGAGATCATGGAGTTTGAAAAGTATGAAGATCTGAACCGTGTGGTCTCGCCGATCCAAAAGCTGCCGGAAAAATAGACATGAAAAAGGAGGGGTTCAAACCCCTCCTTAATTTTAATAGTTGATCGTAATGTTGACGCCTTTGATGCCGGCAACAGCGCCGTCGCCTGCTTCCGTACTTTCCGGATGCGCGATGAGCCATTTGTTCTTCATCCAGATCAGTTTATCTTCGTCATTCTTGGGAGCCGGCTTTTCAGCCAGATCGGCATTCGTCCCTTCCGGCAGACCGATGATGCAGCGGAATCCGTCGTCGGAAACAGCACAGGGCGCATAATGCAGCGTCGTGCCGTAAAGTTCCACGATCGTCCCGGCCGGTGCGAAATAAGCTTTGACACAGTCGGAGGGGATCTCATTTCCTTTGATCTCATAGGTCTTCGCAAGCAGCAGGATGAGATCTGTGCAGCACCCATCGACCTCGGTCCCTTTATGATATTCCAGAGCATTCAATTGCGTGCCCCTGCCGTTGCAGAAACCGAGCTGCACCGGCATGCCGCCGTAAAAGCCGTCGGAGAGCTCTTTTGCGAGAGGCAGCGCCTGCAGATCCGGGTCGCATGCCGTGTAGGTGTTGCCGGATGCGGGGATCGCTTTCTGCTCCATCACGCGAAAGGCATCGGTGAAAGAGTAGCCCTGAATGACAGTCCCGTACTCCGGGAAAGAAGGATCCGTCAGCGGCAGGATCTTGATGCCGGGGTTTTTCTGTTGCAGTTCTTCCAGTTTCATGACATACCTCCTGTATCTTCGTGATTGATCATTTGATCTCTTCAAACTTTTTTCAAAAGCACTTTCATCGTATCATAAAGCAGGAAACTCTGCAAGAAAGAAGCGCGGCGGAAAAGCCTTTGCAAAGGGCAGAAAGGTCTTGACAATACTAAGTCGGAGGCGTATATATCAAGACGGAAAACGACGGAAACGCGAGGGAGTTCGACACATGAAACAGCGTCACGCAGCGGTTCTGATCCCGCTGATCAAAACAGAGAACGGCACAGCGATCGTGTTGGAGCGGCGTGCGCTCCATTTAAAGCGCCAGCCCGGGGAGATCTGTCTGCCGGGCGGCGGGATTCAGGCGGAGAATGGACAGATGCTTGAAAGCCCCGTAGAAGCCGCCGTGCGGGAGACGATGGAAGAGCTCCTTGTCAGCCGGGAGCAGATCGGGACACTGCATCCTCTCCCGGTTCAGATAGGTCCGGATGGCGGGGAGGTCTATCCGTTTGTGGCGGCGCTTTCCGATTACCGGGACACTTTTTCCAAAGAGGAAGTGGCAGAGATGCTGCGGATTCCCGCAGATTTCTTTTTAAAGACTGTTCCGGAAGCCTATGCAGTGGATCTTGTCACGGTACCGCGGGAAGGGTTTCCGTATGAACGGATCCCGGGCGGCAGGGACTATCCGTTCCGGAAGAAAGAGCAGTGGATCTATTTTTATGACTATGAGGGGATCACGATCTGGGGGCTGACGGCCAGGATCCTGAAGAGCTGGGCAGAGCAGCAATCATAGAAGCATCAGAAAGGGGACGTTCCGTTTCGGAAAGTCCCCGTTGCTTTTAGTCGGAGCTGACAGTGCCTAAACCTTCTCCGGTAAAAACCCAACAGCCCCTGGTATTTCAAGGAGAGACAACCCGTCTCCATCCTTACAAGAATAAGTCTATTTGAAAACTGTGAAGAAATTGTGTCGTAATTATTAAGATAATCTAAAGCTTTCTGATGGGATCCGGAATCCCTTGTCCCATCTGCTATGCCGGCATCAGACTGCGGTCATCCACATAATAATCCGCAGTGATCTTGCGGCTGTCATTGCCATATTTCTGGACTGTCTCGGGAAGATTCTCATTGACTGCGTCAAAGGTCAGTCCGTAATGCTCGCACCATTCCACGGCACGATCTAAGTACTCTCCGGCACGGCAGGTCCAGAGGATCAGATGATGCCCCTGCTCCTTCAAGCGCAGGGCATAAGAGATCGTCGTAGCACGCGGAGAGCCGATCTCCGGGTAGCAATCTTCACATAAGGTTCCGTCAAAATCAAAGGCATAAATCTGTGCTTTCATAAAAAATCCCCACCGATTCAGTCATTATTTCAAAAGATAAAACCAGAATAAACAAAATCGAACATCTGTTCTGTTTTTATCCTAACATGCGCCGGAGAAAAATGCAAGGGGTATTTTCAAAATCGGGTGATTTTTTGAAAAGACCGGTATGCAGAACCTTGACATCTTTCTTTTGAGTTTCGTACAATGGAGACAGGCACAGAAATATACATTCACACACGTTTTATAAAGGAGGAAACCCTATGGAACCGATCACAATCACCACAGAAAACTTTGAACAGGAAGTATTACAGTCCGACGTCCCGGTATTGGTCGACATCTGGGCTTCCTGGTGCGGCCCCTGTAAAATGCTCTCGCCGATCGTGGACGAGATCGCAAAAGAAGCAGACGGCTTTAAAGTCGGCAAGATCAATGCCGATGACGAAGGTGCGCTGGCAGCCAAGTTCGGCGTTTCTTCCATTCCGACACTGCTCGTGTTCAAAGGCGGAGAAGTCATCAACCAGTCTGTCGGCTTTATCCCGAAAGATAAAGTACTGGCGCTGCTCCCGTAATCAGTTAGGAGGCCTTTCTTATGTATGACATCATCATCGTCGGAGCCGGTACTGCCGGCCTCTCCGCGGCGATCTACGGCGTGCGCGCCGGGAAAAGCGTTCTGGTCCTGGAGGCAAATACCTACGGCGGCCAGATCATCAACACCCCTGAGATCGAGAATTATCCGGGGATCAAAAACACCTCCGGCTTCGAGTTTGCGACAGCGCTCTATGAGCAGGCGACCGGGCTCGGCGCGCAGGTAGAGTTTGAAGAAGTGCGTTCCGTCGAAAACCACGGGAACGTGAAAAACGTGATCACCGGGAAAGAGACGTACGAAGCCCGTTCCGTGATCCTTGCAGCCGGTGCCAAAAACAGACACCTCGGTCTGCCGCATGAAGAGGAATGGCTCGGGAAGGGCATTTCCTATTGTGCAACCTGTGACGGCGCCTTTTTCAAAGGCAAAGACACGGCCGTGATGGGCGGCGGCAATACCGCTCTGGAGGATGCCTTGTTTTTGTCCAACTACTGCAACAAGGTCTACCTCATTCACCGTCGCGATCAGTTCCGCGGCGACAGTAAATCTGTTGCACTGCTGGAAGAAAAAGAAAACGTGGAGTTTGTTTTGAATGCCACGATCAGCGCACTTCTCGGCACGGATCATGTGGAAGGTGTTGAAGTAGCGGATAAGATCACGGGAGAGCATCGTTCCATTCCGGTAGACGGCTTGTTTATCGCGATCGGACAGACGCCGCAGAACCAGGTCTTTTCCGGACTTGTCGCATTGGACGAGAGCGGCTATGTCATCGCCGGCGAAGACTGCAAGACCAACACAGCCGGCATTTTCGCAGCAGGCGACGGGCGTACCAAGACCGTACGCCAATTGACCACGGCCGCATCAGATGGTGCTGTTGCAGCACTTGCAGCCTGCGCTTATTGTGACAGTTTATAAAACAATCCTTTCATGATCACACATCCGATTCCGCCAATCTACGATCAGGATTCGAAGATCCTGATCCTCGGGAGTTTTCCTTCCGTGAAATCCAGAGAGGCCTGCTTCTTTTACGGTCACCCGCAGAACCGCTTCTGGAAGGTGACCGCTGCGGTTTTCGGAGAGGATGTCCCGCAAACGATCGCAGAAAAGAAGGCGTTCCTGCTCCGCAACCATATTGCGGTCTGGGACGTCATTCATTCCTGCGATATCACGGGTTCCTCCGACACCAGCATTCGAAACGTCACAGTCAATGACCTCACCCCGATCCTTTCTGCAGCCGACATCAGGACCATCTATGTGAACGGCAAAACCGCATTCCGTTATTATGAAAAATATATGCGCGGCGCCACAGGACACCCCGCAGTCTGTCTTCCTTCCACAAGCCCTGCGAATGCGGCGTGGAATCTGGAGAAACTGGTGAACGAGTGGGGGCAGATCGTGACCTGAAACGGTTTTGAAAATCACGGTCATTATGGTATGATAAATAAGATGAGATTGTAAACGACGTTTGATGCGAAAGGCCGCATCAGAGGCTCTGATCACATCGGAGGGGAAGAAACGATGAAAAAAGAAAGGTTTTTATCACTCAGGGTAAAGATCGCGATCGGCATTATTCTTGTCTGCTTATTGGTCGGCCTTGTGGCGATCGTTGCAGTCAGAAGGATCGCTACGGATATCATAGACCGTGAGTATGAGGACAGGGCGGAGCAGATCACAGAGGCAGTCGCGCACAGCATCGATCCGAATGACGTCAAGGAGGTTACGGATGCTGTCCTGGAGATCTATTACGGCGTTGATGAGATCGTCCCCAGCTCGGAATGGGGGTCAGATGCCTGGAATGCGTATATGTCGAACTATGAAGGGATCGAGGATCTGGAAGTTTTTCAAAAGATCAGAGACGAGTTCCGGGTCTATCAGGATATCTTCGGTGTGGACTGCATCTACCTCATGAATGAAAAACCGGAAATCACGAATGCGATCTATATCGTGGACGGAGCGTATGATGACGATGCCTGCCCGCCCGGATGTGTGGATGCGTATGAAGACGGTTACTGGCCGAGAGAAGGAGACTCACTGATCCCCGCGTCCATCACCAACGAGGAACAGTACGGGTGGCTCGTGTCTGCCGGCTATCCCGTGATCGTGGACGGAGAGGTGGTCGCACACGTATGCCTGGATATTTCCATGAATGACATCAAGGCAAAGGAACGGAATTATGTCCTTGCCGCCACGCTTGCGATCATTGTCCTGACGATCCTGGTGGTTGTTGTTGCCACTTTGATCATGAACAAAACCCTGATCAAACAGATCAGGATGCTGTCTGATACGGCCAAGAACTACTGCTATGAGAATAACGAAGTCCAGCACCATTCCTTTGAAGCGCTGCAGATCAATTCCCGTGACGAGATCGAGCAGCTCCTTTCCTCCATGAAGCAGATGGAATCCGATATGAATACGAATATCACGGCGCTCCTGGATACGAAGACCGTGTTGAAAGAGACAGAGGAAGAAGCGAATACCATGAGGTCGCTTGCCGTCAGGGATGCGCTTACCGGCATCCGCAACAAGACGGCGTATGATGCCGAGGTGAAAAAGATCGAAGAGGAGATGGCGGCGGGACCCATCGCGTTCGGTCTTGCGATGGTCGATCTGAATTTCCTGAAGCGGACGAATGATACCTACGGGCATGAAAAGGGAAATGTCGCTATCAAAAAGCTGTGCATGCTTGTCTGCGATGTGTTCGAGCACTCCCCCGTATTCAGGATCGGCGGAGACGAGTTCATCGTGATCCTGAGAAACAGGGATTACGAGCAGGTGGATGAACTGGTGGACGAGTTTAACGCACATCTGGCAACCTATCAAAATGACGCGACATTAGAGCCGTGGGAGCAGATTTCCGCTGCGATCGGCTATGCCAGGTTTGACCAAAACAAGGACAAAACCGTGGAAGAGGTATTCCAGAGAGCCGATCAGGCGATGTATGCATGTAAAACAGCGATGAAAGCCGAGAGAAAAGATTGATGCTCCGTCACGCGACATGATCGCGGTGTGACGGTTGATGAAAAAGAATTGTGAAAACCCTCCCGTGGCGCCTGTCATGGGAGGGTTTTTATCGGTTTTTCCGATAAAAGATGAGAGATGAAAGAAATATCAACACCCAAATTTTGCGTCCTCTCGCGAAACACCATCAAAATGATGGCAAAAACCGTTTGTAATACCATCAATATGATGGCATTGCCATGATTTTTATAATCTTGACGGGCACGAAGATAAAGTCTATAATATTCTAAAATGTTGATTTAGACATGAAATTTCACTCTATTATGTTGATGCGGTAATGTGTGGATGTTCTATTATGTTGATGAACGGTGCGGAATTGTACTCTATTATGTTGAATAGGGGGCAAAATGCTTAAGAGAAAAGCCATGACCCAGCTTGAAAACTGGGTAAACAATAAATACAAGAAGTGCCTCATTGTGCAGGGTGCGCGTCAGACGGGGAAAACATATCTCATCGAACGTTTTGCAGAAAACAATTATGAAGAAACGGTTGAGATCAATTTTAAGGAAATGCCTTCTGCATTTGATATTTTCAGCGGTGATCTGAGCGTTGACAGTATGATCATGGCATTCAGATTCCGGTTTCCCGAGAAGAAAATGAAGCCCGGGAAAACGCTGTTTTTCTTTGATGAAATACAGGAGTGCGCGGAAGCGATCACATCGTTAAAATTCTGGGCAGATGATAATAGATATGATGTCATTGCATCCGGTTCTTTGTTGGGCATAGATTATAAACGATCTTCCTCTTATCCGGTAGGATATGTCGACTACATGAAGATGTATGGTCTTGATTTTGAAGAGTTCTTATGGGGGATCGGCATTGCAGAGGATCTGATCGAGTCCGTCAGGCCATTTCTTGCCGAAAAGAAAGTCGTTCCGGATGCCATCCACAGCCAGATGATGGCTTACTACAGGCAGTACCTTGCGGTTGGAGGAATGCCCGAAGCAGTGCAGGAATACGTGGTTTCAAAAGATTTTCGGGAAGTTGACAGGATACAGAGAAATCTGCTTCAGGGCTATCAGTACGATATAGCGCATTATGCAACAGCAGAAGAAAAAGTAAAAGCAGAAAAATGCTATCTTTCTCTTTCCAGACAACTCCTTGATAAAGAAAATCATAAATTCCAATACAAAGAGATTGAAAATGGAGCCAGGGCGCAAAAGTATTATTCCAGCATAGAATGGCTTCTCTGTGCAGATATCATTCATATGAGCAGATCGGTGACGGATATCAGGTATGATCTGGATGACTATGCAAGGAATGAGCTTTTCCGCGTTTATACGACAGACCTTTCGCTTCTGATCGCGATGAAAGATTTTTCGCTAAAACAGTTTATCGTTGAGAATACACTCTCCGGCAACACCAAGGGAGGCCTGTACGAGTGCGCGGTTGCCGATGCATTATACAAGTCCGGATACACGCTTTACTATTACAGGAATGATACGACTAAAAAAGAGCTGGACTTTCTGATCCAAAAGAATGGTATTGTGATACCGATAGAAGTGAAATCGGGAAATACAAGGGCAACCTCATTGACATCCGTGATCAAAAATAAGAAGGACATCCCATGCGGATATAAATTCATAGATGGCAACATGGGGATCAATGAGAATGGTATCATCACCATGCCCCTTTATATGGCGGCTTTTATATGAGGGGGCAGTGTCGCTCCGAGAGAGGAGACACTAGATTGGCAGCACACCGAAGGAGACTTTTTTCGCAGAAACGAGACTGAGGGGAAACCAGAATGAAAGAGCGGATATTCCGGACCATACTGGTCGCGGTCAGCGGGACAGTCCTGGTGGGAGTGATCCTGTTGATGGTGCTGAGGGGCGGTTCGCCATCCGGGACGCCGGAGGCGACGGAACAGGATAAGAGCGTTACGGAAAACAACGATACGTCCGATATAAAGGAAGAAAGACAAACACAGGCAGACCCCGGGGGGATCACATTCAAGGCCAAGGGGTCTTACTTTTACCTGTGCGACGGAGAAAAGGAAACGCCGATCTACCTGAACGGGGTGAATATCGGCTCGGGAGTTCCCGGGCATTTCCCGGGAGAGCTCGCGATCAATCAGGAGACTTATCTTCGCTGGTTCCGTGAGATCAGTGATATGGGCTGCAACTGCATCCGTGTCTATACGACGATGATGCCCACCTTTTATGAGGCGCTGTATGCATACAACCGGACGGCGGAAAAGCCCTTATATCTCCTGATGGGCATCTGGTATGATGAGCAGGAGATCGAGAAAAGTCATGATGCATTTTGTGTGCTCGAATATGCGGTGTCGGAAGCCGAGGAGCAGATCGACATCATCCACGGGGATTGTAAGATCGAAAAACGTTCGGGAAGAGCCTATGGGATCTATTCTGCAGATATTTCCCCATATGTGATCGGATGGATCCTCGGGATCGAATCGGATGCGGAGTTTGTTGCCGGCACCAACGAGCAGCATCCGGAGATCACGGATTATCAAGGGAAATACCTTTCAATGAAAAATGAGGGCACTGCGTTTGACGCGTTCCTTTGTGAGGTCGGTGACCGAACGATTGCTTATGAAATGGAAAAATACGGGATGCAGCGGCCGGTCAGTTTTACGAACTGGCCGACGGCAGATGCGCTTTCGCACCCCGAGGACCCGACGCCGGCAATGGAAGATGCCGTCACGATCACGATGGAGCAGTTTCAGCCGGTGGGGGATTTTACGGCGGGGCTGTTTGCTTCCTATCATATTTACCCGTACTATCCCGAATTCATGTCGGTGCAGACCTCTTACCGGGAATACAAAAATGCCAAAGGAGAGCCGGATCCCTACGAGGCGTATCTGAAGGACCTTCGCGCGATCCACACGATGCCCGTGCTGGTTGCGGAGTTCGGGGTTCCGGCGTCCAGAGGCTGCACACATACCAATCCTGTGACCGGCTTCAACCAGGGGCATCTGACGGAAAAAGAGCAGGGCGAAATGCTCGCCAAGATGGCGGAGACCATTTTTGCAAATGACTACTGCGGCGGGCTGGTGTTTACCTGGCAGGACGAATGGTTCAAGCGGACATGGAACACAATGGACTACACAGACCCGGAACGACGGCCGTACTGGAGCGACATACAGACCAGTGAGCAAAATTTCGGACTGCTTTCCTTTGATCCGGGGTTGACCAGGATGCCGGTTCTGGTGGATGGTGATTTCGAAGACTGGGAGAAAGAAGAGCCGCTTGTCGAGGCCGACGGAGTGCGGCTTTATGCAAAGGAGGATGTGCGGTATCTCTATCTTTGCGTTGCAGGAGACGCATTTTCACCGGATCGCGATGAGACATTGATCCCGGTTGATATCACACCTGTATCCGGCGCATTTCAATACGAATCCTATCGGCTGGATCACGGCGCCGACTTTATGATCGTGCTGTCGGGGAAAAAGAACAGCCGTGTTTTGACGCAGAGTTATTACGACCGGTATGCGTTTCTGTATGCCGCAAACGACAAGGAGTATGCAGATCTGCCGACGCCTGAGAAGGACAGCACCGAGTTCCGTCCGGTCTATCTGATGCTGAACAAGGAACTGAAATTTCCGGACGGGAGGGTGCGCGAGGCGGAGAGATCGGATACCGGACTGCTCCGTTACGGAAACGGCGATCCCGGATCGGCCGACTATGACTCGCTAGCCGATTTCTGTTATGGGGACAATTTTGTGGAGATACGGATTCCATGGTCCATGCTCAGCTTCCGCGATCCGAGCACAAAGGAAGTGGAAGCGGATTTCTGGACAAACGGGATGCTCTCCGGTATGACGGTGTCGGAAATTTACCTCGGACTTTGCAAGGATACGTTGTCTGCACCGATGCAGTCCTATACCTGGGAAAACTGGGATCAGCCGATGACGCACGAGCGAAAAAAACAGTCTTACGATATGATGAAAGCATGCTTTGAGGAGCTGAAATTGTAGGAGAGCTTTCATCAGGAAATGCGGGCAGATCGCTTAATTGTGGCAATCTGACAAAATGCACACAGAAATTACAAAAAATAGGACAAAGCTCCTATTGCGTATCATGGTAAAAGAGCGTAATTTGATAGTAAGTATAAATAGGTGATGTAATGGGAGAAGTGCAAGCTGCGGTAAGCGCGGGATGTTCCCGAAAGTACTACCGTTTGAAGTATCGGCTGACGATCCGGCACAGTGCAGACAATAATATTGACCATGAGCACAGCCATGTACTCGAGATCGAGGCTTATACGTTTCCGATGATGGAGAATTTTCAGGAATTCAACAACATCGAAAAACACGTAGATGACTGCTTGGCACGCTACCAGAACAAATACCTGAACGACCTTCCGGAATTTCAGAAAGATGCAAGTCTGGAGAATACCGGAGAAGTGTTGTTCCCGTTGCTCAGAGAAGAGTTGAAGCAGCATCACTGGGATTTACGCAGATTCGAGATCAGCGAAACACCACTTCGAGTTTATATTATTACACAGGATTCATTCCAAAGGAGATGCTTATGAAAGCGAAGAAACTGATTGGAGTTGTAGCGGGCGCTGCACTGACGATGTCGACAGTGTTCGGTTCCGCTATGCCTGTCTTCGCAGACGTAGTAGACACACCGGCAGCAGAGACATCAGAACAGTCTGCAGAACCCTCGGCAGAGCCGACGGTGACAGAGCCGACACAGACAGAAGGAGAACAGACGGTACAGCCGCAGATCGAAACTCCGGTACAGCCGCAGATTGAAACTCCGGTACAGCCACAGATTGAAACCCCGGTACAGACCGAGCCCGTGATAGAGCAGCAGCCGGAGGATCCGGCGGCAGGCGCCACGGACAATGGAATCGGCGACGTATCCCAGGGCGAAGACACCCAGGGTGAAGAGCAGGGCGCGCAGGATGATGGCGCGACAGACAATCAAGAAAGCACAGAGATGCAGCAGTCCTCAGCAGAGAACAACGCATCCGGTTCCGCTTCGGACGGACTGAGCTCAGATATCCTGACTCCGCTTTCAGATGACGAGGGACAGGCAGGTATCTCGGCCGGGTCTTTGGAGGAGTCTGAAGCCGCACAGTCCACAGAGCCTGCATTCACCGGGATTGAGATCAACGGCGATTTTACACAGTGGGACAGCGTGGAGAAGACGACTGTGGAAGACGGCAATGTGAAGAACATTGCAATGATCTTTGACAAAGATGTCTATATCTATATTGAAGGCGAGAACGTTGACTGGGGGCAGAATGATATTGCAACCGGCGCAGGCGTTCACAATGACGGCATGTTCGTCCTGACCACGGATACCGGACGCCAGTTGGTATTCTATCTCAGCGCAGCAAACAACTACGTGACTGATCGCGCAGGCAATGCGATCGAAGGGTCTGAAGTGTATTATGACAATGCATCGCATCAGTTTGAGGTAAAGATCCCTTCCGAAGCAATCAAGCAGTACAAGGAAACGATTTCTCTCGGCTATTATCTGGATGCAGAGACGGATGCAAGCGGAAATGTGGTGACGGATGAAGATGGCAATCAGATCCAGCGTCAGATCATCAGCAACGTGGCGGATCTTTCCCAAAGCGGCATCGGACCGACGCCGAACGAGATCACCTTTGACGGGAATTACGGAGACTGGGACAGCTACAGCCATCATCTGATCCAGTATTCCGATCATGATGCTGACGCAGAAGGCGCGCTCTATGCAGACGGCGAGAACCTGATGATGCATGTACAGACTTATGCCGCAAGCGGCCGCGATCAGATCAACAACTTTTATCAGGATATCGCACTTCGCTTCAACCATGACACAGATGTGAACCATCAGATCAATATGAAGATGCTCGCGGTGGATGCAAACGGCAACATCTCCTATCCATCCTGGCAGGATCTCTACCAGACACAGCCGGGTACCTATGAGTACTATCTGTATGATCTCAACGGCTGGGGCTTGCAGGGCAGAAACATCAATGACCCGAATGCGTATGCGGATCAGTGGAACGGCAAGCATGACTGGATCTATGGCAAGATCATCATCAAGGTCACACCGACCGGCACAGAGATGGAAGTGCAGATGGATATGGATGAGCTTGCAGACCGTATGTCCAAGAAGCTCGGCAGAACCGTGAATACAACCGATCTGAAATACATTCAGGCACACTTTGTCAACATCGGACACGAATGGATCTCCTGCGCAGGGACATCCTCCGGTCCGGTTCCGGGGATCCTGATGGGCGCAGGCATCGCCGTACTTGCGGCATGGGGCTATAAGAAGAAAGAGAAAGGCGACGTTTCAGCAGAAGGATAAAAACATGCTGGTATCGATCATCGTTACAATTGTATTAGTTCTGGTATGGCTGTATGTCCTGCATCTTCTGAAGAAGAGTGAATTATCGTTCTGGCGTTTCCTGGTAGGGAGCGCCGGAACGTTTGTTTTCGGCATGGTGTGGATTCGGCCTTACCTGACCCATCCTTTGGCACAGGTGGTGGCTGCGATCTCCGGGATCGTTGGTCAGCTCACGGGCTTTTACTCCACGTATTTCAAATATGGCGTGATTTTTGTGAACACGGTCGTGGGAGATTCCATGACACTGGTCATTGATTTTGAGTGCTCGGGGATCCTCGAGATCATGGCATTCCTGTCTCTCCTGATCTTTTTCAAGGCTTATACCAAACTGGAAAAGCTGATCGTGGGTTCCGTCGGGACCATTCTTTTGATCCTTTTCAATGCGCTGCGGATTACGATCATCTGCCTGATGATCCATTACGGCGGCACGTCCATGTACTATGTTGCGCACACCTTCGTCGGACGGATCGTATTCTATGCGCTTTCCGTAGCATTGTATTTCTACGTCTTTACACGGACGCAGGTGATCAGACAAAAAGTGGGCGGGTTCAAGTATGGACACAGTTCATAATTTCCTCAACAGTTTTCTTGGTTCTTTTATCTTCTGGGCTGCATGGATCATCATTCCGGTTGTCATGGAAGTGGTGCCTTCCCTTGGCAGCATGTTTGTGCTGATCAAAAAGCGGCTCTTCCCGAAGCATTATCCGACGCCTGCCTTCGAGCCGGAGATCTCGCTTCTGATTCCGGTCTATAACTCTGCGGATACATTGGAGGAATGCATTCGCTCCATTGATCAGAGCGATTATCCCAACTCACAGATTAGGATCTTCTGCGTGAACAACCAGAGCAAGGACAACAGTTTCCAAGTGTTCGGAGAATGCCAGAGGAAATATCCGGACCTCATGATGCAGTGGTTGAACGCCAAGCAGGGAAAGTCCAGAGCACTCAACATGGCACTTTTCAACAGCGACGGAAAGTACATTATCCACATCGATTCCGACGGACAGCTGGAGAAATCCGCATTGAAAAAGATCGTGCACAAATTTGAGGGAGATAAGGACATCGACTGCATGACGGGCTCGATCCTGACGTTCCCGGATCAGGTGCAGGAGTACCCGCTCGTTTTTCCGCGGCTGCTGCGCAAACTGGAATTCATGGAATATGCGCAGGCTTTCCTAGCAGGACGCAATTACGCGTCCGAGTTTAACATGATGTATACGCTCTCCGGTGCTTTCTCCGCATTCCGGAAATCGGCCGTGCTGAAATCGCAGCTCTATAACACAGATACAATCGGAGAGGACACGCAGATCACCTTTCAGATGAAGTATCTGCAGGGACTGAAGGTCAGCATCTGTGAGGATGCGATCTTTTTCGTGGATCCGATCGAGGATATGAATAAACTCTATACGCAGCGCCAGCGGTGGCAGCGTGGGAGTCTCGAGGTTTCCGCCCTGTTTTTGAAAAAGGATCTGAAGCCGCATAAAATGCTGAGCGATGAAAACGTGCGCACATTGATGTATGACCATACCTTTGCATTCCCGCGCATGATCTGGTATCTGGCGCTGATCTGTCTGATGCTGATGAACTACTCGTTTACGATGATCGCCTATTCCACGGCGTTTCTGTTTTTGCTGTATATCATCGTCGGATATCTTTATTACATCGCGATCAACGGCTTTTTATCCGAGTTTAAAGAGCTGCGCAGTTATTACCGAAAACAATGGTATATCGTACCGATCTTGCCGTTCTTTAATCTGATCGTTTTCTTTATCCGGTTCGCCGGTGTCATCAACAGCATCGACACCGAGAGTTCCTGGAAGGTGAAGAATCTGACAGAAGAAGGGCAGGCCTTTAAAGAGGCAGCGGCATCTGAGCTGGGCGTATTTGCAAAGGCGGTGCGTGCGCTGCGCGCGTTTGTGAACAAACCGGAGTAAACGTAAGCCATCAATCGAAAAGGAGATAGAGAGTCACATGGCCGGTAAGGGAAAAGAAAAAAAGAAGAACGAGATCGAGATCAAGATCGGAGGAAAGACTGTCCGGTATAAAGTCGTTGCATTTGGCGTGACGGTGCTCGTTGCACTGTGCCTTCTGATCGCCGCCTTTCAGCTTTACCGATATGATCAGGGCGTGCTGGAGATCTATGCAGATCAGCAGGACGGCTACGTGGAACTTGTGATGGAGCAGATCGCGCTGCGGGATCCGGAGGCGACCGATGATGAGATCATCAAACAGATCCTCGGCACTCTCGACGCTTCTTCCGGGAAGTACTGGACACTCAGTAAGGATGATTATCTCGTGTTTGTAAAGGACGTCCTCGAGACGAACCGGTACAAGGGTTTCACGACATCCACTTATATGGTTGAACAGAGCGCGGATGATTTTTTGAACAATCTTCGCAAAAACTGGGTGACACACGCAACGATCAAAATGGATGGTGATAATTACATCGCATCAGGCGTTGAATTCGAGTACAACGGGCACCCGTATCGCATCTGTCTGTTGACGAATACCGCCGTGATCCTGGACAACAACGAATTCCTTTCCGCAAAGATCACGATCTCGATCATGTTGATCTTGATCTTTGTGCTCGTCCTTGTGGCGTTTATGTCGTTGTCTGTCGTGATGGATAAGCTGAAAAAGGAGTCGGAGGAGTTGAACGCGCATATCCAGGAGCAGAATATCAAGATCGGCGAGCTGGATCAGGAGATGCTGGAGAAGGAGCAGTATTCATCGCGCCTGAACGCTTATCACATCTCTGTTCTGCAGACGTTTTTGGAGAAACTCCGGGAGCGGAAAACCTATCCGATGCAGTTCGTCAAGCTGTCATTTGACCGCAGCAGCACGCGCGATGAGTTTTTGGAGCATGCGCAGATCATGCTGGACAAGAAAGCGCTGCGGTTTACGATGCATGATGAAACAGAACTGCTTCTGATCTTTTTGCAGTATACGGAGAGTGAAGCAAGAGCAGCCGTGAAACGGATCAAGCTGTACGGAGAGATGAAGATCGAAAAGCATCAGGCTGTGGAAACCGACGCGGACATGGAAAATATCGATAAGGAGTTTTTCGGATAAGATGGAAAGCGGCTTCAACCGGGAATACAAATTTAAAGCCTACCTGAACTGCAGCCATTTCATTATCATCAACGGAAAGGAAGGGCAGGTGCATCCGCATACCTGGGAGTTCACGATCTGCGTGACCCGGGTCGGATCGGAGTTTATCCAGTTCAATGCGTTTGAAAAGGCCATTGAGGAATTCATTGCGCCCTATCAGAACCGTATCGTCAATGAGATCCCGCCCTTTGATAAGATCGTACCGACGCTGGAGAACGTTTCCGATTATTTCGGTGATAACCTGCGCAGGATCATCCGCGACATCGGAGGCGAGGTGATCCTGATGGAGAGTTCGGAGACACCGACCAGAAGCTACGTGCTGGATTATGAAGAGGAACTGGACTTCATGGATAACATGAAGAAAAATTCCAAAGAAGTCACATCCATGATCATCGATTCCGTTTTGGACGAGATCATCGACGATCAGGATAAGAGGGGATAACATTTTGAAACGAAAGGTCTTGCAAGGGCTGCTCTGTTTGCTGTTTCTTGCACTGTATGCGGCTGCTGCGTTTGCGGTCGCATATCTTGTGTACCGGAGCGGCAATATCCCGCAGGGAAAGGCGACGCTATATCATATCTACCGGGCGGACGGACTGCTTTCGGCGATCCGCGATGGTGACTTCTATCCGTTGTATGATGCAAACTGGTACAACGGCGTGGAGCCTTTACGGTATTTCTCCCCGCTGACCACCTACCTTCTTGTGCTCTGTGCCTATATCGCCGGGCAAAATGTGCTGCAGGGATATTTTGTGTATCTCGCGGTGGTATTTTTCCTCGGCGCAGTGATCTGGCTGTATCTTGGACTCCGAAAAAACAGAGTCCTTCTCGGCGGATTCCTCGGCGTTCTCTGGTTTTTTATGCCGACCAATCTGACCTGTCTTTTCGCGGAGGGGGATCTTTCCCGCGCGTTTTGCATCGCGCTTCTTCCGCTGCTTCTGTATCTCGTTGTGTCATTCCTTGATACACGGCGGTTTTTCTATATGCCGTTTATCATGATCTGCTATATCCTGATGTTGCTCAGCCATGTCGGATACGCCGGGATGATCACGATCGCGCTTGCCTTTTATCTGCTTCTTGATAAGTTTTTCAACAAGCGGAAACGCGGCGCACTCGCAGTGCTCTTTTCATTCGGCGTTTCGTGGCTTCTGATCGGCGTCTGGCTCTATCCGGCTCTGATGGGCGGTATGACCGCAACCGACAGCACCAGGATCATGAAAACCTTCTTCCAGTCGGGCCTGATCTCTTTGAACCCGCTTTACCGGTTGGGGGCAAAGGAGGCGTTTTATTTCGGACTAGCGGCGTTTATTCTGGCGATCTTCGGCGTGGTCTGCAGCAAGCGGAAATCCATGCCGGGCTTTTGGAATGGGATCATCATCTTCTTTTGCACGACGCTGCTTTTGTATCCTTTGATCTCTCGTATCCCGGGGAGCCAGTATTTATGGATGCTGCGGTTTATGTCGATCGCGGCCGCGATGATCCTGTTTTCGTTTTTGCTGTGGGATTCTCTGAAGACGTGGATCGTAGTCCTGGTCTCAGCACTTTTGATCGTGGATGTGCTGCCGTCTGTGCCGCTTTTTTATGAAGGAATCCGTACGGAGAAGATGGAGGAACAGTTCGCGACGCTTTCCGATGAGATGCTGATCACAAAAGCAAAGGAGATCACGAAGCAGCGGCTTGCGATCCTGGATGCGGGACTGATGGGCGCGACGCCGCACTATCTGATCTCTGCGTTCGGAGATAAAAAGATTCCGGAGTCTTTTGGCTACGGCTGGCAGGCGGCGGAGACCAAAAAGAATGTACAGATGCTGGAAGACGCAGTGTCTGGCGGTGCGTATCTCTATCTTTTTGACCGGTGTTTGGAACTGGGAGATGACACGGTGCTGATCCCCAAACGCGTCATGGAGAAAGAGGGAGAAGATGTCATCTACCTGAACGACTGCGCGGTGAAACGCGGCTATCTCCTGATGGAGGAAAGCCCGGAATATCTGCTGTATCATTATGACGCCGGGATGGATCATTATGGAACGGTCAATTACTATCGGGGCATCGGGATCGGGACTAACAGCTCCGAGATCCAATTGCACTACCCGATCATGGAAGAAGGAAAGTCTGACAACCTGTCGGATTATACCTTTGATGAGTTAAAAGACTACGAGATGATCTATCTCGATCGTTTCACCTATGACGACAAGGAGGCGGCAGAACAGCTGATCAAAGACCTCGCCGATGCAGGGGTGCGGATCGTGTTGAACGCGGACGGAATTCCTGCTGACGGTCTTACCAAAGTGCAGGAGTTTCTGGGCGTCAACTGCAGCCGCATCCTCTTTGAAAACGGGTATCCGTTCCTGTTTGTGGGAGACAAACGCTATGACCTCGATTTCTTTGAGAAAGGATACGAGGATTGGGAGACGGTATTTTTGAACAATCTGGATCAGGTCAGCGGCTATTTTTTTGACAACGGTTTGCAGGAATCTTTCATCGGAAAGGTGTATAATGACAACATCACCTTCATCGGGCTGAACATGATCTACCATTATATGCTGACGGGAGATCCGAATGCAGAGGAGATCCTGGACAGCATCATCCGCCTCAATCCGGAGGAACTGCCGATGCGTGAACTCGTGCCTGTGACGATTACCTATGGACCGCGGACGATCACGATCGAAACCGACCGGGACGATGTCAACACCAACCTTGCGTATCATGACATCTTCCGAAGCGACCGGCCGCTTGGTGAGGCCAATCATCTGCTGAAGGTGCAAAAAGGAAAGACCGTCATCACGCTGTATTATCCCTACCGGAAGCAGGGCGT
Source organism: uncultured Lachnospiraceae bacterium (assembly GCA_902779355.1). GTDB lineage: Bacteria > Bacillota > Clostridia > Lachnospirales > Lachnospiraceae > RUG12461. The sequence goes on along the minus strand of CACZBF010000001.1, from coordinate 36,104 downwards.
GGCGCTGAGCCTGGTCGGCATCCTCGCAGCGGCCTTATTCCTCGGGGTCGGCAAGATCAGTTTTGACAGTGAACTGGAAAAAGAAAGAGAAGAAAGGGAAAAGAAAACATCATGAAAAAACGCGACGCATTGGAACTGACAAGACGCATGAAGAAAGACGGCTGCACGTTCACGAGGATGTGCGGATGTTATGTAAATCCCGGGAAGGAGAAGGTCGTCAATTTCGGCAAGACTTTTTTGAACCTGGAGGACGACGAGTTTTATAAGTATCTGGAGATCGCGAAGAAAACGCTTTCCGGCGTGGTGGGCGATCAACTACTTCCGTTGGAGTTTCCGCGCGAGCAGGAGGAAGCGGGCGGTACGCAGCAGTTTTTGCTGGGGCTGCGGGAGAGCAAGCTGAAAAACCAGGACCTGGTGGATCGCTTTTTTGATCTCGTGATCGAGAGTTATGATTACGCAGGGAGTTATCTGATCCTGCTGTTCCACGATGTGTATGATGTGATGACTCGTACGACGGACCGGCAGAAACTGGACGAGTCCGAAGAGGTCTATGAATATCTCATCTGCTCCATTTGTCCGATTGTGCTCAGCAAGCCGGCGCTTGGCTACCTTGAGCAGAAAAACGAGATCGGGCCGAGGCTGCGGGATAAGATCGTCTCGCTCCCGGAGAGCGGATTTTTGTTTCCGGCGTTTCACGATCGCAGCGCCGATATCCACTCCGTGGTGTTCTATACAAAAGATGCCAAAGAGCCGCACAATGAGTTCGTGGAAAAACTGCTCGGCTGCACGGCAAAGCAGACGGCAACGGAGCAGAAGAAGACTTTCCACAGCATCGTGACGGCGTCCTTTGACGAAGAGGAAGCAGACGAGCTTTATGTGGATATCCAGCAGAATCTGTCCGATATGGTGACGGAGGTCATGGAAGAAAAAGCGGACGATTACGAGGATACAGATCTGATCCTCGGGAAGCAGGAAGTCGAGAAACTCATGACCGACAGCGGTATGGACGAAGCGAAGGCAGCGCTTGTTGCGGGACGCTATGCTGAGGCGTTTGAAACGGAGCTCCCGGCGGCAGAGCATCTCGTAGATGCGAAAACCCTGCGGGACGGTGCGGCGAAACTGGAAAAGAAGGCGCTGAAGAATAAGGTCAAACAGTTGGAAGAACGTGTGGCAGCCTACGATGAAGAAGAAAAGACCTATGATGTCGTGCTCCGGGTGAAGCCCGAAAAAGAGCGGGAGATCAGGAGTGCCGTTGTAGACGGGGAGCGGTGTCTTGTGATCCCGATGAAGGAAAATGAGTATGCGGTGGTCAACGGGGTGAATAAGAAAGTGTGAGATCCGCGTCGGGACGAGTATTGGATCGTCATATTGAATTATCGAACGTTTTATAGTATCGTATACGATAAAGACATCGAAAGGAAAGACACGACATGGGAAATACGGTTCGCGTCGTACTGGATGCCATGGGCGGAGACAATGCGCCCGGTGAGATCGTAAAAGGCGCCGTAGACGCGGTGAAAGAAGACGCAGAGATCCATGTGATTCTGGTCGGACAGGAAGAAAAGGTCAAGGCCGCTTTGGCGTCCTTGGAGTATCCGAAAGAGCAGATCAGCGTGGTGAATGCCACGGAAGTGATCGAAATGGCGGAGCCGCCGGTTGCGGCGATCCGTAAGAAAAAAGACTCGTCCATCGTGGTCGGGATGAAGCTTGTGAAAGAGCAGCAGGCAGACGCCTTTGTTTCCGCAGGGAGCACAGGCGCCGTGTTGGTGGGCGGACAGGTGCTGATCGGCAGGATCCGCGGGATAGAGAGGCCGCCGCTCGCGCCGCTGATCCCGACAGAGAAAGGCGTGACGCTCCTCATCGACTGCGGCGCAAACGTGGATGCCAGAGCAAGTCATCTGGTGCAGTTCGCGCAGATGGGTTCGATCTATATGAAGCATGTGATGGGGATCGCCAACCCGACAGTCGGCATTGTCAACATCGGCGCGGAAGAAGAAAAAGGGAACGCTTTGGTGAAGGAGACCTTTCCGCTTCTGAAAGAGCAGGAGGATCTGAACTTTATCGGGAGCGTGGAAGCGCGGGATATCCCGACGGGCCCGGCGGATGTGGTTGTATGCGAGGCCTTTACCGGCAACGTGATCCTGAAGATGTACGAAGGGACGGCAGCGATGCTGCTTTCCGCAGTGAAGAAGGGTTTGATGAGCACCCTGCGCAGTAAGATCGGCGCGCTCCTCATCAAATCGGCCCTGAAGGCAACCTTAAAAGACTATGATGCGAGCAAATACGGCGGCGCACCGATGCTCGGTTTAAACGGACTTGTTGTGAAAACACACGGCAATTCCAAAGCGCTTGAGATCAAAAACACGATCCTGCAATGCAAGACATTTGTGCAGGCAGATATCAACGGCAAGATACGCGAGCAATTGTTGCAACCAACGGAGGAGGGATGAGTATGGAACTGGAAACCATTAAAGAAGTCATCGCGGAAGTGCTGAATGTGGACACGGAGGAGATCACGTTGGAAACTACCTTCGTGGATGATCTCGGGGCGGATTCTCTCGATCTGTTCCAGATCGTACTTGGCATTGAAGAACGCTTCTCTCTTGACGAAGAGGATATGGATACGGAAGCGATCGAAAAAATCGTGACGGTGGGAGATGCCGTAGAACTTGTAAAGAAAGCGATCAATCAGTGATCGGCATTTGACACAGGACTTTCGGGATCACGGGGGATGGATCCATCCCCCGTTCCTTTGCGTAATCACGAGAGAGAAAGGGAGGATTGAAGATGGGCGGAGAGATGGCATGCTTGGAAGAAAGAATCGGATACATCTTTCGTGATAGAGCGCTTTTTTTACAGGCGCTGACGCACAGTTCGTTTGCGCATGAGAGAAAGAATGCGCTGGATAATGAGCGCCTCGAATTTCTCGGTGATGCGGTGTTAGAACTTGTCAGCAGTGATTTTTTATACCGGAATTATCCGCAGCTGGCGGAAGGTGCTATGACAAAGCTGAGGGCCAGCCTGGTCTGTGAGCCGACGCTGGCACTTTGTGCGCAGGAGATCGATCTCGGCACGCACCTCAGACTTGGCAAGGGAGAGGACCAGACCGGTGGGAGGAAGCGGTCGTCTGTCCTGTCGGATGCCTTTGAAGCGCTGATCGGCGCGATCTATCTGGATGGCGGTCTGGAGGAAGCGGATGCGTTTATCAAGCGGATCGTGCTGACCGATATCGACCAGAAATGTCTGTTCCATGACAGTAAAACGATCCTGCAGGAGCTCGTGCAGGCAGAAGGAAAAGGCGCACTGACCTATCAGCTCGTGGCAGAAGAAGGTCCCGATCATGACAGAAGCTACACCGTGGAAGCATGGATTGGAGACGTGTGTTACGGCAGCGGCACCGGGCACAGCAAAAAAGCCGCAGAACAGGATGCAGCGTACGAGACGCTCGTTCTGTTGTATAAAAAAGGAGCAGTAGATGTATTTAAAAAGCATTGAGGTTCACGGATTTAAGTCCTTTGCAAATAAAATCCTGTTTGAATTTCACAACGGGATCACCGGAATTGTTGGGCCGAACGGGAGCGGCAAGAGTAATGTCGCCGACGCGGTCCGTTGGGTTTTGGGAGAGCAGAGCGCGAGACAGCTCCGCGGTGTCAGCATGCAGGACGTCATTTTTTCCGGTACGGAAAACCGAAAGGCGCTTTCCTATGCCTATGTGGCAATCACGATGGACAACGCGGATCACACGCTTCCCATCGAATTCGAAGAGGTGACGATCGCAAGAAGGGTTTACCGGTCCGGCGAAAGTGAATATCTGATCAACGGGAGCCCGTGCAGATTGAAAGATGTAACGGAGCTTTTTTATGATACGGGAATCGGAAAAGAGGGGTACTCCATCATCGGACAGGGCCAGATTGACCGGATCCTTTCCGGCAAGCCGGAGGAGCGCAGGGAGCTCTTTGACGAAGCGGCCGGGATCGTGAAGTTCAAACGCCGCAAAGCGACTGCGCAGAAGAAGCTTGCAGAGGAGCGGGAAAACCTCGTCCGTGTGAATGATATCCTCGCCGAACTCGAGCGCCAGGTGGGACCGCTGGAAAAACAGGCGGAGACGGCAAAGAAGTACCTCAATATCAGAGAAGAATTAAAGAGTGTGGATGTGAACCGTTTCCTCCTCGAGGTGGAAGACATTGACGGGAAACTGGCGTCACTCGACGAAAAATATCAGATCGCAGCCAAGGATCTTGCAGAGACCGAGCAAAAAGAAGAACAGTTGAAAAAAGAGTTCGAAGAGATCGAGCAGACGATCGCGAATCTGGATGCAGAGCTGGAAAAGACCCAGAGCGGGATGGGCGAAGCCGGTCTCATGAAAGAGAAACTGGAAGGACAGATCAACCTCCTGCAGGAGCAGATCCGCATGACGGAGACGTCGGATGAGCATTTCACCGGGCGTTTGGATGCGGTGAAAGCGGAGATCGAGGAAAAGGAAAAGCAGAAGGCTGCTTACGACAAGACGAAAGAGACACTCGAAAAAGAACTGTCTGACATGGTGGAGAAACGGAAATCCGCCGAGGAGAATCTGAACAACATTCGCCAGGAGATCAACCGTTGCAATGAGGGGATCGAAAAAGGCAAGAATGAGATCATCGAACTGCTTTCCAAACGGACCGAGATCAAGGGACGGAAAGAGCGTTCGGATACGATGCTCGAGCAGGTGAATATCCGCAAGGCAGAGCTGAACCGAAACCTCCTGCAGCGCAAAAACGAAGAGACGGATCTGAAGGATGTGCTAAAAACGCACGAAGACCGCATGGCGGAAGTGACCGAAAAGATCCGCTCGTTGGAAGAGACGAGAAAAGAACAAGACGCGCGGCAGAACGAATTTGAAAAAAAGGAAAAGGAAGAAAACGACAACCTTTCCGATGCATACGAACGGTTCCACCAGAACCAGTCGCGGCTCGAATCTTTGCGCAACATCGCGGAGCGTTACGAGGGCTACGGCAACAGCACCAAGCGCGTGATGGAGAAAAAGTCCGAAGAAAAGGGCATCCACGGCGTGGTGGCAGATCTCGTGAAGGTGGAGAAAAAGTACGAGACCGCGATCGAGACGGCCTTGGGAGGCAACATCCAGAATGTTGTAACGGAGGATGAAGAGACCGCAAAACGCCTGATCGCTTACCTGAAGGAAAACCGCTTCGGGCGCGTGACCTTTTTACCGTTGACTTCCGTGAAGGGGAAGGATCAGGAGAAGAACCGAGGATTCCTTTCGGAGCCCGGTGCGATTGGTTTTGCAAACGAGCTCGTTAAGGCGGATAAGGTGTATAACGAGGTGCTTTCCTACCTCCTCGGACGGGTGATCGTGGTCGACCATGTGGATCATGCCGTTGCATTGGCAAAAAAAAGCGGCTACGGGCTGCATATCGTGACACTCGAAGGAGAGTATCTGGCGCCGGGCGGATCGATCGCCGGCGGATCCTTTAAGAATAACAGCAATCTGCTCGGAAGGAAGCGGGAGATCGATACCCTGACCAAGGCGGTGAAGGAAGGCGAAGAGGAGATCAAAGCCATCAAAGCACGCAGGGAAGAGATCCGGGTCGCATTGTCGCTCCTCTTGGAAGACCAGCAGGAGACCAAGGAACAACTGCAGGAAGCGTTCCTCGCAGAGAACACCGAGCGCATCAGCATGGAAAAAGCGAAGGAGCAGTGGGAGGAGAGTGAAAAGCAGTTTGCACTCCTGCAAAAAGACAGCGCCGAGATCGATACCCAGGTCAAGGGCATCCATGCGGAGAAGAAAGAGATTGAGGAAGCGCTCGCTGCCTCCGGAGAGCGGGAGAAGCAGGTACGTAAGGAAAGCGAGACGCTGCAGAAAACGCTCGACGAAAAGATCTATTTGGAGGAAGGTGCGCAGCGTACTTTGACCGAGCTGCAGATGGAAGAAGCGAGCCTTTCCCAAAAGGAGAATTTTTCGGAGGAAAACAGGGCACGTGTCGAGAAGGAGATCACCGATCTCAAGGCAGAGACCGAGCGCCTGGTAACGCAGAGAGAAGAGTCTTTAAAGGACGCAGAAAAGAAAAAGACGGACATCGAAGAGATCAAAAAGACGATCCAAGCCGCGACCGAATCCTTTGCCGATCTGGAGATGCAGTTAAAAGACCTCAAGAAGCGCAAGGAAGAACGGCAGACGGAATACAAGGGGTTCTTCGAACGACGCGAAGAGATCAGCAAGACAAAGAACGGTCTGGACAAGGAAATCTTCCGCCTGAATGCGCAGCGTGAGAAACTCACCGAGCAGAAGGATTACCAGATCAATTACATGTGGAACGAATACGAACTGACGTATCACAATGCCGAAGCTTTAAAGGACCCGGCATGTACGGACCTTTCCCAGTTAAAGAAACAGTCCGGGAAACTCCGGGATGCGCTGCGGCAGATGGGCAATGTCAATGTCAATGCGATCGAGGAATTCCAGCAGGTCAACGAACGTTATCAGTTTTTGAAAACGCAGCACGACGATCTGATCGAGTCGGAAAAGACGCTGCTGTCCGTGATCGAGGATCTGGACAACGGGATGCGGGAGCAGTTTTCCGAGCAGTTCAAAGCGATCCAGACGGAATTCAATCACGCGTTCCGCGAGCTGTTTGGAGGCGGAAAAGGCGAGCTGATGCTGACAGAGGGAGAGGACCTTCTGGAGAGCGGCATCCAGATCTCGGCGCAGCCGCCCGGGAAAAAATTGCAGAGTATGCAGCTGCTTTCCGGTGGGGAAAAGGCACTGACTGCGATCGCGCTCCTGTTTGCGATCCAGAACCTGAAGCCCTCGCCGTTCTGTCTGCTGGATGAGATCGAGGCAGCACTTGACGATTCCAACGTGGGACGTTTTGCGAAGTATCTGCATAAACTTACAAAGAACACGCAGTTTATCGTGATCACGCACCGTCGCGGCACTATGGCGGCAGCGGACAGACTGTACGGGATCACGATGCAGGAGAAGGGTATTAGTACGCTGGTATCCGTCAATCTGATCGAGGAAGAACTGGACGAATAAGATGGCAGAGAAAACAGGATTTTTTCAACGGCTCAAAAACGGGCTGAAAAAAACAAGAGAGAATTTCGTCGCGGGATTTGACGTGCTGTTTGAAAGCATGCACGCCGTGGATGACGAATTCTATGAGGAGCTGGAGGAGACGCTGATCTGCGGAGACATGGGCGTGCGCACGACAGATCGCCTGCTGACCGACCTCAGGGAGCGGATGGAAAGAGAAGGTCTCTACACCGCCAAGGAATGCCGTGGCGCGCTCGTGGAGTGTATCCGCGATATCATGCATGTGGACAGCACGGGCTATGATTTCCTGAACCAGAAGGCTGTTGTGCTCGTAGTTGGCGTCAACGGCGTCGGCAAGACCACGACGATCGGGAAACTGGCCGCGCAGTGGAAGAAAGAAGGAAAGAAAGTGATCCTTGCGGCGGCGGATACGTTCCGAGCGGCGGCGATGGAGCAGTTGAAAGAATGGTCCAACCGTGCCGGCGTGGAGATGATCGGCGGGGCAGAAGGCCAGGATCCGGGGTCCGTTGTGTACGATGCGGCGCAGGCCGCGAAAGCGCGCGGGGCGGATATCCTGCTCGTGGATACGGCAGGGCGTCTGCACAACAAAAAGAATCTGATGGCAGAGCTGAGTAAACTCGACCGGATTTTGACGAGAGAATTTCCGGATGCCGCAAGGGAAACGTTTGTCGTATTGGATGCGACCACGGGGCAGAATGCGCTGGAGCAGGCAAGACAGTTTTCGGAAGCAGCCAAACTGACCGGCATTGTGTTGACCAAGATGGACGGAACAGCAAAGGGCGGGATCGCGGTGGCGATCCAGTCGGAGCTGCAGATTCCGGTGAAATACATCGGCGTCGGAGAAGCGATTGAGGATCTGGAACGCTTTGATCCGGACGAGTTTGTGGATGCGCTGTTTGAACGTTGAAAGGATGAGACATGCTGACTTTAGACCGATTTGAGGAAGCCTGCAAAAAGGTTTCGGAAGTGACATTAGAGACGAAACTGGTATACAGCGATTTTCTCAGCGAGCAGACCGGCAATCAGGTTTATCTGAAACCGGAGAACATCCAGTTCACCGGGTCTTATAAGGTGAGAGGCTCGTACTTTAAGATCAGTACGCTCTCCGATGAGGAGAGAAGCCGCGGGCTGATCACGGCCTCTGCAGGCAATCACGCACAGGGCGTCGCATATGCCGCAAAATGTTTCGGCTGCAAAGCCGTCATCGTGATGCCGACTACGACACCGCTGATCAAGGTGAACCGCACCAAAAACTACGGGGCGGAAGTGGTGCTTTACGGAGATGTCTACGACGAGTCCTATCAGAAAGCTTGTGAACTGGCGGAGGAAAACGGTTATACCTTCATCCATCCCTTTGACGATCCTGCGGTTGCGACAGGGCAAGGGACGATCGCGATGGAGATCTTTAAGGAACTTCCGCTCGTGGAGACCATTCTGGTGCCGATGGGCGGTGGCGGCCTTGCGACCGGCGTTTCTGTGCTTGCGAAATTACTGAATCCGAAGATCCGCGTGATCGGCGTGGAACCCGCAGGTGCGGCCTGTATCAAGGCGTCTCTGGAAGCGGGAGAGGTGAAAACGCTTGATACGGTGAATACGATCGCAGACGGTACGGCGGTTAAGACCCCGGGTGCAAAGATCTTCCCATATCTGAAAGATCATCTGGACGAGGTTTTGACCGTGGAAGATGATGAACTGATCGCGGCGTTCCTCGACATGGTGGAAAACCATAAGATGATCGTGGAGAATGCGGGGCTTCTGACCGTGGCGGCAGCCAAGCATCTGAAGGGGGAAAACAAACGTGTCGCAGCGATCCTGTCCGGCGGCAATATGGATGTGATCACGATGAGTTCGGTTGTGCAGCAGGGGCTGATCTTACGCGACCGGATCTTTACGGTATCGGTACTGCTTCCGGATAAGCCGGGCGAACTGCACCGTGTAGCAGGCGTGATCGCAAAAGAGCAGGGCAACGTGATCAAATTGGAGCACAACCAGTTTGTGTCCACCAACCGGAATGCGGCGGTGGAACTTGTGATCACGATGGAGAGCTTCGGTACGGAGCATAAAGAGCGGATCATTGCGACATTGGAAGCGGAAGGCTATCGCCCCCGCGTTGTGAGGACGAATCTGTAAGATGGCAGAAGAATGGCAGGGAAAATTCTTTGTGAGTGACGCGGACGAGGGTGCCATCGACTATGAGCCGGACCATGTGGTGACGGTATCGGAGTTGACGGGCAATCTCCCGCCAGTGCTGGAAACTGTGGATACTACAGGTACGACGGCGCTTTCTTTGAAAGAAAAAGAAGCGGATGACTACAGGCAGCTCCTTGCGGAGATCCGGAAACCTTATCAGCCGCCGCAGGAAAAACGTCTGTCCAGAGGGATCAAGACCCTGTTGATCCTGCTTGCGCTGGCTGCATCCATCGCGGCCGGGCTGCTGTTCTCCTATGGAGTATCTCTCTTCACACATCAGACGTTTGTATTTCCGTCACTTCTTCCGACGGCAATCAGCGGGGCGGCTTTTTTGCTGTTGTCCTTTTTCTATTTCTGCACAAAAGGGAAAACAGAAAAGCTCCTGATGATCCTTCTTCTGATCTCAGGAGCCTCAACGCTTTTCTCGGTTTTTCTTCCCCGGTTGTAAACCGGGGTTTTTTATTTCATGCGGAAATAGACGTTTGTCGTGCCTTTCTTGTTTTCTTTTTTTACCTCAAAGCAATCATAACTTTCGATCAGTTTGCTGAGCTTGCTGAACTTGTAGTTGCGGGGGTCAAAGCCCGGGTAGCGCTGACCGAGGAGACTGCCGATGACGGAGTGATCGATCCACCCGTCCTCATCGCTTTTCGCGTCGATGATTGCAATGATCTCACGGCGGAGCTGCTTCTTGGTCGGCATTGCTTTTTTATCTGCCTTCTGGCTTACCGCTGTCGTATCCTCTTCCTCTGCAGCATTGTCTTCGCGATACAAAAGATCTAAGAACTTGAACGTCTCACAGGCGGAGACGAGAGAGGTCGGGGTTTTCTGCTCGCCCATACCGATCACTTTCATACCGGCTTCCCGAAGGCGCAGCGCCAGTTTCGTAAAATCCGAATCGCTCGTTACGAGGCAGAATCCGTCGACGTTCCCGGAATAGAGGATGTCCATCGCATCAATGATGATGGCGGAGTCCGAAGCATTTTTCCCTTTCGTATAGTTGAACTGGAATACCGGCGTCAGCGCGTAACTGCGCAGCTCGTCCTGCCATGCATTTACGCTCTTGTTGGAGAAATCGCCGTAAACTCTTTTATAAGTCGGTACACCGATGGCGGTGATCTCGTCGATGATCAGTTTGATGTAACGATTGCTGATGTTTTCCGCGTCGATCAACACAGCAATCCGGTCTTGTGATTCCATGGGTTCGCTCCTTGCGTTGAAATATTGGCGTCTGCCCAACATATTATATCGGAAAACGTTGAAAAAAGCAAAATTCGCACTGCCAAGAAAAAAACTTGACAGCAATGCGTGGGGGGAGTATGATAAGCGGGTGCGTAAAGAGAATGATGTAGAAATGGAAGAAAAGGTTCGGCTGACTTACCTGTATGATTTTTACGGGGAACTGCTGAATGAACGCCAGCAACGGCTTTTGGAGCAGCATCTGTTTGAGGACCTCTCGTTTTCCGAGATCGCGGAGCGGGAGGACCTGACGAGACAGGGGGTCTTTGATCTGGTAAGCCGGAGCGAGAAAAAGCTCCTGGCCTACGAAGAGAAGCTGAAGCTGTTTGAAAAGTTTCAGTCGGCAAAGGAAAAGCTGGAAGCGATCGTGCACGCCTCCGATGATCCGCAGATCAAGGCGTTGGCACAGGAGATCATGGACAGCTTCTGACGCACGGGAGTATGGGGAAGATAGTATGGCTTTTGACAGCTTATCGGATAAACTGCAGAATGTGTTTAAAAACCTCCGGAGCAAGGGACTCCTGACCGAATCGGACGTCAAAGAGGCGCTGAAAGAGGTCAAGATGGCGCTCCTGGAAGCGGACGTCAACTTCAAGGTCGTGAAGCAGTTCACGAACACCGTGACGGAGCGTGCGATCGGACAGGACGTGATGAACGGTCTGAATCCGGGGCAGATGGTCATCAAGATCGTCAATGAGGAAATGGTCAACCTCATGGGATCGGAGACGACGGAGTTGAAGCTCCTTCCGTCCAACGAGCTCACGATTTATATGATGGCGGGTCTCCAGGGTGCAGGTAAGACGACGACCGCGGCGAAGATCGCCGGGAAGTTGAAAGAAAAAGGCAGACGGCCGATCCTCGTGGCATGCGATGTTTACCGGCCGGCAGCAGTAGAGCAGCTGCGGATCAATGCGGAGAAAATGGAGGTGCCGTGCTTCTTTGAAGAAGGGAGCAAAGATCCTGTCAAGATCGCTACAGATGCGGCGACGCACGCGAAAGCAAATGACTGCAACGTCGTGATCCTCGATACCGCAGGACGTCTGCATGTGGATGAAGATATGATGGGAGAGCTGCAGCGCATCAAGGAAGCGCTTGATGTGACTGAGACGATCCTGGTCGTGGATGCCATGACAGGCCAGGACGCGGTGAATGTGGCGAGCACCTTTGATGAAAAGATCGGGATCGACGGCGTGATCCTGACGAAGCTCGACGGCGATACGAGAGGCGGTGCGGCGCTTTCCATCCGTGCGGTTACCGGGAAACCGATCCTCTATGTCGGTATGGGCGAGAAGTTGTCCGATCTGGAGCAGTTTTATCCGGATCGTATGGCAAGCCGGATCCTTGGCATGGGCGATGTCCTGACGCTGATCGAAAAGGCGGCGGCGGAGATCGATGAAGAAAAAGCCCGTGAAATGGAAAAGAAGTTCAAAAAAGCGGACTTCGATTTCAATGACTATCTGGATTCCATGACCCAGATGAAAAAGATGGGCGGGCTTTCCAGCGTTCTTTCCATGATGCCCGGCATCGGCGGGAAGCAGATGCAGCAGATCGAGGATGCGGTCGATGAGAAAAAGATGGCGCGGATCGAGGCGATCATTTTTTCCATGACACCGGCGGAACGCGGCAACCCGGCACTTTTGAATCCGAGCCGGAAAAACCGGATCGCACGCGGTGCGGGTGTTGATATCGCGGAGGTCAACCGCCTTGTCAAGCAGTTCGAACAGGCGAAGAAGATGATGAAACAGATGCCGGGGCTGCTCGGCGGCAAGAAAGGCAGAAGAGGAAGATTAAATTTTCCTTTTGCATAAAACAAGGATTTGTTAAGGAGGTGAAAGAAACATGGTAAAGATTCGTTTGCGCAGATTAGGACAGAAGAAGGCTCCTTTCTATAGAATCGTAGTCGCTGACTCCAATTCTCCGAGAGACGGTCGCTTCATCGAGGAGATCGGCACGTATGATCCGACGAGAGATCCGTCCGAATATCATGTAAATGAAGAGGCTGCTAAGAAGTGGCTTGCAAGCGGCGCACAGCCGACAGCTACGGTTGCCAGGATCTTCAAGGCTACCGGGATCACGAAGTAAAAAGGATGAAAGGCGGCGTTTATGAAAGAATTAGTTGAAGTAATCGCAAAGTCACTGGTAGATCATCCTGATGAAGTCGTGGTTACGGAGAGAGAGGGCGATCGCGCCCTGATCGTTGAGCTTTCTGTAGCGAAGTCCGACATGGGAAAAGTGATCGGAAAAAAAGGGCGTATTGCAAAGGCCATCCGCGCAGTCGTCAAGGCGGCATCCATGCGTGAGGACAAGAAAGTCATCGTGGAAATAGCGGAGGACTGACATGACGGATCGTTTTCAGATCGGAGCGGTATCGGCCGCTCACGGCGTGCGTGGTGAGGTCAAGGTGTTTCCTATGACCGATGATCCGGCCCGCTACAAAAAGCTGAAACAGGTCATCGTACAGAAGAAAAACGGAGCGGAGGAAACCCTTGCGGTGGAATCCGCTCGGTTTTTTAAAAATATGGTGCTGCTCAAATGGAAAGGGATCGACAACCGGGACGACGCAGAGCGTTATCGCGGGAGTGCTCTTTTTGTACCCAGAGAGGACGCGGTGCCGCTGCAGGAGAATGAATATTTCATTGCGGACCTGATCGGCCTTTCGGTGTTTACCGAGGACGGGGAGGCGCTCGGAGAACTGACGGATGTCCTGCAGACCGGGGCCAATGATGTCTATGAGGTGACCACCGAAAAGAAAAAGAAGATCCTGATCCCGGCGATCCGAGACTGTATCCTGCAGGTGGATGTCGAGGCGGGGCGGATGGAAGTGCATCTGCTGCCGGGGCTTGCGGAGTTGAATGAAAAGGAGACTTCATGAAGTTTTACATTCTGACACTGTTTCCGGAAATGGTGGAACAAGGCCTCACAACATCGATCATCGGCAGAGCAGTGGCAAACGGACTGCTTTCTGTGGAGGCTGTGAATATCCGTGACTATACGACCGACCGCCACAAAAAAGTGGATGATTATCCGTACGGCGGAGGTGCGGGCATGGTCATGCAGGCGCAGCCGATCTATGATGCGTGGTGTGCGGTGAAAAAGAAATGCAATTCACCTGCACGGACGATCTATCTGACGCCGCAGGCGCCGGTGTTCCATCAGGCGATGGCAAAGGAGCTGGCAGAAGAGGAAAATCTGATCCTGCTCTGCGGTCATTATGAAGGCGTGGATGAGCGCGTACTGGAAGAGATCGTGACGGATTATGTCTCGATCGGAGACTATGTGCTGACGGGCGGAGAGCTGGCGGCGATGGTCGTGTGCGATGCGATCTCGCGCATGGTGCCGGGGGTTCTTACCAATGAAGAGTCCGGTACGACGGAGTCTTTGGAGGGCGGGTTGCTGGAATATCCGCAGTATTCGAGACCCGAAGAATGGAACGGAAAAAAGGTGCCGGAGATCTTGTTGTCCGGCGATCATGCAAAGGTAGATGCCTGGAGGAGAAAGCAGTCGATCCTGCGGACAGCTGAGAGACGGCCGGATCTTCTTGACCAGGCGGTTTTGACGGAAGAAGAGCGAAAAGAATGGGCTTGAAAATGACGAGCGGGAAACCGCTGACACTGATCTTTAAATTTATGGTGCCGATCTTTTTCGGGTACCTTTTTCAGGAACTCTACAACATGGTGGACACCGTGATCGTCGGCCGTTTCGTCGGACCGAATGCGCTGGCGGCCGTAGGCTCCACGGGGACGATCGTTTTCATGATCCTCGGCCTTGCCATCGGGCTTGCCACAGGATTTGCGGTGCTGACAAGCCAGCGCTTCGGAGCAGGAGACGCCGAGGCGACGCGGCGATCATTTGCAAACGGGATCCTGCTTTCTCTGATCAGCATCGGGGTATTGACAGCGATCTCGCTTCTTTTGATGCATCCGATCCTGCATGTGATGAGCACGCCGGCGGATATCTATGATGACGCCTATGCGTATATCTTCACGATCTGCGCCGGATGTGGGACCATCGTGTTTTACAACTTTTTTGCGGCATCCCTGCGCGCGATCGGAGACAGCCGTCATCCGCTGTATTTTCTGGTGCTGTCCACGATCCTGAATGTCGTGCTGGATCTTTTCTTTATCATCGTCTTAAAACTGGGCACGATGGGAGCGGCCCTTGCCACGAATGTGTCCCAGGGGACATCGGCAGTGTTGTGCTTCCTTTATATCATGCGTCGCGTGCCGTCGCTCCGCCCGCAAAAAGGAGATTTCCGGCTGCGAAAAGGCTATACTGCCCAACAACTGAATATCGGTATCCCCATGGCGCTGCAGTTCGGGATCACGGCCAGCGGCACGATGGTGATGCAGGCGGCGATCAATATCTACGGTTCCATCGCTGTGGGCGGTTTCACTGCAGCGAGCAAGGTGATCGGTCTGATGACCTCGGCCATGCCGGCATTCGGCCAGACAATGGCGGCCTACGTGGGGCAAAATTACGGCTACGGAGACATGAACCGTGTCCATCAGGGAACGAAAGCGGCCATGTTGATCGCGACAATCTATTCCGTGGCGGCGGGAGTGCTTTCCGTGGTGCTGCTGCCTTATGTGATCCGGCTCTTTTTTGACGCGGGAGTGGATTTGACCGCTTACATGCCTTATGCGCGGATCTATTGCTATGAGAGCGTTTTTTTCTACATCCCGCTTTCCATGATCTTTATCTACCGGAATACGATGCAGGGCTGTGGTTACGGAAAAACAACGCTGGCCCTCGGGTTCATGGAACTGGGGGCCAGGCTCTTCGCGGCTGTGCTCTCGAGACAGCTGCACAGTTATGCGTTGGCAGCAGGCGGCGACGCCTTTGCCTGGGGCGCGGCCGGTGTGCTCGCTTTCGTTTTGTATCTTGTGGTGAGGAAACGTGAAACCATAAGACTCTCCCGGAAAAAAGCATCTCCTGTGTAGACGAAAAATCCAATGGCTTCCATTTCTCCGGTATGGTACAATCGGTAAAAGATGCCTGAAAGGGAAAGGGAGGTGGAACCATGGCGATGCACAGCAATTGGAACCCCTGGCACGGCTGCGTAAAGTGCAGTGAAGGCTGCCAGCATTGTTACGTATACTATCTGGACAGGATGAGAGGAAAGAGCGGTGCCGATGTTTACAAAACGAAGACCGCTTTCCGCTATCCCCTGTCCAAAGACAAAAACAGAAACTATAAAATACAAAGCGGGGAAATGATCAGTGTCTGCATGACTTCTGATTTTTTCCTGGAAGAAGCAGATGAATGGCGTCCGGATGCATGGAAAATGATGCAGATCAGAAGTGATGTCATTTTTTTGTTGCTGACAAAGAGACCCGAGAGGATCAGAAAATGCCTGCCGGCTGACTGGGGAGCGGGGTGGGACAATATTTTTCTGAACGTGACCTGCGAAAATCAGAGCAGGGCAGACGAGAGGATCCCGCAGCTTCTGGAACTGCCGTTTCAGCATAAGGGGCTGCATTGCGCGCCGCTGCTCGGCCCCCTTCATATCGGGGACTATCTGGACAGCGGACAGATCGAACAGGTTACCTGCGGCGGAGAGAATTACGGGGGATCAAGGCCCTGTGATTTTGAATGGGTAAAGACACTGCGGGAAGATTGTGTGTCAAGGGATATCACCTTTTGCTTTATGGAGACGGGAACGAACTTTATCAAGGACGGCCGGCTGCATAAGATCCGCAGTAAACAGATGCAAAACTCCCAGGCGGTTCTGTCCGGTATGACCTACCGGGGGAAGCCGATGCATTTTGCGCTCAAAGACAGCGACGGCCGGCCGATCCCGGAGGAGGATCGCTACGTCCCTCATTTTGCCGAAAAATGTAAGGAGTGTTCCTTTCAGATCCTCTGCAACGGCTGTTTTAACTGTGGTGCATGCGAAGGCTGGCAGATACAGGGAAAGGATGCGCAGGGTCGAAAAGAGGGAGGCATGCTTCATCAAATGCCAAAGATCTGACATTGCAGCACTAAAGATCAGGGATTCAAAGGCAGAGAAACTATGAAAAAGGAAGAAAAAACAAATGTCATGCGTGTTGACGGGCTATGTTCACGGAGGATGCTCTCCCATCGGAATGAAGAAGCAGTTTCCAACATTCATCCATGAGACAGCCATATCCTTTGAACGGATCTTTGTCAGTGCCGGTAAGGTGGGATTCCAGATCGAGCTTTCACCTGAGGATCTGATCGCGGCAGCCGGATGCAAAGCGGCGGATATCATTTAGAGACTCCATTGGTTGGAGGCGAGTCACAAATATGGTATGATGAGGGCGGAAAGAGGTGCCGGAGATTGTTCGGATAAGCCGGCAATGAAAAAGGAGGAGCTTCCCCTGTTCGTTTTGCGGAAGCATAAGGGCTATGGATCCACTGCAGATTGTGATATACATCATGATCCTTTCAGGCGCTGTCATTATGGTCACAAACATCGTAAGATACGCGCGTTTCTTAAAAAGCACGAAGGACGTTCTTTCTTCCGGTGTGCATCAGGACAAGGTTTGGGAATATCTTGCACTTTTGCTTCTGATCTTCTTTCTGATCGGCTATGTTTTTGTTGCCTTATTCGGAAAACCGGATATGATGATGGCCGGGATCCTGTTCGGCGGAAGCATCTTTGTCATGATCATCGTAACCCTTATTTTCCGGCTGGTACATACGGTGAAGGAGAACTGTCTGAGTATTGCGGAGACCCTCATCAGTGTGGTGGATGCAAGGGACCCGAACCTGAAGGGACACAGCAGATATGTGCGAAACGTTACCATGCTGCTCTTTGATTACCTGCCGGCGTCAAAGAAAGAGGGGATCAACCGGATCAGTCTGGAATTTGCTTCTCTGATGCATGATGTGGGAAAACTCGGCATTCCGGAGGAGATCCTCAACAAGCCCGCCAAGCTCACCGATGAGGAATGGGAGATCATGCGCAATCACCCGCGGCTGGGCGTAGATATTCTGCGGCCCCTTGCTTCTTTTAAGGAAATCCTCCCCTGGATTGAATACCATCACGAAACCATCACCGGAGACGGCTATTATGCCCTCCCCGGAGATCAGATCCCTTATTCCGCCAAGATCATCGCGGTGGCCGACACCTATTCGGCCATCACCATGAGAAGGTCCTATAAGCCTCCCAGAGCGCACGAGGAGGCGATCGAGATCATGAAGGAAGTAGCCGGCAGCCAGCTGGATGCGGAGCTGGTGGAAATTTTCTGCACGATCCCGAAGATCGAACTGCGCGCATGTGTGCCGACGAATGTAGAGGTATAGAGGATTACCCGGAGTACCAAAGCGGGGAACCCTGCCTGCATCCACATCGAGGTCGGGAAATGATCTGCTTGCGGGGAGTGGTACAGGCATAAACTCATTCCCAGAATAAGTCGTCCAGTGTTTTCCCCAGAATCTTGCAAATGCTGATACACAGATTGATGGTGGGGTTGTAGTCCCCTTTTTCGATGGCGCTGATGGTCTGGCGGGAGACGCCGGCCGCCTTTGCCAGATCATCCTGGGACAGATCCATGGCTGCGCGGGCGGATTTCAACTTGAGGTTTTTCATAGAGATCACTCCTTTTCCGCTGCGGCGCGGTCTGTGAACTGCTTGATCAGGAGTTCAACGCCGATGACGATGAACAAACCGGTGATCAGAAGATTGATGAAGGGATCCTGCAGCTTGCCGTCTACAAACATCTCCCCCTGTGTCACCGCGATGATGCCGATGGCCATGTTTAACAGGGCGATCAAGATGCAGAACACGGAGAATCTTCCGGCATGGGTATTGAGACCGATGTAGGCGCCTTTCCAGATGCAGTAGGTGACCTGCACCAGAACACCGGCGATCACGGCCGTAAAGTGCAGGACGAAATTGGTGACCGGGAGGACCATTGTTTCTGAAGCGGTCAGTACACACATCAGCGCTTCATAGATGACGATGGTCCAGAAAGCAAACATATATGCTCTGCCGCGGATCTTTAACTGCATTTCGTCGTATTTGGTTTTGAATTTGCCGTCCTTATTAAATGCTTTGACGATAATGATGGCGAGGATGA
Source organism: uncultured Lachnospiraceae bacterium (assembly GCA_902779355.1). GTDB lineage: Bacteria > Bacillota > Clostridia > Lachnospirales > Lachnospiraceae > RUG12461. The sequence goes on along the minus strand of CACZBF010000001.1, from coordinate 17,579 downwards.
TGCCGACCATGATACCGACTGCAAGACCAACTGATTTCCATTCAAACATGAGGATTACCTTCCTTTCTCATAACCATTGTTTTCTTTTGACTGTTTCTTTTTTTGTGACCGGAGTTTTCGGCGGGGTGCCGAACGCTCCTTAGAAGCTTCTGAAAGGATCTTAACATCGCAATAGAAAAATGTCAAGTATAATTTACAATAATATTTTCATACTTTACATTTTGACGGATGAAGTGTGCATGATGTCAAGGATACCAGGCGGTTGAGGGGAGCGGCGGTTCGATCAGGAAATCGTCAAAAAACAGAGCGCAATTGCGGTAATGGATATAGGCATTATATAATATATATAGACACATTTTTGAAGACAGATCATCTTTCCGGTCTAGTATACGGGATACTAGATGCCGAGGAACAATAACGCCGAAAGGGGGATAGGATCATGCTTGATTTTCTTATAAAACATCAGACAGATATCATGCTTTCGCTAAGCAGCGTCTGTGCCATAACAACGTTTTTTGTCTTTCTGACTGATTCATTGGGAAAAGGCAGAAAAGTTGCACTTATGATACTGGAAATCGGGGGGATGATCCTGCTCATATTCGAAAGGTTTTCATATATCTACCGGGGGGATATGAGCGAACTTGGCTATTGGATGGTGCGAGTCGGCAATTTCATGACCTTTGCGATGATGCCGGTCCTTATGGGCGGACTTGCATATTATATTCAGGATACTCTGAGGAACGATGTCGGACTAAAAAAGACTCCCGGACGCCTGAAATGGATCTATGTTCTTGTCGTTATAAGCGAGATCTTTATAGTCGGAAACATTTTCGGCGGATACTATTACGTGATCGACGAACAGAACCTGTATCATCGCTCGTGGGCTTTCATGGTCTGTTATGTCACCCCACTGGTTGTTCTCATAATACTTCTGACAGTAATATGTCAGTATTATAAGAAGATCAACAAGAACATCAGGATCTCACTCCTTCTGTTTACGATAGCTCCCTTTGTCGGTTCTTTTATACAATTCTTTGTATATGGGCTGTCCATAACCGACATTTTTATTGTTGCTACATGTGTAATGCTGTATGTGTTTGTGTTGATTGATCTTAATCACGCAAAAGCGTTAAAGGAGAGGATAGAGCAGAAGAACAACAAGCAGATGGAAATCATTTCCTCCCTTGCAAACATTTATGTGACGGTTCACGAGTTCGATATCGTATCCGATACGATGACCACGATCAAGTGGGATAACAACTATGTGCATGACACAAGTATGGCGTCGATGTCCAATGCTCAGGAGATGTTCCGTAAAGTTGCGGAGGAAATCATTGACCCGTCCGCGCTTGAAGAATGCAGACATTTCTTTGATTTTTCAACGTTTGATAAGCGTATGAAAAATACGAATACGATAGCAATAGAATTTTTTGATAACAAGAACAAGACATGGGGGCGCGGAAGATTTATTGTATCAAAACGTGACGAAAACGGGAATATCACCCATGTACTGTATGTGACCGAGGATATCACGGAAGAAAAAGCGGAACGCGACAGGCTGATCGATGCATCCGAGCGCGCGCTTGCCGCGAGCGAAGCGAAGTCTTCCTTCCTGTCGAATATGTCCCACGAGATCCGTACGCCGATCAATGCGGTGCTCGGTATGAACGAGATGATCCTGCGGGAGTGCGATGACAAAACCATCCTCGGCTATTCTGAGAGCATAAGGACGGCCGGGTCAACGCTCCTTGGACTAGTCAATGACATTCTCGATTTTTCGAAGATCGAGGCTGGTAAGATGGAGATCATTCCAGTCGATTACGATCTTTCCTCCGTGATCAATGACCTTGTGAATATGATTCGGACGAAGGCCGATGCCAAAGGGCTTGCATTGGCATTTGAGATCAGCACGGAGGTACCAAAATTTCTGCACGGCGATGAAGTCCGGATCAAGCAGATCGTGACGAACATCCTGACCAATGCGGTCAAGTACACGGAAAAGGGCATCGTCACGTTATGCATCGATTACGAGAAGATACCCGATGAAGAGGACAGCATTTTGCTTGATGTCGCCGTAAAGGATACCGGGATCGGCATTAAGAAGGAGGATATGAAGAAGCTCTTCTCGGAGTTCGATCGGATCGAGGAGAAGCGCAACCGGAATGTCGAAGGCACCGGCCTTGGAATGAGCATCACGAAACGGTTGCTTGAGATGATGGGATCAGAACTGGAGGTGGAGAGTGAATACGGGGTAGGTTCGAAGTTCTCCTTTGTTCTGAAACAGACCGTGGTCAATTGGGAAGAGCTGGGGGATTATGAGGCTGCCTACAAGGCTTCTCTGCTGAACCGGCAGAAATATCATGAAAAATTCCGTGCACCTGAGGGTGAGATCCTGGTGGTTGATGATACGCCGATGAACCTCGTGGTGTTCACAAATCTTCTGAAACAGACAGAGATCAAAATCGATACGGCCGGTAGCGCCAATGAGGGGCTTGCCCTTGCATTCGAAAAAAAATATGATATCATTTTCCTCGACCACATGATGCCCGATAAGGACGGCATCGAGACACTCCACGAGTTGAGGGCACGCACAGACGGTCCCAATAAAGAGACGCCGGTGATCTGTCTGACCGCAAACGCGATCTCCGGTGCAAGAGAGAAATATCTTGCAGAGGGGTTTGACGACTACCTCACCAAGCCCATCGAATCCGAGAAACTGGAAGCAATGCTGATGGATCTTCTACCGGAGGAAAAGATCCTGCAGGGCTCTGGGGACGAATCGTCAAATTCCGCGGCAGAAGAAGCGGCATTGTCCGGCGGTGACGGGAGTGCTCCGGCGATTCCGGACTTCATCAGAGAGATCGATGAGATCGATGCCGCGACCGGCATCAAAAACTGCGGCAGCGCGGAAGCCTATCTGGAAACGGTAAAGATCTATGCCGGCACAGTAGCGAGCCATGCAGAGGAGACCGAAAAACTCTGGGAGGCCGGAGATATCAAGGGCGCGACGATCAAGATCCACACGCTGAAAAGTTCATCGAGGATCATCGGTGCGACGGATCTCGGAGAGCTGGCACAGACCCTTGAAAACGCCGGTAACGCAGGCGATACGGAAGAACTCAGCGCAGAGATTGGCACGTTGCTTTCCAGATATAGAAAAATCGGAGAAGCCCTCTCCCCACTGGTTTCGGAGGAGACATCGGATGACGACGACCTCCCGGCGATCGATCCGTCGGAACTAAAGGAACTGTACACCGCCATCGGCGAGTTTATCTCGGTCTCCGATTACGACAGCGCAGTGGATCTGATCGAAGCACTGAAAGGATACAGCGTCCCCGCTGAAGAGAAGGAACGGCGCAACGCCTTGATCAAGGCGGCTGACGAAATAAGATACGAGGACATCTCAAAAATCATTAAAGGAGAAGAATCATGCTGAGTAGGATCACCATCATAAGCAAAGGAAGTGCTTTTTTGACAAATGCGCTTGTAAAGAATCTGCAGGAGGCTGATTTCGGTGCAACCGTCATCGAACCCAAGATCGATACATTGAACGATCACAGAAAAGACAGCGACATTTATCTGGTTTATGCTGGAGATTTTGTTGCAGAGTCGACGGATTTTTTCATCTATCTCAAAGATATCTGCTCCGAGGATGAAAAAATCGTCTGCATCATCGGCTATCCTTCCGAGATCACGGAGGTGAAGGACATCATCACGGACAAATTTGTAGGTCACATCTTTGAGCGGCCTTTTGACATGAAGGCGCTGATCTCGAAGATGCAAGATTTGTGTGCACTGGATGCCGAACGAAAAAAGGGTAAACACATCCTGCTGATCGACGATGACCTCACCTATCTCAAAACCGTGCAGGGATGGCTCTCCGGGAGATATCAGGTCACACTTGCCAGATCCGGCATGCAGGCGATCACCTATATTGCTACGCATACCCCCGACCTGATCCTGCTGGATTATGAAATGCCGATCACGACGGGACCGCAGGTCATGGAAATGATCCGCAGCGAACCGGGCTCCAGCGATATTCCGATCATTTTTCTGACCGGAAAATCCGATAAGGAAAGCGTGCTCAGCGTGATGGCGCTGAAGCCGCAGGGCTATATGCTGAAAAGCATGACCAGAGAGCAGATTCTGGAAACGATCGATCATTTCTTTGCAACGAAGAAATGGCAAAACGCATGAAGGATTTTGTGCTTGCATTCCCGCACAGACTGTGGTAAAATGCTCACGTTGCGATAAACGCGATGGTCCGCTGGAGGAAGATCCTCTATGAACGTCCAGAATACCAATCGCCGCAGGGAAGGCGTTTCTGCGGTGTTCGAAAAGAAGGAGCAGTAAAATGAACGCAAATGAAATCATCAAAAGCATCGAAGATGCAGAACTGAAGCAGGAGATTCCGGAGTTCCACGTGGGTGATACCGTAAAGGTACACGCCGTGATCAAGGAAGGAAACCGCGAGAGAATTCAGGTTTTCGAAGGAACGGTCCTGAAGAGACAGGGCGGCAGCAACCGTGAGACCTTCACCGTTCGTAAGTTCTCCAACGGTGTCGGCGTAGAGAAGACCTGGCCGCTGCATTCCCCGCATGTCAGCAAGATCGAGGTTGTGCGTAAGGGTAAGGTACGCCGGGCAAAACTGAACTACTTAAGAGGTCGCGTCGGAAAACGTGCGAAGGTCAAAGAGGTAGTAAGATAACGTCACGAAGACGGAAGAGTCAAAAAATGCGCGATGGATCTTTTGGTCCGTTAGCGCATTTTTTTGAACGATAAAGAATGAACCGGCGGAGACTGGCCGGAACGGAAGCGGAGTAAGAGTGCATGAGGCGCAGGAAATCGGGGCTGAATTTTAACCGCAGCCATGAAAAGAAGAAGATCAATTTTGGCATTGTACGCGAAGTGCTGACATGGGCGATCGAGATTGCGATCGTTTTGGTGCTCGCGTTCGTCTTGGTCTACTTTGTGGGATTGCGGACAAGCGTGATCGGGCGCTCTATGGAGCCGACGCTGTGCGGAACGGATGAGATCCTGGTGGACCGGTTTGTGTATAAACTCATGGATCCGCGCAAAGATGACATCATTGTCTTTTTACCAAACGGAAATGAAAAATCACATTACTATGTGAAACGCGTGATCGGCGTGCCGGGTGATACGGTAAAGATCGTGGACGGCAGAATCCTCGTCAACGGTGAAGAGTATAAGGGCGATCTGGAATATGAAGCAGTCACAGATCCGGGGATCGCAGAGGAAGAGATTACTCTGGGAACGGATGAATTCTTCGTGCTGGGCGACAACTTGGACAGCAGTGAGGACAGCCGCTACCCGAATATCGGAAATATCAGCAAGAGCTATATCATAGGGAAAGCCTGGGCGATCGTGAAACCCAGGACCCGCATGGGGGTTATATGAGATGGATGTCAAAAGTGCCATGCGATGAAATCGCATGTGCACTTTGCGTGGCAAGGCGCCATGACGTGCTAGCACGTCAATGCGCCTTCTCACGCAAAGGTCACAATGTCGCTTCGCGACATGTGACTTTTGACATCCGTTGATACGGAGGCACACATGGAAGTCCAATGGTATCCGGGGCACATGACAAAGGCGAAACGGGAGATGCAGAACGATCTGAAGTTGGTCGATCTGATCATCGAGATCGTGGATGCACGCATTCCGCGCTCCAGCCGTAATCCGGACATATCGGAATTGGGAAAACAGAAGGCCCGCATGATTTTGCTCAACAAGGCAGACCTCGCAGATCCGGCCGCGACGGAGCGCTGGAAGACATGGTTTGAAGAGCAGGGGATGGCTGTCGCATCAACGGATGCACGCGCCAATCACAGCCTGAAACAGGTGCGCGCGGCGATCGACACCGCCTGTCAGGAGAAGATCGAGCGCGACAGGAAGCGCGGGATCTTAAATCGTCCGATCCGCGCGATGGTGGCGGGTATTCCGAACATCGGGAAGTCGACGTTTATCAATTCTTTCGCAGGAAAGGCCGTGGCAAAGACCGGAAACAAACCGGGTGTCACCAAGGGGCGGCAATGGATCAGGTTTGATAAGCATGTTGAGCTTTTAGACACGCCGGGGATTCTCTGGCCGAAGTTTGAAGACAAGACGGTCGGGCTCTACCTTGCACTGACCGGCTCGATCAAGGAAGAAGTGCTGAACACAGAGGAACTGGCGCTTCAGCTGATCACGCTTTTGCAAAAAGACTATCCCGGGATTCTGGATCAAAAATACGGAGCGGTCGAATCGGAAAAGCCGGAGGAGACTTTGACGAAGATCGCAGAAAACAGAGGGTGCCAAAAGAAGGGAAATGAGATAGACTATAACAGAGCGGCAAAACTTCTGCTGGATGATTTCAGAAACGGCCGCATCGGAAGAGTCACGCTGGAGACACCCTGACAGGAGAAAAGAAATGGCAAAGAGCATTTCGGAAATACGAACGATCTTTCAGGCAGCGACTACCAATGAGCTGCCTTCTTTGATTGCGGAATATGAAGAGGATGAAAGAAGCGGCGTATGCACGCTGGTGACGCGTGCGAAAAAACAGCTCGATGCGCTGGAAAAAGAGAAAGAACGGATTTATAAGCTTTCGGAATATGAAAGAAAGTATGCTGACTGCGCCTTGATCTGCGGGATCGATGAGGTCGGAAGAGGGCCGCTCGCCGGACCCGTAGTCGCCGGTGCCGTAATCCTGCCGAAGGATTGCCAGATTCTTTATATCAATGACTCCAAAAAACTGTCGGCGGAAAAGCGGGAGGAACTCGATCGTGTGATCCGCTCGGAAGCGGTCGCGATCGGGATCGGAGAAGCCTCTCCGGCACGGATCGATGAGATTAATATTTTGAATGCAACATACGAAGCCATGCGGCAAGCCATTAAAGTCCTCGGCGTCACACCCGATATATTATTAAACGATGCAGTGACGATCCCGGAGGTTTCGATCCGGCAGGTGCCGATCATCAAGGGAGATGCAAAAAGCATTTCCATCGGGGCGGCATCGATCGTTGCAAAGGTCTATCGAGACCGGTTAATGGTGGAATATGATGCGCAGTATCCGGAGTACGGCTTTGCCTCAAACAAAGGGTATGGAGCGGCTGCGCATATAGAAGCCCTGAAAACGTACGGACCGACCCCGATCCACAGGAGAAGCTTTATCGGAAACTTTTTATAGAGGAAACGGTATGCAGATTTCGGATGCGCTTGGCAGATACAACACGAATATGACACCGAATGCGGCGGGTGGCAGTACGGCTGTGCAAAAAGAGCAGGCGGCCGGCGCTCAGGATCGTACCGGCGGGCTTTCCGGTCTGCAGACAGGGCAGGTGTTTGAAGGGACGGTCGGCGCGATCAAAAACGGGCAGGTGCAGCTGCAGCTCAGTAACGGGGCGACGATCTCTGCAAGGCTGGGCGGCAACGTGCCGCTGCAGGAAGGGCAGTCCCTGTTTTTTGAAGTGAAATCCAACGAGGGCGGGACGATCGAGATCAAGCCCTTTGATACCGCAGGCGGACTTGCCAATCCGACGATCCTTTCTGCGCTTGATGCGGCCGGACTTTCTGCAACGCCGGATCACATGAAGATGGTGCAGACCCTGATGCAGGAGCAGATGTCGATCGACAAGCAGTCGCTTGGCAGTATGGCACGTCTGATCTCAAGCAATCCGGGAATCGAGCCGTCGACTCTGATCGAGATGACGAAGTTAGGATTCCCGATCTCCAACGAGATGGCGGCGCAGTTTGAAAATTATAAGACAGACTCCTACCAGATTCTAAACAAAATGAATGAGATCCTGGAGAGCGTCACGAATACACTCGGCGGGAGCGAAACGGATGCAAAAGATGCGTTGGCGTTGAATGAGAAACTGATCCGGATCCTGTCCGGCGGTGAAATGCCACAGGCCGCGGAGACGACCGGAGAAACAGCGGCCGCAGCGACGAGCGGAGAGACGGCAGCAGCAGGCACGCAAGGCGAAGCAGCAGCCGTACAAGGCGAGACGACGGCGGCGACGGCCGCAAACGCTTCCGGTGAAGCAGCTACAACTGCCAGTGTGCAGGGAGAAGCTGCGGCGACAGCAGAGGCAGATAAAGCACTGATGGAGATGGTGGCAAAAGACGGCGCAGGTGCGCCATCAGAAGCCGCAGAGAAAAGCGTAACCGCTGCGACGCAGTATGCAGAGACGGCGCAACCGCTTCCCGTAGAAGGCGAGGCTGCGCAAAAGGAAGCGCAGGCCGGCACGCTGCGGGAGACGCTTTCCAAAGAAGAAATGCAGGAACTTACCCGGGCTGTGAAAACGCTCGATCAAAACGGCACGCTTGCAAAGGCAGGACTTTCTTTCGATCTTACACCGGAGGAATTTGCAAAGAGGCTGAACGCCGGATTGCAGGAACTGAAAAATCCTGACGAGTCGGCGCTAAAGAATCTCCTTTCCGGGAAAGGATACCTGCATGTTTTGCAGGAGATGACAAAAGAACAATGGACGGTGAAGCCGGAGCAGTTGTCCGGAGACCGGATGAAGGATCTTTACGAGAATCTGGATCGCCAGATGCGCCAGACCGAGACGATGCTGCGGGAGATGGGACTGAAAGATTCGGACCTCGCAAAGTCTGTGGCGGATCTGAAAAACAATCTCGAGTTCATGGATCTGGTGAACCAGAATTATACCTACCTGCAGATCCCGCTGCAGTTTCAAAACCAGACTGCACACAGCGATCTGTATGTGTTTACGAATAAGAAAAATCTGCAGGATCCGGATGCGGAGCTGACGGCGTTTTTGCATCTGGATATGGAGCATCTCGGTGCAACGGATGTGTCCGTACGGATGAAAAATCGCGCGGTGAACACGAAGTTTTACATGGAAAGCGATGAGGCGTTTGATCTTGTGATGGCGCATGCGCCGGAGCTTGCAAAGCGCCTGGAGGAAAAAGGATACAATTGTCAGATCGAGGCAGTCAACGATGCGAAAGAGATGAACCCGGTGAATGATTTCCTGAAGCAGGGACAGAATGCCGGGCAGATGATCCACCGGTACTCGTTTGATATCAAGGCGTAAGGACAGAAATGGCAGAAGAGCAGAAAAAGGGAAAAGAGAAAACCGCAGTCGCACTTGCCTATATTCCGGGTGAGCGCGCGCCGAAGATCCTTGCAACCGGAAAAGGTGCGATCGCCGAGCGGATCATTGAGGTGGCCGAAGAAAACGATGTGCCGCAATATGCGGATTCGGAATTGGCAGAGACCTTGAGTAAGCTGGAGATCGGGGAGATGATCCCGCCGGAGCTCTACGAAGTGGTCGCGGAGATCCTGGTATTTGTCAATGATATGGATAAGCTGAAATCGAAACTCGGCGCATGAGAGCAGGGATGAACAAGAGACGGCTCGGAGAAGACAAAGAACAGATTGCTGCAGAGTTCCTCGAGGCAGCAGGATATGAGATCTTAGAACGCAACTTCCGCTGCAGGATGGGAGAGATCGATCTGATCGCAAAGGAAAACGGGACGCTCATTTTTACGGAGGTCAAATACCGCGCCAATCATAAAGCGGGATTGCCGGAGGAAGCGGTAGGCCTCAGGAAACAGAAAACGATCGGAAAAGTGGCGCTCTATTATTTGACAACGCGTGTCAGACGGACGGACGTGCCATGCCGTTTTGATGTGGTCGCGATCGACGGCGATGAGATCCGCCACTATCAGAATGCGTTTTCCTATGCGGGATTTTACGGATAAAAGGAACAGCGAACATGAATCCACATAAAAAACACGGCAGGCTTTTACTCCTGCTTTTGCTTTCGATTGCAGCGGCGGTCATTGTGATCGCTGCCGTCGCTTTTTCCGGGAAGTTTCAAAAGAATACGGTGCCGTCAGAGGCGCCGGGGGAGACGGCTCCGGTGACGGAGGAAACGGCTGAAGGGACGACAGAGCAGTCGACAGAGACGGCATCCGTCGGGACGGAAAATGAACGCGTGATCGAGACGGAAAGCGAGACACTTCCGCCGGAAACGGAGACCGTCGATCCGAAGGTGAAATTCCTCGATCTCGCAAAACAGCATCTGGAAGAGATGAGCACGGAAGAAAAAGTGGCGCAGCTTTTCTTCGTGACGCCAGAGCTCCTGACCGGCGCAGGCCAGGTGACAACGGCGCAAGACGCGACGAGAGAAGCGTTAAAGGCTTATCCTGTCGGCGGTGTTGTTTACTTTGACGCGAATTTCATTGACCCTGCACAGACGAAGGAAATGCTTTCCAACACGCAGTCCTTTGCCCTCGAAACCCAGGGTCTGCCGCTTTTCCTCGCGGCGGATGAGGAGGGCGGACGCGTCCGGAAGATTGGGAAAAACCCGGCATTTCAAGTGCCGGAGGTTTCTGCCATGCAGGAAGTGGCGTCCGGCGGGGAAGAGGCGGTTTATCAGGCGGCGGACACGATCGGGAGTTATCTTTCCGAACTCGGCATCAACGTTGACTTTGCGCCGGATGCGGATGTGCTCGTGAATGCGGAGAATACGGTGATCGGAGAACGGGCCTTTTCCTCCGACCCTGAGACGGTGGCACAATGTGCGGCCGCATACGTAGAAGGCCTGCATGCCAATCAGGTGCTTGCGGCGTACAAACATTTTCCCGGCCACGGGGGAACGGCAGAGGACAGTCATACCGGAAAAGCCTACCTGATCGCAGACGAAGAAACGATCCGCTCCCGGGAACTGATCCCGTTTGCAAGAGGCGCGGATGCGGGGGTGGACTTTATCATGGTCTCCCATATCTGCCTGCCTGAGATCCTCGGCGATGAGACGCCGGCCTGCCTTTCCGAAAAGATGGTGAGCGGGATTTTGCGGGACGAATTCGGATATGACGGCATCATCATTACAGACTCGCTGCAGATGAAAGCGATCTCGGATTATTATTCTTCCGGGGAGGCAGCAGTCCGTGCAATCCAAGCGGGATGCGATATGATCCTCATGCCAAAGGACCTTGCCGAAGCCTATCAGGGCGTGCTCGCAGCCGTGCAAAACGGCACGATTTTAGAAGACCGGATTGACGCATCGGTAGCGCGGATCTTGTATACGAAGTATTTGTGGATGGAAAACACCTCTTATGAAACAACAGGAAACAAAGAAAAATAACCAGAAAAAACCTCCGGTCCATCGGATCAAAAGTGTTGTGCCGGGCAGCATTGCAGAAGAGATGGAGATCGAAAGCGGAGACATCCTGCTTTCCGTGAACGGCCAGACGATCGAGGACATCTTTGATTATCACTACCTGACAGATGACGAAGACGTCCTTCTTTTGGTGCAGAAAGCAAACGGCGAGGAGTGGGAGCTGGAGATTGAAAAGGAGTATGACGAGGACATCGGACTCGTGTTTGAAAACGGGCTGATGGACGACTACAAGTCCTGTACGAATCATTGTATCTTCTGCTTTATTGACCAGATGCCGAAAGGGATGCGGGACACCCTGTATTTCAAGGACGACGACAGCCGCCTCTCCTTTTTGCAGGGGAATTATGTGACGCTGACGAACATGAAAGACCGCGACATAGAGCGGATCATCCATTATCATTTGGCGCCGATCAATGTCTCCGTGCATACGACGAATCCGACGCTGCGATGCGAGATGCTGCGCAATCGTTTTGCAGGAGATGCGTTGAAAAAGATCGACGTGCTTTCGGAGGCCGGGATCGAGATGAACGGACAGATCGTGCTCTGCAAAGGGATCAATGACGGCGCGGAGCTGGAGCGGTCGATCGGCGATCTCACACAGTTCATACCGCAGATGAGGAGTCTTTCCGTCGTGCCGGTCGGGCTTACAAAATATCGGGAAGGTCTCTACCCATTGAAGCCGTTTGATAAAGAGGATGCGATCTCCGTGCTGGATACGATCCACCGCTGGCAGGAGGAATGCTATCAAAAGTACGGCACCCATTTCGTGCATGCGGGTGACGAGTGGTATCTTTTGGCGGACATGGAGCTCCCGGAGGAAGACCGCTATGATGGGTATCTGCAGCTTGAAAACGGCGTCGGGATGCTACGCCTTCTGATGGAGGAATTTGAAGAGGCGCTTCAGGCATACCGGCAGGATGCTGCCGCAAATAAAACATCGCGTCCCAAGCGGGAAGTGACGTTTGTGACGGGGATGCTGGCGGCACCGTTTTTGACTGTGTTGGCGCAAAAATGCACGGAAGTTTTTCCGGAGGTGACGGCGCATGTGGTGCCGATCCGAAACGACTTTTTCGGAGAACGGATCACGGTATCGGGGCTCATCACGGGGCAGGATATCCTGGCGCAACTGAAAGGGAAAAACTTAGGAGATGCGCTTTATCTGCCCATCAATATGCTGCGTTCCGGAGAGTGTGTTTTGCTGGATGACATCACGACGGACGCGCTTTCGGATGCTTTACAAGTACCGGTGGATATTGTAAAATCAAGCGGTCAGAGTTTGCTTGATGCAATGGTGGGAGAGCCATGAAAAAGAAACCGATCGTGGCGGTCGTAGGCCGTCCGAATGTGGGAAAATCGACCCTGTTCAATGTGCTGGCGGGGGAGCGGATCGCGATCGTAAAGGATACGCCGGGCGTGACAAGAGACCGGATCTACGCGGATGCTTCCTGGCTTTCCTATGATTTCACGCTTGTGGATACCGGCGGTATCGAGCCGGAGAGCAGCGACGTGATCCTGTCGCAGATGAGAGAGCAGGCAGAGATCGCGATCGAAACGGCAAACGTGATCCTGTTTTTGACGGATGTCCGTCAGGGTCTTGTGGATGCGGATGAAAAGGTGGCAAACATGCTGCGCCGCTCCGGAAAACCGGTGGTTCTGGTGGTTAACAAGGTCGACGATTTCGAAAAACACATGCCGGATGTGTATGAGTTTTACCAGCTCGGCATCGGCGAACCGTTTCCGATCTCTTCCATCGGGAAACTGGGTCTCGGTGAAATGCTTGATGAAGTCGTCTCCCATTTTCCGGAACAGACAGAGGACGAGGAAGAGGATGACCGCCCGAAGATCGCAATCATCGGAAAGCCGAATGTGGGAAAGAGTTCGCTTGTAAACCGTTTGACCGGAAAGAACCGGACGATCGTCTCGGACGTGGCCGGGACGACGCGGGACGCGATCGATACCGATGTGCGTTTCAACGGAAAAGAATACGTCTTTATCGATACCGCGGGCATCCGGCGGAAGAGCAAGATCAAAGAAGATCTGGAGCGCTACAGCATCATCCGTGCAGTGAGTGCGGTGGAGCGTGCGGACGTTGTGATCATTCTGATCGATGCGACGGAAGGCGTGACGGAGCAGGATGCCAAGATCGCAGGTGTTGCGCACGACAGAGGAAAAGGTATCATCATTGCGGTCAACAAATGGGATGCGGTGGAAAAGGACAACCATTCCGTGAAGAAGCAGGAAGAGGAGATCCGCCGTGTTTTAAGCTTTCTGTCCTATGCGGAGATCCTGTTCATTTCCGCAAAAAGCGGACAGCGTGTCAACAAACTGTTTGACGTGATCGACATGGTCATTGCCAACAGCTCGATGCGAATTGCGACCGGCGTGCTGAACGAGATCGTGACGGAGGCCGTGGCGATGCAGCAGCCGCCGACAGACAAAGGCAAGCGGTTGAAGATCTTTTATGTGACACAGGCATCGGTCAAACCGCCGACGTTTATCGTGTTTGTAAATGATAAGAAACTCATGCATTTCTCTTATACCAGATATCTGGAAAATCGGATCCGGGACGCGTTCGGATTCCGCGGCACATCGCTCCGCTTTATCACGCGGGAGCGGAAAGAGTCTGATTGATACAGCGGGGGAGGTTCTATGCTGCCGAGACTGGTTTCACTTGCGATCGGTTATGTTCTGGGGTGGTTCGCCACCGGTTATTTGTATGCAAAAAGTAAGGGCGTGGACATCCGTAAGAAAGGGAGCGGCAACATCGGGATGACCAACACGCTCCGCAATCTCGGCGTGAAGGCGGGCTTGATCACGCTGATCGGTGATGCCGGGAAAGCGGCGCTTGCGGTCTTTCTTTCGTGGCTGATCTTCCATCAATCTTATCCGGATCAGATCCATCTGTTCATGCTCTATGGAGGGTTCGGTGCGATCCTCGGACATAATTTCCCGCTGCCGATGAAGTTTAAAGGCGGGAAAGGCATCGCCTGCACCGTCGGCCTCATCGCGGCATTCGCGTGGTGGGAACTCCCGATTTCCATGGGGCTTTTTTTCCTTGCATTGGCACTGACCAAATATGTCTCTTTGGGGTCGATCCTGATCGTGACCTCTTTCTTTGTCCAGACCCTCATCTTTGCACTCACGATCCATCCCTTCGGGAACCTGACGACGCCGGAGACCGTAGAACTACTGATCGTCGCAGCACTTGTGATGGTGCTCGGCGTGGTGCGCCACCGGGAGAATATCGGACGGCTCGTTGCGGGAAAAGAAAACAAATTCAGCCTGCATCCCAAGGTAGAGAAAAACTGAAAGGACAAAATCATCACTATGAAGATCGGAGTACTCGGCGCAGGAAGCTGGGGCGCTGCGCTTGCGAACCATCTTGAGAAAAACGGACATGAGGTCACCCTCTGGGGACACCTGGAAGAGACCGTAGAAATGATCCGTTCGACCCGTTCGATCGGGGATAAATTACCCGGGCTGCGGCTTCCGGATTCGATCAAAATAACGGCGGATCTTTCGGAGACCGTTTGCGAAAATGAAATGCTCGTATTAGCGGTTCCGTCCACGGTGATCCGGAAGACGGCGCGGAAGGTCCGCGCGCTCGGACTGCCTGAGGAAGGCATGCGCCAAAAGACCATCGTCAGTGTGGCGAAGGGGATCGAAGAGGAAACGCTGCTTCGACTTTCGGAAGTGATCGCGGAAGAACTGCCGTACTGTGATGTGGCGGTCCTTTGCGGACCGAGCCATGCGGAGGAAGTGGCACAGTCACTCCCGACGGCGCTGGTGGCAGGCGCGCTTGCGCAGGAGACTGCCGAGCGGGTTCAGAATGTGTTTATGAATGAATATCTGCGGGTTTATACGAGTCCCGACCTCATCGGTATGGAGCTCGGGGGCGCGTTGAAAAATGTGATCGCGCTGGCAGCCGGGATGGCAGACGGCCTCGGATACGGGGACAATACCAAGGCGGCACTGATCACACGCGGTGTCGCGGAGATTACGCGGCTTGCAGTGAAGCTCGGCGGTGCGCCGGAAACGCTTTCCGGTCTGACCGGGATCGGGGATCTCATTGTCACCTGTGAAAGCCGGCATTCCAGAAACCGGAAAGCCGGGATGCTGATCGGGAAGGGGAGGACGGTCGAGGAAGCGCTGGACGAAGTCGGGATGGTCGTAGAAGGCGTGAACTGTGCGCGCGCGGCGAAAATGCTTGCGGAAAAGGCAGACGTACCCATGCCGATCATCAGTGCGGTAAATGACGTGCTGTTTTCCGGGAAGAACGCGGGAGATGCGGTGAAAGAACTGATGATCCGCGACCGGCGGAGCGAGAACAGCAAACTGAAGTGGAGAGACAAATAAGGAGAGTTACGATGGAACAACAGACGATCGCGATCAAATATCATACGGATGCCATTGAAAAACTTCGTTACATTGACGGAAAATCCGACTGGGTGGATCTGCGCGCGGCAGAAGAAGTGGAACTGAAAGCGGGAGACTTTGCGCTGATCAGCCTTGGCATTTCCATGATGATCCCGGAAGGATATGAAGCACACCTGGTGCCGAGGAGCTCTACGTTCAAGACCTGGGGAATTCTGCAGACCAATTCCATGGGCGTGATCGACCATTCTTACTCCGGCGACAACGACATCTGGAGGATGCCGGTCTATGCGACGAGGGACACGGTGATCCATGTGAACGACCGGATCTGTCAGTTTCGGATCATGAAAAACCAGCCGACTCTGCAGTTCGAGGAAAGGGAACACTTAAGCGATACGGACCGCGGCGGATTCGGTTCTACAGGGCAAAATTAGGAAACTTGGCATATCGCACAACGAAATCGGAGTCGTTTCGTCAGATTGACGGAACGGCTTTTTTTCGCGTTTTTTTTCGACAAAACGCACAACTCTGACAGAAAACTTTGGAAGTTTCATCTATGGAAAAAGAAGGTCGGAACAGATAAGATGTAAAAGACGGAAAAAAATTGCCAATTTCAAATATAGGAGGGAGAGAAACATGGCAAGTTTAAAGTTAAAAAATGTATGCAAGAAGTATCCCAACGGCTTTGAGGCAGTGAAGGACTTCAACCTCGAAGTGGAAGACAAGGAGTTCATCATCTTCGTAGGACCGTCCGGCTGCGGTAAGTCCACGACGCTCCGTATGATCGCAGGTCTGGAAGAGATTTCCGACGGCGAGTTCTCCATCGACGGCAAGATCATGAACGATGTTGAGCCGAAGGATCGCGATATCGCAATGGTATTCCAGAACTACGCTCTGTATCCGCATATGACCGTGTATGACAACATGGCATTCGGGCTGAAGCTCCGCAAGGTGCCGAAGGCAGAGATCGATCAGAAGGTGCATGAAGCAGCAAAGATCCTGGATCTGGAGAAACTCCTTGACCGGAAGCCGAAGGCTCTTTCCGGTGGACAGAGACAGCGTGTGGCTATGGGACGTGCCATCGTGCGTAACCCGAAGGTCTTCCTGATGGACGAGCCGCTGTCCAACCTGGATGCAAAACTTCGTGTGCAGATGCGTTCCGAGATCGCAGGCCTTCATCAGAGACTTGGTGCTACGATCATCTACGTAACACATGATCAGACCGAGGCTATGACGCTTGGTACCAGGATTGTCGTTCTGAAGGATGGTATCATCCAGCAGGTAGATTCCCCGATGAAGCTGTACAATGAGCCGGACAACCTGTTCGTAGCAGGATTCATCGGCTCCCCGCAGATGAACTTCGTTGACGCTGTCGTCAAAGCAGAAGGCGAGAAAGTGACCCTGACCTTTGGTGAGTTTTCGGTTGTCCTTCCGCAGCTGAAGGCAAAGAAGCTGATCGACGGCGGCTATGACGGCAAGACCGTGATCCTCGGTGTGAGACCGGAAGACATCAGCGATTCCCAGCATGACATCGAGACCTATCGCGACAGCCTGATCGAGGCAGACGTGACCGGATACGAGCTTCTCGGTGCGGAAGTGCTGCTGTACTTCTCCATCGCTGGCGCAAACATGACCGCAAAGG
The DNA here is from genome assembly GCA_902779355.1 of uncultured Lachnospiraceae bacterium. GTDB lineage: Bacteria > Bacillota > Clostridia > Lachnospirales > Lachnospiraceae > RUG12461. The sequence continues at coordinate 407 of CACZBF010000001.1, read as the reverse complement.
TTGACAGCCGCACGGCTGCTCGCATGGGCGATCATGTGAAGATGGCATTCGATCCGCAGAAGATTCATGTCTTCGACAAAGAGACGGAGCTTACGATCACCAACTGATCGACCATAAAAGAGCAGTGCAAAAGAAAGAAGACACACCGGAGGCAAATTTATTTGCCATACGGTGTGTCTTTTTTCTTTTATAGTGCGACAGCACGACGCGAGGAATTGCGAAGCAATTTCGAGCGAGCGCTGCTCTTCAAAAGAATTATAACACAAAAATGCCTTATATTTGGACAAAATCGATGAAAAATACAAAAACGAAAAATGAAATTTTAAATTCCACTCACCCTTTGGTGAGGGGAATTTACCCCTGCACTCGTAGATTTTACTCTTTCATACGATAGTGCTATGCTCTGC